>NZ_CAJXST010000016.1 GCF_913061305.1 uncultured Porticoccus sp. | reverse complement strand
AAAAGTCTTTTTTTTCAAGCAGAAGACGGCATACGGGATAGGAGTCCGTCTCGTGGGCTCGGAGATGTGTATAAGAGACAGGTCATCGCATTATCGGGAATGAAAGTGATTGTACGGGTCTGTTCGAAGGTCTGATTTTCCCGTAATACCCGGGTGTCATTTTGCGCAGCAAGAGTTTCCTCTACCCGTGGCAGGTTCTCGTCGCGATACCCTGGCTCATGACGAACCAGGTAGTAGTTTCCCCCATCCAGTTCAATTTCCGGATAGATCACAGAGTTTTCTGCAAAGTCGGCACTTGGCCAGGGAACCTGCAGTCTCTCGACAATGCCTTTGATCTGCAATGCCGTGTCATCGGCAGCGTAAAAAATTCGACCTATTGTGGTTTCCGCTGCGTCATCCGGGTAAAGCGCTTCTGCCATCGCACGGGTGACAATGACTGAAGTGTCTGTTCTGGCCGTGCCGGGTTCATGTCGAACAATTTCATTCGGCGAAAAATTCTCTCCGGCGATCAGCTCCAGCCCCATCGTTGAAATCGCATGATCGTCACTTCTGTATTGTGCCGCCATCACGGCCAGCTCCAAACGACCGGGTTCAACCATATACCCATTTGATGAGCCGCTGCTACTAACGGGTATTGCATTAATGACGGTAGCATCGGCTACCCCCGTCATTCCTCTTAACACTCTCAAGTCATTATCTGTGGTTGCTTCGGCATTAAAACTTTCACCGTACCCGATGGAGAGGATATGAGTTATATTCGCCTCATCCAGACCACTTGGTTTCGTCATGTGTTGTGAGCGCTCCTGAATGATGTAAATGGCATTGACGATCACGGTCAGTGTCACCATGATTTGTAGTGCGATCAGTAAGGCGCCGGTTTTATTACGCAGTAATGATCTTAGTATCGGTCCGAATTCCATATGAATGCTCCTTACTGCGTTTTCAGATGAATGGCAGGGTTAATCCGGCTGGTACGCCAGATCGGGTAAAGACCGGCAAAGACGCCGCTGATAATGGCAAGGCCAACGGTAGTCATCGCCATCGTCATATCAATGCCGAGCCAGTCGAGAGGGATATCACCACTTAACAAGATCTTGACGCCTTCCATGCCCAGTACGGCAAAACCAAGCCCAAGCAGTCCACCAATTGTGCCAAGTACACCGGTTTCGATGGTGTGTTGAATCATCAATGATGATTTGTTGGCTCCCAGCGCCTGGCGAACACCCAGTTCAGCCGATTTTCCCAGGAACTTGGCCAGCAACAATCCTACGGTGTTGAGCAGACAAACGGCTAACAACAGGCCCGCCAGTACGGTAAGAACCTTGATTTCGTTGGGGAGTGCTTCCTGCTCTTCCATCCATTCAATGACATTGAACAGACGTTTATCGACAGGAACCCGCATCCGCCCAAAAGCACGCTGTTCTTCAACATAACTGTTCAGAAATGACTGATATTCATTGAAAGCGTTCTGATCCGGCAATTGCACCCAATACTGTATCCAGGCACACTCAGCATTCAGGAAAGCCTGAAAGTCGTCACCTTCCGGTGGTGCCCAGCAGTTGGTATTACCAGACCTCCTTAATTCCTGGGAAGCAATGAGGTGCCAGGGCACATAAACTTCTTCACTGACATTAAACTGACCATTGTTAAGGTCGTAGAATTTCGGAATTGGCTGCCACTCATCAAGCACGCCGACGATGGTGAATACCAGGCCACCAAGATCCAGGTTTCTGCCGACTGAATTTTCGCCACCAAACAGGCGATCATTCATGTCCCGGGAAAGGACAACAACCTGCTCCCCATTACTGTCACTTTCTGCGCCCCAGGGGCCGCCATACAGGAAAGGCACGTCAAACATGGTGAAGAAATCACTGAGTGCGCCTCGGCCGTTAGCAAAAAATGGCGCAATATTCTGGCTTGGTGGTTCAATCGCTTCAGAGAATCTTGAAGTGGCGGTGCGTGGGTAATCAAAAGGCGCTTCCAGCATGGCCATCGCATCACGGTATGTCAGTTGTGGTGGAGGCTCAAACGCTGAAATAGCAGGATCGCCATAATCAAACTGTATGTGGTATAGCTGATCACTCTTCTGAGGAATAGGATCGCCGCCCATGATGTAGGTCAGGGTATATACAACCATAAAGGCGCCGATACCCACCGCGATTGCCAGGACCATCAGTGAGCTGAGTACGGTGTTGCGACGGTAGCTGAGTAAAGCCAGCTTGATATAATAAAAAAACATGATTTACCCTCTCTCAGGCTACCGCTGCTGTGCTGCGGCGTGCGTCATCGCGGATCTGGCCGTCCAGGATGTCAATGTTTCTGCGACTGTTCTGGGCCAGTACAGGGTCGTGTGTCACCATAATGATGGTAGTGCCTTTGGCATTAATTTCATGCAGCAATGACATAACGCCTGCTGCTGTTTTTGAATCCAGGTTACCGGTTGGCTCATCAGCCAGCAGGAATCTGGGGCTGCCTGCCAGTGCGCGAGCAATGGCAACACGTTGTTGTTGACCACCGGAAAGTTGCGCAGGCAGGTGCTTGCCTGTCTCTTATACACATCTCCGAGCCCACGAGACGGACTCCTATCTCGTA
>NZ_CAJXST010000015.1 GCF_913061305.1 uncultured Porticoccus sp. | reverse complement strand
CGAGATAGGAGTCCGTCTCGTGGGCTCGGAGATGTGTATAAGAGACAGCACCTATCCAGCCCCAGGCCGTTTGCGGTCCAACAAATACCAGGGCGATTAACACCAGCCCCACCACAAGCCGCAGCAGGCGATCAACGGTACCCAGATTAACTTTCATCATAATGCTCCCCAAGTTGTGTTGTATTGAGTATGGATGTCACCGGACAATTCTGATTTGATGGTGATCAATCAGAGGGCAGGTATTCTTATGCCAGGCCGAACCCTCGTGTCGGTTGTGTTATTAAAGGATAGACCATGACGCGTTTTCGTTCGTTTCTTTGCCTGACGCTTCTCGGTGGGTTGACCGTCGTCTTGCCCATTGCGCTGCTGGCAATGATCTTCCTGTGGCTGTTCGATCTGGTGGCAGGTCTGATCAGCCCCCTCACCGGGCTGTTGCGCGAGCAGGCCACGATCAGCGAATTTCTGGCCTTGCTGGTGGTGTTGCTGTTGATCCTGGGCAGTTGTTTCGCGGTCGGGCTGTTGATCAGAACCCGTCTGGGTAACTGGATGCACGGCCATATGGAGATCTGGCTGACCCGGCTGGCCCCGGGTTATCGCACTATCCGGGCGATCGTGACGCAGTTGCTTGGCGGCAGTGGTGAAACCACCCTGCTCAGCGGTCAGACCGCGCTGGCAAAAATCTACGGCGCAGATTCACCGGTCACGGTGACGGCGATTGTGACCAGCCGTCACGGGGATGGTGCCTATACGGTATTTGTGCCCACTGCCCCGATTCCGACCTCTGGGATGACCTACCACCTGCCCGCTGATTGTGTGCAGATACTGGCGCATGTTTCCGTGGAGGAGGCTATGCGCACCATTATCGCCTGTGGGTCGGGTTCCGCTGAAATGCTGGCCAGAAATGCGCGGGAAGCGTCGGAAAAAGCCAGAAATTACGAGAAGTAACAGACAGTTCCATCGGAGCGATCTATGCTGGGAAGTAGTCGGAGACCATGCTATGGCATCAGATACTGGGACGGAATAATGATGGATAACGGTAACCCTGTTCGGGGAGGCCCGTGGTTGGCCCTGCTGGTGGTGTCGATGCTTTTACAGGCCTGCACCACTGTTTCGGAAACCCGGAATGCCCTGCGCACGGCGGAGGTCTGTTGCGATGACTTTGCGGCGATGCCCTTTGCCGCCATCCGCTCGGTCAATCCCTCGGATGCCCCGGTCGGGATTAAGCTGGATGATCGTTCACCGGTATACCCGTTCAGTACGGGCAAGAGCTATTTTTCGGCCTATGCCCTCAGTCCCGGTCAGCCGGGCAGCGACCTGCTATTGATGTTCGCGCCGGGTCGGTTCAATGCCCTCAACAGCGGGACCTTTTGCCCAATAGTGACCTACCTGAACAGCCAGCACCAACCCATCGCAAGTGAGGATCTGGCTATCCGCTGGGTCTCGGCTGATAAATCCAGGACCGGCTACTGGACAGCGGCACAAACGGTGCCTGCTGCAGCGAGTTACCTGATTGTCCATACTTCTGATGAGATGCTGTCGCGGCAGTTATCGATCGATGCCGTGACAGAAAATCAGACCATCATGGTGGGCTATGCGGTGGCAACCATTCCTGTGACCCGCGCGGCGGGCTATCGGTGTCTGCCGGTGGGTGAGGTGCAAGTGATTCTGTTGGGCTGACTGTTACAGTCGGGCGACAACTTGAACAATGCCAGGTGATGCTAGCAATGTCATATGCGTTATTTGCCGATCTGATACTGGTACTTCACGCAGGGTTTGTGCTGTTTGTGGTGGGTGGCCTGGGGCTGATTGTGCTGGGCAACCTTTGCCACTGGCGATGGGTGAACCGATGGTGGTTCCGGCTGGCGCATCTTGGTGCCATCGCAGTGGTAGTGGCTGAATCCTGGCTCGGCTGGGTCTGCCCGTTGACAACCCTTGAGCAGTGGTTGCGAACCAGGGCAGGGGATGCCAGCTACAGTGGCAGTTTTATTGAACACTGGTTGCAGCAGTTGCTTTATTACGATGCCCCGCCCTGGGTTTTTCTGCTGATCTACTCCCTGTTCGGATTGCTGGTATTGGCCAGCTGGTGGTTTTTTCCCCCGACCCCTCGCCCCGGCAAAAAATAGCTGAACCGGATTTTCCGGTTGTGGCGGTTTAAAAAAGGATTCGCCTGTGATCACCGTTGCCACGTTCTCCTTTCCCCATGAGGCGCACATTGCCAAATTGAAACTGGATGCCAAGGGGATTCCCGCTTTTGTTGCCGATGAGCACACCATCAATATGCAGTGGTTGTACTCCTCTGCCATAGGTGGGGTGAAACTGCAGGTGCCGGCACCATTTGCCGAGCAGGCGACCCGGGCATTGGCGGAAGATTTCTCCGACCTGTTCGACAGCGACGAGGAGGATGACCGCGATGAACCGTGCTGCCCGGCCTGTGGCAGTCAGAAGCTGACACCCCATATTCGCGGCAAAAAACCGGCTTTTGTGGTGTTTCTGTTGTTGGGGTTCCCGCTGTTTTTCTACCGGCGCGGGTTCAGGTGCGATGCCTGCGGGACCTTTGTGGCGTCGCCATGAAACCTGCTTTGCTCACTGTTTGCCACGCTTCATGTCCCTGATGATAAAGCGCCCCGGGTGTATTGCCTGACGCAAATCCTGCTCCAGTGGTGGAACCTCACCGCAAATCTGGCTGGCCAGCAATTCTGCGCACAGCGGTGCGTAACTCATGCCCCGGGAACCGTGGCCGCAGTTCAGGTACAGGCCCGGCCAGCAGGCCCCCGCCACCGGGATGTGGGCCCGGGCGTTCTTTCGCAGCAGGGCGTAATCCAGCCGGTAGCGTTCGGCGATCGGTGCCGGTCCGGCGATGGGTAGGTAGTCCGGGGTGGTGCAGCGGAAGGCGGCGCGTCCGTCGAGATGGTTCGCCTCCACAGAGCCGAACAGGGCAGCGACTTCCGGGGCCGTTTTCTGCAACTGGGCCAGATTGTCCCGGTGATCCTGCGCGCGCACTGTGGTAGAGGTTTCGCCAATATTGTAGGTGGCCCCCAGGGTATGGATCCCGTCACTGGCCGGGGCCAGGTAGCCTTCGCCGCAGATCACCGTTTTGAGTTGTTTGCTGTCTGCGGTGGCGGGCAGGCAGCTGATCTGACCGCGAATCGGTTTTAACGGCAGGTGTGCCGTCTGGGGAAACGCCGCACTGCCTGTGCCGCTGGCAATCACGGCCACCGGTGCAGTGGCTGACAGGATGCCATGCCGGTCATACGCCTGCCACTGATGCTGTTCATAGTGGAGTGTGGTAATAGCGGCTGTCTGGTGGTGAATCAGGGGGTGATCAGTCAGTGCCCGGCAGACAGCGACGGGTTTGATCCAGCCCAATTGGGGAAAGAACAGCCCCGCCCCGATGCCGAGTGGTATGCCGGCAATGTCATTCAGTTGGCTCCCGGTCACCAACGCAACCAGTTCCGCCGGATGTTGCCGGGCGAGCGCTTCAAACAGTGGCAGCTCATGCTGATCCTTCGGCAGAACCAGCACACCGCATGGGCTGCCGGTGGCTTCCTCCCCGAGAAAACGTTGGTGATAACGACTGGCATGGAGTAATGCCATCAGGCCAAACCGGCTCAGGGCTGAGCGTTGGCTGGACAATTTGGGATAGAGAATGCCCTGCGGGTTTCCCGATCCTTCACTGGCCAGCCGGGGGTGTTGTTCGATCAGGGTGACAGCGATACCCCGTTCGGCCAGTGATCTGGCAGTGGCGCAGCCGGCAATGCCACCGCCAATCACCAGGGCAGATACCGGAGGGCTGAGTCGGGGGGGCAGATACCAGGGTGGCTGGAAATCTGCATTGCGACTGGCGGGTTGCCAGTCCGTTTCTGATACTTCAGGCGTGATGGGGGCTGCCATATGTCCGCACAGCATGTGCAGTTTTTGGCCGAACCCCGGCACTTTTTGCACTTCGAAACCGGCGGCTTGCAGGCCGCGGCGTACCGGGCCCGCAGCGGTAAAGGTGCTGAATGTGGTGCCGGGGGCGCTCAGCCTGGCGAGGGTCTGAAACAGATCGTCTGTCCACATTTGCGGGTTTTTTGCCGGGGCAAAACCGTCCAGAAACCAGGCATCCACGGTGGGGTTGCCCCGGGATGAAAAAAATGGATGATCACTGCTTAGCAGACTGGCGAACAGGGTGCTGGCATCGCCGTACAGCAGAGTGAGTACAATGCGCCTGTCGGCCAGATAAAGCCGGTGGATGCCAGGAATGGGCGGTGGATACTGTTCTACAAGGGCATTGGCCAGCTCTGACAGCGCTGGCCAGAGGGATAAAGCCCGTTGCAGGTCTGACCGGGATAGGGGATATTTTTCCGCAGAGACAAAATGCAATGTGCCGCTGCTGGTTTGATCCAGCCAGAGGCTGGCGACCGCAAGGAAGTTCAGGCCGGTACCAAAGCCGGTTTCACCGATGGTGAACAAGGGGCGTTTGGAGGTTGTCCAGCGCTGTGGCAGCCGGTTGTGGTGCAGGAAGACATGGTGGGTTTCCGACAGGCCGTTGACGCGGGAAAAGTACCGGTCGTCAAATTCTGTGGCGTGCGGCTGGCCCTCTGCGTCCCAGTTGACGGTCGCCTGTTGTAGTATTTCTGCGGTAGGTTCCGGCATTGATAGGTCCGTGGCTGTGGCAGCAGCCATATTATCAGTAGAGCAAGCCGTTGGCTTGATCGGTATTTTTCAAACAGGAGAGGCAGATGACGCAGGGTTTCAGTATGGATATTTCGATGATTTATATCGCCCTCAGCGGCCTGCTAATGGTGGGGCTGGCTCTGGATGTGGTGCGTGGACGCTTTAAATATCAGGTGGGCCTGGGCGATGGCGGCCACGAAGCCCTCGGTCGCCGTATCCGGGTTCACGGCAATGCCGTGGAATATCTACCCATCGCGCTGTTGTTGCTGCTGGCCGTCGAGAATGCTGTCTCCAGTGGTTTGCTGGTGCATCTGCTCGGCAGTCTGTTGGTGCTGTGTCGGCTGCTGCATGCGTTTGGTCTGCGCATGAGTGCCGGAACATCCCTGCCGCGCTTTATCGGCACGGCGGGTACCTGGGGCATGATGCTGGTCTGTGTCGGATTGATTCTGGCGAACAGTGTCTAGTCCCGTTCAGGGTGGCAATGCCGCATGAATCCGTGACCGTTAGCCAGCCGGGCGCACTGTCCGAACAGCGCCATCGTCACTTTATATGTCACGTGCTGTCGAGGTGAAATTCCCGGAGGATCTGGGTGCACCAGCGTTCAATGCGCTGGTCGGTGAATTCAAACTGATTTTCCTCGTCTATCGCCAGACCGACGAAGTGTGTGCCGTCAGCTGTGAGCGCCTTGGAATCGCTGAACTGAAATCCCTCCACCGGCCAGAATCCCACGGTGGTCGCTCCCAGCGTGCAGACTTTTGCCCAGAGAAATCCCAGTGCGTCGAGGAACCATTCCGGGTAGCCGATCTGGTCGCCCAGGCCGAACAGTGCGACGGTTTTATCGGAAAAATCGATGTTGTCGAGGGCCTCCCAGCAATTTTCCCAGTCCTCCTGCAGTTCGCCGTAGTCCCAGGTGGGGATGCCGAGTATCAGCAGTCGGTAGTTTTCCATGCAGGTGATGGGGGTTTCAGCCACGTTGTGCACATCCACCCGGTCCTCACCGAGGTGGGCCGCTATTTTTTCGGCCACCATTTCGGTATAGCAGGTGGATGAGCCGTAGAACAGGCCGATAGGTGCTTGGGTCATGGGATTCATGTGATTGACGTTGGACAGGGTCCGATTCTACGGATTTTGTTATCGCTGTGCATGCCCGGGCGGCAAGTCAGTGATTTTCCAGGCCGCTGTGCAGTCCCCGGCGGTACGCGCTAATGGCGGGAATCAGTGCGATGACAAAAGTAGTGCCAAATGCCAGTCCCAGCGCATTCATGGTCGTGACGGTGAAGATCTGGTCGCCGAGAAACAGGCCGTACTGCTCGCTGAGCATTGGCCCGGCTACAGTAAGAGCACCCTTCAGCAGGCCGACGGCAGCGATAGATCCGGCGGCTACCAGTAGCAGTGCCTCCAATTCCAGCAACATCAACAGCGTCAGCGGGCGCAATCCTAGGATCCGCAACAGGGCAATTTCCCGCTGCCGTTGTTGCAGTGTCGATAGCAGCATGGTTGCCAGTCCCAGCAGGGAGGCGAACAGGACCAGCAGGGCGATAAAGCTGAGGGTTTTTTCTACCCAGGACATCAGTTGCCACAGTTCCGAGAGCGCCACACCGGGCAGAATGGCCATCAGTGGTTCGTCTGGGTAACGGTTGATTTCCCGTTGCAAACGAAAGGTGGATAGCCGGTTCTTTACGCCGATCAGGATTGCAGTGACGGATTCCGGTTCAAGGTCATGCTGTCGCTCGGTGGCCGTGTGTTGGTGAGCGGTCACCCGTGTGCCGCTCTGCCAGTCGCGGTGGATGCTGTCCAGATCCTTCAGATTAATGTGCAGTGTGCGGTCCACGGGGGTGCCTGTGGGTTTGAGAATACCGGTAACCTCAAAAGGAGTATCCCTGTGCAGGGAAAAACTGGTGGCCGCCATGCCGTGGGCCAGCACCAGGCTCTCGCCAATCCGGTAGTCGAGTTGACTGGCGATCTCAGCGCCAATCACCACATCAAAGGGTTGTTCAAAGGGAGCGCCCTCGGCAAAACCCAGTGATTGCTGCGCGCCATAGCGGAAATGCTGGAAGTAGGCATCAGTGGTGCCGAGTACCGGATATCCCCGGTGGGAGTCCCCCAGTGACAGGGGAATTGCCCAGGCTACATCCGGTTTTTTGGCCAGTGTTTGAAAACTGTGCCAGTCGATATTATTGGTGGCGCCGCCGAGACGGAACACCGAGTACAACAGCAGGTTCAGCTGCCCGGTGCGCGGACCGACGATCAGATCCACTCCGGAAACTGCCTGGCTGAAACTGTGTTTGGCCTCCTGGCGGATATGGCCGATACCGAGCAGTACGAACAGGCAGATGGCAATGGAAAACACGGTGATCAGTGCCGTGGTGCGGCGGCTCGCCAAACTGTGCAGGGCAATTTTAATCAGCATGTCTGTCTCCGTGCCGGTTTATCTCGGACAGCGCCGTCACCCGCTGGAATTGCCGACCAAGGCTGTCATCGTGACTGACAAAAATCAGCGTACTCTGCCATTCCCGGGTCAGGGCCAGCAGATGCTGGACAAAGCTGTCGCGGAGCTGGCTGTCCAGTGCCGAGGTGGGTTCGTCGGCAATCAGAATTTCCGGAGCATTGACCAGCGCCCGGACAATGGCGGCACGCTGTTGCTGGCCTGCACTGAGTCGCGTGGGGTGTTCGGACAGCAATTGTTCGTCCAGTTTCAGTGTGTCGAACAATAGGGCAGAGCGTTCCAGGGCCGTGGCTGTTGTTGTCCCGCCGAGCTTTGCCGCCAATAACAGGTTATCCCTCACACTGAGGTAGGGGATGAGATTGAACTGCTGGAACACCACCCCGATATGGGCGGCTCGAAAATGATCCCGCTGGCGAGCACTGCGCTGAGCCAGGTTGACCCCGAGGACTTGCAGTGTGCCGGATCGGGCCCGGAGAGTGCCGGCCAGCAGATTTAGCAGGGTGGTTTTGCCGGAGCCCGAGGGTCCTTTCAGGAAAACCTGTTCCCCTCGCTCAATTTGCCAGTGAGGGATATCCAGCACAGTAGTACGGCCACTGCCGGGATACTGAAAAGTCAACTGGTCAATGGAGACCGCATGGCTTTGGGGCGTGGGACTTTGCATCGATTTTAGTTTCTGGGTGGTGGCTTTACTGGTCTATTCAGGCTATAAATGATACAACATATCTCTTTTGGTTTCTGGCAAAAATTTGCCGATCAAGCAAGAAAGGATTATCAGGATGAATGGTGACTTTCGCTTTGCACGTTTAGCGTTACCTGTCGGAAGTGTGTGGTTATACATGGCCCTATGCATGGTCGGCCCCCTGGCGATAGCCGATAACGACGGGGTGTTCGAAAAGGAGGATTTCAGGACTGTCGAGTGGACCGAGCTGATGCCCGAAGCGGATCTGGACGCATTGATGAATCCCCCCGACTATCTGTCCGAAATCGAAGACGGGGCCGAGGAGGATATGCTGAAAAGCCCCATTCGCGGTGCCGGTGACCCTGCCGGGGATCGTTACCAGCAGGCATTGACGTCCACAGAGGTGAGACCGGAATTTGATGGGCAATTGATACGCATTCCCGGGTTTGTGGTGCCGCTGGATTTTGATGAACGGCAGCGGGTGACGCGATTTTTTCTGGTGCCATTCTTTGGTGCCTGTATCCATGTGCCACCGCCGCCGCCGAACCAGATAATCTACGCAGAGAGTGCGGAGGGCTTTGATCAGGCGTCTCTCTATGATGCTTTCTGGCTGAGTGGCCGGATGAGTACCACCATGACGGAGAACGACATGGCCGTTTCAGCCTACGCCATGAAGGTAATGGCTGTTGAGATCTATCGGGAATGAATCGGGGTTAAGGCAACAGACAGTGGGTCAGCCACTGTTCCATCTGTTGCTCGTCCCCCTGCCGTCGGGTTATCCGCTCCACCCGGCTGTCGGCAGTTTCGTCTATAAAGTCACTGGTGGTTTCGCCGTCGGTCCGATTGAAACGTAAAATACCTCGATTGGTGATAAACACACCTTTCAATCTGATGGCGGGGGTCTGGTTGAGCAGTGCCATCAATTTGCGGTAGTCGAATACATGGTTGGGTTCGAAAATCCAGCCGTTGCTGAAGTAACCTTCTCCCCGGTGGTCAATTCGCAAATATCCCCGCTCGGGCATGGGTGGCAGTGCCTTTTCATAGTCCATGGACTGGGTGTTGTGCCGGTGGGTGTGTGGGGGGTGAGCAACGGCCTGGCTGGGTCGATCCAGCAGGCCGGGTTCCATCGCCCCCCTGGCCAGGGGTATCACTGGCTGTGACAGGCCGTTTTTGTCCAGAAAGGAATGCAGTCGCGGTAGGTCTTTGGCATTGTACAGATCTGCTTTACTGGCCAGGATGATATCTGCTGCCTGCAATTGCTGATTGAATACTGCGTGGTCGTGGTAGCGTTTATCAGCGATATGGCGCGCATCTACCAGGGTTAGAGTGGCCTGCAGTGACAGTACCTCGCGGTAATATTCCCCACTCAATAATTCCAGTAACTCGCGGGGGTGGCCCAGCCCTGTGGGTTCGATCAGTAGCCGGTGTGGTCGGGCCCGGCTCAAGAGCAGGTTGAGGGCAATCTGGAGGTTTAATTGGTTGGTGCAGCACAGGCAGCCGCCGGGCACTTCCCGAACAAAGATGTTCTCAGTCTCCCCGCTCTGATTCAGCAGCGCAGCATCGATACCCACCTCGCCGAATTCATTGATCAGTAATGCCCAGCGTTGTTGCGGTGGTTTGTGAGCCAGCAGGTGGCGGATGGCGGTGGTTTTCCCGGCACCGAGAAATCCGGTGATGATATTGGTGGGAATCTGCTTCAGGGGATCAGTCTGGCTACCCATAAAATCAGGCGGCACTTGTCTGGCTGCATTCGTCACAGAGGCAATGCAGTTCCAGTTGGTGGTTGATCAGGTGGTAACCCGCTTTGGTGACATTAATGTTCAGTGCGTCGATGATGTCCTTGCCAATCGCAATTTCCTTCACCTTGTTGCAGTGGTCACAGATCAGGAACTGGGGCACCTGGTGTTGGTGGCTACAGGCGATGTGGGAGCAGGCAATAAACTTGTTTTCCGATACCAGTTTGTGGGCCAGGTTTTCCGTCATCAGGAAATCCAGCATACGGTACACGGACATGGGCGGGACGGATTCGTGAAATTGTTGTTGATAGCGTTCGGCCAATTCGTAGGCAGACAGGGGGCTGCCAGAGCGCAATAACAGAATCAGAATATTTTTGCGCTTGGGTGTCAGTTTGGCACCTGGATGGTTGCAGTGCTCTTCCGCTTTTTTGATCACTTGATCCAGTGTCGATACGCCCATGGCTAGTCCACTTTCAGTTGCGAGTGTGAGGGGGTCATTGTGGCAGCGCCCTTGCTCCCGGGCAAAACCCATGAAGCCTGGATTCTACGGATACCGGGGAAGACGGAAAAGAGGTCTGTGACGATCCGGGTGAGTTTTTCCGGCTGCCGACAGAGGAACAGGTAGCGGGCCGTGAATTCGGTGTGCTGTTGATGTTCCTCTATATCGTGTTCGTGTTCGTGTTCGTGTTCGTGTTCGTGTTCGTGTTCGTGTTCGTGTT
>NZ_CAJXST010000014.1 GCF_913061305.1 uncultured Porticoccus sp. | reverse complement strand
AGGATTGCGGCAGTAGCCGCATAGTTAGAGTGTCTACTTTTTGTGGGTATGACCAAAGCACAAGGCCCATGTATGACAAATGAAGAAATACAATTATTGTCAGACACAGTAAAAGTAGGATTTCCAATTCTTGGCACACTGCTTGGTGGTGCCATAGGCGCACTATCCACCTACTTTATTACACGCCTAAATCACAAGAATGAGAACGCCAAAGAAGCGTTAAGAAAACGTCACGAATTAATATTAAAAGCAGCAGGTGAAATAGCTGAATTTGAGCATCTCATTGGCACATATGCTTTTGCTATTAGCAACCATGTGCAAGGTCTGGAAGGGGAAATTGATATGGAAGCGGCAAGGCAGAACCTGATAAGCCAGAATCAGCCCCTGCGCAGAGCAAGAATGATCCTGAAGATTCTAAACCTTAAAGAAGCCGAAAGACATTTAGAAGAGTACCTTGAATTCACAAGAGAAGTGATAGCTAAAGGTCCAAAACTGAAGCCTGAAAGAGCTTCTGAACTGGCAAAAATAGTTACCCGTGGACCTGTTCTATTCTATGAATCATTGGCCCCAGAGTTATCAGCCAATGATTCGTAATGCTTCTAATACTGCACTCCAGGTGACCCGCTACCGCGATGTCCTATCGTCGCTCTGTGGCAGCGGTCACCTGAGTTGGGTCGTTATATTTAAGAGGTGTTTTGCATCAATGAAGTGTAATTCCGAGATATACAAATTCGCGTTAGGGTATTTGAATATTGCTGAAATTGCTGAGAGTAAAGCTGTAGAACGTGATACTTTCTATCATGCCTATAAAGCGAATTTGGCTTTTTCTATTGAGCTATTCTTGAAGTGCATCGAGGCAACATCAACGGAGCGTACGATCCTCAGAGTTGGCGATGCGCAAATTACACGATTATTCTCTGGAAGCAATATTCGAGGCCATGAACTTGATAAGATTTTTGGCAAATTAGAACAAGATAGGAGAAAGATACTAAGCGAGAAATTCGAAAGCCATCCATGTAATGTTACTTGTAGTACGTTAGAAAACATATTAGCCGAATTAAGTGATGCTTTTGTCAAAGATCGCTATGCTTTTGAAATTGGCGGAATTACTTCATCAGACCCAGATACATTGCTCTGGACAGCAAGGTTTTTTAAAGATGCTCTCAAACCCTAAATATTACAAGGTTGTCAACCTAATGCAGTTTGCTTCGCTCCGTTTTTCGGCGGCTACGCTACTGCGATAAAGGGGTCGGTGACAACTGAGAACCATTCCCATTTAATTTTCACCGGTCTTCTGTGCTTTACATGGCCCCGTCTCCATCCCAGGGCACAATTTTGGCACAGCCCAGAAATGAAAAAGGCCCGCGATTAGTCGCAGGCCTTTAAAATGGTGCCCAGAGGCGGAATCGAACTTCGAGAACCACACTCTCACAGCGATTTTGTAACCTATTGATTTACAAAGAATAGGTTGGTCTTGCGTAACTCTAGGACAATATAAGCTGTACCACCTATCTGGACTCATTTCGAGTCTTTTTGTCAATCTATAGCTTGACTTTAACTATCTTAATGTCAAATAATAACTTGACGTTAATAAGTTTAGTGTATATGCATAGATATACGTTATTTGTTTTAATGTAAATTTATAGGTTAACAATGAGTATTAAGAAGATCGTCTTGCAACAGATTCAAAGCCAGGTTGATCGCGCCGCTGAAACGGTGCGCGGTCTTTCTGTGCCCAAAGAGGGCTGGATCAGGACGGTCAGAAAATCACTCGGTATGTCGGGCGCACAACTAGCCCGCCGTATGGATATTACCCGAGCGGCCATTTCCAATACAGAGAAAGCCGAGCTGGAAGGGCGCGTGACGATCAAGGCAATGCGTGAAGCCGCAGAAGCCATGGGTTGTCGCCTTGTCTATGCGATAGTACCTGAGAAGGATATAGAAACGCTGATCCGTAAGCGGGCGAGGGAAAAGGCCCAAGCCAAGGTCAAAAAGGTCAATCAGCATATGGCCCTTGAGGCTCAAACCCTGACTAGTGACAGGATAGACTTTGAGATTGAACGATTAACCGACGAGTTGGTGAAGAACCTTCCTGCGGAGCTATGGAATGATTGACGACCTGGACGAGCCGGAAGGCGCAACGCCCCTTGATCCCGACGAGATGGCAGGACTGAAATTTTCACACATCTCGACAAGAGGAGAGCTGGATCAGCTCGAACAGGCCAATATTACGTCCGGCCTTTCATGGCTGGATAGGCAGAGCGGCGAAGATCTTCTAACCGATCATTTTGCACGCAAGCTACACCAAAAAATGTTCGGTCAGGTCTGGGCGTGGGCGGGCACCTATCGCCAGACGGAAAAGAGTATCGGTATCGATCCGATCCACATTTCCGTACAGCTTTGGACGCTCTTGGGCGATGTTCAGTATTGGGTGGATAACGATACCTATGACCCGATAGAAGCGGCGGCACGCTTTCATCATAAGCTCGTTTATATCCATCCGTTTCCAAACGGTAACGGTCGCTTTGCGCGATTTATGGCCGATGCCTTGCTCGAAAAGCTCTATGACGAAGACGCTATAGACTGGTACGGCGGGTATGATCTCCAGGAAATGAATGAACGTCGCGCAGATTATATAGACGCGCTCCGAGCCGCCGATGGGGGCGACTATGAGCCATTGTTGGATTTTGTTAGCGAATAGAAAAGATGGATTTATTTAACAATAGGGAAGTTTCGCTATTCATTTGGTTTTGTATTGCTTTGGCATTTTCTCTAAGCAAGGAGACCATTCGTAAATCACTTCGAGATTTAATAAAAGCAGCATTTCATAAAGCTCTTGTCAGGATATATCTTCTTATGCTGACCTATATAGCTTTTTTGATTTACATGCTTTCGGAAGTCGGGCTATGGGATTTCGACCAAACCAAGACGACAATTATCTGGACAGTTACAGCAGCGCTTGTCACGTTGTTTCGTCACGATCAAATTCGGGAAGATCCTAATTATTTTAAAAAGGCTGTGAGGGATAACATTAACCTCGTTGCGGTCATCGAATTTGTGGTGACCTTTTACAGTTTTCCGTTTCTTGTTGAGTTTATCCTTGTTCCCGCTTCTTTTTTTGTTATGGCCGTATATGAGTTTTTAAAGTTACAGGAAGAAAATAAGATCGTCGTAGATTTTTTCGATAAGTTGTCGACTCCCTTCGGATTGCTGGTTTTGGCATATACTGGACATAATTTTTATATCCATGTGGGAGAGTTTTTTGTTTGGGGAACTCTGACCGATTTCACAACGCCAATAATACTATCCTTACTGTTCTTGCCCTTCGTCTACATGGTTGCAGTTTATTCATCCTATGAGCGGGTGTTTGGCCAGATAGAAATAAACTCATCAAACAGAGATGTTTCCCGATACGCCAAGTGGAAAGCGATATTTGGGTTTAATCTGCGTTTTAAACTTCTCGAAAGGTGGTCTCACACAACCTTTATATCTCCGCTGAATAGTCGGGAAGAAGTAAGAAGTTCGATAGCAGATATGAGGGAACTTGCTGAATATGAAATAAAGGATAATCCGGTTCCGTTAGAAGATGGATGGATGCCAATAAAAGCAAAGGATTTTTTGAGAGAGGAAGGCTTTAAGGCCGGAGATTATAAGTATGTGGGGGAGGGCGAATGGTTTGTCTCTTCCAATAACGTGGAAATCGGAGATGATATATTACCAAATTCTTTGTGGTATTACGTCTCGGGTAATCCAAAGATAGCTAAAGATTTAAAGCTCAAGCTTTATGTGCATCAGCCTGATCAAGAGCAGGTTGCAAAAGAAAAGCTTATAGAGGTTGGTCGCGTTCTGATAAATAAAGCTTTGGGCGAAGAGTTGGACGAGGCCCTTATCCGGGCAATCATGGAGGCAAGGAACGAGCAGGTTACAGCTAAAGGAAAGAGCATATCTGTGATCAAGGAAGACTGGCCTAATGGTAAGCCTGGTCAGTATGATATCTCGATTTTTATTCACAGTGAGTAAGCTATTTAACGCCAATAAAGATCAAACAAAAATAAAACAGGGATAAAGGGGTCGGTGACAACTGAGAACCATTCCCATTTAATTTTCACCGGTCTTCTGTGCTTTACATGGCCCCGTCTCCATCCCAGGGCACAATTTTGGCACAGCCCAGAAATGAAAAAGGCCCGCGATTAGTCGCAGGCCTTTAAAATGGTGCCCAGAGGCGGAATCGAACCACCGACACGAGGATTTTCAATCCTCTGCTCTACCAACTGAGCTATCTGGGCATTTCTACCAGTGGTAACTGGCGAAGGCGCGTATTAAACCTTCTCATATTTCCAGCGTCAAGGGTGGGCGCGGAAATTATTCCGCAGGCGGTACGTAGCCCTCCGCCTGGTCGATGTCCTGACCGGAGAGAAACCTGTCCCGCTGTTCGTTCAGGTAGGTGCGGGCGGTCATGTCCATCATGTTGAGGTGTTTCTCGTTGATCAGGCGGGTCTGGTGTTCGAGCCATTCCAGCCAGGCCTGTTTTGAGACGTGTTCGTAGATATCCTGTCCTTTGGGGCCGGGGAAGGGCGGTGCATCGAGTCCTTCCAGTTCCCGGTTGAGCTTTTTGCAGTGAACCATACGTGCCATGGGATTACCTTGTTGATTGGTTGGGTTGTTGCCGTGCTTGCAATTCCTGTAAAAGTTGCCTGACGGGCTGGGCGGTGCCCACCGCCAGTGTTGACTGGGGGTTATACCAGACCAGCGCGCTGGTATCCATGACCTGCTGCTGTGGCTGAACGGTGATCAGCGCCGGTTGGTAGTCCAGATGGTAATGGCTGAAGCTGTGACGTCGGCCGGGCAGTAACTCCCAGTCTGTTGCGCGGTAACCGAGGCTGTTGCAGGTCTGTTCTATCTCGTCTTTATGGTCGCATTGGGGAAACACCCAGAGTCCGCCCCACAGACCACTGGCGGGGCGCTGCTGTAACAGCACTTCCCCTGCCGGGTTTTGAATGACCAGAAAGAGGCATTGGCGAACCGGCTGTTGTCGATGGGGTTTTTTGCCGGGGTAGCGGGTGGGTGTGCCCTCTGCCAGTGCTTTACATCCCTCTGACAGCGGACATTGGCTGCAGGTCGGTTTGCTGCGGGTGCAGAGGGTGGCGCCGAGATCCATGATCGCCTGGGTGTAATCGCCAAAGCGTTGCGCTGGGGTGTGTTGCTCGGCTAATTCCCAGAGTTGTCTGGCGACTGATGTCTGGCCGGGCCAGCCGTCGATGCCATGGTAGCGGGCGAGCACCCGTTTTACGTTGCCGTCGAGGATGGCGGCCCGCTTGTCGAGGGCAATGGCACAGATGGCACCAGCGGTGGAGCGGCCGATGCCGGGCAGTGCCATTAATTGTTCCTGGGTATCCGGAAAAACACCGCCATGTTCTGTGCAAACAAGCTGTGCCGAGCGATGCAGGTTGCGGGCCCGGGCGTAGTAACCGAGACCGGTCCACTGTTGCAACACGTCATCGAGCGGGGCTTTTGCCAGTGATGAAATGTCGGGGAAACGCGCCATGAACCGTTGAAAGTAGGGGATAACGGTACTGACCTGGGTTTGCTGCAACATGATTTCCGACACCCATACCCGATAGGGGTCTTTGTTCTGCTGCCAGGGCAAGTCCTTGCGGCCGTGCCGGCCAAACCAGCACAGCAGCTGTTCGGAAAATATTGCGGACACTATTGGAAAATACCCTTGAGCACCTCATCGATGAGTTGTTTTTTGGGGTCTTGCTCTTTTTCGGCTGAAGGCTCTTGTTTGGTTGAGGACTCCTCCGTAGCTGAAGGCTCTTCAACCGCTGACGGCTCTTTATTGGCTGAGGGCTCTTCTGTGGTTGTAGATGGCTGTGTCAGGTATTTGTCAAACAGCTTTTCCTTGAGAAGGTCCTGCACTTTGCCCTGAATCAGCTGGTTGATGAATTGCTTGTCCGGCAGGCAACTGCCCCCACCGTTTTCCGCAAAAGAGCCGGTGCAGCGGAATGGGATGTCCCGGTTCTGGATGGATTTGCTTTTGATCGTACAGCCGGTCTCCGAGGTGGTATCGCCGCGCAGATTGGCCTTGATCAGCATGTCGTAGGTTTCCCTGCCGAGGTGGGCGGAGCCGTTGCCGGAAACCAGCATATTGCCAATGCCGGTGGTAAAGCCGGGCAGGGTAATCTGCTGGTCCTGCCATTTGATGGTGCCCTGCATGTCCTGCAGGGTGGTGTGATTTGGCCAGGTTTTGCCGGTCAAGGTTCTGCCCTCTACCAGCGAGGCCATTTCACAATAACTTTTTTCCACATTGATGTTGTCGACCTGTAGCTCCGAGAAGCTGAAGTCGCCGTTGCCGTTCATGTTGTCCAGCAGTGCATCACTGCTGTCGCCGGCGCTGTTGCCGGTGAAGTTCATGGTCAGCTTGCCGTGGATGTCGCCCTGTTCGGCCAGTGTCACCAGCGCTTTGTGCAGGTCTATTGCAGCGACGTTCTGGGTGAAGCTGACGGTTGGGGTGGCTCTGCCAAGGTCTGCCCTGGCGGTGGTTTTGAAGGTGCCGCCAAATATGCCGCCGGAGAGTTCGCTGACTTGCACTACTTTGCCATTGGCCAGCAGTTTGAGGAGGAGGTTGTCCACGCGGATGTTATCCGCCGTCAGGCTTGCCAGGCTCAGTTCCACTTCGCCCTTGCCGCCTTCGAGCAGTGCCAGTGGTGCCAGCAGTGGGGTGAGGAGGGCGGCCTGCTGTTCGGTGGATTCCGTTTCGCTGGTGGCGGGCAGGACAAGGTGATTGCCCTCTATTTTCATGGATAGCTGGCGAGTCCCCTGGAGTTGCATGGTCATGTTGCCGGTCGCATTAAATTCGTCCAGCGCCAGTTTCAGGTTGCTCAGGGCGACGGTTTTTTCCGATACCGCAAACGTGCTGCTGATACCAACCTTTTTGAAACCCTCCGGCGTCTCCATCGGCAGCTCTGCGAGGATCAGGTTCTGCAACGACAGCTCGCCCTGCAGCGCAGGTGTGGTTTGCAGTCCTGCGCCATTGACCGCGCCAGTAATGCTCGCCGATCCCAGCTTGCCGGTGATGTCTGTGACGGAGAGGCTGTCTGTGTCACCCTCATAATCGGCATTGAACTTCAACGTCAATGGCAGTTTCTCCAGCCCTTTTACCGATAGTCTGGCATCGGAAAGGGTGAGTTTTTGTGGACTGGCCTCAACGGCGACAAAGGATTGCAGTGTGACTTGCAGGGTCGGCTGGTCGGGGAGCGCGGTGATGAATTCGAGGTTGATGGCAAAGGGCTTGCCATCGAGATTGAGTTTTGTGCTGGTAAAGTTCAGTTGTTCGAATATCCGGTCAGGTGCGTCTGGTGATGTCACGGTGATCCGGCTATCGGTCAGGGAGATTTCATCAATGGCCAGCTCAAAAGGCAGGTCACCGGTTTTTGTGTCACTGGTAGCGGCAGCGGCCCCGGGCAGCGCCGCCACATTGGCGGCTTCGGCGGCTGTTTTTGTGCGGATATCGGCACCATCAAAGGTGATCGCTTGCAGGCGAACAGTGCGTGTCAGCAGTGCTCTCCAGTCGAGGATCAGGCTGGCTTCCCGAAATTTTATATCGGGTATTCCGGTATCTTCTTTGGTGGCGGTGAGTGATGAGCTGCCCGCTTGAACGGCCAGATTGGGAAAGAACGACCAGCTCAGGTCACCGTCTATTTTCAGCTCGAGGTCGTTCTGTCGGGCAAGTTTTTCCAGTTCAGGTTTGTAGGTGTTCGGGTCGACGCCAAATAGCAGAAAAGTTACGCCCCCGGCCACAACCAACATCAACACCAGTAACATTACCAATATAATTCTTAGCAGTTTCATGGGTATCACTCTCTGTCCGGGAAAGCCAAAACGGCCATTGCAGGCAACTATGTTACTCGCAATGGCCGTGATTGTTTACCGATACGCGACGGCTTGGTGCCGCTGCCTGATCAGAAGCTGTAACGTACCCCCAGCTCCAGACTCAGGCGCGACTCGGGGGCGAATTCCCGCAGGAAGGAGGTGGAGTTACGGATTTCCTCATCCAGCAGGTTGTTGGCCTTGGCAAAGAACAGCCAGTCCCCGGCGGCAGTATCCACATGGTAGTTGAAGTGGGCATCCAGGCGGGTGTAGTTGTCGGTATCCTCTTCAAATTCACCGGCGTGGTTCTGTTTCTTGACGTCGGTGAGCCGGAAGCCGGTGTGCCAGTTGTAGGCCTGATAATCCAGTGCTATGCCATAACGCAGTGGCGGGATTCGCGGCACATCACCGCCTTTATCCAGCTTGGCACGCACGTAATCACCGAATATTTCCACCTGCCAGTTATCTCTGAATGGAACGACCAGTGAGGCTTCGGCACCCCTGAAGGTGGCATCCTGTTGCTGGAATTGATAGATATCCAGCTCCTCTTCCTCGTGTTCTTCGCCGGTATTTTTCTTGAAGATAAAATCATCAATTTTGTTGTAGAAAATACTCAGCTTCAGATCAACCGGTCCCTGGTAGCGGTAGCCCAGCTCAATGTTGTGGCTGGTTTCCTCATCGAGGTCTCTATCGCCGATATCAAAACTCTGGCTGGCGAAGTGGGGGCCATTGGACAACAGTTCCTCAACGACAGGAGCGCGCTCTGCGCGGCTCAGTGACAGACTCAACGACTGCTCGTCGGTCACTTGCCAGAGGCTGCCCGCGGACAGGCTGTAAATGTTATGGCTGATTTTGGAACCGTTGTCCGGGTCTATGGTTTGCCGGTCAAAGCGGGCCCCGAGCTCATGGGTGAACTGGTTGTGCGTGGTTTCGCCCACCCAGAACAACCCACCCTGACGGATATCGGACTTGGGTACGAAGGCTTCATCGCCGATGGCGCCGAAGCGGCGATCTTCCAGCTGTGTACCAAAAGCGCCTTTCCAGCCGGCAATTTCCCTGTGTACCAGTTCTCCCCTGAATTCAAACGCTTCATTGAAGAATTTGGTACCTTTTTCACCGCTTTCCAGTTCTATGTGCTCATAGTCGTTATAGCCGAGACGGAAGCGGCCCAGTTCGATACCGGGCAGGATGTTTGCCCATTCGCCCTTCAGGTCAATCCGGGTCTGTTCCATATCGATGCGAATCAATTCAACTTCTTCATCGTCATGATCGTCATCGTGGTCATCTTCTTCGTGATGCCCGTGGGATCCCGGCGGTATACCGTATTCATTGTTGATCTGGCTGAACGACATACCGATAAAACCTTCATCGCCTATCCAGGATAATCCTGCACTGAAGGCGTCGGCCCGGGTGTCGGTATTTTCGATATAGCCACGGGTGCTTTCGGGCTCTTCACCGGGTTCCGGTTCCTGGGCATAACCCTGAACCTTGAGGTCATTGCTTTCCCGGTAAATACCGTCCAGGTGCCACGCCCAGCTGCCGGCGCCGCCATCCAGTTTGAACACAGTGCTGTCCTGGTCGCTGGCGGTGTTATGGCGATATTCCACGGCACCTTCAAGCTTCTCGGGCACCTTGTCGGGAATCCGGTTGTCGATGACATTGACTACGCCACCGACCGCACCGCTGCCATAGCGCAGTGTGGCCGGTCCCCGCAGGATTTCGATACGTTCCGCCAGCAATGCTTCCGTGGTGACTGCGTGATCGCCACTCACGGTAGAGGCATCCATGGTGCCGAGACCATCCTGCAGGACGCGAACACGGTTATCGCTCTGACCGCGAATCACGGGTTTGCCAACCCCGGGACCAAACCCCTGGTTGGTGACGCCGAGTTCATCCTTGAGGGATTCACCGATGGTTGCGGCGGCCTTGTTGCGCAGATTTTCACCCGACAGAACACTGACGGACTGTTTTATCCCGGCAGAGTCCTCCTGTAATGGTGAAGCGGAGATGATGACTTCATTGATTTCGTTGTGGTGCTGGCTTTGCGCCAGGGCGACACAGGGCAGACTGGACACGGCCAGCGCTACCATAAAAGGCGTTTTCATGGGTGTAATTCCTATAACTTAAACAGGTAAATTCAGAGCTTGAATTGTGTGTTCAGTGATAGGCAGGTGGGGCGCGACTGTTGCGCGGTGCACTGGGCTGGAGATGATGGGTCGAAGCCGGTGCTGCGGTAATTCCAGCATTGACAAGCTGTAACAGAAAATCCGGCGACTGGCTTTGCAGGGTGGCCAGTCCACCGCTGGCGCTGTGGAGAATCTCACAACTGACGGTGTGATTGTCCAGATGCACATGGGCGGCCGCCGTCTCGCTCAGCCACAGGGTAGTGACAGCCAACAGGCAGACGAGAAGGATGTTGGGGCTTCGCAAGCGCATAAAGGTCAGGCAGATAAGTGTAATAAACAGCCGGTGAGTGTAATGACTTCCTCCTGCTTATGGAAGGGTGGCGGTGAGGGCCCTATAATGGGACGGCCCGATAACGGGACACAGGTTGGAGACGCAGATGGCGGAACGGAAAGCAACAGTCAAACGCGATACGCTGGAGACCCAGATTAGCGTTGAGGTAAATATCGACGGAACCGGGCAGGTCAATTTTGCCACCGGCATCCCGTTTCTCGAGCATATGCTGGACCAGATTGCCCGTCACGGTTTGATTGATATAACGGTAACAGCCGAAGGAGATACCCATATCGATGACCACCACTCGGTGGAGGATATCGGCATCACCCTGGGGCAGGCATTCCAGCAGGCGCTGGGTGACAAGAAGGGCATTCGTCGCTACGGCCACGCCTATGTGCCACTGGACGAGGCGTTATCCAGAGTCGTGGTGGACTTCTCCGGTCGCCCGGGCCTGGAGATGTCTGTCGATTTTGCCCGCGCCCGAGTGGGTGATTTCGATGTGGATCTCAGTTACGAATTCTTTCAGGGCTTTGTTAACCACGCGGGCGTGACCCTGCACATCGACAACCTTCGTGGTCACAACGCCCACCATCAGATTGAAACCATCTTCAAGGCCTTTGGCCGCGCCGTGCGTATGGCGGTTGAGATGGATCCCAGAATGGCCGGAGTGATGCCTTCGACCAAGGGCACACTGTAAATAAAGAGCCGTCTATGACAGATTTTCGTACCCGTATTGCCGTGCTGGATTACGGCATGGGCAACCTTCATTCCGTTGCCAAGGCCCTTGAGTCCGTGGCGCCAAGGGCCGAGGTGATAATCACCTCGGATACCACAGAGGCCGAGGACGCTGACCGGATCGTCTTTCCCGGTGTCGGTGCCATCCGTGACTGCATGGCCGAAATCCGGCGACTGGGTTTTGACCGGTTTGTGGCAAAAGCCGTGCAGGAAAAGCCCGTGCTCGGAATCTGTGTCGGTATGCAGGCGCTGCTGGAGCACAGCGAAGAGAATAATGGTGTTGATTGCCTGAACATCCTGCCGGGTGAGGTGCGGTTTTTTGGTCACCATCTGCGGGATGACAGCGGCGAAAAACTGAAGGTTCCGCACATGGGTTGGAACCGGGTTCACCAGACCATCGACCATCCCATGTGGCACGGCATTGAACAGGACAGCCGGTTTTATTTTGTACACAGCTACTATGTGGACGAAAGCCGCCCAGAGTTGGTGGCCGCGACCTGTGATTACTCGGTCAAGTTCGCCGCCGCGCTGGTTCATGACAACCTGTTTGCCGTGCAGTTTCACCCGGAAAAAAGTCACACGACCGGGCTGCAACTGTTGAGCAACTTTGTCTCATGGCGCGGTGATTGATCGGGTCGGCATTGTTCCGGCCCGCAATGCCAGATAATCGTTAGCCAGAAAACCATTTATAAAGAAACAGGAATACATTGTGCTGATAATCCCCGCGATTGATTTAAAAGACGGTGAATGTGTGCGATTGCGCCAGGGTCGTATGGACGATTCCACCGTATTTTCCAGCAGCCCGCTGGAAACCGCAGCCAGATGGGTGGATGCCGGTGCCAGGCGTTTGCATCTGGTGGATCTGAATGGCGCATTTGCCGGCGAGCCGGTCAATGGCGAAGTCGTCACCGCCATTGCCAAAGCCTACCCGAACCTGCCGATCCAGATTGGTGGCGGTATTCGCAATGCCGAGACTATCGAGGCCTATCTGAAGGCCGGGGTTCAGTACGTGATTATCGGCACCAAGGCCGTGAAAGAGCCGGAATTCGTGACCGAAATGTGTAAACAGTTCCCCGGCCATATTATTGTCGGCCTCGATGCCAAAAATGGTCGCGTGGCTACCGATGGCTGGGCGGAGGTCACCGAAGTGCTGGCCGCCGATCTGGCCAAACGCTTCGAGGCAGACGGCGTCAGCGCCATCGTCTACACCGACATCGACCGCGACGGCATGATGCAGGGCGTCAATGTGAATGCCACAGTGGCGATGGCTCAGGCCTCCTCAATTCCGGTAATTGCCTCCGGTGGCATTACCAATATGGACGACATCGTCGCCCTCAACCGAGTGGCCGACCAGGGCATCCTCGGTGCCATTACCGGTCGTGCCATCTATGAAGGCACCCTGGATGTCGCTGAAGCACAGCGGCTCTGCGATGGCTGATTGGTTAACAAATAATCGTTACGAACCATTTAATTCAACCCCTTTAATTCACTTTGATTCCGACTGTTTTAATTGCGTAGAAGCTAAGAAAAAAGCCGCTGGGTAAGCGGCTTGGAGGGTGATCTATGAAAGCTTGCGTCAACTGATACTACCACTATACGTATAGCATACAGTCTTAATGAGCCATCAGGACTAGTTCCGGGTCAGTTGGCGCATATCTGGACCCAAGGGTAGGGTGTAATCCACTGAGCCTAGGATTTCGCTATCGGAAGTCCGTATAAGCTTAGCCGTTATATAGATATTTCTTGAGGCCACAGCGTAGGTGCCTACTACTACTTGTGTAACATCATGTTCTACTGAGATGTTTTTCAAAGCACGTGATAGGACAAACTCACCCTGTCGTTCCTGGATATAAATATCTTTTCTTAGCAACATTTCGGTAATTTTATGGCCACGCTGGGTTAGTCGTGAAGCGACTTGCTGTGCGGCAATACGGCCAAAAGTTGATGATACGGATAGGTTGTTTATATCTGCATAACTGGCAACAATTGTGTTGCTATTTGGTTTTATCTTATCACCTGCCTGCTCCATCAAAAGGTCTGCAGCCTTATAGCTGAGGGCAACAATATCAGCATCACTAACGAATCCCCCTGCCTTTGAGTTTGAGGTGGTACATGCCGATAACGTTGCAGCGATTAGAGTGGATAGAAGTAAGGCGTATATGATTTTGGATAGTTTCATTTGTCAGCCCCCTACCTATTACCAGTCACAGACAGTCGTGTTTGTGATTGGTAGTGATCGAAATCATTTGAGTTAAAATAGTAAATCGAGCTGTTAGAGGAAACTATTTGGTCATTTGATGTAACTTGGGTAGTGATAATCACTTCAGTAATACTCTCGTCTGCCCGGTCAGCCCAGTATTGATGGAGATCAGAAGCTGCAGACAAAGGGATTAAGGCCAAAGCTGGTTCACTCCAATTATTTGCGGAAGTGCCAAGGCCTGCCAGAAAGCTGAGAACACCGGTGCGATAGCCGATTTTTGGGGGTAAGCTATTTCTATCAATATGTTCTACAGTGTTGACATTGACTGCCAGCTTGTGATCTGCGCCAGATTCTGATACTGAAATTTTTATCCCACGGTTAACCATCTCAGATGTCAGAAGATCTCTATAGGTATTGTCGAAAATACTTGAGCCTTTGTTCTTGCCATCACACTTAGAAGCGGTGCATGCCAGATAGACGATTCCGCTTGGAGGAAGCTTGGATGAAATCAGTTCAGCTTCATTAGCTGCTAGAACCTTCCAGTGATAGGCTGCTTGCAGCTTTTGCTGGGTTGAATGGGGATATGATTTTGCTTCGGGGTACTCTGAGAATTTTCCCGCACACCCCGCCAAAAGCAAGATTAATAAACATCCTACAGTTTTTTTCATAGAAGTTCCCTCTCTCGATAATTATCAAGTGGATTGTTAAGACTAAAAGGCCAATGTTTGTACAGTATACTCACAACTTAAGGGCCAAACTAGTCCAGTAGTATTAAAGGGGTCGGTGTAAACCGACCCCTTTAATACTAGTATTTTAGCCCGTAGGTTGGGGTGAGGGACGAACCCCAACGAAAAGGATAAAGAAAATCAA
>NZ_CAJXST010000013.1 GCF_913061305.1 uncultured Porticoccus sp. | reverse complement strand
GTGGCCGCCTTTTAATAATTATTATGAGGCCGAAGGCCTCATTAACAGACTGTTAGATGAGGTTGAAGTTGCGCGCATATGTGAATAACACGCTTGTCCATTGGACAGGTCGGGGACAAACGAATTCTGATGCGTTTTCAGCATTGACGTCTATCTGTGATGAAAGGCTTCTAAGGTTGAGCTATTGCCCAAACTACGTATCCGAAGATTACGATAAAAAATCAGCGATGGTGTGTTTCACCGATATCCCGTTATGGCACGCAAAAGAGCACTGTCGAATATTCGGAAAGTTCGGCATTGGCTTCAAAAAGGAAAAAATGATCGCCTATGGTGCGAACCCTGCTCTTTATACGACAGGTGAGCACTTTTCGCGTATTAAGAGGCTTTCTGGATTGCTGGGCAGAATGGAGGACTTAGAAAAAGATAGGGAGTGGAAAGAGGAGGTCGAGTCCTACAATTTCACTGAGGATGAGACGTTGGCATTTCAAGAGGTCACTGATTTTCTCCAAGAGTACTCATACAAAGGGCAGGATCATTCTGAGTATGTGACTTACTACCAAAGAGAGTGGAGGCTAACGTTTAGATCTCTACCATTCGCAGGTGGAAGGAAGCCTCAAGAGCCGGGCATGAGCTGCTTTTACTGCAGAGATGGGAAAAGCTATAGCACCGTCAAGTTCAGTACAGATGATGTTGATTATATCGTCGTGCCTGCGAGGTACTGGCTCAAGGGCAGAAAGCTAGCAAAACAAATTGGTTGTAAACTGAGGGTCTATGAGCTGTCGGTGTTCATCTAACAATCGCAGGCACAGCGACGGCTTTTTAAAGTAACGGACGTAACGCCGCCCCAGCGCCTGCATCATGTCTGATAACGCGCCATCGGTTTCCGGTGTTAGCAGCAAATGAACATGGTTCGTCATGAATACCCAGGCATGTACAGCGACACCGCATTCCACCGAATACTCTTTTAACCAATTCGCGTAGGCAGAAAAATCCTGTTCAGCGGCAAAGCAGGCTGAGCGGTTATTACCGCGTTGAATGACGTGCTGGGGCAAGCCAGCTGGAGAGAATCGCGGCAATCGAGCCATGGTCGCATCCTTGTAACCAGTCAATTTTTACGAATTTAAAAGTCTGATCTGACCCCACTTACACACTTACAACTACCCCGGCTGGCCATCCACCCGGGGCGTCACCAGCATCGGGATGTAGATCAGCGAGAACAGCGCAAACGCCAATATCCAGCTCAGCTGGGACAGGCCGACCCAAAGAGCGTAATAGGCGGGAGCCAACAGGGGCACAAATATCCTCAACAGCACCGCACCGCTAAGCAGCAGGAACATCCAGTTCACTGCAGCAGGTGGAGCAAACACATTTCTGCCGGTATGCCCCAGGCAGACCCTGGCCATCATGCCGAGGGTCATCAAGCCAATGCCCCCGAGGGCAAAGGCGTGCACCGCCAGGAACGGGGAAATGCCAGTCAGGGCTGCCGCCACGTTCAGGGCAAAGCCCAGCACCACCAAGCCGTAGGCAACGTGCAGCACCCACAGCAATGGCTTGCGCCAGATACCTTTGGTGTGCCAGCCGACCAGGCGAAGTCCCAGTAGTACCATCAGAACTGCTGCCACCAACGTTGTCATCAGGTTTCCCGGCGCGACCAGCTCAGCAGCAATAAAGGCGATCATCAGGAACGGCACTGCCTTGTCCAGCCAGGCATAATTGGTCAGGGTGACCGAATAGCCAACACCGCGCTCAGTGAAGAAGGGGATTACGCGTCTACCCATCATCAATACCAGGGCGATGATGATGTAAAAACCCAGGTATAGCCCCAGCCGGATGCCGTCGGCCAATATGCCGAAAACCCCGAGATAGAAGAGACCATTGCCGGTCAGCAGCAGCGCCAGTATGGCGATCACCACCAGATTGCGCTGGGATTTGACGCGAATGATCGGCACTGCCACCGCCGGGATCAGCATGGCCATGAATAACAGATCGGCGAAAGCGGTCCACTGCAAAGGCAGCCCTTCTTCTGAAAACAATCCGGCAAAGGGCAACAACCGCGCGGCCAGCCACAAGAAGAACAACAGAAACAATAATGCACCCCTGGGTGTCTGCAGACCTGTCCAGTTTTTCACCGCAGCCAGCAGGAACCCGGCAATCACCGCCACCGCGTAGCCGTAGATCATTTCGTGAGCGTGCCAGACGGTCGGGGCCAATTCATTCAAGGGCGATAGTATTTGCAACGGAAAAATCGCCGCCCAGATCGACATGGACAGCACTGCAAACAGGGCCGCACCCATGAAGAAAGGCCGGAAGCCCAGATTAAGCCATGCCGGTAAATTACTTGATTGAGGCTCTTGTATTTCGATCATCCTGATTCCCGTTAACCACCTGTGGCATTCATAAAGCGCAACACCTGCGGTTTGTCATCATGGTAAAAATAGTGTCGTTCCGGCTTCAATGCCATTGCATTGACAATCGCATTCTGCAAAGCGGGCATGTCCTGGGGGTAACGGCGCATCACCGCACGCAGATCCACCGAGTGTTCATTACCGAGACACAGTAATAACCGGCCTTCGCAGGTAACCCGTACCCGATTGCAACTGTCGCAAAAATTGTGGCTGTGTGGAGAAATAAAGCCGATACGACTCTTACTGCTACCGATACGATAGTACCTGGAGGGCCCGGCAGAAGTCTCGGTACTTGCCAGGAGCTGATAGCGTTCAGCGATGAGCGCTCTAACCTCCTCGCTGGAGACTAACCCGCCACGGCGATCGCGGCAATCGATCTGGCCCAGCGGCATCTCCTCGATGTAACTGATATCCAAACCCTTTTCCAGGGCAAAATCCAGCAGCGGCAGGACTTCATCATCGTTCAGATCGCGCACTATCACACTGTTCAGCTTTATCCGGCTGATGCCAGCTTTTTGTGCTGCGTCGATGCCAGCCAGTACCTGAGCCAGTTTTCCGGTGCGGGTAATGGCACTGAAGCGCTCCGAATGCAACGAATCAAGACTGATATTGAGCCGGCGTACACCAGCCGCTGCCAATGCCGGCGCCATGGTCTTCAGTTGGGAACCATTGGTGGTGATGGTCAACTCATCGAGACCGTCCAGTGCACCCAGTTGGCGCACCAGCGTCAATACATCCCGGCGCACCAGCGGCTCGCCGCCAGTGAGGCGGATGCGGCGCACCCCGAGGGAGACAAAGGCTCTACTCAAAAATGCCATCTCTTCCAGCGTCAGCACCTGTTGGCGCGGCAGAAACCGCATGTCTTCCGCCATACAGTAGACGCAACGGAAGTCACAGCGGTCGGTCACCGACAGGCGCAGGTAGTCGACAACGCGACCAAAACGATCCTCCAGAACGGTCTGGGGTTCACTCTGCATAGCTGGGGCTCCACAACGGCTTCAGTGTAAAAACGTGTTTTTTCAGGTGATCTCTAGTTTAGGAGTCGACAGCCTCGATTCGTTGATCGAAGTCAAACTTACCTATGTAATTAGCTGTTAACTTGCCACAGGAAGGAAAAAAATTCTTTGTAATTCATAAAGTTAATACCAAGGTAGCATTCATCATACCACTTTGGTGGCGGCTTCAGAAAAAGACCTTTTTTGGGAATTTGATTATGAAAAACGCTGTTGCAACAAAGCCAGTAATGGCTCTCCCCACCATTATCATGCTGGGAGCCCTGGGAATGGCCGGTGTGGTATCTGCCAACGGCACGGGTTCTCAGTCCGATGACTCACCAACACTGCAAGAGGCTCTCCGGAATGGCAAACTGGCATTTAATTTCCGCTACCGTTTCGAAAATGTAGACGACGATGTTCGCCCAGAGGAAGCCCATGCCTCGACCCTACGCTCACGAATCACCTATACCACAAAAAACTGGAATAACCTGCAGGTCCAGCTGGAAGTGGATGATGTCACGGTAATCGGCGGTGACAACTACGACGATCTGAACAACCATATGACCGACCACGCAGTGGTCGCTGATCCGGAAGGTACCGAGATCAACCAGGCCTGGCTCGCCTGGAGTGGACTGACCGACACCACCATGAAATACGGCCGCCAGCGCATCAACCTCGACAACCAGCGCTTTATCGGTGGCGTTGGCTGGCGACAGAACGAACAGACTTATGACAGCTTTACCATCACCAATCAATCCTTACCCGATACCACCCTGTTCTATGGTTACATCAATAACGTGAACCGTATCTTCGGTCCGGACGGTGGCCGCACAGGTACCCCCGCCTCAGATGTCGACTGGGATAGCAGCGCCGATGTCATCAATATCAATTACCAGGGCTTTGGCATAGGCACCCTGGCTGCCTACGCCTACCTGCTGGATCTGGAAGATGCGCCCTCCGCATCCAGTAAAACCTACGGTGTCCGGTTGTCCGGTGCACAGGGCAAGGACACCAAATGGCTCTACACGGCAGAATACGCGTGGCAATCCGACTACAAAGACAACCCGGCCAGCTATGACGCTGATTACTACAATCTGGAGGCCGGCATCCAGACAAAATTGCTGACCGCCAGACTGGGTATGGACGTGCTTGAAGCCGATGACCATGCAGGCGTGGCCTTCTCGACACCACTGGCCACCCTGCACAAATTCCAGGGCTTTGCAGACCAGTTTCTAAACACCCCGACCACCGGTATCGAGGACCGCTATGGCTCTATTGAGAGCAAGGTGTTCGGCACACTGGTACAGCTGACCTACCACGATTTCAACGCTGAGGAAGGAAACGCCGATTACGGTGACGAAATTGATATCGCCATTGCCAAACAGGTCCATAAAAATGTTCACCTGTTACTGAAGTACGCCAACTACAACGCAGATGACTTCGGCACCGACACCCAAAAGGCGTGGCTGCAAGTGACGGTTGCATTCTGAGCCCCGGCAATGCTGCTCCCTGCCAATAGAAGGTGGGGTGGAGGTTGGAATCTGCGTCTCTACTTCAAAGTACGCTGATAGTAAGGCACCACCAGATTGCGTATAATGATTCGTTACATGCTCTTGGGGTGCCGCAAGGCTGAGATGCTGTTTTTTCCCGAAAGGGGGACAGCGAACCCATTGAACCTGATCCGGTTAGTATCGGCGTAGGGATGGGCTCTCGATTGCAGCAATGCCACTCTCTCTATGCCTCACAATTCATCTATTTCTGTGAGGAGCAACCATGAATTCCAAGACACCTGTACAACCCGCCACCAGGAACATCATCACCCGCGAACCGCTGCCCGCCAGCCAGAAAATCTACCTGAGCTCGGAAAGCCGCCCCGACGTGCGGGTGCCAGTGCGGGAAATCAGCCTTACCGATGGCACTGCGGTGACGGTCTACGATACTTCGGGCCCTTACACCGACCCGGAGGTGGATATCGATGTCCACAGGGGCCTGCCGGACCTGCGCGGCGCCTGGATCGAAGCACGCGGCGATACCGAGTTCTATGAAGGCCGTGAGATCGCGCCCATCGACAATGGCCACGAGGAACAGGACAAGGCCTTCAGGTTCTATAACGAAGCGCTACAGCGTCAGCCCCGCCGCGCCAAAGCCGGAGGCAACGTCACCCAGATACACTACGCGCGGCAAGGCATCATCACCCCGGAAATGGAATTCATCGCCCTGCGGGAGAACCAGGCCCGGGAAGCGCTGAACAACGAATTCACTACCGAAGAGCGCAACAAGCGCCTGGCGGGCAATGCCATGGGCGCCAAGCTGCAGCCCATTACCCCGGAATTTGTGCGCAAAGAAGTGGCCGAGGGCCGCGCCATCATTCCCGCCAATATCAACCACCCCGAGCTGGAGCCGATGATAATTGGCCGCAACTTTCTGGTGAAGATCAACGCCAACATCGGCAACTCCGCCCTCACCTCCAATATCGAAGAAGAGGTGGAGAAGCTGGTGTGGTCCACCCGCTGGGGCGGCGATACGGTGATGGACCTGTCCACCGGCAAGCATATCCATGCCACCCGCGACTACATCGTCCGCAACTCGCCGGTACCCATCGGCACCGTACCCATTTACCAGGCCCTGGAAAAGGTCAACGGCATCGCCGAGGACCTCACCTGGGAGGTGTTCCGCGACACCCTGATCGAGCAGGCGGAACAGGGGGTGGACTATTTCACCATCCACGCCGGGGTGCTGCTGCGCTATGTGCCGCTGACCGCCGATCGGGTGACAGGAATTGTGTCCCGCGGTGGATCGATCATGGCCAAGTGGTGTATCGCCCACCATCAGGAGAGTTTTCTCTATACCCATTTCGAAGACATCTGCGAGATCATGAAGGCCTACGACGTCAGTTTTTCCCTGGGTGACGGCTTACGTCCCGGCTGCCTGGCGGATGCCAACGACGAGGCCCAGTTTGGCGAGCTGAAAACCCTCGGCGAGCTGACCAAGATCGCCTGGAAACACGACGTGCAGGTGATGATCGAGGGTCCCGGCCATGTGCCCATGCACATGATCAAGGAAAACATGGACATGCAGCTGGAGCACTGCCACGAAGCACCGTTCTACACCCTGGGGCCGCTGACCGTGGATATTTCCCCCGGCTACGACCATTTTTCCAGCGGCATCGGCGCCGCCATGATCGGCTGGTTCGGCTGCGCCATGCTCTGCTACGTGACCCCCAAGGAACACCTGGGCCTGCCCAACCGGGAGGACGTCAAGGAGGGCATCATCACCTATAAAATCGCCGCCCACGCCGCCGATATCGCCAAGGGCCACCCCGGCGCCCGCTACCGGGACGACATGATCTCCAAGGCGCGCTTTGAATTCCGCTGGGAAGACCAGTTCAACCTCAGCCTCGATCCGGAGCGAGCACTGGCTTTCCACGATGAGACCCTGCCCAAGGACTCCGCCAAGGTGGCCCATTTCTGCTCCATGTGCGGGCCCAAGTTCTGCTCCATGAAGATCAGTCAGGACGTGCGCGACTACGCAGCGGCTGAACAGGGCATGCGGGAGAAATCCGAGGAATTTCGCGCCAAAGGCGGCGACATCTACATCCAGGTGCGGGAGGACTGATGAGCTCGCCCGACAGCAGCATCATGGTTTGCCGTAGCAGGGGAATTCACCAATGCAGATAGCCATTGCCGGTGCCGGGATTATGGGGCGAGTGCTCGCGTGGCAGTTGAGCCAGCGCGGCCACCGACTCAGCATCTTCGACCGCGACCCCATCGCCAACGGCAGTGCCGCGGCCTATACCGCCGCAGGTATGCTGACCCCCTACTCCGAGGTGGCATCGGCGGAGCTGGCTATCCACACCATGGGCATGGCCGCCCTGCCCCTTTGGTCAGCCATGACCGATGCTCTGTCAGTCGCCGGCGGCGGTCGCTGTCACTCACACTGCGTCAGTTCCTGCGGCCAGTCCCATGAACCGGACTGCGACCTCTGCTTCCGGCAACAGGGCAGCCTGATCGTGGCCCACCCCGGCGATCGCGCCGACCACCGCCACTTCAATCAGCAGGTTATGAATAAACTGCGTCCCGACGCGGAGCAGTTCCAGCAGTTGAACGCCGCCCAGCTGGCAGAACTGGAGCCAGAACTGGCGGGCCGCTTTGACGAGGCCACCTACCTGCCGGAAGAATCCTGGGTGGACAACGAACAGGTGATGGCCTGCCTGGCGGACGCCCTGCTGGCCCACCCCGGGGTGGACTGGCACCCGCAGACCCCGGTGGAACAACTCGGCCCACACAACCTGAACGCCGGAGGTGAGAACTATCGTTTCGACTGGGTGATCGACTGCCGCGGTCTCGGCGCCAAGCCCGACTGGCCACAGCTGCGCGGGGTGCGGGGCGAACTGCTGTGGCTGCGGGCCCCGGAAGTGAAACTCCAGCACCTGGTGCGGCTGATGCACCCCCGCTATCGCATCTACGTGGTGCCGCGCCCCAACGATATCTACATTATCGGGGCCACCCAGATCGAGAGTGATAGCATGGGGCCGATCACAGTGCGCTCAAGTCTGGAATTGCTGTCCGCCGCCTACAGCCTGCACCCAGGTTTCGGTGAAGCAGAAATCGTTTCCAGCCGGGTCAACTGTCGCCCGGCACTGCCTGACAACCTGCCCGCCATTCGCTGGCAGGACGGTCTGATCCGAGCCAATGGCCTGTTCCGACACGGCTTTTTGCTGGCGCCGGCGGTGGCACAGGAAGTGGTGAACTGGCTGGAAAACGGGGATAGCTACCGCTCTCCCTATGCCGAACTGATTCAACCGCTGGCGGTTCCCGCCTGACCCCCTGGACAACACAAAGGTGCAACGTTGATTACCGTCTGGCTGAACAACGAACAGAAACAACTGCAAGACCCGATCTGCCTGGCCGAGGCCCTGACCCAGTGGCAGCCCTCCGGCAAAGGCTTTGCCATTGCTATCAATGAGGTGTTTGTGTCCAGGTCCAATTACGCCGTCACATCATTGCGGGACGGCGATCACATCGAACTGCTCGTACCGATGCAGGGGGGTTGAACTATGTGGCAACTGGCTGACCAGACGCTTGAGAGCCGACTGCTGATCGGCTCCGCCCTGTATCCCTCGCCGAGCATCATGCAGGATGCCATCCGCGCCTCTGGGGCCGGGGTGGTCACCCTGTCCCTGCGACGCCAGAATCCCGGTGCCGGCGGCGGCAACGATTTCTGGGCGCTGTTGCGGGAGCTGGATCTGCACTTGCTGCCCAATACCGCCGGCTGCCACTCGGTAAAGGAGGCCATCACCACCGCGCAGATGGCCCGGGAGCTGTTCGATACCCGCTGGATTAAACTGGAAGTGATCGGCGACGAATACAATCTGCAACCGGACCCGTTCGGTTTGCTGGAAGCAACCCGCGAACTGATTTCACAGGGCTTCGAGGTGTTCCCCTACTGCACCGACGACCTGGTGCTCTGTGAGAAGCTGGTGGATGCCGGTTGCCGCATTCTGATGCCCTGGGGCGCGCCAATCGGCACCGGCAAGGGGCTGATCAATCCCTACGCACTGAACACGCTGCGGCAGCGACTGCCGGATATCACCCTGATTGTCGACGCCGGCATCGGCGCACCATCCCACGCCGCCCAAGCTCTGGAGATGGGTTACGACGGCGTACTGCTCAACACCGCCGTAGCCCAGGCCAGCGATCCGGTGACCATGGCCAGAGCCTTTAAACATGCCGTCAGTGCCGGTCGCCTCGCCTACGAGGCCGGCGTCATGCCGGCCCGGGACATGGCCCGGCCCAGTACCCCGGTGCTGGGCACACCGTTCTGGAAACCCTGAACATGTCCGTGACACATCCCACCAAGCCTGTAGTCCTCACCATCGCCGGCAGTGATTCCGCCGGCATGGCGGGCGTGCAGATGGATATCCGCACCCTGACTGCCATGGGCGTGCACGGGGCAGCGGCTATCACCGCCAACACCGCCCAGAACAACCGCGAGGTGCTGGCCATTCACCCGGTGGACAGTGAGGTGCTGGCGAATCAGTTGCGGGCCGTGGCGACAATGCCCATCGCCGCCATCAAGGTGGGTTTGATCCCCGGCAGGGAACAGCTGACAGCCGTCTGCAACTTTGTTAAGAACTCCAGCGCGGTGGAGCGCCGCAGCGATATAAAAAGCAGCGGCGCTCCACTGGTGCTCGACCCGGTGCTGGCCGGCAGTTGCGGCGACAGCCTCACGGAATCCGATCTGACGGTCGCCCTCAAGTCTGAGCTGCTGCCGGTCTGCACCCTGCTCACCCCCAACCGGCAAGAGGCGGAAGAGCTCAGCGGGCTGCCAATTCGCAACAGCGACGATGTTGAAAGTGCCGCCCGCGCTCTGCTGGACACCGGTGTCAAAGCCGTGCTGCTGAAGGGCGGTCATAGTAACGGCCCACTCAGCCAGGATTTTTTCTGTTCCAAAGAACACACCTTCTGGCTCACCAGTCCGCGCCTGACAACTGATCATAGCCGGGGCACCGGCTGTGCCCTGTCCTCTGCCATCGCCGCGGCCCTGGCGAGGGGCTATGCCCTGGCAGACGCGGTGGTGATCGGCAAGATGGCCATCAATCAGGGTCTGCGTCAGGGCTATGGCATTGCCGGCGACGGCGGACCGGTGGCCATCGAGCGTTTTCCCGGGCAACAGATCGACCTGCCTCTGTTGACCCGCGGGGCAGACGCCAATCCCGAACCACCGGCCTTCCCGCCCTGTGCAGACGCCCCGCTGGGGCTCTACCCCATCGTCGACCGGGCGGAATGGTTGGCGCGCCTGCTGCCCACCGGCATCAGCACCGCGCAACTGCGGGTCAAGGATCTGGAGGGGAATGCCCTGAAGCGGGAAATTACCGCGGCCATTGAGCTCTGTCGCCGCTACGATTGCCGGCTGTTTATCAACGATTATTGGCAGCTGGCCGTGGAGCTGGGCGCCTACGGCGTGCACCTGGGCCAAGAGGATCTGGACGACGCCGATATCGAAGCGATTCGCCGCGCTGGCCTGCGGCTGGGCATCAGTAGCCACTGCCACTACGAAGTGGCCAGAGCCCATAGCTTCAACCCCTCCTATATCGCCTGCGGCCCGATCTTCCACACCACCACCAAGGACATGCCTTGGACACCCCAGGGTCCCACAGGACTCAGCTACTGGCAGGATATGCTGAACTATCCGCTGGTGGCCATCGGCGGTATCAACCGGGAACGGCTGCCCGGTATCGCCGCCACTGGAGTGAGTGGCGTGGCAATGATTACTGCCATCACCCGGGCAGATGATCCTGAACAGACCTGCAGGGAGTTCCACACTTTATTGGCAGCTGCCATTAAACCGGAGTAGGGTGAGCCATGAATGAAAACATAACCAGCTTCAGTGCCAGCGAATGGCTGCGCTATACCCGGCACATCCAGCTGCCGGAAGTGGGCGCTGCCGGACAACTGAAATTGAAACAGTCCCATATTCTGGTGATTGGTGCCGGTGGACTGGGTTCGCCGGTGGCGCTTTATCTGGCCGCCGCCGGAATCGGTCACCTCACGCTGGTAGACGGCGATGTCGTGGACACCAGCAACCTGCAGCGGCAGATCATCTTCGAGCACAACCAGGTGGGACAGCCCAAGGCCCTGGCCGCCAAAGATCGCCTGCTGCGACTCAATCCGGATATCCGCGTCGATGCCGTCGAGGCTTTTCTCGGTTCTGACAACGCTACTAAGCTGGTGGGCTCTGCCGATCTGGTAGTGGACTGTACCGACAACTTCAGTGCCCGCTACCTGATCAACGACTATTGCTGCGCTCTCGGCAAACCCTGGCTGTTCGCCAGCATCCAGAAATTCTTTGGCCAATGCGCCCTGTTTACCCCCGGTAATGCCTGCTTCCGCTGCCTGTTTCCAGAGCCCCCCATCAATGTGGAGGACTGCAACAGCGCCGGGGTGATCGGCGTACTGCCTGGCCTGCTCGGCGTGCTGCAAGCCAACGAGGCCATCAAATACCTGCTGGGACTGCCGACACCGCTGCAAAATCATCTGTTGCTGGTGGATGCCCTCAACCTGGAATTCCGCTCCATACAATTGACCCGTAGCGACAACTGCGCCGCCTGCGGCAATCTGGCTGGCGCTCCCAACTTGCCACGAGAAACTCCGCCCCAGTGCACTCTCGACACAAGAGATATCGACACCAGAGAAGGCACTCGATTAAATCCTGAGGACTTCCGGAATCGCCACCGCCAGGGTGATTGTGTGTTACTGGATGTGCGCAGCCCGACCGAGCGTCAGGCATTCCATATCGGCGGACAACACATTCCGCTCGATGAACTGCCGCAACGACTGACGGAACTGGAGGGTGTGGAAACTGTGCTCTGCTACTGCCAGAGTGGCGTTCGCAGTGGCAAAGCACTGGCGCTTTTGAAAGAGCTGGGCTTCAACGGGGCCAGCCTGGATGGCGGGCTACTGGCCTGGCTACGTTTTATTGAGGCACAGGAAATGAAATAGAACAACGAAGTGATTAAGACATTATTGGGCTGACACAACGCTTGAACACCCCAGACATAGAATGCGACACAGGATTATAGGTCACCTAAAATTTCCTTCCTTTTTGACAGATATTCATCCTCTGAAATAAGGTTTTTCTCTCTAAGGGAATTCAAAACCACCAATCTTTCTTCCACGCCTCCTACCGTATTATTGTGTTTATAATTCGACAAAGACATCACCTCTTCTATCTCTTTGCGATTTTTTAATAGTTCTTTTTTTCTTTCCGTATCTTTCAGATACGCAACCGATTTAATCACCTTATCAAGATCGATAGAAATCCAACCAAAGTGATCATTATTACTTCCTCCCTGACTTAAACCATCAATCAAAAAAAGTTTTTTTTCAGACCACAGATCTTCGTTCCTACCTAGTTCTCTACTGCCATGATTTAAATTGTAACCTACTATCCCGATATTAGAAGGATCGTATGCTGCCTCATAACCGATATTTCTCGGCCTATCATACTCACCCAATATAATATTCAGCCTTCCGTTCTTATAAAAAGCTCTTCCAGAAATAAAATATGAAGATTTTTTTAATCCGTAAAACCTTTCTTTTACTTTTTCAAAAGAAAAAATGATATCTTTTTCAGCAGATGCCTCCCCAAGCCCTTCCACCAAAAACTGACTTAATACAGAAATATTATCTTCATCAAAAATCGTTTCAGAGTTAAAAAAATTATCGGATAAATCACTTTTCCACCTCAAAGAAGAAAGCCCATACCTGACAACATTGATATCCAAATCTATCGGGTGATCATTCAAACCATATTCATTAAAATCAAAATCTTCATATCTAATATATTGATTCTTATCATGCTTCCAAATTTCAGAATCTGAATAGTCAAAGTTAAAAATATTTAACGCCACCACATTTGAATAGTAGAAAATAATCGGAATAATCAATAAATATCTTCTAAAATAATTCATAAATAACCTTGCTTAAACTTTACTGAATACCATCGACATAATCACAAAGATTACTCAATAATAACTTCTGATACTCTGCCAGATATTCGATAGACTCAACCAAAATTGCAGCATGATAAATATCGAACCATTCACAGGACTCTTTATTTTTTTCAAACTCTCTTCTAATAAATGCCAACCCTTCTATACAACTCGAAATGTGACTAACATCCTTCAACATGGAAAAGTTAGCGCGCCAGGATAAATCATCCTTACCACTATCGGGATTAAAGCTTGCTCCATCAATCTCAAAAATCTTGTTATCAGCACTTTTCATCCATCAATCCCCTACCTTTTATTTAATTATTTTTTTCACCACTTTCTCGCTACTCCAAAATAAATTGACCTAGGCTCACCTGGAAAATAGCGATTCCCACTAAAGCTGGTATAGTCTGCTCGTTCGGCATATTTTCGATCTGCCAGATTGGTTACACGTAGATTCAGTTTCCAATGTGGAGTCACTTGCCAGTAACCATAGAGATTAAACAAATTATGGCCATCGTAGCGGTGTTCATTTTCAGGATCGGTATAGTATTTCCCTTGGTTCAGCCACTCTAGTTCCACCCTGCCAGAAGAGCGAAAATCCCAACCCAGCCTGGCACTGCCAAAATGTTTAGGCGCGGCATCCACCTCATTACCATCAATTTCTATACCGCCGGAAAGGCGCTCATCGCTGTACTCGTGCTTCGCGTAACTGGCTGCCAGAGCAAGATCAAACTGGTTATTAAACTGATAAGCGAAAGCGAGTTCCACACCTCTGGAGCGAATCTCCCCATCTGCAACGTTAAAAAAGTCAGAGTCGCGAAAAATCTCATTTCGTTTCTTCATAACAAACAGGGCTACTTCATAGGACAACTTCTCTGCCTGCCCCCTGAATCCAAGTTCGGAACTCAGCAGTTCCTCCGAGTCCAGCTCGGCTTCTACTTGCTCTCTTTCGAGACGGTACAACTCGGTCGCCTGGGGAGCCCGGAAACCCTGGGCCAGATTCAAGTAAATCTGGTGATTGTCGGCGAGATCATAGAGAAGCCCAAATTTGGGCGACCAATTTTCGAACCTGTCGGTTTGATCCGGAGGACGGCTATACCGACACCCTCCAAATCCGCAGGGAATGCCATTTTCATCGGTTCTACCACTAAGCATACGATTATCGTAGTTATACCTTAGCATTTCATAACGTAGCCCGGCTGTCAGCGCCAGTCGCTCTGTCAGCTGCCAATTGGTATGAATAAAGGGTGCCACCACTACAGCATCGACTTCATAATCATAGTGCTTACCCTCTGGAATCGTCGCCATCAGGAATACCGAACCCTCTGTCGGGGTATCCTGGCTCTGCTTCAGAAACGCCGAGGTGTATTCCACGTCAACACCGGTGACGATAGTCAGATCATTCCTGAGCCTATTGTGGTAGGCACTTTGTAGGCCGAAACTCTTCTGACCATTTTCTTCCAGGGGAGTACCCGGCAGGAAATGCTGAAGAAAATTCATATCTGTATAACGAAGATAAGGTGTCACAGTAATCAACGCGCGATCAGTCAACTGATAATCTATCCGGCTGGAAAAGCGTGCACTCTGTGTGTCCCGGTAAGCCTCGGGGTTAGGATTATCATTCCTTAGATGGGTAATTTTGTAGGCATCCTTGCCTACTATATAACCAGCAGTTTCCTGGTTCAGGTTGGTCATTGACAAGGATGTGGTCATCGTCAACGCCTCTTTACTATAAGCGTGTTTGAACGTGAATTTCTGCTGAGCGAATCCTGAATCATCACGGTATCCGCCATCGTGACTCAGTGACACATCCGCTCGAAAACCGTGAGCACCCTGAGTACCTGATGCGGAATATTTCGTCCTCAAGTAATCATGAGGTCCGCCTTCAAGACTCATCCTATATTCAGGATGCAATGTTGGATTCGGGGTAATGATATTCACAATACCATTCATTGCATTCGCCCCATACAAGGCGCTACCAGGTCCACGTACCACCTCGATACGCTCGGCCATTTCCGTGTGCGCATCAAATAACTCATTAATATTGCAGAAACCGGAGGCTCGCAGCGGAATACCATCTACTGCAGAAAGCACACTACCACAGCCTCCTGCACCTGTGAGCACGGGAGAACGTATAGAAGGCAGGTATTCTTGCCCATTACCCCGAGCAAAATTCGCACCGGGCACCCTGACCAATACTTCCTGAAAATGAGTATGAGCAGTAAGGTTCAAAGCCTGAAGCGGCACCACTGAGGTGTTGCCAGGCATTTTTTTTAGCGCCTGCTCCTCACGTACTCCTGTCACTACCACGGTATCCAGAATTTGTTCAGATTTGCCTGAATTATCAATCTCAACTATTTTTTCTGAAAAGCTATTCGTGGAAAGCATGCACAATAGAAGTGCAAGCATCGATTTATTTATAGCTACCACGACACATCCCTTTATCGAAAAAACAAATCAATTTAATGATAAAAAACGACTAAAGCCTATCACCGGATGTGGTTGGATCAATCGAATCAAATACTTCGTAAACTCTATCAACAGGGAAGCCACTTCTTTGAGAATGCTCATAAATCAAATCAACAGAATCCGAAAGATAAAAACAAAATGTTTTATCTTCGGCGATATATGAATATTCCCATTGTATATGCTTACCTTCTTGCTGCATTTCAAACAATACGTTATTCGAGTGACAGGATGTTTTTTTCCGACCATCCCCATCCATTGAAGCAATATCTTTTATATTTCTTTCAATAAAATATCTTGACAGCATTTTTTTCACCGTATCGCCCATATTAAGAAGCCAGCTTGATATGTTTTAAACAGGCGGAATCCTTACCCGATCGAGCCTGGATCCCGCCCTCACCTATTATCTGGTCAATAATTCACACTGTTACTTTACCAGTTGAAACCCTTCCATAGAGAGGTTAGTGACCAGAGGCATCGACATGTGCCGCCCCTCCATGCGCCTGCTGACGGATATAGTGCCGCAAGTTCTCAAGATCCTCATCACTGAGGGTGTGGAACCTAGGCATACCGTTTACGAGAAGAGTGCCATCGCGAACAACCGATTCGAACGCTTTCTTGTCCAGAGGGATGGCAGAAGCACGGAGATCTGGCCCTTTAACACCACCCGAAACGGCACCAGCACCATGACAACTAATACAAAGGTCGAGGGCATACACGCCAGCACCAGCAGCGGCTTTTTCCTCATCAACTTTGAATTTCATATCAACGATCGGCTTGGCAATTTCAGGAGCAGGCTGTTTTGGAACATCAACCTTACCGTCCAGCGAAAACGCAATCATGCGGCGCTGATGAAGTCCATACTTCCAACCATGGCCTTCAAAACCCACGTCACCAGAACCCTGAAAGTTGGAGGTATACCCACCACCAGGACCGATCATGATGGCAACCATTTGTTTTCCATCGAGCTTATAGGTGATCGGTGGTGAGGAGATACCCAGACCGGCGTCATACGCCCAAACCACTTCACCATTGCGGGCATCGTAGGCCTTAAACTTACCGTCTGGCAGCCCCTGAAAGACAAGGTTACCGGCCGTAGTCAGTGTGCCGCCAGCCCAAGCAAATGGCTGTTCTACTTCCCAGACACGCTTCTGGGTCACCGGGTCCCAGGCCTGAAGCGATCCAAGAGGCTTACCCGGCATGGTCTTCAGAGCAGCTCCGACACCAAGCCCAAACCTAAATTTAGTGGCCCGAAAGCTCGTATCTGTATCCTTACCCGCATCTGTGAAATCCACTGATAAATGCATAGACGGGATAAAGGCCAATCCCAATTCTGGATTGAAGGACATGGCGTGCCAGTTATGCCCACCCCAGAAAGATGGGTAGATATTTTTCTTTCCATCAGGGTAATAAGAGCTTTCTGGTATCACGTGCCGCTGCTTTTCGAGATCGAATTTTGTTGACCAATTGGCTTCCACGTACTTTTCAGCAGACAAAACCTTGCCATTGGTACGATCGATCACATAGAAGAACCCATTTTTGGGTGCATGTATCGCAGCCTTTACATCTTTACCATCAATATTAAGATCGGCAAGAACGATATCCATATTCGAGTTATAATCCCAAGTATCGCCGGGGGCATGTCTGGACATGCCACTTATACTTACCAGTGTCAGCATCAAGCGCCACAACAGAACTCAGAAACAGGTTGTCACCGCCTTCAGGGCTACGAATTTTTCTATTCCAGGGAGATCCATTACCGGTACCAAATATGATTTGGTCAAATTCCTCATCATATGTCCATGCGTGCCAGGCGTTACCACCACCACCATGCTCCCACCATTTCCCGGTCCAGGTTTTAGCCGCCATTTCCATCGCTTCGTTTTCAAACCCGTCAGCAGGGTTACCAGGAACAAGGTACCAGCGCCAGAGCTTCTCACCGGTCTCAGTATCATAAGCCGTTACAAAACCACGCGTGGGACCCAGTTCCGTGCCGCCATTGCCAACAAACAACTTGCCGTCAAATGCTTTGACATGGCCGGTAATGTTCAATTGTGAATCTATGGGGAAGGTTCTGGTTTGCCAAACTTCTCTACCATCTTTTCTCGTGATGGCCACAATACGACCATCCCAAGTAGCGATATAGAGCTTGTCACCATAGGTTGAAAGACCTCGACTGTTGCCCCAAAACACACGACGCATACTGTTGTCTAGTACCTCTTTAGCAACTTTAGGGTCGTATTCCCAGAGCTTCTTACCTGTGCGAGCATCAATCGCTCGAACAACGTTTAAGTGGCCTATATGGTACATAACACCGTCAACAACCAACGGTGTACTCGTCATGTCGGTTTTGTCCGGAATGTCAAAGTACCATTCCGGTTTGAGTTTGCCGACATTCTTTACGTTGATATCTTTAAGCGGACTAAACCTCTGTTCCGAGTGTGTCCGCCCATAGGCAAGCCAATCGGCTGTATTGGATGTTTCGTTAATTTCTTTGTCAGTTATATTTCTGGCATGGTCGGCCGCTACTGTTACTGTGGATAGCGTCATGGACAGCAATGTACCCATCACACAAACCGTGGCCAGCTTCCTGGTCTTTTTAACACGAGAAATATTCATTTGTTTAACTCCCTTCCTTGTATAGGATTATTTTTATTGACGAGGTCCGCATGGGGCTTAGAAGAAGTAAGTGACGCCCATTGAAAACAGATTAAGCTCATCGACATCGTCATAGATTTCTTCTACAGCATCGGTTCCCTCAACATCGACATCCAGCTGCTCATATTTCATATACACAATCATCTTGCTACCGAAATATTGCTCTAACGCCATACCGGTACGAGTCAATTTAGAACCTGTCACACCTTGCTCTCCAAGCAGTGCACTGTATTGATCATCATATTGTCCATACTCGGCATAAAAGGCCGTATCACCCAGCTTGTTCCAACGCTTACGGATGCCCAGCTTGGTGTAATAGGCATTATTCTCATCCTCTGCGAACTCAGAGACATCACCACTGGCCTCTTCATGCTGCCAGGTAAATGAACCAAACAAGCCTGTTGCTGTATCCATCAAACCCATCTGCATGGTCAGCATTTCTGTTTCTGTATCACCCAATGACACAGAAGTAACATCTACCAAAACAGGATCTCCACCGGCCGTCATCCCGGTATCTACACCAGCAACTGTGGTTACTGTTCGCTCAGCAACATTTGCACCGCCATCGGCGTTATAGGCATAACCGACATGAAACCTCAGCTCCATATCACCAACTTTGTCACTGTATTTAGCAGCAATGTCATAGATGTCATCGTTTGCATAACCGACGGCAATACTAACGGGACCAAAAGCTGGAAGGTCATACCGAACACCATTGCGGTAAACCCCATTACAGTCGATTCCAATACCCAAGCCATTTAGCGTCATGCATTGAGCAAAGCTACCCCAAGTTGCTCCGCCTTCTAACAGGCCAGCACCCTCCGCGCCGCGGATAAAAAAACCGGAGCCACGAAACAAGGCTCCGACACCTGACCAAATAGTCATTGAGGGATCACCCAACACACCTATGTTATCTGTCGGCATGCTCTGCAAACCAATGGTAACCTTGCCCCAGCTACCTCCAATGAAAATACTGCTTCCAAGCAATCCGATATCACCACCATTAAAAGAATCCAGATTATCCTGGTTGGAAAAGACAAGCGGTGTAATCTGGCCACTTTCAATGCCATCCAGAAAGTTTGGATTACCGGAGAAGGGTTCGATAGTTACATCAAAACCCGCATTCAATTCTCCCGGCAGAGTTGCCGAGCCAGAAAAGGTAATCCGACTACCTAACGTAGTACCATTATCGGAGATCTGAACCGCATCACTACCTTCACCATCATCGTAATAAGATATGCTCTCATTAATCCACCCGGATATATTCCATGATGGATTGATACCTTCATCAGAAAAGGCAATTAGCGGAAAATGAACAAAAAAGCATATTAGAATAAAATTAATAGATAATTTTTTATTATTTAAAATAATCATATTTACAATATCCTTATAATTGATAAATTATTATTTTTAAAACACTTCTGAAATTATTTTATTTATATCCATAAATATTTCCGGATACCTGACAAGGCTTTCCCTGGGAACCAGATCAAGCCTTCCATCAGATTTTTTTGCTATTCGCCCAGACACTATTTCTATTTTTATTGCTAACAAAGCGCTGGCAAAACGATGCTTCCCTGCCAGCTGATAAAGGTATGAAACTGAGTTGTTACATACCTCCGCCAATTCAGCCCTCTCCCTTTTACTGGCTCTCTTCAAGAACTCACTTAGCTCCATGCGCAACACTACCTTTAGCTCCATGCTCAACAACATTAGCTTTAAGTGCAAACCAATTCAATATTGTTTTAGCACAATTTGTTTATCAGAATGCTAAACTGCCGCCCAAGCACTGCCCAAACACTGCTAGAATTGCCAACAACTAAAAAAACATGTATCAGCACACTCAGCAGCAAAGTCATGTCGACAACACCCAGAAATAGAAAGCTGCCATATATCCGACGGCAGAACCTAGAAGCCCTGATTTCAGAAGCTGGATCAGCGGTCACGCTCGCCAGGCTAACCGGTACAAACAGCTCCTACCTAAGTCAAATTCGAAACCAAACGCCGACCCAGAATGGCACGCCCAGGCAGGTAGGAATCAATTTGGCGGAGAAACTCGAAAAGGGTATGAACAAACCCATGGGATGGATGGATGAACCTCATACGTTTCACGCGATTAACCATAGAAAGCAAACCGCATACGAGGACTTCCAACTAAGATTTTTACCCTTATTTTCATGGGAAAACCTCGCCCCATCACGGCAAGAACACGGTCACCCTGACGCAGATCGTCTACCATGCCCTTGCCCCTGTAGCGAACAATCTTTTGTTCTATCTATGGATAGCTGCAGTATGGAGCCGGCGCTTTACGAGGGGGAAATACTCTTTGTAGATCCAGCTGTAGACGCCGAACCAGGCAACTTTGTCATTTTTTTTGACCCATCGGACAAGCGGTTCAAGTGCAGACAACTCATCCAGGACAGTGGTCATTTATACCTGATGGCGTTAAACCACGACTGGCCAAACAGAATTTTTGAGCTTAATAAGGACACAACAATTCATGGTGTTGTCATTTTTAAAGGCCGGTATTTAATTTCGATGTAAGTTAACTTCCGAGAGGTTTATTGGCGTTCAGCCTATTAAACTTGACTCTTAGCTTGTGCCTATTGTGGGCTCTTTCCTCCCCGAGATTGTGCCAGATAGCGTTGACAACAAGGGAGGGCAAGGCAGAGGAGAGAGTCTCCTCTGCCAGCTACACAGGCTTATCCTACCCAACGATAGTCGGCAAAGACCTCATCCAGCTCAGTATGAAACAGGTGATTGCTGTAGTTGCTCAGCGTTTTCACCGCTATCGCCACAATCAATTCCAGCACTTGCTGTTCGGTATAACCTGCGGCCAGAAAACACTCCACTTCTGCACGTGAAGGAGCACCCCGTTTGTTCAACATGGTGACCACAAAGTCGTGCAATACCTGCAATTTCGGGTCATCAATTGGTGCGTTGTTGCGTATGGACTCCGTCACGTCAGCGGGAACCCCCGACATTTTGTCCGCAATCATGCTGTGTGCACCCATGCAGTAGTCGCAACCGTTTTCACGGCTTATGGTCAGAAAAACCACTTCCTGTTCTGCTGGCGAAAAGGTGGCTTCCTGCCGGAATAACTGATAACCATCCAGGTACATCTTCAGCATGGAAGGCGCATTGGCCATCGTGGCGTACATGTTGGGAAGAAAACCAAAGTTATTTTTTTGTTCGGTTAAAATATTTTTTATTTCCTCTGACGCTGAATTCAGCTCCACTGCCGGTTGTGACATTTTGTATTCAGATTTCATGGTATTTACTCCTGATATGGACTTTACGGTTCAAAATAGGGCAAAAATTTTTACGTTTATTTGCCAGTTACTCAAAAATACAGCTATTGATAGCCCCCCTCGAAAAATGGCCTTTATAACAACCCAAGTGAGCCACCGATGCTTTTCACAGGTTTTTTTACGAAAGCCATTAAGGACCTATTGGTCCTTTAATCGGCAAAAAATTATTTGATGGTATCCATGATCAATGCCACCACGGGTTCTAGGTCATGTTTGTCGACACCGGCTTTGACCATGGTCCGCAGACCACTTGCCCCGGAAAAATAGAAATTCACCAGGCTCTCAAGGGAGGCAGACGAAGCAATGTCTCCCTGTTCCACAGCAAGTTCCATCGCGCGGCGAAAAACTTTCAATACTGCACCGGCACCCTCTGCTACGGCCAGCTGCACCTCGGGAATCCGCTGACAAAGCTCACTGGCGGTATTAACCAGCAGGCAGCCCTTGCGACCGGTTTTCTGTTGAGCTTCTGCAACAATGTCTTCAAGAAATTCCCGGAGAAATCCCTTGGCGGAATTATTCGCAGCCAGTTTTTCCTCCAATTGAACAACCATGCTTTGCCGGTAATGGTCCAGGCATTGAATAAACAGCTGCTGTTTGTTGCCAAAGGTCTGATAAAGACTGCTTTTGGATAAGTGCATGACACGCAGCAAGTCCTGGAGAGAAGTCGCCTCATAACCCACCGCCCAGAATTGCCGGGTCGCGGATTCCAGTGTGCGATCAATATCAAATTCTCTTGGTCTGCCCAGATTCATAGACGAATTATGGACCAATCGGTTCCGTTGTCAACTGTCGGTGATTATTGCGGCACGCCAAAATTCTCAGCCACCGGTAGCATTCATGAAGCGCACTACCTGTGGCCGATCCGGATCGTAAAAATGGTGTCGTTCCGGCTTGATGACCATGGCCTCAACAATGGCTTTTTTGAGGATATCCATATCGCCGGGGTGAGAGCGAATCACCGCCCGCAGATCCACTGAGTGCTCGTTGCCGAGGCACAACAACAACTGCCCTTCACAAGTCACTCGCACACGGTTACAACTTTCACAAAAATTGTGCGTGTTAGGGGAAATAAAGCCGATCCGGCTGTTGCTGCCGGGTATTCGGTAATATCGTGATGGCCCGGGGGATGTTTCTGCACTGGCCATTAAAGGGTAAAAGCTACTGATCCTGGCTCGAATTTCCTGACTGCTGACGAGTTCGCTCTGACGATCAGACCGGCTTGTCACCCCCAGGGGCATCTCCTCAATAAAGCTGATATCCAGGCCGTGTTCCAGGACAAACTCCAGCAGCGCTATAATTTCGTCATCATTCTGGCCACGCATGATCACCGTATTGATCTTGACCCGCTCAATACCGGCCCGCTGGGCGGCCGCAATACCACTCAGGACACGGTGCAATTCACCTGTGCGGGTAATCGCCGCAAAGCGCAGCGGTTGCAGGGAGTCGAGGCTGACATTGATGCGTTTGACACCGGCATCAACTAATTCCCCCGCAACCGACTCAAGCCTTGCACCGTTAGTGGTCAGCAGCAATTCGTTCAGCCCCGCCAATTTACCCAGGCTGTGTACCAGTGACATCAGATTGCGCCGCACCAACGGTTCGCCACCGGTAATACGGATACGACTTACACCCAGTTCGACAAACGCCTGACCAACAAATGCCAGTTCTTCCAGGGTCAGCAACTGCTGACGAGGCACGAAGACCATGTCCTCCGCCATGCAGTAGACACAGCGAAAATCACAACGATCTGTCACCGACAGGCGCAGATAGTTGACGACCCGGCCAAAGCGGTCGGTCAATACGGTTGATTTGCTGTCAGGCATGGGCGGCATAAACAAAGCCAATTAATAGGGATATCTGGAGCGTACCCGATCAAGACATCAGGTCAAGTCCGGAATACGTTCACCAGGCCGTTGGCTGATTACCTTATCGGGGTATCGGTTACGTTTTGGCCATCACAGAGCACGGCCACTCAGCAGACAGCCACATTGACATGCCTTCTGAGCCCTCAATCGAGGTTATCCAGCATCTTCACCACTCGCTGCCACTCCTCGGGCGTATTGGCATTAAGCAGCGCATTGGCATCCACTATGGGCAATTGTCGACCATGCAGTGCAGTAAGCATCCGCTTCAACGAACGCGGTTGATCGCAGCCCTCCGTAAAAACTTTATCGAGGTAGTCCCGCAGGGCCTGTGTGACTGGCAGGTACAGCGGCAGATAACAATCCTCATAACAGACAGGTACACCAGCTTTCTCGCCCTCCTCCAACAATACCCCCAACACTGTTGTGGTCAACAGTGGCATATCGACAGGAAGGACCAATAATTCAGAAGGCTGTATGGTTTGCAGGACAGAATAGATAGCTGCCAGGGGGCCGGCCCTGGGAATCAGGTCGGGTATGCCTGAAGAACCGCCCGCCACGACCACATCAAGGCCAAGCTCAGAAAGTAACGCCTGATTAAAATCTTTCATCGTCTGGTGGTTGCGCTGCAAAGAGGCCTTATCTGAGCCCATTCGCGTTGACAGTCCTCCAGCCAGAATTAAACCACTACAGGTATGCATGGCACTCGACATTCAGGTTATGAAAATGAACCAAAACAGGTTCTTTGAGATACTAGCACTCGGGCACAAAGCCCGCAGCCATAAAAAAACCGCGCCAATAGCGCGGTTTTTATCATAAAAGAGCCGATTATTTACTCTTCTCCAGGATATAGTCCACAGCTGCTTTAACCTCGTCATCGGAGCAATCCATACACAGGCCTTTCGCCGGCATACCGCGAATCCCGCTGATGGCATTGGCATAGAGTACATCCATACCCTGATCAATACGGGGCGACCAGTCACTGGCCACACCGGTTTTTGGTGCACCACCTGCTCCACTGGAGTGACAGGCAACGCACTTGCTGTTGTAAATATCTTCTCCGGAGCGAGGCCCAGCTGAGGCAACTTTGGTCGGTTCAGGTACGTTACCCGCCAAAACCACTTCACCGGCAGGTGCGAGACGCTCGGACATGTCCTTCTCTTGCTGGGCAGTCAGCTGCACTTCCTGCTCCTCAGAACCGCAACCGGCCATACCGGCGACCAGCAGCAAAGCAGCGCCAAACACACTCAGCTTTTTCAATTGGTTCATTTTCGTCTCCATTTTTGCGTATTAACGACCAGATTCAGTGCGTTATTATAACGCATAAACTTCCGGGGTGAATGTTGTTTGGGGTTAAAGTTCAAAGCCGGAAAGGGTTATACCTGATCCGGTTTCTGAGCGAACATTGTTCTCGCCAGTTCCGTCCGCTCAGCGATGGACCGATCAACAGTCTCAAGCCGATCTATGGCTTGCAAGCGTTTTGCCAACCCGGCCTGATTGGCAATCTGTATGGCCAGACCCGGTCTGGCGTTGAGCTCGAGAATCATCGGCCCCCGGTACTTGTCGAGCACAATATCCGCACCGAAATAACCCAAGCCAGTCATTTCGTAACAACCACAGGCCAGGTTGAGAATTTCCTGCCAATGGGGCAACTGCAGGTGCTTAAAGCCAATACCGGTATCGGGGTGCGTATCGACTCTGACGTTGTTCTGAACCGCACAGACACTAAAACCGCTTTCGATGTCCAGCCCAACGCCCACGGCACCCTGGTGGAGATTCGCTTTACCATCCGAGGCATGGGTTGCACAGCGCATCATCGCCATCACTGGAAATCCCCGATACACGATCACCCGGATATCCGGAACCCCCTCGTAGCTGAAATCACTGAGCAGGGGATCAAAGACAATCATGTCTTCAATCATTGCCACATCCGTTCGCCCGCCAAGACTGTAGAGACCGCTGAGGATGTTGGAGGTATGACGCTTCACATCGCGCAGATTAATCACTGTACCGGAGGACTTGACGAACTCCTGAGCTCGGCGCTCACAAATCACCAATATCCCCTTGCCACCACTACCCTGAGCAGGCTTGATTACAAAGCGCTCCAGCCCCTCAAGCATCTTTTCCAGATCCTGTATTTCGTGCTGAATGGAGAGGACACCAAATAGTTTCGGCACACGCATACCGTGGTCCTGGGCCAGGCGTTTGGTTTTCAGCTTGTCATCCACCAACGGAAACCGGTGGCGTTCATTGGCGGCACCAATGTAATCGACGTTGCGGCTGTTCATACCCAATACGCCCAGCCGACGCAATTCACCTGGAGAAATGAATTTCACTGCCAGTCCTTCCTCAGATAGCGGAAACGATACAACTCTGACAGACGGTAACCCGTGTATTTACCCAACAACAGCACCACGCCCAGCAGACTGATCATCAACTCGGGGAAATTAAATGTCAGGTGTGCCACCAACTCCATGGTCATCAACAGGTAGGCGAGAATGGCCGCCAGCAGACTGCCACCACCCTGAATCAACACTTCGTGTGCGCCCTCCTCTTCCCATAAAATCGACATCCGCTCAATGGTCCAGGACAGAATGATCGTCGGCAGGAACGTCACGGTGAGGGCCTGTTCAAAGCCCAGCTTGTAGGTAACGATGCTCAAAGTGGCCATGATCAGGATCACCAGTATGACCACAGCGGTGATCCTCGCCACCAACAAGAGATTGAGATGGGAGAGGTAGGAGCGAATCCACAGCCCGGCACTCACAACAGTCAGAAAGATCACCAATCCGGTAATTAGCGAAGTTTGAATAAATGCCAGCGCAATAAGAATCGGCATGAAGGTACCCGATGTGCGAATCCCCACCATCACCCTGAGCAGCACCACCACAAGGGCACCCACGGGCAGCAGTAACAAACCTTTGAACATGCCCTGCTGCTCCACCGGTAGGGCATAAATCGAGAAATCCAGCATCAGTTTGTCCCCTGCCTGTTGCTCCATGGACAACACGGTTTTGACAGGCAGGGTATTTTTAACGATGGCAAATTCCAGCTGCGAGCTGGTGCCGCCGATCACATCGAGCACGAACCGCTCACCCCGCTGCCAGACAAAAAAGTTATCGGGCAAACCGGGCTTCGCTGTAGCGGGATCGAACAGATACCAACTACCGTTATCAAACACCTCCAACAGCGTCGACATTTGCTGGCGGCGGCGACCGTCTTCCAGATACACCCCTCGCACTCGCTGGGAGGGAATCCCGGCAAAAGAGAGTACATCCATGGCCACGGTCAGATCAGTTGCCTCACGGGTATCAAACAAAAACGCTGCATCCTGATCCATCCCGCCCTGGGCCAGCTGCTGCAGCAGTAGTGCCGTAAAGCTGACCGGACCGGAGGAGCGTTCCCGCAAGCTGGATACCACGCGCTCCATGGCGGTCCGCCGGTCAGCGCTGAGCTCAGGAGGCATCACCGAAGGTACCGGACTGGCCCCCAGCCCTGAGGTGTCCGCACGATAAACCTGCAACTTGTAATAGAGTGTCGTGGGGTGCTCCTGGGACTGGCGGGTCCACTTTGCCTGCCGCTTTCCCGCATCATCCTCCACCGAAAAACCGAACCCCGAGGAGGCAAAATATTCGTCGAGCATCACCCAGCCCGCCTGGGTTTCCGGCAGTGCCAGAGCAATTTCCACCGGGCCGTCACCCGGATTGAAGGTGATCTTGGACTCCAGTGTCCAGACATCCTGCTTTTCACCGGGCAACAGGGGGAAGTCCAGCTCAATCGTTTTATACAACGTTAATCCCAGACCGACAGCGATCAATAGACCTGCCACCAGTGAAATTTGCAGTTTGGAAGACATCATGGCTAATTACTTCAGTGTATGTTTGCGACTGACGTCGATAATGGCGGTATCCGTCAGCAGGTTACGGCCAACCAGAAAAGAAAACTCAAAGTCTTCACGATCGGAAAGGGTTACTTCGATATTCTCTTTAATCTCGCCCATGGTTATCCAGAGCTTCACTACATAGCGACGCTCCGGTTCACCAACTTTTCGTTTGATCAATACTGTGCGAGCCAGCTTTTGCTCCAGACCGATAGGTTCACCTGTTTTGGGATCGGGAATGACAAACCGGACAAATCGAATGCCATCCCTCTCTATCATCTGGATATTCTCCGCATGAATGGAGGAGGTTTCAGCCCCGCTATCAACCCTAGCCTCCAGCTTGATACCGGGTGGGTCAACAAAGACATTCTCGATTTCCCCAATAATCGGCAGGTTCAACTCACCTGCAGTGGCGGGCACCGTCTTGATCACAACCTTTTCAACGACTTTGGGTTCGGGACACATCACCGCCGGCACCTTGCAAACCGGACAGGGGGGCGGGGCAGGGCACAACGGATCCACAGAGGTCGCATCCACTTTGGGCTGATCTTCGCCCACACTAGTCGCTGACTCACTCTGCGGTTGCACCTGGGTGCAGCCGGCAAGAACAAGCAATCCAACAATACTGACAAGTAACCCAACTCTCACGGATACAACACTCCTTGAACAGACAAATCACTAAACGATACCCTGCAGGAATTATTTTCCAGATACCGTCCATTTTTTACAGATGAGCGAGACTGCCAGAAAAATAGACTAACGGACAGTGACGCTATATCATGGCGCCCGCTCAGATAACCTTATCCATATCAAAATCGTCGTACAGTATAGCGGTATCGTATCGACTAACCCAGAAGCGTAATGGGTCTACAATTCAGATAGTCAGCAACGCACCCGTAGCTCAGCTGGATAGAGCGCTGCCCTCCGGAGGCAGAGGTCAGAGGT
>NZ_CAJXST010000012.1 GCF_913061305.1 uncultured Porticoccus sp. | reverse complement strand
TCGTGTTCGTGTTCGTGTTCGTGTTCGTGTTCGTGTTCGTGTTCGTGTTCGTGTTCGTGTTGGGGATTATCCCGGCCATCATGGGTATGGCGACTGTTGGCATAGGGCTGCTCTATCTGTACTTTGATGCTCCGGCATGCCGTGCCCGGAAAGGTAAACCGTGCCTGTGGCGAGCTGAGTAATTTCCCCGCCCGTTCAATGGCGGCCTGTTGTCGGTGGTCGCGGGGTGGGTGTTCAAAGCCCACCAGATTCATGGCCGGGCTGCGAAACTCCAGAAGCAGCCGGTCATTATCCAGCGCAGCCTGCAGCTCTGCTTCGCCATGCACATGGGGGCTGTGCTGTTGTGACGAGCGGTCGGCGGTGCCCTGTGCCGTAACGTTGCTGGTAATTAATGCGCACAGCAGCACCGACAGAGTGATGAAAAGAACTTTGACACTATTCATAGTCTGGCCAGTTGTTTGATGGCGCGTTGTTGTAAAAAAAGGCCCCCGAAGGGGCCGAAGGACCCTCGACTATTCAGGTTGGATGGATTACCCAAAGTCCAGTGATAGCATCAATCTGGCTGCGCCGGAGGGCATGGGAGGAGATCGGTGGACGGCTCCCCGGCCTTCGTTGCCATGCCATGACTCACCTTTTAGCAGGGCAACATCGCCGACGGTGAGTTGGCTGATATGCCGGGGTGAGCTGAAAATATCTGATTGGTCATCGGGTTTTCCTTTTCCGCCTTTGCCGAGTCTGGTGCGCTCGACCCGGTTGTTTTCAAGCCATTCAGTGGCCGGGCCGCCGTAGGTCGTCACCATTCGACAGGGAATATGGTCCACATGGAATCGCGGGCACATGGCCTGACTCAGCAGGGCCATGCGCAGGCCGATTCGCTCCAGGTCAAACAGCACCGAAAACATCTCGCACAGCCGGGAAATATCCGCAATCAATGCGGGTTTCCCCCGACGGTTCGGCAGGTGGGCGGAGAGCCAGGGCGTTACTTCGTTCCCCTGCATGACGGCCTGTAATGTCTGAAAAACAGGCGGACTTTTTATCAGCGACGCCACATAAACCTGCATCGGCAGATTGAGGGTTCTCTGCCAGATAGTCATGTTGATATCGGCATTGTAGATACTTGAGAACACACCCGGGTCTGTGCCGGTGACGCTACCGCTATCCTCAATGGCCAGCAGTTTCAGGGCAGAATTATCGGACATGATCATTGTTCCTCAGGGGAAGCCCACGCCTGGAACGGGTCCGGTAGAGACAGCCAGTGTTCTTTGCCCGCAAACAGTTCTTCTTCAGACAGGAGGCAATCGTCCAGTTGTTGGTAAACCTGGTCGCGATCGAGTCCCTGACCGATAAACACAAGTTCCTGCCGCATATCACCAAATGGCTCTTCCCACTGCTTTAAAATGGCTTCTCTTGTTGCCGGATCCTGGGGCCACTGATCCTTGGGTACCGCCCTCCAGAATATGCCGCCAACGCCACACCGGGCGATGCCACCCGCCTGATTCCAACTGCCGATATGTGCCGGGCGTGTGGCCAGCCAGAAGCAGCCTTTCGAGCGAATGAGTTTGCCGTGCAATTGTGGGTTGTGGAGAAAGTCGTGGAATTTCTTGGGGTGGAACGGGCGACGTGCCTTGTACACAAAACTGCTGATGCCATATTCTTCGGTTTCAGGCACGTGCTCGCCGCGCATTTCCTTCAACCAGCCGGGTGCCTGTCGTGCCCGCTCAAAACTGAATCTGCCAGTGCCCAGCACCTTACTCAAATCTATCTGGCCGTTTTCAATGGCGACGATATCCGCTTCGGTATTGAGTGTTTTCAGCACACCTTTGAGCTTGTTTAATGCTTCGGCTGACACCAGATCGGTTTTGCTGATGAGGATCACATCACTGAATTCCACCTGGTCGACCAGCAGGTCGGCGACACTTCGGTGGTCGTCCTCGCCAAGGCTTTCGCCGGTCTCCTGTAGCTGCTTTGCTTCGATATAGTCATGCATGAAATTGACCGCATCCACGACGGTTACCATGGTATCCAGTTGTGCGGCATCGGACAGGCTTCGACCCTGCTCATCGGCGAATGTAAAAGTTTCTGCCACTGGCAGGGGTTCCGAAATACCGGTGGATTCGATCACCAGATAATCGAAACGGTTTTCAGCGGCAAGCCGGCCGACCTCCTCGAGTAAATCCTCTCTCAGCGTGCAGCAGATACAGCCATTGCTCATTTCTACCAGACGCTCTTCGCTGCGGTTCAGTTGTACTTCATTTTGAATGGTGGCGGCATCGATGTTGACTTCGCTCATGTCGTTGACAATGACAGCGACCCGACGGCCATCCCGGTTGTGCAGGATATGGTTTAGCACAGTGGTTTTTCCTGCGCCCAGGAACCCGGACAACACGGTGACGGGCAGTTTGTTGTGTTGAGGTTTCATAGTGGTGATATCCATGGCGGCAATGGTGGTTCCTTTTTTAAATCAGAACTATAAATAAGATGATATATCGTATCATAAATATCGCTGCGATAAAGTCAAGTACGATGACCCATTGCCTGCTTGCCGATATTTCGATCCATGAACCGTTCTGGTTGATTACCGCCCGATTGATTGTCACCGTGCATCATTGGTGGTGACGGGGCAGGCAGTATGTCTGCAGGCACTCGCACCTGTTAGAATGGCTGCCTTATCTTCGCGTGATCTCTCTATGTTTCACATTGCCCTTTACGAACCGCAGATCGCCCCGAATACGGGTAATATCATCCGTTTGATGGCGAATAACGGCAGTCATTTACATCTGATCGAACCGTTGGGTTTCGATCTGGAAACAAAGAAATTGCGCCGGGCCGGGCTGGATTACCGGGATATGACCTCAGTCACCCGTTACCCCGACTACACGGCATTTCTGGCGCAGATGGGTGACAGGCGGATTTTCGCCTGTACCACGAAGGGAAACGTGCCCCATGACGGGATCGTTTATCGCCCCGGTGACGTGCTCCTGTTCGGTTCGGAAACAGCCGGTTTACCGCAGCCGGTGATGGACAGTTTTGCCCCGGCCCACCGTCTGAGAATTCCCATGCGTCCCGGCTGCCGCAGTATGAATTTGTCCAATGCGGTGGCCATTGTCAGTTATGAGGCCTGGCGACAAAATGATTTTGCCGGTGGGCAGTAGCGTGCTGGCTGCTCCTGACCGCTGGCCTTGCGTGGTTGTGCCGGTTAGGATGCACCGCCTGTCAGTGGGTGACAGGTGTGCATTGACAAGATAGATGCGCAGATTTTAATGACTGCACGAACGGTTAAAAAGAGGGTGATATGCTGATTGCAACGCTGGCGGTGCTGGTGGGTTTTGGCCTGTTGATCTGGAGTGCCGACCGGTTTGTGGATGGTGCTGCGGCGACGGCCTATCATGCCGGCATGCCCAGCCTGCTGATCGGCATGGTGATTGTCGGTTTTGGCACCTCTGCGCCGGAGATGGTGGTGTCGGCCATGGCGGCTCTGGATGGCAGCCCGGAACTGGCGCTGGGTAATGCGCTGGGGTCCAATATTGTCAATACCGGCCTGATACTGGGTGTCACGGCCTTGATCATGCCGATCATGGTGCATTCAAAAATCGTTCGCAAGGAGCTGCCGCTGCTGATTTTGATCTGTGTTGGCGCGGGTCTCATGCTATGGGATAACGCAGTACTTCGCTGGGAGGCGGCATTGCTGCTGATCGGTTTTTTTGCGTTGATCGGCTGGTCGGTTTTTTCAGCCATTCGCGACCGGGGTGATGCCCTGGCAACAGACTTCGATCAGGAAATACGTGAACATACCCTGCCGCTGGCGAAAGCCATCTTCTGGCTGGCAGTGGGTTTGATCGTATTGGTGGCCAGCTCGAGGCTGCTGGTGTGGGGGGCTGTCACCATTGCCGAATCCCTGGGTGTCAGCGATCTGGTGATTGGTCTGACGATTGTCGCGCTGGGGACGTCCTTGCCCGAACTGGCTTCTTCCGTGATTGCCGTGCGCAAGGGCGAACACGATATCGCCATCGGCAATATCGTCGGCTCCAATATGTTCAATATTCTGGCGGTGGTCGGCATCGCGGGTCTTATTGAACCCTTGACCAACCTGTCACAACAGGTGTTAACCCGCGATTGGGCCACCATGACGATTCTCATGGTGATGTTGCTGTTGATGGCCTATGGCTTTAAGGGCCGGCAGGGCCGGATTAACCGGTTTGAAGGTTTCGGCCTACTGCTGGTATTTATTGCCTACAATAGCTATCTGGTATTTTCGGTTCTGAGCGGCGTAGCCTGAAGCCCCTTCGCCTAATCCCGGTTTTTGCCGGAGCGGAATAACCATGCCCGGAGCGGATGATTGATGAAAAACCACGACCAACTCGACGGGATCGAGGACTTTAAAGCCCACCACCATCCCCACCTGATTGCCCAGCGTCTGGATGATGGCCCGGATTCTGTTTACGTGAGGGACTTTATCTACGGTGCGGTGGATGGTGCCATTACCACTTTTGCCATCGTTGCGGGTGTTGCCGGTGCCGGTCTGTCTTCTTCGGTCATCATTATCCTGGGTTTTGCCAACCTGCTGGCGGACGGTTTCAGCATGGCGGTGAGTAATTACCTGGGTACCCGTGCGGAGAACCAACACCGCATCAAGATCCGCAACCGGGAAATTGAAGAAATTAAACGATTTCCCGAGGGCGAGGTGGAGGAGATTCGCCAGATTTATGCCCGCAAGGGTTTCGAGGGACGTGTTCTCGAAGATGCTGTGGGTGTGATTACCTCGGATGAGAAAACCTGGGTGGATACCATGGTTCAGGAAGAGTTCGGTCTCTCTCTGCAATCACATGACCCGTTCAGGGCCGGTCTGGCCACCTTTGTCGCCTTTTGCCTGGTAGGGTTCATACCGTTGACGACCTATGTCGCCAACTGGTTATCACCGGGTCTGATCGACTACGCCTTTGGCCTCTCTGCGGGCTTAACCGTGATAGCTTTTTTCATCGTCGGTGCCATGAAAGGTCGTTTTGTCGATCAGGGCTGGCTGGTGTCCGGGCTGGAAACGGTGGTGATCGGTGGTATTGCTGCCGGGATGGCATTTGGGGTGGGTCTGTTATTGAAAGGCCTGGTCGCCTGAATCCCTTCAGGTCTGTTCCAGCTCCACCATCAGGTCGTCCGATACACTTTCCAATGCCTGTTGCAGTCGGCCTCTGTCGAGGTCCTGTGGCAACTGCAGGGTGGCACTGGCCCGGAACAGGATTTCCGAGCTCATCGGCGCATCCTCACAGTGGGTGCAGAGCTCTTCCACGTTGACCTGCAGTTTTGCCAGAATGCCGGAGATCTCGCCGACGATACCCGCTCGGTCGTTGCCGACCACCGTCAGTGTGACGCGCTCGCCATCGGCTGGGTGCAGTGAAGAGTGCAGTGAGGAACAGGCCTCGCCGGTTACCCGAATACCCTGGTGTTGTAATTGTTCCAGTGCCGTGAGCAGAGTCGTCTGTCGGTCTTCGGCAATATCCACCAACAGGATGCCGGCGAATTTACCGGCAAGGCGGGACATGCTGCTTTCCAGCCAGTTGCCACCGGCGCGAGTGACCACGTCGGCGATGCGCTCCACAATGCCGGGACGATCATCGGCGATGACGGTCAATGCGAGATAGTGTTTCATGCGGCGGTTCTTATTCCTGTGCTGTTGTGGGACTATTATGGCCTAACAATCGGCCCCGGGCCATGACCGGGCATTATCTGCCGGCCATTTTGGAGCCATCGGATACCCAGAGGAGATCGAGATGAAAATCATTAATCCGTTACTGTTGCTGGTGTTATGGCTGGGATGTGTCGATGCGATAGCCGATACATCCCCCTTTGCGGGAGCGCACCGGACGCCTGAATTTGTGGCACGCGACAGTTATCGCCATCCGGTGGAAACCCTGGCCTTTTTTCAGGTGGAACCAGGCATGACCGTGGTGGAGATTTCCCCCGGTGCCGGCTGGTATACCGAGATTCTCGCACCGCTGGTCCATCAGGGGGGCGCTGATCGGGGTCTGTTGTACGCCGCGCATTTTCCAAAAGACAGCGGTGTGTCTTACTACGAACAGTCGCTGGCGACATTTACCGCGAAATTGGCCACTGATCCGCCGGTGTATGGCGATGTAATTCTCTCGACATTCGACCCGGCGAACGGCGTGCTGACGGTGCCCGATGGGGTTGCCGATCGGGTGGTGACGTTCCGCAATGTACACAACTGGTTGCGCTCTGACAGTGAAGGAAAAGCGTTTGAGCTGTTCTTCCGGGCGCTCAAACCCGGCGGAGTGCTCGGTGTCGTGGAGCATCGCACCAGTCGCACCATCGACCGGGCGGAAATGATACGTAGCGGCTATATGCCGGAGGCCTACGTGATTGAGCTGGCGGAAAAAGCCGGTTTTGTGCTGGCGGCCAGATCCGAGCTCAATGCCAATCCCAAGGATACGACTGATCACCCCGAGGGTGTCTGGACCCTGCCGCCCTCCCTGCGGTTGCAGGAGAAGGATCGGGAGAAGTATCAGGCCATTGGTGAGAGCGACCGCATGACGCTGAAGTTTATTAAACCGGCGGCACCGTGATTCTGATTCCACCAGACCGGTTATCCGATGAACTGCTCACCGCGCTGCTGGATGACTTTATCGCCCGCGAGGGCACGGACTACGGTTTCGAGGAGTTGACGCTGCAGGCCAAACGGCAGCGGCTCAGGCGGCAGGTGGATCGCGGTGATGTGGTGATTACCTTCGATCCGGTGACAGAAAGTTGCAATCTGCTGTCGCGGCAACAGTTTCGTCAGCTGGCCGATTCACCGTGACAGCTATCCCCCTGAGCTATCTGATAGACCGGCCAGCAGAGCAAACACAGTCTGTTGGCACATTGATTCTGGCCCACGGTGCCGGTGCGCCGATGGACAGTGATTTTATGGTGGCCATCACCCGACAGTTGACGGTCGAGGGTGTGACGGTTGTGCGCTTTGAGTTTCCCTATATGCGACAACGTCGTCTCACCGGGAAAAAGCGGCCGCCGGACCGCCAGCCCGTATTGCTGGATTGTTGGCGTGAAGTCTACGCCCACTGCTGTCATCGCGAGGATCTTCCCGCCCCGATACTGATCGGCGGTAAATCCATGGGTGGTCGCATGGCGAGTATGGTCGCCGACGAGCTGGGCGCAGCAGGGCTGTGCTGTCTCGGTTACCCCTTTCATGTGCCCGGCAAGCCTGAACGGATGCGGGTTGATCACTTGCTGGCCATGACTACGCCGGCCCTGATCTATCAGGGCACCCGCGATCCCTTTGGCAGGTCCGATGAGTTGGCCGAAGTCGCGTTGAGTCCTGCCGTAATGATCCACTGGCTGGAAGACGGCAATCACGATCTGAAACCCCGCAAGGCCTCGGGCCTTGATCAGACTGAACACCTGGCTGCCGTCGCCAACTCCGTGTCGGCCTTTGCTCGCAATTGCCCATAGGCGTCACATTGAGAGGCAGCCTCGGTACATAGTCCTGAGCTGCATTGATGAGTTATTGAGACAAGGCTGTTTGGCAAGGAGAATTGGGAAGGAGGCTGGGGCGGCAACAGCGTGCCTGACAACAGAAAACGGGGTGAGCAGGACAACCGACCCGAGTCACACAGGGTTATCGGGTCTGTTTCATTGAGCCGCCCGGTGCCATCATCGGGACAGCTTTGATGCTATCCCACGGGCTGTCAGCGGCGCTTTAATTTTACAGGCCGGGTTTCCCCAGTCCCTGCCGCTTTACTCAGGACTCCACCAGCATGGAGATCGCTGCCAGTGCTTCCGGATCCTGCGCCTTGATCTTGTTGGCGATATGGTGCTGGAAGAAATAGCAGAAAGTCTCTTCGCCTTTGGCTGAGTAGAGGCACGCATCGCCGGGCAGCACGGGTGTGCTGATGATTTTTTCATCATCAATCAGCATGCCCTGCACGGAGCCATCATAGAGCAGTCGCCAGCTGACGACTTCTTTCAGCGTAATACTTTTGAACCCGTCGCTCGACAGTACCGCATGGGTGCCAATGGTGTCCGGCAGTTCCTGGACGACATCGCTGTCTGTCTCGCAATCGATCTCATAGTATTCTGCAGCTGTTTCTACCTCCAATACCTTGTGGATGGGCGCTTCAAAAAAGACTTCATCGATGCCCGGATCGTAGTAGCCCTCCCAGTGACCGTTCAGCGGATCCTGTATCTCGGTGCATGGCATGATGTCATCGAGCCAGGGCACCAGACCCACCACCTCACCATCGGCACGCAATGCCCAGCACAACACTTTGACACTGAACAGCTTGTTGGGATGAGTCTCGTTGGAATAGATCATTTCCAGACCATCGAGTTCGGGAGCGAGACGGATAATGCGGCGGTTTAACCGGGAGGAGTAGGGCTTCCCTGTGAAGAGATCGACCACGTTGTCCGTGTTGTGGTCAGGTGTTGAGGTAGTCATAATACAGCCTCCTCAAATGGCAGTTCGAACAGGCCCTGAGGAACTGCGTCCTGGATCGGGACCTGATGGGTGCGTACGGCTAAAACGCATCCACGCAAAATAAGGTACTACCGATCATTTCAAAGCACAATACCTTGGGTATATTTTGTGAGCTACTATTTTGCCTACGGCTCAAATATGAATTCACAGCGCATGGCTGCGCGTGACATGCGGGTCGTCGGCCAGTGTGCTGGCTGGCTGGATGGTTATGGTCTGCGGTTCAACAAACGCTCCGGCCACGATGCCCGGCTGGCTTGCGCCAATATCATTTTTGCCCGGGATGAGCGGGTGGAAGGGGTTCTTTACCAGCTGGAAAATCCCGCTGAAATTGCCAGGCTGGATCCCTTTGAAGGCGCGCCATTCAGGTACAGTCGCGAACGTTTTCCGGTGCAGACAGAGCGCGGTGTTGTGCCCGCCTGGGTCTATATTGCCAACCCCGCCGTGATTGATCACTGCATTCGTCCGGCACGCTGGTATATCGAGCATTTACTGGCTGGCAGCGATTACCTTTCCCCCGCCTACTGGGAGAGAATCGATAACACGGCTTGCTGTGAGGGTGTGACGATTGTCTGGTGATACGGCTTCTTTTGATCCCCGGACGTGTCAGTTGATGGGAGTATTCAACGATCTGTTTGCCAGCTCCTGCAATACCCTGTTGAGCGGGGGCGGCGAGGAACCGGTTTATCTGCCTGCCGAGGGGGTGGGTGACTGTCATCAGTTGATTTTCCGGCAGGATTATTTTTCCAGTGCCCTCCATGAAATTGCCCATTGGTGTATTGCCGGTGAGCAGCGTCGTCAACGGGTGGATTTTGGTTACTGGTACCGGCCCGATGGCCGCACCGCCAGTGAACAAAGTGCTTTTGAGTGGGTGGAGGTCAAGCCCCAGGCACTGGAATGGATATTTTCCGTAGCGGCAGGGCACCGCTTTCAGATCAGCGCCGATAACCTGTCCGCAGAGATCGGTGCCAGCGACGCGTTCGCCGCCGCTGTGGCGGAGCAGGCGCACAGCTGGTGTGTCGGCAGCTTACCTGCGCGGGCAGCGCTGTTCGCCGCTTCGCTGTCGGAGGTGTTCGGAGGTCTTGATTACCTGGATTCCTGCCACTACCGTGTCGACTCGCTGAGAATCTGATGGCGGCACGAAAGCCCCCACTGTATCTGGTAGATGCCTCCATCTATATTTTTCGCCATTATTTTACGCTGCCACCGCGTTGGTATTCCGGGGAAGGCTATCCCACTCAGGCCGTGTACGGTTATCTCGGTTTCCTGCTGGGCCTGCTCGAGCAGGTACAGCCGCAGTTTATGGCAGTGGCCTTTGACGAGAGTCTGGGCCAGTGTTTCCGGAATACGATTTACCCGGATTACAAGGCCAATCGCGAGCTGCCCGACGACGCACTTGCCTTTCAGTTGCGGGCCTGCGCCGAGGTGACGACCATCCTGGGCATTTCGACCCTGGCCAGTGATACCCACGAAGCGGATGATATTATCGGCACCCTGGCTGAACGGGGGCGCAGTGGCGGCCACCCGATTGCGGTGATCAGTGGCGATAAAGACCTTGCCCAATTGTTGCTGGACGACGATGTGCTACTCTGGGATGTTGGCCGTACGCCAGCCAGGGATCGATTTGCCATCAAAAGAGAACTCGGGGTCTGGCCGGAGCAACTGGCAGATTATCTGGCGCTGGTCGGTGACAGGGTAGATAACATACCCGGTTTACCGGGGGTGGGGGCAAAAACGGCCATTGAATTATTGGCACATTGCGCGTCGCTGGATGGATTGATTGCGGCGGGACCTGACATCGCCAATCTGCCCCTGCGCGGCGCGAAGCAGCTGCCCGAAAAAATTGCCGTCCACCGTCAACAACTGCTAATGGCCCGATCCCTGACCCGAATAGCCCTGGACGCACCCGTTGGCGAGCCCGCTTTGCAATGTGCCCCGATCGCACTGGATAAACTGGATGACTTCTGTCAGCGAATGGGGCTTGGCGCTACACTGAAAAATCGCGCTGCAAGACTCGCGCACGCCGGGGGGCAGGCGCAGCACGTCGTGAAGGAGGCATTACACACCCGATGAAAATTGTTGCCGATGACAATATGCCGTTGGTGAGGGAACTGTTCTCGCCCTATGGCGAGGTGGTGACCTGTCCTGGCCGCGAGCTGACGGCGGCGCATTTGGTGGATGCGGATGTGTTACTGGTCCGTTCGGTCACCCCGGTCAATGGGGCGCTGCTCGAGGGCAGCCCGGTACAATTTGTCGGTTCTGCCACGATAGGTGTCGACCATGTGGACATGGATTATCTGGCGTCCAGAAACATTCAGTTTGCCAGTGCGCCGGGTTGCAACGCCAATGCGGTGGTTCAATACGTGCTCTCGGCTCTGTGTCGTCTGCGTCCCGGCTGGCTCGGGGAAACGGTGGGCATTGTCGGTTGCGGCAATGTGGGCGGCAGGCTCTACCGCACCCTGCGGGAGCTGGGCGTTGATTGCCGCTGCTACGACCCATTTCTCAACACCGCAACTATCGGGGGGCTGACTACCTTTGAGCGGGTGCTCGAAGCCGATATTCTCTGCCTGCATACTCCACTGACTACCGGTGGACCCTATCCGACCCACCACCTGCTGAACGAGGCGGCGCTGATGAATTTTGCGCCCGGCGGGCTGTTGCTCAATGCCGGGCGGGGACCAGTGGTGGATAATACGGCCCTGTTGCGGTTGAATCGTGGCGAGCAGTGGCAGGTTGTGCTGGATGTGTGGGAGTCAGAGCCGGCGATCTCTCTGCCCTTGCTGGAGCAGGTTACCATGGGCACGCCGCACATTGCCGGGTACAGCGAAGACGGCAAAATCAATGGTACATACATGGTGTGCGAGGCATTTTGTCAGTGGTTGGGGCAACCCTCGCCGGCAAAACCCGGGCGGGATGAGTCTGTCCAGTGGCTCAGTGCCAAGTCTCTGGCGGAGGCGATATTGGCTGTTTACGACATCGCAGACGATGACCGTCGTATGCGTGAGGTACTGCTGTCAGCCGGGGATGCCGCAGCAGTCGGCTTGGGGTTTGACCAGCTGCGGAAAACCTATCCCGCACGTCGGGAATTTCAGCATTTCGGTGTGAGCGTGGACAGTGACGAATATCTGGCCGGCCAGTTGGCCACACTGGGATTTACTACTGCCTAAGGGCGGGATTTTCTTTTGGACGAGGGGGCTACTTTCTGGTTCAGATCGCTGATGGCATTCTGCACCATGGCTTCCGTAATCGGGATTTCCCGACCGTTGTCATCAATCAGGGCCGCACCGTGAAAATCAGGTGATTTGGCCTTTTTATCAGGCTTGTCGTTCGGCTGATCCATGTTTGCTCACTGGTGGTGGTCAGATTGACAAAACATACCATGATTACCCTGTAAGGCAAGCCTTGGGGTTAAATTTGCAGAGGCACATTTAGGAGTCGCCATGTTCACACTCGGCTTGATCGTCAATCCGCTGGCAGGCATCGGTGGTCCCGCGGCGTTGAAGGGTAGCGATGGCGAGGCCGCTGCCGAAGCCTTCAGAAACGGGGCCGGGTTGCGTGCTCCAGAGCGTGCCGCCAGAGCCTTGGAGGTGATCTTCCATACACTCGGTGGTGATGCCGTATCGGTGCTGACCTGTCCCGGCCTGATGGGGGAGTCTGTGGCCAGGCAATGTGGTTTTGTCCCCGAACTGGTCTGTGAAACGGATCCCCTGAATACCCGGCCGGAGGACACCGAACAGGCGGCCAGAGTGCTGGAAAACAAAGGCGTGGATTTGCTGCTGTTTGTTGGCGGCGATGGCACGGCACGCAATATTTGCAACGCGGTTTCTCCGCATCAGCCCGTACTGGGCGTGCCAGCCGGGGTCAAGATGCACTCCGGTGTGTATGCCATGACACCGGAGGCGGCAGGTGAGGTGGTCTGTCGGCTGGTTCGTGCTGACCTCGTGGATGTTCGCCGGCAGGAAGTGCGCGATATCGATGAGGACGCCTTTCGCCAGGGCCGGGTCATGTCCCGTTACTACGGGGAGTTACTGGTGCCGGAAGAAGGACGTTTTATGCAACAGGTCAAGGATGGCGGCCGGGAAGTGGAGGCGCTGGTGGTTGATGAAATAGCCGATACCCTGATGGAAGAAATGGAGGATGACACACTCTATCTGGTCGGTCCCGGCTCGACCACAGCGGGGCTAATGGCGGCAATGGGGCTCGATAACACACTGCTTGGTGTGGATATGGTCAGGAATAGGCAGTTGCTGGCTGGGGATGTTTCAGCCGGACAAATCGAACAGGCGCTGGGGGGATTCAGCGGTCCGGTGAGTATTATCATTACGCCAATTGGCGGTCAGGGCATGCTGCTGGGTCGCGGCAATCAGCAATTGACACCTGCCATTATCAGGCGGGCTGGTCGGGATAACCTGATTGTTGTGGCGACCAAAACCAAAATCACCGAACTCGGGGGCAGGCCCCTGATGGTGGACAGTAACGATCCACAACTGGATCGGGAGCTGGCGGGTTACGTCCCGGTGCTGACCGGCTACCGGGACAGGATTCTCTATCCGATCGGTCAGGGGGCCACCTGAGCCAGTTTTACCTTTGTCACCGGATGATTGAGACGGTATTTTTCCAGGAAGCGGGCCAGCCGCTCGATGGCTTCCTCCAGATCGTCTTCCCTCGGCAGGAATACGATGCGGAAATGGTCGGGATCCGGCCAGTTGAAAGCGGTGCCCTGCACCAGCAGGATCCGTTCTTCCAGCAATAAATCCAGCACCAATTGCTCGTCGTCTTCGATCGGATAAATTTCCCGGTCCAGTTTGGGGAACAGGTACATCGCCGCTTTGGGTTTGACACAGCTGACACCGGGTATCTGGGTCAACAGGGACCAGGCTTTTTCGCGTTGCTGGTAGAGACGGCCCTCCGGTGCCACCAGGTCGCTGATGCTCTGATAGCCGCCCAGCGCGGTCTGGATGGCATACATGGCCGGTACGTTGGCACACAGCCGCATGGATGCCAGCATCTCAATGCCCTGGATATAACTGCGGGCGCGATGTTTGGCGCCGCTCACCACCAGCCAGCCGGAACGGAAACCCGCCAGACGGTAGGCTTTTGACAAGCCGTTGAAGGTGATGCACAACACGTCGGTGGCCAGACTGCCGAGCGGCACGTGTACCGCATCATCGTAGAGAATGCGGTCATAGATTTCATCGGCATAAATGATCAGGTCATGTTGCCTGGCCAGTTCGACAATCTCCTGCAGAACCGCCTCGGAGTAAACTGCCCCGGTGGGGTTGTTGGGATTGATCACCACGATGCCCCGGGTATTCGGTGTGATCTTGCGGGCGATATCCTCGATGTCCGGTTGCCACTCGTTGGCTTCGTCACAGAGATAGTGAACCGCCTTGCCCCCGGCCAGATTCACGGCGGCTGTCCACAGGGGGTAGTCCGGCGCCGGCACCAGAATCTCATCACCGTTGTTGAGCAGTGCCTGCATGGCCATGACAATCAGCTCGCTGACACCGTTGCCCAGGAATATATCGTCGATGTCGACATTCGGGATACCGATCAACTGGCAGCGTTGCATGACGGCCTTGCGGGCGCTGTAGATGCCTTTGGAGTGGCAGTAGCCCTGGGCCTTGGCCAGGTTGTGAATGACGTCGTGAATAATTTCGTCGGGCGCTTCAAAACCGAACGGGGCAGGGTTGCCGATATTCAGCTTCAGGATACGCAGGCCTTCTTCCTCGAGCCGGTTGGCGTGGTCGAGCACCGGGCCGCGAATATCGTAGCAGACGTTATTCAGCTTGTTTGACTTCTGGATATGTTGCATAAAGTATTGTTTTTGGTTGTCCAATTTGGATAAAAACTGATTGTATATCAAAACCCTGCCATAAATAAGAAAACTCTGAGGTGTCGAGAATGGCGAACACAGGACAATTTGACGATGAACAGTGGCGCGAACAGCTCACCCCTGACGAATTCAGAATCTGTCGTCAGAAGGGCACTGAGCCCCCCTTTACCGGGGCCTATTGCGACGAAAAGGCCGCCGGAATCTACTACTGTAAATGCTGTCACCAGTCGCTATTTGATGCTGCGGCCAAGTATGATTCCGGTTCCGGCTGGCCGAGCTTTTATCAGGCCATCGATGAGAACGCTATCGATGAATATTCCGATACCAGCCATGGCATGCGCCGCACCGAGATCACCTGTGCGCATTGTGGCGCTCATCTGGGACATCTGTTTGACGACGGTCCGGAGCCAACCGGACTGCGCTATTGTGTGAATTCGGCCTCCCTGAAATTGGAGCCGTCCTGAAATCCAGATCATAGGTTGTCGCCGGGCTGGTGTCGGGGGTTTTTGCGCCGCCGCCGAGAAAAACAGAATGCAGGGTTGACAGGGCACATGCCGCTTCTTAGAATGCGCGCCTCTCTTGATGAGAACCTTGTGTCCCGTTCGTCTAGAGGCCTAGGACACCGCCCTTTCACGGCGGTAACAGGGGTTCGACTCCCCTACGGGACGCCACTTTTATCCTGAAGGGATAAAATGCGGGAATAGCTCAGTTGGTAGAGCGCAACCTTGCCAAGGTTGAGGTCGCGAGTTCGAGCCTCGTTTCCCGCTCCATTATTAAAACAGGGCCAGTGATGCAAATCACTGGCCCTGTTTTTTTTTGGCCTTTTGCCTTGTTGTGGGTCCTGTTCACCCCAGCATGCTTTAATTCTCCTGCGGACCCCTGTCAAACCTGCCTAAAAAGCCTATCATGACAACGTCCTCGTCTGCTTCCGACCTGACGTTACAGGAACATGAATGATGAACCCGCCGCAAGCATCCCGGATGGCTCCGAATACTTTGCTTGCCACACTGCGCGATGCCACCCGCAACGAGCACACAAGCCTGGAGTGCCACCCGTTATTGCACTCACTGATCAGTGATCAGTTGGTGCTGCAGGACTATCTGAGTTTTTTGCGGGCCTTGCTCGCTTTCTACCGACAGCTTGAGCCTCAGCTGGAGGGGAAATTGCCGGTTGGCTGTCAGCGGGAGGGTTATCGCTACCTGTCCAGGTCGGCATTACTGATGGTGGATCTGGATCGATTGATCAGTGATCTGGACACCGGTTAGCTGCCATTATTACCTCTGCCGGATTTATCGACAGCAGATCGGGTTGTCGGTGTGCTCTATGTGCTGGAGGGGGCCACCCAGGGTGGCAGAGTGATTTCGCCCCGGGTGGCCCGCCTGCTGTCAGAGTGTCAATTGCCCCGGAACAAATTACCGCAGAATAAATTGCCACAGGATGAATGGGCACTGGGTGGCTCTGACGGTGTCCAATACTTACAATTGTTCCGGCATGGTGAGTGGGCGAGGCTGCAGCGTGTTATCGCATGCGTATCCCGGCGTTCTCACTCTGCCGACGACGTTGTGAAGGCAGCCATTGAGACATTTCGATCTCTCGGTGGGTATCTGGATTTTTATCTGATCAGGCAGAGCCATTGAACGGAGCGGGTATTCTTTGAGCTTGCATCACTCTCCGCAACTGGACCAGGCCCTGGCGCATTGCGCCAGTGAACCGGTGCATATTCCAGGGGCTATTCAGCCGGCAGGTTGTCTGCTGTGTGTTGATGAGCAGAGCCACCGTATTGTTCAGGTCAGCGCGAACCTTGAGTCCGTGCTGGGATTGCCGGTGGATACGGTGCTGGGGGCTTTCCTGTTTGATGTGCTGGCACAGCAATCCGCGCGGATGGAAACTGGGCCCACCTTTCAGGGCATGATTGATGAACTGAATACGCTGTCGGAAGAGAGGCCGCTGGTGGTTCACGAAATCCGCTGGTTTGTGGATGGGGTCGTGAAGGTCTTTCAGCTCAGTGCCTGGCGCGATGACCACTATGTGGCCATCGAGGTCGAACCGGTGCCGCGTCTCAGGCAGCGGCGTATTCTGGCAAGAATCAATCAATGGCTGGCACGGCTTGCCGAGGCGGAAACCCGGCAAGAGCTGCTGGATACCCTGGTGAGCGGGATTCGCCAGTTAATCGGTCACGACTGGGTCATGGTGTACCAATTTGATCGCGACTGGCATGGCACGGTAGTCGCCGAGAGTTGTGCAGGCGGGGCAACCAGCTTTCTCTCCCACCATTTTCCGGCCACGGATATCCCGGAACAGGTTCGCAGGCTCTACAGTGTCAATCCGGTGCGCAGTATCCCCGATGCAACAGCAAAGCCGGTGCCCCTGCTGTTTTGTGAGCCCTCGGCCGGGCAGCCGCCCCTCGACCTATCGCCGGGTATGCTCCGTGCGGTCTCACCTGCCCATCTGGGGTATTTGGCCAACATGGGGGTGGGTGCTTCCCTGTCCTTGTCAATACACAGCGCAGATGGGCTTTGGGGGCTGGTGGCCTGCCATGCCCACCAGCCGACGCCATTATCGCCCGCATTGCGCGATGCCGCGCTCACACTGGTACGTATGGCGACCCAGCGTCTGTTTCTGTTACAGGAACGGGAGGATGCGCACTATGCGAGGCGGGTGCTGGAAAACCGCATGCTGCTGGTGGATCATCCCGGCAAAATGTTCAAACCGGATCAACTGATCGATGAATACGGTGAGCGATGGATGGATTTGTTCAACGCCGACGGTGTGGCATTGATGTACCAGAAAAAGCTCAGTCATGTCGGGCATACGCCGGCCCCTGAGGTCTTGTCGCGCATCGTCAATCAACTCAATGCCGAACATCACGGCAATGTGCCCTGGAGTAGTGATTTCCTGAATGAAACGGCTTTGATGGAGGTAGGGAGGCTCGCGGATCTCGCCGGCATGCTGGCACTGCCGCTGACAGCTGTCTCGCCACCGGGCTGGCTGCTGTTTTTCCGCGAAGAACAGCAGCAGGTGCGCTACTGGGCCGGGTCACCGGAACCAAAACCTGTGGTGGTCGATGGTCGGGCTGTGATGAATCCCCGGAGGTCTTTTGAACGTTGGGAGGAGCAGGTGGCCGGACAGAGCGTTCCCTGGCGATCGATCGAAATAAGACTGGCGAGGGAGTTGTCGGAAAATATCTCAATCATCATATTTATCCACCAGGTGGATCTGCTCAACGAGCGTCTGCGCAAGACCAACCAATATCTGGCGTCCCTGGCAACCACGGATTCGCTGACCGACACGTGGAATCGCTATCGGATAGAGCAAGAGCTGGAAAAAGAGATTGCTGTCGCCCGCCGTTATACCCGGCCCTGCACCCTGCTGTTATTTGATATCGACAATTTCAAACATTTCAACGACGTGCACGGTCATGAGGCGGGTGACCGGGTGCTTAAAGTGATCGCCCATGAGGTGACCGGTTGCCTGCGCGAGTCCGATAATCTGGGGCGATGGGGTGGTGAGGAATTTATTGTGCTGGCGGCCAACAGCACACTGAACGATGGTGTCCATTTGGCAGAGCGTTTGCGAGCCCATGTCGAAGCGCTCGATTTTGGTGAACTCGGCGGGGTCACGATCAGCGTGGGTGTCGCCGAGTGGCGCAAGGGGGACACCCGAAAGGTGCTGGTGGTGCGGGCTGATGAAGCCATGTATCGGGCCAAGAGCAGCGGTCGCAACTGTGTTAAATACTAAGTGTCAGGCTCTGAAGCGGCGGTCGGGGCAAGGGGGTCAGGCGGGATCCAGTATCTCTCGCAATTTCACCGCCAATTGCTCGCGATGATAGGGTTTGCTGATCAGCTGCACGCCCCTGTCCAGCCGACCATTGTGAATAATGGCGTTTTCACTGTAGCCGGAGGTGAACAATACCTTCATGTCGGGGTGGATGCGCAGTGCCTGTTCGCTCAGCTGTCGACCATTGATGCCGCCCGGCATCACCACATCGGTAAATAACAGGTCAATATCCTGGCACTGCGCCAGGATATCCAGCGCCTCTGCACCGGAATGGGCAGCTGTGACCCGGTAGCCGAGGCTCTCCAGCAGGGTCGTGACATAGGTTCTCACCTGGTCGTCATCCTCCACCGCCAGAATATGCTCTGTGCCACCCCTGGGCTCGATCTCCCGGGGTGCTTCATAGGGGACTTCATTTGTTGCGATCGCACGCGGGAAATAGAGCCTGATCGCGGTGCCTTCATCCTCTTCTGAATAAATCCTGGCATGTCCGCCGGATTGTTTGACAAAGCCATACACCATACTGAGACCGAGACCGCTGCCCTTGCCCATCACCTTGGTGGTGAAAAACGGATCGAAGGCCTGGCTGACAGTATCGGCAGCCATGCCGGTGCCGCTGTCGGATACCGACACCTGCACATACTCACCGGCGATTACGTCCACTTGATCCTGTGCATAGGTCTCATCCAGCAGCGTGTTGGCCGTCTCAATCAACAGCCTGCCACCCTCTGGCATGGCATCGCGCGCGTTGATGGCAAGATTGAGCAGTGCCACCTCCAGTTGGCCCGGGTCAATTTCGGCAGCCCAGAGTTCCCCGGTCTCGACAAACGTCAATTCAATATCCTCGCTGAGGGCTCTTTTCAGTAATCCCAGGGTGTCGGTCACCAGTTTATTGATGTTCACCCGCCTGGGTTGCAGTGCCTGACGACGGGCAAAGGCGAGCAGGCGATTGGTGAGCTCCGCTCCTCGTTCCGCCGCCGTGACGGTCATTTCCGCCAACTGTTGCAGATCGGGCTTATCGCCGAGCTGCTCCTGCATGAATTCGGCGTTGCCCAATATCACGGTGAGCAGATTGTTGAAGTCGTGGGCAATGCCGCCGGTGAGGTGGCCGACCGCTTCCAGTTTTTGGGATTGGCGCAGCCGTTCATCCATTTCCCGCAGTTCGGTGACATCCACCATGCTGCCGACCATTCGTATGGCCTTGCCTGCGGTATCCCGTGTAATAAAACCCCGATCCACCACGGACAGCGACTTGCCATTGGCGTGAAGAAACCGGTATTCCCCCTGCCAGGTGAGTCCACCGCTATTAAAAACGGCATAGAGCTCTGTGAGCAGGGCATTGCGATCATCCGGATGAATATGTTCAACCCAGAATTCCAGGCCGTGATTGATCTGTGCAGGGTCGTGACCGAACATGGTTTTCAGGTTTTCGTTCCACCACAGGCTGTCCTCAACAAGGTCCCAGTCCCAGATCACATCGTTGGTGGCTTTGGAGACCAGTTGGAATCGTTCGTCACTCTGCCTGACAGCCTGCTCAGCCATTTTCCGGTCAGTAATATCCCGCTCTACTGCAACCCAGTGGGTAAACCAGCCGGTTTCGTCCGCCAGTGGGACAATGTCCATTTCCAGCCAGAACTCATCACCACTTTTGGTGTAGTTGATTAGTTCAGCACGCACGGGCTGCCAAAGGGTAAGGGCCTCCCGAATGCGATCCAGCTCTGCCCGCTGGGTTTTTGGCCCCTGCAGCAGGCGCGGTGTTTTGCCGATGACCTCCTCCCGGCTATACCCGGTGCGTCGCTCGAAGGCATCGTTGACATAGATGATTCTGGGCCCCTCGGGTTCATCCAGAGGTCTTGCTTCAGTGATCAGTAAAATGTCATTTTGCCGGGAGATGGCGGATTCCAGCAGTCGCAGGTGTTGCTCTCTGGCTCGCTCCTGGGTGACATCCTGAAAATAGATGGCGAGTCCTTCGATCGAGGGGTAGGCCTTTACCCGCAACCAGATATTCAGTTCGCTGTAACGTTCGGTAAACATACGTGTCGTCTGTGTTGTAAGGGCCGCTTCATACTCGGTGCGGAAAGCAGAATCTGCGGCAGCCGGAAAGCACTCCCAGGCGTTATTGCCAATCAGTGCATCCCGGCGCTTGTTGAGAATTCGGCAAAATTCGTTGTTGACGAAGGTGAAATTGAAGTCCCTGTCGAGGGTGAAGAAGCCATCGCTCATACTCTCCAGGGTCTGTTCCAGCTGTTGAGATAACGTCTTCGATTGTTCCCGTGCGTTGATGTGATCGGTAATATCCTGGAAGGCACCGCGCACAGCACAGATGTTGCCCTCGGCGTCGTATTCAGCTTCACCGGTGCTGCGCACCCAGATGGGTCTGCCGGTGGCAGTAATCTTCGGCATCACCTCACTGAAGGATTCACCCCGTTCAGCGCAGGCGTCAAAGATACGACGAAAGCGGTTACGATATTCCGGTGTATAGAAATTGATGGCTTCCTGCAGTGTGGGTTGAAATTGTGGCCCGACGTCGTGAATTTCGGCAGTCTCTTTTGACCATTTCATGGTTTTTGTCTGAAGGTCAAAACGCCAGCCTCCCAAATGGGCTGCCTGCCCTGCAATCCGTTGCAGGCTGGAGGCCTCGGCCAATTGACTGTCCGCCAGAACCTGATCGGTAATGTTCTGTACCACCCCGGTGAGCAGGCGTCCGTCGGCGGTATTGGCCAGTTCCCCCATGCCCTGAACATGCATAATGCTGCCGTCCGGTTTGGGGATTCTGTGACGAAACTGCAGCGGCGCATCGGGCTTTTCCAGAAAACTGTTCAACTCGTCGACCAGACCCTGCCGGTCATCCGGGTGCATCAATTGGAGGTAGGCATCAAAGCAGTGGTCGAAGTCCTCGGGGGCGATATCGTACATTTCGTAGATATCATCGGACCAACTGAGTACATCGCTGTCGAGATTGAGTTTCCATATCCCCAGCTTCAGCAGGCGTTTGGCTGTGCGCAGACTGGCTTCCTGTTCCTGCAGGCGGCTGTTGGCAATTTTCAATTCGCGGGAGCGCAACAGGATATCCAGCTCCAGTTGGGCGCCGTCGTGTTCCTCAGTGGCAGTGGATCCCCGGGTTGTCAGTCGTCCCTCCACCGAGTAGACAAACTCGGTGACATCCTCGGTTCTGAGGATAATGAATGTAATTTGGCCATCGGCCCCTTTGATGGGGGTGTTCACACAGCTCCAGAAGTGTTCGGCGAATCCACCGCCCTGGTCTTCCGGGCGGGGAATGGGATAGCGCTGAACCGGCAGAATGTCGGACATGCCGGTCTCTTTGACCTGTTCCAGTGAGGCCCGAAGATTCCGGACGCCGTCGGCTTTGCTGTCCTCGGGGTCGTCGGGGAAAACATCGAACATTCGTCGGCCCTTGATGTCCTGCCTGCGGGTGCCAGTGGCATTGAGATAGGCATCGCTGGCGGCGACAATCCTGAATTCGTCGGGGGTCAGGACCAGAAATTGACCGGGCGCTGACTCGAACAGGGATTGAAACAGGTGGGCCGAAGCCTCGGCTTCCTGCCGCAAAACCTGTTCCCGCTTCAGGTAGTTGGCTTTATCTTCCTCCAGTGCCAGCAACCGAGTGACATCCCGGGCGGAGACCAACTCGGCCCTTGTGCCCTCATGGTCCAGTGTGTGCGCGGTGATCACCACCGAGATAATCTCCCCGGACTTGAGGCGGTGACGCCAGATACCAGCCTCATTAAACCCCGGAGTTAAGGAAGCAACGTTTTCGACTAAGCCGGGGACATCTTCCGCCGGCCGAATATCCCTGATGGTCATGGCGAGGAATTCGTCCCGGGAATAGCCATATTTGGCAATGGCGGCATCGTTGACGTCAAGAAAGCGCAGGGTTTCCCGATCATAGATCCACATTGGATCCGGGTGGCATTCGAAAAGGAGATCCCCGGGGATAGGCACTAATGCCCCCGATTAGCAGTTGGAGGGCACTTCAGCCATTCAAGGATGGCATCTGGTGGCATGGGCCGGCCAATAAAATACCCCTGAGCTGTATCGCAGCCAATCTCCGCGAGAAACGACAGTGTCCATTGGTCTTCCACCCCTTCGGCAGTCACCAGCAGTCCCAGTGCTCTGGCCAGGCCGACGATCGCTGCCGCAATTTTCTGTGATTCCTCGGACTGCGGTGCCGAGATGACAAACATTTTGTCAATTTTCATTTCTGAGAAGGGCAGCCGTGCCAGCTGAATCAGGGATGAGTAGCCCACCCCGAAATCATCGATCGACAGGCTGAACCCCTTGATGCGGAACTGGGTCAGAAATTCCAGCATCATGATCGGATTTTCCATGCTGCTGCTTTCCGTAATCTCAAGCACAATTTGGTGAGGGTCCAGCCCCAGTGCCTGACACTGGGACATCAGCCACTCGGACAGGCCGGCGTCCGCTATCACCTTGGCGGACATGTTCAGGGCGATGGTGGTATCGGTGCCGCGAAACGATTCGGCAAACCAGCGGAGAGACTGGCCAAATACCTGTTGGGTCAGTTCACCGATCAGGCCGGTTTCTTCCGCCAGCGGAATGAAGCGGTCGGGCATAATGATGCCGATACTGGGATGGTGCCACCGGGCCAGCGCTTCAAAACCAATGCATTTTCCTGTGGCACAGGATACCTTGGGCTGGTAGTAAACGCCTATTTGCTGCTCAGTCAGGCCCGCGGCGAGGGTCTCCCTGGTGAGCTGGAATTCCTGTGGCCGGTTATCGGGTGCCTTGAGGGCAGGCTGATGGGTTTTGTCGCTGAGCAACTCGCGGAGTCGATTGGGGGTAAAGGGCTTGCCCAGTACCCCCGAGACATTGAGACCATTTTCTGCGGCGGCTCGACCCGCGGCTTCCAACACCCTGTTGCCCAGACCGCTGGCAACGATCACGACGCCATCAAAGGCGGCATCGGCCAGACGTTTCAGTATCTCGACACCATCCACTTCCGGCATGGCGAGATCGACTATCAGGTGTGAAGGGGTCCAGTCTTTGACCAGGTGAAGAAACTCGTCCGCACTGGTGGTGGCGCGGGCATCGTGACCGGCACTTTTGGCAATGGTGCAGATGGTAAAGCTGACGTCGGCATCATCATCGAGTACCAGCAGCCGTTTATCGGGGATCCCTAATGTCATCACCAGACCTTTATTATTCGCATGTTTGTCTGGCGGAAAGACTTGTTTGGCCAGAAAGATAATCCGTGATCAAATCCACCATAGTCCCAGCATGCGGTATTGTGTGGGTTGTTTCAAGCCCGCTTGAAAGCCGCTCAGTTTGTAGGAATACAGCGGTTATTGACCGCCGGATGACCGCCGGTATTGCGGGGTTCAGGCATTGGCGATTTATCATGCGTTGTCCTGCTGTGTCAGTACCTGGCGCAGGCATTGGGCAAGCTCAGACCGGCGGTAGGGTTTTCGGATGAGGTTGGTGTTGCCTTGGGGCCTGTCGCCTTCATCGTCGTGGCCGGCAAACCCGGTGGTGAACAGTATCTTCAGGTTGGGGCGCAGCTCACTGGCCAGTTGGGCAAGCTGTCTGCCGCCCATACCGGGCATGCGCAAATCGGTGAACAGCAGGTCAACAGTATTGCCTTCGTGCAACAGGTCGAGTGCCTGCTGGCCATCGGTTGCCGTGATGACCTGATAGCCCAGAGACTCCAACTGATGTTTGGCGACACTCCGAACCAGGTGGTCGTCCTCTACCAACAGGATTGATTCATTGCCGCCGATATTTTCAGATGGTTGCTCATCAACCGGCAGCGGTGTCGGTGGCTGGTCGGAGACAGGCAGATACAGCAGGAAGGTGCTGCCTTCCCCCGGTCTTGAGCGGACGTTGATTTGCCCGCCGGACTGGTTGATAAATCCGTGTACCATTGCCAAACCCAGCCCCGTTCCGGCACCCTGTTCTGCAGAGGTGAAAAAGGGCTCAAACAATCGATCCACAAGCTCCGGGGCTATGCCGGTGCCCGTATCGGTTATCGATAACACGGCATACTGGCCACAACTCAAATCCAGCTCGGTTGAATCGCTAGCCTGAGTGGCGCCTGTTGAGATGGTCAGGCTACCACCCTGCGGCATGGCATTGCGTCCGTTGACACACAGGTTCAGCAGCGCGTGTTCCAGTTCTGAAGGGTCCACGTAGACCGACGGCAGCCGGGCATCGAGTTCCAGGGCGATTACAATATTGCTGCCCAGTGCTCGCTGCAGCAGCGGCTCTATGCCGAGTACCAGTTGATTCAGGTTCACGGTCCTCGGGGTGAGGCTCTGTTGCCGGGCAAATGCCAGCAGGCGATGGGTCAGATCCGCTCCGCGCTCAGCCGCCTCCGTGATCATCCTTGCCAGCCTTTGATGGTCGGGGTGGTCGCCCAGTTTGTCTTCCAGAATTTGCGCGTTGCCCATGACCACCGTGAGCAGGTTGTTGAAATCATGGGCGACCCCGCCCGTCAGCATGCCCAGGGCCTCCAGCCGTTGTGCCCGGTGGAGTTGTTTTTCCATCGTGATGCGGTTTGTGATATCGGTCATGCCGCCGACCATCCGGATGACAGTGCCATGGTCATCGCGAATCAGGTGACCGCGGTCCTCCACCTGGGCCCACTGGCCGTCTGCACATCTGAAACGATAGCTGGCGGACCAATGATTGTTGCCGTTTTGGGAAATGGCCAGTTGGCGCCCGGTCAACACCTCCTCCCGGTCATCGGGGTGAATCAGCGCCGCCCAGGCGGCGTCATCGGGTTGCGAGTCGGCGCGACGGTGGCCAAAGAGCTGTGTGAAACCGTCATTCCACCAGCGATTGTCACTGAGCATATCCCAGTCCCAGGCGGCATCACTGGTGGCCTGGGCCAATAACCGGAATCGCTCCACGCTGACCCGAAGCGCGGCTTCCGTGGCTTCCCGGCGGGCGATATCTTTCTGCAAGGCCCGGTTGGCGATTTCCAGTTGACGGGATTTTTCTTCCAGTTTGCGGACCAGTGTCTGGTTGTAGGTCTTCAGGATAGTGTTTTCATCGAGCCCGACGGGGCTGGTCGCAATGGGCTTGGCGCTATGGGGTTGATCCTGGATTTGCCACAGGACTTTGAGGAAAGCTTCCGGCTCGGCAGATTTGAGGACAAAGGCATCGGCGCCGAGATCCAGGGCCAGTTCGCGGTCACTTTCTTCGGTGTAGGTGGCAGTGTAGATGATGAAGGGAATATGCTTGAGCCGGGGGTCGGATTTCCATTGCTGGAGCAGCGTGTAACCGTCCATGATGGGCATCAACAGATCGGAGACAATCATATCGGGAGGGGTGCTGCGCGCCTTATCCAGTGCTTCGTTGCCCTGGCTGGCAGCATCGACCTGATAACCGTGGCTGATGAGCAGCGTCTCCAGGTAATAGAGGTTTTCCTCCCGGTCATCAACGATGAGGATCCGTGGCATCAGCTACTTTCCATATCCGGAGACTGCCGGCAGACACTTTCCACCTCATCGACAAAGGTATCGGGGTCGATGGGCTTTTCGATATAACCACTACAGCCCGCTGCCAGTGCTTTCTCGCGATCACCCGCCATGGCGTGGGAGGTCACTGCGATAATGGGAACCCTGCCCACAGATTCGACTTCGCGCAGGGTTGCTGCCACGTCATAGCCATGCATGGTCGGTAATTGTATATCCAGCAGAATCAGGTCGGGCAACAGCGCCTTCGCCAGTGCAATGCCTGCCGGTCCGTCTGTGGCCGATCTGACGCGGTGGCCGCGGTGTTCCAGTAAAAAAGTCAGCAGGTAGCGGTTGAGCTCATTGTCTTCAATGACCAGAATATCGAGGCGGGGTTCTTTCATGATAGCTCCAGTGGCAATGTCACGGTAAATTCACTGCCCTGTGACCATTGACTGTCGACCTTTAGCGTGCCGCCGAGCAGGTTAGTCAGGCGGCCGCAGATGGCCAGTCCCAACCCGGTGCCGTCATGTTGGCGGGTGAGGCCCGTGTCGACCTGGTTGAAAGGTTGGAATAGCTGCTCTATATCTTCCGGTCGGATACCAATGCCGGTATCGGTGACCCGGAATCGAACAGCCGCCACCGGCTGTTCGCTGCGTGGTGATGCTCCGTTATTTGCCTCATCGACCGTGGCTGGAGGCATCCATGCCGGTTCCAACTCCACATGCAGCGTGACACGGCCCTGGTCCGTGAACTTGATAGCGTTGTTCAACAGATTCAGCAGAATTTGTTCAACCCGTCGACGGTCACTGCGCATGGTGGACAAACCGGCTGCGATGTCCCTGTGAAGTGACAGACCTTTCTGCTCTGCCAATGGCTGAACACTCCCGATAACCTGATCAATTGCATCGGCCAGATCAAAAGGCTCCTGTCGAACCTGTAACTGCCCGGCTTCGATCTTGGAGATATCCAGAACGTCGTTGATCAGATCCAGCAGGTGGCGGGCACTGCTGCGGACCATGCCCAGTTGTTTTTTCTGTTCCTGGGTAATGGGCCCCGCCATGCCCTGCAGGATGATACCGGTAAAGCCAATGATCGAATTGAGCGGGGTCCGCAACTCGTGGGACATAGTGGCCAGAAATGATGACTTCAAATGGTCGGCAGTTTCCGCGCGGGTGGCGACTGATTCCAGTTCGTTAGTGCGAGCCCTGACCCTTTTTTCGAGGTCCTGGTTCAGTGTTTTGAGATCGGCATAGGCCCTCTCCAGGGCACCGAAGGCCCACCAGATCAGCAGCAGTAATAACAGCGAGGTGACGGAGACAAAGCCAATACCCTTGTACACACTCCAGCGGGTGAATGTTTCGGTATCCGCCGCCAATGCCATCAGTGCATGGTCAGAGGCATAGATCCATAAAGAGGCTACAATCGCGTAGGTGGCAGTGATCAACAGCGCGCGGGAGCGCAATGACCACCTTCCCGGTTGTTCTGATGCGGGTGGGAGAGGCGTGTTTTGCCCAGCTTCGTCGTCGGGCCAGTTGGCGCTCATGGGGTAACCCCGGGATTTGGGTCGGTATTGGGTCCCGGTCTTTCCCGGTTATCCGATAGTGCAGTCAAGTCGAGCAACATGGCCGGCCTTCCTGTCAGTGTGACAATTTCTTATGACGAGGCCGCAATACCCAATTTAACGTATGGACGGTCATTGCGGGCTGTTTTTATGCGTATGACCACTTCAGAATAGGCCCAGAGTGGTTGGTGGGTCAATCATTGCATTGATGATCCTTACATTGATGATAGTTGGCCGGGTCGTCGCTTTGTTCGGGTGCAGTATCGCCGCCCCCTGATGTCAGATTAATGCGCCGGGTTTTTTGGTGTTAACCGACAAACGCCGGGCAAAGTCATTTAGACTATCACCCCTGCTGAGCCGGTCATGTTCTTTGGCTGACGCGCGGGCATTTTTATTCTGTAACTGCTTTTATTTTTGTAACTGCTTTTTTTTGTAACTATTGGGATGCTATGACTGCTGCATTATCGATCCGCAATTTGCACAAACAGTATGACAATGGCTTTGAGGCACTCAAGGGTATCGACCTGGATGTTCAGCCCGGCGATTTTTTCGCGCTGCTCGGGCCCAATGGTGCCGGTAAGTCCACTACCATCGGCATCATCTGTTCTCTGGTGAGAAAAACGGCTGGTGAGATAGCTATTTTCGGGACGGATATCGACAGGAACTTCTCCCTGGCCAAGCAGTATATCGGCGTGGTTCCACAGGAATTCAACTTCAACCAGTTTGAAAAGGTCATTGATATTGTCAAAACCCAGGCGGGTTATTTCGGTCTTCCCTCAAAGCTTGCCGATGAGCGCACTGAGAAATATCTGAGGCAGCTGGGTCTTTGGGAAAAACGCCATCAGCGCTCACGGATGCTCTCCGGTGGTATGAAGCGACGACTGATGATTGCCAGGGCCCTGGTTCACGAACCGCGGCTGTTGGTGCTGGATGAGCCCACGGCCGGTGTAGATATCGAGTTGCGCCGCTCCATGTGGCAGTTTCTCAAAGGGATTAATGCCAGCGGCACCACGATTATTCTGACCACCCACTACCTGGAGGAGGCAGAGAGTCTCTGCCGCAACGTGGCGATCATTGATCAGGGTAAAATCATCCACAATACCTCCATCAAGCAGCTGTTGCGGCAGCTCAACAAGGAGGTGTTTGTGCTGGATACCCGCGAGGCCCTGACAGGAATGCCGACCATTGAGGGTTATCCGGGGCAGCTGATCGATGAACACAGTTTTGAGGTTGAAGTGGTGAAGGGGAAATCGCTGAACAAGTTATTTGCCAGTCTCAGCGAGCGGGACATTCATGTGACCAGCATGCGCAACAAGGCGAACCGGCTGGAAGAGCTGTTTGTTTCCCTGGTGGAGCCCCACAGGAATGAAACGGCGGAGGCGCAGTTATGAATGCCGGTCAGCAATGGGTGGCGTTTACCACCATCCTGGTGAAAGAAGTCCGCCGTTTTATGCGCATCTGGCAGCAGACCCTGCTGCCGCCTGCTATTACGATTGCCCTGTATTTTGTCATTTTTGGCAAATTGATCGGACCGCGGATCGGTGAGATGTCCGGTTTCACCTATATCGAGTTTGTGGTGCCGGGGCTGATCATGATGTCGGTGATCACCAATGCCTATGGCAATGTGGTGTCTTCTTTTTTTGGCACCAAGTTCCAGCGCAGTATCGAAGAGTTGCTGGTGTCGCCGGTGCCCAATTACATCATTTTGCTGGGTTATGTGATCGGCGGTGTGGTCCGTGGTCTGGCTGTGGGGATGATTGTGACGCTGCTGTCCCTGTTTTTTACCGATCTGCAGGTCAGTCATCTGGGTGTAACAGTCGCCATTGTATTTTTAACTGCGGTCCTGTTCGCGCTGGCGGGGTTTATCAACGCGGTTTTCGCCAACAGTTTTGATGATATTTCCATTATTCCAACCTTTGTGTTGACGCCGCTCACCTACCTGGGCGGCGTGTTTTACTCCATCAGCATGTTGCCGCCTTTCTGGCAGGCGGTGTCGTTGGCCAATCCGGTGCTCTATATGGTCAACACCTTCCGGTACGGTCTGTTGGGCGTCTCGGATATTAATGTGGCATGGGCCTTTGTCATGGTGACGGGTTTCTGCGCCCTGCTGTTTTTCTTCTCGCTGTTCCTGCTGGAGCGGGGCAAACGATTGCGCAGTTGAGGTGAGCCGTGACTGAGAAAAAATTATTGCTGGGGGCCGACACTGACTATCCCGCCAGCTACAGTCCGCAGTTATTGCACCCGATTCCCCGGCAAGAGGGCAGGCAGGCACTGGGTATTCTGGACGCCGAGCCTTTTTTTGGCGTGGATCTCTGGACCGCCTATGAGCTCTCCTGGCTGGATATGCGGGGCAAGCCGGTGGTGGCGGTGGCCGAGTTGTCGATACCGGCCAGCACGCTCAATCTGGTTGAATCAAAATCCCTGAAACTCTATCTCAACTCGCTGAATCAGGAGCGCTATCGCTCCGTGGAAGAGGTGGCCCGGACCATCGAGCGCGACGTCAGTGCCTGTGTGGTGGGGCCGATACTGGTAGGGATCCACCCCGGTGACAGTTATCGTCACATGGGACTCGGCTCACTGCCCGGTATTTGCCTGGATGACCTGCCGGTGGAGGTGGACACCTATGCCCCCGATCCCTCGCTGCTCGGCCTGGCAGACGGACACACAGTGGTCAGCGAATCGCTCTACAGCCATTTGTTGAAAACCAATTGCCCGGTCACCGGGCAGCCCGATTGGGCCAGTATTCTGATTCGTTACAGTGGTCCTGCAATCGACCGCGAAGGGTTGTTGCGCTATCTGGTTTCTTTTCGCAATCATCAGGATTTTCACGAGCAGTGCGTGGAACGCATCTTTACCGAAATCAGGGAGTTGTGTCAGCCGGACAGACTGGAGGTTTACGCCCGCTACACCCGTCGCGGTGGGCTGGAGATCAATCCCTATCGCAGCAGTGTGCAATCCGATCCTCCCAGGGTGCGCCTGTCGAGGCAGTGAGAGCGAGCAGCGGGAATTAGTAGTTTTTCTTGTTTTTCAGTTGGGCGGCGGCTTCGATCAGGGACCTCATGATTCGATCCCGGTCGTAGTGGCGGATTCTGTCCATATCCATATAGAAAGAAAAACCATCGGTCATGTGCTCGAAGTAGCTCTGGTCACTGCCCATATTTTTGCGGAAGTCCACCACAGAATAAATCCGCACCGGCTGTTGATAGCCCTTGACCTGAATCTCGCCCATATCGCGGCACATGATCTGGTCTTTCACCAGTGAGTAGGTCTCGTGTGAAACCAGAATCTCGCCGGGTTCTGCGGCGGACTCCAGTCGGCTGGCCAGATTCACCTCGGTGCCGAGCAGGGTGTAGTCCAGCCGGTTCTCCGTGCCAAAGTTGCCCACGGCGCAGTAGCCGGTATTCAGGCCCATGCGTATTTCCATGGGTGTTTCTATGCCCTGACTGGCCCAGCGACGTTGCAATTCCTTCATGTGTTTTTTCATGGCAATGGCCATTGATACTGCGGCCGTACAGTCGGCCTTTACGCCATTACTGGTGGGGTCGCCAAAGAAAACCATAATGGCGTCGCCGATAAACTTGTCGATGGTACCGCCGTGCTGCAGGGCAATTTGCGACATTTCGGACAGGTAGTTGTTCAGCAGGCTGGTCAGCACATCGCCCTCAAGTTCTTCGGCCAGTTCGCTGAAACCCTTGATGTCTGAAAAAAATACGGTCAGTTTTTTGCGATGGGTTTCCAGCTTGACGTCTTTGCCCGACTGGATGGCCTTCAGCAGGGTTGGGGAGAGATATTTTGACAGGCGGTAATTTCTCAGTTTCAGTTGAACCTGTGTTTTTTCCAGCTCTTTCTGTTTCTCTCCCAAGGTTGCGATTTCCCTGGAACTGCTGGCGCCGTAAATACAGATATATATCCCCAGCGCCAACAGTGGTGGCAGACCGGTCAGGATGTCTGCCGAAAGTGTCCATTGGGGAAATCTCAGGAGTGCGGTTATTGCAATGCCGAGCAACAGCGCCAAGTTATCATTGCGTAATTTCCTGAAACCGCCACCAATGATTCCGTTAAACTGCAGCGTAATAATCAGCAGCAGAGCAGGCAAAAGGCTCAGGTCGATCAGGCAGATCAGGCCACCGAGCAGCAGCGCATCAATAAAGGATAAAACCGTCCCGACGCCGGGCCGTGATGACGGCGAGATGCGCTGCAATACAAAATGGGAAGACAGAATATAGCCAATGGTCACCAGCAGGGGCAACGTGACAATCAGCTCATGCTCCAGTCCACGATGGAACGTGAGTAGCGATAAAATACCGGCAAAACCTACCAGAAGGCGGAACAGACTCTGGTAATGTAAAATGCGGTTTGTCTCTTTAAGACTGTTTGGCGTCATCCTGTAAGATAATGTTCCCGGTACAGTGAGTCAGTGCGCGTCATTACACGATGTCTGATCGAAAATGTCCATGACCCAGCAAACTGGACACAGCAGTAAGGAAAAAAAATGGATGCATTGCAGGCCCTTCACCAGCGCGTATCAGTACCCAGACTGTCCGAGCCCGCGCCGAAAGGTGACATTCTGGCCAATATTCAGCGAGCGGCGTTTCGTGCTGCCGATCATGCAAGAATGCGCCCCTGGCGTTTTCTCATTATTGAGGGAGAGGGGCGGCGGGCGCTCGGCGAGCTGTTTGTTCGTTCAGAAGAACAGCAGGGTGCCGAACTCAGTGACAAAGCGCGGCAGCGTATTGCCGAGCGTCCCCTGCGCGCGCCAATGGTCATGGTCGTGATCGCCAGCCCGAAAGAAAACCCCAAGGTCCCGGAATTTGAACAGTGGCTATCCGCCGGCGCAGCTGCGCAAAATATGATCACTGCCGCTTATGCACAGGGCGTCGGTGCGGTCTGGCGAACTGGCGACTATGCCTATGACCCCTACGTCATGGCAGGGCTGGGGCTCAGTGATGCCGAGCGTATCATCGGCTTCCTGTATCTGGGAACTGTCCAGATTGCGCCGCCCGAGGCCCCTGAAGCAGCCATCGATGATTACTTTCAGTGCTGGCCCTGACAATTGCTTTTTCCGGGTTGCTTGTGTACAGTTCCGCTCCTCAAAATCCTGCGCCAACTGATCCACAGACGGGCAGAGGCCCTCAGTTCCGGGTTGGCAGGCGAAAATTTTTCAAGCTGAAATGAGAGCATTACTGAGGTATCCGATTGGTTGACTCGGAGCTTTAGCAGAGAGGGCACCCTTTAGGGTGACAACGAGCATGCAGGCGTGCGGTCTTGGAGTTAAGTTAAGCTTGTTAAAGCTCAGATGATAAAATTTGGTGAGGTGTCCGAGTGGTTGACTCGGAGCTTTAGCAGAGAGGGCACCCTTTAGGGTGACAACGAGCACGCAGGCGTGCGGTCTAGGAGTTAAGTTAAGCTTGTTAAAGCTCAGATGATAAAATTTGGTGAGGTGTCCGA
>NZ_CAJXST010000011.1 GCF_913061305.1 uncultured Porticoccus sp. | reverse complement strand
CACCTCTCTATTCGTCGGCAGCGTCAGATGTGTATAAGAGACAGGTTGCCCCCGTTATAAAACAATAAAATCACGTCAGCGTAGGAGGACACATGCTGGAAGTTACCCGGTTAACCCGCTTCTATGGCGATTTTAAAGCTGTAGATGAGGTGAACTTCAAAATTGATCACGGCGAAATCGTCGGCCTGCTCGGTCACAACGGTGCCGGAAAAACCACCATCATGAAAATGCTCAGTGGTTATCTGGAACCCAATGATGGCAGCATTACGATTGATAATATTGATTTGCAGATCAATCCCAAAAAAGCACAGCGTGAGATCGGTTACCTTCCGGAAAACCTTCCCATCTATCCCGAAATGACCGTCGCCGATTACCTGGACTATGTGGGTGATATAAAAGGCCTTACAGAGGAAGATAAAGTTCAGGAAATAAGACGGGTTATTCGGGAAACCGCTCTGGTCGACAAGCTGCTCTCCCCTATATCAACGCTTTCACGGGGGTATAAGCAACGTGTTGGCGTGGCACAGGCAATTCTCGGCAAGCCAAGAATACTGATTCTGGATGAGCCGACCAACGGGCTTGATCCCACCCAGACCGAACAGATGAGAAAGCTCATTAAAGCACTGGCCAGCAAAGCGACCGTGATCCTATCAACGCACATCATGCAGGAAGTGGACGCCATCTGTGATCGGGCGCTGATTGTCCGACATGGCCGATTGGCTGTCGATGCAGGGCTCGAAGAACTGCGTCAAAGCAACACATTGCTCTTGGCAACATCCGCCGATAAAACAGCCGTGAATTCAGCGCTCTCTTCATTGGAAGGCGAGCTTGCTATAGAGCCACTGCCCGACCATACAGCTCCCGACAGCCAACCGGCTTTCAGTTATCGCCTGCGTGTTGAGAACGGCATTAACCCGCAAAAACTGGTCGCTGAAATCACCCGGCTTCTGGTGCAGGCGGACATCGATATCTATGGCATCAGCCAGGAAAAGCGTGATCTCGAAACCCTTTTCAGGGAGGTCAATACCGTCCCGGTGCAGACACCAGTAGAGGAGACAAAAGATGCAGCCTGAAAAAAGACATCTGCCCCTGATTCGCCGCATTGCCGCCAAAGAAATAGCCATTTTCTTTGCGTCACCAACTGCATACCTTTTTCTCGCCGCTTTTGCGGGCATCAGTCTGTTTATTTTTTTCTGGGGCGAATCGTTTTTCTCCAGAAATATTACGGATATCCGGCCACTTTTTGAGTGGATGCCCGTGTTACTGATTTTCCTGACAAGCACCCTGACAATGCGGCTATGGAGTGAAGAGCGGCGCACCGGCACGCTGGAACATGTGCTGACCCAACCACTCCCCCTGTGGCATTTTGTGCTGGGCAAATTCCTCGGCTGCCTGTTGTTATTGGCCATCGCGCTGCTGATGACACTGCCGCTTCCCATCACCGTTGCACAGCTGGGCGAGCTCGACTGGGGACCAGTCTGGGCAGGCTATATCGCCGCCCTGTTGCTAGGCGCGGCCTACCTGTCCATTGGTTTGTTTGTTTCCGCCCGAAGCGACAACCAGATTATCAGTCTGATCTGCTCTGTCGGAGTCTGTGGTTTGTTTTATCTGGTGGGAACGGCCACCATTACAGATTTATTTGGCAATACCACAGGCGAATGGCTGAGGATGCTAGGGACAGGCTCGCGCTTTGACTCGATTACCCGGGGGGTTATCGATATCCGGGACCTCTACTACTACCTCAGCATCATCATTGCATTTCTGACATTAAACACATTTTTTCTCGAAAAAGAGCGCTGGGCAAACCTCAAACGCACACCCCGACATCAGAACTGGCGGGCAATCACCGGGTTACTGCTGGCCAATGCGGTGCTGGCCAATCTCTGGCTTGGGCAAGTGAATCTGCTGCGCATTGATACTACCGAAGGTAATATTTATTCCATCTCCGATGCCACCCGGCAGTATCTGGATCAGGTAGAGGAACCGCTGTTAATTCGCGGGTATTTCAGCAGTAAAACTCACCCGTTGCTGGCGCCGCTGGTGCCCCGTATGAAGGACCTGATCCGGGAATACGAAATCGCAGGCAAAGGCAAAGTCCGCGTGGAGTTCCTCGACCCGGTTACCAACCCGGAACTGGAGGAAGAAGCGAATACCAAATACAGCATTCGGGCGACACCGCTGCAGGTAGCCGACCGCTATCAGTCTGCCATCGTGAACTCCTATTTTAATATCCTGGTTCAATACGGTGACGAATTTGAGGTGCTGGGTTTTCAGGATTTGATTGAAGTGAAGTCTCAGGGAGACAACAGCCTTGAGGTACAGCTTCGCAATCCTGAATATGATCTCACCCGCAGCTTGAAGAAAGTACTCAACAGCTATCGCAGCGGTGGCAATCTGTTCGATATGGTGGATGGCACACTGGTACTGAACACCTTTATTTCGGAAGACCAACAACTGCCGGGTGAGCTGGTCGAGTACAAAAAGGCCATCACTGACGTCATTGATACGCTACAGCAGCAGGCTGGCGATCAACTGGTCGTCAACCATGAGGCCCCCGATGTAAACGACGCTCAGGTAGTACGAACGCTGGCCAGCAAATATGGCTTCAAGCCCATGTCTCGAAACCTATTCAGCGATGACCGCTTTTATTTTTATCTGACCCTGGAACAGGACGACCAGGTAAGGCAAATTCCTTTTGAAGAGCCCACCAGGGCGAGTTTCGAGCGCAACCTGAAAGCCAGCATCAAGCGCTTTGCCTCCGGCATCACCAAAAATGTAGCTCTGGTAACACCAAAGGTGGATGAGAAAACGGAACAATACGGGGTATCAACCCCCCGCTTTGTCCAGCTGGAAGAGACCCTCGGCGCCGAACTCAATGTTAGCCAGGAAGACCTGAGCGACGGTAGCGTATCGGCTGATGCGGATATTCTGGTGATTGCAGCACCAAACAATTTGAAAGACAAAGAACTCTTTGCCATTGATCAGTTTCTGATGAAAGGTGGCACGGTCGTCGCTGCAGCATCGCCGTTTACAACCACCCTGACGCAACAGGGACTTGGTGTGGCAAAGCTTCAGGGCGCGTTTCAGGATTGGTTGAGCCATCACGGTTTCAGCGTTGAAGACAAGCTGGTTCTGGATACTCAAAACGCCTCTTTCCCGATGCCCATGATCCGCAATGTGCGCGGCCATAGGGTTCAGGAAATCCGGGTCATTGACTACCCCTATTTTATCGACGCTCGGGGGGAGGGATTAAACAAGGAAAATCCAATTTCGGCCAACGTCCCGCAGGTCACGATAGCCTGGGCCTCACCGATCACTATCGACGCTGAAAAGCAGGCTGACAGGCAGATTACGGAGTTAATTCGCAGCTCGGAACGTTCCTGGGTATCCGACAACATGGATATCATGCCTGAAATTGACGAAAACGGTTTCGCCGCGTTCCCACTACCGAAGGAGGAGAAATCCCATTTACTCGGTGTTATCAGTGAAGGTCGGTTCACCTCTTACTTTGCGGGAAAAGAATCACCGCTACTGGCAGAGAATAATACGGCAAGCGACACAGAGACCGGGACAGCCCTTGCAGGCTTATCCAGTGTGACCGAACACTCACCATCCTCGGCGAGAATCATTTTATATAGCTCAAATGATTTTCTGCGCGATCAGACCATGACCATGGCAAATTCTGCAGCGGGCAGCGAATACCTGAATCCGATGCAGCTGATGGCAAATACCGTGGACTGGGCGTTGGAAGATGCCAGCATGCTCAGTATTCGCGCAAGAGGCCAGTTCAACAGGACACTGCCGCCGATGAATCATGACACCCAGGTTTTCTGGGAGTATCTGAACTATGCACTGGCCATTTTGGCATTGGCGATTATTGCGTTGTTTCAGCGGAAACAGCAGCGTTCCCGTCAACAGCATTATCTCGATGTGTTAGCCAAATAAAAGGAGCGTCAGACGATGAATACAAAAACCGCGTTGAGCGGCCTGTTGACCATCCAGTTGATCATCATCGCTGGTCTGTGGTGGTACGCACAAGAGCAGTCAGACAACAACCGGCCCCAGGCTCTGCTGGATATTCAGTGGGAGAATGTCGACAAAGTCACGATTACCTCTGAGACCGGCACTGTCTCACTGGGCCTGGGCCAGAGCAAGGATAGTGGCGAGTGGCAACTACTGGGAGATGGGCTGCTCGCCCAGAGCGACAAAGTGAATGCTTTACTGGAGAAGCTTGAACAACTTCAGGTGAAGTGGCCGGTTGCCACAAACCAGACCAGTCACGCCCGTTTCGAGGTAGATCAAGAAAATGCTCAACGTCGAATAGCCATCCACAGCGGAGAAAACCTGCTCGGTGAAATTCTGATTGGCTCATCGCCGGGGCTCAAACAACTACACATAAGAAAGGGCGGGAGTGATCAGGTCTATGCGGTAGAACTGGAACTGACCGATATTCCCCCAAAAACCACTGACTGGTTGGACAGGTCTCTGTTGGCGGCTAAAAACGTTGACCGTATTGACGGAGCTAACTTTGTATTGGCGAAAACCGGCGATAACTGGCAGTTATCCCGCAAAGGCCCATCTGTTCTGATCAATCAGGATGGCCCCGTGGCTAAAAATCAGCAGAAAATTGAAAACCTGATCAGCAGCCTGAAAAAACTTCGTGTGACCGGTTTGGTGAAGGACAAGCCTGATCTCGTCGAGGGTCATGCCGTAAGGCTGGATGTGACATCTGGTGATAACAGTTGGCGCTATACGTTCCACGAACATAACGGACAACACTTTGTACGGCGCAGCGATAGAGACACCTTATTTACTTTCTCAAAGAGTGACTACGAAGGGATCACCCAATCCAGTCAGTTGGTCGTTGATTCACAGGAAGAACAAAAGGTCGAGGACAAAAAAGGGGACGACCAACCCGGCAAGCAGCCCTAGCGCAACCTATAGGCCTCTCTAGGCACGGATGCCCCGAGAGGCCCACCGTGCATTAGGGTAATCGCCACAGCAAACCAATCAGGCGGTTTTGTCTACAGAGAAACTGGACTATTACGATTACCGAAATGATTGCTCAAATGATCGCCCGCCGAGAAAAAGTGCGGAGAAGTTGGCGGTCGTTGTTTCGGCAACCTGTTGATAAGAAATACCTTTTATATCGGCGACCATCTGCGCCACTTCCACCACATGACCGGGCAGGTTTTGTTTGCCACGATAGGGAACCGGTGCCAACCAGGGCGCATCCGTTTCCACCAACAGCTTATCGAGCGGTACTTTTTTGACCACTTCTCTTAAGGCCGAGGCATTGCGAAAGGTAATAATTCCGGAAAAGGAAATATAAAAATTCATCGCGATGGCGGCTTCAGCCATCGCCCAGGTCTCGGTAAAGCAGTGCAAAACGCCACCGACCTCCTGATCTGCATGCGCTCGCAGAATGGCCAGCGTTTGCTGCTGAGCCTGTCGCGTATGAACGATCACGGGTTTGTTCAGTTGACCTGCCACCTTTAAATGGCGAATGAAACTTTCTTCCTGCCACGCCGCCGAGTCCGGGCTGTAATGGTTATCTAGACCGGTTTCACCCACCGCCACGACGGCCGGATGGCTGGCAATTCGGATCAAATCATCGGGTTCAGGCAATGCAGGCAACGTTTCCTGGAGCGGATGAACGCCCACAGAAACCAGAACATCCCGGTTGAATTCCGCCAGCTCAATCAGTCTTGCTGAACTGTCCAGGTCGACACCGACGCCAAGAAAGGCACCGACACCCCGCCGGCGAGCATCGTCAAGTATTGAGGAAAGAGAACTGTGATTGTCGTCCGGATGGAGATGATCCAGATGGCAGTGTGAATCCACCAGCACGGTCTAAAGCCTGTTGATTGTGAAATTACATGGTATTGGTTGGCTTGCCCGCTTCCATCAAACCGGCCAGATAGGTTTCAAATTTACCCTGAATGTCACCGTGTTTTTCATTCAACTGGATGCCGACACCCTCGCGGCGGTTGCCGCCCATGCCTTTGGGTGTAATCCAGATAACTTTTCCGGTCAGAGGTAAACGATCCGGCTCTTCCATGAGATCCAGCAGGATGAACACTTCATCACCAAGATTGTAGTTTTTTCGTGTAGCAATAAATAAACCGCCATTGATAACAAACGGCATGTAAGCAGCATATAGCGCCTGCTCGTCTTTGATCGAAAGGTTCAAGATACCATTTCGAACGCTACCACTAAACGCTTCCATATCCATAATCAACCCGAAAAATTTAACAGAAGTCTACTATACAAACATTGGGGACAGCCAACCTGACTACTTCTTTAAACGAGAATCCGTCTCAAGCTTACCCTGCCCGTCTGGGCGGAGCCAGTGATAATAGATGCTGCCAATCCAGCATCAGCTCTTCCCACAATAATGATTTATTGGGGTTTCCCCCCGCCTGAAGTCGTCTTTTTATCTGTATAAGTCGATCCAGATAACGGTAGGTGCCAGGATGCATTTCTTTCGTCTTCAATTCGAGAGCCAACCGACTGTATAACCAGTCGATCGCCATCAATGTGTCGAGAGACTGACATTTCTGGGCTGCGACAATGGCACTCAATTGTCCAGAAGCCAGCTCATCGAGCATTTTATCGAAGGTACGGCGTATCTCCAGCAGGTCAGTCTGAAGAAATTCCAGCGCCAACAGGGGTCGACCTTCGGCATACTGCAATAGCTCAGCCTCACTGCTATCGGAATCCGCTATCTTCGATGACAACCAGGCATGAACTTCAGCCGGGGCCGGAACGGGAAAAACAACTTTCTGGCAGCGGCTCCGCACGGTCGCCGATAACCTTGAGAGCTGATGACAGACCAGTATCAACAGCGTTTTTCTGGCTGGCTCCTCAAGTGTTTTCAACAGAGCATTAGCCGCGTTAATGTTCATCGCATCTGCGGGGGAGATAATCACAATCTTCCAACCGCTCTGCTGTGCTGTCTTTTCAGTGAATTCACTCAACTGACGAATGCGGTCAATCCGGATGGCCTTACCCTCTTCTTCCGGGACTATCCGCAAAACATCCGGATGATTTTGCGAAATAAATAGCGAGCATTGTTTACAAACACCACATGCCACCTGCCCTTGTTGATTGTCACAAAGAAGCCTTTGTGCCAGGGCATAGCCAAATTGTTCTTTGCCGAGATGGCGAGGTCCACAAAGAACCAGAGCATGGGGCAGCTTGTCCTGGCTGATCAGTCTATTCAGCTGCATCCACTGCTTTTGTTGCCAGGGATAGGGCTCAGATATGGGCAACATCAGGCGCCACTTTCCAAAAACTGTTTGAGATGCATGGCCAGAGAGTTCTGCACATCGGCAAGCGGCAGCGAAGCGTCGACAATACGATAGCGATGCGGCTCTTCTCTTGCACGTTGCAGATAACAATCGCGAACAGCGTTGAAAAAAACCAGCTCTTCCCGTTCGAAACGATCCGGCTCACCACGCTCCCTTGCCCGGGCCAGTCCCTGTTTGACAGCAATGTCCAACAGTAATGTCATGTCAGGGCGCAGCTCTCCCTGCACCAGACTTTCCAGCTGCGCAATTTTTGCTCTGTCGATCCCGCGTCCACCTCCCTGATAGGCATAGGTAGCATCGGTAAAGCGATCACAGAGAACCCACTGGCCGCGGCGCAACGCCGGCATAATCACCTCCGCTATATGCTGAGCGCGGGCAGCAAACATCAGCAACAACTCGGTATTTTCCGCCACCGGCTCCGCTCTAGGTTTCACCAGTAAAGTTCGAATCTCTTCAGCCAGCGGAGTCCCCCCCGGCTCTCTAGTGGCAATATAGGGGATATCGTGACGGTCAAGCCATTCACCGATAAAGGCCATATTGGTGCTTTTACCAACACCTTCTCCGCCTTCCACGGTGATAAACTTGGCGCTTTCAGTCTTCATCTCGGTATTCATTATGCTCGCTAGCGGGGAGTTGAGCGGTAATCGGAGCGCCGCTGCAACTGGAATTGCTGGACGGCTTTCAAATGTTCTTCATAACTGGCGGAAAAGTAGTGACTGCCGTCACCCTTTGCCACAAAAAACAGGCTGTCACCTGCTTCGGGATTTAATACAGCGTGAATCGCACCGCGTCCCGGCATTGCAATTGGCGTGGGAGGCAACCCATCAATAATATAAGTGTTATAGGGCGTTGCTTTTTGCAAATGCCGGCGCTTGATATATCCCTGATAGTCATCCCCCAACCCATAAATGATCGTGGGATCTGTCTGTAGCTTCATGCCACGTTTAAGTCGTCGCACAAAAACACCGGCTATCTCGCCCCGCTCACTGGTGACTCCCGTCTCTTTTTCCACAATCGATGCCAGGATTAAGGCCTCATAGGGCGAGGTGAAGGGTAAGTCCGGCATCCGTTGTTGCCATTCCTCAGCCAACACCACCTGCATTCGTTGATGGGCCTGCAACAAAATATCACGATCACTGTCGCCATAACTATAACTGTACGTATCGGGAAAAAACCAACCCTCGGGGTGTTCAATCTCCAGCGACAGGGTTTCGATAACCTCATCTTCGCTCAACCCCGTCAATAATTTTGCCAACCTGGGCTGTTGATTCAGCAAATGCAACCATTCGGCAAAACGCAAACCCTCGGGAAAAGTAACCTGATGCTGGACAACCCTGCCCTCCGTCAACATGTTGAGCAGATCTCTGGGCGTATCACCCGAATGTAACCTGTATTCTCCAGCCCTGATAGTGCTTTGCCCTGTGACTCTACTCCAGGCAACCAGCAAATCAGGCCACTTCAATATGCCTCTCTCTGCCAGACTGAGAGATAACAAGGTCAATGAGGAACCTGAGGGGACAGTGAGGACAAATTCGTCCTCACCCACCTGCATTGGAGTGTCCAGATGCCAATTGATAACCAGGAAAACACCGATGGCAACGACCATCGACGTAAACATCGCAAGCAACAGGTAACGATGCATCACCCGTAGCACGGTAAAACTTCCTTGAGCCGCTGTTGAATGGATTTGACACGATCGCCCAACGGCCAATGATACCGATCAGCCAGTGAAACCACGGGCCATATACCAACGACCGAGTTGCACAGGAATACCTCTTCAGAAGAGACCAGCTTTTCCAGCGTTATTCGCGATTCAGTCACTGGCACAGACAATCCCGGCAGAAGTGCCGACACCAGGTATTCACGCATCACTCCGGCAACACCACAGTCCGCAAGGATCGGAGTAAACCATTGGCCCTCACGATAACAAAACAGATTGCTGCTCACACCTTCAACCACAAACCCCTGCTGGTCGAGCAACAGCCCTTCAGGGTACTCGTCACCCCACTCGGCTCTGGCCAATACCTGTTCGAGCCGATTGAGATGTTTCATTCCGGCCAGTGAAGGTGAAATTGCCAATTTGTGCTTGCATAAAAAAAGCGGTATTCCGGTGGAAAACCAGTTACAGCTGTACTCGGGAAGCGGAAACCATTGGAACAGATAGTTGGGAGAAACGGACTCAGGTGCTCGATAGCCTGCTCCACCAACCCCTGCCGTCAAGACAATTTTAACAATACCGTTATCCGGGCACTGCGCTAACAGGGTATCCCTATATTCCACCAACATTCTCTCGTCACAGGGTATCCCCAGACGGCTGGCACCTGCGGCCAGCCGCTTACAATGTAATGGCCAGAGAGGTATAGCACCACCGGTCAGCCTGGTTGTTTCAAACAGACCATGCCCATAGTAAAAACCACGATCAAACGTATTGGCGCAGCCGGTGTCTTCACCATTTATCTGGGTGGGGGGATAGTTGTTCATGGGTGCAAATTAAAACAGATAAACGGGCGAAACACAGGTATAAAAAAGCCGCTCGGTGAGAGCGGCTTTTTAGCGGTCAATATTAGTCGCTTTTATTAACCGAGATTCGCGTTGATGTAATCAATCGCATTCTGAACCGTAGCAATTTTTTCAGCTTCTTCATCGGGAATTTCAGTATCAAACTCTTCCTCGAGAGCCATGATCAGCTCAACGGTATCGAGGGAGTCAGCGCCCAGATCTTCAACAAAGGAAGATTCTGGTTTTACGTCTGCTTCTTTAACACCCAACTGTTCTGCGACCATTTTCGCGACACGTTCTTCGATGCTGCTCATGATATTTGTTCTCTCCTTTAAATCTTATAGGGTAGTCTGTTGCCTGGCTTGTAGATTTACCCAACAACAAGAAATCTGTAATTAACGGCACATCTGGCGCGCATTTTACCTGTAAAAACCCCGGTGTGTAACCGGTTTCAGGAAAATCCTGTTTTTATATTATATTTCAATAGGTTAAGACATGTACATGCCGCCATTTACGTGTATATTCTCGCCGGTGATGTAGTTGCCGCCATCACCAACCAAAAAATTGACGACTGCCGCAATCTCTTCAGCCGACCCCAGACGATTCAGTGGAACCTGCGACAATATTGCCTGCTTGCTGGCTTCGGGCAATTCCTTTGTCATGTCAGTATCAATAAAGCCCGGGGAGACGGCGTTTACTGTAATGTTTCGGGGCCCCAGCTCTTTAGCCAAAGAACGGGTAAATCCGCCCACACCCGCTTTAGTGGCACAGTAGTTGGTTTGACCGGCATTACCCATGGAGCCGACTACAGAACTGATATTGACAATCCTGCCCCAGCGGGCCTTGCTCATACCACGGAGGCAGGCCTTGGATAAGCGGTAGAGGGAGTTGAGATTGGTGTCAATCACATCAAACCACTCCTCATCCTTCATCCGCATCAGGAGGTTATCTTTGGTGATACCCGCATTGTTAACCAAAATCGACGGCGCACCATAGGACTCAATAATCGCTGCCAACACTTCGTCAACCGACTGTTGGCTGGCAACATCAAGCACCATGCCAGCCCCCTTGATGTTTTTTTCGCGAAATCTGGCAGAAATCTGCTCCGCCCCGGATGTGGAAGTCGCTGTACCGACGACAATTGCGCCTTGAGCACCCAGGCCATCGGCAATCGCGGCACCAATCCCCCGGGTAGCACCAGTAACCAGAGCCACCTTATCTATAACACTCATCACATACTCCTTTACTACTGGCAGTCAGTTACAGCGCTGCCAGTGATTTAGTCAAATTATCACTGTCTTCTGTGGCATACGCGGTCAAGGCGGGATCGATACGCTTGCATAAGCCACCCAGCACCTTACCGGCACCACACTCCACCACGGTATCAATACCTGAAGCAACGAGGGTATTGACACACTCCACCCACTGCACCGGCTTAAAAATCTGCTCAATCATCACGTGCTTGATACGCTCCGGATCAGACTCGGTTTTTGCATTGACATTGTGGACTATTAATACTTCCGGTGCGGAAAATTGGGTGGCCAGGATTTCGGTGGCCAGACGATCCGCAGCGGGCTTCATCAAGCCAGTATGGAATGGCGCACTCACGGGCAGCGGCATGGCACGTTTGGCTCCGGCTGCCTTGCAACCTTCAATCGCACGTTCAACGGCAGCCGAATTTCCCGCTATAACCACTTGGCCGGGGGAGTTAAAGTTGACTGCAGAAACCTCTTGTCCTTCACAGGCCTGCGCACAGATTTCTTTGATCAAACCGTCATCCAGACCCAGTATGGCAGCCATAGCGCCTTCACCCCTGGGCACAGCCTCCTGCATGTAGGCACCGCGATTGCGCACCAAGCGCACGGCATCTTCGAACGCCACAACACCAGAGCAGACCAGCGCAGACCATTCGCCAAGACTGTGGCCCGCCATCAGGGCCGGGCGGGCACCCCCCGCCTGCTGCCAAATTCGCCAGACTGCGACACTGGCGGTCAAAAGCAAGGGCTGGGTGCGCTCCGTCAACGTAATATCTTCCTGGCTGCCCTTTTGCACCATATTCCATAGGTCATAATGGAGCACATCCGAAGCTTCGGCAAAAGTATCCTGTACCGTCGCGTACTTTTCTGACAGTTCAGAAAGCATGCCAATTTTTTGGGATCCCTGCCCCGGAAAGACAAATGCCAGATTATTTTTCATTGATTACCTCTGTATTACCACAGCTTATTGATTATTCTCGGACAGGCGCTTTTCAATCAATGCGGGAAGATCCTGCTCTGCTTCATTGAGGGCCACCTCTATTGCTCTGGCGAAACCCCATTGATCAGCACTACCGTGGCTTTTAATAACGACACCCTGCAGCCCAAGAAAACTGGCGCCATTATACCGTGCCGGGTCAACACGTTTAAGTAGCCGCCCGAGGGCGGGTTTCAGAAACAGCGCACCAAACCTGGCCAATACAGTTTCGCCCAAGGCATCCCTGATCTGCTTTTGAAGCAGTTTTGCCACACCCTCGCCAGCTTTCAGAGCAATATTGCCACTGAAACCATCACAAACCACGATATCGGCCTCTCCGTTAAAGAGTGCGTCGCCCTCAACAAATCCAATGTAATGAATGCCGGGATTGGTTTTGAATAAAGCTGCAGCATCGAGAATTTCCTGTTTCCCTTTAAGTGATTCCACACCGATATTCAGCAATCCCACTGCCGGGTTGGCATTGCCATCTACCTCCGCCGCCACCAGAGACGCGATCAGTCCAAACTGGTACAGCTGCTCAGCCGTGCACTCTAAATTTGCACCCATATCCAGCAAATAGGTGAACCCACGCGCAGTTGGAATCCGGGCGCCGATCGCGGGGCGACTGATACCGGGCAGGGCCCCCAGCTGAAACAGCGACATGGCCATGAGCGCACCGGTATTGCCCGCACTGACACAGGCGGCCGCCTGTTTAGTTGCAACCAGCTCAATAGCATGCCACATGGATGAATCCCGTTTATTGCGCAGAGCAAATGACGGTTTGTCATCCATAGAAACAAACTGGGAACAATGACGGACTTGAAGACGTTCAGGAAAATTGTCATCAGCAAGACGGAGTTGTTGCTGGATCTGTTGTGCATCACCAAAGAGAACAACCCGTAGATTGGGCTGCTGGCGAAGAATATCGAGGGTCGCAGGGACAGTTGCGCGAGGACCGAAGTCCCCGCCCATGGCGTCAATGGCAAGACAGTGTGAGTCAGCCAAAAATAACAAATCTAACGCAGCGGATCAGTCTTCAGCTGAAGAGATCACTTTCTTGCCACGATAAAAGCCGTCAGCAGTAACCTGATGGCGAAGATGTTTTTCACCACTAACCGGATCGGTAGACAGGGTAGGACCTGTCAGGGCATCGTGAGCACGACGCATACCGCGCTTGGATCGGGTTTTACGACTTTTTTGAACGGCCATTTTCTTTCTCCTGAATACTACTTGTTAATTGTTGGAGCCACTGTTCTTCAGCTGCTTCAAAATACCAAAAGGGTTTTTAGCGGATTCTTCAGCGGGAGGGTTTCCCGTAGAGTAACCGGCAACATCATTGCATTGATCCTTGGGGTGATAGGACACAAACGGCAATGTTAAAAGTAATTCATCCTCAAGCACTTCAGCCACGTCTGCAGCTTCACTGTCGACAAGCCATGGATCCAAGTCTTTAGGTAACGATACAGCCTCTTCTTCTGAGCAGACTATACCCAACCTGAACACTGCAGACAGCGCTATCGGCATCGCCTCCAGGCATCGCTGGCAGGGAACTAAGACAGACGTTGAAACTGAGCCTGTCATCACCCTGCGACCCTGTTCGGCTGTATCAAACCTCAGCTCGACGACAATGGGTTCAACAATCTCAATTACCGCCTCTTTCAACCTGTCACAGAAAGCCTGATCCAGCTCGCCGGAAATTGCCACACCCTGATGTGCAAGACGGCGGGGCTCTAACATCCGCGGCAAGAAGCTTCTCATGGGGGGCATTGACATAGGCGCGCCATAATAGTGATATGACCTTGATCTGTCAAAGAAAAATTGGATCCAATATCGCGGGTTTCTAGTCCTGATTATCCCCCCGGAACATTAAAGATTATTTGGAGTTTTATCATGAAAAACCTCGTGCTGGCCTCTTCCTCACCCTATCGACGGGAGCTGCTGCAGCGCTTGCGTATACCATTTGAAATTATCTCACCCGACATTGACGAAAGCCCTCAACCGGAAGAATCCCCGGAAGCACTCGTCAAGCGCCTGTCGCTGGAAAAGGCCATGGCGATCGCCCACCGTTTTGATAACCACCTGATTGTTGGCTCGGACCAGGTCGCAGTTAACGATGGAAAACTGCTGACAAAACCGGGCAATTTTGACAACGCCTTTAAGCAGCTTTGCTCAGAGTCCGGCAAGAAGGTTCGCTTCCTGACTGGCCTGGCATTGCTGGATAGCGCCACCCAACAAAGTCAGGTAGACATGGTAATAACAGAGGTCGTCTTTCGCCGGTTAAGTGACACGGAAATTACTGAATACCTTTTAAAGGATACCCCGTATAACTGTGCCGGCAGCTTCCGCAGTGAAGGACTGGGCATCACGCTGTTTGATGCTGTTTACAGCTGCGACCCCACCGCCCTGATTGGATTACCCTTGATCAGCCTGAATCGAATGTTGATGAACATCTTAAAGTAGTATTTAAAAAATTATTATAACTAAATGTTTTTTATACTATTTATAACCATTTCAACATCTGAAAATTTATCCAGACACGCCAGCGGTCGATACCGGGTCAATCGCCGAGAATCATGGGCGCCATAGCTCACCCCTATACTCGACATTCCGGCATTGGCAGCCATCGCCAAGTCATATTCTGTGTCACCTATCATGATTGACTCATCGGGAGGACACTCAAACTCTTTCATCAACTCAATCAGCATCAATGGATCAGGCTTGCCTGCCGTCTCATCGGCGCAGCGGGTGCCATCAAAAAACTGCTCCAGCTGGCGGGCTCGCAACACCCTGTCCAGGCCGCGACGACTTTTACCGGTCGCAACAGTTAACAGATAGCCCTGATCCTTAAGGCGCCGCAGGGTTTCAGAAACTCCACTAAAAAAAGGTGATGGTTCACGATCTGCTTCAACAAAATGGCGGGAATAGCTGTCCCGCATGGCGTCAATCTGCTCACGCGCTATGTCGGGAAACAAGGTGGTTAATGCATCCACCATCCCCAACCCCACAATGTTGCGGGCATCCCGATCGGAGGGAGGAGGCAAACCGACCGACTCCGCGGCGCAACGAAGGCAATGAACAATCCGGGAAAGCGAATCACAGAGTGTGCCGTCCCAGTCAAAGATCAAAAGCTTGGGCACCGACAGTTACTCCAAATTAGTCAACAGAGCGGTCAGATCGTCGGGCAATGGCGATCGAATTTCAACAAGTTGGCCATCGGGCAAACTGACTTTCAACTGCCCCGCATGCAGAAACATCCGTTTCAAGCCTTTCTCTCGCATTTGGCGATTACACTCAACGTCAGCATACTTTTCGTCTCCCGCCAGCGGGCAACCCGCAAATTGGCAATGGACACGGATTTGATGGGTACGCCCTGTCTCCAGAGCCACTTCGAGTAAAGTCGCGCCTCGATAGCGATGCAAAACCTGAAAATGCGTGACTGATGCCTTGCCCTCCGGGTCCACCTTGACAATCCGCTCGCCCGACTTCAGCTCATTTTTACGCAGTGGCGCACTGATCCGCTTCATCCCTTTCGGCCAACGGCCGCAGCACAGCGCCTGATAGATTTTGACCACACGGCCGGCACGCATTTCTTCCTGGAGATGACGCAACATGGAGCGCTTCTTGGCGATCATCAGGCAGCCGGATGTCTCCCGATCCAACCGATGAACCAATTCCAGAAACGGTGCAGCAGGCCGAGTGGCTCGCAGCGACTCGATCAGGCCCAGGCTGACACCACTGCCACCATGAACCGCCAAGCCAGCTGGCTTGTTGATCACCAGGAACGCGGCATCTTCGTAGACGATATTCTGCTCAAGCAATTGCTGCAGCTTTGGGCTGGGCCCTGCTGGCACATCACGCTCCGCTACCCGAACAGGTGGAATTCGCACTGCATCACCGACTTGCAGGCGATATTCTGCTTTGGCCCGGGAACCATTCACGCGCACTTCACCTTTGCGAAGGATTCTGTAGACTCGCGATTTCGGTACGCCTTTCAACCGACCCAACAGAAAATTATCTATTCGCTGACCGTCATGGTTCTCGTCAATTTTAACGAAGTGGACCCCTAAAGAGCCATTTTGTATCTCAGTCATAGGGTATGTCCGGAAAAAGGAGGTGGATTCTAGCAGCTAGCCCTGACAGAGGCATCCATGAAAAAGAAAAAATCGCTGATAATCATACAATTAACCGGATTTTTACAGGACTGTAAATTGAAGAGAAAGACAATTGCTGATATATTAACCCCACGTTGAATCGGGTCCGAAATTAGTTCGGCAAAGACGACTGCTCTCACCAAGTCAATATTGACAGGGTAGCCCCACTCAACGCGGCGAAAGCCCTTTTGATTTATTACGCCAGTTGTCCCGCAAACCAGCTAGGACAGCTGCCACAGAAAACCGCGCTGAATGCGCAGAGGTTACCACAAGATTTTTTGAACGATATATCGTACGCCAGGCATTGCCAAGCCAGACACGTGCTATTTACCTGCCAGTCGCCGGTTACATTAGCAACCTTTACCGCTCGGCTTTTGCCTCTTCGGACGAATAAGTGGCACCATAGCAATCAAGTTGAACACTCGATGGGAAAACCGGACAGAATCAGTGATTGATAAAATTAAAGTGTTTAAAAACAAGGGGTTATGACCTTATTTCTGCCGTCTTTGTACGTCTAGACGGTATACACTGCTTTGCTATTTATCCAGTTATATTGCTCATTTTATAGTGGTGCTTCTGCTGCTCTTGTAAGGCGCAAGACAGTAGGATTCTTCAATGAAACGCATGCTTATTAACGCTTCCCAGCCAGAAGAGCTTCGGGTAGCACTGGTCGACGGACAACGTCTCTATGACCTCGACCTAGAAAATCGTACCAGAGAACAACGTAAAGCAAACATCTACAAAGGCAGAATAACCCGGGTTGAACCCAGCCTTGAGGCCGCCTTCGTGGATTATGGAGCAGAACGCCACGGCTTCCTTCCCCTCAAAGAAATCTCCCGCGAATACTTTTCCAGGAAATCATCAGACGCCGATGGTCGCATCAAGATTCAGGATGTTATCAAGGAAGGCACTGAAGTCGTCATTCAGGTGGAAAAGGAAGAACGTGGCAATAAAGGGGCGGCATTAACCACATTTATCAGCCTCGCAGGTCGATATATGGTCCTGATGCCGAACAACCCCAGAGCCGGTGGAATTTCGCGACGCATAGAAGGGGAAGAGCGCTCAGAACTGAAATCCGCGATGCGAGACCTGCAGATTCCAAGCGGGGTGGGCGTCATTGTCCGCACAGCTGGAATCGGGCGGTCAGCAGAGGAACTGCAATGGGATCTTGACTATCTGCTGCAACTTTGGGAAACCATTCAGGTCGAGGCCAACAACTGCAAGGCCCCCCACTTTCTGTTTCAGGAAAGCAACGTCATCATCCGTGCTGTTCGCGACTATTTGCGACAGGATATCGGCGAAGTTATTGTGGATAACCGCGAAGCCTATGAACTTGCCTCGGCATTTATCAAGCAGGTTATGCCCAACTTCCAGAGCCGGGTGAAGCACTATGAAGACCCACTGCCTCTATTTAATCGTTACCAAATTGAAAACCAGATAGAAACCGCCTTTGAGCGAGAAGTAAAACTGCCCTCCGGCGGCTCGATTGTGATTGATATCACCGAGGCACTGGTTTCTATTGATATCAATTCCTCCAGGGCAACACGCGGCAGTGATATCGAGGAAACCGCACTGCGCACCAACCTTGAAGCCGCTGATGAGATTACCCGTCAACTGCGACTTCGCGACATTGGCGGCCTGGTGGTTATTGACTTTATCGACATGGGGTCTGCCAAAAACCAACGCGATGTGGAAAATCGCATGCGCGATGCCCTTGAACTGGATCGCGCGCGGGTTCAAGTGGGTAAAATATCCCGTTTTGGCTTGCTTGAAATGTCCCGTCAGCGGTTGCGGCCATCATTGGAAGAGACCACCTCGAAAGTCTGCCCGCGCTGCCTTGGCCAGGGAACCATCCGGGGCACCCGGTCACTTGCCCTGTCCATTCTTCGGCTTGTTGAGGAAGAGGCACAAAAAGAGTTCAGTGCAGAAATCCGGGCAATCACCCCTGTCTCGGTGGCAACCTTTCTACTGAATGAAAAGCGCAGAGAAATTTTTGAAATAGAGAAGCGCCACGGCTCCAAAATCATTATTCTTCCCAACGAGAATCTTGAAACACCACATTTCGAAGTACAGCGTATTCGGGAGCAGGACGGCCTTGCCAGTGAGTATAGTTACCGTCTTACCAACACATTATCCGAGGATTTTGCTGCTCCGGAGAATGACCATGTTCAGCCTGTGCCCCCGGCTCTACAGCCGGCGGTCAAAACGCCAACACCGTCGCAACCGGCACCGGTACCTCTAGAGAAAATCACAAAAATCGTCGAAAAGACTGGCAAACCCGGACTATTGCGCCGCTTGGCCATCCTGCTCTTTGGTAAAACTGAAAAGCCGGTTGAACACGACACAAAGCCGGGCTCAAAAGAGCGTGACAAAAATGATAGTCGTTCTCAGGGACGCAACCGTCGGCCCGATGCTCGCCGCAATAACCGCAATCGCAACAAGCCAGGCAACCAAAAAGCAGAGCATCGCGATAACACCAATACGCCCGAAAATGGTGAAAAGAAAACCCGGCAGCCACGGCAGAACCGCAAACCTCAACAGGAAAAACAACCTGAACTGGATGCCGTAAAAACTGAGCCGGATGCCTTAAAAACTGATAGGGAAGAAGAGTCCTCGCCCAGCACCCGGCCACCCCGCCGGGAGGGCGACAAACGACGCTCTCCCCGCCAACGTCGTCAACGCCAGGAAGTTCCAGCGGAACTACTCGCAGCTGTTGAGGCCACTGTCGCTGAAACGTTGCAGACGGAGCCACTGACCGACCAAACCAAAACCGTGACTCACACAGAAAACAGCCCACGGCCCAGCGACACAGACAAACCGTCCCGGCAGGCAGATAAAGATTTGACCGAGCCAACAACGGCTAATGACACGATAACAACGTCATCTCAGGTAGAAGCGAGCAACCAGGGGCCATTGAAGCTATCAGTGGATTCTGACGACGCTGCGGATGACGAAAATGCTGAAGTGCCCATGTCAGAAGTTACCACTGTAGTCGACGAGCGGGCGGATGAAACACGCGACATTAAAGCGATCGACAAACCTGGTCAACGTGCCGAGACAAACGCAGAGGATGAGGCAGAACCGGCCAGAAAGAATACCGAGACCTCCGATGGTGGCGAGTCCCTCACGAAAGCAGAATCACCCTCTTCTGCTACCGAGATGGAAGCCACCACTAGTGAAGAAGCTGTTATTCCTTCGGACGACGCTGTTATTCCTGACATTGTGGATGAAGCTGTTTCTGAGCCCACTGACCAATCTGCACCTGGGCTCATTGACGACGGCCAGAAGCAACCTACCCGGGCCAGCAATGACCCGAGAATTGCCCCTCGCCCCGTGGAAAAAATTGACATTGCTACTGACACACGTACCAAGCCACTCCCACAGCCACTGGACACATCACAACCCTCACCCGTCACTGTTGAGCCGGTCAAGATTCCACGGGCGATCAATGATCCTCGAACACAGAGCGGGGATAAGGAAGGCGGATCATTGGAAACGACCGCCATTGAAAAGGCGGTGGAGGCATCAAAAACAGAAACCGTTTGAAAGTAATGGAATAGCTGTCAGCGAATGCAGTTTGGCCTTGTCTGCGGTTGAATCCGCTGTATAATCGGCCGCTATTTTATGGCCTTCGGGCCAAGTGAACTTTGTTGTTTCCCGGACACAAAGCCACGAAAAACAATCACAGGAGGGATGGCTGAGCGGTTGAAAGCACCGGTCTTGAAAACCGGCGTAGGTTAATAGCCTACCCAGGGTTCGAATCCCTGTCCCTCCGCCAATTTTGTAATGCCCTTGTCTACAAGGGCTTTTTTTTGACACATCGGCAGACAAAACTACCGCAGTATAAAAAAGGTTATAGCCATGGATAAGCCCGATATAAAGCGCGGCGACTGGATTATTCTCAAACCATCAGAAGATGCAGAGGGTATTGAAGCGCTCGTCTACAATGTCCGTGAAGACGGTTCGCTCTTTGTTGGCTATCACCAACACAGTTTCAAGACTATTAAAGCCAAGGCAGTTTGGGCTGAGACGTACTGGCAAGTTGTCTAGCCAACGAAATTCCTGCTTTCGGGTTTTCACCCAGTGATCACTCGTCACCCATCAGCTCAGTCTATTGCTTTTATCAACGACCATCCTTCCTGTATTAATCTCATGACCCATTCAATAATGCATTAGAGGTGGAAGATCTCCGCCTTCGGGTCGATTTCTGCCATTGCAGTCGATTTATGCTACCTTTTCATATAATGCATCCATTATGCCCCAGCTATTTGCAGCCCCCCTGTAATGTGCAGAATTGACAGCGGTTACCATAAAAATGGCACCAACCAGCTACTGTTTCTGGTGGTGCTCGCTGCTTGCTCGATTGCCGCTGGCTGTGCGGCTACATCCACTGACACCAGTGTCGGCTCAGCACAATCGAACAACTGGCATGGCCTTTTTATCGATGATATGGCAGAGAAGCTGCCAACACCGGACTCTGTGACGGAATTACCGGGGGGCGGAAAAACCTATCGATGGACCAGAACAGAAACCGTTGAAACCCTTTCATATTCCAATTACAAACGATCTGTTCAGGCAACCTGTATATTTCAGGTAACGACAGCACCGGACACCTCCATCAAAAATGTGGTCAATCGCGGTCACGAGCAAGTCTGCCAATATTTCACAGACAAACTGTAAGTCCCGAGTCTAAAGCCGACAGGAGCAGTTCGGCTTATTAATCCCGTCCTGGCCCATCATGATTGTCATGTATTCCAAACGGTGGTTATATGGAGACAGATCAGCTTTTCGGGTTCATGTAAAAGGAATACAGTCTCCAGCGATGAAGCTCAACCCAACGCGCAAATTTTACAACCAATGTTTGCCATGGCTGCTGTCGGGACTCACTCTTCTGATTGGCGGCACGGCCACATTGACCTACTGGCACCACTATGAAAAACAACAACAGGACGCTGTCAATCTTAAATTCCAGGCAGAGTCTGACCAACTGACCGCCCATATTTCGCAACAGCTCAACAGTTACAAGGTAGTGATGCGCGGTATACAGGGTTTCTTCCGGGGATCCGAGCAAGTCACCTACCCCGAGTTTTCGCGCTACATCGCCTCGCTGGATATCACCCGGGACTTAAGGGGTGTTCAGGGGATAGGCTTTGCTATCCCTGTGGCACGGAAAGATTTGACGGCACATCTCGCGACCATGCGCAGGGAACTCCCAAGACATTATCAAATAACCCCCGCTGTCGGCAATCGGGACGAATTGGCCCCGATTATCTATATTGAACCATTGGCGGATGACAACCTTACCGCCCTGGGGTTTGATATTCTGAGCAACCCGTTAGCCCGTGAAGCAGCCGAAACGGCCAGAGATACCGACAATATTGTTATCACCAGTCCACTGACACTGGTACAGGATCAGTCAAAGCAGGCTGGTCCAGGCTTTGTTATGTACCTGCCGGTTTACAAGAACGACCATGGAGTGGCAAATATTGCAGAACGTCGGGCAGCCTTATTGGGCTGGGTAGATGTGCCATTCCGGGTAAAAGATCTGCTGACGAGCCTTAAAGAGAAAATCAATCCGGATATCGACATTGAAATCCACGATTTCTCGGCCAGTGACAGTCATACCCTACTCTTTCATGGTGACACCACAACCCATCAGCAACGAGCAATATCGGGCGAATGGCAGTATCAGCAGGAAATTGACATAGGCCAAAGAAAATGGACGTTGTTGCTGAGTAGCACACCGGCATTTCGAGAAAATGCAGTACTTCCAACCCATCCATGGGTGATCTCCGCGACCGGCAGCACTCTCAGCCTCGCATTGGCCCTGCTGGTTCTGACAATCAGCCAAAGCAGAAATCAGAATCAACGCCGAGCCTTGCGCCTTGGCCGTCTCTATCATGCCCTGAGCCAGATCAATCAGGCCATTGTCAGAATGGATTCGGAGGATGAGCTGCTTCCTCTGGTGTGCCAGATGGCAGTCGAGTTTGGCGGGATGAAAATGGCTTGGATCGGCCTGCTGGATGAAATGCCGGATAAAAGTACCGTGAACATTACTCCTCTCACCAGCTATGGCACCGGCGTCAATTACATCAACAGCCTCCGCGTCTCGCTTTGCAAGGATGAGCCAGAGGGACAGGGTCCAACTGGCACGGCCATGCGCGAAAATCGCCCGGTGGTCATTAATCACTATTTAACTGATCCAAACACCAGCCCCTGGCATGAACGAGCCAGACAGTTTGGCTGGAGATCAGCGGCCGCGTTTCCCATACAGCGACAGGGCAAGCCCTTTGCTGTGCTTAACGTCTATCACGACAAACCTGCAGCCTTTGATGAAGATGCCATCAATCTACTCGTGGAAATGAGTAGTGATATCAGTTTTGCATTGGATAATTTTGACCGGGAAACCCAAAGAACCGCCATGGAAACAGCCCTCGCTAAAAACGAGGCTACCATGAAAACCATAATGGAAAATATTGGTGCCTGTATCTATCTCAAGGATACCAAAGGGCACTATACCTTCGTGAATCAACAGGTACTTGAATTATGGGGCGTTGATAAATCAGAGGTCATCGGGTTTGGGGATGATAAATTTTTTGACACACACACAGCAGAACGCGTACAGGCCAATGACCGACGGGTCTTTGATCAGGGCGAAATCATACAATGCGAAGAGACCGATACCGTCAAGAGCAGTGGTGTGACCCGAATATTCTGGTCCATCAAGCTCCCCTTGCGGGATATCAATGGCCAGATCTATGCCCTGTGTGGCATATCAACGGACATCACTGAACACCGTGAAAAAGAGGAGAAAATACGCTATTTAAGCAATTATGACGCATTGACTGGTCTGCCAAATCGTACACTGCTAAACGAGAAAGCCCGTGCGGCTTTGGCCATTGCAAAAGCGTCCGGCACTCAGGTGTCTCTGCTTTTCATTGACCTTGATCGCTTCAGTATCATCAATGATTCCCTCGGCCACAGTGTCGGCGATGGAGTCCTGAAACAACTTTCCCGACGGCTCAGCTCAGAACTGAATCTGAATGCGACACTCAGTAGGGCGGGAGGCGATGAGTTCTGCTTGCTATTACCGGGTATCGATACCAGCGAGGTCACAAGAATTGCACAACAGCTACTGGATATCATTACCTACCCGGTAAATATCAATGAACGTCGCCTTACCCTCACTGCCAGTATAGGTATTGCCTTTTTTCCCGATCACGGCAGCAATGTCGAACGATTAAGCCAATCCGCTGATGCCGCACTTGCCCAGGCGAAACACAAAGGTCGCAATAACTATCAGATTTTCAACGAAGTCATGCGTAGCGACGCCAATGAAACGCTATTGATTGAAAATGAGTTACGGGAAGCCATTGGCAAACAACAGCTGAGTGTCCACTATCAACCCCAGCTTGATATGCAATCCGGCCGAATCTTTGGTGTTGAAGCCCTGGTCAGATGGGAACACCCTGAGATGGGCATGATATATCCCGGCCGCTTTATCCCTATAGCAGAGGAAAGTGGTCTGATTGTTGATATCGGTAACTGGGTACTGGAAACTGCCGTCAGGCAACAAGCGGCCTGGTTATCCGAAGGACTGCCGCTCACTTCAATTGCGGTCAACCTTTCAGCACGGCAAATATACAAGGATAACTTCTCTCAAACAGTGGAGAGCATACTTGAGAAATATCAGCTGCCCCACGCAATGTTAGAACTCGAGTTAACGGAGCGCATCGCAATGGAGCACTCAAGCAGGACCTTGATCACCCTACATCAGTTACAATCCCTGGGCATCACGCTTTCCATCGATGACTTCGGCACGGGTTATTCATCGCTCAGCTACCTGAAGAACTATCCGGTAAAAAAACTCAAAATTGATAAATCGTTTGTCGACGGACTGGACAATAACGCAGAGGACCAGGCCATTGTGGTAGCAATTATTGGAATCGCAAAAGGGTTGGGCTTTAAAACCGTAGCCGAGGGTGTGGAGACAAAAGAGCAGTGGAAATTTCTGCATGATCACGGCTGTGATGAATACCAGGGCTATTTCTTTAGCAAACCCGTGGCAGCCGAATTTATTCCCGCATTGCTGGCAGCCGCTTCAAAATAAATTTTTATCGGGGATAGATTGCAATTACCACCTATAAAATACTTTTTTTATTTTTTAACCGGTTTATTTCGCAGATTCATGACAAGATAAATATTGGGATTGAGAGGTTCATCCTGAAAAAATACGCGACACCCTCCATCGACCTGCACCAGCCAGGCAGTACCATCAGCCAAGAAATGAACACTCTCGACTGCGCCGTCGGGTTCGACCCACTGGAATAGGGCCCCAACACTCGTTTCAATTGGAATATACAATTGCCACTCCCCATGAGGGCTATCAGCCTGGAAGGGAATTTCAACATCGCCGCTATCCAACCGCATTATTCGCACCCGGTAAGGACACAGTCCATAAATTTTCAACGCTGTCAGCAACCCTGCCAGATAACCACAACAAATCTCGGTTTCTAACATGCCTTCTTTCGAAACTTCATTTTCAGGCTTAATGCCATCACTCAAAGAACCATCACGGCTGGTTACCGCCCAACCAACGTAGTCCGGTAGGTGGTCGGCGTAAAGCGTAGCGGACCTGGGTTTAACATGGTGGATAAAATGATCACGTAGTCGCCTGATGTCGACAGTAAAGTTTTTAAGCTTTGTGATTTTACAGCTGCGATCAATGGCATGGGGCTCGGGTGTTTGGGTCGACATGGCCCGTCTGGATTGGTGCGAGCTGCCGGGGATCGCCCTGAGATGTTTCAGGTAGGCAACATAACCAGACAGGTAATGTTCAACATCATCAATACGAATACGGAAGGCATGATGGCGAATGAAAAAACTGCCTACAATTTTATCCGGATTCTGAAAAAACATGGCAAATTCAGGCCAGAAATAACCGTTTAAGAGATAGATAGCTCTCGCCTTGAGGGCTTTTTCGAATTTATCGAGATTAATCTCCCGCAGCAGATGTGCAAATTCGGGTTGCCGCTGGAGGCGGTCGATCATAGCCTTGGTCGCCATCATCAACTCGAGCAAAGTGGGAAAAGTCGTCATGCGTTTTTCAACAAAATCCAGATAGTCCGCAACGTTCATAATCCCAAAACGGTAATAGCGTTCATCGGGGCGGTACAGGGTTAATTCGTTAACACAATAGCTAAGCCAATGATCGTGGTATTGCCAATAGTCCTCAGCGATAAAGTGCTCAAAGGCTTTTTCGACCGCATTGAGCCACCTCTGATCGGCAGTCAGTTTATACAGCCGCATCAGTGCGAATGCCGCTTCGCCGTTGTAGTAGATCACCCGGAAAGATTCCTTGATAGTCAAATCCGGATAGTTGAGTACATGTACAAAGCGGCCACTCTGCTGGTCCTGCATAAACAGGATACCCTGTGCCAATGCATCCAATAGTTCCAGATAATCTCCCGATCCCGTCAACTCCGTATACTTAACCAGCATCAAAATGCAGACGGCGTTGGCGCCCAATTTGATTTCGTCTTGCAAATCGATGACGAAAGCCGCAGCTTCATTATTTTCCAACCGCACTTTTTTCACCAGATGGGCCAACAAATAGCCCATGGATAGTTCGACACTCGCCATTAGTGTCGCATCGCCAGTGATCTCCCAGGCCTCCAGCATGGCGTAGAGTGTGCTGGCATGGCGCAACGAATTATAAGTATTGATAGACCGATCAAAACAGGGATGCCAACCATAGTGAAAACGCCCGCTGCCCTGTACCTGGCTGGCCAGATAGCCGCTACCACTGTGAATCAGGGATAACAGTGTGTCCGGTTTCAGCTCAACAATCTTGCGCCGTCCGGCACTGCGCCCCGACGGGTAGAGCAATTGCGGTTGCTCGTCATTTGCACAAAAGGCCCCACCGGTGGTCAGCATAAAGACGTTGTCGGCATCGGAAAAAGCCAGTGCTTCCAGGCCAAAACGCTTGCGTGCGTATCTGGTAAAGTTTTTTTCATTCAAGTATGCATGAGGGCATTGCACGCCACCGTAAAGCATGGCATTGGCATTGAGCTCTTGCTCAATAAAGGCAATTTCGAACGACTCATCCAGCGCCAGGCCATAGCGAAAGTAATTGCGCTTGAAGGTCTTTAGGCATTCCCGCAGTTGCCCGAGCTGCAATGGTTGCACAGCCGAAACCCAGTCAACCCGCAGCCAGATATTCCCATCGTTACTGCTGCCAAGCCCTGCCAGACAACGTCCTACCACGGTGTGCCAGGCATCGGAAAAAGTATCGGCACTGGCGTGGAATACCCTTGCCCGGCTGCGGCCATCGGACACCGACAGAAAAACTGTAAAGAGCGGATAGGGCCGATTCAGAGGCCTGATGTTGGACGCAACAATGGGCTCAATACGGGAAATTACATCTAACAAGGCCATACTACCTGGTTGTCCCTAGCGCTCCCTCAGAGCTTCTCGCGCATTATTGATCGGTTTCATCAGGTAATCGAAAATTGTTTTTTCACCGGTACGGATATCTACACTAGCGATCATCCCCGGCACAATGTAAAACTTGGCTCCGGCATCATTCTGTAAAAAGTCCGTGTCGGTGCGGATAAAAACATGGTAATAAAAAATTTCCGGATTGACCTCATCCTGGGTCGTATCTGGCGACACAACACTGACCTTGCCATCCAGATCGCCATAAGTGGTGTAATCGTAAGCTGTAATTTTTACCTTGGCAGCTTGACCGGGTCTGATATAGGCAATGTCACGGGGCGATATTTTTGCCTCGATCAGCAAGCGCCCATCCATGGGCACAATTCTCATCAACTGTCCATTGGGTGCCACAACACCGCCAATGGTGGTCACCTCTATATTCTTGACAATACCCTGCACAGGCGATTTCACCGTCAGGCGTGACAATTCATCCGTCCTGCCTCTGACAACTGACTCCAGAGACTCCGCCTCTGCTTTGGCTGTGGCCAGATCCTCACGGGCGAGGATCATATATTCCGAGCGTTTTTCGCTGGCCTTCAGCTCCAGTTCCGAAAGTTGACGCTCCAGACGTAAAACCTCTACATTGCTGGCGGCACCGATGTCTGCCAGAGAACGGGTAAGGGTTAGCTCTTCCTGCACCAACTTCATGGATTTATGAAGGCCAGCCAGTGAATCACTCAATCCCTTGCGTCGGGTATTGTAAAGTCTCGTTTCCCTTTCCTGCAGCGCAGGAAATTCATTGAGACCTTCAGGGAAGATCAATTGACTGCCGTTGACCTCTGCCTCCAAACGCGCAACCTTTGCCATCGTGGCACGGTAGCGGGTGGCACTCTCTTCCACCTTTGACTCCGTTTTAGTAAGATCCAGTTGCGCCAATACCTGACCGGCTTCAACGATATCTCCCTCACTGACACGAAGATCCTTGAGTATCCCCCCTTCCAAAGATTCAATAAGCTGCTCCCTGGATGAAGGTATAACACGACCAATCCCACTAGAAACTTCTACGACAACAGCAAAGTAAGACCAGAGTAGAAAGCAGGCTACCAGGCAGACACAACACCAAACGATATTGATCGCTTTAACGATCTGAGAATCGTCAACATAGTCATTGTAGTGTTTATGGCGGTCGCCATACTGCACCAGTGCATCAACACTGTATTCACCGACACCAATCTTTGCGTCTGATTTGGGAAGGCAACGTTTCAACCATGTGCCCAACGACAGAAAAAGCCCTGATAAACTATTTCTAGTGGCCTGTTGCATTTAACTCTCCCTGGCCTGGAGTTGCCCAACAGGCTTTTTGGAAAGGAAGGCCAACACCTTTTCCTTCTGGTCATCAAGCACCACGCTGCCGTTATCTATCACGATAATCCGGTCAACCAGGTTTAGAATGGGCATACGATGTGTCGCGACCAATAAAGTTTTAGAGTCGGTCCATTCTTTGAGTCGTTGAATAAAATGTTTCTCTGTTGCCTCATCCAGTGAGGCAGTCGGCTCATCGAGCAGGATCACTTCAGAACGCCTGAGCAGCAAACGTGATAACAGTAGAGATTGCCTCTGCCCCCCGGACATCCCCAAACCACCCTCCTGGATTAAATGATCCAATCCGTCATGGAGTTTATGGATAAAGTCCCTGGCACCCGTCTGCTCCAATACCTCATACAGATCTTCATCGGAGGCATCAGGTGCTCCCATAAGCAGATTTTCGCGAATGGAACCGTGGAACAATCTTGCATTCTGGCTCAGCAAGCAGACATCTCGCCGGACATCCGCAGGATCTAAATGCGCAAGGCTGACCCCATCCAGAATGACCTCGCCAGCGGCGGGCTCCAACATACCGGACAACGCCTGAAGCAATGTTGATTTACCGGCACCATTTCGGCCCAAAATTGCCACTCGGTCACCCGGTGAAATTTCGAGTTGTTTAACTTCCAATGCCGCAGTTTTGGTTCCGGGATAATTAAAAATTGCATTGTTCATGCGAAATTGCCCGCGAATAAAAGGCTTGTGAACGCGTTTATCATTAGCAGGATTGTCGACATTTCTTTGCATAATTTGATGCAGGCTGCTCAACGCCACCTTGGACTGCTGCCATTTACTCATCAGTTGGGTGAAGTGAGACATGGGTGCCATCATCCTGGAGGCTAAAATTGAAGCGGCCACCAGGGAGCCCACTGTCAAATCTCCATTCATTACCATTGGCGCACCAAACAGGACAACACAGGCAAAGACAATGTTCTGCAACATTTGTGTCCAAACACCAAGCGTGTTGGCAATAAAACGTAGGCGCAGGTTTACATCCCCGGTCACCGCATTGAAATAATTCCACTGCTGTTGAAAACGCTGCTCCGCCTGCAGGGATTTGATGTCTTCCATTCCCTGCACAGCCTCAACAAGCATTGCGTTGCGCAAAGAGGATTCACGCATTGCCTCGTTGGCCAGCTCGCGTAATTTCGGTTGTACCAGGATTCCCGGTAGAATCAGCAACAGCAATGCACACAGTGGAACAAGCGCAAGCGGCCCCGCGATATACCAAAGAATAAAACAGAACAGTAGAAAAAATGGCAGGTCGGCAAAGGCTGTGACAGTACTTGAAGTGAGCAATTCCCTGATGTGCTCGAGTTCCCGAATCTGCGCGATAAACGTTCCTGTGGAATTTGGCTTTTCGGAGTTCTTAATGCGCAAGGCATGTCCGAAGACGCGATCCGATACCCTGATATCGGCAATTTTTCCCAGCAGATCGGTAATTTTGACACGCATGGTGCGCAAGATGAAATCAAACACCATGGCGACAATCACACCACTAAACAGGACATATAATGTTGGCAGCGAGTCCGCGGGAATGACCCTGTCATATACCTGCCGGGAAAATAATATGCCGGCAAGCGCCAGGATATTCGCCATCAGTGAAGCCAGCATCACATAGCTGTATGGTTTACAGTCGCTCAGCACGATTTTTCTAAACCAGTTCTGCTCAAAGGGCTTAATGTAATCGTCGACCCTTGCATCGGTGACAGCACTGATTGGTCGGACAATAAGCATCAGAACCGTATGCTGAAGCAGCTCTTCCCTGCTCATCACACTTTTCAGGCCTTGATCGTGGGCAAAGCAGACACCGACATCCCCGTCTCTGCCAATTTTTTCAATAACAACCACCTGCCCATCATCTAAAAGCGCAATCAGAGGCAATCGCCAAGAGGTCATCTGGTTGCTATCCAGCTTGCCTGATCTACAGGTCATACCGATTTGCCGAGCGAGGCTGCGAACAACTTCAAGGGTAGGTTTATCTTTGGTCCATGCAGATGCAAGGCGAATATTCTCCCGGGAATATTCAAGGCGGTAATAATTGGCGACAAGAATAAGTGCCTCTAGCCACTGACTATGATCTTCCACTATGGTCGGTGCTAGCTGCCCCTCAGATGGAGCAGAGGAGTTCATCCGGCTATTCATGGATTGATGCTAACTCCCTGGAAAAGACTCTCATTGACAGCAAATGCATCTCTCAGTCCAGCGACACTGTGTAAGCAATCAACCTGTAAACGTTGTATTTCGTAGGAATCATTTTTGATGTCGAAGAGCGACTGAAATATTTCAGCCTCTGTATTGAGGATATCCAATAGCGTACGGGTACCCAGGGAAAGGTACTGCTGGCGATAAAGTTCCTGCGTTTTCACAATATCGTCGTAACGCGCATCCAGAAATCTTATTTTTTCTGACAACAATTTACTTTGAACTTTTGATTCACGCAGGGCTCTTTCGACATCCAGCAGCGCTGACTTCCTGGCCGCGATGGCCCGGTTCAAAGCATATTCAGCGGACCTGCGCCTTGCACTGATTGCGCCCCCTTCATAAAGCTTGCTCTTCAAATCCAGAGTGAGCGTAAAATATTCATCGTCGACCAACCCATTGTCATTGGCTGGATTAAAAAAATGGTCATAACCCGCATTGAGCGACAACGTAGGCATAAATTCGGCTTTGGCCGTTTTAATTTTTTGCTTGGCGATGGCCTGTTCCGCTTCAGCTATGACTAACCGCGGTACATTATCAAATTTTTCCGGCACCCACTGACAGAAATTGCTAAGTTCGGTCGGGAACCCCCCTGTCAAATGAAGATCAGAATCAGTTCCAATCAGGTTCTGCAGGGTTGTAGTCCAGACATTGAGCTTGGAGCGGTATTGACTGGCCGTTGCTTCAGCTGAATGTTTGCGCGACCGGGCCTGTATTTCATCCGAACGTGAACTCGCGCCCTTTGCTGAACGCTTGCCAGCAAGATCCTGAAGATCCCGGATCGCGACAACAAAACGGTCAGAAATTTCGACCAGCTCCTGATAACGTTGAACTTCGATAAAGGCACGAGCAGTATCCCTTGCCAAATCATCAACAGCCATTAAAACAGCCGCGCGATCGCGTACAATACCGTATTGAGCGCTGTCAACAACGCTGTCAACCTTGCCGAAATCATATAACAACTGTGAGACATTGAAATTAAATGACTCGTCACTTCTACCCGAAGTCGTTCTATAACCAGAGCTCATTCCTGAACTAATTTGTGGAAAATATCCGCTCCTGGCTTCATTAACTATTTCCTTCTGCTCATAAAGCTTGCCAAGTGATTCGGCAATATCAGGATGGAAAGCAATAGCTCGGTGAACGACAGCGTAAATATCCAACGGACTGGACAATTCTTCCTTCATGGTCGTCAACATGGTGTTTTTCGAATAGATACCCTCTTCATCAACACCTGAATTCTGGTCGAGCTGTGATTGCCGGGAGCTCTCGGAGTCACCCTTCGAAGAACGCCACAAGGCAGTGGTATAAGACGACATGGCTTGTTGATCAAACGCCTGCTTATCACCGTCGATGCCGGACTCTAGCGGATCTGCTCGATTTTCGTGATTGTCGAAATTAACAGCCTGAGAGGTTTTATCGCTGAAGGGTTGCTTCTCGGAAGTAGATAAATTTTCAGAAGACCTTATATTCCCTTCTTTTTTTTGGCCCTTGCCAACTCCCTTCAATTCCTCCTTTTCATTCACGTCGTCTACTGCGCTGTTCGCTGCCGACGGATCCTGATTCTCTGTTATCCGGTCAAAAAATTCTGATAAGGTCTGGCTCTGTCCCGGCTCAACAGTACTCTCCTCTGAGTCGACTTTCTCGCCTTCAGCCAGATTTTTCTGAGTGGGGATAATAATGGCAGCTCCGGCATGTGTCGGCCCAGAACCCGCCATATCCTGACCTGGTTTGAGCAACTTTAAACCAGACTGCGATTCTTTAGTCTGTACGCCTGTCGCCACGACTTCCGTGGAGTGTATTATTTCAGGATCGGTTGAAACTGCAGTGGCCCCCACAACAGATTGATCAACCAAGCCTGCTTCACCTGACGCATTATTCAATGCAACAAATTCCGCTAATGACAGGTTGATTGATGTGGCCTGGTTATTATCACCAGAGCTAACACTAGTCCCGCCGGGATTCGTGTCCTGCCCATAGACAGCCAGAGACGTTAACAGCGTAAACAGGAAAAAAGGGATCTGAAAAAACCCCAATCCCTTTGCATAAGTTCTTGTCATTATCATCCAAATCAAAACAAGTTAGCGGCAACGGGCTGTCTGAGCCCGATGCCGCCATCAATAACCTCGACTTTATCTCGAGGATTTTTATACCAGAGCAAGTTCCTGGGACAGTGTTGAAGAAAGGCCAAAGCTCAAGTCAACGAGCAGATCCCCCACTGGGGCACCATCGCCGAGTAACCCTTCCATCACACCATCGCCAGTACCGACGACGGGACTGGCCAGCCCTACTACGGTTCCAACGGTGCTATCCAGCAACCCACCTCCAATGGTATCTGGACCGAGAATGCTGTCGAGCAGACCGGTTACCAGGCCGTCTTCGCCGGCCACACCCTCGACTACATCACCACCCAGAACGCCGCCAACCAGGCCGTCTTCGCCCAACACGCCGTCCAGCAGACCACCGCCCAGAACACCGCCGACCAGGCCGTCTTCGCCCACTACGCCGTCCAGCAGACCGCCGCCCAGAACACCGCCAACCAGGCCATCTTCGCCCAACACGCCGTCCAGCAGACCGCCGCCAAGAACACCACCGACCAGGCCATCTTCACCCAGTACGCCATCCAGCAGGCCGCCGCCCAGAACACCGCCGACCAGGCCGTCTTCACCCAGCACGCCGTCCAGCAGACCGCCGCCCAGAACACCACCGACCAAGCCGTCTTCACCTACTACGCCGTCCAGCAGACCGCCGCCCAGAACACCGCCAACCAGGCCGTCTTCGCCCAACACGCCGTCCAGCAGACCGCCGCCAAGAACACCGCCGACCAGACCGTTTTCGCCCAGTACGCCATCAACCAGATCACTTCCCAAAACATCGCTCACTACGGAGCCTTCCTCTCCAATTAGATCGTCAACAAGCACACCAGTGGTGTACCAAACATTGTCTGCAAGCACACCGACGCTCCCGGCAGTATTGTCAACAAGGTGGTCAGTGGTTTCGAGCAGGTTATCAACCAACTCAACGGCTACCGCACCGGTACCATCAACAACGCCATCTGCAGTAACGGCTACTGTGTCGACAAGACCATTAACCGTACCCAGGACGCCCCCTACTAACTCAGTGGTATTTGGTAGGTTCAACATGTGTTTCTCCATCTAGGTTTTTTTCAATAAAAGGCCGGAGCCATTGGTAATTACTATCTAAAACTCAAATTGTGTACTTACCCTTTGAAGCCTATAGTTCGTTCAATTTACTTAAATCAAACAACAGAAATTCCACTTTGAACCCACAATTCGTTTGTATCGCCCACTTGGGTATAAATCGTGTACTCAACACCATCTGCATTTCCTGTACCGGCTGTCTGCCAATCGCCAACCAGGGTGACAGAATCATCACCATCGCCCGTGATGTACAACCGTTCAGTTTCGGCGTCAGTCACATTGATTAAATCCTCCAGGCTGATCTGAAGATCAACCGCACTGGTATTATTCAGATCGATTGCCTCAATATTCGCAATGCGGTCGGAGAGGTTCTCGAGATTAAGACTGATGTCACCACCTTCCCAGGCAAGCACATCAAAACCTTCTCCTCCATCGATTGCCGTAAAACTGGTATCGGGGACCGAAATGAAATCATCTCCGGTACCACCGGAAATAATGTCCGCACCACCCCCGCCAATCAGCACATCATTACCAGCACCACCGGCCATCAACTCAGCCTCTTCCGTACCAGTAAAGTAATTACCCAGCTCGTTGCCGATATACACGGACCCTTCGATCACCAAGTCTTCTGTCGAACCCAAGAGACCACCGACCAGTGTGTCAATCAGGTCTACCAGAGCACCCGTGGGATCAGCAATAACGGATGTACCCTCACCAACAAAAACAATTTCGGTAGAGCTGACAGTGCCATCGGCCTCGACAGCGGTAAAACCAAGGTTGACTCCCTCATTTCCTACCAGCAGCCCAAGGACACTATCCAGTAAATTGCCAAGCACCGTCAGCGGGATAGAAAAATTCCCGTCCTCATCGACATCCACAAGAATGGTTCCGCCATCGACAGACGAGAGTAAATCATCCTGGAAAACATCGATCCGAATCTGATTTGCACCCACGGCCGTCCCGGTAATGTCCGAACCCAATAGCAACCCCAATAGCGGCGTTACTACCTGCAGGTTGGTCGGTGCCGCCACTTCCCCCGCTATCACGACCGAGTTTGAATCACTGACATTACCAGCAGGGTCTTCAGCGACGGCAGTCACCGTAGCGCCATCAGCCAAGGGCGCGTCAAGTACGATAGACCATTCACCATTGCTGTCCGCTGTGGTTTCGTAGTCATAGCTGCCATTATTGTCAGTATCAATTAGCACAGTGCTATTGGCTTCAGCCTGACCACCAATAATCACACCAGCTGATTCTTCCAAAACCGGAGCATCTGGGGGACTAACATCCAATTCAAAAGTAACTGTGTTAGAAGATGATTCCCCTGCGTCGCTAACGACAACAGCAGCAGCCTCGACCTGGCCCTCCGGGATGCCATCCAAATCCAATATCAGCGTCACACTTCCAGCATTGATATCATCTTCTGTCAGGGTATAACTTGTGATCGATTCACTACCGCCAGCGCCGATTACCGTCACACGAATCTGATCTCCAGGCACTAGCACCGCGTCGGGATCCAAGGTAATGCTTGCCTGCACCCCGGCTGTTATTTCTGCCTCATTGATATAACCGTCATCGGCATCAGGCACCTCTAATACGGTGGCATCGGCATCGGCATCGGCATCGGCATCGGCATCGGCATCGGCGTCTGCATCGGCGTCTGCATCGGCGTCTGCATCGGCGTCTGCATCGGCGTCTGCATCGG
>NZ_CAJXST010000010.1 GCF_913061305.1 uncultured Porticoccus sp. | reverse complement strand
GATAGGAGTCCGTCTCGTGGGCTCGGAGATGTGTATAAGAGACAGGGATTGAGGCGTTGGGGCAGGCGGGGGCGAGGTCTTTCTTGCCACAACTGAGGGCACCGCCTCGGGGACACGGGGCGGCCGCTCCCTCAGTTTACGCTCTGCCAGTGTCGAAGACTCCGACTCGGGGATCACCGGCGTGCTGTCAAGCCCCGGTAACTGGTTTCGCCAGTTCTGGTTGGGCGGAGAGACAACCTGCAGGTTGCGCGGCCGGTCCCGCTCGGAAAACGGGCTGACGTCCTGTCCATCGGCAACTGTCGGATCGCCTACTGACGCCACTGTTGATGTGGCAACCGCTCGACCGTCCTTGATTTCGCGCATCTCACAGGACCAGTCATCACTTTGCCTGGCGCCACCACAGACCCAGCCAATGTAGTTATCGCTGTCTTCATTTGTGTCTGAGCCAGCACAGCCGGCAATCAGCGCGCCGACCACCATCAGACCAAAGACTCTTCTCTCCATTGCTCAATAGACCCCAGCAACCCGGATCGCTATAGCCCCGGGGTTAGATACCCATTTTTCCCAGTGAATCCAGCAGTTGACGCACCACGCCTGCCAGGCGGGGGTGGTCGAGATCAAATTCACCGGCTTTTCGCTCAAGTTGCTCCCGCAGCGATTCGTGGTGAGCCCCTTTTTCGAGATCCCCCTGGGCAATGCGGATCATGTCAGACATCAGGTGTCCCAGCATGTCCCGGTCTTCCGGGTCTAGCGTCTTTGCCTTTTCCAGCTCGTTGTGCAGCGTGGTCAGTTGGTCACGCAAATCATCATTGTCATTGGACATGGTCGTTACTCCTCCGGACACAGAACCGCGCTGGGTCATGTGAATTTCTGGTTTGTATCAATCCTGAATCAAGTTCCTGTCGCCGGCAAGCAGGCATATTGATATGCGCTTGATACGGAGACCAAAAAATTTCAAGCACCATAATAGCGCCAAATCGGCTTTTCTGGCACAGCATTTGCGAAACCTTATCGGAACGCCTTGCTAAAGGCTAAAAAACAAAAAAATTGCTCTATTCTGATGCATATGCACCGGCATGAGCCAATATATTGCACGTAAATAGTGCAAGATTATGAGGGATTGATTATGTTCAGGCCTGTAAGACACCGCACCACCCTGTATGCCCTATTATTAAGCCTGCTTGCACCGACTATAGGCCACACCGAGACCATTAATGGTGCAAACACAGCATGGATTCTGACTGCCACTGCGCTGGTGCTGTTCATGACGATTCCCGGTCTGTCGCTTTTTTACGCCGGGCTGGTCAGGGCAAAAAACGTGCTGTCGGTATTAATGCAGTGCTTTGCCATTACCTGCGCGGCCTCACTGATATGGCTGATCTGCGGCTATAGCCTGGCTTTCGGTGATGGCGGCTCAATGAATGCCTGGATCGGCAACCTGCAAAATGTCATGCTCGCCAGCGTAACGGCAGAAAGTCTGGCCGGGGATATTCCCGAGACTGTATTCTTCATGTTTCAAATGACCTTCGCCATTATTACCCCGGCGCTGATTGTCGGCGGTTTTGCCGAGCGTATGCGCTTTTCGGCGGTCATGCTGTTCAGCTGCCTCTGGCTGCTGGTGGTCTACGTGCCGATTACCCACTGGGTGTGGGGCGGTGGCTGGCTGGGCGAAATGGGTCTGCTGGATTTTGCCGGTGGCACGGTGGTGCATATTACCGCAGGGGTTGCCGCGCTGGTGACGGCGATTGTACTGGGGCGCCGCCGTGGCTTCCAGCAACAGCCGATGATGCCGCACAACCTGACCATGACTGTTACCGGGGCAGGTATGCTCTGGGTTGGCTGGTTTGGCTTCAATGGCGGTTCGGCTCTGGCCGCCAACGGCGACGCGGGTATGGCCATGCTGGTGACCCACATCTCCGCCGCCACCGGTTCACTGGCCTGGATGATGATGGAGTGGATCAAACACGGCAAGCCTTCGGTACTGGGCATCGTCACGGGTATGGTGGCGGGTCTCGGCACCATCACCCCGGCATCGGGCTTTGTCGGTCCCGGCGGGGCACTGCTGATCGGCTTCAGCGCCGGTATCATCTGCTATTTCGCAACCCAGGCAATCAAACTGAAATTCCGGATTGACGACTCCCTCGATGTTTTCCCGGTACACGGTATCGGCGGTATCCTCGGCACCCTGCTGGCCGGGATATTCATCTCCGCCGATCTCGGCGTCTTCAGTGGTCCAGGCTATGCCGAGGGCATGGCGATGGATTCCCAGCTGAAAGTCCAGTTTATCGGGGTACTCAGTACACTTGCCTATACCGCCGTGCTGACTTTTGTATTGTTGAAACTGGTTAACCTGATGGTTGGCCTGAGAGTAGACGACGAGCAGGAAACCCAGGGGCTCGATATCTCCCAGCACGATGAGAGGGGTTACGATATCTGAGTAGTTTCCTATTGGTTTTCCAGTCGAGGAAAACAGCAAAAAAAGCCGCCCCCGGGCGGCTTTTTTCCGGGTGCGATATTGTTGCGGTCCGGCGTTGTGTCACCGGGCGCGGTCGATGGCCTCGCACAATTGCCGGGCACCCTTGACGATACGCGGGGTATGGCGGTGCAAAAGATAGGGGTCCACACCGTAGATATGCCCCCCCGCTACAGCGCGCAGCTGTGGCCACTGACGCCAGTAATCAAACGTTGTCTCGGCTTCCGTGTACTGTCCCACCACAATCACTTCCGGATCGGCTGCCAGAACTGATTCCACGCCCAGTCTTGGCACCAGCCCTGCGGTATCGGCAAACGCATTGCGCCCGCCGCACAGGGCCATCACATCCGAGACCAGGTGGCTGCCACCGAAGGTCATCAGCGGCGACTGCCATATCTGGTAATACACCGTCACCGGGCGCGACTGACCGTACTCATCACCCAGTGCTTTCATGGCCCGGCGAAACTGGCCAACCACAGGCTCGGCAGCCTCTTCGCGACCCAGCAGCTTGCCGATATTCAACACAGTGCGGGGAATATCGTCCAGGTGGCGGGGCTTGTTGACATAGACGTTAAGTCCCAGGGATTTGAGCCGGTTGATCATGCTCTCCCCATTGCCGCTCAGCCATACCAGCACCAGATCCGGCTGATATTGCAGCAGGGCCTCATAATTGATTTTATTGTTGGAGCCAATCACCGGCAGGGCTTTTGCCGCTGCGGGGAAATCGCTCCAGGCCACGGTAGCGGTCATCTGGTCCCCACCACCCACGGCATACACCAGCTCGGTCAGGTGCGGCGCCATGGTGATCACCCGTTGGGCCGGGCCCTCGAGCACAAGCTGTTCACCGATATCATCCTGAACTCGGATTTCTGCAGACACCGCGGCTCCACACAGTGCCAACAACAGTGCAAGCAGGGTTCGTGGCATCTCAGGCAATCACCAGTGGCGTGCCCGTCAACGGGTTGATACCGATGGACACATCCACATTGAAGACCTGCTTGATCGTCGTGGCTGTGAGTACCTGTTGCGGCGAACCGCAGGCGGCAATCCGCCCACAGCTCAATACCAGCAACTGGTCGGCACAGCGAGCCGCCATATTCAGATCGTGAATCACCACCAGTACGCCAACCCCCTGGGCGGCAAAGCTGCGCATATTGGCAATGGTCAGTTGCTGGTGTGCGAGATCAAAAGAGGAGGTGGGCTCGTCGAGTATCAGCACCCGGGCATGGTCGGCCACCGGCTCCCAGATCTGGGCCAGTACCCGAGCCAGCTGAACGCGTTGTTTTTCACCGCCGGACATGTGGGTATAAAAGCGTTTGTCCAGATAACTGCCATCCACAGCCGCCAGCGCTGCATCGACAATGGCGGTATCGCGGACCAGCCCGGTGGCGTGGGGAATGCGGCCCATCATCACCACCTCCCGGGCGGTAAAGGGAAAATCGAGCCTCGAACTCTGCGGTAGCACGGCCATGACGCTGGCCAGTTGTGTTGGCGACCAGTCCCCCAGTGGCTGGCCACTCAGCGCAATATTGCCCGCCGTGGGCCGCTGTTCGCCTGTCAGCAGGCGCAACAGGCTGGTTTTCCCGGCCCCATTGGGACCAATAATGGCCGTGACCTTGCCCGGTTCCACGCGTAAATCGATCTCCCGCAGCAGCGAAAACCCGGCGATGGAAAATGACAGACCCTGTGCTTCCAGCATCGCGCTAACTCACCAGATCCCGGCGCTGTCGGAGCAACAGGGCAACGAAGAATGGTGCCCCCAGCAGGGCCGTGATCACCCCGGTGGGCAATTCAGCCGGCGACATCAGGGTCCGGGCCCCGGTATCCGCCAGCAACAGCAACACCGCCCCCAACAGGGCAGAACCGGGAATCAGGTAACGGTGATCGGGCCCGATCAGCAACCGCACCAGATGGGGCACAATCAGCCCCACAAAAGCGACCACACCCGACACCGCCACCGCCACACCAACCCCGAGTGCCGTCAGTACGATCAATCGCCGTTTCAGCTGCTCGACGCCAATTCCCAGATGGCGGGCCTCGGATTCTCCCAGCAACATGGCATTCAGCGCGCGACCTTCGCGCGGCAGGACCAATACCAGCGGTATCACCACCGCGGCAATCACCATCACACGGTGCCAATTGGCACTGTCCAGATTGCCCATCTGCCAGAGGCTGATGCGACGCAGCATTTCATTATCGGCGAAAAAACTGAACAGGCTGGTTACTGCCCCCGCCAATGCCGTGATGGCAATTCCGGCCAGCAACATGGTGGATACGGAGGTACCGGTTACCGAGGTTGCCAGCCGGTAAACGACGGCCGTGGCGGCCATGCCGCCAAGAAAGGCACCGATCGCAATCGCCGGCAGACCCAATCCGGAACCCAGGAACCCGAAACCACCGAAAAAAATCACACAACTGGCGCCCACCGAGGCGCCACTGGAAACACCGATCAGGGAGGGGTCGGCCAGTGGATTGCGAAACAGACCCTGCATCACGGCACCACAACTGGCCAGACAGGCGCCGACCAGGGCCGCCAACAACACCCGTGGCAGACGGATCAGTTCCAGCACACGGCCGTCCATATCCTGGTCGGCAGACCAGAGCGTCAGCAGTTTTACCGGGGCAATCTGTACCGGGCCCACCAGCAAGCCAAGCAATACAGCCAGCACCAGCAAAACCAGGGCAACCACCATAAAGGCCCGCGGGGGAAGACGATGCAACGCGCAGTTCCTCGGTCGGCCCGTCAGAAGTCCACGCCGCGCCGCGCCATAATACCGGCGCGATAGGCGTGTTTGACTTCCCGTATCTCGGAGACGGTATCCGCCAGCGCCTGTAGCCCCGCCCCGCCACCGCGGCCGGTCACCACAACACTCTGACCGAACGGTCGGTTGCGCAATGCATCCAGCACTTCGGCCTCATCGAGATACTGAAAACTGAGCATGTAGGTCAGCTCATCCAGTACCACCAGATGGAAACTTTCATCCGCCAGCATCCGCTTGGCCACCAGCCAGGTGCGCAAGGCGGCCTCCATATCACCCTGGCGATCCTGGGTATTCCAGGTAAACCCGGTGCCCATCTGGTAGAAGTCCACTTCCGGACATTTTTCCTGCAGATAAAGCTCTTCGCCCGAGAGTTGCTCGCCCTTGATGAATTGCACCACCCCCACCTTATAGTGATAGCCCAGCGCCCGCATCACCATGCCAAAGGCAGAACTGGATTTACCCTTGCCGTCACCGGTGAGGAAAACCATCACACCGCGCTCCTGGTCTGCGGCCGCTATACCGGCGTCCACTTTTTCCTTGAGCTTCTGCATCTTCTGCTGGTGTTTGTCCGTCATTGCATGTCCTCAGGGGGTGTTCGGAATTTTCACTGCGCCCATCATACCCCGGGGCAGTGGATGAATTTCGGGGTGCAGCAGATTGGCCAGTATTTCCAGACTATCCACCAGCCGGGGACCGGGGCGACTGAAATAACTGTTGCCGTCTACCATATAAACTTGGTCAGACTCCGTCGCTGGCAGCATGCCGTAACCTGGCCTGCCTGTCAGCAGGGGAATATCCAGGGCCGTGCGCTGCAAGTCAAATCCGCACAGTGATACCACCACCACATCCGGTGCCGCAGCCACCAATTCCTCCCACGAACGGCGGCGGGACGGCCGCTGCTGTTCGCCAAAACAGGGCGTGCCACCGGCCAGCTCAATCAGCTCCGGGTACCAGTGCCCGCCATCGTAGATCGGGTCGAGCCACTCCAGAATTGCCACTCGGGGACGCAACGCCGGCACAGCCGCCGTCCGGACCGCCACCTGATTGACCCGGCGGCAGAGCTCGGCGTGATAGGTAGCGGCCGCGGCGGTACAACCCGCCGCCTCTCCCACCAGTAACACCGTATCCAGAACATCCTGCAGACAGCTGGGCTCCAGATTGATCACCCGGACATCACCGGGCAACTGACAGGCCATGTCGTTCACCTCACCGGCAGAGACCGCACAGACGTCACAAAGGGCCTGGGTGACGATCAAGTCAGGGGCGAGCTGCCGTAATACCGGCTCGTTCAGACTGTACAGCGCACTGTCCGTTTCCAGTTGGTCGCTGACCAGCGTATCGATCTCATCACTGGCAAGCCCCTTGGGAATCCTGGAGGCAGTCACCACCGGCAATCCCACCACGTCGGGTGGAAAATCACATTCATGGGTGACGCCCACCAGACTGTCACGGAGTCCAATGCCACAGATGATCTCTGTGGCGCTGGGCAACAGCGAGACTATTCTCAAGCCACCACCTCCGTCAGGTCGGTGTACACAAACCCCTCGCGGGTCACTGTTTCACCCACCTCAACCCGTATCGGCCATTTGAACATCGGCCCGTTCCAGGCAAAGCTGTGGAATTCACCATTCTCCCCACAGGGATCGACCGCTGCCGGCAGTTTCGTCAGAAAATCCAGATTGAACGCGGCACCCGCCAGTGACTGGGGCATCCTGCCGGGATCCAGACAGGTCACACGCGCCTGCAAGCCACCGTCGACCATGGCTCGGGCCAGTTGATCCGTCGGCGTAGCCCAGATCGGAAACAACACCTCAAGCCCGGTCTGTGCCATGCGGCTTTCACGGTAGGCGCGAATGTCCTCCAGAAACAGATCACCAAAGGCAATGGCGTCGGGTGAGAATTGCTGTATGGCTTCCTCCAGCGCGGTATGCATAGCCTGCTCATACTGCTCATTGCTGCACGGCCAGGGCAGGGGAATCGCCAGCAGCGGCAAGCCGGCAGCATCCGCCTGGGCGCGCACCAGGCTCAGGCGGACGCCGTGGATGGCCGAGCGGACAAATGCCTGATTGTAAGTGGTCAATAACCCGACCACCTCCACGGTGGGATCCCGCTGCAATTGATAAAGCGTCCAGGCGGAATCCTTGCCACTGCTCCAGGACAGTAACACCCGGGTTTTCCCGGGTCTGCTCAAATCGGTCACGCCACACCGCTCCCCTGAGCCGACAACTTATTGGGTGAAGCTGTAGCGAACACCCACCATGGCACCAAAACCGAGTGTCTCATAGCCAAAAACCTCTTCATAATCCTCATCCAGCAGGTTTTCCAGCCGGGTATAAATGGTCAGCGAATTGCTCACCTGGTACTGGGCACTCAGATTCACCAGTGTGTAGTCATCCAGCTCAACCCGCGTTGAGGGCTGTGGCCAGGGTGGAAAATACTGGTCATCCTGGTGGCCATTGTACTGGGCATTAAGGACGATATTGAGGCGCTCGGCCACCTGCCAGTTCAGCGTCGTACTGCCGAGATGGCGGGGCCGACGCAGTTCATCCACATCCCGACCATCACTGTCGGGCTCGGTGGCATCCGTGTAGGTATAACTGCCCTTGAGGGATAGGGTCGGCGTCAGGCTGGCATCAAACGTCAACTCCACACCCTGCCGGTCACTGTTACCACTGACATTCTCTGCGGTGAATGCCAAGTGGTCGGGATCATAGACAAACCCGTTGATTTCATTTTCCAGGCGGGCACGGAAATAGGTCAGGCCAAGCATCAACCGGTCATCAAACAGCGATTGATCGACACCCACATCCCAACTGGTGGATTTTTCCGGGCGCAGGTCGGGGTTGCCGACAAAATTTGTATAGAAACCAAAACGCTCGGAGAACGTGGGGTTTTTCACCGCTGTGCCCCAGCTGGCACGGAAACGTGTGGCCGATGCGGGGATACGGTAACTGGCATCGAAGCGCCGCGTGTAGGCGTTCTGAAATTCGCTGTTGTCATCGTGGCGCACACTGGCACCCAATGTCAGCCGGTCCCACAGCGCCACCCGATACTCCAGTGCCACACTGTCGGTTTCGCGGCTTTGGTTCTGATTCGGGTCGCCGAACAGAATGGGGCCTCGCTGGCGGAAATCCTCGGTTTCCCGCTCCAGCAGCAGCGACAGGCGCTGGCTCTGCTCATCCCAGCTGAAACTGGTGAGGTAGCTGTACTGTTTTTTCCGCGTGGCATTAGAACCGGTAGTCGCGCCATCGGTATAGTTTTCATTGTTGTGGCGACTGACCGCCAGAGCGACCCGATGCTGCCAGCGATCATCCAGCAGGGACAAGTCCGCCTGGGCGCGGACAAAACGCTGACGGAAGTCTGATTCATGGTCACCGTCCTCCGGCAAACCGGTAATCAGATCATCAATGCCATCAAATTCATTTTCACCCTCGGTCTGGCGGGCCGTCAGGGACAGGCCCAGGTTGTCCAGCGGTCGCCAGCCAGCGTTGAGGTTGAGAGTGCTATTGCGATAGCCATCATCTTCACTGCCAGAGCGGGAAATATTGTCGCCGTCGGCAGACAGGTGTGAACCACTGAGGTTGATGTGGGCCGTCCCGGCACTGGCACCGATCGTAAAGCCCGTATGATTGGTGCCATGACTACCGCCCTCGGAGAAGACCTGTGCCTGAAAGGGCTCGTCCGCCTGACGGGTAATAATATTGATCACCCCCGCCACCGCATCACTGCCCCAAAGGGCGCTCTGTGCACCGCGCACCACCTCGATCCGTTCGATCCCGGCGGTGGACAGGTGAGCCCAGTTAAATTCATCGGCCTGGGCACCGTCGTTCACTTCAACACCATCCACCAGCACCAGCACATGGTTGCCTTCGGCACCGCGCATTCTCAACTGAGTAGTGGAACCGAGTGGACCACTCCGATTGATGGCGATACCGGGCACATCGCGCAACAGGTCACTGACCACGGCGGCACCACTGACTTCGATATCCCGGGCGGAAATAACATGAATGGCGTTGCCGGTCTGCTGCAACTGAACCGGTGCCAGGGACGCGGTGACCACGACTTCCTGAAGATTATTTTTACCGGTTTCAGTGTCAATCGCCGTTTCGGCAGCCTGTGCGCTGGCAATAGAGATGACAAGGAGTGCCAGGCAACTGACGGGATGAAATTTTTTCATTAACAAGTCTCCGGCGTTCGACCCCGAACGCGTGCTGAGTGAGATCAGTCCACGGAGTTATGATTGGCGATGAAACAGGAAAACTGTCGACACCAACGCAACCACACCCCGTGGTTCGTTTGCGTAGCGACAGGCCGGTCTCCGGACTCATGAGCGGTTTCCCCTGCCAGATCGCCTTCCCATGCATGTGCACAGTGGCTGTGTGATCTGGCGTTTGAACCCGTACTGCGGGTTCACTCAATTACCGTTGCGGGGGCAGTGTCGGGTTTGCCTTTGACTGGCGTCATGGAGCGCACCGACTTCCCGTTTCACCCGACGCACTGAACGCTGCGTCGAGAACCTGTTGCCTAAGCAAGGTGGAGGAATTTACGCCCGGAACCGGGCAAAGTCAATTTGGGTTTTGCATGAGAGACGCGGACAGGGAGGCGTTAGCCAAGGGCATCCAGCGCATCGGTCAGTTTGCGCACCGGTATCACTTCCATCCCCTTGATCGGTTGGCGAGGCGCATTGCCAAAAGGAATAATGGCGCGCTTGAAACCGTGTTTGGCGGCCTCTCGCAGTCGCTCCTGACCGTTTTGCACGGGCCTGATCTCACCGGACAGTCCCACCTCGCCGAAGACCACCAGATCACGGGGCAGCGGGTGATCGCGGAAGCTGGAAATAACCGCCAGGATCAGCGCCAGATCGGCACTGGTCTCCAATACCTTGACGCCACCCACTACATTCACAAAGACGTCCTGATCACCGACCATGATCCCGCCGTGACGGTGCAACACCGCCAGCAGCATCGCCAGCCGATTGTGCTCCAGCCCCACGGTCACCCGCCTCGGGTTGCTCAGGTGACTGTCATCCACCAGCGCCTGCAACTCTACCAACAGAGGTCGGGTACCCTCCCAGACCACAATGACCACGCTGCCGGAAGCCACCTCATCACCCCGTTGCAAAAAGATCGCGGAGGGGTTTGCCACTTCGCGCAGCCCCCTGTCGGTCATGGCAAACACGCCCAGCTCATTGACCGCACCGAAGCGATTTTTGTGGCTGCGCAGGGTCCGGAAATGGCTGTCGCTGGTTCCCTCGAGCATCAGCGAACAATCGATCATGTGCTCCAACACCTTGGGGCCAGCCAGACTGCCATCCTTGGTGACATGGCCCACCAGCAGCAACACTGTGCCCGTCTGTTTTGCGTAGCGAACCAGCATTGCGGCACATTCCCGCACCTGTGAAACGCTGCCGGGCGCCGAGGCAATCTCCTCAAGCTGCATGACCTGAATGGAATCAACCACCAGAATTTTGGGCCGCACTCGCGCGGCGGTGGCACAAACGGTTTCCACGGAGGTCTCTGCCATAATCTGCAACCGGTTTACCGGCAGACCCAGGCGATGGGCCCGCATGGCGACCTGTTGCGGGGATTCTTCACCGGTGACATAGAGCGCCACCTGACTCTCTGCCAGTTTGCAGAGGGTCTGCAGCAGCAAGGTGCTTTTCCCCGCGCCCGGCTCGCCGCCCACCAGAATGCAGGATCCGGGCACCAGCCCACCACCCAGCACCAGATCCAGCTCCTGACTACCCGCGCTGATACGGGGAATATCGGCCAGATCGATTTCCGCCAGCGTGTTCACCACACCGTCGGCAGCCCCGGCAAAGCCACCGCCACTGCGGCTACCCAAGGTGACAACAGCGCCGAGACGCACTTCAGTCAACGTATTCCATGCACCGCAGTCGGGGCACTGCCCCTGCCATTTGGTGTAATCCGCACCACAGTCGTTGCAAACATAGGCGGTGGTTTTCTTTCTGGCCAAGTAACAATCTCCCGAAAATGCTTTTCAGTCTACCATGTGATACCCCCCGATCAGGGGGTTTGACCGTGGGGATATCAGTGAAACTGCAGTGTGGCACGCAAAAATGTCCGCGTTTCAAAACGGTTGGCCTGCTTGAACTCGACGTAATCGCCACCGAGGTTCTGACCGATCAATTCCAGCTTGAGATCCGCATTGCGCAGCGGGAACTGGCGGGCAATCCGTAAATCAAGCCGTCGATAGGCATCGGTTTCGGAGCCCCACAGAATCCAGACCATATCGTCGAGATAGTAATAACCGGCACTCACCTGCCAGTGGCGACCGAGATCATGGGACATCAACAGGCTGGCGGTGTGGCGCGGTGTCGCTGAAGTTTGATAGAGACTGCGAAATGCCATGGGCAAACTGGACTGATCGGCGTCCGCGTAGGCATAGGACAGCCATAAACGGGTGCGATCGGATGCCAGCCAGCGCGCCCCGGTTTCAAATCCCTCGATAGCGGTACTGCCGCCATTGACGTCAAGGATGGCGCCCTGATTAAAAATCGATGCCACCTCCGGGTAAGTGGGGTCCCAGACATATTCAATTTCGTCCTCAAAGGTTTCCCGATAGAGCTTGACCTCAGCGGTCAACCGTTCATCCAACCAGTTGCCGATATAGCCCAGCTCATAACTGCGCAGCCGCTCTGCATCAATGGACTCGGGCGCCATCTGAACGGTTTCGATCGCGGTACCGTCATTCAGCCGCACGGCAATATTGTGAAAATTCTCCACCAAAAATGGTTGCCGCCAGCTCTCCGCAACCGAGACCCGGAACATCTGTCCCTCAGTCGGGGTGAAGTTCAGGCCCAACCGCCAGGACAGCTCACCGGGATTGATGTTGTTCTTTTCATATATGGCACCGGCGTTCAACAACAGTTGATCAGTCAACCGGTACTCGATATTACCCTGCGCCCGGTAGGTCTCCATGGCCTGCCACTCTTTTTGGCCGACGATTTCCAGGCTATTGACCATATCCTTGCGATAACCCAGGCCCCAGGCAATCCGGTAGCGCTGTCCATTTAACAGTTGCTGAAACTCGATATCGCGCCGGTTAACCTGATAGTCAAAGGTGCGACCAATCACCTCCTGTTCCTGTTGACCGGGGATCACCCCACCAATATCGGCGGGATCGACCCCCAGTAAGTCCGACAGTAGCCCGGCAGAAAATTTATCGTTTTCTTCACCGGAGCTGAAGCCGAACTGCAGATACCAGGCACTGCCAGGGTCCGTGGTGCGGGTCAGACGGAGGCTGCCATATTGCTCGCTGGCTTCCTTGGTGCCGACAGGATCCACAGAGACACCATTGCCGCCACGACCCCAGGGGCCCTCGGCGTAACCCAGTTGAAAATCCAGGGAAGTTTCAGGCGTCGCCTGAAAAGTCCCCTGAAAGCGACTGGAACGAGCGATCGACTCGTCATTGACACCGCGGAAGCCATCGGTGTTGAAGTAACTGAGGGAAGCCCGGTAATCCAATTGATCACCGCTATGGGCATAGCGTGCCGCAAGCAGACTGGTGTCGCGGCTGCCTGTCGTTGCGCTGAACCGCCAGCCGGGATTGTGGTAGGGTTTCTGGGTCACAATATTGATGACGCCAACGAAAGCATTGGAGCCGAAGGAAACACCCGCCGGACCGCGAACCACCTCTATCCGCTCAATGTCATCGACAGTGATTCCCAGCCGATCCCAATCCACCAGCCCAAACAGTGATCCCACCACCACACGACCGTCGAGCAAAACCTGCATACGCCGCGAGAGACCGTCGGACTGACCGTGATAGGTCACCGATGCATGGTGATCACGCCAGCTGAGTCCGACCTGAAAGCCCGGCACAAGGCGCAGCAAATCGGGAATTTCGATAAATCCGGACGCTTTAATCATGGATCGGTCAACAACCGAAACGGCCATGGAGGTATCGGTCACCGACTGGGGCAGTCGTGTGACAGACAAAGCCACCGGAATGTCTGCGATCAGATCATCCTCAGTATAACCCTCGACCGAAGCGGCCAATACCGGCAGCCATTTGAGCGACAACAGGACACAACAAAGCCAGCTTGCTGGTCGCCTTCCTACCAAACTGACCTGCTTCGGAACCATTCCATTGCCACCTTGCTGTTTGTTGTTTTTTTTGAAGCGCTATTGTAACGATGCGGCAACCACATAGAAAACCACCTCTGAGCGAATGCGACCGATAAACTTGCCCACCGCTTTCTGATAGAGTGTCAGCATGTCACTGCTCCCGGAAAAACCGCTCATTATTTCTCCCTCCCTGGCCGCTACCATTGGCCTGGAGGAGACAGTTTTACTGCAATTACTCAATGAGCTGATGTGTCATGGCAAGCCCGAACGGCAGGGCGACTACGAGTGGCTCAATATCGATAGCGGGCAACTGCAGAAATTTACCCCCTTTTGGTGTCTCGCTGACCTGCAACGAGTCGTCGGCAATCTTCGGGACAAGGGCATTCTGCTGGTAGCATCGCCCCCCCTGACCGAGGGCAATCTATTGCGCTTTGCCTTTAATGAGCAGTGTGCCGGCAATACCAATACAACGAAGCACGGCGAATTTCCCGCCACACTTCCGGCAACCCCTGCACACCAAAGTACCCGGCCCATACCCCCTGACTGGCGGCCGGAAAATGACGTTCTGCAACAACTGGCCCAGTACAACATTCCAGCGGCGTTCATTGCCGACCAGTTGCCGGAGTTCATTACTTACTGGACGGAGCGTGGCGAGCCGCGCTACAGCTGGGGCTCAAAATTTATCAAGCATGTACTGCGTCTCTGGCGGGCACAGCAGACGGAAACGGCCAGGCGCGGTCAGGACACGCTTATGAGCCGGGACTGGCAACCCTCACAGGATGCCATGGATATTCTTACCCAACAGGCGGCCATCAACCGTAATTTTGTCGAGGACGCCATCCCCGAGTTTGTCCTCTACTGGCTGGAGCGGGGCGAATCCTCCAGCACCTGGAACAGCCGCTTTATCATGCATGTGAAACGCCAGTGGGCCAGATTCACACACACGATGGAGCAGGACACCATGCCCCGCCCACTGGCGGCGGACTGGCAGCCCAGGGAAGAGCTTTTTGAGGTGCTGACGTTGGCGAATATCCCGCGCGATTTTGCCGAACGCCTGGTACCGGAATTTGTCTTGTACTGGCGAGATAGCGGCCAGCTCTATGGCTCCTGGAACACCAAGTTCCTGCAGCAGGTAAAACGGGAATGGTCGCGCCACCAAACACATACCCAGGACTCAAGCGATGGAAAACAACAACGATCTGATCGACCAGGCAGTACGCGGAGTCGCACCCTCGTCGACGAACTCAGTGACCGCAGCTGGGCGACCCCCTGAGCGCCCAGAACCCCTGCCGGAACATCTGGTAGACACCATCAATCAGGTGTTCGCCCTGTTTCGGCTGAACTTTCACAACCAGTTCTACAGTGCCTACTCCGATACCGATCTGCTCAATCAGGCAAAACGCCTGTGGCTGGACGCATTGGCACACTTCGATCGGGATCAGATTCTGCTGGGCGCCAAACGGGTGATCGAAACCTCCGACTATCTGCCCACGCTGAATCGCATGCTGCAATGTTGTGAGGCCTGTCAGAACCCGGCGGGGCTGCCCTCGCCGCGCAGTGCGTATCTCGAAGCCTGCAATGCGCCCTCCCCAAAAACCACTCACCACTGGTCTCACCCGGTGGTCTATCACGCCGGGCTGGCCACTGGCTGGTATCTGTTAACCCATGAGGCAGAGGCAGTCAGCTACCCCCTGTTTCTCGATCACTACCGGCGGCTCTGTCGCGAACTGGGGAAGGGCCGGCAGCTGGCGTTACCAGATCCCACAGGGGAAGCTGCGGAAAAACCACCGCTGAGTCGCGAGGCGTCGCGGCAACGACTGGCAGAACTGAAAGCTGATTTAAAGCTCGATGAATAACGCAGCTGGACTGATCGCATGACCGCTCCGGATCCCCGGTTTTTTCGCAACAGCACTGCCCGGCGGATGGCGAAAACCATCCTCAATGGCTTTCGCAGCTATTTTGCCGATTACCTGAATATGACTCTGGGCGCCAAGGCACGCTTTGAAAAGGCCGACTGGCACGCGGTGCAAAGCGCCAACGTGGACCGACTGGAACTCTACAAGGCCAAGGTGCGTCAGGTGTCGGAGCTGCTCGCCACCGTGACCAACAAGGATATTACCGATCTGGAATTATGGCGCCAGGCAAAGGCCGTCTATACCCAACTGGTTTTTAACTTCCCCAATTACGAAATTGCCGAGACCTTTTTCAACTCCGTGTTTGGCTGCATCAATGATCACGACAAGATTGATGACGACCTGATCTATGTACTGTCTTCGCAAATGGCGTCGATACCGGAAGCGGAATACAGCATTTATGTGCGCTATGAGGGCATGGACAATATCGCCGCCGTGTTTGAACAGATCCTGCTGGATGCCGAGTTCTCTACGCCACCGGAGAACCTCACCAGGGATGTAAACTTCATCGTTCAGGAATTCAACGAGCAGTTGCTACCCCACCTGAAGAATCCGGTTTCGGCACTGCAATTTGATACGCTCGATTCGGTGTTTTATCGCAGCAAGGCGGCCTATATCGTCGGTCGCATCATCGACGGCGACCGGCTTTTTCCACTGGTGCTGCCCGTACTGAACAATGAAAAAGGCGGCCTGTTTGTTGACACTGCCATTTTCAACAAGGAAGAGATGAGCGTGGTGTTCAGCTTTACCCGAACCCATTTTATGGTAGATGCCCCGCTGCCCTACCTCTATCTGCATTTTTTAAAGCAATTGATGCCCCACAAGGGCGACAACGAAATCTACACGTCCATTGGTTTTCCCAAACACGCCAAGACGGAATTCTATCGGGAGTTTGTCAGTCACCTGAGGAACTCTCAGGATCAGTTTGTCATTGCGCCGGGCATCAAGGGGATGGTGATGTCGGTATTCACGCTGCCGTCCTACGATATTGTCTTTAAAATCATCAAGGATCGCTTCGATCCACCCAAGGAGGTCACCCACGAAATCGTGCGGGAGAAGTACAACATGGTCTCCCGGCACGACCGTATCGGGCGAATGGCAGACACCCAGGAGTTTGCCAATTTTTCGTTTCCGGTGGATCGCTTTTCCGACGAACTGCTCGCCGAGTTACAGAAAGTGGCACCCTCGCTGCTGACCTTCGAGGGAGACCGGCTGATCATCAAGCATCTCTATACCGAGCGCCGCATGACACCGCTCAATATCTACCTGCAGCGAGCCGATGAACAACAAACCTGCAACATCATCGAGGAATACGGCAACGCCATCAAACAACTGGCGGCGGCGAATATTTTTCCGGGTGACATGCTGCTGAAAAATTTCGGGGTCACCCGCCACAACCGGGTGGTGTTTTACGATTACGATGAAATCTGCCCATTGACCGAGTGTCATTTCAGGCGCATCCCTCAACCGAAGACTGACGAGGAGGAGATGTCAGCCACCCCCTGGTATACCGTGGCAACCAACGATATTTTTCCGGAGGAATTCCGGTTATTCTTTTCCGGCAATCCCGTTGCCCGGGAAGCCTTTCAGGCGCTCCACAGCGATATCTACGATGTGGAATTCTGGTGGGGGCTGCAGGAACAGATCCGCAACGGCAAAATTGTCGATGTATTTCCCTATCGCCGCAAACGGCGCTTTGATCGCGCCCGCTGATCGCCCATTCAAATATTGATGTCCCACAGAAAACGCAGCCGATCAGCTGCGTTTTCTGTGGGACAGGGATGGAAAGGGCGCAATTAATCCCAGAAGCGCCACCATTTGCGACTGTGCTCCTGGCGCATGTCCTGGCCCTGCTCAGAGCCTTTGCCAAGTTCCTTGCGCTGCTGCTCGGCCTTCATCTCCCGCTGTTTTTCCATATCCCTGGCCTCTTCCCTGTCACGTTCCTCCCTGGGTTCATGCTCATCGCGGTCCGGATCACGCAGTCGTCGCTGCTCCTCTGTCATCTCCCGTTTCTGCTCCATGTCTTTGAGCATATTTTTTTCGCGCGACTGTTCCGTTTCCCGGATTACCGGGGCCTCGTCTTTCATAACACCTTTGCCACTTCCGGCATGCTCCGGCTTCTGAGCCAGTGTCACCGACGCAATACCAGTGCCCAGCAAAGCAACCATTGCAATAGATAGGATCGTGCATTTCATCGTGTTCTCCTCAGTTTTTACCAAATAGAACAACTGCCGGAATTCACTATTTTCTCAACTGCCGGTAAAGCAGCAAAATCAGAATCGCGCCCACCGTGGCCGTGGCGATACTGGCCAAACTGAAGCCACCCGCACCACCGAAGCCCAGTAACGAACCAATCCAGCCACCGACAAAAGCGCCGGCAATGCCCAACAGCACCGTGAGAATAAACCCACCACCATCCCTGCCCGGCATGATCCATTTGGCAAGAATTCCGGCCACCAGGCCAAGTACAATCCAGGAAAGAATACCCATGTGTGCCTCTCTATTTATAGAACAAAAAAGGCCCCTTGACAGGGGCCTTCAGCATTTGACCTTCAAGCATTATCGGATGCCGGGTACAAATGCACATCGCGCTGCGGGAAAGGAATGGAAATCTCTTCCTTATCAAGGCGTTTCTTGATGGCCTCGGTGAGATCCCAGTAGACCCCCCAGTAATCACCCGTGGCAACCCAGGGCCGGACTATCAGATTGACACTGCTGTCCGCCAGCTGGGTAACCGCGATATTCGGCGCCGGATCTGCCAGCACACGCTCATCCGCTTCGACCACTTCACGCAGCACCGCCTTGGCCTTGTCGATGTCATCGCCGTAACTGATACCGATAACCAGGTCGACCCGGCGGGTATCGTGGGTGGAGTAGTTGGTAATGGTGCCGCTCATCACCTGGCCATTGGGAATCACAATCCGTTTGTTGTCCGGGGTGTTCAGCTCGGTGGTAAACACCAGTATTTTCGACACCGTACCGCTGACCCCTGCCGCCTCGATATAGTCTTCAACACGAAAGGGGCGGAAAATCAGAATCAGGACACCGGCGGCAAAATTGGCCAGCGCGCCCTGTAAAGCCAGGCCGATGGCGAGACCGGCGGCACCCACCACGGCCACCAGGGAGGCCGTGTGTATACCCAGCTGACCCAGTGCTGCAATACAGACAAAGGTCAGAAGTGCGTAGTAAACCAGCGTAGAGACAAACTGCTGAATCGCCACATCCATGTCTTTCTTTTTCATCAAACCGGCTACCAGGCCCCTCAGCCAGCCCGCCAGAAATTTACCCACAAAAAAGATAACGGCTGCCATAACAACCTTCAGGCCATAAAAAATAATGGCATTTCCTATCGTTTCCATCACACGCTCCATTAAGTAAAAAATCAGTTCTGACTGTGACCAGTCTCCGCTAACTGCGATTCAGCCAGGTCGTTGTTATATCGCAATACAATGCGCTGAGAACAGAACAGCGCTGGCAATTCAATCAAGGTAATCACGAACAGCAAACCAAGTCCCCAGCGCCATTGACCCGTGAACAGGCAGGCCATACCGGCCAGAAAAACAGCCAGATTGACTGCGCCGCGAAACCAGCGCCTGAGATAAAAATGGTGCAGCCCGGCGATAAACAAATAGTTCAGCACCGCATAGCTGTCCGGATCTTTGAGACGTCTCGCCATACGCCCGTGAAAAACCCTGCGCTGCTCTGCGGGGAGTTCCGCAATTCGGTTGCGAAGCTGGTCTTCCCGGTATTGTTCGTCGCGGAAAGACACCGGTTATTTGCCCAGGGTGACGATGACGGTTTCCCGTGCCCAGAACAGCCAGAGGCGACGCCTTTCCACCACCTGAAAAACCAGTTGCCAGCCGTCGGCCGCCTGCTCATTGAGGACCGTTTCCATCTTTTTCAGGGGGAAGCCGGACGCGCCAAGAAAAATCGTTCCCAGGGCGCCCTCACTGATGGCCATCACCTTGTATTGACTGAATGCCATGCGGGTTTTCTGCCCCCTGCCAATATTCGGTTCAGGCCAACGTCACCCAAAGCGCATGCAGGATACCCGGTACCCAGAAGCACAGGCAGAGCACAATATTGATCACCAAATCCTTACCGGCACCCTTTTTCAGGAACACCGCCAGTGGTGGCAGTAACAGCGACGCAATAACCAGCAACACCTTATTATTATCCATCTGTTCATCCTCTGGACAAGATTTATACGGTGGGCCGCAGCCCCGCTCTAACCGTTTTAAATATAATGAAAATCACTTAGCTGGTAAACAGCCATGTGAGGGCAACACGCCCAAACCGGGGCTAATCATTGCCGGCCACCTCCACCCTGTCCACTTTCTGGAAGCCCCGGGGCAGCTTGTTGCCGCGGCGGCCCCGCTCTCCACGGTAATGCTCAAGATCGCTGGCCCTGATGTTCAGATGCCGTTTACCTGAAAACACCAGCAATTGCTGCGCCGGGGTCACGACCGCCACCGCCACCATAAACTCTTCCCGGGACTGAACTCGGGAGGAGGGAATACTGAGTATCTTGTTTCCCTTGCCTCGCGCCAGGCGGGGGAGTTCCGCCAACGGAAACGCCAGCATACGGCCCTCGTTGCTGACGGCCACCACCAGACTGTTTTCACGGTCAGAAATCGCCACCGGTTTTATGACTCGACCGCCCTTGGGAATCGTCAGGGTCGTTTTACCCGCCCGGTTTTTACTGTGCAGGTCTGCCAGATTGGCCATAAAACCGTAACCGGCATCAGTTGCCATCAGCACCTGCTGCGAATCCTCGCCCATGATCACGCTCACAAAACCGGCCCCGGACGGGGGGTTGAGGCGACCGGTGACCGGCTCACCCTGGCCCCTGGCCGAGGGCAGGCTGTGGGCCGCCAACGAATAGGTTCGACCGGTGGAGTCCAGCAAAACCACCGACTGGTTACTGCGCCCCCTGGCCGCACAGAGAAAGCGATCGCCGGATTTGTAGCTGAGTGATGTGCCATCGACCTCGTGGCCTTTGGCAGAGCGTATCCAGCCCTTCTCCGATAACACCACGGTTACCGGCTCGGACACCAACAGTTCGGTTTCAGAAAATGCCTTGGCTTCCTCGCGACGGGTCAGCGGTGAGCGGCGCTCATCGCCGAATTCATCGGCCACGGCCAGCAATTCATTGCGCACCAGCGTCTTGAGACGCTTTGCGGAACCGAGAATTTTTTCCAGCTCGAGCTTCTCCGCCGCCAGCGCTTCCTGTTCGGCACGAATGCGAACTTCCTCCAGGCGGGCCAGTTGGCGCAGTTTGGTATCGAGAATGTACTCTGCCTGAATATCACTGAGGCCAAAACGCTGGATCAATACCGGTTTTGGCTCATCCTCACTGCGAATAATGTGAATCACTTCATCAATATTCAAAAATGCGATCAACAGGCCTTCCAGCAGGTGTAACCGGTGATCCACCTTGTCCAACCGAAACTGCAACCGGCGGCGCACAGTACCCATGCGGTAGGCGAGCCACTCGGTGAGAATTTTATTGAGGGGCTTCACTTCCGGGCGACCGTCCACCCCGATCATATTCAGGTTAACCCGATAGTTCTTTTCCAGATCCGTGGTGGCAAACAAATGCTGCATCAGCCCGTCCAGATCAACCCGGTTGGAGCGGGGTACAATCACCAGTCGGGTCGGGTTCTCGTGATCGGATTCATCGCGCAAGTCCGCAACCATCGGCAACTTTTTGGCCTGCATCTGGGCGGCAATCTGCTCCAGAACCCTGGCGCCTGACACCTGAAAAGGCAGCCCGGTGACGATAATATCGCCCTGTTCTGATTGCCAGACAGCGCGCATTTTCAGGCTACCCCGGCCGGTTTCATAGGTTTTCAGGATGTCTTCCCTGGGCGTGATAACTTCCGCTTCGGTGGGATAATCCGGTCCCTGTATATGCTCGCACAATTCCGCCGTGGTAGCGCCGGGCTGATCCAGCAAATGCACACAGGCACTGATCAGCTCCCGCAGGTTGTGCGGTGGAATATCTGTGGCCATGCCCACGGCAATACCGGTCGTACCATTCAATAACACATGGGGAGCACGGGCCGGCAGTGTAATGGGCTCATCGAGGGTACCGTCAAAATTGGCTTTCCAGTCAACCGTGCCCTGGGCCAATTCCGCCAACAGCAGCTCGGCAAAATGCGCCAGCTTCGATTCCGTATAACGCATTGCAGCAAAGGATTTTGGGTCATCGGAGGAGCCCCAGTTACCCTGGCCGTCCACCAGTGGGTAGCGGTAGGAGAACGGTTGCGCCATCAATACCATCGCCTCGTAAGCCGCGCTGTCCCCATGGGGATGGAATTTACCGATGACGTCACCCACAGTGCGGGCGGATTTCTTGTGCTTGGCCGTGGATTTGAGCCCCAGTTCACTCATGGCATAGATGATTCGCCGCTGAACCGGCTTCAGGCCATCACCGATATGCGGCAATGCCCGATCGAGAATCACATACATGGAGTAATCAAGGTAGGCTTTTTCGGTATAGCTGCGCAGCGGTATCTGTTCAATCGCCGGATTAATGATGGTGGTCTCTGTCATAAATTTTACTGCTCGTGCGGTGACAACGGGTTTGCGGTTATGGATTACTGGCCAACGGTAATGGACATCTCCGGGCGCAGGGTACTGGTCTGATCAAGTTTTCCAGTACAGAGGACCATCTGCCCCTGATCAATACCCCGATCAATCAGGTACTGCTTGGCGGCTGCGGTGCGCTGATTGGCCAGCGCGGCCAACCCGGCAGATTGCTCTGCCGTGATGTCGGGAGGCGGGGGATTTTCCTCTGATGACTGCGGACTTGCCAGCTCATCCGGTGAAAATTGCGCGGCCCAGTCCTGCAGGGTAGCGGGCGCACAGAACACCAATTGCAGCTGCTGGCGTTTTTGCAGCATGTCCGAGAGACGGTTGAGATTAGCCTCGCCGGCATCATCCAATGCCGCCGTACCCGGCGCAAAGACCACCGGCTCAAACCCCATCCCGGCCAGGCTGTCGCCAACCAACGTCTTCACCACCAGCCCAAAAGGCAGGTAATAATTGATCACCGTCTCTTTAATCACCTTGAACATGACCTTGTTGACAATATGCCTGATGGAAAAAGTCGGCGAATTGATATTGCCGCTAATCGGCAGCTTCAATTCGATCATGCCATTTTTATCGCGCAACAATGACAGAGCGAACTCCAGCGGTACGCCCAGCTCAGCGGCACCCGCTTCAAGGTCGGCTTTGCTCACCGGTGATACCTGCAGCTTGTGGAAGCGGGTGGTGACCACCGCATCAATGGTATCTTCAAGAATATCGACACTCATGTCGACATCTACCAGCCCCTGGTCGAGGTGATAACCGCTGAATTTTTTTGCGTAACCGGAAATGTCGCGCACATCAATGCCTTTGATCTCCCCTTCGAGATCTGTGCTTATGGTGTCGCCAAAGGGGGCAATCTGGCCTGCCAGGGACAGCGCACCAAACTGATTCAGAGCCATATTCAGATTCACATCAGCAGAGGTATCAGGTCTGTCACCGCCAAGATGGCTGACCCTTACATCAACGTCAGTAAAGTGTTGATCCAGCGGCGGCGACACACTTTCGTCCAATACGTGCAACCGGCCCTGCTCGCCAATCGTCAGAGACGCCAGTTGCAGCTTTAACGGCGGCGCGTTTTCTGTGGCGGGTTGCGGTGCAGAATCCTCTGACCCACCCGCAGCCGGCTCGTCATCCTGCCCCAGCAAAACGGCGAGCTCGCTGAACATCGACAGCATGCCATCGGCATTGCGGTGCACAAAGATCTCGGGATCGTCTATCTGGAGTTTCCCGAGACTGAGCGTACCGGAATTTTTTGCCAGGTTGTCCAGGGATAACCGGGGGATTTGCACATAGTGACTCACCTTGGCGGTACCCGGGGCGGGCGCAAGAAAATCCACCGTGGACACCTCCAGCCGGGCCAGCTCGACCTGATCGCCGGCAAGTTTCAACTGTTGCAGACCGAGCGCATCGAGCGACAGTAACTCACGATCGGCGAAAACGGCCAGCGATCCCAGTTGCAGATCACCCATCTCAAAACCCATGGCAACGGGTTCCTCCGCTGGCGGTTCAACACCCTCCGCGACACCATCATTTTTTTCCGGCGTCAGCGCAAGCTGATTGATCAACGCCGGAGCAAACACCAGTGCACCCTGCGGGCCGGTCTCCAGGCGCACCTGAAGGTCGCCCAGCGTCAGTCCGGCGATAGCGACATCCCGGTTCACATCAAGCCCCCGCACCTCAAGACTGTCCAACGCCAGTGCCTCCTCTGCACCGGGGAGCAGGTTGAGATGGCCGAGGGCCAGGGTATCCACCGCCACCGCTGCACCTGCCAACCGCATATCGCTGAACCGCAGTTTGCCGGCAGACAATAGTGGTCGGTCAGCCGCAATGTCGAGTTGCCGCAGGGCAAACTGCTTCAGCCTGATCTGCCTGTCGTCTGCCTCGCCACTCGCATCGACAGCCCCCTGGGAAGCGGTCTCGGGCGAGAGCTGGCCCACGCGTTTCAGCAGTGCCGGCGCAAATGTCAGACCATTGGTCTGGTCGAGTGCCAGCCCGACAGCAAGGGCATCAAGCGATACGGAATTCAGTTCCACATCTTCCGCAAGGTTGAAACCGGTCAACACCAGCTCATTCAGTTGCACGGCAGGCGTGTCCCCCGGCAACAGAGCCAGCGACTGAAGATTGACCGTCTCCAACTGCCAGCGAGTCATATCGGGACTGCTCAGACCGGTGACGGACAGTGACTCGACCGCCGCCAGTTGCAGGGGGTCAAGCCGGTCAAACCAGCGCAGCCCACGGAGTGATACGCCGGGCAGCGACAGTGAGGGCATCTCACCCAATGCTATGGTGAGGTCACTGAGCCGCAATGCATCCAGCCCGGCACACTGGTTCGCCTGCTGTTCACCGCGCTCATTCATCGGGAGGTAACAAAATGTCAGATCGCGAAGCTGAAACTGATCCAGCGCCAATCGCTCAAACAGTGGCGGGCCCGCTGTATCCGGCGCGGCCTCGTCGGTGGGCAATGGGATACCGCCCACACGCAGACCGGAAGGCGTCATCGCCAGATCAAGCGTCAACCCTTCAATGGATACCTCTTCAATGTCCAGGCTGTTTTCAAAGAGGGGGTTCCAGGCAATATCGAACAACAGCTGGTCGAGTATCAATCGCTCACCGTCGGGAGACTGGATGTGGACGTTGTTCACTTGCACCGTGCCCAGCATCGGGCGGATTTCCACATAACCGATATCGGCATCCAGCCCTTGCTGCTCAAGCCAGACAGTGCCTTGCCAGCGAATCATAAACGGCAGCAGTGAAAGCACCACAACTACCAGCAGCGCAACGCTGATCAGACTCCAGCGGAGAAACATCTGTAGCTTTTTCATGGAATTTTCTCCCCGGAAACATTCCGTCGAATCATACCGCGCACTTACTCATTGGCCAGGGCCTAGACATCCGCCAGATTGCCGCTCAGCTCCAGCCAGGCCTTGCGGTCTGACGCCCGCTTCTTCGACAACAGCATGTCCAGCAGGCTATTGGTATCGTCACCGGCTTCAATGGTCAGTTGAACGAGCCGGCGGGTGTCCGGATCCATGGTGGTCTCGCGCAACTGGATGGGGTTCATTTCACCCAGCCCCTTAAATCGCTGCACATTGACTTTGCCGCGCTTTTTCTCCGCTTCAATGCGATCCAGCAGCCCCCTCTTTTCCCCTTCATCCAGCGCGTAATACACGTCTTTACCCACATCAATCCGATACAGGGGCGGCATGGCCACATACACGTGCCCCGCCGCCACCAGTGGCCGGAAGTGCCGCACAAACAGGGCGCACAGCAAGGTGGCAATGTGCAAACCGTCTGAATCCGCATCGGCGAGAATACATATCTTGTGGTACCTGAGTGCCTCCAGCCCCTCACTGGCCGGGTCGATACCCAACGCCACAGAGATATCGTGTACCTCCTGGGAGGCGAGGATTTCCTGACTGTCCACTTCCCAGGTATTAAGAATTTTTCCCCGCAGCGGCATGATCGCCTGAAACTCCCGGTTGCGGGCCTGCTTGGCGGAGCCGCCGGCGGAGTCGCCCTCCACCAGGAACAGCTCCGACAACTCGGGGCTGCCACTGGAGCAGTCTGCCAGCTTGCCAGGCAGCGCCGGTCCGGCCGTAATGCGCTTGCGCGCGACCTTCTTGCTGTCCTTGAGTCGCCGCTGGGCATTGTTGATACAGAGTTCTGCCAGCTGCTCGGCATCTTCCGTGTGCTGGTTCAGCCACAGGCTGAAAGCATCTTTCACAACGCCCGATACAAATGCCGCCGCCTCACGGGAGGAAAGGCGCTCTTTGGTCTGGCCGGAAAATTGCGGGTCTGCCAGTTTGGAGGAGAGGACAAAACAGCATTTCTCCCAGATATCGTCCGGCGCCAGCTTGACACCGCGCGGCAGCAGATTGCGAAACTCACAGAATTCCCGCAGGGCCTCCAGCAAACCAGTGCGCAAGCCATTGACGTGAGTGCCACCCTGCGTGGTGGGTATCAGATTAACGTAGCTCTCCTGGGTCAACTCACCGCCATCGGGCAGCCACTGCAGCGCCCAATCCACGGCCTCGCTCTCGGACGAGTAACTGCCGGTAAAAGGGGTTATCGGAAGCACCTCCCAGCCAGTGGTCGCCCCCTGCAGATAATCGGCCAGGCCATCCTCGTAACACCAGCTTTCGGTTTGACCGCTGTTCTCGTCGGTAAAATTTACCGTCAGCCCCGCACAGAGCACCGCTTTGGCTCGCAGCACATGCCGCAAGCGGGAAACCGAGTACTTGACCGTATCAAAGTATTTTGGATCCGGTAAAAAGCGCAGCTCGGTACCGGTATTGCGCTGGCCACAACTGTCCACCACTTTCAGGTCAGAAACCTTGTCACCGCCGGCAAAACCCATGCGATAAACCCGGCCATCGCGGCGAATCGTCACCTCCAGCTTGCTGGATAACGCATTGACCACCGAGACACCCACACCGTGCAGACCGCCGGAGAACTGATAATTTTTGTTGGAAAATTTGCCCCCCGCGTGCAGCGTGGCAAGGATCACCTCAACCCCCGGCAACCCCTGCTCGGGATGAATATCCACGGGCATGCCGCGGCCGTTGTCGGCCACCGAAAGCGAACCGTCGCGGTAGAGAGTGACGTCGATTTTGCTGGCGTGGCCGGCAAGAGCTTCGTCGACACTGTTGTCGACAACCTCCTGGGCCAGGTGGTTGGGGCGAGAGGTATCCGTGTACATCCCCGGACGTTTTCTGACCGGGTCGAGACCTGTGAGAACTTCAATATCTTCAGCGGTATATTTATTCATGAAACCCCGGTTGCTAACCCCAAAAATTCGATAATGGCAGGCAGGTGACGCTCATAGTGTTGAAAACTGTGATCACCGCCCTGCTCAATGGTCATGCGACAGCCGTTGTATCTGGATTCGGCCAGCCGGTAATCCAGCACCTCATCACCGGTTTGCAGCAGCACCCAGTAATTGGCGGGATGCTGCAACTCCGGGACATCCAGGTTTTTCACCGCATCCACATGGCGTTGCTCCAGCTGATAGCGCTCGCCGGTATGGTAGTTGGCATTGACACCCAGATACTCCCCCATCCATTCATACGGTCTTACAGCGGGATTCACCAGCACCGCTTTAAGCCGGTATTTTTCAGCCAGCCAGGTGGCATAGTAACCACCCATTGAACTGCCCACCAACCCCACCGGCGCGTCCGCTTTTTCTATTTCCGCCTGAAGTTGACCGATTGCCCTGGCCGGATCATTGGACAGAGCGGGACAGAAAAAAGAGACGTCCGGGCAGTTTTTTTCCAACCATGCCGCAGTCTGGCGCGCCTTGAGTGAAGCGGGCGAACTATTGAAACCATGAATGTAAACAAGAGACATGATTGACATACAACCTGCAGGACCAGACCGGAGATTATAACGCTATCGACCGGCAGTGACAGGCTGTGGTTGATACCCCGCCGCAACCGCAGTCAGAATATATCAGTAGCCACTGCAACGATGATCCACCTGCTGCTCAGCCCCGGAAACAAACCCCTCACCGGTCTTCAGGTGACCATCGGCGTACAGATCAATCCAGCGATAGCCGGGGGGGTGTTCGGACAACTCGAAGCCATCACTGCCAGGGGCAAACTGAAAACAGGTCGACGGCGCACTGTGTACCCCGATCCCCTGCCAGGAGGTCGAGAATGCCTGGTGCACATGACCGGCAAAAAGTGCTTTGACCCCGGGAAACCCGGCCACCAGTTCAGCCAGTTGACGATGGTTGGCAACCCGGTGTTTGTCGAGCCACTGGCAGCTGATCTCAACCGGCATATGATGCATAAACAACAGCACATGGCGATCGCGATAACGGTGCAGCAGGTCTGCCAGCTCAGCCAACTCGGCATCTGCCAGTTGCCCTGCCACCTCACCCGCCTGGGCACTGACCAGGAAAATTGCCACCCAGTTATCCAGCTCGACGACTCGCCTGAACGGCTGATGCAGTACCTGACGCATTAGGGGAAAGTCGTCGTGATTGCCCGGCAGCCAGGCAAAAGACCGGGGTTGTTCTGCCATGACTTCATTGAACAAATGGTATGCGCCTTCATCACCGTGACCGGCAATATCCCCGGTCACCACCAACAGATTAGGGACCACATCCTCGCCGGGCAAGGCCTCCAGCACCTGACCAAGGCTCTGGTAGGTGTTGATGCCTGCCAATTTAAAATCACGGCCGGGCCCGAGATGGCTATCCGATAATTGCAGGATTCGGGCAATGTGCCGGGTGCTGTGCTGCAAGGTGATTCGACTCCCTTTTAATGCTCACTGGCAATGGCAATCCAGCCAGTTTCATCCGTATGGCGTTTCGCCGAATAACGGCTCCAGATGATAACCATATTTCAGGCAATGGGATAACCAATCTCCCAAAAAACGATTCCACTGTGCCTTTTCATCCTGATGGTACATCTGCCGGTTGGGATAATCGTAACGGGGCCTGATTTGCCGGACACCTTCCCAGGACAACACCTCCGCAACACGGGCATCGTGATAGAGACGCAGCATCAGTATCGGCAGTTTGAACCAACCATCGCTACCACCATCCCGGGCTCCCTGAGACAGTTCAAGCAGCGTGGTGTAAGCGGTCTGCTCGCGTGCAATCAATCGCAAAACATGCTCGCCGTTGTGACGCAGACCGATTCTGCGCTCGCCACCGTTCGCCATATCGGGAAACAGCTTCATGAGCCGCAGGTAATTTGCGTCACACTCGGCCATGTACCCGATCAGGTCTACTTTGTAACGTACTTTCATCTTCGAAATCACAGTGCTCAGTCACGTTTTTGCCAACTTCACTTTCTCGGCATCAAAAATGGCGCAATCTGTCACACAAAATGCGGGTAATTCATTCGCAACCACATCAGACTAATCATAGTAGCGGCGTTATTGCACTGCCCCTCGTCCAGTCGGGCAAACGCTTCGGTTCTTGGCATGACATGGAGCCTGATGTCCTCCGACTCGTGATCCAGCCCGTAAATACCGCCCGCTGAGCTCAAGTCCAGCAGCGCGCAGAACAGATACATGCGCTCACTGGTATTACCGGGGCTGACCCAGTAATCACAGATTGGCAGCAACCGATCGGGAGTCAGGCCCGCCTCTTCAAGGGTCTCGCGCCTGGCCACCTCTTCGAGTTGCTCGCCCGGTTCAACCATCCCGGCAACCACCTCGTATAACCAGGGGCTTTCGGCATCCTCCAGCGCCCCCACACGAAACTGCTCCGCCAGGGCCAACAGTTCATGTCGGGGATCATAGAGCAGCACACCCACGCAACTGCCCCGCTCGAATAACTCCCGCACAATGGGCTCTGACCATTCACCGGAGAACAGTTTATGCCGCAGGGTCAGTTTTATCATCGAGAAAAAGCCACGAAACAGCTGTTCGCGGCCGAGCACCTCGACATCCTTCCCTGTATAGCGATCCGCTTTGGACATAACCAACCCCCCTCTTCTTTTGGTACTGTAACCGATAGCCATTGGCGGGTCATGCTTTCAAGGGGCAATCAACGGCCCTTGACGACCGGGGTTCCAAGCAGGGCACTCTCCACAAATACCACCCGTCGTCAATAAACACCCAGCCGGCAACTTTCTCGGCTCAAATTCATGTCACTCCCAGCATTCACAATGCCTGAAATCTCATCAGCCGCGCAGACCATTTCGAAAGCCCTGTTCTACGGACAGAGCCATGTTCCAGCGCCGAAAATCTGCTAGACTCTCGCGCTGACAAGCCACCTGATGGAAGGATTTCCGATGCACCCCTTGAAACATCTACGCTGTCTGGCACTGGTTTTGATCAGCCCATTTGCCGTCGGCGAAACGCTGTCTCAAATTTATGAACAGGCGGTGGAACACGACCCGCAACTGCGGGCAGCCCAGGCCGCGTTCCGGGCGGGCAGCGAATCAAAAAATATTGCCCGTGCCGGCTTACTGCCACAAATTACGGCAAGCGGCGAGTACGAAGAGCTGGAGTCTGACGGGGCAAATACCACCGTGCTGGGGCAGGGCGCTGTCTTTGGCCGCGAGGGTCATACGGATACGGATACCAAGGGCTATTCCATCAGCCTGACACAGCCCATTTTCGACCTGCCCGCCTGGTTCACCTTCCAGCAGGGCAAAGCCCTCAGCGAACAGGCCCGGCTGCAGTTTGCCGCTGACCAGCAGCTCCTGATCCTCCGCACTGCCGACGCCTATTTTGAGGTTCTGAGGGCCAGGGAAAACCTGGAAACCGCCCTGGCCGAACAAAAAGCCATCCAGCGTCAGCTCGAACAAACCACAGAGCGCTTCGAAGTGGGCCTGTTGCCCATCACCGATGTCCACGAGGCCCAGGCGGCCTTTGATAGTGCCAAGGTGAACACCCTGGAAATCCGCGGTGCGCTGGATATCGCCTTTGAGGGTTTAACCGTGCTCACCGGCCAGCGATATGAACAGCTGGCGGGTCTGATGCCGGACTTCCCCATTGTCGACCCCCAACCCCTCAGCCGCGAAGACTGGGTTCAATTTGCCCTGCAGAATAACTTCACACTGCAGGCTACCAAATACCAGCGGGATGCGGCTGAAGAAAACGCCACCTCAAAAAAATACGAACATGCCCCCACCTTGTCTGGCTCGATATCCTATTTTGACGATAAATCAAAAAGTGAATTTAGAGGGCGGGATATCAGTGATCCCCCCAACCCGTATTACATCAGCCCGTCGGAAACCAAGCAGGACGGCCATGTGGTGGGGCTGCAGCTGACTATTCCCATTTTTACCGGGGGTCTGGTCAGCGCTGAGCGCCGGCAGGCTTTCCATCGATCCGTTGAAGCAAAGGAGATCTTTACCGGCGCACAACGCAATACTGTGCAGCAAGCCCGTTCTCAGCACCTGTCGGTCCTCACCGACAAGGCCCGGGTGAATGCCAGAAACCAGGCCATCACTTCGGCAGCCAGTGCGCTGGAAGCGACCCAAGCTGGCTACGACGCGGGGACCCGCAACATTGTCGATGTGTTGCTGGCCCAGCAAAACCTCTACCAGGCGCGCCGTGACTACGCCAACGCCCGTTTCGATTATATCGACAGCCTGTTGCGCCTGAAGGAAGTGGCCGGTCAATTGAGTCCGGAAGACATTTATCAGCTCAATGCCTGGCTGGATCCAGCCATCAATGTTACCAAGGCTGGCGTTCGATAACTGCCAATAACCGATCAAGCGCACCGCGATTCTTCTCGGCCACAACTTTTGCTGCCTCCCCCATTCGGGCGGCAGCACCGGGATCGCCCAGCAGCCCTATCACGGTATTGGCAATTGACCGGGCATCTTTGCAGATGGCCATGCCGCCGGCCTCCAGCAACAATCTCGAGACATCGGCAAAATTAAACAGGTGTGGCCCACTCAATACCGGCACCTGCCAGGCTGCCGGTTCAATCAGGTTGTGGCCGCCGGTGGGCACCAGACTGCCGCCGACAAAGGCTATGTCGCAGGCGCCAAAAAACACCAGCAGTTCGCCCATGGTATCGCCGATCAGCACCTGATCCGTCTTCGCAGGGGACTTGCCACTACTGCGACGCACGGCATTTAGCCCCCTGGCCAGACAGCGCTGTGCCACTTCGTCGAAACGCTCCGGGTGCCGCGGCACCAGCACCAACAACACCGCCGGGAATTGTTGGCGGATCCGCTCAAAAGCATCCAGTAAAATATCATCTTCCCCGCGATGTGTGCTGGCGGCCAACAGAACCGGACGTCGGCACCCAGCCTGCCATTGGACCCGGAGTTGTGCAGCCCTGGTCCGCAATGGCTCATCCAGTGTCAGGTCAAACTTGATATTTCCTATCACAGCCAATTGTGATGCAGGCAAACCCAGCGACAGAAAGCGATTGCCGTCTTCTTCGTGCTGCACAGCAACGCTATCAATACACTGCAACATGGGCTCCGTCAGAGCGGCAAATCGTCGGTAGCCACGGGCTGATTTTTCCGACAGGCGGGCATTGGCCAGCACCACAGGGATATTTTGATCGGCACAGCCGTGAATCATGTTGGGCCAGAGCTCGGTTTCCATGATGATCAACAAGTCCGGGTGGACCCGTCGCAAAAAACGATTCACCGCACAGGGCAGGTCATAGGGAGCATAAACGTGGTAGACCCTGTCGCCGAACGTGTTTTTGACGCAGGCTGAGCCGGTCGGCGTCATGGTGGTCACCACCAGTTGCGCCTCGGGATAGCGCTGCTGAAGCCGGCGAATCATCGGCACTGAAGCGAGGGTCTCTCCCAGCGAAACCGAGTGAACCCAGATAGTTTTTGCTGTCTGAGCTTGATCAATGCCCGGCACATAACCAAAGCGCTCCAGCCAGCGCCGGCGATACTCCGGGGCTCTGGCACTTCGCCACAGCAGGCGTATCAGGATCAGGGGTATCAGCAGATAGAACAATGCTGAGTAAAAAAAACGTGCCAAAAAACTGTCTCCTGCCTGCCCGGTAATGGGCGGATTTGCGGAAAGCATAAAGATATTGGGCAGGGTATACTAGCGCCTTTCAGGCCTGTCAAAAGCAAATGGCTGACGGGCCCACCACTCATCGCTCGGCGAGCAGCAACAAGACCCTCTATTTTCTATGGAAAAAAGCCAAAACCACACCGACCTCAGTTGCGATATCGCCATTATTGGTGGAGGGATCGCCGGTCTCTGGTTACTCAACAGGCTGGTCAAGGCTGGCTACAACGCGATACTGCTTGAACAAACTGCGCTGGGTGGCGATCAGACCGCTGCCAGCCAGGGCATGATTCACGGCGGTATCAAATATACCCTCAGCGGCAGTATCACCGGTGCCTCGGAGGCCATTGCGGATATGCCGAACCACTGGCGATCCTGCCTGGCGGGCGAAGGCGACGTTGACCTCCGCGGGGCAGCCATTCTCAGCGATCATTTTTATCTGTGGTCCAGCAGCAGTGCACTGTCGCGGATGACCACCTTCCTCGCCAGCAAGGCGACCCGTGGGCGAGTCAACAAGGTCGCCAAAAAAGACCGTCCCGCCATTTTCCAGCACAATGCATTCAAGGGCAGCCTCTACCAGCTGGTGGATATGGTTCTCGATGTGCCCACCGTGGTCAAGGCGCTGGTCGATAACTGCGCCGAACGCATTTTTCATATTGACTGGCAGCATGCCCATTGGCTGCGTAACAGCGACCAATCCGTGGCCATCCATATTGAGCACGACCAGCAGACCCGACGGCTTGACGCTCGCCAGTTTGTGCTGACTGCGGGGCAGGGCAATGAAGCCATGCTCAACGAACTCGGCATCACCGCTCCAAAAATGCAGCGCCGACCACTGCATCAGGTCATGATCAAACACCATTATCCACACCGCTTTTATGGTCACTGCCTGGGGGCAGAAACCACACCCCGACTGACAATCTCCAGCCACCCCTGCGCTGACGGCGCACAGGTCTGGTACCTGGGGGGGAGCCTGGCAGAGAAGGGTGTTCACCAAACAGCTGAGCAACTGATCGGGACCGCCAGACAGGAGCTCACTGCGTTGATGCCCTGGGTCGATCTCGGCAGCGCACAGTGGGCAACCTTGCGGGTAGACCGCGCCGAACCCCGGCAACGCAATTTTGCCCGCCCCGATAAAGCGTTTGTCTCCCGGGCAGAAAACTGCCCGAATGTCATGGTCGCCTGGCCCACCAAGCTGACCCTGACACCCAACCTTGCCGACGAAGCCATTGCCCTGATACAGGGACAATCCCTACTGCAACCTTCAGCAGCACCTATCCCAGAGCTTGGTTTTCTTGGACACCCACCACTGGCGCCCACGCCGTGGCATACGGTTTTTGGAGCATAGCGGTGCTGCCCAGAAGACCCTTTGGAAACACCGGTATCGACGTAAGTATTCTCGGTTTCGGCACCGTAAAACTCGGCCGTGACCAGGGTGTGAAATACCCCAACAACTTTGCCATACCGGATGATCAACAGGCCGCCCAACTCATCGGCATCGCCCGGGAACAGGGTATTAACCTGATCGACACCGCGCCCGCCTACGGCACCAGTGAAACCCGGTTGGGCCAGCTGCTGAAAGGACAGCGGGAGGCATGGGTCATTTGCAGCAAGGTCGGCGAGGAGTTCGAGCAGGGAAAGTCGTTCTTTGATTTCACCCCGGAGCATACCCGCTTCAGCATCGAGCGCAGCCTGCAACGGCTACGCACGGAAATGATCGATATTGTGCTGGTTCATTCCGATGGTAACGATGAGGCCATCATACGGGACTACGGCACCCTGGACATGCTGGCCCAGCTCAAGGCAGAGGGGAAAATTCGCGCCTTCGGCATGTCCACAAAAACCGTCGAGGGGGGGCTGCTGGCCGCCGAAAAATCCGATGCAGTCATGGTGACCTGGAATCTTCAGTACGACCACGAATTGCCGGTGGTCGATTATTGCCTGGCACAGCACAGAGGCGTCCTGATCAAGAAAGCGCTGGCCAGCGGCCACGCCGCCTTGTCGACAGGGGAAGATCCCGTGCAAAAAACCTTTCAGATGATTTTTCAGCATCCCGGCGTGAGCAGTGCGATTATCGGCACCATCAACCCCGCTCACCTGCGGGATAATATTGACAAAGCTATCCGGGCAACAGCTCCAGGAAACAGCAAGTAAGTAACCGCTTACTTTTTCTGAATTTTGCTGACGATAGCCGTTGTAGAACAGTCGTCCAGAAAATCCAGGGCTGCGATCTGACCGCCATAACCTTCGACAATTTGCCACCCCACCACTTGCTCGCGGCTGTAATCGCCCCCTTTCACCAGGATGTCAGGACGGATCAGCTCAAGCAGCCGCTCCGGGGTGTCGTCATCAAAAGACACCACCCAGTCGACCGCCTCCAGGCCCGCCAAAACCGTCATACGGCGGTCTGCCGGATTGATCGGCCGGCCTTCACCCTTGAGCCGGGTCACGGACGCATCGGAATTGATCGCGACGATCAAGCGGTCACCTAATTTCCGCGCCTGTTCCAGATAACCCACGTGGCCGGCATGGAGAATGTCAAAGCAACCGTTGGTAAATACAATCCTCTCGCCATGGGCGCGAGCATCTGCCACATCGGCAGCTAACTGCTCTTCATTGACCACGCCCCGCTCGGAGCCCTGCTCCTGTTGAATGGCGCGGCGCAGCTCCGGCATGCTGACGGTTGCCGTGCCCAATTTGCCCACCACGATACCGGCGGCAATATTGGCCATGGCCACGGCCTCAGGCAAGTTCTCACCAGCGGCTAGCGCTGCGGCCAGCACCGAGATAACGGTATCGCCGGCACCAGTGACATCGAACACCTCACGTGCCCTGGCGGGCAGGTGCAGCTCCCGCACCCCCTTGCGCAACAGGGTCATCCCCTGCTCGCTGCGGGTAATCAGCAGGGCATCGATATCCAGCTTCTCAAGTAATGCGGCACCCTTATCTTCCAATGCCTGTTCATTTTCACAGGGCCCCACCACAGACTCGAACTCGGCAAGGTTGGGCGTCAGTAGCGTAGCACCGCGATAACGCTCGTAATTGGTCCCCTTTGGATCCACCAACACGGGAATACCGGCATCCCGGGCGGCACGAATGAACGCCTGGGGTTGTTGCAGTGCGCCTTTGGCATAATCGGACAACACCAGTACACCGACATTAGCCAGTAGAGAGGCGACTTTCGCAGGCAGTTGATCGCAGTCCGCCGCCGCAAAACTTTCCTCAAAATCGAGACGCAATAATTGCTGGTGTCGACTGATCACCCGCAATTTTGTAATGGTCGGTTTTGTGGCAGAAACTTGCAGATCCGCGTGGATGCCTGCGGAATCGAGACGGGCCCGCAACGCAGTTGCGGCTTCATCCCGCCCGACAACGGCCACCAACGACGCGCCGGCGCCCAGCGTGGCAATATTCAGGGCCACATTGCCTGCACCGCCCATACGGTCTTCACACTGGGCTACGTTGACAACCGGGACCGGGGCTTCAGGCGATATCCGGGAAGTATTGCCGTGCCAGTAGCGATCCAGCATCAGATCACCGACCACCAGAACCTGAGCCTTGTCAAAGCGAGGAACAGTCAATTTCATCGGAATTATCCAAGGGTAAATTGAGGGTATCTTACCATAGGGCACGACCTTTATAATGGGCCCGCAGCAAGGACCGGAGTGTTATGAAAAAACTGACCAAGCAGGAGTATCAGGTCCTCCGGGAAGGCGCTACCGTGATTGAGGCGGACCCTTTCGGTGAAAAAGTGCTGCTTTTATCCGATGGCACCTATTTGAAGTTGTTCCGGGCAAGGCACCTCTTCTCATTGGCCCGGATATACCCTTACTCGAAGCGGTTTGTTCGCAATGCGCAGAAGCTGGCCGAAAAAGGGATCCCTACGGTGACAGTGATTGAGCTGTTTCGCATTTCATGCATCCACCGAACCGCCGTGCATTACTCCCCGTTAACCGGTAAAACACTCAAGAAGCTGGCCGACAAGATTGACCTCATCATCATAAACAAACTGGGCAGGTTTATTCGGGAGCTGCATGAGAAGGGAATCCATTTTCGCTCATTGCACATGGGGAATATTGTTGTCACCCCGGAAAACCGCCTGGGGCTTATCGATGTTGCCGACATGAAGATATACAGCAAGCCGCTGGACAGGGAATTTCGACTGCGAAACTTCCAGCACACCGCTCGCTACCCCGAAGATATGGCGGCTATCATGCGATTCCTCCCCGGTTTCATTCAGGGATACCAGGCCCGCGAGGGCTCCCCCTTTACAACAGATGAGCTGCAGGATTTATTGACGACCATCTACACCAAACAGAAGTAGCGGACTTATCGCATCCTCCCCTAAAAAAACCGTTTTGGATTTAGCATCACAATGATTGCGACTTCACAGTTTGAAGAAAAGACAAAAACACTCTTTTTTTACAGCGTTGTTTTTTTGCTGACAAGCCTTTTTTTTATCCCCGAAAAAAACCTTCACCTGAAATTATTTATACTATTTGTGTGTATTGCTTTCCCATTAATCGTCGTCAAAGGCCTGTGCAAATGGTCCGCCCTACTTGAATCACGAATAGTAATCGCCTCCTCCCTGTTTTTGGGTTTTTCCTTACTGAGCCTGTTCTGGTCCGAGCCAGAAAGAAGCAGCGACATTCTCAATCCAATTAAAAATATTTTTTATCTGGTCAGTTTCTGGGTTATTTTTTTATTTACGTTTAACGGGGCAAGCCACCGGTTACAGTCTCTCGTCAAATGGCTGATTATTGTCGGCAGTATTACCGCCGCCTGTTATGCAGCCTACCACTACCTGTATCTGGACTACCCCCTCACCAGACGGTTTGCCATTCCCGGCCCCCTGGTCGACAAGGTGCGAACCGGGTTTTGTCTTGGCGCAGGGGCCCTTCTCTGTCTCGCCAGCCTTCTCTATGAACCGGCCAACCGGGAGCGGAAGTCCACTGTCCTGCTGTTGCTGGTAGGGTTAACTGTTTTTCTGGTCACCCTGGTATTGACCCATACCCGATTGGCCATTACCGGAACCCTGTTTTTTGGTTTTGCCATGATTGTCTTTTCCCCCATCAATAAAAGAACCAAGTTTTTATTGATCGGGCTTGGCCTGATGTTACTGATAGCGGCCTGCATTTTTCTCGCACCACTCATTGATGCCTATATCGAAAAGGGACAAAGCTCCAGGCTTGATCTTTGGTCGGGCTATCTGAAGGAGTTCCATCATTACTGGTTCGGCCATGGCCATGGAACGACCATTTATATCGCTGAAGGCGGGCTAGCCGGTTGGAGTGCCTACCACAGCGTCTATCTCGGCGCCCTGCTATCAGGCGGCATTGTCGGCCTCAGTCTGCTGCTACTGATGATATTGACGGTATTGCTCACCGGCTGGAAATTGCGGGCCAACCCCTATGCCGTCGTGGCCACTGTTCTATTTGTATTCGCCTGTACAATGGGCCTGGTCAATCTCGATTCCGTGATTTCCAGACCGCGCGGCTATTGGCTGATTTTTTGGTTGCCGGTTATTGTATTATCACTCTACGAGTTGAAATCATTGCCCAGAAAAGCCTTTGTGTAACCAAAGATGAACAGTGATCAACGATATATTCTGCAACTGTGCCACTGCTACTACGATCCCTTTCTGGATTGTGCCCGGCAGTATGCCGTTTTGTTCAAGGATACGCCCTATAAGGTGATTACCGTTTTTATGACCGGGGAGCCAGACCCGGACGTCGCGAAAAAAGCTTGCTCTGATGAGGTCATTTTTCTCGGCCACAACAGCAAAGCCCTTGCAGGCGCCAAACTGACCGTTATCCGTGAAGTCAAAAAAATCGCCCGGCAATACCCTTTCTCTGCCTGTATTGCTCACCGCGCCAAATCCGCCTATGTGGGACTACTGGCAACAGAACTGCCCATTTTCAGTGTGCGCCACTCATTTGGCGATTTTGACCGCTTTGGCCGACGCCTCATGGGGAACCTGTTCAAATCCCGATTGACGTTACTTGCCGTCTCGAATGCCGTGCGCGATGAAATACGATCCCACCTGCCCGACTGGCCCGAGGAAAAAATCATCACGCTCTACAACCGTATTGATGTTGATGCCGCACGTCAGGGCCTGTTTGAACGTCGGGAGGCACGACATAAACTCCGGCTACCCGAGAACAGCTGGATACTGGGCAGCGTTGGCCGACTGCACCCCGACAAGGATCCGCAGACACTGATAAAAGGATTTGCCCGGGCACTGCCCAATCTTCCCGATGGTGCGCTGCTGGTCATGCTGGGTGACGGAAAACTGCTGCAACCACTGAAGGCGCTCGCCGCTCAACTCAATATCAGCGACAACGTCCTGCTTCCGGGCAACGTGATTGAGGCAAGGCGCTACTTCAGAGCCTTTGATGCCTTTGCCCTGACCTCGGACCACGAGCCATTCGGCATGGTTCTGCTCGAGGCCATGGCCGCAGAGCTGCCGATTATCTGTTCAGGCTGCGGCGGCGGTCCTGAGGTCGTGGGAGACACTGGCGAACTGTTCCCCTTCGGGGACGCTGACGCGCTGGCTGAAGGATTGATACGGGTTTCACAAAAGCAGCTGACAGAAGCCGACCACAATCGGATCTTCCAACGATTACAAAACCATTTCTCCGATTGCGCAGTCAGGGAGCAATTCTGGCAACTGCCTCAGGTCACCAGCACTCTGGGCAAAGCTGTTGCCGCTGATTCAGAACAATAATTCAAACAGAGTGACAACCCGGCTTGAGAACTTCGTCTATTCTTAAAATTATTCCCTACTTTGGCAAATGGCCCGAGTGGATCGACTTTTATCTTGAGAGCTGCCGGTATAACCCGGATATCAACTGGCTTTTTTATACGGATTGCGAAAAACCGGCAATCTGTCCAGCCAATGTCCAATTTATCGAAACCACGTTTGAAGACTACAAACAGCTGGCCAGTTCGCACTTGGGTATTGATTTCAACCCGGCTAACCCCTACAAGCTTTGTGACTTGAAGCCGGCATTGGGTTTTATCCACCAGGATCAACTAACCGGATACGATTTCTTCGCCTTTGGCGACATTGATATCATTTATGGCAAATTGAGGGCTTTTCTGACAGAGCGCGTACTGCAGAAATATAACGTAATCAGCAACCATGAACGGCGTATTTCAGGGCACTTTTGCCTGCTCAGAAATAGCGAGAAATATCGCAACGCCTTTCGAAAAATACCGCACTGGCAGCAACTACTTGAAAACGATCAACACCTGGGAATTGATGAATCGAAATTTTCAAAGGTATTCCTGCCGCACCGAAAGCATCCCAAATGGCTACAGTGTTTTTGGTCGTTATCGTCTTCTTACCAGCGAAATACGCTCTACAAGGAGCAATACTCTACAATCCTCTCTCCCATGCCATGGTGGGATGGGAGCATGAATCATCCTCAGCAATGGTTTTGGCAAAATGGGAAGCTGACCAATAGTAGCGACGGCGAGCGGGAGTTTATGTACCTGCACTTCATGAACTGGAAATCCAATACCTGGCTGCCGAAACCCCTTCGCAACGAGCCCTCTGCCTGGATGAAACTGGATAAGCTCGTTCACGTTGCCATTGATATCGCGGCCAAAGAGGGCTTCAAGATTTCACCGGAAGGTTTTACCGCGATCAATTCATGAAATGATCCACCACTGCGTTGCCTACGACGCCTTTTGACACGGATGCTCCCTCTACCCCGCATGATCAAGTCCTTCGGAAGAAAACCTCAAGGAAAACTGCTTTAGCAGCGCCTGAAGATCTCGGTTTTTTTCTATTCTCTCTATCTGAGTCTCCGTCAAAAATTCTCGCCAGCGTTGATCAAAGAATTGGGCGCCGCCTTTCTCCCTGACCCACTCATACTCTTTTTTCTGAGTACCGTGATGCTCAAAATTCCAGTAGCCCTTTTGCCCGGGCTCATAGTCGACATCGATCCATTTACAAATATCCGCCAACGTCTCGTCCGGCCTTAACGCCAGCTCTTTGTAGGTAACCATTCTGGCGGGCAACCCACTTGATTTCACAAAAGCGGCCATTTTTCGATTCTGGGAAATCCACTTGTAGATACAGACGGTCAACAGGTCGCCAAAAAGCAGCTTGCCGATTTTAAGTGGATTCTTTCTGATCTGCTTGATCCGCTCACGCAACCCAATCTGTTTTTCATCAAAACGCATCAGCCAGCGTCTCGCCAGGGCGCGGGGATCCCTGACAAGATGAATCAGACGAATATCGTATTCACTGCTGGGAATAAAGTTTTCAAACCATTCTGATTTTTTGGAAATGTCCACCAAAAACTCAACTTTATCATCGACCCTTGAGAATAATTCCTTATATAAATCCGGTTTCGGACATTCTTTTATATTGTGATAGAGGCGGCAGTCACCAAGATCCTCACAAATATAGCAGGAAACCGCATCAAAACTTTTATAAATATTTTTCAGTTCGCCAAGATGTTCGCCACGACTATGACTACCCAAAAGAAGTGAGAAGAAGTGCGATCCGCTGTAATTTGATGAAAGAATAAAAATTAGTTTTTTTTTCATTTTTTATAAAACCTATAAATAAAATTCTACGATTTTGGAATAATAACAATATCCCTGGAATTCTTGATTTTATTTAAGACAGAGAAATCTTTAACGGGAGCAAATCGAGTTTTTTCCCAGAGAAGGATATCGTGGTCGTAGGGAATTTTTTCACAAATATTTTCCAGCGGATAATGACGCCGATTAAATTCTAATGTAATAACTGGCTTATCTCTGAGAAGCCGACTTTTTGCGCCTTCTAAAACACCCGGCTCATAACCTTCAACGTCAATCTTTACCAAACAAACCCTTTTCTCTACATCGCTCAACAACGAGTCGATGGTCACAGACTGAACTTTCATCCCTGTTTTTTCGCTTGAAATATGCGAAATACCAATATTTACCTCCTCACTACAATCTTGAAAAAAAACGAATCCATTGCTGTTTGAAGCTGCCAGCTGATGTAATTCAACACGGTCGGCTGTATTTTTTTTTATATTTTTTTCAAGCCTGGAAAATATTTTCGGCGAAGGCTCAAATGAATAAACATAAACATGTTTGTTGGCAGCCAATGCGATTAACGTATGAATACCTACGTTTGCACCAATATCCAAAAACAGAGAGTCATCCAAGAGATATTTTTTGTAGAATGGATATATGTAATCTGGCACCGCATTAAAATAAACTACTGCTGTATTCAAGTCAGATGAAAAGCATTCAACTTCCGTTTTTTCATTTTTAATAATATTATTGAAACCAAGATTTATTTTTGTTTTTTTTGCATAAATTTTGATCGCTTTTTTAATTCTCCGTCCAAGGTATTTCTTTATTATTTTATTTTTAGACCTCAATATATTAGAGACCAAATGGTAAGATAAACTTTTCTTACTACTGTACGCAGCTTTTAGCAAATGTTGCAGCACTGACATTCTCCCTCGTTATTTAGCTTCATGCGCCCGCTTTTATCACCAACACATCTTCCATAATCAGATACTGCAAGTCGGAACCAAAAAACATATTCAGGGCATCGGTCGGCGAGCAAACCATGGGCTCTCCCCGACGATTCAGCGATGTATTCAATACCACCCCATTGCCGGTCAGCTTTTCCATCTCCTCCATTAACTCATAGTAACGGGGGTTGTATTCGCGCTTGAGCGCCTGTGCGCGAGCAGTGCCATCCTCATGGACGACTTCCGGCACTCGGGTTTTCCACTCATCGTTCACCTCGAAGGTAAACGTCATGAACGGTGCCGGGTGATCTATCCTGAACATCTGTGGCGCAACGCGATCCAGCATGCTAGGACAGAAGGGTCGCCAGCGTTCGCGAAACTTGATCTGCTCATTGATCCGGTTCGCTACTCCCGGAGCACTTGGGCAGCCCAGAATGGAGCGGCCACCCAAAGCACGCGGACCGAACTCCATCCGGCCCTGAAACCAGGCCACAGGATGTCCCTCCGTCAGCAGGGCGGCAATTTTTTGCGGAACCTGGTCAATCAACTGGTAGTCGGGCTTGTTCGGATGCACCTCACAGGCGCGAATACAATCTTCATTGCTGTAGCTCGGCCCGAGGTAAACGTGCTGCATGGGCTCCGGCTGGATGCCGCGCTTCACCAGTGCATAGGAGGCAGCACCCACCGCCGTGCCGGCATCTCCGGAAGCCGGCTGCACATAGAGCTCCTTGACTTCTTCCCGGGCGATAATTTTCTGATTCAGCTTCACGTTGAGCGCGCCACCGCCGGAAAACGCCAGTTTGCCCGTCTCCCGGAGAATGTCGCCGAGGTAATAGTCCATCAGCTTGAGCACCACGCTTTCAAACAGGGCCTGTATGGTGGCGGCATAATCGATGTAGGGCTCATCGGCGATATCACCCTCGCGTTTCGGCCCGAGCCAGTCAATCAGCTGCGGGCTGAAATAGAAACCAACGCCATCCTGCTTGTAGCGGCGCAGACCCACGGTATTGACCAGTTTGGTATTGACCCGAAAATCCTTGCCATCGAAATCGATTAACCGGGAAAAGTCATACTTGCTGGCATCGCCGTAGGGCGCCATGCCCATCACCTTGTATTCACCGTCGAGCATTTCGAAACCGAGGTACTCGGTCATGGCACCGTACAGGCCACCGAGGGAATCAGGGTCATAGAATTCCTTGATTTTATGGATTTTTCCGTTCTCGCCATAGCCAAAAAAGGTGGTGGCATATTCACCTTTGCCGTCGACCCCCATGATGGCTGTTTTTTCCTTGAAGCCACTCAGGTGGTAGGCGCTCGAGGCATGAGCCAGGTGGTGCTCCACCGGCTCAAACTCCACATCGGCCGGGTTGATCCCCAATTCACGCAGCAAGCTGAAAACCCGCTTGCGATAACGCCGGAAACGGCGATTGCCGTTGAGCAGGGCATCCAGTGCCCGGTCGGGCGCGTACCAATAACGCTTGGCAAAATGCCAGCGGGCCGGGGTAAAAAGCGAGATCGCTGCGAAGGGAACGGCAACCACATCCACCGCTTCCGGCTTGATACCGGCGAACTCCAGACAGAATTTCGCTGCCTGATAGGGCATTTTTCCCTTGGCATGCTTGTCGCGGATAAAGCGCTCTTCTTCCGCCGCCGCCACCAGCTTTTCATCCACATACAGGGCTGCGGATGAATCGTGATTCAGCGCACCGGAAATACCGAGAACAATTGTCGACACTGTTAAACCTTTTTATTGATGAGTTTAATACCGCACTGACCGGCATAGGGCCGCAACAGCTGTTCAAAATGCTGCCAGGTTTTGCCTTGCCAGTTATCCATAAAGCGCTGTAAATCCTTACCGTACGCAGCCTTGAAGAACCATTTGCAGCGGTGGCGGCGCAGCGCATCCAGATCGATCAACTGGAGCTGCTCCCCGCACACAATCAGGTTGGTGGCCTTCATATCACCGTGGCTGACTCGACCCAGCCACATGATAGCAAACAGACGACTGACCTCCCGGTCCAGCCAATCCGGAATCCCGGCGGGTCCATGCCTCAACAGCCAGCCCTGCAGACTTTCGCCACTGGACCACTCGGTAACCAGGTACGCCCCCTGGCAAAAGAGGCCAGCCCTGTTTTCCCGCATGGCCAGCGGCCTGGGTGTGGCAATACCCAGCAGTTCCAGCCGATGGGCATTTTGCCAGGAAATCCAGGCACGACTGCGCCGCAGAGCGCGCCCCAACCCGTGCCATACGTCTTTGATATTGTAACGTTTGAGCACCCAGCTACCGCTATCACCGGCCAGCTTCATCACGGTCGCGGTATTGCCGCGCTTGAGAAAGGTCGCCTGCCCCACAGCCACCTCCGGCTGGGTGATGACCTGTAGCAGTCTATCAGTGACCCGCTGTCTGGCCATCACGACAAAAGCACTCCTGACCTTCAGCCGCTGAAACTGGGTACAGTCGCGGATCGTCTTCGCCAAATAGTGGCGAATCCGTTTTTCCCGCATCCGGGCAATCAGCGGCTGCAGTTGTTCTGGTTTCGGTGCACCGGCTCCGTAGGCCTGAATCACCTGCGGCATCAGCTGATCATATTCCGGCACCATCTGCGCAAAGAACATGGCGAGATTGTGCAGCGGTTTTTTTAGCGGCTGAATGCCACCGCCGTCGATCATAAAGAGCACGCCATCTCTGCAAAGAAAATTATCGAGATGAATATCCGCCTGCATGACACCGGCACGGTGCAGACGCCCGATCATGGCAACGGCGTCGCTCAGCAATGTCAGCATCGCCTCCAGCGGCCGTGAAGCATACACCTGACGTAGACTGATGGCATTTTCAAGAAATGCGGTGGCAAGGAAATCACCACGCTTGCCCGTGCTGTCCTTCAGGGACCAGACTTCTCCAGGGCAGGGAACACCGGCATCCTCCATGGCCTTCAGGCCACTTCGTTCGCGCGCAAAGTCCTTGCGACGAAAAAAAAGCTTCACCAGCACATGGGCACCACCCCAATGGGTTCTGAACACCAGTCGACGGCCGGGGAGATGGCGATAAATCTCTTCACAGACCATGCTGTCGAGCCCGGTGGCCTGCAGGGAAAACGGTGCCGCCAACGAAAGATCACTCCGCTGCAGCGCATCCAGAGTCAGTGGGTCATTCATCCCGAGCCGCCCCCTTAGCGTACATTCTTCGCATCACGGCCTGCTCCAGCGAAGCCAGGGACCAGGGATAAGGGCTCGCCTCGTTGTACGCCGTATAGAGCAATCGGCGTTCATCCCGGGTCAGAGACGGGCTGTGGCGCAGCAGCGTGTCCAGGTCCCGCAGGCCGGCCCAGCGACTGAAGATCCGCTTGCATTTTTCCAGATCAATCAGGCGCAATTCGGTGGGATCATTATCCGAGAAATAAATATGCTTGGCGTAAAGACAGCCATGTTTCACCCCGGCGGAGTGCAGTCGGCCGATCAGCTGCCCCAATGCGCAAAGCCCGTTGGCGCGATCACGATCCGGCATTGGCCGGGCGAGCCATACATCGAAAGGCGAGAACTGTTCTAGCGCGGCAGTGGCCAGAATCGCCCGGTCCTCTCTGAGACTTTCCCGCCCGACGCAGACAACCTCTAGTGTCTGGACCCCCTGCTTTTTTAACCAGCTTATTTTCTGCCACTCCCGCAATGCAACCGGAATGCCCCGTATCGGGCTACCGGGAGTGCGGCAGTTATAGTTGGCCTGACGCTTGAGATAGAAAGTTTGCCGTTGACCGTTCACGGGAACCGACAACTGACCCACTTCGCTTCGACCACCGCGGGTCAGGTTAGGTTCGTCCACCCGCTCAATGGCGACATTCCACCAGGCGGAAAAATGGTCCAGATTCAGCGATTCAAAAAGCGCGACAAACGTTGGTTCAAGCTGAAAAAACTGCGCTTTCATCTATTCCCGCCCCGCAAAAAACGCCAGCACCTTGCGGATAAATGTCTTGTCAGCCGCAGTGAGTCGATCCCTGCCGACATAGTGAAGGTAAAAGCGCAATCGCACAGTTCGGCTGAGACAGTATTTGGCCACTTTATCGAGACAGGCGATATCCTTAATCTTCTTGTAGGCCAAAAGCGGGCCCCTCCACGTCTGCCCCATCGGACAATCGATCAGATACACTTCTGGCGTCACCTCCCCGGCCACCAGAATATTGCGCCACTTCAAATCGTTGTGGGCAAAGCTGTTGGCATGGAGCCGTTTGGCCACCTCAGCCACCTGAACCACAACCTGATCCAGCCAGGTGCGATCTCGCAACAACTCGGGCCGCTGCCTGACCAGAGAATGCAGGTCGATGGCACCGGGCACTTCCTCGGTTATCAATACGCCCCTGGCGCCGGATTCACCATAGGCCGCGATGGGCGGCACCCTGAGGCCCAGCTCGTGAAACAACAGCAGGTTTTCCCATTCGGCCCTGACGCGGCTTCGCCCCAGCCAGCGCCTGACGGCTTTGCCCCGCCGCGAATAGCGTTTCACATAATAGGATTTTCCGTCGATTTCCGTCAGGATCAACTCACTGATGGGGCAACGGGTAACCCGCCGGCCGGTAACGGCGAAGACACTGTCCAGAGAGGAGAATCGCTCGGCAGCGGTCTCACTGAGGATCGCCCTGTCGACAAACCAGCATGACATCAGGTGTGATACCCCTTTCTGATGCCCTTACGGTGCAACTTATCCGCGTCCTCGCGCACAGCATGCCAAAGTCGACGGTTTTCGTCGCGGGCCCTTCGCAGGGGCTGCTGTTTGTACTCCACCAGAAAACACGCCACATCCCGTTCGTCGAAACCCACCCGGCGCGCCGAATAAAAGAGTGCCGCCAGATCCTTGTGTCGCCAGCGGCGGGGGGTACGGTGGCGGATCTGCACCCGGTGCAGATCAATCAGATAAAGCGGCCGCTTCGACACCGCAACCGCCTCCATTGCAGAGGAGGTATCGAGCAGAAAGTGACACAGATAGTAATCCCGGTGATTGATGCCGTTGTCATGCAGGGTTCTGGAAATGCGCGCCAGCCGTCGCACCAAGGCGCGGCGTTCACTCACGCCCATTGAGGCCAGCACCTGGGGATTACAGTATTCGTCCAGGGGCAATGTGGGCTCCAGCGCACGGGTTATCAGGAAGGATTTCTCGTTGGCCGGATTCCAGCCGCGTCGACCGAACGCCACTGCCGTCATGGTCTCCACCCCCAACTCTGCCAGACGGGAGATGGCCCGGTATTCATTTTCGGCGCCCAACACCGGGGCGCGCAGATAGAGCAGGTTTTTGAGCAACTCCCCGATACCGATACCGGCATGGGTTTTCACGAAGTACGCGCCACCTTCACATTCAAAACGGGTTGTGCGGCGGTCACCCATATCCCGGAACAGTTCACCAGTCAGGGAAAACGCCGCCTCAAACGGATCGCTGTCCCGCCATCGCGACGCGAAGGGCTCGGCCAGAAACAACTTCAAGCTGTGCTCCCCAGAATAATGTCAGCCGCGCGCTCGGGCATGCTGTATAAATCGGTCTCGTCGGCAAACCGCAGGGCATTGTCGTGCCAGCGTGCGCGATCCCGGTCACTGGCCAGCATCTCCGCAAGCAGACGGTTGAAGGTCGACTGGTCGAACGGCTGAGTAGCCACACGACCACAGTCCGCATCGAGTACATAATGGGCATAACCACAAGCTTCGGTCACCAGCAGAGGCAGGCCGGCCACTAAAGCTTCCAGCAGTACGGTACCGGTGTTTTCGTGGCGGGCCGGATGCAGCAGCAGGTCTGCCGCCAATAGAAAATCCGGGACATCGGACCGGCCGCCGGGCATAAAGACCTGCGTCCCGACGCCCAACTGATCCGCCAGACCCTGCATTTTCGCAGGATCGTCAGAACCCAGCGCCACCAACCGGGTTCGGGCGCGCAGCGCTTCGGGCAGCGCCGCCAGGGCCTGAATACTGCGATCGAGTCCTTTGCGCTCAAAGTCTGACCCTATCTGAACCAGCAACAGGCCATCGGCTGGCAGGGCGAATTCTGCACCCAGCTTCTGGCGGGCGGCAACCCGCAACTCGGCAGCATTGGCCGGGGCGCGGCGGTCGGGAGAAATACCCGGCGGCAACAGATGGAAACGGTGCTCGGGCGTGGCGTAATACTGTTTGAACAGGGCCTGCTGGGTGGCAGAGATCATCAACAATTCGGTTTTTGCCGCGGGGGAGAAAACCGCTCTTTCATAGGCAGAAAAATGCCGGTAGCGCGGGCTGTAGCGATACCACGGCTTTCGCAGTCGGCGGGATTTGTCCTCGAAACAGGGGTCCGCTGCGTAATAGACATCGAGGCCGGGCATCTTGTTGAAGCCGACCACCCGATCGACCGGTCGCCTGCGCATGTCGGCCTCAACCCAGCGGGTAAACTTTTTATAGCGGCGATGATTGAGCCAGGCCCGCACCGGCACTGTTACCACTTCAAACCCCTCCGGCATATCCCCCTGCCAACTCAGCGTATAAACCCTGATGCGGTGTCCGCGCTGCTGACAGGTTTGTGCAATCCTGACCAGGTCCCGCTGCAAACCGCCAAACGGAAAATACTTGTAGAGTAAAAACGCCAGTTGCATCAAATCGCTCCATGGTCCGCCAGCAGCTTCTGCAGGCGCTCAAATACATTGTCGGGGGCAACACGGGTAAAGCATAGCGGTTGTTCGCGCTGCAGGTCGAATTGTCGAGCCTCCTCGGCGGTGGGACGGTATTGGCAGGTTTTCTGCAAACAGGGCGCGCAGGGAAAGTCGCTGGCAAGATGGACTTGCGAGGGACCATAAGCGCCGGTAAGCCCCGCATCGGTGGGGCCAAACAGCGACAGACAGGGCACATCAAGCGCTGCGGCGAGGTGCCCCAAACCTGTATCAACGGCGACGCAGGCCTGCGCTCCCGCCACTACGCCGGCCATGTCGGCCAGGGATAATGAGGGCAGCACCTGCACTCGCTGGAGGCCCTCGGCAATCCGTTCTGCCCGAGCCTTTTCCTCGGCGTTGCCCCAGGGCAGCTGAACCCCGATTTCACGCTCGACCAGCTTTTCAGCCAGCTCACGCCAATACAACTCGGGCCAGTGCTTACTCGACCAGGTGGTGCCATGAAAAAACAGCACCTGGGGCCGATCCGAGGAGAGCCCGGCCAGGGCCTGACGATTCAGACCGTAGTCACCGAGGCCCGTCGGCAAAGCATAACCCAGCGCCGCCGAAAATAACTGCCGCACCCGCTCGACCGCGTGCTGGCCTCTCGGTACGGCAATGGGCTGGTGGTAAAACAGTGCCGCCAGCGATTCCCTCGCCGACTGCCGGTCCAGACCAAATCTTCGGCCTTTTGCATAACGGGTCAGCCACGCGCTCTTCAACAGCCCCTGGGCGTCGATCACCGCGTCGTAGGGGCGCTCGGCAATACGGCTTTTGAACTCGGCCCACTCACCACTACGCCGGGCCTGCAACGGGTGTTTTCGCCAGCGCCGCAGGGCAACCGGAATCACCCGATCAACCGCCGGATGCCAGGCCGGAACCTCCACAAAGGACTCCTCCACCACCCAGTCAAAACGGATGCCGGGGATGGCGGCGGCTGCATCGGTGAGCGCCGGCAAACTGTGGATCACATCACCCAGGGACGAGGTTTTAATCAGCAGTATCGACGTCATGGTGCAGACACCAGTCGATCGAGAGCCGCCGTCACCCGTTCCGGGTATAACTCCCTGAGACACTTGAGGTGTCCCAGCGGGCATTCGCGCTTGAAGCACGGCCCACAATCCACGGGAATTGACAAAATCGCCACCTCATCATTGAGCGGCGGCGTAAAGGCGGGCGAGGTGGAACCATAAACCACCACCAGCGGACGGTTCAGGGCAGCGGCTATATGCATCAACCCGGAATCATTGCTCACCACGGCATCGACGACCGACATCAGGTCGATCGCCTCATCCAGGCTGGTTTTGCCCGCCAGGTTATGGCATTGGCTTCGCTGCTGCTCAGGCAAACCGTCGATAATGGCCTGCGCCACCGGGCGGTCTTTTTCCGAGCCCAGCAACCAGACCTGCCAGCCCCTGGCAATCTGGTGGCCAGCCACGGTCGTGTAATGCTGCTCCGGCCAGCGCTTGGCCGGGCCGAACTCGGCTCCGGGACAGAGTGCCAGAATGTTTTGATTGGCCTGAAGGTCAAACTGCTGGCGCAGTGCCGGAACCCGGTCTGTTTTCGCATGCAGGTCGGGAGCCGGCAACGAGGTTGGCAGCGCGGCGGCCTCCGGCAACGCCAGGGCATCAAAACGCTGCACCATCAGGGGGTACTGCTGCTTGTCCAGATGGCGGAGATCGTTCAACAGCAGATAGCGCATTTCCCCTTTCCAGCCAGTCCGGAGAGGGATCCGGGCTAGCCAGGGAATCAGCGCAGACTTGAGAGAATTCGGCAACACAATGGCCTGACTGTAACCTTCGGCGCGCAACTCCCGGGCAATCTGGCGGCGCACCGACCACATCAGGCTGCCGTGCCCAACGGGCATATCAATCGCCCGTTCGACCTCGGGCATACGCGCCAGCAATGGCCGACTCCAGGCCGGAGCCAACACATGAATCCGAGCGTCCGGAAACTGCTGTTTGAGAAGAATAAACAGAGACTGCGCCATCACCATGTCCCCTATCCACGAGGGACCGATGATGAGAATTTTTTTACCCGATGCCATGCAATGTCCCGGCGGATCCGGGCTTACTGCCCCACCGGCGCAAGCCACTCCTGATGCTCGCCGCGAAGGCCGCGCACCAGATCAAAGTACTGTGACTGCAGCTGCCCGGTGATGGGACCCCGTGCGCCTTCACCAATGGTGCGGCCATCCAGCTCGCGGATGGGCAGCACCTCGGCCGCAGTGCCTGTGAAAAATGCTTCATCGGCAATATAAACCTCGTCGCGAGTGATCCGCTTTTCCACTACCCGGTAGCCGGCTTCCCCGGCCAGCTGCATGACTGTTTTTCGGGTAATACCGTCGAGGCAGGAGGTCAGTTCCGGTGTATAGAGCACATTGTCGCGAACAATGAAGACGTTCTCACCACTGCCCTCGGCGACATACCCTTCCGGGTCCAGCAACAAAGCCTCTTCACAACCACAATCCAGCGCTTCCCGCAGGGCCAGCATGGAATTGATGTAGTTGCCGTTGGCCTTGGCCTTGGTCATGGCAATGTTGACATGGTGGCGGGTGAAGGACGACGTGCGAATGCGGATACCCTTTTCCAGGGATTCCGGACTCATGTAGGAAGGCCAGGTCCAGGCAGCGACAATCACGTGGGTCTGCAGGGAATCAGCCCGCAACCCCATGCCTTCGGAGCCGAGAAAGGCCATCGGCCTCAGGTAGGCTTCGTGCAGATCGTTCTCCAGCACCACCTGTTTCTGCGCTGCATTCAGTTGATCCCTGTTGAAGGGCATCTTCATGCCCATGATCTTGGCGGAATTGAACAGTCGGTCCGTGTGATCCTTGAGCCTGAAAATAGCCGCGCCGCGATCCGGCGTCTGGTAGGCGCGCACCCCCTCGAAGACGCCCATGCCATAATGTAACGTGTGGGTCAGTACGTGAACCTTGGCTTCACGCCAGGGCACCATCTCACCATCAAACCAGATATAGCCATCGCGATCAGCAAATGACATGGGTGTCTCCTAAAAATTTAGACTGACCGAAAGAACCGCCGGTCAGAGGTTTATTATTCTCCGAGCAACCGATGCCAGAGTGCCACCACCTGTTGCCGTTGCGCCGCAAACTCTGTCGCACTGACGACAAGCTCCGCCTGTTGCAGCTGAAGTCGATGGCCGGCAGATCGGTAATTTTTGTAGGCGCTGGTCAAAATGTCCACCTCCTCAACTGACAGGACATCACTTTCCTCAAGGCATTCAAGGATACGGATGTTATCGCTCCAGCGAGTCAAATCGGGAATTTCATGGGACCAGGCCAAGACCGCAAATTGAACCATAAATTCGATGTCGACGATACCTCCCGGGTCCTGCTTCAGGTGGAATACCCGGTCCTGATCCGCTTTACCACTGGCGAGGTGTTTCTTCATTCTGCCGCGCATCTCGAGCACATCGGCTATCAGCTTGTCTCTTTGCCGCGGCAGCACCAGCACTCGGTGACGAATCTCGGCAAAAGCCCGGACCAGCTTTTCGGACCCGGCTACCGGCCTGGCGCGCACCAGCGCCTGGTGCTCCCAGGTCCAGGCTTCGCCCAACTGGTACTTTTCAAATGCTGCCAGGGAAGAGACCAGCATGCCGGAGCTACCGGACGGCCTCAGCCGCATATCCACTTCATAGAGGTCACCGGAGGACGTTTTGGCGGTGAGAATATGCACAATACGCTGCCCCAACCGGGCAAAAAAAGTCGCGCTGTCCAGCGGGTGTACGCCATCCGTGGCAGCGGCCGCATCGGCGTCGTGGAGGAATACCAGATCGAGATCGGAGCCGTGCCCCAGCTCAATGCCGCCGAGCTTGCCGTAACCGACAATCAAAAATCCCGCTGTTTCCCCCTCTGCCGTTTTCGGGTAACCATGCCGCTCCACCAGCTGGCTCCAGGCCAATTGCAGCACATGGCTCAGGATCGCCTCCGCCAGCCAGGTCAGATAATCGCTCACTTTCATCAAGGGCAATATTTCTTCCAGCTCACAGGCGGCCACCCGCAGGCTGTGTGACTGCTGAAAATAGCGCAGCACTTCCATCTGGGATTCCAGGTCATCGGTGGGCACCCGGAGCAATTGCTGGTGCAACTCGTCCTCAAGGGTTGATTTTTCCGGCAGCGAAAAAAGTGTTCGGCTGTCCAGCAACTCATCGAGAAGTGCCGGATAGCGGACCAGCTGGTCTGCCACCCACGAACTGCCGGAAAAGAGCTTGACGGTGCTTTGCAACGCCGCCGGGTTTTCCTTCAACAGCAACAGATAGGCGCTGCGGCGAGCAACGGCTTCTACCAGTTTGAGCACCCGCCCAAGGGTTTCGGTGGCATTATCCCATTGTCCGCAAATGCTGATCAGTTGGGGCATCAACCTGTCCAGCCGACTGCGGGTGTCATTGGCCATGGATTGCACCGACCGACTGCCGCGCACCGTGTTGATCATCTCCGCCGCCTTTTCCGGCAGATCGTAACCCATGGTCCCGAGCTCTTCGGGCATTAACTCATCGCCATCGACAGCCTGCCAAACCTGCTCCGCCAACGGGTGTTCCTCAGGCACATTCTCACCCCCATCACCCTGATGCTGTTCGGCAACCACGTCTTCAAACAGCTGGTGAATAAACTGGCGGTATTGGTCCAGCTGTTCCAGAAACTGATCCCAGCCTGCGCAGCCCATCAGATAAGCGACCCGGCATTGGCCGAGCTCATCAGCCGGTAATGACTGGGTCTGCTTGTCCTGCCACCCCTGCAGCACATGCTCCACATTGCGCAGAAACCGGTAACCCCGGTAGAGTCTTTCGGTATCTTCGAGCGGCAGCAATCCCTCCTGCCCCAACAGCTCCAGCACCTCTTTCAGCGGTGGCGTCTGGAACCGCCGGTCGCGGCCCCCGCGAATAATCTGGAAGGCCTGGGCGACAAATTCAACCTCGCGTATACCACCCGCACCGCGCTTGACATCACTCACCAAGCCCTTTCGCTGCACCTCCCTGTTGATCATCGCCTTCATCCCCCGCAGGGATTCAAAGGCACTGAAATCGAGGTACTTGCGGTAAGTAAAGGGTCGCAACATCGCCATCAGCCGACTGCCCGCCGCCCGATCACCGGCCACCACCCGCGCCTTGATCATGGCGTAGCGCTCCCAGTCCCGCCCCTGGGTCTGGTAGTACTCTTCCATGGCATCGAAATTGAGCACCAGCGCGCCACTCTGGCCGTAGGGCCGTAAACGCATATCCACACGGAAAACAAAGCCGTCGGCGGTGGGGGTATCGAGCGCCTTGACCAGCCACTGGCCGAGACGAATAAAAAACTCCTGATTGCTCAGACTGCGGCGGCCACCGCGGGTCTCGCCGGCTTCGGGGTAAGCAAAAATCAGATCGATGTCGGAAGACACGTTCAGCTCGCAGGCCCCCAGCTTGCCCATACCCAGAATCACCAGCTGCTGGGGCTCACCGCCTGCATCAACCGGAGTGCCCCATTCGGCGCACGCCAGGGGATACAGAAAATCCAGCGCACCCTGCAGGCAGGCTTCGGCCAGCCGGGACATATCCGCGGTGGTCTCCTCCAGCTCAGCTGATCGGGAGAGATCCCGCCAGATAATGCGCACCATTTCCCGCGTTCGGAACTGGCGCAACACCTTGAGAAGCTCAGCTTCACCGGCGACATCCCCGAGCCACAGGGCGAGGTGCTCTTTTAGCGCGGTATCGGAATAGCTGGCCTCGAGATCGCCGGATTCCACCAACTGCTGGAACAGGGTCGGCTGGCCGGCACAGGTGGCGGCAACGTATTCACTGCAGGCCCAGACCAGTGGCAGCTGTCGTACCATTGTCCCGCCCTCGAGTAACGAGGCCAGCCATTCTTGCTGCCCAGCGGTGGCCCGTCCCGTAAAGTAATTCCTGCGCAGCACCCATTGCTCCTGCAGGACTGACGGTAGTTCTTCGGGGCTTTTCAACATAACGCGACTTTCTCGATTCGACAGGATAATAGGGTTGGCATTGACACAGACATGGCAGCCATCGGGGATGGTCTATCCACCCGATTCAGGGGCCACGCGCATCACCTCTTCCACCGAGGTAGACCCCGCACCCACTTTCTGCGCACCACTGAGACGCAACGTTCTCATCCCCTCTTTCATGGCCTGCAGACGCAGTGCGGAAATATTGGTATCCGAGGTGATCAGTGGTTTGATGGTTTCCGTCAACGGCAGAATCTCGTAGAGACCCTGCCGCCCGAGATAACCGGTATTGCGGCACTCCAGACAACCTGCCGGGCGGTAGATGGTCGCCGGTGATTTGACTTTCCAGGGGCGCACCAGCGACTCCCAGTCTGCCGGATCAACGGTTACCGCCTCCTTGCAGTGCGGACAGAGTGTCCGCACCAGGCGCTGGGCCATAATACCGTTGACCGTCACCTTGATCAGGTGGGCGGGAATGCCCAGGTCCAGCAGTCGGGTGATCGCTGAGGGCGCATCATTGGTGTGCAGCGTTGACAACACAAGGTGTCCGGTGAGGGCGGCCTGGATCGCCATCTGCGCTGTCTCCAGGTCCCGGATTTCGCCCACCATGATGATATCCGGGTCCTGCCGCATCAGGGTTCGAATGCCCGCGGCGAAATCGAAGTCGATTTTATGCTGTACCTGACTCTGGTTGAAGCTGTCCTCGACCATCTCGATGGGGTCCTCGATGGTACTGACGTTCACATCCTCGGTGGCAAGTCGCTTGAGGGTGGAGTAAAGGGTGGTGGTTTTACCCGAGCCAGTGGGGCCGGTGACCAGCACGATGCCATGGGGCCGACCGGTCATGATCTCCCAGCGTTTCAGGTCATCGCCACTGAGCCCCAAATCGGTAAAGCTGCGCAGCAGCACATCGGGATCAAAAATCCGCATCACCAGCTTTTCGCCAAAAGCGGTGGGCAGGGTGGACAGACGCAGCTCTACTTCGCCACCCGCTGGCGTGACGGTCTTGACCCGACCGTCCTGGGGGCGGCGTTTTTCCGCTACGTTCATGCGGCCGAGAATTTTCAGACGACTGGTGACGGCGGTCATCACCTGATCGGGCAGATCATAGACCTGATGCAACACGCCATCGATGCGAAAGCGAATCCGGCCCTTGTCCCGCCGCGGCTCCAGATGAATATCACTGGCCCGCTGGTCGAAAGCATACTGCAGCAACCAGTCCACAATATTGATAATGTGCTGATCCTGGGCATCGGGATCCTTGAGGGAGCCGATCTGTAACAACTGCTCAAAATTCGTGACACCCGACCGTTTAGAGCCAGCAATGCCCTTCGCACCAAACACCGATTTGGCCAGCGAGTAGAATTCCACGGTGTACTTGGCCAGATCGACCGGATTGACCACCACCCGCCTGATGGTTTTGCGGCTGGTCTGTTCAAGGTTTGCCATCCACTCCGTGATGAAGGGTTGCATCGTCGCGATCAGCAATTCCGTATCGTTGACGCCAATACACAGAATACTGTGGCGGCGGGCAAACTGAAAAGACATGACCTCGGTGACCCTGGCAACATCAATCTGCAACGGGTCGATATGTGCCACTTCCAGGTCGGCCTTCTCTGCCAGCCAGCGGGTCAGAGTATCGATATTGAGCTGCTTGCCGGGTTTCGAGGGGTTGTCTGGACGCTGTCCTGCGATATAGGCCAGCGGATGCAGCAGTGCCTGCTCGCGGCTGCGCTGCGCCCCGGCGAGCATATTGGCATCGCTGCGCGACAACAGGCCATCGGCCACCAGATCGTTGAGCACATTGCCCAGGTCCAGTAGACGCTCCGGCATCTCAGCGGCTGATACCATAACATTTACCCGATTTATCCGATTCACAGATCAGAGTATGACGGCTGAGGGTTGTAGCGACAATGATCACCGCATGCATAGTACAAGTACGCACCGCCGAATCAGGTCACACAAAACATATTTGTTACCCAACCCGGGCTTTCCGGGGATAATTGACTCATACTTTCAATAGGGCATTGCCCCTGTTTTCGCTAGGTGAAGGAGTCTGTCATGACCATCAGGCACGGCGAGGAAAACGCCACCCACTTCCGCTCGGAACGCATCGAGTGTATGAACGGTTCCTGGTATTTTGCCGTCCGTGAGACCCATGGCATGCTCGGTCCTTTTCCCAGCAGGGAGGCCGCGCAAAAGGCGGCCTGTGCCTACATCAAGGATATAGAGAGCGGGCATTCCGACGTTGAGGCCCTATCCAATCTCCGTGTACTGATGAAAACCCTATCCAGCAAATAAACCACTCGTTCCACCTGTCATGCGCCACGAGCCTTTAGCTGGTCGCCTGATGGTGGCAATTGCTTTTTTACCCGCCGCCCGTACACTGCAGGCCATGCAAATTATGCCCATGCTGCAACAGCTGATTGCCACCCCTTCGATCAGCAGCGTCAACCCCGCCCTCGACCAGGGAAACCGGGCGGTGATTGAGTTGTTGGCAGGCTGGCTGGAAGATCTCGGTTTTACCGTGGAGATCATGCCCCTGCAGGATCCCCGCAAAGCCAATTTGATCGCCACGCTGGGCAGTGGTCCCGGCGGATTAGTGTTGGCGGGTCACACCGACACGGTGCCCTGCGATGAAGCCCGCTGGACACACAACCCCTTAAAATTGCTGGAGAAAGACCGGCGCCTCTACGGTCTCGGCACCTGTGACATGAAGGGGTTTTTTCCACTGGTCATTGAAGCCGCCAGACAGTTTTCCCGTCAAACACTTCAGCAGCCACTGATTGTGCTGGCAACTGCAGATGAAGAGTCCTCCATGTCCGGCGCATTGGCTCTGACCGCGGCGGGCAAACCCAGCGCCCGCTATGCCCTGATTGGCGAGCCCACTGGAATGAAACCCATCAATATGCACAAAGGCATCATGGTGGAAAAGCTGATCATAGAGGGCCGCTCCGGCCACTCCAGCGATCCCACCCTGGGACGCAATGCCATGGAAACCATGCACAGCGCGATGGGCGAGCTGCTGTCACTGCGGAATGAGCTGCGCGAAAAATATCATAACCCGATGTTCAGTGTCGGCTATCCAACCATGAATCTGGGCTGTATTCACGGCGGTAACAACCCCAATCGTATCTGTGGCCACTGCGAACTGGGCTTTGAAATCCGACTATTGCCGGGCATGGATACGGTGGCATTGCAGCAACAGATAAACGACCGCATCCTGCCCTTTCGGCAGCGTGACGGGGTCGCTATTTCACTGGAGCATTACAGTGTCCCCGCTTTTGACTCAGGCGCGGATTCCACTCTGGTGAAAATTTGTGAATCCCTGACCAATTACACCAGCGGGTCGGTGTCGTTTGCTACCGAAGCGCCCTACCTGAAAGAGCTGGGGATGGATGTGGTGGTACTTGGACCCGGCAGCGTCGAGCAGGCACATCAACCCGATGAATACCTGGCCATTGACCGAATACAGCCCACAGTTGATTTTCTGGTACAACTGATCGGTCGCTGCTGCTTATAATGATGACAGGATAATCTTCAGGCCAACGCTGTGTCCGACTACGTAAAATTTCTACGCGATACCTCCCCGTACATCAACACACACCGGGGGAAAACCTTTGTTCTTGCCCTGAGCGGCGAGGCCATTGCCCATGCCAATTTCATCAATATCGTCCATGACATCGCACTGCTGCACAGCCTCGGCATAAAGCTGGTGCTGGTGCACGGCGCCAGGCCGCAGATTGAGGAACGGCTGAAGGGCAATGCTATCAGCCCACAGTTTGACCAGTACACACGGATTACCGATTCGGCCACTATGGTCTGCGTCAAGGATGCCGTGGGCAGCGCGCGCATTTCCATCGAAGCCAAGCTCTCTACCGGTGCCACCAACTCGCCCATGCACGGCGCACGGATTCGGGTACTGGGTGGCAACCTGATCACCGCCAAACCACTGGGGGTTCGCGAGGGCATCGATTTCCATCACACCGGTGAAGTGAGGCGAATCGACCACAAGGCCATTCAGAGACAACTGGAAGACGAGGCCATCGTACTGCTGTCGCCGATTGGTTACTCACCTACCGGTGAAGCCTACAATCTCAATTATGAGGATATCGCCACCCAGGCCGCCGTCAGTATGGGGGCGGAAAAGCTGATCATTTTCAGCACGGGCGGCGGCGTAAAAACCCAACAGGGCGATCTGTTGAAGATGCTGTCGCTGAACGAGGTACCCCAATGCCTCAACGTGCTGAAGGACAATGTGCCACTGCAGCATGCCTTGATGGCCTGCTACCAGGCCTGCGAGAACGGGGTGCTAAGAGGACACATCATCAGCTATGAGGACAACGGCGCCCTGCTCACCGAACTGTTTACCCTCGAAGGTAGCGGTACGCTGGTGCTGAAAAACGGTCGGGAGGTGATTCGCCAGGCCACCATTGATGACGTGCGCGGACTGCTGGAACTCATCGAACCACTGGAGCAAAAAGGCATTCTGGTCAAGCGCTCCAGGGAATTGCTCGAAACAGAGATCTCCCGTTTTACTGTCATGCTCCATGCCGAGGGGATGCTGGTGGGTTGTGCTGCACTCTACCCGTTCAGGGACGGGGTGTCGGCGGAACTGGCCTGTGTGGTAACCCATCCCGATTTTCTCAATCGCGGGTTTGCCAGTCGCCTGCTCGCCCAACTGGAAACCCAGGCGGCCCTGCAGGGCATCAGGCAGTTATTCGTACTGACCACCCGGGCCAGCGACTGGTTCAAGGAAAAGGGCTTTGTAGACAGCTCGCTGGATGAATTGCCGGCCGAGCGCAAGTCCCTGTACAACTTCCAGCGCAACTCCCGGATATTCTGCAAGAATCTCGTATAACTGCTGATTACCCGGGCCGGTCTCTGCTATCCTTGGCGCCCTGTTTTGTTGAGGAAGAGAAGAGGCCAATCATGCCGGTATATCGCTCACACACCACCACCCAAGGCCGCAACATGTCTGGTGCCCGCGCCCTGTGGCGGGCCACCGGCATGAAAGATGGCGACTTTGACAAGCCGATCATCGCCGTTGCCAACTCCTTTACCCAGTTTGTGCCGGGGCATGTCCACCTGAAAGACATGGGCCAACTGGTCATCGGCGAGATCGAAAAAGCCGGCGGGGTGGGCAAGGAATTCAATACGATTGCCGTGGATGACGGCATCGCCATGGGCCACGACGGCATGCTCTACTCACTGCCTTCGCGGGATATTATCGCCGACTCGGTGGAATACATGGTGAATGCCCACTGTGCCGATGCACTGGTGTGTATTTCCAACTGTGACAAGATCACCCCCGGCATGCTGATGGCGGCGATGCGGCTCAATATACCGACCATTTTTGTCTCCGGCGGGCCCATGGAAGCCGGTAAAACCAAGCTTTCCGAGCATAAGCTGGACCTGGTGGATGCCATGGTGATTGCCGCTGATCCCGATGCCTCCGACGAAAAAGCCAATGAATATGAACGCTCCGCCTGCCCTACCTGCGGTTCCTGTTCGGGGATGTTTACGGCGAATTCGATGAACTGTCTCACCGAAGCACTGGGCTTGTCCCTGCCGGGCAATGGCACCACGCTGGCGACCCATGCAGACCGCCGCAGACTCTTTGAAGAAGCGGGTCGCCGCATCGTCTCAATGGCCCGGGAGTACTACGAAGAGGACCACCTGGCCGTGCTGCCCCGCTCCATTGCCAGCTTCGAGGCGTTTGAAAATGCCATGACCATGGACATCGCCATGGGTGGTTCCACCAATACCATTCTCCATCTCCTGGCCGCCGCCCAGGAAGCCAACGTGGACTTCACCATGGCCGACATCGACCGACTGTCGCGGAAAGTGCCACAACTCTGCAAGGTGGCGCCCAGTACCCCGCAATATCACGTCGAGGACGTACATCGCGCCGGTGGCGTGTTCGGCATTCTCGGCGAACTGGATCGCGCGGGACTGCTGCACACGGATGTCTCTACGGTTCACACACCGACCATGGCGGCGGCCTTAGCCAGCTGGGATATCATGCGCAACAATGACGAGGCGCTGACAAAATTCTTCAAGGCCGGCCCCGCCGGCATCCCCACCCAACAGGCCTTCAGCCAGGATACCCGCTGGGGCTCCCTGGATGCCGACCGCCAAAACGGCTGTATCCGCAGCCTTGAGCACGCCTTCAGTCTGGAGGGGGGGCTGGCCGTACTGTACGGCAATATCGCCCTGAACGGCTGTGTGGTGAAAACCTCCGGCGTGGATGACTCAATTCTGGTTTTCTCCGGCCCGGCCCATATTTGCGAAAGCCAGGACCAGGCGGTCGAGGATATTCTCAACGACCGGGTCAAAGCTGGCGATGTGGTCATTATTCGCTATGAGGGACCCCGCGGCGGCCCGGGTATGCAGGAGATGCTCTACCCCACCAGCTATCTCAAGTCGAAAGGGCTGGGCAAGGACTGCGCACTGATCACCGACGGGCGTTTTTCGGGAGGGACCTCCGGCCTGTCCATCGGCCACGTCTCACCTGAAGCCGCCGCCGGCGGCGCCATCGGCCTGGTCAGGAATGGCGATATCATTGAAATTGATATCCCCGGGCGCACCATCAACGTAGCGCTCAGCGATCAGCAACTGGCGGAGCGCCGTGTCGAACAGGATGACCTGGGCTGGCATCCAGTGGAAAAACGGCCTCGCCGGGTATCTGCTGCACTGCAGGCTTATGCCGCACTGGCGACCAGCGCCGACCGCGGCGCCGTGCGTGATCTGAATCTGATCACCATCAAATAGCCACGGGCGACCGCTATAAAAAAACCGGCCAACATGGCCGGTTTTTTTAATCTGATAGATTAGTGATGTGTACAAGCCCTAAGTCGCTTGGCAACCCGCGATATCCGCATCCATCTCCATGAGTTTTTCTCTGCGGGCCGCCTCGCTGCGAACATATTGCAACCACTGCCGGGCAGTTTTACGGACATTTTGATCCGCTGTCGCCGCCTCAAATACTGGCTCTGCCTCCCGATAACAGTTCAGGTTGACCAGTGCCGCGCCGAGGGTGAGACGCGTCAGGGCCGGACGGGACAGGTCGCCTTTGCGCAGGGCATTGCGCGCCTCCCGAACGGCGGCCGAATTATCGTTGGCATCCAGATAGGCAGACGCCAACCGGGAAGCAATTGCCCCGCTATCCGACAGATTCGCCGCCCGCTGCAACACCGGCAACGCCTTGTCAGTCTCGCGTGCCAGCTGCCAGGCGCCACCCAAGGTCTCCAGGTTCTTTGCCGTCGGTTCAATGACACCACTGTTCATGCCTTCATCGAGAATCCTGGCGGCCCGAAAAGGTACCTCGGCACCCAGATAGAGATACGCCAGGGACAGCAACTGCCGCTGATCGTTTAATTGTCGCTGCAAATGCAGCAGGTCCATCACGGCAAGCTGATCGCCACTCCGCTCAAGCTGACCAAAAATCCCGCCCAGCTGCTGCCAGTAGCGGGTGCTGGGATAGTGCGTCACCAGCTGCTTGAGCACCGCTATCACTTTCTGATACTCGCCCCGCTCGTAGAAAAGTACACGCTGCAGGGACCACCAGCTCTCTTTCGGTATTTTTCCACCGGACAGGGCCTCCGCCACGATCTGGTTAACCAGACGCAGGGATTCGTCCTGACGCTTGAGGTAGTAATACGCTTGAGCCAGCAACATACGTCCATCACTGCCCGGCTCCGGGGCTTCCGCCAGCCAGGTTTCCAGCTGCCGGGCAGCCCGGCCATAATCCTCCTGCATGAAATACAGCTGGGCCACGGTATAGCGGGTAGCCACTTTCTGCCGATCGTCCACCTCTGGCTCGGCGAGCATTTTCAGGTAGTTATCGATAGCGCGGGGATACTGCTCCAGAGAATAGTGGCTATAGCCCAGCAAATTGTAGATTTGTGATTTTTCATAACTGGAACTGCAGGGCCGGTCCAGCAGACCGCCCAGCTGTTCAATCAATTCACTGAGTTGGGCCAGGGACGGGGCACTGTCGCCTTGCAACACCGCCTGAAGGGGCTCCAGTTGATTAGCGCAGGCCTGCCCAACCGCCTGTCTCTGGCGGGTCTTGGTGTCCTGATACTGTCTCTGTTCGGCGGCCTCCTCGGAGACTGCCCAGGGCTGCAAGGGCCCCAACACCAGCACCACCAGCAGCCACCAACGACTCAACCCCATCCGCTGTTGCAATAATAGCTTCATCACCTACCTGGCAATCTGGAAAGAAAATTTATACAACACACCCGGCACCTCTTCTGCCTTGCCATCGATAACCCGGGGCTTGTATTTAAGTTTTTCTGCCGCTCTCAGGGCATATTTCCCAAAACCTTTATTGGCCGGCGATTCTTCGAGCAGTCTGACATCCCGCACACTGCCGGTAACCGTGATAACCACTTCCACCACTGCATAACCCTCCACACCCTGCCGCAGGGCCATGGGTGGATAATCGGGCTGGGGCACATAGACGGGAATGTAATCCGAATCGCGGGTAAATGAGCCACCGAGCCCCACCTGCAGCCCCTCCATTGAAGGCGTCATCATATCGACGGTGCCCTTTGGCGTCTCAACATTGACCTGGAGGTCGGGCATCGGGGGTGGCGGACGCTCGGCTTCCCGGGGTTTTTCCGGTCGGACTACCTTGCGCTGCTCCTCAATGGTTCGTTGCGGTTGCCAGATATCCGCTATTTTGCGCAATGACCTGTCCGGCTCAGCCCCACCCGAGGATGTGATGAGCCCATGCATGCCCAGCAACAGTGCCAACGTCATGATCAACCCGAGAACTGCCGCCAGTGCATACCGCATCAACACCATGGGTTTCAGGGACTCCGGGTGGAAACGGAGACGTTATCTATCCCGGCCGAGCGCGCTGCATCAGCCACCTGGGACAGGGTTGCCATGGCCGCCCGGCCATCTGCCTGGATCACCAGGCCTCCGTGGGGGTTTTCAGTGCGCAGACGCAGAATATGCAGACGCAAGTTGCCTGGATCCACCTTTTGCTGGTCGATCCAGATACTGTCATCCTGACCAACTGCTACCAGAATGGCGGGTGTTTGCCCGGCACCGGTGACCGCGACCGCACGGTCCACATCAATACCGGGTTCGCGAATAAACGTGGCTGTGACAATAAAAAAAATCAGCATGATAAAAACCACGTCAAGCATGGGGGTCAGATCAATCGACTGGGGGGGATCCGGCTGGCGGTAAATTCTGTCACGCATCGTCGTCACTCACCGCCTCAGTGGTCCATGGTCAGATGGTCGGCCAGCAGCAATCGCTCCCGCTCGGCCACGCGACGCAAATAGGTATTGGCAAAAACCCCGGACAGCGCTGCCACCATACCGGCCATGGTGGGAATAGTGGCCTGGGAGACACCTGCGGCCATGGCGCGGGCATCACCACCGCCACTGAGGGATAACACCTGGAACACACCGATCATACCGGTCACCGTCCCCAGCAGCCCCAGCAGAGGAGCGACGGTCATCAGTGCCCGAATCAGTGACAGGTTACGATTGAGCTTCAGCGCCACCCGGGAGATCAATGCCTCCCGGATCTGGTGTGCCCTCACCGAATGTCGCTCTGCGCGGGCCTCCCAATAATCAAGCACCGCGCGGATGTCATTCCTGAGCACCGTGCGAAAATACCAGACCCGCTCGAAAATCAGGGTCCACATCACCAGCAGCAACAGCGCTATGACCAGCAGGACAGGTCCACCGGCATCGAGAAACTTGCCAATATCTTCCAACAGCAACACGGTTCAGGCCTCGGTTTGCTCTGCCACAATACCGGCGCTCTGCTCTTCCAGAATATGCAGTACTCGCTGGGCCGGACTGTTAATCAGGGCATGCAGCAGCACCGTGGGAATCGCCACACACAGGCCGAGCACCGTCGTCACCAGTGCCGCCGAGATACCGCCAGCCATGGTTTTTGGGTCGCCCGTGCCAAACAGGGTAATCGCCTGGAACGTGACAATCATGCCGGTGACGGTACCCAGTAACCCCATCAACGGGGCCACCATGGCAATGATTTTTAACAGCCCCAGACCTGACTCAATAGCGGGCCGCTCCTTGAGCACCTGCTCGTGCAGTTTTAGCTCCAGCGATTCTGCATCAGCGCCACGATGATCCTCGCCCACCCTGAGCACCCGACCCAGTGGATTGTTGAGATCGGCGCTGGGATTGTTCAGCTGCGTTGTGACCCGACGGGAGATGGTGGAGAGTACGGCAAAACGCCAGCCTGCCAGCAACAGCGCAATCACACCGAGCGCTGTAATCAGATAACCGATCCAGCCACCCTGATGCCAGCGCTCCAGCCAACCCGGACTATCCATCAGGGCAGACAGCAGGGTGCCGCCACTCGGTCCGGTGGGATCAATGCCGGTGCGCGTAAAACCTTCTTTGGCCGCCTGCAACGTCTGCGCGGCTTTTCTGTAATCACGCCCCGGCTGTCGCGGCAGCTCTGTGATCATCTCGGTTCCTGGCGGATAGTGCAGGTAGGCGCCATCCGAGAGCAAATTGAACAGACCGACTCTCACGACCTGCTGCTGAACCCGCTCACCCTCCGCAGTGACCACAGTGGCCGGGAAGCTCACCACGCGTCCACCCTCGATCATCTCGCGATTGATTTCGTACCAGAGCCGCTGAATATCGTCCAGAGAAGGCAAACGGGTGTTACCGCTCATCCGTTCGATCATCTCATCAAGAAAATCCGTACGGTCCGGATACTGGGCACTCACCAGGGAGTTGTTCAGATTTGCTCGGGTATCCCCGGCAGCCGCCGTCAGATGACCAAACATTTCCCTGAGGGAGCCGAGTCGGGTCTGCAACTGCTCGCGCAGGGCAGCCACTTTGATTTCATTTTCAGCGAAGGTCTTTTCCAGTGTCTCGGAGCGGCGCTCCTCGGCAGCGAGCTCAGCCCTTGCCTGCTTTAACAATTCGGCCCGCTCGGTCCTGGCTCGCCGGAAGGCCGCCTCCCGCTCCGATTGTTCGCTGGACTCACTCAGCCGGGCATTTTTGATCAGCGTCAGCAGCTCATCCAGGGAAGCGGCATCCTCTGCCTGGACGGCACCGGATATCGGCAATAGCAGGGCCAGCCCCAGTAACATCGACTGCAGTATAGAGCGGTTCATTGCACCACCTCCGGTGCCGGAATCGGCAACTGAAGCATATCCACAGCTGCCCGTTTCCGGGCAATGCGAATACCCTCTGCCACCGCACTGCGATAATCACCGCCATCGAGAACCTGCCAGCTGCGGCTCCGCTGATCCCAGGCCGCAGTGACCTGCTGATCGGGCGTTTGGTAAATCAGCGCAATGCGACCCACGCGCAACAGGATCACCTCGCGGGGTTTGCCATCCACCATGACGGTGTCTGTATGGCTGTCGATGCGAGCACCGTATTCACTCTCGATTTTGTAGGCTTCCAGCACCTGACGAAACTTTTCTGCACTACTCAGATCGGAGCGCGACTGGTTGGCATGCAAACGGGCAATCCGGTCGCGCCGCTCATCCAGCAGAAACGGCATATCCAGCGTGACAAACTGCTCCAGGGCATTGATCATTTTGAGGGTGAGCGGGGTGATCTGCCGCTCCATCAGCGTGGCATTTTCGATAGAGGACTCCAGATCAGTGATGGTCTGGTGCTGATCCGCCAACTGCGCCTCTAGCTGTGCGTTATAGACCTTCAGCCCCTCAATCTGTTTGTTGACCTGCTTGAAGCTCTGAAATAATTCATCCGCTTCATCGGCGATGGCGTCCACCCGTTGCTGGGACGATTTCGCGGCGCCGATTTTGGCTTTTTCCGCTGCCACAACATCATCGACATCTGCCGCCTGAGTGGCGGATACCATCATCAGAGAAGCACTAACCAGCAGTAACACGCCCCTGAACGGGCCACAAATCCGGTTTTCCGCAACCCGGCCAATGACGCCACCAACAGGCATGAAACGGGAAAGCAATCGATTGAAAATCACAGAAACTCCAACACAAATAAAACAAAACAAGCTAACCATTATCATTACGATTTACCGAACAAGCAAATAGTCCGACTGTAACCAGTTTCAGCGTCTGCGGCGCTCGAGCACCTGAAAGTAGTAGGGGATGTCAGCCTGATTGTCCGGCTGTTTTCGCGCCACCTCCAGCCAACAGGTCTCATCGAAATCAGGAAAGAAGGCATCGCCCTCTACCGCTGTGTCGACCCGGGTAATATAGAGCCGGTCTGCCAGCTCAATGGCGCTGCGATAGATCTGTTCCCCACCGATCACCATCACTTCTCCGGCGGCCACAGCACCGGGGTCGGCAGCAGCCAGTGCCATCGCATCGGCCAGGGAAGAGGCCGTGGCAACCCCGCTGTGTTGCCAGCACGGGTCCCGACTGATCACGATATTCAATCTGCCCGGCAAGGGCCGACCAATGGACTCGAACGTTTTGCGGCCCATCAGAATCGGTTTGCCCATGGTGACCGACTTGAAATACCTTAAATCGTCCGGCAATCGCCAGGGCAGCGTATTATTGCTGCCAATGACACGATTTCGATCCATTGCAACAATCAGGGAAAGGGTCAGACAAACCATCGGGTTACACCGCTACCGGCGCCGAAATCGGGGCGTGGGACTGATAGTTAAGCAGCTCGAAATCCTCGAAGCGGAAATCGAACAGGTCGGTCACGGCAGGGTTGATGGCCATGCGCGGCAGCGGGAAAGGTGACCGCCCCAACTGCTCTTCCACCTGCTGGCCGTGATTGGCGTAGAGGTGTGCATCGCCAAAGGTATGCACGAAATCCCCCGGTTGCAGACCGGTGACCTGGGCCACCATCAGGGTCAGCAGCGCATAGGAGGCGATATTGAACGGCACACCGAGGAACACGTCGGCGCTGCGCTGGTACAACTGACAGGACAGCCGCCCGTCAGTGACGTAAAACTGAAACAGACTGTGGCAGGGCGGCAGGCCGGACTTGACCATCACCGGAATGTCCTTGGGATTCCAGGCGGAGACGATCAGACGGCGGGAGTCCGGATTGCTGCGAATCTCCCCAACCACCTGGGCCAGTTGATCCACACCCTCGAAATTGCGCCACTGGTGACCGTACACCGGCCCCAGATCGCCGTATTGAGCGGCAAAGGCCTCATCTTCGCGGACCTTCGCCACGAACACCTTCATCTGCTCGCGCCACTCGGGGCTGTACATGGGATAGTCGTCGGCCCGCCCGGTCTGGTTGAGCCAGCTCTGGAACGGCCAGTGGTTCCAGATATTGACGCCGTTTTGCACCAGGTAGCGGATATTGGTATCGCCGCGGATAAACCACAGCAGCTCGTGGATGATCGATTTCAGGTGGACTTTCTTGGTCGTGACCAGCGGAAAACCCTCGGCCAGATCGAAGCGCATCTGGTAACCAAACACACTGAGCGTACCCGTACCGGTGCGATCTTCCTTGCGGACACCACTATCCCGAATGTGGCGCATCAGATCGAGATATTGCTTCATGTTTGACCCTCTTCCGCCACTAACGGACAGTATTGATATTACCTGACCGCAGCCAACTCCAGAGTATCAGGCCAACCCCCACGGCAATCATCGGCAGAGACAGCAACTGGCCGCGGGTCATCCAGTCAAAAAGATCAAAACCGATATGGCTATCGGGCTCCCGAAAAAACTCAACAGCAAAGCGAAAGCTGCCATAGAGCGCCAGAAACAGTCCACTTACCATACCGGCGGGGCGGGGTTTCCGGGTAAAAATCAGCAGTACCAGAAACAGTACCAGCCCCTCCAGAAATGCCTGATAGAGCTGCGATGGGTGCCTTGGCAACTGCTGTGGGTCACTGGGAAATACCATGCCAACCCACGAACTGGTATACCGACCCCACAGCTCCTGACCAATAAAATTACCTATCCGGCCCAGCCCCAGACCAATCGGCACCATGATGGTGACAAAATCCCCAAGCGCCAGAAAGGATTGATTGGTGCGGCGACTGAACAACCAGAGGGCAATCAGCACCCCCAACAGACCGCCATGGAAAGACATGCCGCCCTCCCAGACCCGGAACAACCAAAGAGGATCCGACAACCATTTATCAAGATTGTAAAACATGACATAGCCGAAGCGGCCGCCGAGGATCACGCCAAAGGCGCCATACACCACCAGATCTTCCACTTGATTGCGGCGCACCGGAGACCAGGGTCGCTCGCTGCGACGCAGCGCCAGCAACCAGGCTGCGATAAACCCTACCAGGTACATCAGGCCGTACCAGTGGACCGTCAGTGGGCCAAGGGCAAAGGCGACAGGATCAATCTGGGGATAGCTCAGCATGCAATCAGTTCATCTACAGCGGGGGAGTCTGCGGCGATCATAGCTTGTCACCGGGTGGGGTACAATGACGGTATGTGTTTGATGGTACTGGCTTGGCAAACCCACCCCGAGTTCCCGCTGATCGTTGTCGCCAACCGCGATGAATACTACCGGCGGCCCTCGACGCCGCTGCATTTCTGGGCAGAAGCGCCGGATATTCTGGCGGGTCGCGACCTGCAGGGCGGTGGCACATGGCTGGGGGTCAACCGCAACGGTCGCTGGGCCGGGGTCACCAATTACCGGGAGGGTAGGGAAAACCCGGCCCCGCGGTCCCGCGGCGACCTCACCCGGGAATTTTTACAGGGCAATGCGTCGGCTGTCGACTACACCGGGCAGGTTATCCGCAAGGGGGCGGACTTCAATGGCTTCAACCTGCTGGTCGGGGATCGCGAAACGCTGGCGTATTGCTCAAACCGCCACAGCACCGTACAGATTTTGCCGCCGGGCATCTACTCACTGTCCAATCATCTGCTGGATAGTCCCTGGCCCAAAGCGCAACATGCCAAAGCTGCGTTGACAGCCGTGCTGCAAAGGCAGCAGACGCCCGATTTTTCATCCCTGGCGGCCTGCCTGCAACGGCAGGCACCTTTTGCCGATGAAGCCCTGCCGGATACGGGGGTGGGTATCGCACTGGAAAGAATGCTATCCCCACCGTTTATCTGTGGTCAGGATTACGGCACACGCTGCACCAGCGTACTCCTGATGAATCGCGCAGGGGTTATGCAAATGATGGAACAAAATTATCAACCGGGCGGCCAACCGGGACAGCGCCTGTCCTTCAGCCTTGATGGCAAGTGTTAAGGAGGGGCCGGGGATTCAATGCATGGCCGTGCCGCGAAACAGGGCGGCAAGATCGGGCTTTTTCAGCGCTCTCTCCATGTGCCGCCAGACTGAATCGGCATCCGGCATCAGCATGACCTCCTCCAGCAATTTCGTCGCTTCCACCAGGCTCACCTGGCGGAGTATCGCTTTGACTTTAAGCAGGTTCGTGGCACTCATCGACAACACCCGAAAGCCCAGCGCCAGCAACAATACCGCACCGATCGGATCGCCAGCCATCTCACCACAGACACTGACCGGGGTGCACTCGCCTCTGGCGCCCTCGGATATGGCGAGCAAGGCCCGCAACACACTGGGATGACAGGCGTGGTACAGGTCTGCCACGCGCGGATTATTGCGATCCACTGCCAGCAGATACTGCGTAAGATCATTGGTGCCCACTGACAGGAAATCCACGCGACGCGCCAGCTCCCTGATTTGGTAGACTGCAGCGGGTACTTCGATCATGGCGCCGACATTGGGCATTTCGATCTGGTAACCCTCTTCCTCTGTCAGCTCATCGTAAACCTGGTAAATCAGCTGCAGTGCGCTCTCCAACTCCGGTACGTTGGAGATCATCGGCAACAGGATGCTGAGATTATTCAGCCCCTCGCTGGCACGCATCATCGCGCGCAGCTGCACCAGAAAAATCTCCGGATGGTCGAGACAAATGCGGATACCGCGCCAGCCCAGAAACGGGTTTGCCTCCTCAATGGGAAAGTAGGGCAGATCCTTGTCGCCACCAATATCCAGCGTCCGCATGGTGACGGTACGAGGGGAAAACATTTCCAGATGCTCCCGGTAGGCCTTGCGCTGCTCTTCCTCCGAGGGGAAGCGATCCAGCATCAGGAACGGAATTTCGGTGCGGTACAGGCCAACCCCTTCGGCGCCGCGATCCAGTGACAGCATGGAATCGAGGCGCAAGCCGGTATTGACCCACAAAGAGACATGATGCCCATCTGTCGTCACACAGGGTTTATCCGTCAGCTTTTCCAGGTCGGCCGCGAGCAGCTTCTCTTCATAGATCTGCTGGGTGTAGGCCTGAAGCAGTTCGTCGCGGGGCGAGACAATCACCTGACCGGTGTGACCATCCACGATCACTTCTTCGCCATCCAGACGCCCCCAGGGTAAGTCCATCACACCCATGACGGTGGGGATGCCGATCGCGCGACCGAGAATAGCCATATGCGAGTTGCGGGATCCTTTCACGGAGACTATGGCCGCCACATTTTCCAGTGGCACGTCGGCAAAGGAGGCCGCTGACAGCTCCTCACCAATCATCACCATTCTTTCGGGAAAGACGGTGCGCTTGACTTCCGATTGCTGAAGATAGGCGAGCACCCGGCGACCCAGATCCTCCACATCGGAGGCACGCTCGCGAAGATAGGCGTCCTGCATGCTTTTGAACAGGCGGATATGCCCCAGTACCACCTGTGACCAGGCGCTCTGGGCACAGAACCCCTCCCTGATCAGGCCGAGCACTTCACCGCCCATGGAATGATCGTCCAGCATCCGGACATAGACGTCGAACAGGGCGCGCTCCTCTTCACTGAGCTTGCTCACCATCGTCTGATCAAGAGCTCGAATATCTGTTTTCGTCTGCTCCATGGCATGACGAAACAATACCAACTCGGCCTCGGTATCGGGCACCTTTCTCATCGGCACGGCTTTCAGGTCGGCAGGCGAAGAGATCACCACCACGGTACCAATGGCCACACCGGGCGCACTGGCCACACCGGGGTAAATCCGTTCGTGAATAACCGCCTGCTGGGGGTTGAGCAATTGATCCAGCTCACCGGTAGCATCCGCATGCGCAATCACACCGGCCAGTTGTGCCGACACGGTCACCAGAAAGGATTCTTCACTCTCGTCGAAGCGGCGGCGTTCCTGCTGTTGCACCACCAATACGCCGAGTACTTTCCGGTGGTGAATAATGGGGGCACCGAGGAAAGAGCGGAAACGCTCCTCTCCCGTTTCGGGGAAAAAAGCAAAGTTAGGGTGGGCCTCGGCTTCTTCGAGATTGATCGGTTCAGCCCGCGATGCCACCAGACCCACCAGGCCTTCCCTGCTGGACAGGTGGACCTTGCCCACCGAGTTGGGGTTGAGCCCGTCAGTGGCCATTAATACGTAGCTATTGGTGCTCGGGCTGTAGAGATAGACCGAACACATACCGGTATCCATCACCTCCTTCACCAGCTGAACAATCAACCGCAACACCTCGCCAAAATCCTTGGCGGCGTTAACCTGCTGAACAATGTTCCTCAGTGATTCCAGCATCTAGCTTTGACGCTCCAGTTCGCAGTGCATGGGTGCCAACTCCTTCAATGCCCGGCGATACACCTCTTGCTTGAACTCGATAACCTGATTGACCGGGTACCAATAGCTCACCCACTGCCAGTGATCAAACTCCGGCTTGCCGCTGAGATCCAGTCTGATACGATCCTCCCCGGCCAGCAGCTTCAACATGTACCATTTCTGCTTCTGGCCGATGCACAGTGGCTTGCTGTGTCTGCGCTGCATCGCTCTGGGCAGCCGGTAACGTAACCAGCCCCGGGTACAGGCGAGCAGCTCGACGTCATCAGGCTCCAGGCCTATTTCTTCATACAGCTCGCGATACATGGCATGCTCCGGTTTTTCTCCGGGATTGATGCCGCCCTGGGGGAATTGCCAGGCATCCTGGCCAATACGCCTGGCCCACAACAACCTGCCCGCACCATCTGAAATCATGATGCCCACATTGGGGCGAAAACCTTCTCGATCGACCACCGAACCAACCCTTACCCTGTTATTTTAATAATAACGCCTATCTACGAAGTTACATCAAATAGTTAGTTGAGGACAGCCTTATCTATGGGTAAGCTAAGCCGCCTTTTTTGACTAACCATTCTCGGGAAACCCATGGCGCTTGCCCTCTTTGACCTCGACAACACACTAATCGCAGGCGACAGTGATCACGGCTGGGGCGAGTTCCTCGTCAACCACCAGATCGTGGATAAAGCGCATTACAGGCGCATGAATGACCAGTTCTATCAGGACTACCTGAACGGGGTTCTGGATATGAACAACTACCTTGCCTTTGCCCTGCAACCACTGGCAACACTGACATCTGCCGAATTGGCCCGACTGCACAGCCAGTTCATGGATGAGGTGATTGCACCGATGTGGCTACCGAGCGCCGAACGGTTATTGCAGAAACACCGGGAGCAGGGCGATCTTGTCATGATCATCACGTCGACAAACCGTTTCGTGGTGGAACCCATCTGCCGGAAACTGGGGGTTACCGAGCTGATAGCCACTGAGCTGGAGCAACGGGATGGCCGCTATACCGGACGGGTATCCGGCATTCCCAGCTACAGGGAGGGCAAGGTTGTGCGCCTTGAGGCCTGGCTGGCAAAGACCGGGCACAACCTGGTCGGCAGCTGCTTTTACAGCGACTCCATCAACGACCTGCCGCTGCTGCAGATTGTCGATCGACCTGTCGCTGTCGATCCCTGTGACGCATTGCGCCAGGTGGCGGAACAGCGCGGCTGGGAAATCATCAGCCTCCGGGGCTGACCCGTCGACAGGGCATTGCCCGGGCGTCGCCCATCCAGCACACTTGCAGGGTATTCACCAATGGCTGCCACACGCTTGCGATTAGACAAATTCATCAGCAATGCCACCGACTTCAGCCGCTCCCAGGTCAAGCACCTGATCAGGGCCAACAGGGTAAAGGTCGAGGGAATAATTGCCCGTGACCCGGGCTTGACCATCGGAGATGACGCCAGGGTTTGTGTGGATGAGCACCCTGTCAGCAAACCTGTGGCACGCTATTTCATGTTGCACAAACCTGCCGGAGTGGTGTCCGTCACAAGGGACAGCAAACACCCGACCGCGCTGGATTTGCTGGATGAACCGCGGCCGGAGCAATTGCAAATTGCCGGCCGCCTCGACATTGATGCCACCGGCCTGCTATTGATCACGGATGACGGCCATTGGAATCACCGGGTTACTTCGCCCCGCAGTCAATGCCTGAAGACTTACCGGGTCATGGTTGCCGAGCCCCTCGATACAGGCATTATTGGAAAGTTTTCCGACGGCCTATGGCTGGCCGGGGAAAAGCGCCGCTGTCTACCGGCCACACTGGAATTCATCGACAACACCGAGGTGCTGCTCACGATCAGCGAAGGCAAATACCATCAGGTCAAGCGCATGTTCGCCTCCCTCAGCAACAGTGTTATTGGACTGCACCGACTCCGCGTAGGGGACATTGAGCTGGATAGCACCCTTGAGCCCGGCGAATACCGGGCACTGACGAAAACCGAAATTGCGAGCGTAAACACCCTTGACTGATCCCGCCTTTCAATTATTGCTCGATCCGCTCCGACAGGAATCCGGCCGGCAACTGCTGGTGACCGACGAGAACCTGCACGATGCGCCACTGAACGAACTGCAAAACCGGGACGTCTTGCTGGTAACCAATCGCCACGACCTCTACGAAAGCAGTCGTGCACAGGGTATTGACAGTGAATTCAGCGATTTTGACTTCAGCCATTTCGCGGATGGCAGCTTCAGCCAGATCCTCTATCGGGTGTCCAAGGAAAAACCGATTGTGCACCACATCATCAACCAGGCACGCCGTCTGCTTCCAGCCGGGGGCGTACTGACCATGACCGGCGCGAAAAACGATGGCATCAAGACCTATGCCGAAAAAGCTGGACACTATTTTGGTGATCAGCGGCGTCCGGAAAAGCAGGGCGCCCTCTACCGAGCCCGCATCCATCATCTGACCTCCACAGAACCGGCTCTGGATGACCAGCAATATCCACTGATCAGGCCCTGTGTCGCCTGGCAGGACAGGCTGCTGTTCAGCAAACCCGGACAGTTCGGCTGGCATAAGGTTGACCAGGGCAGTGCTTTTCTGGCGGCACACCTGAAGGATTTTTTCCAGAGCCTCGATCGGCCGCCAACCAGCATTCTTGATCTCGGCTGCGGCTACGGCTATCTCTCTGTCATGGCGGCACAGTTGACCGATGCCGAAATCACCGCCACTGACAACAATGCCGCCGCCGTTGCCTCGTGCCAGAGAAACTTTACTGAACAGCAGATTAAAGGTGCGGTCGTCGCATCGAACTGCGGGGACAGTCTGACACAGCGCTTCGATGCCGTGATTTGCAATCCACCCTTTCACCAGGGCTTCAACACCGACCACGGACTGACCAGACGCTTTGTCAGCAGTTGCCACAGGCTGCTTCGCAGCGGCGGACGTGCGCTGTTTGTGGTGAATCGTTTCGTGCCACTGGAGCGTTTTGCGGAGGCGGACTTCAACGTAGAAAAGTTCGATGAAAACCGCAGTTTCAAGCTGATGCTGTTGACCCGGTCAGCCAGTCGTCGTCAATAGAGCGCCCGACCTGCGGGAGCCGAGCGATCGGTAGCAAAGGTTTCAATCAATTGCGCAAGCTGTTCCCCCGCCTGCGGGGCAAGATCAATGATCTGACAGCCCGCCCAAACCCTGTCCTGCTGACCCATGGCCCGGGTCCACAGACAATCAATCCCCATCGGAATAACCTCGAGCTGATGATCGGGGGCATGGGCGAGCAGAGCCACCTGATAGAGCCGTTCCGGCCGGAAAGACAGCTCGCCCATCATCAGAAACCCCTCCAGATGAACATCCACCAGCATGCCGAGAAAATCTCTGCTGAACTGATCGACCACGTCAACCTGAACATTCAGCTCGTGGCGTATTGAACCCCTGCGCTCCTGCTCAACCCACATGGCGACCCTTCTGGGAAACTGACTGAACCTGCAGGTTCAAATCCTTAAAAATGGTCTCCATGGTGCGCTCCACCAATGGCTTGGTTTTGCCTGTCACGATTTGCAGATCACCGGAGAGTATTGCCTGCGCCAATTGCTGACCACTTTTCATACCGGTGCGCTTGCCGGTTTGGTCGACAAACAGAAACTGCATCGAGTCCGGATTAAACCAGGCGACCTTTTCGCGGTGCCCGTCGCGGAATTCAAACCAGCTGCCAAACTCCAGCAGTCGCAGTTTTTCCAGCACGGCCTTCTCTCGATCAGTGGACCGGGGGCGCTCCCTGGCGCGCCGCTCCGCCAGTTGCACCAGCTTGTTGCGAAGCTCTGCGGGCGCAGCCTCTGGCTGCAGGTTTTTCTCCCGCAATTGATAAATGCGATCGATGGAGCGCTTCAGCTTGAAAGCTTTATTGGTGTCGTAGCCGATCATATCGAAGCCCTTCTGGATTTGTGATTCCATCCAGGGGTAGTGCTGACGCCAGCGCCGCCATTCACTCTCGGCGCCCGTCAGCTCGAGGCCCCAGAGCATATCGTCAATCAGCTCCAGACTCTGTCTCCAGGCTTCACCGGCATCGCCAAAACGGAGCAACACCAGCACCATGTAATCGGTCCAGGGCTGCAACAGGAACAGCAAGGGAGCGGAGGGGATATCTTTTTCAGCAACACGCTGGTGAATCTCCCGATTGACCCGCTGTTTAACTTCATACAACTGGTCTTCACCCCGGGCTTGCTCCATGGCCCGCTTCTCCAGAAGCTTCACCCGCAGCTCCACTTTCTGCACAAAGCTGTTGATGCTCATTAACAGCGATGCAATTAACCTGGTATCCACATCCTGGTGATCGAGCACGGAACGAACCGTTTTTCTGATCTGCTCGAGCATGTCGAATTCACAGGAGCCATCGTTACTGACCCATTTGGCGCCGGCATCGGCCAACGCATTCAACAACAGTCGGGCCGGATGATCCTGCTGGCGGAAAAAGTCCGCCTCGGCAAACGCCAGTTTTAAAAAAGGTGTATGCAGGTAACTGAGCAGGGCCTTGACGCAGTCGGGAATCTGCTCATCATTGAGGATGTACTCGAACAGCATGCCCACCAGGTCGATAATACGGGCATCGTCTGTGCCGAGCGCCGGCGCCTCTTCCGAATCCGTGATCTGCTGGAGCTGGCTGACCAGCTGTTCTCTGGCACGCGCTATGTCAAACGGCTTGATCTCCCGGGCAGTCTCCAGAACGTCCGCAGCCATCAACTGATTGAATTGCTGCAATTGAACCGCCGCCTCAACCAGCTGACGCGCCGAATATTGCAGTGGTTGCCCGGGGGACTCAGGTCGCTGACCCGGTGTTCGAGCCACCAGGCGATCCTGCAATAGCTGGATGCTGTCGAGCAGCTGGTTCTGGTATTCGGCGGGGGAAAGCTGCTCCGAGGGCAGCGCCAGCGGGGCAGGTGACACCACATCCTCCAGTGTCGGGATTTGTAGCGATGGCGGCGGCTGAGGGGCACGTCGCTGTTGCGGCTGCGCCCCGGTGAACCGGGCAGAGTCAGCCGATTCTGCCTTGTGGATCTGATAGCGAAGATCCGGAAGCACACCAAATTCTTCAAGTCGCACAGAGCACTGCCCGTAGAGCTCCGCCAGTTGCCTGACAAACTGGCGGTCAAACAATTTGTAGATCACCAGCTTTACGGGCAATTCGATATCGATATCCGCAAGGGATCGCTGCAACGCCTGACAGAAACATCCCGGCGAGACAGGCACCCGGTGCTCCGTGCTTTTTCCCCCGACCAGTCTGGTCATGCGGCGCGTCAGCACCCACAGCTGCTCCGTATAATCCACGCTGGCCCGGGTGCGAATCGCCGACAGCGCCAAATCCTCCTCGAGTACATCCTGATTCATTAGTGCCAGCGCTTCATCTCCGCCGCCCTCAACTGTGGGGTCACGCAGCTCGCCGGAGGCGAATTGATCAAAATAACGATCCATCTCACGCACGAAAATACGCAGTATTTCATTGTGCCGGTTACTGATTTGCGCCCTTGCATGGAGGAACTCAAAACCCCGTGTTTCTTCAGAGGGTTTTTGGGCATAGTCGATAAGGCGATCATGGACGGTGTGCAGAAACGTTTTAATGGCATCCCGCGAGAAAGCCAACGTCATTTCACGAACGGCGGCCAGCCCCCTGCCAGAATATTCTCGTAAATTGTCGGTCGATCCGCTGTTATTCATCGAGTGGCTGGCCACGCTTGGTTTCGTTCAAATGCTGATAGTGTTCTGAAATAACTGGAAAAACAAGTGGATCTCAACATCCAAAGAAAATCGTGCTACTGAAGTGCGCCGATGCGTGCGAGCAGTGACTGGAGGTCGGCCTTGACGGCCGGATTCCGCCCCGCCAGGGGTAACCCCTGGCGCGCCAGCTGTTCCGCCAGACGCAACTGGGTCATGGCAAAATAGTTGGACGCCATCACCAGATAGACCTCCGGTTCCGTATGATTAATACGCAGCGCTCGCTCAGCCACGGCATTGGAGCGATCGTAATCCCCGGCTTTATTGTACCGCCAGGCTTCTTCCAGCAGGCGCGATACCGCACCACCCGGCGCCACCTGAACCGGCTCTGAAGGGGTAATTCGCCGATCTTCGTCATCGGGCACAGCAACCGGCGGAGACCGGTCGGTTTCTGGCGGTGGCGACGAAGACTGCGGCGGCGGCGCGGAACCCGACTCGCTGATGGGCGCATAAACGGGCGCGCAACCACTGAGCAGGGCAACAGCCACCCACATCACGAACAGCAGACTTTTAGGGATAGGGTTTACCATCGAAATTTATCCTTTAACCAATCCATGACGCCATCAATCGCGCCCGGGCGACAGGTACTTTGTCGGGTGGGCTGGCTGCCATCAATAAAAGGCAGGTACCTGGCACCGTCACAACCCTCCCTGCTGAGGAGTCCAGCCTCGGGCTCGACCCAATAATAGCTGACGCCCTCAGGCTGATTAAAGACCATGGAGCGATTGTCCAGCGTCGTCATGATGTCGGTCCAGAGTTGCAGGGCACCAGTGCCACCGGTCAATGGCATCATGCCATTGTCGTCCCGACCCAACCAGACCACGCTCAGGTAATTGCCACTGAAGCCGGCAAACCAGCTGTCTCGCTGATCGTTAGTGGTACCGGTTTTTCCACCCAACATCAGATCCCCCGGCAACCGCTGATAGGCCGTTTTTCCGGTACCCTCGCGCAAGACAACCTGCAAAGCATAGTGCAGCAGGTGCATGGATTTTGGATCAAGGCGCTGCTCCCCCTCGAAGGGATAGCGCTTCAGTGGCACATTGACGGAGGTAAATACCGAATTAATGGCCCGCAGTGGCGAGTAGAAACCATTTGCTGCGATCGTGTGATAAAGCTGGGAGACCTCCAGAGGAGACATGGCCACAGCTCCCAGGGTCAGGGATGGCAGTGCCGGCAGTGAGCCCTGATAACCCAGCTGCCTGACTGTCTCGGCCACGCGATCGACGCCAATATCCATCCCCAATCGGGCGGTAGCCTGATTATAGGAGTTGGCCAGTGCTTCGTAGAGCGGGACCGGGCCGTGGCTCTTTCGCTCGTAATTTTTTGGTTGCCAGACATCACCATTGGGCAGCTTCACGGATAGCTCGCTGTCATCAATCATCGATGCGATGGTGTAACGAGATGGCTGGGACAGGGCACTGAGATAAACCGCCGGTTTGATCGTGGAACCGATCTGGCGTCGGGCATCCAGGGCGCGGTTGAAGCCGGCATAACCCGCCTGCCGATCACCGGCCACGGCGATCACTTCACCGGCTCCGACCCGGACAACCACGGCGGCGCCCTGCAACTTGCCCTGCTCGATACGGTAACCGGATTCAAGATTGTCGATACGGCTGGCCACCCGCTGTTCCAGCTTGCGTTGTACCTGGGGGTCAAAGTGAGTGAAGATTCGCAGCCCCTCGGTCTGTAGATCGGACTCCTTGTAATCCTGACGCAGCTGGCGTTTCACCAGCTCCAGATACGCCGGGTACTGCCAACGCCCACCTCCATCGGACTGCGCCATCACATCCAGCGGCTGCTGTTGAGCAAGGCGGGCGCTCTCGGCATCCAGCAGGCCCTGCTCAGCCATCATCCCCAACACCAGATTGCGGCGCGCCATGGCCCGTTCCGGCTGACGCCACGGGTTGTAGTAGGAGGCGCCTTTGACCATACCCACCAGCAGCGCTACCTGATGCACATCCAGGTCGGTTATCGACTGCTGAAAATAATGGCGGCTGGCCAAACCAAAGCCGTGCACTGCCCGAGCACCTGACTGCCCCAGATAGACTTCATTGATGTAGGTTTCGAGAATTTCGTCCTTGCTGAAATGCATTTCCAGCATGACGGCCATGACCACTTCCATCAGTTTGCGCGACAACGTGCGTTCGTGACTCAGGTAGAAATTCTTGACCAGCTGCTGGGTCAAGGTACTGCCGCCCTGGGCCACACGGCCCTGCTTCAGATTCGCCAGCATGGCGCGGGCAATGCCCCGAAAGGAAACGCCGTAATGGTCGTAAAAGTTCTGGTCCTCCACGGCCAGCAGGGCATCGGCCAGCGAGGGCGGCAACTGGCTGAGCTTGACCAGCTCCCGATCCTCTTTGTGGGCGGGGTAGATACCGCCCATCACCATCGGCTCGAGCCGGGCCAGATCAACGGGGTTGCCAGTGGCATCGCTCAGCGCACGGATTTTCTGGCCGGCAAAACTCAACCGCATCAAACGGGCGGATTCCTTGCCATCCCAAAACTCAAACCCCCGGGAAAACAGCTCGATTCGTTCGGCAGCTACGCTGTACTGCCCCGGTTTTTTGGCGGCACTGACCCGCTGGTAGCCCAGCTTCTCCAGCTCCCACTGCAAGTCTGTACGGGCGAGAGCCTGGCCGGGGTACAGCTCCAGCGCCCGGCTGTAGACATGGGAGGCAAGGGACCATTTTTTCCCGGAAAACTTCTGGTACACCATGGCGTCGAGCACCAGCAGTGACACCGCCGCAATCAGGATTAGCAATATCAGCAGACCTGTTAGCCAGCGTCGTCCGCTGCGCACCCCGGTCACCCGTTTGCTGCTTTTCTTTCGCCTTCTGGCCACCATGTTCTCCTGCAAATTACCAAATCGTCAAAACCGCATGTACCCGGCGACCTTTACTCCTGATGTCAGCGGGGCATAATAGCTGCCCCCTTGATTTTCTCAATGCCACAAACTTATGAAAAAGAAATATCACGTCTATGGTATCGGCGCCGCGCTGGTGGATACTGAGATAGAAGTCACCGATAACGACCTGCAGCAACTCAGCATTGACAAGGGACTCATGACCCTGGTCGATGAGAAGCGCCAGTCTGAACTGGTGGAACAACTCTCGGATCACCTGACGGCCTGTCGCAGAGCGAGCGGTGGCTCCGCTGCCAACACCATCATTGCGGTTAGCTGTTTTGGTGGCAAGACATTCTACTCCTGCAAGGTGGCCGACGACGACAACGGGCGCTTTTACCTCGATGACCTGGGCAATGCCGGCGTGGATTATCACACCAACGGTGAACTGCCGAGCGGTATTACCGGTAAATGCCTGGTACTGATTACACCGGATGCCGAGCGCTCCATGAACACCTATCTGGGTATCAGTGAAACCCTGTCCGAAACCGAGCTGAATCACGATGCGATCGCACAGTCGGAATACCTTTATCTCGAGGGTTATCTGGTCACGTCGGACACCGGCCGCGCTGCCGCTATCCGCGCCAGGGAGATTGCCGAACAGCAGGGCGTCAAAACGGCCCTGAGCCTCTCGGATCCCGGCATGGTGGCTTTTTTCAAGGGCGGCTTGCAGGAAATGATCGGTGAGCAGGTCGATCTACTGTTTTGCAACAGCGACGAAGCCCTGGGCTGGACCGAAACGGACATCTTGGACACCGCCGCCGAAAGACTTCAGGCGATCGCCAAAACCTTTGTCATCACCCTCGGCGCGAAGGGGGCCCTGGTTTACGACGGCAACGCCCTGATCCCTATCCCGCCATACCCCGTGACCGCCGTGGACAGCAACGGTGCCGGTGATATGTTTGCCGGCGCGTTTCTCTACGCCATCACACAGGGTCACAGCCACGAGGTGGCCGGTCATCTCGCCAGCATGGCATCAGCCAGTGTGGTCAGCCAATATGGTCCCCGGCTCGATCACCAGCAATACCCGCATCTGCTCAACCTGCTCGACAATGACCATGTCGGCGCAGCGGCTGAATCAGGATAATTGGGCCAACGGCTGTGGGCGGGCAATCAGAAAGCCCTGGGCATAATCCACACCAATTTCCTGAAGCATCGATAACTGGGTATTGTTCTCGACGCATTCGGCAATCGTAGCAATGCCCATGATGTGCCCGAGGTGATTGATGGTACTGACCATGGAGTAGCCCACTTCGTTTAATTCCATGGTGCGGATGAAGCTGCCGTCAATTTTCAGGTAATCCACCGGCAGTTCCTTGAGATAACCCAGTGACGAGAGGCCGCTGCCAAAATCATCCAGCGAGAAATAACAGCCCAGGTCCTTGAGAGCATGAATCAGGTCCATGGCGCGGTCAAAATGCCTGATGGCAGCGGTCTCGGTCACCTCAAACTGCAGCTGTGAAGGACTGACACCGGTAGCCTCAAACTTGCCAATGATGTAATCCTTGAGATCCTCATCACTGATCGTGTTACCGGAGAGATTTACGGCGAAACGCTGGTCGGCCTTTGCACTCTTTTCCAGATAGGCAAATATATTGTTCAGTACCCAGCGGTCGATTTCTTCCACCAGACCATAATGCTCGGCAGCGGGAATGAATTTTCCCGGCAGAATGATGGAACCATCGCGGTCAACCATGCGGACCAGCACTTCATAGTGCCGAACTGCGGCCTTGTCCTGGCTGGCCACCGGCACAATCGGCTGGCAGTACAATACAAAGCGGTTTTCTTCCAACGCATCGGTAATCACGGGGATCCATTCAGCGAGACTGTGGCGCTCTGCCACCTCGGCGCTGCGATACTGGAAGTTGATTCGATTGCGCCCCGATTCCTTGGCCGCAGCACAGGACGTACCCGCCGCCACCAGCACATCAATTTCAGAAACGGTATCGCGGTCTATCACCTTGGCACCAATACTGGCACCTATCTTCAGGCGCCGCTCCTCCCAGGGAAAGCTGAACGCCTTGATTTGCCAGAGGAGCTGTTCGGCAACCTCCCGACTCTCTTCTACCGTACGATCATTCAGCAACAGTGCGAATTCGTCGTTGCCAATTCTGGCCACCACATCCCTGCTATCGGCCTGCTTTTCCAGCAATCGAGCAAACTGGCAGAGCAACTCATCCCCGGCATTGTGGCCACAGGTATCATTGATGACGGAGAAATTATAGAGGTCGATGTACAACAGGGTATGGGTACTGTCGTCGGCGTGCGCCACATCAATGGACCTCAGGATCTCATTCTCCAGATGGCGTCGGTTGGCCAACTGGGTGAGAGGGTCGTGGGTCGCCTGCCAGGTAAGACGGGTCGAGATCCGCCGCGCTTCACTGACAGAGCGAAATACCAATACGGTGCCAGTTACCTGATTGAGCCGGTTGCGCAGTGGTGTCGCTGTGGCCACCACCGGAAAAGGTTGTTGGCCCGGCACAGACAGCATCGCGTTATCGACAACGGAGACGGGCTTGCCGCGGGTCAGGGCCGATCGGCAGGGGGATTCCACCGGTTCACCGGACTCACTGAGCAAGGTCATCAGATCATCAATATAACGGTTGGGCTGGGGATCATTGATACCCAGCAGTTCCATACCAATGGGGTTGAGGTGTTCCACAAGGCCATGCCGGTCGGTCAACAAAATGCCGTCCACCACCTGACTGAACACCGTATTGATTAATTTGCGCTGATGAAACAGGGCCTCGAGGTTGGCCGACTGAAGCGTAATATCCTGAAACAGCAACACGTGGCAATCGCGGTGGGTGACGGAGGGAAAACAGCTCACTCTGAGCACCAGGTTTTCACCGTCTGCAGTAGCCCCTTCCAGGGCCGGACCCTGCTCCCTTCCATCTCCGCCCTCGAGTGCACCCTTGATATCATCGGCAAGCTCGGCATTAATGGTCGGCAGCAATACCCGCAACGGCCTGTTTTTTAGTTGCCCGACACTGTAACCGAACAGGGTTTCCAGGGGTTCGTTCCCATCCAGAATCAGATGGTGGCTGTCCAGCAACAGCAGGGGCACCTGGTCGGTGTCCAGATAGGCGGGAAACCGTTGACTGTCGGAAACCACTGCTCGCTGGGATTCCTTTTTGAGCACCGCTTTATCCAATGTTGCGTCAAAAGGCGCTTCATCGATCTGAATCAGGCAGCAGTGGCCAACGTCGGGTAATTCCAGTGGTGTAAAACTCACGCGATACAGGGGCAATTCGCGACGACTGCCCGCCATAACTGACTCGGTAAAATCGAGAAAATCCGGATTTTCCCGCTGACTCCAACGGGTACCGACTCCCTGAAACAGGGCCTCATCTATCGCCTGGGCAAATGGGCTGCCAACCAGTGCCGGGAACAGTGAGTCAAAAGCGCGCTGGGCGACATTTTCCGGCGACATACCGGTCCACTCTCCCAGCCATTGATTCCAGTACCGGATCACCAGGCGGCTGTCCAGCAACAACACGCCCAGGGTTTGGGTATTGAGCAGCACATCCTCAAGGCTGCGATCAGACAGGGCATCACGCCTGAACTCAGGTCGAATATCAACACTCATAGGTCGCAGGCACCATAGTCACTTTTGACGCTGTTGCCAGGAACAGCGCGATCAACCCTGATCAAGCAGGTCTCGCAAGTCGATAATCGAAGCATTTGCCCGGCTGACATAGGAGGCCATCACCAGTGAATGATTGGCCACCAGGCCAAATCCACCACCATTCAGCACCATGGGGCTATAGATTGCTTCCTGGCTCGACTCCAGCTCACGAATAATCTGCTGCAACCCGACCCTGGCATTTTTTTTGCGAAGCACCTCATCGAACTCCACCTCGATCGCCTTGAGCAGATGAACCAGCGCCCAGGTGGTACCCCTTGCCTCATAAAAGACGTCATCTAGCTCCAGCCAGGGCGTTTTAACGTTGACCTCGGCGGCCTGCCCGACGTCTGGTTCACTGATCACCGCTGTCTGATCCATGTTGATTCGCCGTTGGCCAACACTGGCACTGAGTCTCTGCGAGAGACTCCCCAGACGGGTTTCAACGGTACCCAACCAGTAGCGCAGACTGTCGGCACGCGGGTAGAATCTCGCGCCGGTACTGTCGTCAGGCAACCGTGCCAGATAGCTTTCGAGGTAGCGGATTCCGGCCCGGTACTCCGACTCCGTCGCAGGTAATATCCAGCTGTGATGGTCGAAGTTCAAACGGGGTTCTGCCAATGCCAGATCCCCGTCCTCAGTAGACTGGGAGCGCGACCGACTAAAGGCCTCCCGCATGGCCTTACTGAAATCACGCACCTGAATGATGACCCCGTACTCCCAGTTCGGCAGGTTATCCAGCCAAATTCCGGGCGGCGCAATATCATTGCTCAAGTACCCACCGCGCTTTTCCAGCAGGGTTTCAATCACAGCAATCAGGGTGGCCGTAGCGGTCGTTCCCGGGGCTTGGCGCTCAATGCGCTGAGCAGCATTGTCACTGACATCAAATAATGGTGGCTCTTTTGTCCAATACCACCCGATCAGGAAAACCACCAGAAGATATACACCCATCAACCACAGGGCCGTACGCCACCAGGGGAAACCGGTTGCAGAGGCTTCGGCGCGAAACTCCCGGGCATCATCGGCAATGCCATTGCGCCATGACTTGATCTTGTCGGTCATCTTCATCGGCCACCACCTTCTCGTAATACATCGCGCACAGGAACATTGAGTTGAACGTCAGGGCAGGCTTCAAACAACAGACTGAGGGGATACGCCTCCCCATCCACCAGAGGCGTCTGTAGACCAAACAGCATCAGGTGGTAACCACCGGGTTTCAGATCCACCTGGCTACCGGCGGGGATACGCAGCTCCGGAACCCGGCGCATGGACATGACACCGTCCTGATGGCTGTGCTGGTGAAGTTCAGTACGACTGGCAACCGGTGAGGCAGCGCCCAACAGGCGGCAGTCATGATCGTAGCCGTTCCGGATTGTCATAAAGGCCGCGGTAACCGTCTGCCCCGGAGGCAATCCGCGGATATAGGCTTCACTCACCAACAGCTCTCCGGCATTGACCTGGGCCATTAACAATATTGGAAAAATGACAAAATAACGTTTCAAAAATGACAAGTCGTTCTCTCCTGCTCAGAGTGACGACTATAACACTGCCATGGGTACCGGCAAATCACTCGCCTCTATCTCGCCGGCTCCGTACAATACGAACTGATTCCGCAAATGCCTGTCTCAAGGTCTACACACTGACGGCGGTGCTTCAATCCGCGTGCACAGGCCGCGATAAACGACCGCAACATTACAGAGAAGTCTGAATGCATCAACGGCTCCCCAGTATCCTGACAGTTTTGCTGTTGCTCGTCGCCTGCTTCGCCAGTGCAGAGCAGATCTTTCCCTCGTCGTCGTCATCCCCAGCCAACCTGCTGGGCGCCGATGCCACCTTCCTGCCCATTGAAGAGGCCTATCAGCTGGAGGTGTCTGCAGAGGGCGGACAACTGTCACTGGACTGGCAAATCGCGCCTGGCTATTACCTCTACCAACATCGCTTTCAGTTGCTTGACCGCAATTGGCAGCCGATTGAGACCAAGCCAGACTTTCCGGTGGGGAAACAGATCTATGACGAGTACTATGAAAGAGAGCTGACCGTTTACTATGAACAGGTCACCTTTGACCTGCCACTGAACCCCTCTGCTCGAACCCTGTTCATCGAATCCCAGGGCTGCGCCGATGCGGGACTCTGCTACCCACCCCGAACCCAGAAAATCACTATTGATCCGGACACCGGGGCCACATCCATCACCGATGTCGACTCAGCTGCCATGCCAGCGGAACCGCCCCCGGCGCGCGCGCCCGCCACAAGCCTTTATCTCATCCTGTTGTTTGCGCTACTGGGCGGCATCATCCTCAATTTGATGCCCTGTGTTTTTCCAGTACTCTCGATCAAGGCGCTGAGCCTCACCAGCCATCACCTCAGCTCCCACGGCCGGCACCTGCACGGTCTGGCGTACACACTGGGCGTTGTGCTCAGCTTCATAGCCATCGCGGGGCTCCTCATTGCACTGCGACAAACCGGTGAGGCAGTGGGTTGGGGCTTCCAGCTGCAATCACCGGTGTTTGTCGGCCTGCTGGCTTATCTTTTCATCCTGATGGGCTTGAGCTTTTCCGGACTGCTCACACTGGGTACGGGACTGATGAACCTGGGCCATTCCGCCACCACCGGCCACAGCCTGCAATCCTCCTTTATGACAGGCCTGCTGGCCACTGTCGTTGCCAGCCCCTGCACAGCACCTTTCATGGGAACAGCACTGGGCTTTGCACTGGTGCAGCCGGTCTGGATCGCATTGTCGGTATTTATGTTTCTGGGTCTGGGTATGGCGCTACCCCTGCTCTTGCTGTCCTGGTGGCCATGGCTGGGCACCCGGCTTCCCCGCCCCGGCCCCTGGATGGTAACGTTCAAGGAGCTCCTCGCCTTCCCCCTCTACCTGAGTGGCGCCTGGCTCCTCTGGGTACTGGGCAGGCAAGCGGGAAGCGACACGGTCATTGCGATGGTCACGGGCATTATCCTGATACTCTTTGCCCTCTGGCTGCTCAAACTGCGCAAAACGCCATTCACCCGACTGGTTGCCGTTACCGCCGTCATCATTGCCCTGATTCTCCCCTGGCAAACTTATCGGGGCAGCGGGGTACAGGTCACCCACTGGGAACCCTACACCGAAACGAGACTGCAGCAGCTGCTTGATCAGGGCGACGCCGTTTTCGTCAATCTCACGGCCGACTGGTGTATTACCTGTCTCGCCAACGAAAAAATGGCGCTGAGCTCTACGCGCATCACGTCGGCCTTTGCCGAGCAGCAGATCACCTACCTCAAGGGTGACTGGACCAACTACAATCCAGAGATCACCCGACTACTCAATCTGCATCAGCGATCTGGCGTCCCGCTTTATCTGTTTTACCAGAAAGGGCATCACCAGCCCGTGATTCTGCCCCAGCTACTAACGGAAAGCATCGTTATATCCGCTATATCGCCACATTTAGCCCAAAAATAAGCCATATTTCCCAGAAGTTGCAACATATAGCAAGAATTTGCTGCCATCCTCAGCCAACTACCGGAAAATGGCTATAAAACTGCCCGCGGGCCTTGGTATCAACACCGATAAAACAGTTATTTTCGTTAAACATGTGTCAAAAAGAAGCTAAAATCCGCAAAATATAAAAAATTGGACAGCTTTTCATTTTTGTTGCAGACTTCCACCCGTTGACCGGCCACAACAGCTGGTTTTTGTTAATTCTCTGATGACATCCCAGCGGCGGGGACATTATGGCCACCATACTGGTATTACACGGCCCCAACCTGAATCTCCTCGGCACTCGCGAGCCAACGCTGTACGGCAGCGAAACCCTGCAGGATATCAACCAACGGCTGACCGATCAGGCGGCAGAGCAGGGACACCACCTGCTGACACTACAGAGCAATGCAGAATACGAGCTGGTGGAACGGGTACACGAGGCCAGCAGGGAAGGGGTAAATTTTATTATTCTCAACCCTGCGGCGCTAACCCACTCCAGCATCGCCCTGCGCGACGCGCTACTGGCGGTTGATATCCCCTTTATAGAAGTTCACCTCTCCAATGTGCATGCTCGCGAAGCCTTTCGGCACCAATCTTTTTTCTCGGACATCGCCAGAGGCGTTATTTGCGGCCTGGGTGGCCAGGGCTATGCTCTGGCACTGCAAGCTGCACTGAAACAACTGGATACCTGATTCACACTTTCACACCATTTGGAGCAACCGCAGATGGACATTAGAAAAATCAAAAAGCTGATTGAACTGCTCGAAGAGTCCGATATTGGCGAAATCGAAATCAAGGAAGGCGAAGAGTCTGTCCGGATCAGCCGGAATGGCCCGGGTGTCATGTCGATGCCCATGATGATGCCGGCACAGATGCAGGCGCCTCAGCAACCTGCCCCGATGAGCCCGGCAGCAGCCACTGCCGAGCCGGAAGCACCTGCCGAACCCGCTGGCCACGCCGTCAAATCACCCATGGTTGGCACTTTTTACCGCTCGCCGTCACCCGGCTCAAGCGCCTTCATAGAAGTCGGCCAGCAGGTCAAGGCCGGTGAAGTACTCTGCATTGTTGAAGCCATGAAAATGATGAACCAGATTGAAGCGGATAAAGCCGGCACCGTTAGCGCCATTCTGGTGGAAGACGGTGAGCCCGTTGAGTTCGACCAACCCCTGGTCATGATTATTTGAGCCGTAGCCCACAGGAGCATCAGCAATGCTGAAAAAAGTGCTTATTGCCAATCGGGGCGAAATTGCACTGCGCATTCTGCGCGCTTGCAAGGAACTCGGCATTAAAACCGTGGCCGCCCACTCCAAGACCGACGTCAACCTGAAACATGTGCTGCTGGCCGACGAAACAGTCTGCATCGGGCCGAACCCGTCCAGCCAGAGTTACCTGAATGTTCCCGCCATCATCAGCGCCATGGAAATCACCAACGCCGATGCGGTACACCCCGGCTACGGCTTCCTGGCTGAAAATGCCGACTTTGCCGAGCAAGTGGAAAAAAGCGGCTTTATCTTTATCGGCCCCACCGCTGGCGTGATCCGCATGATGGGCGACAAGGTCGCGGCCATTGACGCCATGCGCAAGGCGGGCGTGCCCACCGTGCCGGGTTCAAATGGCCCCCTCACCGATGATGAAGATCGCAGCCGCGCTGTTGGCCTGGAAGTGGGCTACCCGGTGATCATCAAAGCGGCGGCAGGGGGCGGTGGTCGAGGCATGCGCGTGGTGCGCGAAGAAAGCGAACTGCTGAAAGCCATTCAGGTGACCCGATCAGAGGCAAAATCTGCCTTTGGCGATGAAACGGTTTACATGGAAAAATTCCTGGAATACCCCCGGCACGTGGAAGTCCAGGTACTTTCCGATGGCCAGGGCAACGCCATTCACCTCGGTGATCGCGACTGTTCACTGCAGCGGCGTCACCAGAAAGTACTTGAAGAAGCCCCGGCACCGGGCATTCCCGATGACGCGCGCCAGCAAGTACTGGAAGCCTGCGTCAACGCCTGTGTAAAAATTGGCTACCGGGGGGCCGGCACATTCGAGTTTCTCTACGAGAACGGGCAGTTCTTCTTTATCGAGATGAACACCCGGGTTCAGGTGGAGCACCCGGTCACCGAAATGATTACCGGGGTCGATATCGTCAAACAGCAACTGCTGATCGCCAGTGGCGAAAAACTCAGCCTTCGCCAGGACGATATCATTTTTCGCGGGCATTCCTTCGAATGTCGCATCAACGCAGAAGATCCCGTTACCTTCATGCCCAGCCCCGGCAAAATTACTGCCTACCACCCACCCGGCGGTAACGGGGTGCGCGTCGACTCCCACATCTACGCGGGCTACACCGTTCCACCCTATTACGACTCGCTGGTCGGCAAGATCATCACTTACGGCCAGACCCGGGAAGCGGCCCTGTCACGTATGGCCAACGCCCTCGACGAGCTGCATATCGAGGGGATCAAAACCAACATTCCCCTGCAGCGGGATCTGGTCTGTGATGCCAATTTTCGCAAGGGCGGGGTGAACATTCACTATCTGGAAAAAAAGCTCAATCTCTAGAATAACTCTCGGGATATCACTGAACTTTCAGCCAGCTTAACCAAGCCCCGTATACCGGGGCTTTTTGTTCCACAGAGGTCATATGCCCTGGCTACAATTGATCATTAACAGTTCACGCCAATCTGCCGAAAGCATTGAAGATGCCCTGCTGAATAGCGGCGCCGTCTCGGTTACCTTCGAAGACAATGCTGACCAACCCATCCTGGAACCCGCCCTGGGAGAAACCCCTCTGTGGCAGCAAACCCGGATTACCGGCCTGTTCGATGCCGGAATATCCACTGAGCGGGTGACCCATCAACTGACGGAGCAGCTGGGCGGCCAACGGCCTGATTACCGCTGGTCACCACTGGAAGATCGCGATTGGGAACGGGAGTGGATGCAACACTACCAACCCATTCGCTGCGGCAAACGCCTGTGGATTTGCCCAAGCTGGCTCGCACCACCGGAACCCTCATCAATCAACATGCTGCTGGACCCCGGTCTCGCTTTTGGCACTGGCACACACCCGACCACCTTTCTCTGCCTGCAATGGCTCGATGGCATTGAGCTGGCCGGAAAAACCGTCACTGATTACGGCTGCGGTTCCGGCATTCTGGCCATTGCTGCCCTGCTACTCGGCGCAGACTCGGCCAACTGCATTGATATCGACCATCAGGCACTGCTGGCGACCGCAGACAACGCCCTGCGCAATAAGCTGGCACCAGAAAAGGTACTGACCTACCTGCCGGAACAGGCACCACAGGTCGCCACCGATCTGGTCATCGCCAATATCCTGGCGGGGCCACTCGTATCGCTGGCACCGAAACTGAGCGCGCTCACCCTGTCCGGTGGTGCCCTCTGCCTCTCCGGCATCATTGATACTCAGGCCGACGAAGTCATGTCTGCCTATGCGCCCTGGTTTGATTTCGACCCCCCTGCCAGCCGGGAACAATGGGTCAGACTCACCGCTATCAAGCGTTGAGTCATACCGCTAAACTAGGACCTGTTAACAGGCCCTAGCCCGACACAGGCGATTTTCCGGCAACCAACCATGAACGAAATCATCACCCGCTGCCCCAGTTGCTCACTTTCTTTCCGGGCAATGCCGGCCCACCTTCAGGCCGCCAATGGACTGGTTCGATGCGGCGCCTGCCTGATGGTGTTTGACGCGCGGGAAAACCTCGTCGACGGGTCCCTGGCTGATAGCCATGCCAATCATGCACCCCCCGATCAGAACGATGACGCCAGCAATCCTATAGAACAGGAACAGGAACAGGAACAGGAACAGGAACAGGAACAGGAACAGGAACAGG
>NZ_CAJXST010000009.1 GCF_913061305.1 uncultured Porticoccus sp. | reverse complement strand
CGTGGGCTCGGTGTTGCGGTAAGAGTATTGATGCCGGTGTTGTTTGTGCTGTTGCTGATCCTGTTGGTGTTCGGCATTCAGCGAGGGGATTTTGCCCAGGCTGTCGATTTTCTGTTCAGTTTTAACTATGAGGCGCTGACCTGGGCGGGGGTTCTGGAGGCCATGGGGCATGCGTTTTTTACCCTCAGTCTGGGGATGGGTGCCATTATGGCCTACGGTGCCTACATGCCTGAGCATGCCCGGATTGGTCGCACTGTGCTTGCCGTCGGCTTTCTGGATACGGTGGTGGCGCTGGTTGCCGGGCTGGCCATATTCCCCATTGTGTTTGCGAACCCGTCGATTGCACCCGGGGCGGGTCCGGGATTGCTGTTTGTCAGCTTGCCGATCGCATTTGGCAATATGACGGGAGGGTTATTATTTGGCAGCCTGTTCTTTGTGCTGGTGACGTTGGCCGCCTGGAGCTCGGCGATCTCGCTGATCGAACCCGCCGTTGCCTATCTCATCGAGTCGAAAAAATTTACCCGTATTACCGCGAACCTGCTGCTCGGTGGTATTGCCTGGGTTGTTGGGCTGGGGAGTGTTTTATCCTTTAATCTCTGGGCGGAAAAGCGGGTTGCCGGGTTTAATTTCTTCGAGTTTATGGATTTTCTGACCTCCAGTGTCATGCTGCCGCTCACCGGTCTATTTATCGCCCTGTTTGTGGGCTGGATGATGCGACCGGAAACCGTGCGGGGCGAGCTCGCCGATGAGTCGGGCCGGGTCTTTACGAGCTGGTACTGGGTATTGCGATATATTTCGCCAATAGCCGTGGGTATCATTTTTGTGATGGGCCTCTACAAGACATTTTCCTGATGCTGACAACCATAAAACGCAGTGCGCTGGTGATGTTCTCCGCTGAGCAAATGTATGATCTGGTCAACGACGTGAACAGTTATCCACGTTATATGGAAGGCTGTGTCGGAGCCGATATATTAGAGCAGTCAGAGGGTGGTATGGTGGCCAGGCTAGACTTGAAGAAAGGGGGCATCGGTTACAGTTTTACCACTCGAAATACCCTGAAAAAACCCGAGCAGATTACCATGAGCCTTGAGCAGGGGCCTTTTAAAAAGTTGTCCGGTGAGTGGCACTTCAAACCATTGACGGCAAATGCCTGCAAGGTGATGCTCGACCTGGAATTTGAATTTAACAGTCTGTCGGTAGGGCTTGCCTCCACCAGTTTGTTTACCTCTGTGGCGAACAATCTGGTGGATTCGCTGGCGAGGCGTGCCCAGGAGGTCTATGGCCCGTGAAAGATATTGAGTTGATTACCGTAGAGGTGGCCTATGCGTTGCCTCAGCGTCAGCAACTGCTGGCGCTCAAGGTTGCTCCCGGAACTACCGCGTATGAGGCGGTGCGACAGTCCGGAATTGTGCAGCAGTTCCCCGAGATTGATCTGGAAAATGTAAAAATGGGTATCTTCGGGCAGGCCCTGGGTACCAAGGGCCTCAACCCGCCAAAGACCTATGTGTTGGAAGCGGGTGATCGGGTGGAGATTTATCGACCCCTGACCGTGGACCCCAAAGAGATTCGCAAACGGCGTGCGGCGAAGGCCGGGCAGGGTAGTTGATTACTCGGTGGTTTCGATATTCACCGCAGTGGGAATAAAGTCACCTCTGAAACCTACCAGTTGGTCGTTTTCAAAGAAAATGGCCATCCGTTCCCTGACTTCGTCGCCGTTGCTGGGTGACAGACTGTAGTAATAGTCCCAGCGATCTTCATTGAAGGTATCCGAAATCAAGGGTGTCCCCATCACAAAGCGCACCTGGGACTTGGTCATGCCCGGACGAAGCTGGTCAATCATGTTCTGGGTGATGACATTGCCCTGCTGGATATCAAACTTATAGACATTGGGCAGTTTTGGCATACTGAAATCCGGCATCGAGACACCTGAGCACCCGCCGAGTAACGCGGTCATGGCCAGGCAGCAGGTAATTCTTGCAGTAAAATGCATTGGGGGTTCCAGAGTTTTCAGTGAACGGCGATAATACAGAATCAATTGAGTGTATTAAAGAGGCGGTAGCAGAATGAAGGATGAAAACCGGGACTTACGGAAGGCGGGGCTCAAGGTCACCGTACCCCGTTTGAAGATCCTGCAGATTCTAGAGGAAATCAACGAAAGTCACATGAGCGCCGAGGATGTGTACCGCAAATTACTCGAAGCCGGTGACGATGTCAGTATTGCCACGGTATATCGTGTGCTGACCCAGTTCGAGAGTGCCGGCCTGATTACCCGGCATAACTTTGACAGTGGGCCGGCAGTTTATGAAATTGATCGGGGCATTCATCACGATCATATGGTGAATGTGGATAGCGGCGATGTGATTGAATTTCAAAGCAGTGAAATTGAAGCGTTGCAGAAAGCGATTGCTACCAAGCATGGGTTCGATCTGGTGGGCCACAATCTGGTGCTTTACGTAAAGGCTAAAAAATAATTGCGGGTTGATTACGCAACTTTGGTCTGATTTCTGCCGGCTTCTTTGGCGCGATACATGGCGCTGTCGGCGGCTTTCATGACGCCATCAAAATGCAGGGCGTCCTGTGCATCGGCAACACCTATACTGACGGTCACCCGGATATTGCCACGACGTCGTGAAGCGCCACGTTTCTTTTCGCCGCTGGACTGATAGCGCGGTCGATTTTTGTTGTCGCGGGTGGCCATGTCGTAATTTGCAATATTCTTGCGCAGTTCTTCCAGGTGATCGACGACCTGCTCCCGTGTTTTGCCACGAAACAGCAGGCAAAACTCTTCTCCCCCAAAGCGGTAGGCCCGTCCGCCACCGCTGACCCGGCGCAGTTGCGCGGCAATGGCGCGAAGCACCTGGTCGCCCAGGTCGTGGCCATATTGATCGTTGATGGGCTTGAAATGGTCCACGTCTACCATCGCCAGCGCATAGTGATTGCCCATGGTTCGCACATCGCGGAGTAGCGCCCGCCGGTTGGGAATCTGGGTCAGTTCGTCCCGATACACCATGTTGAGCAGGGCCTGGGTCTGGTTGATAATCAACAGTAATCCGGCGGCAGAAAACATGATCGAGGAAATGTGTGATAACTGAAACCATCCCACGGTGATAAAACTGAAGAACACACAGCCCGGCAGGCTGCTGTCCAGATACTCCCTGCGAAGCAATGGCAGGATGATGCTGAAGGTATAGACCAGTAGAAACAGTAATCCCGCTGTGGCGGATATCTTCAGGCCAAAAAAAGTACTTTCGTTGATGCCGGGCAGGAGCTGGGAAAACCAGAGGGGTTGCCACTGAAAAAGGCTGATGATGATCAGTGCAAAGATTGAGATAAAGGCCGTCAATACCAGAAAAGCCGGGTGTCGCCAGCCGGTGTCGGGGAGAATAATGAACACACCCAGTATCAGTGGCAGGCACAGTGAGATAAGGCTGAAGATCTGGTTGGCCGGCTCGGCATTCAATGGTGCCTGCAGAAAATGCCGAATCAGCCAGTAGCTGATCAGCATTGTCATGGCCGTACCCAGATTTTTGGATTGGTTTGCCAGTAGGGCCATGAAAGCGGCGAGTCCGCAGACGATGAAAGGCAACTGCTCCAGCAGAGCCCGTTGATCGCCATTCAGCGCCGGATATTGCCAATAGGTGAAGGCTGCCAGCATCAGGCAGAACATCGGGGCGAGCAGGCGAATAATAATTTGTGACATAACTGGCGGGTTGCGTTCGCCTTCCCTGTTCAAAAGATAACCAGTCTAAAAGGTTACGGCGGTTGCGTAAATATCCGGGCGCGAGGGCTATCTGATCTTTTGTGAACCACACGCCTGTGTCTCAGGCCCTATAAAATCGGTGAGCCCATGTGGAAATGGCTGAGAATAACAACAGGGTATTTACTGCTCTTGTCCCCGGTCTCCGCAGTGGCAGACCGGTTTTGTTGGTTGCTGGCTGAAACCTATTACGAACAACTCTATTGTGAAGTGCAGGCTGCAGGTCAGGGGGCTGACTTGCCTTCATTGCTGGACTTTCGACGCAACAACGACACAGTTCAGGCTCTATTGCTGAGGCGACCTGCCGCGAGAGCCGGCATTGACGTTGCTGTGCCTGCCGATACCCGATTGCCCGTGCCGGAGGTCGTTGAGGCCGCAGAACTCCACAAGGTCGACAGCGGACTGGATGGCTGCCAGCTCGATCATCTGTGGTTGGCTTGCGAGGGTGCCCGCTATCTGCTGGTGAGCAACCAGGCCAATAGCAGGCTGGCGGACGGCGTGCTCAAAGCATCGAATAAAATGCATATACCGGTTTTTCGTGGCGCCATGGATGATCGGGCCGCCAGGGTTGATTACCTGACGGTGGCCTACCGACAATATTTGGAGAAAATGATGGAAATCGGCCTTGGCGGGTCGACGTTTTCCTATGCGAAATTTGTCTATCTGTTTGATGATGTAATAGCAAAGGGTGTGGCTTTTGCGCAGCGCTTTGAAACGATGTTTGGTTTTCTGAAGGAGGATAAGCAGCGTCTGGCTGTTAATGAGTCGCAGCCAGACTCACTGGCGCTGCAGCCAGGACAGTGTGATCGGTTTGGGCGTCAGCTGGTGGTGTGCAATAACGGCAGAAAGAACTATCTGTTTCGCCGACAGGATTAGTCGATCCGCTCCGCGCGTCCGTATTCGATCACCCGCGAAGGTTTGGCTGACAATACCCGGTATGCCTTGAGCATATTAAACATGGCGTGGCCGAGGTGCTGTTCTGCCATGGCCAGTTCGCGGGCAGTGATCATCTCGCGTTCGTGATTGCTCAGGTTGGCGGGGTCGCCGCCGAGTTCCGCGTCAATGCGTCGCATTAGCTGGTTGATAAACAGCTGGCTGTCCCCGCAGGACTGGTGTAAGCCGCCGGCATATTGCTTCACTGTTCCGGGGAGGTCGCGCATCGCCTGAAAAGAGGCTTTGGTATTTCGTATGGCCAGTCTGGCGGGCAACATACTCAGATTAAAACTCGCTGATAAAAACTGCTGGATCATAACAGGTTCCCTCCGGGTTTCTGTGCGGAAATGTCAGTATAGCAGAGGTCTGCAGTCGACAATCTACGGGTCTACCTGAAATGGAATTACACGTGATTTATTCAAGCGGCGATGAGTGGGGCAGCCGGGTTAGCCGATCATCGAGGCGGCGGCAATGAGCAATAGCATGACGCCAACGCCTATTAGCACCAATTTTCCGACTCTGGCCAGTGTTTCTGTATCTTCTTTCTGCACAGTAACGCCCTCTAATTATGGAGAAAGGGCCCAGCATAGCGGTTTGAATGGTTGAAATTGTTGATCTGTATCAAGCGGTTTGTTCGCCCAGTTGCAACATTTCCCTGGCGTGACTGAGGCTGGTGTCGGTCGTCCTGGCGCCTCCGAGCATGCGTGCGATTTCGTTGGTGCGGTCAGCACCTGAAAGCGACCGGATAGTACTGTTGGCGGAATGTTCGTGGGTGGTTTTGGTCACCAGCAGGTGGTGGTGAGCACAGGCTGCAACCTGTGGCAGATGCGTTACACAAATGACCTGTCCCTGCCCGCCGAGCTGACGCAGCAGTTTGCCGACCACATCTGCGGTGGCGCCACCAATGCCCACATCCACCTCGTCGAAAATCAGGGTGGGGACCGCCGAATGGTTTGCCGCGATAACCTGGATCGCCAAACTGATTCGTGAAAGTTCGCCACCGGAGGCGATTTTGGCGAGGGGTCTCGGCGGTTCCCCCGGATTGGTGGTGATCAGAAATTCGATGGTTTCCATGCCATTGGCTGTTAATTGCCCCGATTTGACCGGGGTTAGCTGAGGTATGAATCGTGTGCCATCCATCGAAAGTGCCGAAAACTGCTGTTCAACCAGCGCAGAAAATTCGGTTGCCGCAGTTGTTCGGCGGGCCGTGAGGTCTTCCGCCAGTGCGAGGTACTGCTCGGACAGGGCCGTCGCCTGTTGTCGAAGTTTTTCAATGCTGCCCTCGCCACCGGCGAGATTGTCCAGTTCTTCCTGTAGCGCCAGATGTTTGGCCGGTAACTCTGGCGGGTCGATGCGGTGTTTGCGCGCCAACTGGTAGATGGCGCTCAAGCGTGTTTCCAGTTGCAATAGCCGCTCCGGGTCCAGCTCGAATTTGTCCAGATGTTGCTGGATTCCACGGCCGGCTTCCGCCACTTCAATGGCCGCACTGTTGAGTAGCTTTTCTGCCTCGATCAGCTCGGCAGGCTTGCCGGGCATGTTGGCCAGCAACTGCAAGGCCTTGCCGAGGCTGTCTTGCAGGTTGACGTCTTCCGCCTCACAGCAGAGCTGTAACAGGGCCCCGCTGTCCCTGAGTATGGCCTCCGCATTTCCCAGTTGCTGTTGCTGTTGTTCCAGCTGCTCCAGCTCCCCTTCTGCCAGAGACAGTTCATCCAGCTCCGATAACTGAAATGTGAGCAGTTCCCGTCTGGCATTCAGTTCGTCCGAGGCGTTCTCCAGTTTGTCCAGCCGTTGTGTTGTGGTTGCCCATTGCTGGTAAGCCTGTCGCAACTCGCCAGCCAGCTCCGAACACCCGGCAAAGTTGTCCAGAATTTTGTGATGAGTCTCCTTGCGCAACAGCGACTGGTGTTCATGCTGGCTGTGAATATCGATCAGCATCTCGCCAAGCTCCCGCAATTGCTGCATGGTGGCGGCTTGACCATTGATGTAGCCCCGGGATCGACCCTCGCGGGTCAGCAGCCTCCGCAATAATACTTCGTCACCGTTTTCGGAAAAATCGTTGTCGATCAGCCACTGCCGGGCCGTTGCAATCTCTGCCAGATCAAATAATGCAGAGACCTCGGCACGCTCCTGGCCCTGGCGAATCCGATCCGTATCGGCGCGATCTCCCAGCGCCATTGCCAGGGCGTCGAGCACCAGGGACTTGCCTGCCCCTGTTTCGCCGGTCAGTGCCGTCATGCCGGCATCGAAATCCACTTCGAGGGACTCCACCAGCGTGAAATGTTTGACTGTCAGGGTAATAAGCACCAGTAATGCCTGTTTGTGTGAGGTGACGCCAGAAGACCAATGTTATACACAATTTTTCAGCGCGTCTGCCCTTGAAACAGCGGGCAATGGCCCAATATAGCGGGTTGAAGCAAAGTCCTGAAGCAGCGTATTCAACAGAAAGAAGGGAGATGTTGCGTGTCAACAGAACAGAATCATCAGGAACCGGATCCGCAGGATCCCGGTTCAGAAGACGCCGCTGAGCCGCGGCCTGAAACAGAGCAACCGGAGGCGCAGCCCGCAATCGGCGAGGTCGAACAGTTGACGGCTGATCTGGCCAACGCCAAGGATCAGGTGCTGAGAACCCACGCGGAAATGCAGAACCTGCGACGGCGTATGGAGCGCGATGTGGAAAACGCCCACAAGTATGCTCTCGAAAAATTTGTCGGCGAATTATTGCCGGTGGTCGATAACCTTGAACGCTCCATTCAGGCAATGACGGATGTCGGCGACGAGTTCAAGGCAGTCAGTGACGGCATTGAGCTCACCCTGAAAAGTTTTCAGGACGTACTGGCTCGCTTCAAGGTAGAGGCCGTCGATCCCAGCGGTGAGGCGTTTAATCCCGATCTTCATCAGGCGATGAGCATGCTTGAAGTGCCGGATGCAAAACCCAATACCGTGATTGATGTGTTCCAGAAGGGTTACACCCTCAATGGCCGGCTGATTCGCCCCGCCATGGTGGTGGTTGCCAAGTTGGCGGCGAATAACACCAGCGAGCCTTGAAATTCCGCAATGCGGGCCAATATACAGACACAGAAACCAATTTTTACCAGTTTAAGCAAACCCGGAGAAACAAATAATGGGCAAGATAATCGGAATTGACCTCGGCACCACCAACTCCTGCGTGGCTGTACTTGAGGGCGACAAGCCGAAAGTGATCGAAAATGCCGAGGGGACGCGTACCACGCCGTCCATCGTCGCATTTGCCGAAGACAATGAAATCCTGGTGGGCCAGTCAGCCAAACGCCAGGCCGTGACCAACCCCAGCAATACCCTGTTCGCCGTCAAGCGGCTTATTGGTCGTCGTTTTGATGATGATGTCGTGCAGAAAGACATCAAGATGGTGCCCTACAAAATCGTCAAAGCGGACAATGGTGATGCCTGGGTGGAAGTCAAAGGTGACAAAAAAGCGCCGCCGCAAATTTCAGCCGAAGTCCTGAAGAAAATGAAGAAGACAGCTGAAGATTATCTGGGCGAGAAAGTCACCGAAGCCGTCATCACCGTGCCGGCCTATTTTAATGACTCCCAGCGGCAGGCTACCAAGGATGCCGGTCGGATTGCCGGCCTTGAAGTCAAACGTATTATTAATGAGCCCACGGCCGCTGCGCTGGCCTATGGCATGGATCGCGATCCCGGTGACCGCGTTGTGGCTGTCTTCGACCTGGGTGGCGGCACCTTTGATATCTCGATTATTGAAATTGCCGATGTGGATGGTGAACACCAGTTTGAAGTGCTGTCCACGAATGGTGACACGTTCCTTGGGGGTGAAGATTTCGACCTGCGATTGATCGAGTACCTGGCCGCCGAGTTCAAGAAGGACAGCGGCATAGACCTGCACAGCGATCCGCTGGCGCTGCAACGCCTCAAAGAGGCTGCGGAAAAGGCCAAGATTGAACTGTCCTCCAGTCAGCAGACTGAAGTGAATTTGCCCTACATCACCGCCGATGCTACCGGTCCGAAACACCTGGTGGTCAAGCTGACTCGCTCCAAACTCGAGTCCCTGGTGGAAGAGCTGGTTGTCCGTTCCATGGAGCCGGTGAAAGTGGCACTGAAAGACGCCGGTAAATCCGCTTCAGAAATTGACGATGTCATTCTGGTGGGTGGTCAGACCCGGATGCCCATGGTGCAAAAATACGTTACTGAATTCTTCGGCAAAGAGCCGCGCAAGGATGTTAACCCCGATGAGGCTGTTGCCGTTGGTGCTGCGATTCAGGCAGCGGTAATGTCCGGTGAAGTAAAAGACGTGCTGCTGCTGGATGTGACACCCCTGACCCTGGGCATTGAAACCATGGGTGGTGTGGCGACACCTCTGATTGAGAAAAACACCACGATTCCGACGAAAAAATCGCAAATCTTCTCAACGGCAGATGATAACCAGCACGCGGTAACGGTTCACGTGGTTCAGGGTGAGCGCAAGCAGGCAGCCGGCAACAAGTCATTGGGTCGTTTTGATCTGGCTGACATTCCCCCGGCACCTCGCGGTATGCCGCAAATTGAGGTGACTTTTGACATCGATGCAAACGGCATTCTCAATGTCAGCGCCAAGGACAAGGCTACCGGCAAAGAGCAGTCCATTATCATCAAGGCTTGCTCTGGTCTCTCCGATGACGAGATCGACAAAATGGTCAAGGATGCCGAGGCAAATGCCGCCGAAGACAAGAGATTTGAAGAGCTGGTGAGCGCCCGCAACGCTGCGGATGGCTTGGCCCACGCCGCCAGGAAAACGCTGGAAGAAGCGGGTGACAAGGCCAGTGCCGAAGAGAAAGAGGCGATTGAGTCTGCCATCAAGGGCGTGGAAGACGCCGTCAAAAATGATGACAAGGAGGCGATTGATGCCGCCGCGAACACACTTTCCGAAGCCTCTGCTGCGCTGGCACAAAAGCTTTACGCCGAACAGGCTGAGACTCAACCCGAGGGCGCGGAATCGACCGAGGGCGGCACATCCGATGATGCCGTTGACGCTGAATTCGAAGAAGTGAAAGACGACAACAACAAGTAAGGCTTGTCTTATTTGGAGTGCCCGGCACGCAAGTGCCGGAAGCAGGCGCGGTTTCCAGTCCGCGCCTTGCCGTGTCTGGTGTGTTGCCAAGGCAGTGCACAGAACAACATGATGATTGCTGCCTCTGGCAGTGAACCCAACCAGAGAAGTTGAAACGCAATGGCCAAACGCGATTATTACGAAATTCTCGGTGTTGCCAAAAACGCCTCCGCTGACGAAGTTAAAAAAGCCTACCGTCGGATTGCGATGAAGAACCACCCGGATCGGAATCCGGACAACAAGGCCGCCGAAGATGTGTTCAAGGAAGCTACCGAGGCTTATGAGGTGCTTTCCGATAAAGAGAAGAAGGCGGCCTATGATCAGTACGGTCACGCCGGGGTGGATCCCAATGCCGGATTTGGTGGCGGTCAGGGTGGCCCCGGGTTCGGCGGTTTCAGCGATATTTTCGGAGATGTTTTTGGCGATATTTTCGGCGGTGGTGGCCGCGGTAGGGGCGGCCCTATGCGGGGTTCGGACCTGCGCTATGATATGCAGCTCGACCTTGAGGATGCGGTAAAAGGGAAGACGGTGCAGATCCGGGTGCCCACGCTGGTCAATTGTAAAATCTGTGACGGCTCCGGTGCCAAAAAAGGCAGCACGCCAACCACCTGTGGCACTTGTGGTGGTCATGGTCAGGTGCGCATGTCGCAGGGCTTCATTGCTGTTCAGCAGACCTGCCCGACCTGTCGTGGTCGCGGTCAGGTTATTTCTGATCCCTGTGGTGCCTGTCATGGTCAGGGCCGCGTCCAGGAAAGCAAGACGCTGTCTGTCAAGGTTCCCGCCGGCGTTGATACCGGTGACCGAATTCGCCTGGCGGGTGAAGGTGAGGCCGGGCCGGAGGGTGGCCCTCCGGGCGATCTTTACGTTCAGATCCATGTTCGCGAGCACTCGTTGTTCAAGCGCGAGGGCAGAAACCTGTACTGTGAAGTGCCGATCAGTATTGTGGATGCCATTCTGGGCGGAGAAATTGAGGTGCCGACGCTGGATGGTCGGGTGAAATTGAAGATTCCGCCCGAAACTCAGACTGATCGCGTCTTTCGCCTGCGGGGCAAGGGTGTCTCCAGCGTGCGCGGCGGTGGCCCCGGAGACCTCCTGTGCCGGGTTGTTCTTGAGACCCCGGTGAACCTGAATACCGAACAGAAAGAATTGTTACGTCAGCTTCAGGAAAGCCTCGAAAAAGGCAAGCACTCGCCCAAAAGAGCGTCCTGGTTTGAGGGTGTGAAAAAATTCTTTGATGGCTTTACGATATAGTGATTATCCGCACAGGTGACCCTCTTTGGTGCCCTGTGCCATCACCATGAGATATCTCAATGACGCGAATAGCAGTTACCGGTGCCGCCGGGCGTATGGGCAAGGCGCTGATTGAAGCGGTCACCCTGAATCCCTCCTTGCACCTCACGGTCGCCCTGGAGCGGCCTGGCAGTTCCCTGATAGGCGTTGATGCCGGTGAGCTGGCGGGTGTTGGCTCCAATGGTGTCAAGGTGCTCGGCGATATCCGCCAGGCACTGGAGCAATTTGATGTGCTCATCGATTTCACCGCCCCCGATGCCACCCTTGCCAATGCGGAGGCCTGTGCCGCCAGCGGTCGAAAAATGGTTATAGGTACCACCGGTTTTACCCCGGAGCAACGTGCTCAGCTGGTTTCTCTGGCGGACAGTACTGCCCTGTGTATGGCATCCAACTTCAGTACCGGGGTAAATTTGTGCTTCAAATTGCTGGATATGGCAGCCAGCGTGCTGGGTGATGAAGTCGATATTGAGATTTGCGAGGCCCATCACCGTCATAAGGTTGATGCCCCCTCAGGCACAGCACTGAGTATGGGTGAGGTGGTCGCCAGCGCGCTGGGTCGTGATCTGAGCGAAGTCGCTGTCTACGGTCGTGAGGGGCAGACGGGTGCACGTGATCGGCAAACCATCGGCTTTGCCACAGTCCGGGCCGGTGATATTGTCGGTGACCATACCGTGATATTTGCGGCTGAAGGGGAGCGGGTGGAAATCACGCACAAGGCATCGAGTCGTATGTCGTTTGCCCGCGGTGCAGTGCGTGCCGCTGGCTGGTTGCAGGAAAAACAGACCGGCCTGTTTGATATGCAGGATGTACTGGGGTTGAAGTAGGCGGTACGACAATCGCTTGAAGGATTTTCTCTCCAGTCAGCCTGTGCCCCCGTTTATCGGGAGTCTGTGCAGTTACATCGCCGGCCCCCCCCCTGCCGGGTAAATACTGCCCAAAACTGTCAGTTGTAGAGGTGCAGTTGTAGAGATACAGTCAGCGAGATTGAGCAGAGGGTGGTGACCATAATGCCGTTGTGGCAGTTTTGATGCGTCGGGCAACAGGAATCGCCGTTTTTTGCCGCTGACCACCAGCTTGGCAATGGATTAGCACTGGACATCGGCATGCCTCTTGCCTAGAATATCGGGCTAGTTTCTGTTGACGTGAAACGCCCTGCAAAGACACAGGTGAAAAGCGCGATTGAATGATTTGAAAGCGAGGTGAGACGTACGGTTTCATCTCGCTTTTTTGCAGCCTGATATCATGAAATCAATGAGTTAGTTTTTGGTACGGGCGATTCCTGCAGTTCTGGATTCCCGGTTATTTGAGGAGGTTGCTTTGAATACCGATAGCCATCGGTCCGCCATTCTTGCACTTGAAGATGGCACTGTTTTCGAAGGCATCGCCATTGGCGCGGAGGGTGTTTCCAGTGGTGAGGTGGTATTCAATACAGCATTGACGGGATACCAGGAAATTCTCACTGATCCCTCCTATGCCCGCCAGATCGTAACACTGACCTATCCACACATTGGCAATACCGGTGTCAATGATGAAGACAACGAGTCTGACCGGATCTGGGCTGCAGGTCTGGTGATCCGGGACTTGCCGTTGATGGCAAGCAATTTTCGGTCTCGCCAATCGCTCGATGCCTATCTGAAGGCAAATAACATTCTCGGTATTGCCAATATCGATACCCGCAAACTCACGCGTATTCTGCGGGAGAAGGGTGCCCAGAATGGCTGTCTGATGGCGGGTTCTGTCGATCGGGCAAAGGCCTTGTCCTCGGCAAGAGATTTTGCCGGTTTAAAGGGCATGGATCTGGCCCGGGAAGTGACGACCGCAAAATCCTACCCGTGGCGGGAGGGCACCTGGCGGCTGGGGCAGGGTTTCTCAGTTCCCGCTGAAGCCCCTTACAATGTTGTAGCCTACGATTTCGGTACAAAGCGCAATATTCTGCGTATGCTGGTGGATCGGGGAGCCAATTTGACGGTGGTCCCTGCAGAAACGCCCGCCGCCGAGGTGCTGGCCATGAACCCGGACGGCGTGTTCCTCTCGAACGGTCCCGGCGACCCGGAACCCTGCGATTACGCGATCAGGGCCATTCGCGACATTCTCGATCACGACATCCCGGTGTTTGGTATTTGCCTGGGCCATCAGTTGTTGGCTCTCGCCAGCGGTGCCAAAACAGAAAAAATGAAATTTGGGCACCACGGTGCCAATCATCCGGTGAGAAGTCTTGATGACGGGTTGGTATTGATCACCAGTCAGAACCACGGCTTCGCGGTGGATGAGCAGACATTACCCGACAATCTGCGCGCAACCCACCGATCATTGTTCGACGGATCATTGCAGGGCCTGCACCGCACTGACAGGCCGGCCTTCAGTTTTCAGGGACACCCGGAAGCCAGTCCCGGCCCCCACGATGCTGCGCCACTGTTCGACCATTTTTTTGAGCTGATTCGGGCCAGGCAGGCTAAGAGCTAGTATACGAATCGAGGTAAGCAGAGAGCGACGGTCGCTCCTGGTTACTGCTAAGTGGTTGTGACCTGTATTGCGTCCGCAGGTAGTCCAAGCTAACGACAATTGCCATACTGACGATAATTTATGCCAAAAAGAACCGATCTTAAAAGTATCCTGATCCTCGGCGCCGGCCCCATTGTTATCGGGCAGGCCTGCGAGTTTGATTACTCGGGTGCTCAGGCCTGTAAAGCCCTGCGGGAAGAGGGTTACCGGGTGATTCTGGTGAACTCGAATCCGGCCACGATCATGACGGATCCGTCCATGGCGGATGCGACCTATATCGAGCCTGTGGAATGGCGGACTGTGGCCAAAATTATTGAGCGGGAGCGTCCCGATGCTCTGCTGCCGACGATGGGCGGGCAGACGGCACTCAATTGTGCTCTGGATCTGGCTCGCGAAGGTGTGCTCGAGAAATTCGGTGTCGATATGATCGGGGCTGATCGGGATGCTATCGATAAAGCCGAGGACCGCAACCGTTTTGACAAAGCCATGAAGGCAATCGGACTGGAAACACCCAAGGCCGTTATCGTGCACAGCCTTGAGGAGGCATTGCAGGTGCCGGACCAGTTCGGTTATCCCTGTATTATTCGCCCGTCCTTCACCATGGGTGGTTCGGGTGGTGGTATTGCCTATAACCGCGAAGAATTTGAAGAGATCTGTCGCCGGGGGCTGGACCTCTCACCCACCAAAGAGCTCCTGATTGATGAGTCCCTGATTGGCTGGAAAGAATACGAAATGGAAGTGGTGCGGGACAGGAATGACAACTGCATTATCATCTGTTCCATCGAAAACCTGGACCCCATGGGTGTACATACCGGTGATTCGATTACCGTGGCCCCGGCCCAGACCCTTACCGACAAGGAATACCAGATCATGCGCAACGCCTCCATAGCGGTGTTGCGGGAAATTGGTGTGGAGACCGGTGGCTCCAACGTGCAGTTTGCCGTGAATCCGGTGGACGGTCGGTTGGTGGTGATTGAAATGAACCCAAGGGTGTCGCGTTCCTCTGCCCTGGCCTCCAAGGCGACGGGTTTCCCGATTGCCAAGGTGGCGGCGAAACTGGCCGTGGGATATACCCTGGATGAGCTGCAGAACGATATTACGGGGGGGGCTACCCCGGCTTCCTTTGAGCCCAGTATCGACTATGTGGTCACCAAGATTCCCCGTTTCGCCTTTGAGAAGTTCAGTGCCGCCAATGCCAAACTGACCACGCAGATGAAGTCGGTGGGCGAGGTCATGGCGATTGGTCGTACTTTTCAGGAATCCCTCCAAAAAGCACTCCGTGGCCTGGAGGTAGGGTCTGCCGGATTCGAACCCAAGGTGGATGTGAATACTGACGAGGGTCTGAATGAGTTGCGGGAGCAGCTCAGTGATCCGGGCGCAGAGCGCATCTGGTTTGTGGGCGACGCGTTTCGCGCCGGCATGTCCGTGGATGAGGTGTTTGATCTCTGCGCGATTGACCCCTGGTTTCTGGCGCAGATTGAAGATCTGATCCGGGAAGAGCAAAAGTTGCAGGGCCGGACACTGGAAAGCCTCGATGCCGGTCAGCTGTATGCTCTCAAACGCAAAGGGTTTTCCGATATTCGGTTGGCGAGCCTGCTCAACAGTTCTGAGACCGCCGTGCGCGAGTGTCGCAGGGCCCTGAACATCCACCCGGTTTATAAGCGGGTGGATACCTGTGCTGCAGAGTTCGCCACCGCTACGGCGTATATGTACTCCAGCTATGAAGAGGAGTGTGAGTCGCAGCCCTCGGATCGCAATAAAATTCTGGTTCTGGGCGGTGGTCCCAATCGCATCGGTCAAGGCATTGAATTTGATTACTGTTGTGTTCACGCGGCGCTGGCCATGCGTGAGGACGGCTACGAAACCATTATGGTCAACTGTAACCCCGAGACGGTATCAACGGATTACGATACCTCGGACCGTCTCTATTTCGAGCCGGTCACCCTCGAGGATGTGCTGGAAATAGTGCGGATTGAAAAGCCGGTCGGCGTGATCGTGCAGTTTGGGGGGCAGACGCCGCTGAAACTGGCACGCGCACTGGAGGCACAGGGTGTGCCCATTATCGGTACCACCCCCGATGCCATTGACCGGGCAGAAGATCGTGAGCGATTCCAGCAGATGATCCACAAGTTGGGATTGTTGCAGCCGGCCAACGCCATTGTCCGCTCTGCTGAGGAGGCGATTGCTGCAGCTGCCGGAATTGGTTACCCGCTGGTGGTCAGGCCGTCCTACGTGCTCGGCGGCCGCGCTATGGAAATTGTCTATCGGGAGGAAGAGCTGCAGCGCTATATGAGCCAGGCGGTGCGGGTCTCTGAAGACGCCCCGGTACTGCTCGATTACTTCCTCTCCTCGGCGGTAGAGGTGGACATCGATGCTGTCTCGGATGGTGAGCACGTGGTGATTGGTGCCATCATGCAGCATATCGAGCAGGCGGGTATTCACTCGGGTGACTCTGCCTGTGCGCTGCCGCCCTACAGTTTGCCAGAAAATGTGCAAAATGAAATGCGCGAAACGGTCAAGGCGATGGCCGTGGAGCTCAATGTCAAAGGGCTTATGAATGTCCAACTGGCGTGGCAGGATGGCAAGGTCTACGTGATTGAAGTCAATCCACGGGCCTCCCGCACCGTGCCGTTTGTCTCAAAATGTATTGGCACATCGCTGGCAAAAGTGGCAGCACGTTGTATGGTGGGTGTGTCGCTGGCGGAGCAAAATTTTACTACCGAGATTATTCCCGATTACTTCAGTGTCAAAGAGGCGGTATTACCGTTTAACAAATTTCCCGGCATCGATCCCATTCTTGGACCGGAGATGAAATCCACCGGGGAAGTGATGGGTGTAGGTGATACGTTTGCCGAGGCCTACGCCAAGGCGGAACTCGGTGCCAGCGACCCGATTCCCACTTCGGGAACTGCTTTTCTCAGCGTTCGGGAGCCCGACAAGGCCGGGATTGCCGCGGTGGCTCGCAGCCTCATCAATAGTGGTTTTAATCTGGTGGCCACCAGTGGTACCGCCCAGGTGATTGAAGATGCAGGGTTGCCGGTTGAACGGGTCAATAAAGTGAAACAGGGGCGTCCTCACATCGTGGATATGATCAAAAATGATCAAATCAGTCTGATCGTCAATACCACAGAGGGTCGCCAGGCGATTGCCGACTCCTCTACCATACGATCCAGTGCTGAACAGCGGGGGGTGTATTACACCACCACACTCGCTGGTGGTCAGGCGGTCTGTATGGCTCTGGAGCAGCGTGGAGAAACCAAAGTCCGTCGGTTGCAGGAATTGCACGAGAGGAATCAGTAATGCAAAAGGTACCTATGACAGTTGAAGGCGCGACAAAACTTCGCCAGGAACTGGATAATCTGAAAAAAGTAGAGCGTCCCCGGATTGTTGCGGCCATTGCCGAGGCCCGTGCACACGGTGATTTGAAGGAAAATGCAGAATATCACGCGGCTCGGGAGCAGCAGAGCTTCGCCGAAGGGCGTATACAGGAAATAGAGAGCAAGCTGAGCAACGCCCAGATTATTGATATCAAGAAGATTCCACAGGGCGATAAAGTGATTTTTGGCTGCACCGTGGATCTGATCAACCTGGATACCGAGGAGCGCGTGACCTACAAGATTGTTGGTGATGACGAATCGGACGTAAAACTGAACATGATCTCCTACCAGTCACCGATCGTTCGCGCCATGATAGGCAAGGAAGTTGGCGACATTGTGGTCGTTAAAACGCCGGCCGGTGATGTGGAATATGAGCTGGATGATGTTCGGCATACCTGATGCCGAACGCTGCTGTGTTCACTCCCGGGCCGAAGGCGACCGCAACAGATTGGATAAATGCCGATTGGGTTGTTCTGCTCTTCTCAGCAGGAGCACAATATGCCCGACGGTTTGAATCAGCTCTGCCCCCAGCGTATCCGTTAGGGTTTCAATGATCGTCTGCTTTACCTCGCGGTCGCCCACAGAAAGCTTCACTTTGATCAGCTCATGGTCATTGAGTGCGCGGTCAATTTCTGCGATCACTGACTCGGTGAGGCCTTTCGCGGCAACGGTGACCACCGGGTTGAGTTTGTGGCCCAGACGTCGCAGATGCTTTTTGTCATCATTAGAAATTGTCATAGAATGGTTGTCCTCTAAAACGGCGCGTATTCTAGCCGAACTGATAACAGGTTGATATGGGCCGGTCAAAAAGCAGCCAGCGCTGGTTGCAGGAACACAACAGCGATCACTATGTAAAACGTGCCCAGCAAGAGGGCTATCGTTCCCGTGCCAGCTATAAACTACTGGAGTTACACAAAAAAGATCGCCTGTTTAAACCCGGGATGACCGTGGTTGATCTGGGTGCCGCTCCCGGCGGTTGGTCTCAGGTGGCTGTGGCGCTGGTCGGCGACAAGGGTCGTGTTATTGCCTCCGATATCCTGCCTATGGATAGTATTGCCGGCGTCGATTTCGTCGAGGGAGATTTTACCGAAGAGGCCGTGCTCAGTGAAATTCTTGAATTGCTTGAGGGTCAGCAGGCCGACCTTGTAATTTCAGATATGGCCCCCAATATGAGTGGTATGAAGGCTGTTGATCAACCCAAGGCCATGTATCTGATAGAGTTGGCGCTTGAATTGGCCTGTCAAATATTGAAACCTGAAGGGGTTTTTGTTGCCAAAGTATTTCACGGCGAAGGTTTCGATGACTTTTTGCGCGATACAAAACGGCGTTTCCAGCAGGTTGTCACACGAAAACCCGATGCGTCCCGCTCCCGATCCCGTGAAGTTTATCTGGTTGCCCGGGGGCTTAAGGTCTCGGGCTAAACAGTATCAGCCGGTATGGGCTCCTCCCATCCGGTTACCACTGCGCTCAAATGGCCGGTAGAATAGAACCCGGTGGCGCTAAAATGAGGAAGTTCAGTTGAACGACATGGCAAAGAATCTTGTATTGTGGTTGATCATTGCGGCAGTGTTGTTGTCGGTGTTCCAGAATTTCAATCCGCCCGCTAAAGAAGACAGCATCAGCTACTCTGCGTTTATCGAAGAGGTGCAAACAGGTCGTGTCAGCAGTGTCGTCATTGAAGGTTTGACGGTCGAGGGCAAACGTGCTGATGGCAGTGCCTTCAAAACGATACGTCCGAATGTTCCCGACTCGGGTTTGATGAGCGACCTGCTCAATAACGATGTCAGTGTCGAAGGCCGCGAGCCCGAAAAACAGAGCCTCTGGGTACAGTTGCTGGTGGCGTCCTTTCCGATTCTTTTGATTCTCGCTATTTTCATGTTTTTCATGCGCCAGATGCAGGGCGGTGCTTCTGGTCGCGGCGGCCCGATGGCTTTTGGCAAGAGTAAGGCGCGTCTGCTGGGTGAGGATCAGATTAAAACCACATTTGCCGATGTGGCCGGTGTGGATGAGGCCAAAGAAGATGTGCACGAACTGGTAGACTTTCTCCGTGATCCGTCCCGCTTTCAGCGTCTTGGTGGCCGCATTCCCCAGGGCGTTTTGATGGTGGGCCCGCCGGGAACGGGTAAGACGCTGCTGGCCAAGGCGATTGCCGGTGAAGCCAAGGTTCCGTTCTTTTCCATCTCTGGTTCTGATTTTGTCGAAATGTTTGTCGGGGTGGGTGCTTCTCGTGTACGGGATATGTTCGAGCAGGCCAAGAAACAGTCGCCCTGTATTATTTTTATTGATGAGATTGATGCCGTTGGTCGTCACCGCGGTGGTGGTTATGGCGGTGGCAATGATGAGCGTGAACAGACTCTAAACCAATTGCTGGTTGAAATGGATGGCTTTGAGGGCAATGAAGGCGTCATCGTCATTGCCGCCACCAACCGGCCCGATGTGCTGGATAAGGCACTGTTGCGCCCCGGACGTTTTGACCGCCAAGTCTACGTAAGCCTGCCCGATATCCGTGGCCGCGAGCAGATCCTCAAAGTGCATGGCCGCAAAGTCCCCCTAGACGAGCGTGCTGACCTGGGCATTGTCGCCAGAGGCACTCCCGGTTTTTCCGGGGCCGACCTCGCCAATCTTGTGAACGAGGCATCGCTGTTTGCGGCGCGCGCCAACAAGCGCACAGTGACCATGGAAGAGTTCGAGAAAGCCCGTGACAAGATCATGATGGGTGCCGAACGGCGCTCCATGGTGATGTCTGAGAAAGAGAAAGAAAATACGGCCTATCATGAAGCGGGTCATGCCATTGTCGGGCGTATGATGCCCGAGCACGATCCGATTCATAAGGTCAGTATTATCCCCCGCGGTCGTGCACTCGGTGTCACCCAGTTCCTGCCGGAAGAAGACAAATACAGCATGAGTCGTCGTCAGTTGGAGAGCCAGCTTTGCAGTCTCTTCGGTGGCCGTATTGCTGAACAACTCATTCATGGGGCTGACGGTGTGACCACCGGGGCGTCAAACGACATCGAGCGGGCTACCCAGATGGCCCGCAATATGGTGGTGCGCTGGGGTTTGTCCGACAAGATGGGACCGGTTTTGTATGGCACGGAGGAGTCGCAGATTCCGGGTGCTGGCAATACCACCTACTCGGAAGAAACTGCCCGTGAGATTGATGTTGAGGTACGTCACGTACTCGATAATTGCTATGAGCGTGCGAAAAAAATCCTCGAGGACAATATTGATGTGCTGCATTCCATGAAAGATGCCTTGATGGAATATGAGACGATTGACGTGGAGCAGGTCGATGACCTCATGGCTCGCAAGCCGGTTCGTCCACCCCATGACTGGCGTGATGACGATTTTGGTGGCAGGCCTGCTCCCGGCGGACCGCCGGCGGATGATTCCGGTGAACCCGGGGTCGTCGGTGGTCCCGCCGAAGAACATTGATGATCGGACAGCCCCGTCCTTAATGGGTAAGGGGCTGTTCGACCAGATTTTCTTTTGAGTCGGTGGCAGCACATCCTGATTTTTTCTTTCCTCTGTTGATGAGTAAGGTTGAATGACAGATCTCACTCATTCATTCATGGATTTTTCTCTGCCGAAAATCATGGCGGTATTGAATGTCACACCGGATTCCTTTTCCGATGGCGGCACGTTTTACACTGGCAATCGCCAGCCCGATCTCTCCCGGGTCCTCAACCGTGTTGAAGCCATGCTTTCAGAAGGGGCTCACCTGATCGACGTAGGGGGGGAGTCCACTCGACCCGGTGCCGAGCCTGTTACATCTGAAGAAGAGTTGGCGCGCGTCCTGCCGGTGGTTGAAGCGATAGCCAGCCGGTTCGATGTGCCTGTTTCCGTCGATACCAGTACGCCCTCTGTCATTGGCGAGGTGGCTCGTGCCGGCGCCTCAATGATCAATGATGTGCGCGCACTTCGACGTCCCGGGGCGTTGGCTGCCGCTGCCGCCAGTGGTCTGCCGGTCTGTCTGATGCATATGTTGGGGGAGCCCCGACAGATGCAACTGAATCCCGGATATGTGGATATCACCGCCGACGTAAAGGCGTTTTTGCTGGAGAGGGTTGCCGCCTGTGAGGCGGTGGGTATTCCCCGAAGCCGGATAATTCTCGATCCGGGCTTTGGTTTCGGTAAAACCCTGCAGCACAATATGGTGCTGTTCAGGTCATTGCCGGAGCTGGTGGGCCTGGGGTTTCCGGTGCTCGCGGGGGTTTCCCGAAAATCGTTGGTGGGGGCTATTCTGGACAAGCCGGTAGAAGAGCGCATGGTGGGCAGTGTTGCGCTCGGTATGATGGCGGTCCAGCGAGGTGTAAAAATACTGCGGGTACATGATATATCCGCGACCGCCGACGCACTTAAAATATTGCAAGCTGTTGAGGGATAAAACATGGCAAGACTGTATTTTGGCACAGATGGTATTCGCGGCCGCGTCGGTGTGCATCCGATCACAGCAGATTTTGTGCTCAAACTGGGTTGGGCTGCAGGCAAAGTTTTCAGTTCACAGGCTGGTGGACGAAAGCTGATCGTTATGGGCAAGGACACCCGGGTGTCGGGTTATATGTTCGAATCTGCCCTGCAGGCCGGACTGATTGCGGCTGGCGTCGATGTGGCACTGTTGGGCCCGATGCCGACCCCCGCGATTGCCTATCTGACCCGGACTTTTCGAGCCCAGGCGGGGATTGTCATCAGTGCCTCCCACAACCCTTACTACGATAACGGAATAAAATTTTTTGGCGGTGATGGCTTCAAGTTACCCGACGAGGTGGAGCTGGCCATTGAAAACTATATGGACAAGCCGCTGGTGACCGAGGACTCCCTTAAATTAGGCAAGGCGCACCGGGTTCACGATGCGGTGGGCCGCTATATCGAGTTCTGCAAAGGCACCCTGCCATCGGGCAGTGACTTCCAAGGTTTGAAAATTGTTGTGGACTGCGCCAATGGCGCCACCTACCACACCGGACCCAGCGTGTTCAGGGAGCTGGGCGCGGAAGTCGTTGAAATGGCGGTGGATCCGGATGGTTTTAATATTAATGAAGACTGCGGTTCCACACGCCCTGCCTTGCTGCAGGATGCTGTCATCAGAGAGAAGGCCGATATGGGCATCGCGTTTGATGGTGATGGCGATCGGGTGATGTTCGTGGATCACAAGGGACATATGGTGGATGGCGATGAATTGCTTTTTGTGATTGCAAAACATCGTCACCAGCGCGGCGAATGCAGCGGCGTTGCCGGAACCTTGATGAGCAACCTGGGCATGGAGCTTTCGCTCAAGGAGCTGGGTATTCCGTTCTATCGCGCCAACGTGGGAGATCGCTACGTCATTGAGGCAATGCGTGAGCGCAAATGGCAGTTGGGGGGCGAGAGCTCGGGCCACATTATCTGCAGTGACCTCACCACTACCGGTGATGGGGTGGTGGCGGCACTGCAGGTATTGCATGCGATGCGCGATACAGATACGCCTCTGAATGTACTCAAAAAGGGCATGCAAAAATATCCCCAGAAAATGATTAATGTGCGAATCAAACAGAAATTTAATCTGGAGGATTTTCCCGCGATTCAGCAAGCCGTGGTGGCCGCGGAGTCGGAGTTGGCAGAGCGAGGTCGGGTATTGCTCCGGCCCTCGGGAACCGAGCCTCTGGTGAGAGTGATGGTCGAGGGAGAGGACGGCCAGCAGGTCGATACACTGGTAAAACAGATTGCCGCTGTGGTCGAAAAAGAGATTGGCTAGTTTGCTGCGCGAAAGAGTGATTGATACATCGCGATCCATGGTGAAATACCCGGCGCGGCCCCTCTGTATTCCGGGCCGGTATTTAGCCGTGCCGGCAGGTTGTATGTTTTCTGCAACTCCGCTAAGATTGCGCCCCTTTTCAGGGCCGGGAAAACCCTAACATGCGACGTCCACTGGTGGCAGGCAACTGGAAAATGAATGGCAGTCGTGAATCGATTGACCTTCTGTTGGCCGGGTTGTCGGGGATTAGCACAACAGCTGAAGTAGCCGTTTTCCCACCTTACGTTTATCTCCCGCAAGTGGTATCTACACTCTGTGGTTCCGGTATTGACGTGGGTGCCCAGAATGTTTCCGAGTATCAGGCTGGTGCCTATACCGGTGAAGTTGCAGCAGACATGTTGCAGGATATTGGATGTCGCTATGTGCTCGTGGGACATTCTGAACGTCGCAGCCTGTTTGGAGAGAATGACCGACAGATAGCGGAAAAGTTTGTTGCCAGCCAGCGCAGCGGCCTGATTCCGGTACTCTGTGTCGGAGAAACCCTCGAACAGAGGACGTCCGGAAAAACCCTGGCGGTGATTACGGCTCAATTAGACGCGGTGTTGGAGCGAGCGGGCCTGGAGTCGGTGTGCAATGGAGTGATAGCCTACGAGCCAGTCTGGGCGATAGGTACAGGCAAAACTGCCACCGCTGAACAGGCACAGGAAATACACCGGGAAATTCGTCAACAATTGGGCGAGCCCGGGATGAAAACAAGAATACTTTACGGTGGCAGTGTTAAAGCTGCCAATGCTGCAGAGCTGTTTTCACAGCAAGATGTTGATGGCGCTCTGGTCGGCGGGGCCTCTCTGGATTCAGGCGAATTCAGGGAGATTTGTAAAAAAGCATACGTTGCGAATTGACTGAATTGAGTAAATGGAAAAAATTATACTGATCGTTCATTTGTTAACGGCGCTTGCCATTATTGGCATGATTCTGCTGCAACAGGGAAAAGGCGCGGAGGCGGGTGCATCATTTGGCGCCGGTGCCTCGCAAACCATCCTGGGCAGTGCCGGTGGCTGGAATTTCTTCAGCAAAATAACCGCAATACTTGCAACCCTGTTTTTCGTCACCAGTGTCTCTCTGGCGGTGATTGCCAAAGATAAGGTGGCCGTGGACGACAAGATTCTGCCAGAGCTGGAAGCTATTCAGCAGATGATGGAGTCAGACGTTCCCAGTGTGGAAGATGGCGAGGACATTCCTGTTGCTCCGGGCGGTGATACCGGTTCCACATCGGATATCCCCGTGCCTGGCACTGCGCAGTAGGAAGCTGAAACAATGTTTTGCCCAAGTGGTGGAATTGGTAGACACGCTATCTTGAGGGGGTAGTGGCGAAAGCCGTGCCGGTTCAAGTCCGGCCTTGGGCACCATACTAACGTTCAGTAACATTCAGGAGCGTGCAAAAAACCCCGGTTTTCCGGGGTTTTTTGTGTCTGATGACAGGTGCCGCTCAGACAATGGTTTGTTATGACTTCAGGTTGCCATGGGGTCGCATCAATCCCGGTATAGCCTGGTCAGTTGGCCGTAGTGATCAATGCGGCGGTCCCTCAGGTAGGGCCATATCCTGCGTACAGTCTCACTGCGGCTCAGGTCGATCTGTGTCACAGAGAACGCTTCCCTGTCACTCTCTGCCTGCCAGATGATTTCTCCCTGTGGTCCGGCGACGAAGCTGGATCCCCAAAACAGTGCCCCTGGCCCGCCTTCCGGGTCAGCTTCATGACCAATCCGATTGACGCTAATCACTGGTAGACCATTGGCGACGGCGTGGGAGCGCTGAATGGTTATCCAGGCATCGCGCTGACGCTGCTGTTCTGCATGATCATCCTCCGGACTCCAGCCGATTGCCGTGGGGTAGATCAGCAGGTCTGCGCCAGCCATTGCCATCAGCCGGGCGGCCTCCGGGAACCATTGATCCCAGCAAACCAGCACGCCCAGTTTGCCCAGTGACGTCTGAATCGGGTTGAAACCCAGATCGCCGGGGGTGAAATAGAATTTTTCATAGTAACCGGGATCATCAGGGATGTGCATCTTGCGATAGATTCCGGCGATGCCACCGTCATTGTCCAGCACCACTGCTGTGTTGTGGTAGAGTCCCGGCGCGCGCCGCTCAAACAACGATGCGACAATGACAACGCCCAGCTCTCTGGCCAGCGCGCCCAGCCGGTCGGTAGTGGGGCCGGGGATGGTTTCCGCCAGATCGAACATGGCCGTATCTTCCTGCTGGCAGAAATACAGGCTGCGATGCAACTCCTGCAATACCACCAGTTGGGCCCCGTTGGCAGCTGTCTCGCGAATGCCGGTAATGGTTTTTTCCAGATTTTCGGCCACGTCTTTGCCGCAAGCGTGCTGGACAATGCCAATCGTTAATTCAGCCATGGAAGAGTTACCTCGAGTCATGGATTAATGAGCATTCAGTGTGCCCTTGGGCAATTGCATGGTAATACAGTGAAGGCTGCCATGCTGTTGGATAACCGGCAGGCAATCAAGCCCTTCGATCTGGTACCCCGGGAATGCCTTGGCCAGTTGTGCCAATGCCTCGCCGTCTTGCGTATCCCGGTAAGTGGGTACAATGACCAGGTGGTTGAAAACCAGAAAGTTGGCATAGGTGGCAGGTAGTCGCTGGCCCGTTTTATCGTATTTTGCTGAGGGCCAGGGCAGCGGAATCAGGTGGTAGCCGCTGCCGTCGGCACTGGTCATGTCCTGCAGTTCGCTCGCCATGAGCTGCAATTCCCGAAAATGGCTGTCGGTTTCATCATCGCAGGCCTGATAGGCGATCACGTTATTGGGGCAGAGTCTTGCCAGAGTGTCGATATGGCTGTCGGTGTCATCCCCCTGCAGTGCGCCGTGCTGCAGCCAGTTGATTTTTTTCACGCCCAGATCTTCGCAGAGCTGTTGTTCTATCTCAGTCCGGCCAAGTGACGGGTTGCGGTTTGGGTTCAGCAGACACTGGGCTGTTGTTAGCAGGGTGCCATTGCCATCGGTTTCAATTGATCCGCCTTCCAGGACCAGCGTGCGTTTCTCAATACTCGCTCCCGGATAGGCCCCCAGCTCGACAAGCGCTGAGGTGAAGGCGTTATCCAGCTGACAGGGGTGTTTGTTCCCCCAGGCATTGAACTGATAGTCCAGCAGGCAGAGTCCACGGCTCGTCTCGACCGTGACAGGACCATAGTCGCGCACCCAGGTGTCATTGGATTCAACCGGGAATATCTGCAGTGTCTCCTCGGTAGCACCGAGCTCAATCAGCCGTTGTGAAAGGACTTGAATGTTTTTGGGCGGGGCTGTGATCACTACCTTGCCAGCGCCAGTGAGCAGCGTTACCAGCGCTTCATACACCGGAATAATTTCGTTCAGGATGGGTTTCCAGTCTGTTCCGGCATGGGGCCAGGTTAGCTGAATGGCATCCTGCGGCTCCCATTCAGCGGGAAGACGCACTCGGTGGTTGGTCATTGTGGATTCTGTCCTGAGCTGTGCTTCATATTAGGGACTGTTCAACATCATTCCGGGTTTTTAAAAACCCGTCAAAGCTCAGGGGCAGCCATAGGCCATGTAGGTGCCTTTGCCATTAACAATTGATTGGCGAACAATGGTGTTGGCTCCCATTTGGTGGGCCTGCTGGCGGGCCAGGTTGTCCAGTTCGTCGCGCACCTTGGTGGCATTGCGGGCAATGGAGCCGATCAAATTGGCTCTCACGCTACTGTTGATCTGGCCAACACGGTTGCATTGGTTGACCCGGTCCGCTGGCAATAGCACTACCTGCTCTGCCTCAGGCGGTATTTTTACCCAGGTGCAGGCATTCGTTAATGTGAAGGAAGCCGTAATGAACAGGGTGATGGCCAGGGTTTTTGTGGCGGGGGTCAAGACGTTCTCCATCGGTGAGTAGGCTGGGGTATAAATATTAAGCCTTTCATCACTTTTTTGGCAGCGGTATGTTGATGCAAAAGTGAAAGGAAAAACGAATATTGTTCTGACCAGGTCAAACTTGGTGATCGGGGGGGCGATAAATAAACGGGACAGTCTGGCCCTCAACGCGGCTATAACGCTCTTTGGATATCTTTTGAAACCCGGTGTTCGACCGTTTGAGTGGGTGGTTTCTCATCCTGTATGACGTCGCTGTATCGCTTGAGCGACTGGGCATTGAGCGGGTCGCCGATCAAACGGGGGCGGGCCTGAAAATTTTTGGAAACCAGGCTTGCCCGCTCATCCATCCCGGCAAAATCCAGTCCGACCATATCGGCAAAAGTGTGAATAAAATGGGCGATGGAATAGGGCCGGTCTGCGGCGCTTCGCCAGTGGTCGATATCGCGGGTTTGTCTGAATGCCGGAGATGTCCAGACGATGAACGGGACGGTGTACATGGCCGAAGTGGGATCAGCTTCATTGCGTCCGGCAAACAGATTACCCGGGTAGTCATATACTTCCTCGCCGTGGTCGGCGAAATACACCAGCAGACTGTTATCGTGCTGATTTTGCACGGCCTGAATCAGGGAAGACACGACTTTATCGTTGTAGAGAATGGCGTTGTCGTAGTTGTTGTAGTCCTCTCGCAGGTCAGGTGTAACCCACTCCGGAACGCCGAGGGTGTCATTGAACTGGCGGTAGGTTTCAGGGAAACGGTGCTCATAGGCGCGGTGAGTGCCCAACAGGTGAACGATAATCAGCTTTTTGGCTGCGTCGGATTTCAGGGTTTCTGCAAAGGGGGGCAGTACGACTTCGTCGTATTGGTTGGCATTCTGTGCCCGATTGTTGTTCAGGTAAACCTGGTGATCCGCCAATTGGGAGAAGGTGGTCAGCATGGTGTTGCGGCGAGTCTGGGTTTGCTGGTTGGTGATCCAGGTAATTTCATAACCGGCCTGTTGCATCATGTTTAGCAGGTTTGGTTTGGTAAAAAACAGCTCCGGATTTTTAGGCTCGGCAAATGACAGAATCTGCTGAAGTGCTTCTATGGTATAGGGTCTGGGTGTGACCACATCCCTGAAAACCATGAGCTCATTGTTTGCCTGCATAGCGTCGAGATGGGGCGTTGTCGGCCTGTGATAACCGTATAAGCTCATGCGCTGGCGGTTGGTTGATTCGCCGAGCACGAGTACCACTGTGTCGGGCAGAGTGGCTACCTTCGCCTTGAGCTCTTGCAGGGGTTTGACCTGACGATTTTTTTCCAGCAGTGCTGTCATGCCTGCCATCTGCTGCCGATATTTTAGGTACCCGACCACCAGGTTCCAGGGGGCTGCGGGTTCCATTCGTTTCATCTGGTGGTAAACCGCATCGTTGAGAGTGGTGTCTTCCTTGATCAGCGCTGTGCTGATAAACGGAAAGAAGGCGATCAGTGCAAAAAGGGCGGCATAAGCCAAACGGTTGCGCTGACCGAAGGTTACGGGCCGAGCTTGCCGCCACATCCATATTGGCACTGCAGTGAATAGCAAAAGTACCGGTATAAACCACCATTGCCAGTAAGAGGAAACAAACTCGCTGCCCTCAACGACATTCGATTCAAAAACGATAAAAATAGTGCTCTGGGAAAATTCCTGCCCATAGATGATGAAATAGAACACCGAGATGACCGCCGCCGGCCACATGATCAAACCGCTCAGTGCCAAAAATTGCCGGGTATATCCGGGTAGCAAGAGTATCGGGATCAGCCACATCAGACTCATCAAAATGGTTTCGCGCAACCCTATTGAGCCAGACATGCCCGTTGCATAAATGGGAATGTGGTAACAGAGGGAAAAATACGCCGCAAAGAGGTAGGCCCAAAGAAGCGGATGTTTTTTCGGAAAGTCAGTCATGTGGCGGCAATTTTTTTGAATGTGGAAGTGTAACTGTACGACCCTAATATTAAGTGGGGCTTAACTGATACGGTCTGCTACAGAACCCCTCCAGCTGTTGAACGTTTTCTCCTGGGCAAGAGATTCTGTGGTTGCCGGCCGATGTCGCTGCCCGGGAATTCAGTCATACCTGGAGTGTATTGCTTTGATGTGAAAGCTCCTTGCGGGGGAATCAGTAGGGAGCACAACAAAGCCGTGTTTCCCTCTTGACCCTATGGTGTGTCACCCCTATAATCCACGGCCCTTGAAGCAGTCACTTGACAGCTTGGGGACTTGCCAGAGGTTATGAGCTGGCGAGGTGAAGGAGACATGCTCAGTCTCCTGGCCGTTAAGGTCAGCGTTTTTTGATGCGGGGTGGAGCAGCCTGGTAGCTCGTCGGGCTCATAACCCGAAGGTCGTAGGTTCAAATCCTGCCCCCGCTACCAAATTCTGGTATCGGTACTGCTGGTACCATGCGTCAGGACAAGGCGCAGCCGAAGGGCCCCTTTTTAGGGGCTTTTTGCTAAGTGGTTTTGATGAAGTGGGCTGTGTGCCCATTTTTTGATTGGGAAACCGAGAGATTACAGTGGCGACAAAAGAGGAGACCCTCCGCGCGATGATTGCACCCATAGTGGCTGCAATGGATTGTGAACTTTGGGGGTTGGAGTATTTGTCATCAGGTCGCAATGCGATGCTGCGTATTTACATCGAGCGTGAGAGTGGTGGTGTGACAGTGGAAGACTGTGAAAAAGTCAGCCGCCAGGTCAGCAGTCAGTTGGATGTCGAGGATCCGATTACCGGGGAGTACACTCTGGAGGTTTCCTCCCCGGGTATGGACCGGCCTTTATACACGCTGGATCAGTTTGAAAAGTATATTGGGGAAAATGTAGCCTTGCGGCTGAGGTTTCCCCATGAAGGCAGACGGAATTTCAAGGGCCGTCTGAATGGCGTGGAGGGCGAGGATGTTCTGTTGATTGTTGACGATCACGAGTATCTCTTCCCCCTGGATAGCATTGAAAAGGCGAATATCGTTCCCCGGTTCTGAGGGCGATTGCGAGGCTGAATGAATGAATAAAGAAATCTTGATGGTGGTGGAAGCCGTTTCTAATGAAAAGGGCGTGTCCAAAGAGGTTATTTTTGAGGCCATTGAGCAGGCCCTGGCCACGGCGACCAAGAAGCGCTATGACGAGGACTCCAACATCCGAGTAACCATTAATCGCGCCACTGGTGACTATGAAACGTTCCGCTGGTGGGAAGTGGTCGCCGATGATGTGCTGGCGGAACTCGGAACCCAGTTCACGCTGGAAGAAGCTCATGAGAAAGACGCGGCACTTAAAGATGGCGATACCTTTGAAGAGCAGGTGGAAAACATCGGTTTTGGTCGTATTGCTGCCCAAACGGCCAAGCAGGTCATTGTCCAGAAAGTGCGCGATGCAGAACGCGCACTGGTGGTGGAACAATACCGTGACCAGCTCGGCGAGCTGGTGAGTGGCAGCGTCAAAAAAGTGACTCGCGAAAGTATTATCGTTGACTTGGGTAACAATGCTGAAGCCGTCATGCCGAGAGAAGAGCTGGTGGGTCGGGAAGTTTTTCGAATCAATGACCGGGTGCGAGCCATCCTGCAGGAAATTAATTCTGAAAGCCGTGGTCCCCAGCTGTTTCTGAGCCGTAAATGCAACGAGATGCTGGTTGAGTTGTTCCGTATTGAAGTGCCGGAGATTGCCGAGGAAGTAATTGAAATTCGCGGCGCGGCGAGAGACCCCGGGTCGCGTGCGAAAATTGCCGTGAAGACCAATGATGGACGAATCGACCCGATCGGCGCCTGTGTCGGTATGCGTGGTGCACGTGTTCAGGCGGTCTCCAATGAGTTGGATGGCGAGCGTATCGACATTGTATTGTGGGATGACAATCCCGCCCAGCTGGCGATAAATGCCATGGCGCCTGCAGAAGTGGAGTCGATCATCGTCGATGAGGAGACGCACTCGATGGATGTGGCCGTGGCCGGAGAAACACTGGCGATGGCCATTGGTCGCAATGGGCAGAATGTCCGTCTTGCCTCTGAGCTCACTGGCTGGAAAATCAATGTAATGTCCGTTGAAGAGGCAGAGGTCAAGCAGCAGGCAGAGTCCAGCTCGCTGGTGGAAACCTTTATGAGCCGCCTGGACATTGATGAAGATGTCGCCATGGTGTTGGTTGATGAGGGCTTCACCTCTATCGAAGAAGTTGCCTATGTCCCCCTGGATGAGATGGCCGGCATCGATGGTTTTGATGAAGAGGTGGCCGAAGAATTGCGTGCCCGTGCCAAGGATGCATTGCTGACGATGGCGCTGGCCTCAGAGGAGGGTATGTCCGGTCCCGCAGCTGATTTGTTGGAAATGGAAGGTATGGACGACCAGTTGGCGCATACATTGGCCAAGCATGGCATTGCCAGCATGGAGGATCTCGCTGAGCAGGCCGTGGAAGACTTGCTGGATATTGAGAACATGGACGCAGAGCGGGCAGCCAAGCTGATTATGACTGCACGCGCCCCCTGGTTCGCCGATGAGAGCGACAGTTAAACGAACAGGCGATGAATTGAGGAATACTGATGGCTGAAGTCACTGTTAGCGAACTTGCCAAGGTTGTCGGAGCATCCGTCGACCGCCTGCTGAGTCAAATGCAGGAGGCCGGTTTGCCTCACAACTCTGCTGACGCAAGTGTCAGTGATGAGGAAAAGCAGACGCTGCTGGCCTATTTGAAAGGCTTGCACGGCGAGCAGTCCCGCGACCCCAAAAAGATCACATTGAAACGCAAGACGGTCAGCACACTCAAAACGGGTGCCGGCCGTAAAACAGTTAATGTGGAGGTTCGAAAAACCCGAACCTATGTCAAGCGGGCAAATGAAGAAGAGGCAGGGGCCCCATCTGAACCGGATGAGTCGATTGCGGCTGAATCCGTCGTTGAGCCGGTTGTACCGATTATTGATGATCCTGAAGTGAAGCGGCAGGCTGCCATTGAGACGCGCCGCAAAGCTGAAGAGGAAGCCCGGCTGGAGCAGGAAAATCAGCGCAAGGCCGAAGAAGAACGCAAGTCGACGCCTTCGGCAGTCGAGTCGTTGCCTCCTGAACTTGCCGATCAACCCGCCGACGCCCCAAAGCATGTGAAAAAACATGCCAGGGATGATGGCGAGGCCGATGATTCTGAAGAGGCACCGAAAAAAGCGAAAAAACGGGGTGCCATCAAGGATCCGAAGCGTAAAAAAGAAGATTTGCTGAAAGCTGTCGTTGAGGAAGTTGAGGAAGTTGCTGCGGAGAAAAAACCCCGGTTGCGTTCAGGTATCTCGGTTCCCATCAAGGTTGAGAACAAGCACAAATTCAAAAAACCCACCAATAAGATCATCCATGATGTGGAGATTCCCGAACAGATCACGGTCAGTGATCTGGCCCAGGCAATGTCAGTAAAAGCTGCAGTCGTGATCAAGGAGTTGATGAAAATGGGGACCATGGTCTCTATCAATCAACCAATTGATCAGGATACTGCCACATTGGTGGTGGAGGAGCTTGGACACAACCCGGTGCCTGTTTCAGACGATGAAATAGAACAAAAGTTGATCCAGGCGCTGCAGGCTGACGTGACGGAGCAACTGGAACCCCGTGCACCGGTTGTTACGGTGATGGGCCATGTTGACCACGGCAAAACTTCCCTGTTGGATCATATCCGAAAAACCCGTGTTGCCTCCGGTGAAGCCGGGGGCATTACCCAGCATATCGGCGCCTATCATGTCGATACGCCCAAGGGCATGATCACCTTCCTGGATACCCCTGGTCACGCAGCTTTCACGGCAATGCGCGCCCGTGGTGCACACAGTACTGATGTGGTGATTCTGGTGGTAGCTGCGGACGATGGTGTGATGCCGCAGACCGTGGAGGCCATTCAGCATGCCCGTGCTGCCGGCGTGCCCATCGTGGTTGCTATTAACAAGATGGACAAGGAGGGCGCGGATCCGGACAGGGTCACGAATGAATTGTCTGCCAAGGATGTCATTCCGGAAGAATGGGGTGGTGATACGCAGTTTGTGAAAGTCTCGGCCCACACTGGCGATGGCATCGATGATTTGCTGGACGCCGTGTTGCTGCAGGCCGAACTGTTGGAGCTGCAGGCATCCCGCAATGTTCCGGCCAAAGGTGTGATCGTTGAATCGCGACTGGAAAAAGGTCGAGGTGTGGTGGCGACGGCATTGGTGCAGTCGGGTACCTTGCGCAAGGGCGATTTGCTGCTGGCTGGTGAAAGTGTCGGCAAAATCCGTGCGATGGTCGATGAAGCCGGTAAGCCGATTGTCGAGGCGGGGCCGTCGATACCGGTAGAGATCCTCGGTCTTGATATGCCGCCAGCGGCCGGTGAAGAGTTTCTGGTGGTAGAGGATGAACGCAAGGCCCGTGAATTGGCGGAAATGCGTCAGGACAAAACCCGTCAGGATCGTGTGGACCGTCAGCAGGCCGCCAAGCTGGAAAACATGTTTGCCACCTTTGAATCGCAGGACAAAAAGGGTGTTCTCCCTGTGATGGTGAAGGCCGACGTGCGGGGTTCTCTGGAAGCAATTCTTTCTGCCATGGCGGATATTGGCACTGACGAGGTCGAAGTGAATGTCGTGGCCTCCGGTGTCGGTGGCATCAACGAGTCCGATATTAACCTGGCCATTACTACCGGTGCCGTGGTGTTTGGTTTTAACGTTCGTGCCGATACGGCTGCCCGACAGCTGGTGGAGCAGGAGCAGGTCGATCTGCGTTACTACAGCATCATTTACAACCTGTTGGATGATGTGAAACAGGCCTTGAGTGGTCTGCTGACACCGGAGCGCAGTGAAGTCATCACCGGTATCGCTGAAGTGCGCGATGTCTTCCGCTCTCCTAAATTTGGTGCGGTAGCGGGTTGTATGGTGATTGAAGGTACCGTTCATCGCAACAAGCGTATTCGGGTGTTGCGCGACAATATTGTGATTTACGAGGGTGAGCTGGAATCATTGCGACGTTTCAAGGATGACGTCAATGAAGTGCGCAACGGTGTTGAGTGTGGTATCGGGGTGAAAGACTATAACGATATCAAACCCGGCGATCAGATTGAGGTGTATGAGATCAGGGAAGTCGCGCGCCAGCTCTGATTGTGCTGACGCCAAACCGATATGCCTAGAGAATTTACCCGCAATGACCGAGTCGCAGATGCGTTGCAGCGCGAGCTGGCACAACTGATTCGCGACGAGGTCAGGGACCCGCGTTTGGGGCTGGTCAATATTACCGCGGTAGAGGTTTCCCGCGATCTCTCCAGTGCCAAGGTGTTCGTCAACCTGGTCGGGGCCGAGTCTGCTGATGAGAGCCGTGAAGCTGCCGAGGTTCTGAATGGCGCGGCCGGATTTTTGCGGACGTTGCTGGCCAAACGCATGTTGCTGCGGATTGTGCCAAAATTGCGTTTTATTTTTGATCTCACTGGCAGGCGCGCCCAGGAACTTTCTTCGCTCATCGATTTCGCGGTCAACCGGGACAAGGCGCGGCATACGGATACAGATTCCTCCGGGGAGGACTGAGCTTGGCGCGTCGTCGCAAGGGCCGGTCGGTCAACGGTATACTGCTGCTCGATAAACCGCTGGGGATCTCCTCAAACGGTGCTTTGCAGAAGGTGAAACACCTTTTTGAGGCCGCCAAGGCCGGGCACACTGGCAGTCTGGACCCTCTTGCGACGGGCGTCTTACCGGTATGTCTTGGTGAGGCAACCAAGTTTACCCAGTTTTTGCTGGATGCGGATAAATGCTACCGCGCGACTTTTCGCTTTGGTATGGCGACTGTCAGCGGTGATGCCGATGGAGAGGTCACCCGTGACAGCGGTGCCCCGGAGCTGACTGAAGCTCAGGTACAGGATGTTCTGGACGGCTTCAGGGGCGATATCGATCAGGTGCCACCGATGTTTTCGGCATTGAAGCACCAGGGTCAACCGCTCTACAAGCTGGCCCGTGAAGGGCAGGAAATTGAACGAAAGGCCCGGCCGGTCACAATTCGCTCGCTGACATTGATTGAGTTTCGCAGCGGTGAGTTCCCGGAGGCCGATCTGGTTGTCCACTGCAGCAAGGGAACCTACATTCGCACGCTGGCGGAAGACATTGGCCAGCGGCTTGGTTGTGGCGCTTATCTATCGGTTTTGCGGCGCACCGCCGCCGGGCCCTTTAAAGAAGATCAGTCGGTGACGTTGGGTGAATTGCAATCACTCAGGGAAGAAAGTGGTCTGGATCAGCTAGACCAACTTTTGTTGCCGATGGATGCCGGGATGACGCATCTGGCGGCACTGCAGTTAGAAGAAGATACGGCTTTCTATTTTTGCCGGGGACAGGCTGTGATGGTGCCGCAGGTCTATCGTCAGAGTGAAGAAGGCGATATAGTGCGTGTCTTTGAAATAAGCCAGGTCGAGCCGCAGTTGCTTGGTGTTGGCGAAGTCACAGAAGATGGACGGGTAGCCCCGAAACGTCTTGTTGTGAGATAGGGAGTCCTGTCCTGTGTGACAGAATCCCGGATTGGAGCCACCAGGTGGTGCCGGTCGAATTCACTGTTAGGGTTCCTGTAAATATGCGCGGGTGCCCCGAATCTAACTCGCATATTGGAGAAGTAATCATGTTAAATGTAACTGAAAAAGAAGCGATTGTTAAAGAGTACGCGCAGTCCGTGGGCGATACCGGTTCGCCGGAAGTGCAGGTAGCCCTGCTCACCGCCAACATCAACAAACTGCAGGGTCATTTCAGTGACCACAACAAGGATCACCATTCAAGACGTGGTTTGATCCGCATGGTAAACCAGCGACGCAAATTGCTGGACTACCTTAAAGCTAAAGACGCGAAGCGCTATATGACGCTGATTGGCCAGCTTGGCCTGCGTCGCTAATAGAATTGCTGACGGCTCCCCTGGGAGCCGTTCACGCTTATGGAGAGGTAATATAATTGTGAATCCTGTAATAAAATCATTTAAATATGGCAACCATACCGTCACGCTGGAGACTGGCCGCATTGCCCGTCAGGCTACCGGTGCCGTGATGTGTACCATGGATAAAACGGCAGTACTGTGTACGGTTGTCGCAGCAAAAAACGTAAAAGAAGGTATGGACTTTTTCCCCCTCGGTGTCCACTACCAGGAAAAGGCCTACGCCGCTGGCAAGATCCCCGGTGGATTTTTCAAGCGTGAAGGCCGTCCCAGCGAAAAAGAGACACTGACTTCCCGCCTGATTGACCGGCCTATTCGCCCCCTGTTTCCCAACGGCTTCAAAAATGAAGTGCAGGTGGTCTGTACGGTGATGTCCTCTGAGAAGAATGTGGATCCCGATATCGTTGCACTGATTGGTACTTCTGCGGCGCTGGCGATTTCCGGTGTCCCTTTTAATGGTCCAATTGGTGGCGCCCGTGTGGGTTATCATCGCGAAAAGGGCTACCTGCTAAATCCAACTTACTCGGAGCTGGCGGAGTCGGAACTGGATATGGTTGTCGCGGGCACACGTGATGCTGTCCTGATGGTTGAGTCAGAGGCGAAGGAATTGCCGGAAGATATCATGCTCGGTGCGGTACTGTTCGGCCACCAGGAAATGCAGGCGGCTATTCAGGTGATTGAGGAGCTGGCCAGGGAAACCGGTAAACCCCGCTGGGACTGGCAAGAGGCCCCTGTCAATGAAACCCTGACCGACAGCCTCAAGGCCATGGTCGGAGAGAGTCTGGATGCGGCCTACCGGATCACTGACAAGCAGCAGCGTGTTGTCGAAATTGACGGCCTGCGCAATCAGGCGGCTGCAGCGCTGTCGAATGCAGAGGCGGGCATTACAGAAGACGATATCCGCGATGCCTTTAAAAAGCTGGAGAAGAAAATTGTCCGTGGTCGCATCATTCGCGGTGAGCCCCGAATTGATGGTCGCGACAGCAAGACGGTCCGTGCCATTGATGTGGAAGTCGGCGTGCTGGCCAAAGCCCATGGCACGGCGCTGTTTACCCGTGGTGAAACTCAGGCATTGGTGGTAGCCACGCTGGGTTCCATGCGCGATGTTCAGTATATCGATGCGCTGGAAGGCCGCCGCGAAGATCCCTTCATGTTGCATTACAACTTTCCCCCTTATTCCGTGGGTGAGTGTGGTCGTATTGGTTTTACCGGTCGTCGTGAAATTGGTCATGGCCGGTTGGCTCGCCGCGGTATTGCTGCGGTATTGCCGTCGGCTGAAGAATTCCCTTACACCATGCGGATTGTCTCTGAAATCACGGAGTCCAATGGTTCAAGTTCCATGGCCTCGGTTTGTGGTTCAAGCCTCGCGTTAATGGATGCGGGTGTGCCGCTGAAAGCGCCTGTGGCCGGTATCGCGATGGGCCTTGTCAAAGAAGACGATGGTTTTGCGGTGCTGACCGATATTCTTGGCGATGAAGACCACCTGGGCGACATGGACTTTAAAGTGGCCGGTACGGCTCAGGGTGTTACTGCTCTGCAAATGGATATCAAGATCGAAGGGATCACTGAAGAGATTATGGATATCGCACTGGGTCAGGCGTTGCAGGCCAGACTCCACATTCTTGGTGAAATGAACAAGGTGATCGACAAGAGCCGCAGTGAAGTGGCTGAGTCAGCACCCCGTTACCATATCCTGAAAATCGATCCCGACAAGATTCGCGATGTGATCGGCAAGGGTGGTGCCACGATTCGTGCGCTGACGGAAGAGACCGGTGCCAGCATCGACATTGACGATAGCGGAACCATCAGAATCTACAGCGATGATGCGGATGGCCTGAAAAGTGCTATCTACCGCATCGAGGAAATCACCGCTGAGGCTGAGATAGGTCGTATCTATGAGGGCACAGTTGCCCGTATTGTTGACTTTGGTGCCTTCGTCACGATCATGCCGGGCACGGATGGTTTGCTACACATTTCACAAATTGCCAAGGAGCGCGTGGAAAAAGTGTCTGATTATCTCAAGGAAGGTCAGCAGGTGCGCGTCAAGGTGCTTGATGTGGACGCCCGCGGTCGAATCAAGTTGTCCATGAAAGAGACATCCGAGGACGAAGGTGAGACCGGTGAAACAGCCCCAGCGGAAGAAGCTCCGGTTGCTCAGGAATCTGCAGAGCAATAATACGCTGGCAGTCATTTCAGAGAAGCGGGGCTGAGACCCCGCTTTTTTTATGGCAGGTTTTCGGTCAGAGCCAATCTCTTGACCTATTCAGTAAACCCGGTGATCAGCTATCGACATGCAGTTACAATGACTCTCAATGAACCATGATGATCGCGCACTAAAAAACCCATTGATGGATTACCGGCTCTATGTCGGCCGTCTGCTCTTTGCCATGGTTGTGGTGCTATTGCTGTCGGGTGGGCTGTTCTGGCGCTATTACCATCTTCAGGTTGAGCGACATGATGCTTTTGTGACGCTCTCTGACCGCAACCGGGTATTGGTTGAGCCGGTGCCACCGCCCCGCGGGCTTATTTTTGACCGGAACGGGGTGTTGCTGGCGGATAACCGTCCCAGTTTTAATCTTTCCATTGTCGTAGAACGCGTCGAAAACCTCGCCGTATTGCTCGATGAGCTGGAAAAGCTGGTGGGGATTACCGGTGCCGACAGGGATCGCTTTCAGAAACTGCTTGAGCGTCGTCAGCGACCCTATGAGCCTGTCCCCCTGAGATTGAACCTGAGTGAACGGGAACAGGGTGTTCTCGCGGTCAATGAATACCGGCTGGAGGGCGTTGAAGTCACTGTCCAGCTGCTGCGTCATTATCCTCTTGGTGCCGAGCTTTCCCATGTGCTCGGCTATGTGGGGCGTATCAATGACCGCGAAATACAACAGCTCGACCCGGTTCGCTATAGCGGCACGCTGGTGGTGGGTAAAACCGGACTGGAAAATTTCTACGAGGATGAGTTACTTGGTGAGGTAGGGTACCAGACGGTTGAAACCAATGCCCGGGGACGGGTGATGCGCCAATTGGAGCGAGAAGAGCCCAAGCCGGGTAAGGATTTGTACCTGCATCTGGACAGTCGCTTGCAGCGGGTTGCTTACGAGAGCATGGGTGAACAAAGAGGTGCTGTGGTGGCTATTGATGTGGCCTCGGGAGGCGTGCTTGCCATGGCCAGTACCCCAGGGTTTGATCCCAATGAGTTTGTGACCGGGATCAGCTTTGAAAGTTACAATGCACTACTCAGTTCTATTGATCGGCCTTTGTTTGATCGGGTTCTTCAGGGCCAGTATCCCCCGGGATCCATTGTCAAGCCAATCTACGGTCTTGCGGCACTGGAAAGTGGCACAATTACCCCTGCCTATCGTATTTATGATCCGGGTTTCTACCAATTGAAAAATTATGAGCGGAAGTACCGGGACTGGAAGAAGGGGGGGCACGGTAGCAACATTTATTTGAGTGATGCCATCATTCAGTCCTGCGATACTTTTTTTTATGATGTCGGCGTCAAAATGACCATTGATGTGATGTCGCTCTACGGTACCCGGTTTGGTTTCGGCCATAAAACCGGACTGGATATGCCCTCGGAGCGGGCTGGCATTATGCCTTCACGGGCCTGGAAGCGGGAGGCAAAAGGGTTGGCATGGTATCCGGGAGATACGGTCAATACCTCCATCGGCCAGGGTTTTACGCTGGTGACGCCAATGCAGATGGCTGTGGCTGCCGCCAGATTGGCCAGCCGTGGTGAGATAAGACCACCGCAATTGGTACGCAAGAATGGGAGGAACCCACTGCCAGCCGGTATGATCAAAGCGTCAGACCGCAACTGGGATTATGTGCATGAGGCAATGCAGGAGGTTGTGCACGGTCAGCGTGGCACGGCCAAGGTGATTAATAAGGATCTCGATTATCACATTGCTGGAAAAACCGGTACTGCTCAGGTGGTCGGTATCAAACAGGACGAAGAGTATGATCGGGAACTGGTTGCCGAGCGGAATCGGGATCATGCCCTGTTCATCGCCTTTGCGCCTGTGGAACAACCGCAGATTGCCGTGTCGGTACTTGTCGAAAATGGTGAGCACGGCAGCTCCACGGCCGCACCGCTCGCGCGCCAGATAATCGACGCCTACATGGCACTGTACCCGCAAAGTCTGTCAGAGGAGTTCGATGAGCCAGAGTGATTTTGTTCGGCGGATGGGGTCTGGTGGATCGGCAATATATTGCGGCCCCAGTCAATGGCGGCGTCTCCATGTGGATATCCCGCTCCTGTCCCTGCTGTTGGTGCTGGCCACAGCTGGCCTGTTTGTTCTCTACAGTGCCAGCGGTCAGAACATTGCTTATGTACATCGCCAGTTGGTCCACTTTGGTGTCGGGTTGTTGGTGATGCTGATGGTGGCCCAGATTCCTCTTCGACTGCTCGATCGGTGGGCGATACTCCCTTATCTTTCGGGTGTTTTGTTGTTGATAGCTGTACTGTTCTTTGGCATTGGGGCGAAGGGTGCCCAGCGCTGGTTGGAAATTGGGGGGTTCCGTTTTCAGCCATCGGAAATTCTCAAAATTGCGGTTCCATTGATGCTGGCGAGCTATCTGGGCAAGCGTGCGGTGCCACCGCAATTCAAGCACGTGTTTTTCGCCCTGGTATTTATTCTGGTTCCGCTGGTGCTGGTCGGCATGCAGCCCGATCTTGGAACAGCCATTCTGATTGGTGCTGCCGGTTTTTTTGCGCTTTTTCTGGCGGGCCTGCCGAGGCGTTACCTGGTGTTGGCATTGTTACTGGCAGCATGCCTCTTACCGTTAATGTGGTTTTATCTTTTATACGATTATCAGCGGCAGCGCATCCTGACGCTGTTTAACCCTGAAGCGGATCGGCTCGGTGCAGGGTGGAATATCATCCAGTCCACAATTGCTATCGGCTCGGGTGGCGTTGAAGGCAAGGGCTGGACCCTGGGTACCCAGTCGCAGCTTGATTTTCTTCCGGAGGGCCACACCGACTTTATTATTGCGGTGTTGGCAGAAGAATTCGGACTGTTCGGCGTGATGTTGCTGATGGCGCTCTATCTGCTGATTATAAGCCGCTGTGTCTTTATCGGTCTGGGAGCGCAAAGTATGTTTGGCCGTCTGCTGGCCGGGAGTATTGCGTTAACTTTCTTTGTCTATATTTTTGTCAATATGGGTATGGTCTCAGGTATTCTTCCGGTGGTGGGCGTACCATTGCCATTGGTGAGTTACGGCGGCACGTCGATTGTGACCCTGATGCTGGGATTTGGTATGCTGATGGCCGTCAGTACGGAAAGAAAAAGGTCGGTCTAACAGGGTTTATGGGCAACTTGCCCGGAGTAAAAAAGTTATGAACATACTGTTCTCAGTTGCAGTAGGAATGCTGTTATCCCTATCGGCTCAGGCCAGCTATTTACAGTATCCGGACGCCAGGGCTTTCGCCGAGAGGATGGTGTCAGAGCACGGCTTTGAAAGAACGGTTGTGGACGCTTTGCTGGATGCGGCGGAAAAAAAGCAGACCATTATTGATGCCATGGAACGACCGGCTGAAAAAGTCAAACCCTGGAAAGATTATCGCAAAATTTTCATCACTGAAAAGCGCATCACTGAGGGTGTTGATTTCTGGAGAAAGAACAGGGCTGTTCTGAGCGAGGCATCAAGACAGTATCAGGTTGCACCGGAAGTGATTGTGGCCATTATCGGTGTGGAAACTTTCTATGGCCGGATCAAGGGAAGTTTCCGGGTCATTGATGCGCTGGCAACGCTGTCCTTTGACTATCCCCCCCGCAGTCCCTTCTTTACCAAACAGCTGGAGCAGTTTCTGTTGTTGGCGCGAGAGCAGGACCAGGATCCCCTGACGCTCATGGGCTCCTATGCTGGTGCCATGGGTTATGGCCAGTTTATCCCGAGCAGTTACCGCAGTTTTGCAGTGGATTTTGACGGTGATGGTTTTGCCGATATCTGGGAGAACAAAGCGGATGCCATCGGCAGTGTCGCTAATTACTTTGCTGAACACGGCTGGAAAATGGGTGAAACGGTGGTCGCCCCCGCCCGGATCAAGGAAAGTTTTGATGATGAGCTCCTCAACCAGGCCAGTCTCGACAAAACGGTCGATGAATTGGCCGAAATGGGTTTTTTCAGCGAGATGCCCCTGAACGGTTGTGCCAAGGCTATCCCGGTACGACTCGATGGTGACAAAGGTTTGGAGTACTGGCTCGGCCTGAATAATTTCTATGTGATTACCCGCTACAATCGCAGTCTCCTCTATGCCATGGCAGTGCACGAACTGAGCCAACAAATACTGGAGCGGGTCGGTGAAGACACACTTTAAGGGCCTCTTTTTTACAACGTTACTGAGCACTTTATTGTTGCTTCAGGGCTGCGGTGGCTCTGGGGGCACTGCCAGCTCCGGCGGCGGTTACGGCTATGGTGATGGACCGCCGCCAAGAGATATTGATGTCAGTGGCCTTCCGGATGCTGTGCCCAAGCATGAGCCGATCACTCTGGCCGGCAACAAAAGCCCGTACACCGTGCTGGGTAAAACCTACCAGGTGATGCCTTCCAGCAAGGGGTTTCGCCAGCGTGGTCTGGCCTCATGGTACGGCAACAAGTTTCATGGTCGCCATACATCGAATGGTGAGGTCTACAGCATGTATGAAATGACGGCAGCCCATAAAACCCTGCCGATTCCCTGCTATGTCAAGGTGACCAATCTGGAAAATGGGCGCAGTGTGATTGTACGGGTCAATGATCGGGGGCCTTTCCACGGGGATAGAATCATTGATTTATCCTATGCGGCGGCCAAAAAACTGGGTTATTCAGATAAGGGTACGGCTAAAGTGGAGGTCTCAGTGATTGATCCTGCGGACTATCAAAACAACACAGTTGCCTCTCCACAACTGGCACCCGATCCAGCCATGTTGCCGGTTGCCGGGGTTGAAACCGTTGGCCAGGACAGCAACGCCTATCTTCAGGTGGGGGCCTTCAATAACCAGCTTGCAGCCAGCCATTTGTCGCAGCGGTTAGCAGGTGTCACCGAGTATCCGGTAGTAGTGCGCCAGCAGTCATCACCACAACCTTTGTTTAAAGTGTTGGTGGGTCCGGTGACGGATCATCTGAAATTATTTGATCTGAAGACGGCACTGGGACAGATAGATAATATCCGCCCTTTTATTGTTTATGACTGATTCAGTCACAGCGGCATGAACAGGCACATGGTAGAATTTTGTGCTGTTTTTTGTTCAATCCACCCATCGAAAATGTTGAAAGCCGGTTCCATTATGCTGAAAAAAAGTTTTTTTGTCGGATTGTTGTTTCTTGTTATGGGCAGTGTTGCCCAGGCCAAAGTGCTGATTCCTGCTCCCCCCGATCTCGCGGCAACTGCCTGGATTTTGCTGGATGCCAACACCGGGAAGGTGCTTGTTGAACACAATGCCGATGAACAGGTGCCGCCAGCGAGCCTGACCAAGATGATGACCAGTTATATCGTCTCCGCCGATATTCACAACGGCAAGGTCAAGGAAACGGATATGGTGCCCATCAGCGTCGCCGCCTGGCAGATGGGCGGTTCGAAGATGTTTGTCAAGGAGGGCACTCAGGTGCCACTGATCGATTTGCTGCGGGGTGTCATTATTCAGTCAGGGAACGATGCCTCGGTGGCACTGGCAGAGCATCTGGCCGGCAGCGAGAGTGCTTTTGCTGATGTGATGAACCAGCAGGCAGAATTACTTCGCATGAAAAATTCCCATTTCCTCAATGCCACCGGTTGGCCCGCCGAGGGTCATCTCACCACCGCCCGGGATATGTCGCTGTTGGCGAGGGCGTTGATCAAGGATTATCCGGAACATTACAGTATCTACAGTGAAAAGTATTTTGAATACAACGGCATAAAGCAGCCCAATCGCAACCGGTTGCTCTGGCGTGATAAGACAGTAGACGGCCTGAAAACAGGCCATACTGAAGCGGCGGGTTACTGTCTGGTAGCTTCTGCTGTCCGCAACGGTATGCGGCTTGTCTCTGTGGTTATGGGCACCAGTAGCGAGGAAATCCGGGCCCGGGAATCACAAAAGCTGCTGGCTTACGGGTTCCGTTATTATGAAACAGGCCAGCTTTACTCCAGGGGCGATGTCATTCAGGAGAATGCACCTGTCTGGTACGGTGAAGAAAACCGCATCAACCTGGTGGTACCGGAAGATGTTTATCTGACGATTCCGCGGGGCTCCAGGGATGACCTCGAGGCCAAGATTCTTGTGGATCAAACCATCAAGGCCCCTTTCAGTGAGACCCAGGAACTGGGACGACTGAGCGTTAGTTATGAAGGTGAGACGTTGCTGGATATGCCTGTTGTGGCTGAACACCCTGTTGCCGAGGCGGGTCTCTTTTCGCGGCTATGGGATGCCATTACGCTGTTTTTTGTGGGGCTGTTCTCCTGATGCCCGAGCAGTCAGCCCCAAAAATTGAATTTCCCTGTGATTACCCGATAAAGGTCATGGGACGGGCTGCCCCCGGCTTGCATAGCCTTATCATGGAAGTGATGACGCGCCACGCCCCGGGCTTTGATGAAGCGGCTGTTTCCATTCGCGACAGCCGCCATGGCAACTTTCAGGCGATCACTGTCGTCATCACCGCAACCGGAGAAGCGCAATTGTCGGCCATTTTTGAGGACCTCAAGCACAACCCTCTGGTGCAAATGGTGCTGTGAATCCGGATCTGCCCGAAGTGATGGTTGCACCAACGAGTACGTCGCCAGCCCTGCCGCTTATCGTCCGCTATCTCGGGCGGCGTGATTATGCCCAGACATTTGATGCCATGAAGCGAATCACTGCGGAGCGCGATGATCAGACCCCCGATGAAATCTGGCTGCTGGAACACGAACCGGTATTCACCCAGGGGCAGGCGGGTAATCAGGAATATATCCTGATGCCCGGGGATATTCCGGTTGTGCAGAGTGACCGTGGGGGACATGTGACCTACCACGGCCCGGGCCAGATCACCGGTTATTTGCTGATAGACCTGCGTCGGCTCGGTATCGGGGTTCGCGATCTGGTTACACTGATTGAGGTGGCCCTGGTGGAAACCCTTGCCCACTGGGGAATTGCCGCTGCGCCCCGGCCGGACGCGCCGGGTGTTTATCTGGCTGACGGGGCTAAAATCGGCTCCCTGGGTTTGCGGGTGCGCCGCGGTTGCAGTTACCACGGTCTCAATTTTAATGTGGATATGGATCTGGCGCCCTGGGCGCGCATTAATCCCTGCGGGCTCGGTGTTGTTATGACCCAGATGAATGATCTGTTGGCAGAGCCCGTCACCGTTCAGGAAGTGGCTGAGCGCCTGGCAGATATTTTGACGGTCAAGCTGGGTTACAATGGTCACCTTGTAGAAGGGCAGCACCCGTTATTGATTGGTCGTTAATTGTTTTCCGGTACTGCCCGTCTGGTACATCAAATGTTTGTGAGTAATTCCATATGACTGACGTCAAGGTGATTCCGCCACAGCGCACCCGCCGTATTGCCCAGGGGGAAAAACTGCGCAGCGCCGATAAGGTGGAGCGGATACCCGTAAAGGTAATCCCGACAGAAACCTACCAGCGCAAACCGGACTGGATGCGAATCAGGGTGTCATCATCGCCTCGTGTCCAGGAAATCAAGGATATTCTGCGCAAGCACACACTGGCGACGGTCTGTGAAGAGGCCGCCTGTCCGAATCTCAGTGAGTGCTTCAGCCACGGCACGGCCACCTTTATGATCATGGGTGAAATCTGTACCCGTCGCTGTCCGTTCTGTGATGTCGGCCACGGCAAGCCCAACCCCCTGGATGCCGCCGAGCCGGTTAATCTGGCCCGCGCCATTCAGGAAATGCAGTTGCGCTATGTGGTGATTACATCGGTGGATCGGGACGATCTCCGCGATGGCGGTGCACAACATTTTGCGGATTGTATCCGTGAATCCCGGTTGCTCAGCCCCGATCTCAAAGTGGAAGTGCTGGTGCCGGATTTTCGCGGTCGTATGGAGCCGGCCCTGACGATTCTCTCCGATACGCCCCCCGATGTATTCAATCACAACATGGAAACCATCCCCAGGCTCTATCGTGAAGCGAGGCCCGGTGCCAATTACCAGTGGTCGCTCAAACTGCTTCAGGAATACAAACGGCTCAACCCCAGTGTTCCCACCAAATCCGGTCTGATGGTGGGGCTCGGAGAAACACGTGAGGAACTGCTGAGCACCTTGGAGGATCTCCGTGCCCATGATGTGGATATGCTGACGGTGGGACAGTACTTGCAGCCCTCCAAAAACCATCTGCCGGTAGACCGTTTTGTGCACCCGGATGAGTTTGCCGAGTATGCCGAGTACGCTCGCCGGATTGGTTTCAGCCAGGTAGCCTCCGGCCCGTTGGTGCGCTCTTCCTATCATGCGGATAAACAGGCCAGAGGCGAGGCCGTCCAATAACCTCCGGTTTTAAAAATGGATATAACCCATGCAACACCCCCGGCTGCTCGATATCCGCAATGCCACGGTATTTCGGGATAATAAAAAAGTTTTCGATCGTTTTTCACTGGCGGTTGAGCAGGGCCAGAGTACGGCGATTATCGGCCCCAACGGTGCCGGCAAAAGTACGCTGTTAAAGCTGCTGACTCGGGAACTCTACCCGGTAGTGAAAGAGGATTCCTGGGTCCGGATACTCGGTCAGGATCGGCCGGTGCTCTGGGAATTGAGGGAAAAAATCGGCCTTGTTTCTGCTGATCTGCAACAGGGATTTGTCCCTGAAGTCAGTGGTCTGGGCGTTGTGGTATCCGGACTGCACAACTCCATTGGTCTATTCCACTATCAGCAAGTCACGGAGGCGCAACTGGAACAGGGCCGGACTGTGCTACAGGAGCTGGGGGTGGCTGAACTGGCCAATCGTCCCTACCGTCAGATGTCGACCGGGCAGCAACGTCGTTGCCTGTTGGGTCGGGCGCTGATTCATCGTCCGGATCATCTGATTCTCGACGAGCCCACCAGCGGCCTCGACCTGAATGCAACCTACCATTATCTGGACGCCATCCGACAGTTGGCCCAGCAGGGTAAAACCATTCTGTTGGCCACCCACCACATCCATGAGATTCCCCCGGAAATCCAGCGGGTAGTATTCATGGCCAATGGCAGGGTTGTAGCAGATGATGCCAAGGAAGAGCTGCTGACTGATGCGCGTCTCTCTGAATTATTTGCCATGCCTCTAAAGGTGAGTTTTTCCCAGGGGTTTTATCAGGTCTTGCCAGCCCGGGCATAGCCCACCATAATTCCGCCTTTTCGAAAATCAGGGGTAATCCAACCATGAAAATAAATGATAATTGCGTGGTGACGTTCCACTATTCCATGACCGATGAAGCCGGCGATTTAGTAGAGACGTCGAGAGAGGGTGAGCCGACCGCTTACCTGCACGGCCATCGCAACATGATCGAGACCCTTGAGGCTGCGATGCTCGGCAAAGAGGCCGGTGAAACGTTCACTGTGACGCTACCTCCGGAACTGGCTTATGGCCGGCAGCGGTCTCAGAGCGTCATGCGGGTTTCCGCCAAGAATCTGAAGTTTGAGGGAAAGCTTGAACCCGGTATGACCGTGCCGTTGATGACCAATGAGGGGTTGCGTCCGGTTACCGTGGTTAAAGTCGGCAAATTCAACGTGGACATTGACACCAACCATCCGCTGGCGGGCAAAACCCTGACCTTTGATGTTGAGGTTGTTGAGGTACGCGAAGCAACCCAGGATGAACTTGGTCACGGACACGCCCACGGTGCCGGTGGTCACCATCACTGAGCAGGCATCCCCGGGCATCGGATAAAATAGTGCCCCGACGGTCCGGGGCACTACCTCCAGTAATGCCCGGTTTCTTCGGCCTGCAAGTCGCTTCGAGCGACAACAGCTTGTGGCAGATATTTTTTAATTATCCGTGCTGTTATCAAGTCCTGCTATCAGTAGTACTGCAAGATCAGTCCCAGTGAAACAATGTCGGTGTCCATGCCGGCGTAACCGCTGGCATTGGCATCACCCGTAACATAGTGCAGGTTGACGGTTGCCTTGTAGCCGTTGATGACGTAATTCAGGCCCCATTCGGTGGTATCGCTGGTGTCGGCATCGTCCGGGTCATTTTTCATGTAGCGAACATAGGGCTGAAACTGCCCAAAGCCAATTTTTTGCGGGAATAAATAACCTGTTGTGGCAAAGTAGGAGTCGCCTTTGAAAAGGCAGAAACATTCATCCAGTCCATCAATGGGTGGTGATGCGAGTGTGAAATCCCCGTCCATATTCTTGTAGCCTGCCTCAAAGGTCACTACCCCCCGGTTGTCCAGCACGGTTTCAGAGAAGATATCAAAGGCAAAGCCTGTAAAGTCGCCGGGATCCTGTCTGCTGCCCGTGCTGTCTTTCTGGCTTTGAAAAGTCAGCGCTGCCGTCAGTAGGTCGCCAGCCTTGCCATAGTGTGTGGCCGCCGTGTAATAGCCCACCAATGGCTCTACATTGAGAAAATTATAGGCAATACGGCCTGCATACAGCAGATGATCGTCGGTATTACCGTGGTCGTCGGTGCCCTCAAAAATACCCGCCAAGTACTGTACTTTGTCAATGGCACCAAAGACGACGGCACCCTCGCTGCGGCCGAGCCGTCCGGCCGGACCATCGTAATCTGACGGGAACAGGGGTTGACGATACTGGTTCCAGCTCATGCCGGTGTAGGGACCGTTCAGCCCTGGCCGGTCGGTGGGAACCAGTGTGCGGCCAACCCAGAGGTTAAACTTCGGATCGAGATCAAACTGCAGGATCGCATCAATGATCATGACGGAGTCGCCTTCATACTTCTCGGTGTTGATGCTGAATTTCAAGTGTTCACTGAGCTGTCCGGCGATGTACAGCCGCATACTGTCCATCGTGAACTCATTGCTGCCGTCAGTGGCACTGTTTCTGGTGGTGTGTTGCATGCGTATACCACCACCGAGACTCACCCAGAGCGTATCACTGTGCGCCGCTTTTAGCCCGGCATAGGCGGGCAGCGTGGTAAAGCTGGCCAGCAGAGCCAGCAGAGAGAGTACTACAAAGGATGTGTAACTTTTGTGGCGTACATGATTTTGGCGTGCGCGGTGCCACCAGGCAGTTTTGGTTGCCATGCTTTCTCCCCATTTTTTATCGCTGTTATTCTGGTCTTGGGATTATATAGGCTGGATTGCAGCAAAGACTAATTTACGCCCCAGGGATTTTTTGATTTGCCGACTGAGCGGTAACTTTGTCGCCGGCACCATGAAGCCGCGCTCTCAACTGACAATGTTTATACGGTTATTCGAGGAACACCCTGTCATCACCCAGAAATTCTGGTGCCTGCACCGAAAGTGCCTTGAGCGGCACTGATGACGTGGTCTTTACCCCGTGGGCTGTCCCTTCCGGTACCTTGATAAAATCCCCGGGCCCCACTGCAAATTCCTCTTCACCCAGTCGCATCAAGCCGGTTCCCTCAAGAATATAAATCGTTTCTGTGTGGGTGAGGTGTTTGTGCAAAGGTACAAATTGTTTCACAAACACGATGAAATCCGAGGCATGTCGGTCACTGCTCAGTTTTTCCACGTGGATATTGACCAGGTTTTCTGGCGGCTGGATATCGGCAATAGACAGCTTGCCAGCGTTTGCCTGAATGAAACCCAGCAGTGTCAGTGTCAGTACAAAAGGAAATTTCATGATGAATACCCTGTTTCAAATGGGCCATTTTTCTGTGGTGGCTGAATCCGAACAGGTCGCTGACTGTCAGGGTTGCCCCTGTGATTTGGCCAGCCCAGCCCGTGTTTGTTACTTGTCCTGCCAAATCCGCCTGATGGGTTCACCGAAGTCATCATAAATAATGGTTTCTTTTGGTCGGACTCTGGTGGTCCTGTGAGGTGACGGTTTTTTTGGACGCCGGGAGTCCAGCGCGGCCAGCACTTCAGGTACGGGTGTGCGTTCAGCCTTTGGCTGATTAAAAAAGACGGTCGGTAAGCTCTGGCAGGCATTCTCCCGACCGCTGATACCGCGGGGAATCTGTTGTATTTCACCACCCTGTTTGAGGTAGTTGTCTACCTGTTGCTGCAGCTGGCGACGAAGTTGCGATTTGGTGGGTAATTTATTCACGGAACTCGCTTTGTTACAAATAGATGTGCCCATGTTACCAGTGTTGCCAAACCGGTTGACACTGTTCGGGCAGGGGCGGAAAGCGACCCAGCTCGGCCCAGGGTTGTCCCGGTTGATGAAAGTCCGAACCACAGGACGCGAGAAGTTGTTTTTGCTGGCAGATAAGGGCCAAATCTCTGGTGGTGTTGGGCATCTGTTTGCCGGATACCACTTCCATACCCTGGCCGCCGATAGCGATAAAATCGTCCACCAATGCGACCAGCTTGGTGCGGGTAAGGTCATACTTAATCGGGTGTGCCAGCACTGCCGTCCCGCCCGCATCCCGGATCCATGCCACTATTTGCGCTATATCGGCCCAGCACTGCTTTATATCGCCCGGCTTGCCGGCTCCGAGGTATTTTTTGAAGGCTTGCTTGAAGTTGTTAACCGCACCGATATTCACCAGGTGCTGGGCAAAATGGGGGCGGCCCAGGTTGTCGTTGCCGGCGACGGCCGTGGCTCCCGCCAATGCATCCTGAAATCCAGCCTGTTGCAGTTTCTCGGCAATACGTTCGGCCCTGAGTCGGCGGGCATGTTGCTGAAACCGGACACCGGCTTGCAGGGCTTCACTATGGATGTCGACATTGAGGCCCAGAATATGTACACCGATCTTGCGCCACTGGCTGGAAAATTCCACGGCTGGAATTACCTGGAGGGGTTGAGCTGTGCGAAGCTCAAGCTGTTGCCAGGCGGCGATGCTGTCGTGGTCGGTGATCGCCAGCACACCGACGCCCGCCTCAGCAGCCAGGTTCACCAGTTCGGTGGGTGAGAGGGAGCCGTCGGAGCAGTTGGTGTGGCTGTGCAGGTCAAAAATCATTGTGCGATTATAGCCCGAGACGGTTTGCGGCTATACTGTGCGGATGAAATATATTACCCCGATCAGTGAGCGACAGCGTCTTCAGGTTGTGGCGAGGACGGCTGGTTTCATCCAGCACGGCAGCAAACTGTTTGGCCGGAAATTTGCTGATATACCGGTAGTTTTCGATCTGAGTGGCGGTACGGCGGGGATGTATCGGGTCAGAGATACCCAGCGGGTTATTCGCTATAACCCGTGGATTTTTGCCAAATATTTTGATGACAGTATGGCGGTGACTGTGCCCCATGAGGTGGCTCACTACCTGGTGGACTGCCTGCACGGTCTCGGCAAGGTGCGGCCCCATGGCGTTCAGTGGCGCGGGATCATGAACGCGTTCGGCGTCGAACCCCGTGCCACCGGGAGCTTTGATCTGGCCGGTATTCCGATGCGCCGCCAGCGGCGTTTTACCTATCGCTGTGAGTGTTCCACCCACCAACTGGCCACCCGTCGCCACAATAGCGTCCAGCGGGGCGAAGCGCGCTATCGCTGCCGTGACTGCGGTGAGACACTGACAGCTGCTTCATGACGCAAGACTGGATTGTCTACATGATTGAAGCCAGTGATGGCTCGCTCTATACCGGTATTACCACCGACATCACCCGACGTTTTCGTGCGCACCTGGCGGGCAAGGGCGGTGCCCGTTATTTTCATCGGGGGCGGCAACCGGTCAGGGTGGTCTATATGGAGGGAGCAGGTGATCGCAGTGCTGCATCGAAGCGGGAGGCGGCCATCAAAAAGCTGCGTCGTTCACAGAAACTACTGCTGATCGCTGATGTGTAGTTGAATCCGCGCTTAGATCGATCTCCTCTGCTGCCCGGTCGTCTTACTCGTAGGTGCACAGGTAGGCAGTGTCCACGGCTACCTGCAATTGGAAAGCCCTGTTTGGTGATACTTCGAAGCTCTCTCCAGGTTTAAAGGTCTGCCAGTCATCCTGATCCGGCAGTTTTACTGTCAGTGCACCGCTGACTACCGTCAGGGTTTCCTTTTTATTGGGACAGAATTCGTGTTCACCGGGGGCCATGACACCCACCGTGGCAGGCAGGGTTTCGGTCTGGAAGCCGATGGAGACTACCTTGCCACCAAAATATTCATTCACTTTAAACATGGACATGCACTCAATAGATTGGCTGGATAACAGCGTTGTTCACAATGGACAGCGTTACTGGCCGCTATAGTACCTGCAGTCGGCGACCGATAGAATGCGTGCTTTGTGGATTTTTACAGGCGTAACTTTGAACCAGTGGGATGTGATTGTTATCGGTGCCGGTGCCGCGGGGTTGATGTCCGCTATGGTTGCAGGTCAGCGTGGGCGCAGGGTTCTGTTGCTGGAGCGGGCCAACAGGGCGGGCAAGAAAATCCTGATGTCTGGCGGCGGCCGCTGTAATTTCACAAACCTGTATGTAGAGCCGGAGCACTTTCTCTCTGCCAACCCACATTTCTGCAAATCGGCGTTGAGTTGTTATACCCAGTGGGATTTTATCGAGCTGGTGAACAGGCACGGTATTCCCTACCACGAGAAAACCCTCGGCCAGTTGTTTTGTGATAACAGCTCCCGGGATATTCTCGACATGTTGCTGGCGGAAGCCGAGCAGGTCGGGGTGGTGTTGAAAACCGGCATTGATATCCGTGAGGTGAAGTCTGACGACAGGTTTCAGGTTGTAACAACCCAGGGGGAGTTGCGGGCTGACTCACTGGTGGTGGCCTGTGGTGGCCTGTCGGTGCCCACCCTGGGCGGTTCCGACTTCGGTTATCGGCTGGCGAGGCAGTTCGGCCATAGTCTGGTCCCATTGAGGCCAGCACTGGTGCCCTTTACCTTTACCGACGGATTTAAACTGCTGTCGGAGAAACTCTCTGGTTTGTCAGTGCCCGTCCGTGTGTCGGCGGGTGGACAGTCGTTTCTGGAAAATATGCTCTTTACCCACCGGGGACTGAGCGGTCCGGCGGTGCTGCAGATATCCAGTTACTGGCGCGAAGAGCAAACGATACAGGTCGACCTGTTGCCACATATCGACGCCCGGCAGTGGTTGCTCGAATTGAAAACAGAACAGCCGAAGGCGCTGTTGCGCACGCTGTTGTCCCAATCGTTGCCCCGCAAACTGGTGCGGGAGCTGGAGGGGCTTTGGTGGCCGGAACATGCCGGCAAGCCGTTGGCAGAGTGGCCAGATCACTTGTTGGCATCGGTTGCAGGCAACCTGCAGGGTTGGTCGTTGAAACCTGCGGGTACCGAGGGCTACCGAACTGCGGAAGTGACCCTGGGGGGAGTGGATACGCGCGAGATTTCTTCTAAAACCATGGAGAGTCAACGTCAGTCGGGTCTGTTTTTTGTGGGAGAGGTGCTTGATGTGACCGGTCATTTGGGCGGCTTCAATTTCCAGTGGGCCTGGGCATCGGGTGCCGCTGCCGGTCGAGTTGTTTAATGTGAATTAAAGGTGTTTGATTGATGATAGAGCGCGAAGAGCTGATGCAGGAGACGGCAAAAATTCCCTGGCAGGAATTGCAGCGTTTTTTTGCCAATGGCTCCACCATTTATGTGTCGCCGGAGCTGGACCTGATCGAGGTTGCCTGGGCAATTTGCCAGGATAATAAAACCTGTGTTCAAGATTGGTTGGCGATCGGTCAGGTGGGACAGGTGACCGATCAACAGGCGATGAAGTGGCTGGAAGGCGATGCCCGGGTCTGGTCGGTGGTGGTAAAACCCTGGGTGCTGGTGCAGCCGATTTCGGACTGACCTGTCTGGTTAGTCGCTCAGTCGGGCGCGTTGCCAGTACTCCGGGGTGATAGTCAGGGTCTGTTCGCTGTTGCCGATCCAGATGAGCCCATCCTGGAGGGTTGCCTGGAGGGTCATGTTGCGGTTCGCCAGCCCGGCCAATGCCGCAGTATTCTCCGGTGAGAGGTAACCGATCGTCAGGTTGTCAAAGCGCGCCAGATCATCCTGGATACTTTGCCACCACACGGGAGCTGTCCTGGCACCATAGGCATAAATGATGACTTGTTCGGCCCGGTTTGAACCTTTGCGAATTCGCTTTGCGTCGGGAACCCCGACTTCGATCCACAGACCGATTTCACCATGCAGATTTTTCTGCCAGAGATCGGGTTCCGCCTCTGTGGACAACCCTTTGGTGAACTGTAGGTGCTCGCTGGCATTCAGTGCAAATGCCAGCAGCCGAATCATCATTCGTTCGTCCGTTTCTGACGGGTGTCTGGCGAGGGTGAGTGAGTGGGTTTGATAATAGTTTCGGTCCAGATCCGAAACCTGCAACTCAACTTTGAAAACGGTTGCTTTCAGTGCCATTGGGCGGTGCCTAATAAGAGGTCAGACGGTGGGCTGTAGCTCAGGGCACCCGTCAGTCCGGCACTCTTTAGTCCAGTAACGAGTGGGCTCAAATAATAATACCTGAATTGCCCATACCTCCACCTCCACCAAGGTTGCCGGTGGGCCCGCCACCACCCTGACCCGGCACAACAATTTTGGAGGCCTGGTCGCGACGCATTTCCTCGAGCTCGCGAGCAGTGCGCTCAACGGCTACCTCGGCTTCCTCACCGAATTTTTCGGCAGCTTCACCGATACTGTTGGCGTGCAACTCAAAATTGATTGGCAGGGCACCCATGGGTGTCATTACCTGGGTAGAACCCATATAGAGTACTTCGCGGCTGGCATCGGCATCACCGTTGCGGGTGACCGGGCTCAGCCGACGTATACTGCCTATTTTCTGGTCAGTGAAAATTTCTTCAAGGTAGAGTTCATCGGGGTTCATCGCTGCGTCGAATTGTTTTTGTTTGCTCATAATGATTAATTTGGGTAGTGAAAAGAAGGTAAACACCCTAACAGATTTTGTCCGGAACGTCAGGTGACAGGCCGCTGTATGGGGTGTTTCAGGGTGCCGTAATTTGTGATTTCAGGGTCTCCACCAGAGCCATGGCGGCAGAGGACAAGGGGTAGCGACGCCTTGTCAGAATACCGATTTGGCGGGTGACGACGGGGCTGGTGAGTGGGCGACACTCTGCGCCGAGCGCCCGCATCTGCTGTATGGCCAGTGATGGCACGACGCTGATACCCAGTTTGTTGGCGACCATGGAGCCAATGGAGGCGAGCTGGTGTGCTTCAAATTCCACCGTCAGGGTTATACCGCAGCTGGCGGTAATCTCGTCAATCATCTGACGCATGGCCGAGGGGCGCTGCAGTGCCACAAAGGGAAATTTCTGGAGGTGTGTCCAGGTGATTTCGTCTTCCGCCAGCAGGGCATGCTGTTCCGGCGTCACCACGTAAAAACTGTCTTCAAAGAGCGGCTCAAAGTGGAGGTCCTCGGACTCTTCCATGTCGAAAGTAACACCGACTTCCACGCGGCCTGTGCGCACCATATCCACCACCTCTTCTGCCACCACATCCTGTACCGTGATATTGATATCCGGGAACTTGCTGCGGTAGTAGTGAAGCGCTTTTGGCAGCTTGCTGATCGAGAAAGAGGCCATACTGGCGATGCTCAGTTTGCCCCGCCGCATGGCGAACAGGTTGTGCAGGTCGGTCAGCGCATTGTCCCAGTCGGCCAGCAGTCGCTGCGCCACCGGTAGAAAGGCTTCGCCCTCCGGGGTCAGCGAAAGGGTGCGGGTGGTGCGAGCCAGCAGTTTTCCACCCACCACTTCTTCCAGATTTTTCAGGGAAATACTGAGTGCAGGCTGGGAGAGATGCAATCGTTCGCCGGCCTCAGCGAAGTTGCGGGTCTGGGCAACGGTGACAAACGCCTTGAGCTGTTTTATGGTGATATCCATGGCACTCTTATATAAATTCCTTTAATCAGTTGATTAAAATTTTACGCTTGATAAATATATTTCGCTATAGGATGCTGTGAGCCGTTTTGCGCACCTCAAATTGAGGTGCGCCACGGTAAATAATAATCATTGAGGAGTTTTGTTCATGGCGGGTTTCGATAAGGTGGTTAACACCTACGAAGAAGCGATGGCGGGTCTGGAAGATGGCATGACCGTGATTGCAGGCGGTTTTGGCATTTGTGGTATCCCCGAAAACCTGATCAATCAAATCAAGAAGATGGGTACCAAAGAGCTCACCATTATTTCCAATAACTGTGGTATCGACGGTTTTGGTCTGGGTGTTCTGCTGGAAGATCGTCAGATCAAGAAAATGGTGTCTTCCTACGTGGGGGAAAACAAGCTGTTCGAAGAGCAGTTGCTCTCCGGCCAGCTGGAAGTGGAACTGACCCCCCAGGGAACGCTGGCGGAAAAAATGCGCGCTGCCGGTGCGGGTATTCCGGCTTTCTATACTGCCACCGGTTACGGTACGGATATCGGTGAAGGTAAGGATGTGCGCGAGTTCAACGGTCGCAAGTATATTCTTGAAGAGTCCATCCAGGGCGACTTCTCAATCGTGAAAGCGTGGAAAGCGGACCGTTATGGCAATGCGATCTATCGCAACACCGCCATGAACTTCAATCCGATGGCAGCCACCGCCGGCAAGATTTGCGTGATGGAAGTGGAAGAGATTGTCGAACCGGGCGAACTGGACCCGATGTACGTTCATACCCCGGGTATTTACGTGGATCGTCTGATTCAGGGCACGTTCGAGAAACGTATCGAAAAGCGCACTGTTCGCGAAGGCTAAAAAGGAGAGACAATCATGGCACTTTCTCGTGATCAAATGGCTATCCGTGTTGCCCGCGAGCTGCAGGACGGGTACTACGTAAACCTCGGCATAGGTATTCCCACCCTAGTGGCCAACCATGTGCCGGAAGGTATGGAAGTGATGTTGCAGTCTGAAAATGGACTGTTGGGTATGGGGCCGTTTCCCACCGAGGACCAGATCGACCCCGATCTGATCAACGCGGGTAAACAACTGGTGACCACGGCCAAGGGCGCCTCTATTTTCTCATCGGCGGAGTCCTTTGCCATGATTCGTGGCGGTCATGTGGATCTGACCGTGCTGGGTGCCTTTGAGGTGGATGTCAATGGCAGTATTGCCTCCTGGATGATCCCCGGCAAACTGATCAAGGGCATGGGCGGCGCAATGGACCTGGTGGCCGGTGCCGATAACATCATCGTGTTGATGACCCACGCCGACAAATACGGTAACTCCAAGCTGCTGCCCCAGTGCAATCTGCCGCTGACCGGTGCCGGTTGTATCACCCAGGTACTGACTGATCTGGCCTACGTGGAAATTCGCGACGGCAAGTTCCATCTGGTGGAGCGTGCCCCGGGGGTTTCTGTAGAGGAAATTGTGGAGAAGACCGCCGGCGAAATGGTGGTTCCCGACCACGTGCCGGAAATACAGTTCTGATTGTTCCGGTATGATCGAAAAAGGCTCCCGCTTGGGAGCCTTTTTTATGCCCGGATACCTGTCAGGTCTGTCATTTCCTTTTAAGGCCAGGGGCAATTCTTCAGGAGTATACTGTCTATAAATCGAGTAGATAAATAAGGAGTGCAAGGTAATGAAAAACCTCTTGTGTACAACGGTACTGATACTGGTTACCAGTGGCCTCAATGCGCTGGAAATGGATAGCAGTCGTTCGATACTGAATATCACCAGCGTAAAAAATGACCGTCTTGCTGAGTTGTTTGCGTTTGAAAAGCTGAGTGGAACTATCGATGATGTCAGTGGAAAGGCGAGTATTGAGATTGCATTGGATAGTATTGACAGCGGCATCGAGGTTCGCGATGAGCGCATGCGCAACTATCTGTTCAATACGGAAGCGTTCAAAACGGCCAGTTTTATAGCAGATGTCGATCTCAAGGCGTTGAACTCCCTGAAACCTGGTGAGCAGCGTGAGGTTGAACTGAAGGGCGAGCTGGCGCTGAATGGACACACGGTGCCCATGAGTTTCCAGACACAGGTGACGCGACTGAATAGCGGAGCGCTGAGTGTCGCCACGGTGGCGCCGGGATTTATTGATGTGACTCGCCACAAAATGGCGCCGGGGATTGAAAAGCTACGTAGTCTGGCGGGTCTGGATAATATCTCTCTGGCCGTACCGGTGACTTTTTCAGTGGTGTTTAAATAGTAGCTGAATAGTCAGGCAATAAAAAAGCCCGCAACTGCGGGTTTTTTTATGTGCGCGATCTCCCGGCGACATTTTTGTATTGGTCGGGAATAACTTAGACTCCGTGTTCCCATAGTTGGCAGAAATGCTCAATTCCGTTGCCAGTCCGCTTTCTACCCCATCGGGCTGGCATCCATCCATCGTTTGCGAGGTGACTGTATGTTGAAAGGAAAAACCGCGCTGGTGACCGGCTCCACCAGCGGTATCGGCTACGCCATGGCCGATCGACTGGCCAATGCTGGCGCCAATATCGTGCTGCATGGCCTGATGGATCCCGTCCATGGCCAATCTCTGGCAGAAGAGTTCGAATCACGCTACGGCATTCAGTGCCTGTTCAGTGATGCGGATATCTCCTCGGCCGAGGGCAACGAGGCACTGGTGGCGGCCACCCTGGAGAAGTTCGGCCAGGTGGATATTCTTGTCAACAACGCCGGTATCCAGCACACCGCCTCGGTGGAGGATTTCCCGGTGGCGAAGTGGGATGCGATTATCGCCATTAATCTCAGCTCCGCGTTCCATACCACCCGCCTGCTGCTGCCCAGTATGCAGCAGCGCGGCTGGGGACGCATCATCAATATCGCCTCGGTGCACGGCCTGGTGGCTTCGCTGCAAAAAGCGGCCTATGTGGCCGCCAAGCACGGTATTGTCGGTCTCACAAAAGTGGTGGCGCTGGAGAACGCCGACAAGGGTGTCACGGCAAATGCCATTTGCCCGGGTTGGGTGGATACCGAACTGGTGGCGGCGCAGTTCCAGGCCACGGCAGATCGCGACGGCGTGAGCTTTGAGGAGGGCAAGCGCCGCACCATTGTCGCCAAGCAACCGGTGCCCAAGGCGACTCAGCCTTCAGCCTTGGGGGACCTGGCGGTTTTCCTTTGCTCAGATGCCGCGGCCACCATTACCGGTGCCAGCCTGCCGGTGGACGGGGGCTGGACTGCTCAATAAGGGGCGGTTGCTGTTTTCGGCGGCGGGTTGTTTGTTGGGCAGCGGCCCCGGATATGCTGTAAAATCCGCGCCTTTCTTCTGCACGGCCATCTCTTCTTGAGCTGGTTGGGCCAATCAGCGGGTCAGGTGTTGTGTCAGGCAAAGTTGGATTTATTTCGTTAGGTTGTCCTAAGGCGCTGGTGGATTCCGAGCGTATCCTCACCCAGCTGCGACTGGAGGGCTACCAGGTCTCTGCCAGTTACCAGAATGCCGATGTGGTGGTAGTCAATACCTGTGGGTTTCTCGATAGCGCCAAGCAGGAGTCGCTGGATGCTATCGGCGAGGCCATGGCGGAAAATGGCAGGGTTATCGTCACCGGTTGCATGGGCGGCGACGAGCAGGCCATCCGCAAAGTGCATCCGGACGTGCTGGCCGTATCGGGTCCCCATCAATACGAAGCGGTGGTGGGGGCTGTCCACCAGCATGTGCCACCCCCTGCGGATCACAATCCCTATGTAGATCTGGTGCCGAGGCAGGGTATTAAACTGACGCCGCGCCACTATTCCTACCTGAAAATCTCCGAAGGCTGTAATCATCGTTGCAGTTTCTGCATTATCCCCTCGCTGCGGGGGGACCTGGTGAGCCGTCCGATTGGCGAGGTGATGGATGAAGCAGAGCGGTTGGTGAATGCCGGCACCAAAGAGTTACTGGTGATTTCGCAGGATACTAGTGCCTACGGGGTGGACATGAAATTTCGCACCGGGTTCTGGCAGGGCAAGCCGATCAAAACCCATATGCAACAGCTCTGTGAGGCATTGGGTGAACTGGGCGTCTGGGTTCGTCTGCATTATGTGTACCCCTACCCCCATGTGGATAACCTGATTCCGCTGATGTCCGAGGGACGGATTCTGCCCTATCTGGACATTCCTTTTCAGCACGCCCACCCCGATGTACTGAAGGCGATGAAGCGGCCGGCCAACGAGGAGAAGGTGCTGGAGCGTATCCACCGCTGGCGGGATCAGTGTCCGGATCTGTCCCTGCGAAGTACCTTTATCGTGGGTTTTCCCGGTGAAACCGAGCAGCAGTTTGCCTACCTGCTGGATTGGTTGAAAGAAGCCCAACTGGATCGGGTCGGCTGCTTCAAATACGAAGCGGTGGACGGGGCGCCCGCCAATGCCTTGCCCGGTGCTGTACCGGAAGCGATCAAACAGCAGCGCTGGGAGCGTTTTATGGAGGCGCAGCAGGCAATCAGTACGGCGCGGCTGCAGAACAAGGTTGGCAGGACGCTGCCCGTTTTGATTGATGAGGTCGATGAGGAAGGTGCTATTGGCCGCTCCACCGCGGATGCTCCGGAAATTGACGGCAACGTGTTTCTCAATGGCGAGCAGACCTTGCAGCCCGGCGATCTGGTCAATGTCACCATTGAACAGTCGGATGAGTACGATCTCTGGGGTGAACTGGCCGATTGAGCGGTCCGGCCGCCGTCAGGCTCGATCAGGAGAATGGTAGTAAAAGAATAAAAAAGGCCAGCCTGTTCCGGCTGGCCTTTTTTGATGTAACACGTGGCTAGTGCACGACGGTCATACTCAGTGTTGGTGGCCCTCCGGCCCATGCACATGGCCGTGGGCCAGTTCTTCTTCGGTGGCTTCCCGGACGGTCTGGATATTCACATCAAAGGTCAGATCCTTGCCGGCCAGCGGGTGGTTGCCGTCAACCGTCACGGTTTCTTCGCTGAAATCCCTGACCACGACCGAGACCGGGCCCGATGGGGTTTGTGCCTCGAAACGCATTCCGGTCTGCATATCTTCCACACCCTGGAATGCTTTGCGGGGAACCTCCTGTACCAGGTGATCCTGGTACTCGCCATAGGCGTCGGCGGCGGGAACGGTGACTTTCATGGTATCGCCTTCGGTTTTGCCTTCCATCGCCTTCTCGAGACCGGGAATGATATTTTTGTGGCCGTGTACGTAGGCCAGGGGTGCTGCATCGGTGGACGAATCAAGCTGAACGCCGTTCTCGTCAGTGAGGATATAGTGAAAAAGCACGACGGCGTTCTCGGAAATATTCATGAGGATTCCTTTTGATGGGAATGAGTTTTTGGATGAGGGACACATTATGGGTGAACAGGTTTGCTTTGCCAAGAAACGGCATTGTGATGACAGTTTCCACTTTTTTCGACCGGATGACAGGTATCTGGTCATGGGATTTGCTGCCGGCCTGTCTGGCAGCCCTGTTTTTTGATGAGAGCCGTTATTCGGCAGCCTTTGCCTGTCGGGGCGCAGGGGGGAAGTGACCGCTTTCAGAGCGGGTTCGTTGAGTCGGTTTTCATGATCAAATACTATCTGTAGTGTTGGATCTGGAAACAGCCACTAGATATTGTATACTCACCGGCAGACAAGAATTATTGCTGATCGTCCGGATGGTATGTCTCCACTGCCATCTTTCCAGCAAAATCAGGGGAGTTTCTTCGCAGTGCCCCCGCACGAAAAGACGGTTAAAAGCCGCTCACAGCCACATTTGTAACAAGGAAACAGCATTCTCATGTCAATAGAAGCGCTTAAAACTGCAGATGAGCCCCATGCCATCGAAATCAGACTTCAGACTGCCTCCCAGGATATCTGGGACAAGAAATATCGTCTCAAGGATAAAAGCGGTAATCCGGTAGATGAGACGATTGATGCCACCTACAGCCGAGTCGCCAGGGCGCTGTCCGAGGTGGAGGAGCCGGGTAAACAGGAGCACTGGTACGAACGCTTTCTGTGGGCATTGCGCAATGGTGCGATACCCGCTGGCCGGATTATTTCCAATGCGGGCGCATTGGCGCATAAACCGGCAACTTCCACAATTAACTGTACAGTCTCCGGTACCGTGCAGGATTCCATGCAGGGCATTCTGGAGAAAAATCTGGAGGCGGGTCTGACACTGAAAGCCGGTTGCGGTATCGGTTATGAGTTTTCGACCTTGCGTCCCAGGGGGGCTTATGTGTCAGGTGCGGGTGCCTACACCTCCGGGCCACTGTCCTTTATGGATATCTTTGACAAGATGTGTTTCACCGTGTCCTCTGCCGGTGGCCGACGTGGTGCACAAATGGCCACCTTCGATGTGAGCCACCCGGACGTGGTGGATTTCATTCGTGCCAAGCGGGAGGATGGCCGTTTGCGACAGTTCAATCTGTCATTGCTGGTCACCGAAGAATTTATGGAGGCGGTCAAAAGTGATGGCGACTGGTCCCTGAGCTTCCCGGTGTCCCATAAAGAGGTTGAGCAGGGCACAGTTGATCTCGCCGACGATACCCTGTTGTGGAAAGAGTTTCCCACCACGGAAGGTTATGTCGTCAATGAAGAAGGTTTGGTGGCCTGTCGCATTTATCGCACAGTCAAGGCCCGGCATATGTGGAACGTGATTATGAGTTCCACTTACGATTATGCGGAGCCCGGCTTTATCCTTATCGACAAGGTGAATCGACAGAACAATAACTGGTACTGTGAAAATATCCGGGCGACCAATCCCTGTGGTGAGCAGCCTCTGCCGCCCTATGGCAGCTGTCTGCTGGGGTCGATCAACCTGACCCGGTTTGTCCTGGACCCGTTCACAGAAAAAGCCCGTTTCGACTGGGAGAATTACCGTGAAGTGGTCTCCGTCTTTACCCGGATGCTCGATAATGTGGTGGAAATCAATGGGCTGCCATTGGAAGGGCAGCGCAATGAAATTGTTAGAAAGCGTCGCCACGGCATGGGCTTCCTCGGTCTCGGCTCCACCATGACCATGCTGCGGGTGCCCTATGGCAGTGAGGCGTCTCTGGCGCTGACTGAGGAGGTCTCCCGCGAGATGGCAATGGCGGGCTGGCGTACCGGTCTCGAGCTGGCCAAGGAAAAAGGCCCGGCTCCGATTATGGATGAAGAGTTTGAGGTGACCGCTGAGATGCTACGCCTGCGCCCCGACATGGTGCAGGATGGCATTGTCATCGGCGACAAGCTCAAGGGTAAGGTATTGCAGGCCCGTTACAGTCGCTATATGCAGAAAGTGGCGGAGGTTGATCCCGGCCTGGTGGAAGAAATTGCCACAGTCGGTTGCCGTTTTACTCACCACTCATCCATTGCGCCCACCGGGACTATTTCACTGTCATTGGCCAATAATGCCAGCAATGGTATCGAGCCCAGCTTTGCCCACCACTACTCACGCAATGTGATTCGCGAGGGTAAAAAATCCAAGGAAAAAGTGGATGTCTTTTCCTACGAGTTACTGGCCTACCGGGAATTGATCAACGCCAACGCCCTGCCTTTCAGTGACAAGGAGGGAGAGAAACTGCCCGATTATTTTATCTCCAGCGAAGATGTCAAACCCCGCCAGCATGTGGATGTGCAGGCGGCCGCCCAGAAGTGGGTGGACTCCTCCATTTCCAAAACCATCAACGTGCCCACGGATTGTGACTTCGAGGATTTCAAGGATATCTATCTGTACGCCTACGAAAATGGCCTCAAAGGCTGTACCACGTTCCGTTTTAATCCCGAAGCTTTCCAGGGCGTGCTGGTAAAAGAGAAAGACCTGGAAAACACCACCTACCGCTTCACGCTGGAGGATGGTTCCACGGTGGAGCTGAAGGGCAATGAGGAAGTGGAGTATGACGGTGAAACCCACAGTGCCGCCAACCTCTTCGATGCCTTGAAAGAAGGCTACTACGGCAAATTCTGATCGGAAGCATAGACATGAGTGTAAAAATTGATAAAAAAATCGTTGACTACAAGGTGGTGACACCTTCCAACGATGAAGTCATTCCCGAAGCAAAGACTGCAGCTGCAGAACTGGAGCGGGCTATTGTGCAGATGCACGAAAACCTCAGTCGGCCCGAAGAGCTGCACGGTAGTACCTACAAGGTAAAGACACCGCTGTCTGATCATGCGCTCTATATCACCATCAATGACATCATATTGAATCAGGGTACCGATCATGAGCAGCGCCGTCCCTTCGAGATTTTCATCAACTCGAAGAACATGGATCAGTTCCAGTGGGTGGTGGCACTGACCCGGGTAATTTCTGCAGTATTTCGCAAGGGAGGTGACTGCACTTTCCTGGCCGAGGAGTTGAAAGCGGTATTTGATCCGCAGGGCGGCTACTTCAAGCGCGGTGGAAAATTCATGCCATCACTGGTGGCCGAGATTGGCGAAGCGATTGAGTCCCATCTGACCAAAATCGGCATGATGCAGGCGCCCAATCTGGGGGAGCATCAGATGGCGATTCTGGCGGAAAAGCGTGCCGAGTACGACGCGGCCAGTAGTTATACTGCCCCCGAAGGGAAGCAGAGCAATCCCTTTCCCGAAAGTGCCCAGCTCTGTCATAAGTGTATGACCAAAGCGGTCATCCTGATGGACGGTTGTATGACCTGTCTGAACTGCGGTGATTCAAAATGTGGTTAGTCACCATGGTTGATGGTGGAAAGGGTTGATGATTGAAAGTGCCGAAACGGGAACGGCCATTGCCGGGGTTATCCCCGGCTTTTTTTGCTCAGCGCTTTATCGGGGGGTTCTGGTCAGGCCGGTGGCAGCCGAACAGATCATGCTGACGACCTGCTCAACACTCGCATCCGCACAGTGAATGGTGGCATCTGCGTATTCGCGATAGAGCGTGTCCCGCTCCGTGTAAAGTGCAGCAAAGCTCTGCTCCGGGCGGCGTGCAATGCCCCGGGTTTCATAATCGTGGATGCGCTGGCGCAGCGTATTCAGGGGTGTTTCAAGATAGACAATGATGCCGTTTTGTTGCAGGTGTGACATGCCTGCCTTGCTATAGACGGCGCTGCCCCCGGTGGCGACTACCAGGTTGTGCCCATCAATTGCCTGTAACGCCGAGGCCTCGCATTCCCTCAGATACAGATAGCCTTTCTCGTCCATCAGTTGTTGCAGTGTTTTGCCCTCGCGAATCTGCAGTAAAATATCGGTATCGACGAAATTTTTGCCCAGTTTCTTGGCCAGAAGCAGACCGACCGTGCTCTTTCCGGCCCCGGGCATTCCGATCAAAACGATATTGTTTTTCATGGTGGTATTCCTTGTTTAGGCAGCTTGGTGCAGCCTGGTTTAAAGTGAGGCCTTGACGAAATCCATCAGCCGGGTGATCGCCTCACCGGATTCGCTGCTCTGTTCAATCAGGCTGATGCCCACTTTGCCCAGTCTGGGCAGTTTTTCTGTGGGCTTCAGAACCCGGAGGTTCTCCGGCACTGTGCTTCTCGCCAATACCGTAACCCCCAGCCCCTCGTTGATAGCAGACTGGATGCCGGTTAAATCGGGAATTGTGTAAACCACCCGCCAGTCGCGATGATTGTCCCGAAGCCGCTCAATGCCACGTTTGCGGTAAATACAGCCTTCCGGCGCCACAATTAACGGCAGTGGTATCTGTAGATGGGCGTCGTGGTCGGCGCCGGTTACCCAGACCAGCTCGTCCTTCTTGACCAGATTATGGCCTGCCATCACCGGGTCGTCGTGCAGGGCCAGAATCAGGTCATAGCGGCGACGCTCCGGTTCGGCGAGCAACTGCTTGCTGAGTGCGCAGGTGACTTCCAGGGTGACATTCGGGTAGGCCTGGGTAAAGCGTCCGACAATTTTTGGCAACAGTGTGGTGGCGAACTCACTGGGGATGCCGAAGTGAATCTTGCCGCTCACAGAATGCTTGGTGAACTGGGCGACCGCCTCGTCATTCAGTGTCAGGATCTGTCGCGCGTAGCGAAACATCAGCTGGCCGGCCCGGCTTAATTCCAGCTGGTGTCCGCTGCGGACCAGCAAGGTCTGCCCCAGCAATTGCTCCAGCCGCTTAATCTGCAGGCTGACAGCGGGCTGGGAGCGCCCGAGCCAGTCTGCCGCAGCGGTAAAGCCGCCCAGTTCTGTAACGGTGACAAAGGTGCGGAGCAGGTCTGTTGGCAGGTTTTTCATCGCGCCCACATTAACAAATGAAATGGAATGATTTTAACTATTAATTTTACCAATTTTTTGCAGGCAGATAACATGGCCTGCTTAACAGGCCCCATTATTTGGCGGAATCTATGACGACTGAACAAAGCCAAGACTTGAAGACGACTCCTCTTAACACTCTCCACCTGGAACTGGGTGCGCGGATGGTACCCTTTGCCGGTTATGACATGCCGGTTCAGTACCCGGCGGGTATTATGGCTGAACATCTCCATACCCGCGCCCAGGCCGGCCTTTTTGATGTCTCCCATATGGGGCAGGTGGTGATCAGCGGCGCCGGCGTGGCCGCTGCACTGGAAAAGCTGGTGCCTGTAGACCTGGAGCAACTGGCTATCAACCGGCAAACCTATGCGCTATTTACCAATGCGCAGGGCGGTATCCTGGATGATTTGATGATCGCCCGCTGGGCGGAGGACCGCTTCTTTTTGGTGGTGAATGCCGCCTGTAAGGAACAGGATCTCGACTATCTGGAAGGTGCCCTGTCCGGTTTTGAGATTGAATATCTGGAAGACCGTGCGCTATTGGCCCTGCAGGGACCGGCTGCCGTCGATGTGATGGCAAAGCTGGCTCCGGAAGTGTGTGGCCTGGTGTTTATGAGTGGTTGCCGGGCCACCCTCGCCGGGGCCGATTGCTTTGTTACCCGTTCCGGTTATACCGGAGAGGACGGTTTTGAAATTTCTGTCCCCGCGGACGCTGCGGACGCACTGGCCAGAATGCTGCTGTCGTTTGATCAGGTCCAGCCAGTCGGACTGGGTGCTCGCGACTCGCTGCGGCTGGAGGCCGGACTGTGCCTCTACGGTCACGATCTGGACACCACTACCACGCCGGTCCAAGCAGGACTGCTGTGGAGTATCAGCAAGTCCCGTCGCCCGGACGGTCAAAAGGCGGGCGGTTTCCCCGGCGCCGAGGTGATTTTTAACGAAATGCAGCAGGGTGCGGCCCGTCGCCGGGTTGGCCTGCAGATTGAGGGCCGTGCGCCGGTGAGGGAAGGGGCTGTGCTGATTGATGAAGCGGGTCAGCAGGTCGGGGTGGTCACCAGCGGTGGCTTTGGGCCGACCCTGGAAGCGCCGCTGGCGATGGCGTATGTCTCGTCGGCTTTTGCGGCGGCAGGTACCCCGTTGCGCGCACTGGTGCGCGATAAACCCCGCCCGGTCAGCGTGACAAAAATGCCGTTTGTTCCCCAGCGGTACTATCGTGGCCAGTAAGCGTGGCCAGTAAGCGTGGCCAGTAAGCGTGGCCAGTAAGCGTGGCCAGTAGCGCAGTCAGTCACGTGGAACGAGCCGCAGGCTGGCGGCGCAAGCAGTAGCACCGAATATCGGGATGCTCGTCAATACGCTGAAGACATCCCATTCAACTTGCCTATCAACGTCCGAACAGAGAAAGAATCCCATGAAGTCATTGGCAGAGCTTGCTAGCAATAATGAATTTATCCGTCGACACATTGGCCCTTCCGGCGAAGATCAGCAGGCCATGCTGAAAGCCCTCGGTTATACCGATATGGCCTCCTTCATCGCGGCGGTGATACCGGAAAAAATTCGCTCTACAGAGTCGCTGGCACTCGCTGACGCCTGCACGGAACAACAGGCCCTGACTGAGCTGCGCGCCATTGCTGACGAAAACCGGGTTTTCCGGTCATTTATTGGCCAGGGTTACTACGGTTGTCTCACCCCCAATGTGATTTTGCGCAATGTGCTGGAAAATCCCGCCTGGTATACCGCCTATACCCCCTACCAGCCGGAAATTTCCCAGGGACGTCTGGAAGCCATGCTGAACTTCCAGACGCTGATTACGGATCTGACGGGTATGGATCTGGCGAGTGCTTCGCTGCTGGACGAAGGAACGGCCGCCGCCGAGGCGATGACCCTGTGTCAGCGCATGGCCAAATCGAAAAGTCGGGTGTTTTTCGTGGATCGCCAGTGTCTGCCGCAGACGATTGAAGTGGTGCGCACGCGCGCTGAACCCCTGGATATCGATGTGGTGATTGGCAATCCTCAGGAGATTGCCAACCAGGAATGTTTTGGTGTGCTACTGCAATATCCCGGTGCTGATGGCAGTGTTGAGGATTTTTCCGGTGTGATTGAAACCGCTCACCAAAACAGGGCGCTGGTGGTGATGGCGGCAGATATCCTCAGCTTGATGCTGTTGCAAAGCCCGGCCCAGTTGGGTGCTGATGTGGCGATTGGTTCCACCCAGCGTTTCGGTGTGCCGCTCGGCTTTGGTGGTCCCCATGCCGCGTACATGGCCACCCGTGACACCTTCAAACGCTCTCTGCCGGGCCGTTTGGTTGGTGTGTCAGTGGACAGTCGCGGTAAGCCCGCTTTCCGGCTGGCACTGCAAACCCGCGAGCAGCATATTCGACGCGAGAAAGCCACCAGCAACATTTGTACGGCCCAGGTACTGTTGGCCGTGATGGCCAGTATGTATGCGGTTTACCATGGTCCGGAGGGGTTGCGGCGCATCGCGGAACGGGTTCATTGCCTGACATCGATTCTGGCAGCCGGCCTGACTCGATTGAATTTCACCATCACTAATCACAGCTTTTTCGACACGCTCACGATTGCCAGTGGGTCACAGACCGCCGATATTCATCGCAAAGCGCTGGCGCAGGGAATCAACCTGCGGGTGATCGATCAGCAACAGCTGGGTATCTCCCTGGATGAGACCACCACGGCGACCGACGTGGAGACCCTCTGGCAGTTGTTTGATGCCCACAGTGAGCTCACAGTGGCTGAGCTGGAAGCTACCGCAGACAGCGGCTTGCCGCAGGGGTTGCTGCGAACGGAGCCGGTTCTCACCCAGCCGGTTTTCAACCGCTACCACTCGGAAACGGAAATGCTCCGTTATCTACGCAAGCTGGCCGACAAGGATATTGCGCTCGACCGGGCGATGATTCCATTGGGCTCCTGTACCATGAAATTGAATGCCACCGCCGAGATGATTCCGGTCAGCTGGCCGGAATTTGCCGGCATCCACCCCTTCGCGCCGGCAGATCAGACCGTCGGCTACCGTAAAATGATTGGCGAAGTGGAGGCTATGCTCTGTGCCGCCACCGGCTATGACGCCGTGTCACTTCAGCCCAATGCCGGTTCACAGGGCGAGTACGCCGGGCTGTTGGCGATTCGTGCCTACCACCAGAGCCGGGGCGACAGCCATCGCAATATCTGTCTGATTCCCAGCTCTGCCCACGGCACCAATCCGGCCTCTGCCCAGATGTGTGGCATGCGCGTGGTGGTGGTGGGTTGTGACGAGCGGGGCAATGTGGATCTTGGCGAATTGCGGGATAAAGCCGCCCAATACAGCGATCAGCTGGCGGCCATTATGGTGACGTACCCCTCGACCCACGGGGTGTTCGAGGAGGGCATCACCGACATCTGCGGGATTGTGCATGAGCATGGCGGACAGGTTTATATTGATGGTGCCAATCTCAACGCCATGGTCGGGCTGTGCCAGCCCGGCCAGTTCGGGGGGGATGTGTCACACCTGAATCTGCATAAAACCTTCTGCATTCCCCACGGCGGTGGTGGCCCCGGCGTGGGTCCGGTGGCGGTCAAGCAACATCTAGCGGCATTTCTGCCGGGCCATGATGTGTTTGAACAGTGTCCAGCAGTGGGTGCTGTGTCCTCTGCGCCCTGGGGGAGTGCCAGTATCCTGCCGATTACCTGGATGTATATCAAAATGATGGGGGCCGCGGGTTTGAAACAGGCCACGGAGGTGGCGATTCTCAATGCCAACTATGTGGCCGGACGCCTGCAGGACGGTTACCCGATCCTCTATACCGGCAGCAATGATCGGGTAGCGCACGAATGTATCATTGATTTAAGGGGCATCAAGGAGACTTCCGGAATTACGGTTGATGATGTCGCCAAACGGTTGATCGACTATGGCTTTCATGCGCCGACCATGTCTTTCCCGGTGCCGGGCACCCTGATGATTGAGCCAACGGAGAGTGAATCCAGGGAAGAGCTGGATCGTCTCTGTGATGCCCTGTTGCAGATTCGTGAGGAGATTGCCGCAGTGGAACGCGGCGAATACCCGGTAGATGACAACCCGCTGTGTGGTGCGCCTCATACGGCGGATGAACTGGTTGCCGACCAGTGGGACAAAAGTTACTCCCGTGAACAGGCGGCTTATCCGCTGGCCGCCCTCCGGGAAAGTAAATACTGGTCGCCGGTTGGTAGAGTTGATAATGTCTACGGGGATCGTAATCTGGTTTGTGCCTGTCTGCCCGTATCGGAGTACATTTAGTAGTTGCAAATAGTTGCGAAAAACCAGATCACAGAAAAGGCGATGCCAAAGAGCGCCGGGTGGGTACTGTTCACTCTGGCAATGATTTGCTCAAGCGGTTGGCGCCGATGTACGGCGATGTGGTTTACCAGTGACGCCTAAAATCCCGGATTATCCCCGGGGGGTTTGACCTCTACCGTATTTTTCGGGCATCAAAAGGAGGTTGCTCTCGCCAATCAGATGGCACATGCTGTGAGAAGAGTCCTAGGCGGGGTCTAGAGCCGTACTCCAGGCTTTGTTGGATAGATTGCGCAGGAGGGGAGGATGGACCCAAATTAAACAAAACAGGTTGCCCGGGAGGACAGCTGTCTATGCAAAAGGTTTACCCCAGGAAATAACGACCCATGCGTCGATTCAGAATTACCCACAACACCTACTATAACTTTTCCGGATCGGTGATCCTTGGTACACACTACTTGCGATTGCGGCCCAGAGAAGGGCACACACTGCATATCGAATCCTCCACGCTGACGATTACCCCTCAGCCCACCCTGCGCTGGCGACACGATGTCGAGGGAAATTCGGTGGCGATAGCCAGTTTCAGCTACCCGACCAGTCAACTGTCAATTCTCAGTGACGTCATTATTCAACAATACAATGAGGATCCGCTGGATTTTGTGGTGGAGCAACAGGCGGTGGATTACCCGTTTTTGTACGAAGAGGATGACCGGGTATTATTGCAGCCGTATATGGCTGACCCGCCCATCGAGTCGGACAAGTGGCTGACTGACTGGATTGGTGCTATCTGGCAACCGGGAGAAGCCGTTCAGACCTATACCCTGATGCAGCGAATTTGCTCTCATATTTATCAGACCTTCGCATACCGGATACGGGAAGAGCCGGGGGTGCAATCCGCCGAGCAAACCATCGCCCTTAAAGCCGGTTCCTGCCGTGATTTTGCGCAATTGTTCATGTCAGCGGCCCGTCATCTTGGGCTCGCAGCACGTTTTGTCAGTGGTTACCTGCATGCCCCGCCGACCATCGATAATTTCGGTGCCACTCACGCCTGGGCGGAAATCTACGTACCGGGTGCTGGCTGGGTAGGGTTTGATCCGACCATTGGTCAACTGGTCGGCGCCGACCACATCGCAGTTGCTGTGGCCCGGCTGCCAGAATCTGTACCACCTGTTTCCGGAACATTCTCCGGGGCGGCGTCTTCAGTGCTGGACGTGGGTGTCTGGATCAACGAGTGCCATGACTGAGTCGGTGGCTATATACCAGGTGGTTGAGACGTGATGAAAATACGCCGCAGATTCACTTGTTTTCTGTTTCTTCCCTTTATGCTGGCGGGGTGTCTCGGCACGCCTGATGGCGTGGAACCGGTCAGCGATTTTGACGCCGATGCGTATCTCGGTACCTGGTATGAAATTGCACGGTTGGATCACTCGTTTGAGCGCGGTTTAAGCCGGGTGACCGCAGAATACAGCCGGCGTGAGGATGGTGGTATACGGGTCATCAACCAGGGTTTTTCCGAGCAGAAGGCGGAGTGGAAATCTGCCGAAGGGCGTGCCTATTTTGTTGGGGATGACCATACCGGTCACCTGAAAGTCTCCTTTTTTGGCCCATTTTTCAGCACCTACGCAGTGTTTGGTCTCGATCACGAACAGTATCAGTACGCTTTTGTGTCGGGTTTCAACCATTCCTATTTATGGTTGCTGGCCCGCACGCCTACGGTGGATGAGAAGCTGATTCAGCGGTTTGAAAAACGAGCTGGAGAACTGGGTTTTGATACTGGCCAGTTGATTTATGTGTCCCAGCAGCCTATGCCGGCATCGCGGTGAACTCGCCGTTGATGGTGGAAGGCAGATTTTCTGCTGGGGCCGACCAAAAGCGACACAATTTCCAAATTTTCAGAGACGGTTATTTTCTATACCGATTAATGGGCATTACCGGCTATAAAAAGCAGCATAAAGAGCAGGCCATAAAAAGCAGGTCAAAAAGACTGTTATGAAGAAACGATCTGAATCGTATATCAGCCGATTTTTCAGGCTCGAGGCGGCGGGTGGCATCGTGATGATGCTGGCTGCCATCGCTGCGCTGATCTGTGCCAACTCGCCAGTGCGAGCTTACTATGGACTGCTGCTGGATACCCCGGTAGCGGTGATGATCGGTGAATTCGTGGTGGCCAAGCCACTGCTGATGTGGATCAACGACGGATTAATGGCGGTTTTCTTTTTCCTTGTAGGGCTCGAACTAAAGCGCGAGTTGATTGAGGGGGAGCTGTCCGATAAGCGAAAAATCATCTTGCCTGGGGTGGGGGCTCTGGGCGGTATGCTGGTACCGGCAATGATCTATCTGAGCTTCAATAGTGGTGATGGTCTTGCCAGTCAGGGGTGGGCCATTCCGGCCGCTACCGATATTGCCTTTGCACTGGGAGTCCTGTCGTTGTTGGGTTCCAGGGTGCCGGTCTCCCTGAAGGTTTTCCTTACTTCTCTGGCAGTTTTTGATGATATCGGCGCGATTATCATTATCGCCATCTTTTACACATCGAGTATTTCCCCTGCGGCTTTGCTGTTGGTCTGCAGTTGTTTGCCGGTACTGGCGCTCTTGAATCGTTACAACGTCGAATCCAAAAGCCTCTATATCGCAGTGGGTACGATTATGTGGCTTGCCATGCTGAAGTCCGGTGTCCACGCGACCCTGGCGGGGGTGATCATGGCCATGTTCATTCCTCTCCACACCGATAACCCAGGCGTCTCTCCCCTTAAAATCATGGAGCGTGACCTGCAGGCGCTGGTCACTTTTTTTGTCTTGCCGGTATTTGCGTTTGCCAACGCCGGTATCAGTTTTTCCGGTCTCAGTGTGGCGCAGGTTTTCCATCCGGTGCCGACGGGTATTGCGCTGGGGCTGTTCGTCGGCAAACAGGTCGGCGTGTTCGGTAGTTGCTGGCTTGCCGTCAAGCTGGGTGTGGCAGCGCGGCCAAAGGATATGACCTGGGGTGGACTTTACGGCGTGGCCGCACTCTGTGGCATTGGTTTTACCATGAGTCTGTTTATCAGTTCCCTGGCTTTCGAAGGCACCGACATCAAACTGATTTTTGACGAGCGCCTGGGCATCCTTGCCGGTTCGATCATGTCAGGTGTGGTCGGCTACCTGGTGTTGCGACGCTGTCTCGGGAGAGGTGGTACAGCGTCCTCTCCAGCCAATACTTCAAGTCGATAAACGCCGGTTTGTGGCGCCAGCTTCCCCGCCAGCTTTGGCAGCAACGGTTGCATCCTGTCGAACAGCGTCCAGGGGGGGTTGATAACGATCATGCCCGCTGATGTCATGCCCCGCTCTGTGGTATCGGGTTGCAGGCCCAGCTCAAAAAGCTGTATCCGCTTGATTCCGGCGCCGATCAGTTGGCGCTCCAGGCGGTTGATGCGCTCCCGGTCTACCACCGGGTACCAGAGCGCATAAATGCCAGTGGCGAATTTATGGTAGGCCTTGATCAGCTGTTCCGTAACCCGTTGATAATCCGATTTGATTTCGTAGGAGGGGTCAATCAGCACCAGTCCCCGTTTCGAGGCGGGCGGTAGCAGGCCCATTATTCCCTGCAGACCATCTTCCCCGAAGACCCGAATTCGGGAGTCCCCGGCCATCAGTTTGTGCAGTGCCGCATAATCTGTCGGATGAATTTCGAATAACCAGCCCCGATCCCGGTGGCGCAGATAATGTTTTGCAATGGCGGGTGACCCGGGGTAGCGCGACAGCTTCTGTCCCTGGCCGGTAGTCTTTCTGTCGGGGTAGAGCAGAGAGAAATATTGCGCTAGCTCAGGAAAATCATTTGCGTCCAGGCGGCCTATGCCAGCGGCATATTCCGATGTTTTGTTGGCCTGTTCGGAGTTGAGTCTATACCAGCCTGCTCCGGCATGGCTGTCAATGTAGTCGAAGGGTTTGTCTTTAAGAGTCAGATAGTCGAGCAGTTCAACCAGAATGATGTGTTTCAGCACATCGGCAAAATTGCCGGCATGATAGCCGTGTCGGTAGCTCAACATGGTTTTTCCGGGAGTGAGTCACAAGTGTTGGTCGGCCAATATGCCGCTGGTTGGCAGTCCAGCTGGCCTGTTGGGTCAGTTCCCGGTTTCTTCAGCCAGAAAGTCCATCACGATTTTGTTAAAGGTGGCGGGTTTCTCGGCGTGCAACCAGTGGCCGGTATTATCCACCACCTTGAGCTGGGCGTGGGGAAATAATCGCAGTATCTCAGTCCGGTGTTTTTCCTGAATGTACGCGGAATCGGCTCCCTTGATGAACAGTGCCGGTCCTGCGAAGGGTGTTCCGGTGGGTGCCAGGGTCAGGGTTTCATGATAGTTGGCGAGAATGCCATCCAGATACAGCAGCAGATCAAAACGTCCATCGTCAGCCCGACGCAGATTTTTTAGCAGAAAAGCGCGAACTCCCGGTTCACTGACGTGCTGGGCCAATAGTTGATCGGCCTGCTGGCGGCTGCTGGGCCTGGCTTCGGCCAGCGCACTGAGCCCGGCCAGCACCCCGCCGTGGCGGTCGGGTTGGTAGGTTACCGGCGCGATGTCTGCGGCCATCAGGCTGGCAACGCGGTCCGGCTGGTTCAGGGCCACCTGCATGGCCACTTTGCCACCCATTGAGTGCCCCAGCAGGTGCGCTTTGGGGAGCGCCAGATCATCCAGCAGTTCCACAATATCCACTGCCATGGCAGGATAATCCATGGTCATGCTGTGGGGTGACTCGCCGTGGTTGCGCATATCGACGGCGATTACCTGATACTGATCCGCCAGAGCCCGACCGACCACTCCGAGGTTGCTCAGTGAACCAAACATCCCGTGCATCAGTACTACCGGTTGCCCGCTGCCTTGACTGACATAGTTCAGTTTCATGATCCGGGACTCCCTGTCATGGGCACCGGTCTGCAGGTGGCTGCTGACCCATATGGCGAGCCCGCATTAAGCATTGATGCCACCCAGACAGAGGTACTTCAATTCAAGGTAATCATCGAGGCCGTAGCGGGACCCCTCCCGTCCCTGACCGGAGTATTTGATGCCGCCAAAAGGCGCCATTTCGTTTGAGACAAGACCTTCATTAACCCCCACAATGCCGTATTCCAGCTGTTCTGCCACTCGCCAGATACGGCTAAGGTCCCGGGAGTAGAAATAGGCAGCAAGACCAAATTCTGTATCATTGGCCAGCTGAATCGCCTCGGCTTCGGTCTCGAACCTGAACAGTGGTGCCACCGGTCCGAAAATTTCTTCCGCGAACAATCGCATATCAGTCGTGGCATTGCTCAATACCGTGGGTTGAATGAAGCTGCCAGTTCCCCGGCCACCGCCGGTCAGAACGGTGGCGCCTCTCCGGGTGGCATCCTCAATCAGGTCATATACGTCGTCAGCGGCCTGCCTGCTGATCAGCGGACCGATATCGACGCCGTCTGCCGTGCCGCAGCCCACGTTCAGCTCAGTCACTGCACGGGTAAATTTTTCTGCAAAACGATCGTAAACGCCCGCCTGAACCAGCAACCGGTTGGCACAGATACAGGTTTGTCCGGCATTGCGATACTTGGCGGCCAGGGCACCAGCCACGGCTGCATCCAGATCGGCATCGTCAAACACAATGAACGGGGCGTTGCCGCCCAGTTCCATGGAGGTGCGTTTAACGGTATCGGCGCAGGCAGCCATCAGTTGTTTGCCCACCGCCGTAGACCCGGTGAAGGTGAGTTTTCGTACCAGTGGATTGCGGGTGAGTTCTGCGCCGATGGTTTTGCTATCGCCTGCAGCGATATTGATCAATCCTGCCGGAGCCCCGGCCCGTTCGGCCAGTGCCACCAGTGCCAGTGCCGACAGCGGGGTGGCACTGGCGGGTTTGCATACCACGGCGCAGCCAGCCGCTATGGCCGGCGCAATTTTGCGGGCCAGCATGGCACAGGGGAAGTTCCACGGGGTAATACAGGCCACCACGCCGACAGGCTGCTTTAATACCATCAGCCGCTTGTCGCTGGCAGGTGCCGGAATCAGATCGCCGTAGAGGCGTTTCGCCTCTTCAGCAAACCACTCGAGGTAGCTGGCGCCATAGCGGATTTCGCCGCGGGCCTCAGCCAGGGGTTTGCCCTGCTCGGCGGTGAGAATTCTGGCCAGATCCTCCTGGTGCTCAATGATCAGGTTGTACCAGTCGCGCAACAGGGTCGCACGCTGTTTGGCTGTTGCCGCCGCCCAGCCTGGCTGGGCGCGGTTGGCGGCCTCAATCATCCGGCGGGTTTCCTCGGTGCCGCAGCTGGCCACTTCCGCCAGCGGGGAATCGTCGACGGGATTGGTTACCGTCAGGGTCTTGCCGTTGTCGGCGGACACCCAGTGCCCGTCGATATAGGCCTGGTATTTCAGCAGAGAAGCATCATTGAGTTGTAGTGTCATAGACGAAACCTGGTTGGATCAGCGGTGCCGGTGCGGTCTGAGTTGTAGTGCGCAGGGTGAATCGCTATGCTTTTTCCGGCAAATCATTGGACAGTGTAGACGTCTGTTCAGAGTACTGTGTAACGCCAGTGCTCGTAAAGAGAGAGAGGGCGGTACACTGTCACGGGTCAGCTGGTTTATTTGATCAGCGTTGAAGTGGAAGTACGGCGATGAAAAAGTTGGCAGGAAAAGTGGCGCTGGTGACCGGTGCCGCTCGCGGCATAGGTCGTGAAATAGCATTGAAGCTGGCCAGTGAAGGTGCCCGACTGGTGATCAATGATCTGGATGCCGAGCCGCTTGAAAAGTTGGTCAGTGACATTCAGGGGTTGGGCTCCGAAGCGGTGGTCTGTTCCGGCAGTGTCACTGCCGAAGATTTTGGTGTGCGGTTTGTGAAAACAGCGGTGGATGCGTTTGATGGCCTGGACATCATCATCAACAACGCCGGGTACACTTGGGATAATGTGATTCAGAAAATTGACGACGAGCAGTGGTATGCCATGCTGGATGTGCATATGACGGCCCCCTACCGTATCCTCAAGGCAGCCCAGCCCTTCATCAAAGCCTACCATACGCTGGAGGTGGAGGGGGGCGATCAGGTTCATCGCAAGATCGTTAATGTGTCTTCGATCTCAGGGCTGGGCGGCAATGCCGGGCAGCTGGCCTACTCGGCGGCCAAAGCGGGCGTGGTCGGTATGACCAAAACCCTGTGCAAGGAGTGGGGGCGCTACAACGTGAACGTCAATGCGGTGGCCTTCGGGTTTATCGAGACCCGGCTTACCAGCCTGGCCAGCGAGAACCCGACCATTAACATAGCGGGTAAAGACATTCGGGTCGGTGTCAGTGAGCAGATGACATCGCTGCTCAAGACCCTGGTTCCATTGGGTCGCACCGGTACTGCAAAAGAGGCCGCCGATGCGGTATACCTGCTCTGCATACCCGAATCCAATTACATCAGCGGTCAAACACTGGTAGTGGGTGGCGGGCTGGAAATCTAATCCGGTGGATTGCCCCGGTGGTATTTGCAGTAATTTCTCGGGCTCAGGCCGGTCCACTGCTTGAAGGCGCGCGTGAAAGAGCGCGGCTCTTCAAAACCGACCAGCTCCGACACCTCGTCCACAGACAACCTCTTGTTCACCAGCTTGTCGATCGCCATTTCACGGCGAATATTGTCCTTGATTTTCTGGTAACTGGTGCCTTCCTGCAGCAGCCTTCGGTAGAGGGTGAGCGGACTTATACGCAGCTGTTCGGCCAGATTTTCCGCTTTCGGAAAAGTGGGATGTCCATGACTGTTTTTCAGGAAAATCCGTTCGATCTGGGCCTCGAGGCTGTTGTCCTCGCCCGGGATCGTCATGATGTCGGCGGGGTGAACGGCGAGAAACGCATCCAGTTCGCGACTGGTTCGAACCAGGGGTTTGTCCAGATACTGCGCGTCAAAATAAAGACTGTTGCTGGACTGTTCAAACAACAGCTGGCCCGGAAACATCACGCGCAGCTCGTTTTTGTGATCGGGTGCGGGGTGGACAAAATGCGTTGCCCTGAGGCGGATGGCCTCGCCGATATACCAGCTCGGAAAGCGGTGCCAGATCACCATCTGGAACTCGGTGATAAAATGCCCGACATCCAGTTCGGGCTGTTGCAGAGCGACACTGAAACGCGCCGAGCTGTCCTGAATGTCCAGTGTCATGACCATTGCGTCGGTGACCAGATTATAGAATGCGACCACTTTTTCCAGCAGTTCCCCCAGGGTGCGGCAGTGCCTGACCAGATCGCAGGCGGTGGCAAAGATGCCGTATTTGCAGGCCTGTGAGGTGAAACCCATGAACTCGTCGTCAAGTGCCTGCTGCACCAGTCGAAACAGGCGGGCCACCTGGTCGGTGTGTACCCGATCTCGTGAGTTTTGCACACTGGCAGGGTTAATCCCGGCCCTTGCCAGCAATACCTGCTCATTTTGCTGGCGTTCAAGAATGCCGTGCAGGCAGGTCACAACATGGTGGTGCGAGATAGTGGCGATAGAGGTGGCCTGCTATGAAATGTGAGTTTATGCGCTATTGTAGCTATGAAATGGTTTCAAAGCACAATTATCTGAAATAATCAGTGAGTTTTGGCGAATAAATTTGTCCTTGTTTCGACCGGGTTGCTCCGCCATAGTGCGCTCACATTGGAAATCCCGTTATTGCCTGCAGCTGATGGTGACCTCAAGGGTAACGCCAACGCTATATACCCGCTATATTGAATGAACAGATAACAGCAGAGCGCAATTTGCGCGGGATTGAGTTGATTAGAGGTAGTGTTCGATGACCGATAGCGCCAAACCTTCATACCGTGAATGGGCTGCCCTTGCGGCCAAGGAGACCAAGGGTAAAACGCCCGAAGATCTTGTCTGGAATACCCCGGAAGGTATCGCGGTCAAACCGCTCTATACCGCAGAGGACCTGGTCGGCCTGGAGCATCTGGACAATCTGCCCGGTTTCTCACCGTTCAAACGGGGCCCCAAGGCGACCATGTATGCCGGGCGCCCATGGACCGTCCGGCAGTACGCCGGGTTCTCCACCGCCGAGGCCTCCAATGCCTTTTATCGTCGAAATCTGGCGGCCGGACAACAGGGCCTGTCAGTGGCGTTTGATCTGCCCACTCACCGCGGTTACGACTCGGATCATGAACGGGTCGTGGGGGATGTGGGCAAGGCCGGAGTCGCCATCGATTCGGTTGAGGATATGAAGGTGCTGTTTGACAGCATTCCGCTCGATCAGGTTTCGGTATCCATGACCATGAATGGTGCCGTACTGCCGGTTATGGCCAATTACATTGTCGCAGCCGAAGAGCAGGGTGTGACCCCGGACAAGCTGGCGGGAACCCTGCAGAATGACATTCTCAAGGAATTCATGGTGCGCAATACCTATATCTATCCACCGGCGCCCTCGATGCGGATTGTCTCCGATATTATTGGCTATACCGCCCAGCACATGCCCAGATTCAACTCCATTTCCATTTCCGGTTATCACATGCAGGAAGCCGGAGCCACCAATGTGCAGGAGCTGGCCTATACCATCGCCGATGGTATCGAGTACGTGCGCACTGCAATTGCCAGCGGTCTGGACGTTGATAAATTTGCACCACGCCTGTCGTTCTTCTTTGCCATCGGTATGAATTTCTTTATGGAAATTGCCAAGCTGCGGGCTGCGCGGATTCTCTGGGCCACCCTGATGAAGGAGAAGTTTGACCCCCGGGACAACAAATCGCTGATGCTGCGCACCCACTGCCAGACATCCGGTGTCAGCCTGACCAGCAAGGACCCTTATAACAATGTTATGCGGACCACGATCGAAGCCATGTCCGCCGTACTGGGCGGCACCCAATCCCTGCACACCAACGCTCTGGATGAAGCATTGGCCTTGCCAACCGAGTTCTCAGCTCGAATTGCCCGCAATACGCAATTGGTGATTCAGGAGGAAACCGGCATCACTAACGTGGTGGACCCGCTGGCCGGTTCCTACTATGTGGAAAGTCTCACTGACCAGCTGGTCAAGGAAGCCCGTATCCTGATTGAAGAAGTCGAGGAAATGGGCGGTATGACCAAGGCTGTGGAATCCGGCATGCCGAAACTCCGCATTGAGCAGGCGGCGGCAGAGCGGCAGGCCAGAATTGACCGCGGGAAAGAGGTCATTGTCGGTGTCAATAAGTACCAGCAGGCCGAGGAATCTCCGGTGGATATCCTCAATATTGATAACAGTGCCGTACGCGAATCACAGGTAGAGAGATTGCAGGCTCTGCGCGACAACCGCGACAACAATGCCTGCCAGCAGGCGCTGGATGCACTCACCGCAGCGGCGGAATCAGGGGAGGGCAACCTGCTGGAGCTGGCAGTAGAGGCTGCCCGGGCCCGCGCCACGGTTGGAGAAATCTCATTCGCGCTGGAAAAAATCTGGGGTCGTCACAAGGCGGTAACCCGTACCATCAGTGGTGTTTATGGTTCAGCCTATGAAGGTGATGAGGCCTTTGCCGCCATTCAGGCGAGCGTCTCGGCCTTTGCCGAACGGGCCGGTCGCCGCCCCAGGATGCTGGTGGCAAAAATGGGGCAGGATGGTCACGATCGGGGTGCCAAGGTCATTGCCACGGCTTTTGCAGACATCGGTTTTGATGTGGATATCAGTCCAATGTTTCAAACCCCGGAAGAGGCGGCCCGCATGGCGATTGAAAATGATGTTCATGTGGTGGGCGTGTCTTCCCAGGCCGCTGGTCATAAAACCCTGGTGCCCCAGTTGATTGCCGCACTGCGTGCCGAGGGTGGCAGCGATATCAAAGTGGTTTGTGGCGGTGTTATTCCGCCTCAGGATTATCAGGAGCTCTTTGATGCGGGAGTGGCCGCTATCTACGGGCCGGGTACCAATATTCCCCAAGCGGCTGCCGAAGTGATTGCGCTGCTGAGTGAACAATAAGCTCCGCTTTTTGAAAGGAGCACCGGCAGGCCAGTCATCTGGCAGGCGTGTGTACATTATTAGAACAATAGAATGACGTGTTGCCGGCTTGTGATTCGGTAGCCAGGATTGGGAGAACCCTATGTACGAAATTATGGAACAGTTGGAAGCCATGCGTGAAAAAGCCCGCATGGGTGGTGGGCAGAAGCGTATTGATGCCCAGCACAGCAAAGGCAAACTGACCGCTCGTGAGCGTATTGACTTGCTGTTGGATCCTGGCTCTTTTGAGGAGTGGGACACGTTTGTCGAGCACCGCTGTACCGATTTTGGCATGGAGCAGGAGCATATTCCCGGCGACGGTGTGGTCATTGGCTACGGTACCGTCAATGGTCGGCTGGTGTTTGTGTTTAGCCAGGACTTCACGGTTTTTGGTGGTTCTCTGTCGGAAACCCATGCGGAGAAAATCTGCAAGCTGATGGACCACGCCATGAAAGTGGGCGCGCCGGTTATCGGGCTGAATGATTCCGGTGGTGCGCGTATTCAGGAGGGTGTGGCCTCCCTGGGCGGCTATGCCGACGTGTTTCAACGCAATGTCATGGCGTCCGGTGTCATTCCGCAAATTTCCATGATCATGGGCCCCTGTGCGGGTGGGGCGGTGTATTCCCCCGCCATCACAGACTTTATTTTCATGGTCAAAGATAGCTCCTATATGTTTGTGACCGGTCCCGAGGTGGTGAAAACCGTGACCCATGAGACGGTCACCGCGGAGCAGCTCGGAGGGGCAGTCACCCATTCGTCCAAATCCGGCGTGGCGGATCTGGCGTTTGAAAATGATGTGGAGGCCCTGGTCAAGCTGCGCCGTTTTATCACATTCCTGCCGGCCAACAATCAGGAGAAACCACCGGTCTGGCCAACGGAAGACCCGGCAGATCGAGCCGAAGCATCACTGGATACCCTGATTCCCGATGACCCGAATCAGCCCTACGACATGAAAGAGCTGATTGTAAAAGTGGCGGACGAGGGCGACTTTTTTGAATTGCAGCCCGACTACGCAGCCAACCTGGTGATTGGTTTTATTCGCATCGAAGGGTCTACCGTGGGTGTGGTCGCCAACCAGCCGATGGTGCTGGCCGGTTGTCTGGATATCGATGCATCCAAAAAAGGTGCCCGCTTTATCCGCTTCTGTGACGCCTTCAATATCCCGGTGCTGACGTTTGTCGATGTGCCCGGCTTCATGCCCGGCACGACACAGGAGTATGGCGGCATCATCAAGCACGGTGCCAAGTTGTTGTACGCCTATGCGGAATGTACCGTCCCCAAAGTGACCGTGATCACTCGCAAAGCCTACGGTGGTGCCTACGATGTGATGTCGTCGAAACACCTGCGCGGTGATGTCAATCTCGCCTGGCCAACGGCGGAAATCGCAGTGATGGGGCCGAAAGGCGCCGTGGAGATTATTTTCCGCAAGGATATCGGCAATCAGGAAAAAATTGCTGCCCGAGAGCAGGAATACCGGGAGAAATTTGCCAACCCCTTTATTGCCGGTAAACGCGGGTTTATCGATGATGTGATCTTGCCCAGCCTGACCCGCAAGCGGGTGGCGAGATCGCTTTCCATGTTGCGCGACAAGCAACTGGAGAATCCCTGGCGGAAGCACGGCAATATTCCGTTGTAAGTGGGGATTGCGTCAGGGCCTGTATTTACAAAATCAGGAAAACGCCTGCAACCTGTAGGCAGACAATAAAGAAGAGACAGTAATGTTTAAAAAAATTCTTGTTGCTAATAGAGGTGAAATCGCCTGTCGAGTGTTCCGCACGGCCAAGGCAATGGGCATCGGAACGGTTGCAGTCTACTCCGATGCGGACCGCGATGCCCTGCATGTGGCTCTGGCGGATGAAGCCGTTCACATCGGTCCCTCAGCCTCCGCTGAAAGTTATCTGGTGATCGACAAAATTATTGCCGCCTGTCAGCAGACCGGTGCTGATGCGGTGCACCCCGGTTACGGTTTTCTCTCGGAAAACAAACTGTTTTGTCAGGCGCTGGATGCCGCAGGCATTGCCTTTATCGGACCCGGGGTCAGGGCGATTGAGTCCATGGGAGACAAGATCACTTCCAAGCGGATTGCCGCCGAAGCGGGTGTCAGCACGATTCCCGGTTATACCGATGTGGTGAAGGATGCCGAGCAGGCTGTGGAGATTTCCAATGACATCGGATATCCGGTGATGCTCAAGGCCTCCGCCGGTGGTGGTGGCAAAGGCATGCGCGTGGCCTGGAACGATGAAGAGTGCCGCGACGGTTTTGAGCGCGCCACCAATGAAGCCCGCTCCAGCTTTGGCGACGACCGGGTCTTTATCGAGAAATTTATTCAGGAGCCACGGCACATCGAAATCCAGGTGATGGCCGACAGCCACGGCAATACCATCTACCTGGGCGAGCGCGAATGCTCCATCCAGCGCCGCCACCAGAAAGTAATTGAAGAGGCCCCATCGCCCTTCCTGACCCCGGAAGTGCGCCGCAAAATGGGTGAACAGGCCGTAGCGCTGGCCAAAGCGGTGGATTACAAGTCGGCCGGTACAGTGGAGTTTATCGCCGATGCCGAGATGAATTTTTACTTCCTCGAAATGAATACCCGCCTGCAGGTGGAACACCCGGTGACAGAGCTGGTCACCGGTCAGGATCTGGTGGAGCTGATGATTCGCGTCGCCGCCGGTGAAAAACTGCCGCTGGCTCAGGAGGATGTAACACTGACCGGTTGGGCGATTGAAACCCGTGTGTATGCCGAGGACCCATTCCGCAATTTTATGCCCTCTGTGGGTAGGCTGGTTCGCTACCGCCCGCCAACGGGAGAGGGCGTCCGGGTGGATACCGGTGTTTTCGAGGGTGGCGAAGTCTCGATGTTTTATGATCCGATGATCGCCAAACTGATTACTTACGGTAAAGACCGCAAGGAGGCCACTCAGCGGATGGTGGAAGCGCTGGACGCCTATTATATCCGGGGCGTCAATCACAATATCAGTTTCCTCAATGCGCTGATGGTTCACCCGCGCTTTGTGGCCGGTAAGTTGACCACCAATTTTATTGCTGAGGAATATCCCGACGGCTTCAGCCCCGATCTGGTACCCCAGGAGGATCCCGCGCTCTGCGTGGTGGCCGCCGCCCTGATCAACAAGAAATTCCGCGATCGCGGCGCCTTGATTACCGGCCAGCTGCCCAGCCTGGAATATCGTCCCTCCAACGATTGGGTGGTGATGATGGAGGGCGATGACGCCCGCTATCCGATTTCGGTCGATACGTCTGTGGAGCCGGTGGTGGCGACCATGGATGGTGATGAATATCTGGTGGAGACGGACTGGAAGCTCGGTGAGCCGCTGTTCAAGGCGGTTATCAACGGAAGGACCGTTTGCATACAGGTGGATCGCGATGGTTGGCTGTTCAGAATGTTTCATCGCGGTGCAGAAAAACACGCCTATGTGGTGACTCCGCGCACTGCCGAGTTGAGTCGGCATATGCTGGTCAAGGAACCCGCTGACCTGTCCAAATTCCTGTTGTCCCCCATGCCCGGTTTGCTGGTGAAACTGAATGTGAAGGAAGGTGATCAGGTGAAGGCCGGTGAGGAAGTGGCTGTTGTTGAGGCCATGAAAATGGAAAACAGCCTGAGAGCGATATCCGACGGGGTGGTGAAAACTGTTTCTGCAGCGGCCGGTGACAGCCTCAAGGTAGACCAGCCGATCATTGAATTTGAGTAATCGCCGGTCTCTGCCCGCAATCGGGTTGGCAGCCTGCATTGGCCGGGTAAAATGGGCGTTGGTCTGACGAGCTTGGAGATGGTCATTGCAGATTAATCCGCAGGAGCTTGCCGAGGGTATTCGCAGCGGCGATCGCCGTGCCCTTGCCAAGGGAATCACACTGGTCGAATCGACCCGTGCCGATCACCGGGAGGCGGCTGCCCGTTTGCTCGAACTGATTATGCCCTATACGGGCAACTCGATTCGGCTTGGTATTTCCGGTGTGCCCGGCGTGGGCAAATCGACGTTTATCGAGTCCTTTGGCAACCACGTGATCAGCCAGGGGCACCGGCTGGCCGTGCTGGCGGTAGATCCCACCTCGGCACTCAGTGGTGGCTCGATTCTGGGCGACAAAACCCGTATGGAAACCCTCGCCCGCCACCCCGATGCCTATATACGACCCTCCCCGGCCGGACAAACTCTGGGCGGAGTAACCCGCCGCACCCGTGAAACCCTGCTGCTCTGTGAAGCGGCGGGATTTGATGTGATCATCGTGGAAACCGTGGGGGTCGGTCAGTCGGAAACCGCCGTAGCGCAGATGACCGATATGTTTTTGCTGTTGCTGTTGCCCGGCGGCGGTGACGAATTGCAGGGCATCAAGCGCGGCATTATGGAACTGGCGGATTTGATTCTGGTGAACAAGGCGGATGGTGACCAGCAGGCCGCCGCCAACCGGACTGTGGCGGATTATCGCATGGCGGTTCACTTCCTGCACCCTCGCAGTCGACATTGGCAGGTTCAGGTTGAACCGCTTTCGGCGCTGCAGGGAGAAGGTGTGCAGAAAATATGGCAGACCGTTGAAGAATATCGGCAGGCGCTGGGCGATGCGGGCGAAATCGAGTCCCGCCGCGCTGCCCAGGCGCGGGCCTGGATGTGGAGCGAAACAGCCGACAGTCTGCTCGGCGAACTGAAAGAAAATGAGGCGGTAAAAGCCCTGGTGGATCAGCTGGAAGCCGATGTGACAGCCGGCCGAATCCCGGCTACCGTGGCGGCAAAACAGCTGGTGGAGGCCTTTCTTGGCTAGCTTTTTGGGTGTCGCTCATGTGCCATCGGCTGTGTTGAATTTAACCGGATGTCAAAAGGTAACCCTATGATAGGCAAACTGAATCATGTCGCTATTGTGGTCCCTGATCTCGACAGGGCAATGACCACCTATCGGGATGCGCTGGGCGCAACCGTCTCCGAACCCCTCGATCTGCCCGAACACGGTGTCCGGGTCGCCTTTGTGGAATTGCCGAATACCAAGATCGAATTATTGTTACCCCTCGGGGAAAATTCGCCCGTGGCGAAATTCCTTGAGCGCAATGTGGATGGTGGTATGCACCACCTGTGTTACGAGGTGGATGATATTATTACTGCCCGCGACCAGCTGGTCGCGGCGGGTGCCCGGGTGCTCGGCAACGGTGAGCCGAAAATCGGTGCCCATGGCAAGCCGGTACTGTTTCTCCATCCCAAGGATTTCTGCGGTACGCTGGTGGAAATTGAGCAGGTCTAGTGTGCCGGTCAAAAAATCGTTATCGCCGCCGGCCATTTCACACCCATGACAGTGATAGTCTGGATAGCTAGGACGGTAACTTCATACCAACTACCGTGATCTCGCGATTATCGAGTTGTCGCACCACAAAGATAGCCGTGCCAATGGTCACCTTGTCGCCGATAATGGGTGGTCGGCGCAATTGTCCGGCAATCCAGCTGCCCAGATTCTGGTTGGCATCCGGGGGTGTGGGCAGGTCATAGAACTGGCAGATCTCCTCCAGGGGGATCCTGCCATCCAGCACAAAATCCCCGAACACCCTACGGAAGTTTTTCCTGTCATCCTTTTCCGGCAATACCAGTCCCAGTCTTCGTGCCACCCAGGCGAGGCTGCCACCCTGCAATAGCAGGGAGGTCACCACGACCACAAAAGCCACATTGAAAAGGGTTTTTGCCCCTTCCAGATCCACCATCATGGGGAAAATGGCCAACACGACCGGCACTGCACCGCGCAGGCCCACCCAGGCGATAAAAAATGTTTCCCGGCGTGTGAAGTGAAATGGCAGCAGGCACAGCGACACGGCCAGCGGACGCGCAACCAGGATCAGTAACAGCGCAATAGCCAGTGCCGGAAGCAGCTCGTCCGCCACCTCGCTGGGGGTGACCAGCAAGCCCAGCAACAGGAACATCAGGGCCTGGGACAGCCAGGCAAAACCATCCATTGCTGACAAAGCCTGGCGAACGCTCCGGCGAGCCCGGTTGCCCACCATCAGGCCGAACAGGTAGATCGCGAGAAATCCCGAACCGCCCACCCAGGTGGCAAAGGCAAATACGCCGATACCGGCTGACATCAACAGCAGGGCGAGTATTCCGGCACCGCTGTCCAGCATACCCCGAATACGGTTGACGGCGCTGGCCATGGCGATGCCGGCCAGGTAGCCGATCAGTCCGCCTATACCAAACTGCGTGGTCAGGCTGAGCAGGGTGGTCCAGCCATTGAAAGCCAGCGTCTCGCCGGCGTTATAAATCAGGGCGATACTGATAAACGTCAGGGTGAGGTAGACCGCCATTGGATCGTTCATGCCGGACTCGATTTCCAGCGTGGCGGCAACCCGCTCGTTGAGCCGCACGCCGCAGGATTTGAGCAGGGAAAACACGGCGGCGGCATCGGTGGAGCCGACAATCGCGCCCAGCAACAGGGCCATAGGCCAGCTGAGTCCCAGCAGCCACATGGCGGCGAGGCCCGTGAGGCCCGCGGACAGTAATACACCGAGTGTCGCCAGTATCAGGGACGGTTTGAGTCCGGTGCGAAAAGTGGCAAAGTCGGTGCGCAGTCCACCATCCACCAGAATGACAGCAAGGGCGATGTTGCCCACCCAGAAACTCAGTGAAAAATTGTCAAAACTGATGCCACCGATGCCGTCCTCGCCACTGAGCATGCCGACGATGAGAAAAACCAGCAGAAAAGGAAAACCCACCCGCGACGAGATAATACCGGCAAACACTGCCACAAAAATCAGTGCTGCTGCGGCCATTAAGGGTAGGGCAAGGAAGTCGAGTGATAGCATGTTCTTCCTCGGGGGTTAATCGGTATTCGCAGGGTCGCTGCGTGACAACCAATAACAGTTTAATCGGTGAGGACAATTGGATGCTAGCGGGACAGCGCGCAGCTCCAAACGAATAGGGGTGGGGTCAGGTATAACTGGCTTCGAACGCATCGATAAAGTCAGCCAGCATCCCGGCGGGCAGGTTGTTAATACCTGCCGCCGCCGCACGGCCGCCGCCGGTGGGGAAGCGGCGGCATAAATCCGCGGCACCCTGGCGGTTGTTCAGTGGCGCTCGCACGCTCACCAGATACTCGCCCTGCGCTGTTTCCGTGAGAACGGCATGGGCCCGGTCGGGATGATCATTGGTCAGCTGATTGCTGAAGACACCGCTGACCCGTCTGGCCCAGGCCTCGTTCGGCAGAATAAATACCGCTGTGGTGTCCGACATTTTCTCGGCTGCAATGTCTGCGGCCGCCGCCATATCGCTGTGGTAGCCATTTTCCAGTTTATCAAAGTGTTCACTGTCGTGGCGGACGAAATCGAGTGGATACTTATAACTGCTGACGCGCCGAAAGAGCTCGTCGGGGGGAATGTGTAAATCCTCCAACGCTGCACCATAACCGTTATAGTTGATATAAATGCCAAGCTTTTGCAGTTGCCTGAGGTCGGTATCGCTGCACTGTAATACCTCATTGGCCAGCGCCTGTGCCTGTTGATTGAGGTTGTCGCCAAATGCACCGACCACCGCCCAGGCGGCGAAAGCGTTTTCCAGATACTGGTTAACCAGCAAGCTGGTACAGGTATTCGCCGCCTCGTTGATCAGGGCGGTGAGCTTTTCTGTTTCCGGAATAGCGCCGGAAAAGTGGTGATCTACGTAAAATATCCTTGCACCGACCGCCAGTAACCGCTCCAGATCGGAACGGTTCTTATCCATCGAGATATCCAGTACGGTGATCCTGTCATCGGGGCGGGCCGCGACAGTTTTCAGGAGACTGATATTGCGTTTTACCCCGGTGATCAGGCTGCTCTGACGGGGTTCTGCCAGCCGCAGTTGCGTCAGCGCACAGATCCCATCGGCATCACCATTGAACACATCAAAATCGGCCATGAAAAGTCCTTGTCTGGAGGATGGCGGACAGCGGGGTAGACAGGCCCCGCTATCCACTAACAGGTATTATTTATTGGTGTTCGGACTGGTAGTAATCCATCAGTATTTTGGCGACTTCAGGGCGGGAAAACTCGGGTGGCGGCGCGATGCCGTCTCCCAGCATTTGCCGTACTTTGGTGCCGGACAGCAGGATAAAGTCCTCTTTCTGGTGGTCTTCCGCCTCATTCATCATCACCACCCGGCCCAGCTTGGTGGAGAAGGCAGTGTGATCGGCCCGGAATATCTCAATGTCGAGCGCATCGTCCGGTACTTTTTCATCGAAGATGGTTTGTGCATCGAAAGCCCCGTAGTAATCACCGACGCCCGCGTGGTCGCGCCCCACAATCAGGTGAGTGGCCCCCATGTTCTGGCGGAACAGGGCATGCAGTACGGCCTCGCGCGGCCCGGCATAGAGCATGTCGAAGCCATAGCCGGTGACCATGACGGTATTTTTCGGGAAATAGTGCTCTACCATGGTACGGATGCAGGCGTCGCGAACCGGCGCCGGGATATCCCCTTTTTTCAGTCGTCCCAATAGCATATGAATGACCACGCCGTCGGCATCGAGGCGTTCCATCGCCATGCGGCAGAGTTCCTCGTGGGCGCGGTGCATCGGGTTGCGGGTCTGGAAGGCAATCACTTTTTCCCAGCCGCGCTCGGTAATTTCGTTGCGTATTTCCACGGCGGTGCGGAAGGTGTCGGGAAAATCACTCTGAAAGTAACTGAAGCTCAATACCTGCAGCTTTCCCGAGATCAAATAGTTGCCTAGATGGGTGAAGGTGGCTACGCCGGGGTGCTCTGGATCCAGATTGCCAAAAATCTGTTCGGCCATGGTTTCAATATCGTCGTCCGAGACGGTTTCTATATGCTCGACCTCCATAACCGCCATCACCGGATTGCCCTCGGTGTTCGGATCCCGCAGGGCGATGCGTTTGGCGCCTCTGATCGCGCTGACATCTTTTGCCAGATTGATGACCGGTACCGGCCAGAACAACCCGTCAGTGGTGTGCATTTTTTCCGCCACACTCATGGCATCAGCCAGGCCCATGTAACCCTCCAACGGATTGAAATATCCCGCCCCGAGCATGACGGCGTTGGCCGCAGCAGCCGAGTTCAACAGCAGCGAAGGCAGTTCTTCAGCTTCTTTAAGCAGTTGATGGTGTTGCTCTGTGTCGTAAACAAAGAGGGGGTTCAATGTGTCTGAGCCGTGGGGCCTGATCAAGATACTATCTCCTGTTGTCGTGTGGGTGAGCTAATGGGCAAGTGGTTTGCTTTGGGTCTTGCCGGGGACTATATGCCTGCAAGGAACTGGTGTGATTTCAGGTAGTTGATGATCGTATCAACTTCCTCTTCCAGAGTCGTCTGGTCGGTCTGCAAATGGATTTCGGGATTTTCCGGGGCTTCATAGGGGTCGTCAATACCTGTGAAGTTTTTAATCTCACCGGCGCGAGCCTTTTTGTAGAGACCTTTGGGGTCGCGTTTTTCCGCTTCCTGCAGCGGGCAATCGACAAAAACCTCGATAAAGTCCAACCCGGCTGCTTTGTGTAGCTGCCGCACAGCATCCCGATCGGCCCGGTAGGGACTGATAAAACTGGATAGGGAGATAATGCCGGCATCGGCAAACAGTTTGGCAATTTCACCAATGCGGCGAATATTTTCGGTGCGGTCTGCCGCACTGAAGCCGAGATTCTTATTGATGCCCAGTCGGACATTGTCGCCATCCAGCCGGTAGGCCAGTTTGCCGAACTCGTAGAGTCGGCTCTCGAGGGCGACGGCCACGGTGCTTTTGCCACTGCCGGACAACCCGGTAAACCAGAGTGTGGTGCCGCGCTGTCCCATCAGTTGAAAACGATCATCGCGGGTTACTTCGCCATGGTGCCATTGCACATTGGTTGCTTTTTGCTGAGTCATGGTGGGTGTCCTAATTGACCTGGGTATCAGTTTGCGTATCAGTGTCAGGCATTCCGGTGTGTCTGGCGAGGCAACCGTGCAGCAGAATGTCGACGCAATTCTCTGTCACGTCCTCAGTCTTTAGCGGGGCGTTCCTCAGTAATTGTATGCCCCAATAATTGCAAAGGCCGATCAGTGAAAGCGCTGTGAAATGGCAGTCGAGATCTTTGCGCAACTGGCCAGTTGAGACCCCTTCGCAGAAAATTCCCTCGAGTTGCTGGCGGTAGCGTGAACCCAGCGCATTCAGGTGTTTTCGCCGATCCTTGGGCAGATACAGACGCTGTTCGTTGTGTACTTTCATGGCTTCATTGTTGTGTTCGTAGGTCGCCAGGTGAGCGGCGATGGCGGCTTGCAGTTTGACCTCGAGCTTACCGGGTTGACTGGCAATCGATTCGATATGTGAAACGTAGTCCCTCAGGGCGGTGAGGCAGACTTCTTCCAGCGCCGCTTCCTTAGATTTGAAATAGTAGTAGAGGCTGCCCTGCTGAATGCCGAGTTTTTCGGCGATATCCCGGGTGCTGGCGCCGTGAAAACCCTTGTCGGCAAATACCGCTGCGGCCGCGGCCACTGCGCGCTGATGCCGGTGAGCATAGCGGGTTGTATTTCTGTCCGGTGCTGGCATTGGGAGCCTGAAAGTATTTCTATAACGCTATAGAATCTATAGGTTTATAGAAAAAAGCAAGTGGAGTTGTGTTTTTTGGTGTATGGAAAGGAGGGCGTTGATGAGAGCAAGGGTAAACGGTTGTCACTCCGATAGGCGACACAGACAGTGCCGGGGTGGGGGCGCTGATCTTGCGGGGCCGTGGCCACCTTGAATCCGGATAAGTGTAGGGTTTGGGAAGATGGCGCACCCGAGAGGATTGACCCAAAACGGCTGGTGGCCGTTTTGCTCCCTGCGGGACTGCGCCGCACGGTGGTTTGGTCCAACTTCCTGACGGAAGTTGTCGAACCTCTTATCGGTTCGAACACTTTCCGGCGTGCCAAATAAATATCCCGACACAGGGCCGGGATATTCGTATGGATGGCGCACCCGAGAGGATTCGAACCTCTGACCTCTGCCTCCGGAGGGCAGCGCTCTATCCAGCTGAGCTACGGGTGC
>NZ_CAJXST010000008.1 GCF_913061305.1 uncultured Porticoccus sp. | reverse complement strand
CCTTTGGGACTATTGTCCCCGTTAAAGAGTGTGCGTCAAATCGGGGTAGGTTTACACCGACCCCTTTAACTTTAAGCCCGCTAATCTGGAAAGGTTTAAAACGGCCAAGCCGGATGAGTATGCCCAGCAGCTCAAAGCGCTGAAAGGTGTTCTGAAATCCTGATGCCTGGCATAGGCCGCATCAGGTAAAATTTAAGAGTTTTTCGCCCCGCAAGGGTTATGTAACGAACAAGCCCGTAGGTTGGGGTGAGGAACGAACCCCAACGAAAAGAATGAAGAAAATCAATTGAATTGGAATAAATGCGTTATCGGCGTGCGGATACAAAAGGTGGGAGCTATTTTGTCACGGTAAATATTGTTGGGGTTCGTTCCTCACCCCAACCTACGAGCTGTCCCAGGTTTTAAAACCGGAAACCCTAAAACAATTCAAACCTGGGAAGTTGTAGTGCTGCTCCAGTTTCTTTAACGTTCAGCTTTCAGTATCGGTATTTAACGAGATGACCAATTCCAGTGCTATAGGCCTGTTTGATTCAGGCATTGGCGGGCTGTCAATTGCCCGAAAAGTCAGGGAGTTGTTGCCGAGTGAAAACATTCTGTATGTTGCCGATGCCCTTCATGCTCCCTACGGGGATAAAGCGGACAGCTTCCTGTTGGAACGAATGAGTGCTGTCACAGAGTTCCTGCTTTCCCGTGGTGCAAAGGCTGTTGTTGTGGCATGCAATACGGCGACCACATCGGCCATTGCTAAGCTCAGGACTCAATACCCGGTTCCGATTATCGGTGTTGAGCCGGGGATCAAACCCGCTGCACTCTGTTCCCGCACCGGTGTGATTGGTGTGTTGGCGACGCCGGGAACGCTGAAAACACATTCTTTTGTTAATTTGGCGGAGCGCTACGCAAGCGGGGTGAAAATTGAGCTCCAACCCTGTCCTGATCTGGCTGCTCAAATAGAATCATTGAGTTTTGACAGCGACAGGACGATTGCTCTGCTGAAACGTTACATTTCCCCACTTATTGAAAAAAAGGTCGATACCATTATCCTCGGCTGTACACACTACAACCATGTTTCCCATCTGATCGCCGAGTTAGCTGGGCCCGATATCACCATCGTCAACACGGAAACAGCTGTGGCCAATCAGGTCGTTCGCAGGCTCACGGCCGAGGGATTACTGGCAGCGGACAACCAGGTGGGACGTGATGAGTTCTGGACAAGTGGCGCCCTTGATATTTACCGCAACCAGATTGAAAAATTGTGGGGGCAGGGTGAACACGTCTTTCAGCTTTAGTCAGGTTTTCGCCATTACTTTGCCGGTTAGCACTTTGTGTGTGTGGCTGAGTGGCTGGCGAGTCGTCAGATTATCCCCGTCAGCCACGAAAGTAATCTCATGGACTGTAGCGATGTCCTGTTAAGCTGCTATTATCGGTAGTTGATTAAACGGTGTTCCGAAGGGAAATTGGGCCTGGCCTATGGCACGTGGTGATCACATTTATACGCTTCGCTTTGGTGGGATTTACGCCCACCACGGTATTGATGCGGGCGATGGTACGGTGATCCATTACACCAGTAATCACTGGGTGACACCTCGTCAGGTGCGGCGTACCAGTATGGACAAGTTTGCCCGGGGTGACGAGATTCATGTGCGGGATTACGAACAGTTTTTCGAGACGCTAAAAAGTGGCGATATTCTGGATCGCACCACCCGTGGCCTGAATCGTCTGATGGACAATTTGCGAGGACTGAAAGCGGGCGAGCTGGATTTTTCAGAGGATGCGGTAATGCGACGCGCCGAAAGCCGACTGGGTGAATTTGCCTTTGATCTGGTGTTCAACAACTGTGAGCACTTCGCCACCTGGTGCAAAACCGGTATCAGCAACAGCGACCAGATTATTGATTTATGGCGTCAGGCGCTGACCGGCAGTGGTTTCATGAAATACCGTGTTGGCGAAACCCTGACCAACTTTGCGGAACTTCCCTGGAAGCTGTTTCGCTAGGGCCTCTACTTCGATTTGTTCGCCCCTTCATTGAGCAGGAATTCAATCAGAGCCTTTTGTGCATGCAGGCGATTTTCTGCTTCATCCCAGACCACAGACCATTTTGACTCCAGCATGGTTTCGCTGATTTCCAGACCTCGATAGGCGGGCAGGCAGTGCATAAACAGGGCGTCCGGTGCCGCTTTCTGCATGATGTCCTCATTGACCTGAAAGCCCTGGAAGGCGCGTTCCCGGGATTTCTTTTCCTCTTCCTGGCCCATGGATGCCCAGGTGTCGGTGACCACCAGGTCCGCCCCGGTAATAGCCAACAGGGGATTGCGAACAATGGATACCCGGTCGCTGAATTTCTCCAGCAGTGCCACATCGGGTTCGTAGCCTTCGGGGCAGGCGATGACCAGTTCAAAATCCAGTCTGTCCGCAGCATTGATATAGGACTGGCACATGTTGTTGCCGTCGCCGATCCAGGCCACTCGCTTGCCGGCAATGCTGTCCCGGTGTTCCAGGTAGGTTTGCATGTCCGCCAGTAACTGGCAGGGATGAAAATCATCGGTCAGGGCGTTGATGACAGGTACTGAGGAGTTTTCAGCAAAGGTGATAATGCGGTCGTGACCAAAGGTGCGGATCATAATGATATCCACCATTCTTGAGATCACCTTGGCTGAATCTTCAACCGGTTCACCGCGCCCCAGTTGTGTATCGTTGGGCGACAGGAACAGTGCGCTGCCCCCCAGCTGGGCCATACCGGCCTCAAAGGAAACCCGGGTGCGAGTGGAGGACTTCTCAAAAATCATGGCCATGACTTTGCCAGAGAACGGATGGTCATCCGTGCCTTTTTGGCGCTGAACCTTTAGCTCTGTCGCCCTTTGCAGGATTGCTTTCAGCTCGTCTCTGGAGAGATCCTGCAAAGTGAGAAAGTGTCTTATGGCCATAATTGGTTACCCCCGGGTGATCAGTTCACCCAGTATCTGAACGAGTTGATCTGCTTCATCCTCGCTGATGGTCAGCGTTGGCAGCAGTCTGATGACGGACTGGGCAGTGACATTGATCAGCAGACCTTTTGCGGCGGCCTCTGCCACCATTTCAGGGCAGGGTTCGCTCATCTCAATAGCCAGCATGAGGCCCTGGCCTCGAACTTCCACAACATTGGGCAGGTCGGCAAGACGCTCGACAAGACGCTGCTTTATATAATTGCCTATGGTGGTGGCCCGCTGGCAGAGCTTTTGGTCGAGGATGACACTGACCGTGGCCAGTGCCGCTGCACACGCCAGGGGATTACCTCCGAAGGTGGTGCCGTGGCTGCCGGGTTGCATCAGGTCAGCGGCTTTGTCACCGGCCAGGCAGGCACCGATAGGCACCCCGTTGCCCAAGCCTTTGGCCGTTGTCACAACATCGGGCAGCAGGTTGGCGTGCTGGTAGTTAAAATACTGTCCGGTTCGCCCGTTGCCGGTCTGGATTTCGTCCAACATCAGCAGCCAGTCATATTGATCACAGATTTCCCGCAACCCGGGTAAATAATTGTCCGCAGGAACCCGTATGCCGCCTTCCCCCTGGATGGGTTCGACCAGAATGGCCACCACATTGCGATTATTTTTGGCGATGGTGTGCAGCGATTCCAGATCGTTGTGGGGTGCCCGTACAAAGCCGCCCACCAGTGGTTCAAAACCTGCCTGCACCTTGCGGTTGCCGGTGGCCGATAGGGTTGCCATGGTGCGTCCGTGAAACGCGTTTTCCATGACAATAATGGTGGGCTGATCCACCCCTTTGCTGTGGCCAAACAGGCGCGCCAGCTTGATGGCGGCTTCATTGGCTTCGGCCCCGGAATTGCAAAAAAACAGTTTGCTCAGGCCGGAGATGCTGCGCAGCTGTTCGGCCAGCGCTTCCTGCACGGGTATGTTGTAGAGATTTGAGCAATGAACCAGCGTGGCGGCCTGCTCCGCAATGGCTTTGGTCACCACCGGGTGTGCATGACCCAGCCCGCAGACGGCAATGCCGGAAATGGCATCCAGATAACGGCGACCCTGATCATCCCATACCCAGGACCCTTGACCCCGGGTAAGGGTAATTTTTCTGGCACCATAATTGTTCATTAATGCGTCACTGGTCATGGACTCTTCCAAAACAAAAAAAGGCAGACGCGAGTTGCGCTGCCCAGGAGCAGGGATATTATAGTGGTTTTGCCCTGTTCGCAACGATCTGCATTGTTGCTATCTCTAAGCTACGAGACCATCTGCAGATTGCCCGAGGTAAAATGTTTTTTCGGACAGGTGGTTTTAGATTGATGGACAGTGGAGTAAAATAGTTGACCGTAATAGTCGGCTATTCTTCATTGCCCCCAATTTCAGTCAGAGGTTTATATCAATGGATATTATGGAAACCATTCGTGAGCAGGTGGAAGGGAACCCCGTCATTTTATACATGAAAGGCTCCCCCAATCAGCCCCAATGCGGCTTTTCTGCCCGCACGGTTGAGGCATTGATGGCTTGCGGTGAGCGCTTCGCCTATGTCGATATTCTGGAAAACCCGGACATCCGTGCTAATCTGCCAAAATACGCCAACTGGCCTACCTTTCCCCAGCTATGGGTTAATGGTGAGCTGATTGGCGGTTGCGACATCATTGCTGACATGCATCAGAAAGGCGAACTGGCTCCGCTGGTAAAAGATGCCGCCCAGAGTGGACAGAAAGCTGCCGAGTAAGCAAGGGCCTGATCATTAAACAGGGCTTATGGCACTTATAGCTAATTACAATGAGACACAAAAAACTGATTGTGTAAGATTGAGATAAGAGTTTCGAGCACGGGCTGCGACAGGTAGCCCCTACATTCCTTCAGAAAAACAGACCATTTAAGGAGTTAGATCATGGGTGTATTAGTAGGTAAAGCGGCACCGGATTTTACGGCTGGTGCAGTACTGGGTAACGGTGAAATCGTTGATGCGTTTACGCTGTCAGACAACATCAAGGGCAAGAAAGCCGTCGTGTTTTTCTATCCGCTTGATTTTACCTTTGTTTGCCCATCAGAGCTGATCGCATTTGATCACCGCCTGGATGAATTCAAAAAACGTGGCGTGGAAGTTATTGGTGTCTCCATTGACTCGGTATTTACCCACAATGCCTGGAGAAATACACCCGTTGATGCAGGTGGTATCGGCCAGGTTAAATATCCGCTGGTAGCTGACGTCAAGCACGAAATCTGCCGTGCTTACGATGTTGAATTTGATGAGGCCGGTGTTGCTTTCCGTGGCTCCTTCCTGATTGATGAAGACGGCGTTGTGCGCCATCAGATCGTCAATGACCTCCCGCTGGGTCGCGATATTGATGAAATGCTGCGTATTGTTGACGCGCTGTCCTTCCACCAGAAACACGGTGAAGTTTGTCCCGCCGGCTGGAAAGAAGGTGATAAAGGTATGGATGCTTCGCCCACTGGTGTGGCTTCCTATCTCGCCGAAAATTCAGACAAGCTCTGATACACAAGTCGTCTCTGGAAAAACCGCAGAAGGTGACTTCTGCGGTTTTTTTTGGCTCATTAAATAATAGGGGGCTTGGGTGATGGATGAAGATCGTCTGGTGGAGATCGAAACCAGGTTGGCCTTTCAGGAGGACACCCTGCAGCAGTTAAACGATGTGATTTGCCGACAACAGGACCAGATCGACCGGTTGGCCGCCCGCGCTGAAGCGTTGCGCGGGCAATTAGGCGAGATCGCTGCCAAGTTGCCGGATGAAGAGGGCGAAGACGAGAAGCCACCACACTACTAGTTGGTGTGGATCAGTGCTTTTTACAGTCATTAAAAAACGCGGCTTCTCCCGCGTTTTTTATGGTGTGGAGTTTCTCACTCGGGTTTTGAAGTGATGTCCGCTCCGATTAACGCTGTCATATTCAGGATACCTCGTCCGGAGACAGAGGGAATCAGGATATGGGCCGGTTTGTCGAAGCCGAACAGGAAGGGTCCAACCAATCGGGCATTGGTCAGTGAGCGCAATAGGCCAAGGGTGATACTGGCCGCATCCATATTGGGCATGATCAGTACATTGGCCTGTCCCTGCAGGTTGGCATTCTGGTAAGTCTTGCCGCGCAGGGTTTCGTTCATGGCGGACATGGCGTGCATTTCGCCCTCGATCTGGACATCGGGCAATTGCTCTCGCAATTGCTCGGCGGCCCGTTTCATCTTGTGGGCAGAGTGATCATCGTAAGTGCCGAAGTTGGAGTGCGAGAGCAGTGCCACTTTTGGTGCTATACCAAAACCTTTGACGAAGTTGATGGTGTTCAGTGCGGTGGCGACGATCTGTTCTTCGGTGGGGTCCACATTGACGAATGGATCGGCGAGGAACAGTGGCCCATCCTCCATCAGTAGCACGCAGACCGATGACATTTCAGTGGTGCTGCTCTGGGGCAGGATACTGCTGATGTCTTTCAAGTGCTTGTCGAAACGACCGACTTTGCCGCATATCAATCCATCGGCATCACCCAGGGCGACCATGATCGCCGCCAGTGCCGTGTTGTTGGTGTGCACTGTGTTTTGGGCAGCTTCCACGGAAACACCGGACCGCCCCACCCGCTGGTGATAGAACTGCCAGTAGTTCTGGTGATGATCACCTTCTTCCGGATTGAAAATCTCAATGTCGGTGCCGATTTTAATACGCAGTCCCATTTCCTGAATTTTGCGTTCGATCACGCCGGGGCGACCGATCAGGATTGGCTTGGCAACTTTCTCATCCACAATACCCTGCATGGCGCGCAACACGTCGTCGTTCTCTCCCTCGGCATAGGCAATGCGCGATGGCTGACGGCGGGCCAGTTCGATCATTGGTTGCATGAACAGGCGACTGCGACTCACATAGGAGTGGAGTTTGTTGCGGTAGGCCTCCATATCCTCGATAGGGCGGGTGGCGACGCCACTTTCCATGGCAGCTTTGACCACCGCCAGCGGGACTTCCTCGATCAGGCGCGGGTCGAAGGGTTTGGGGATCAGGTATTCCGGGCCGAATTTCAGTACTTCATCGGCATAGGCTTCAGCCACGGCTTCCGATGGTTCGAGGTGAACCAGGTCGGCGATGGCTTTTACGCAGGCCTGCTTCATGGCGTCATTGATGACCGTGGCACCGCAGTCGAGGGCGCCGCGGAAAATAAACGGGAAGCAGAGCACGTTGTTGACCTGGTTCGGGTAGTCCGAACGACCGGTGGCCAGGATGGCATCCGGGCGAGCGGCCTTGGCGATCTCGGGCATGATTTCCGGGGTGGGATTGGACATGGCCAGAATCAATGGGTTGGGGGCCATTTTCTTGACCATGTCGACCTTCAGAATACCGGGGCCGGACAGGCCAAGAAACAGGTCGGCACCGTCGATGGCATCGTCCAGTGTGCGGTCCTCGGTTTCCACGGCATAGCTTTCTTTCCAGGGATTCATGCCTTCCGCGCGGCCTTTGTAGATGACCCCATTGCGGTCGATCATGCGAATGTTGGGTTTTTGCAGACCCATGCTGACCAGCAAATCCACGCAGGCGATGCTGGCCGCTCCGGCGCCGGTTACCACCAGTTTGATGTCTTCGATATTCTTGTTGACGATCCTGAGTCCGTTGTAGACCGCTGCGGCAGAGACAATGGCCGTGCCGTGTTGATCGTCGTGGAATACTGGGATATTCATGCGCTCCCTGAGTTTGCGTTCCACCAGAAAGCACTCGGGGGCCTTGATATCCTCAAGGTTGATGCCGCCAAAGGTGGGTTCCAGCGAGGCAATGGTATCTACCAACTTGTCCACATCGGTTTCATCAATTTCAATATCAAACACATCGATATTGGCAAATTTCTTGAACAGAACTGCCTTGCCTTCCATGACGGGTTTGGCGGCCAGTGGACCGATATTGCCCAACCCCAGCACAGCGGTGCCATTTGTAATAACAGCCACCAGATTGCCCCGGGCTGTGACATTCGCCACTTCCGTGGGGTTTTTTACAATGGCCCCGCAGGCATAGGCGACACCCGGGGAATAGGCCTGAGAAAGGTCGCGCTTGTTGGCGAGCGGTTTGGTGGGGCGAATTTCGATTTTCCCCGGAACGGGGTGGGTATGGTAACGCAGGGCACTTTCTTTGAATGAGTCAGCCATTTTTCTCTCGGTTTAAATCGTTATATGGGGGCCGGGCAGGGCAGCTATTCTAACGCCAATGGTAATGAAATTACCATGCGTTCTGCCGTCGTCGCAGGCGTCCAATTTTTGTGTAGTCTAGATACATGATTTTGGTGTTTCAAGTGAAGCATGCCTTTGTTTTGTAAAAAATTTTCATGGGAATTTTGCTTTGAATGTGAATTGTTGTTGATTTAACAAGGTGTAATCACTTTCTTTGTCAGTTGTTCGAATTGTAGTTTTCCTACATTTTTTGGCGGTTTTGGTTCCGGGTAACCTCCGTGGACGGTCCCCTGTGGCTTTATTACCGTTGTCTGGAGGGGGCTCTTGCCAATGCTTCCGTTAACTAAGGATAATGTGTTCCTTTGGTCGGAGCGATGAGCAGCATGCAGGGACGGGTGGTTATTGTCGGTACAGGGCACGCTGCGGCACAGCTTGCGTCGTCACTTCGTCAGCAGGGCTGGCAGGGCGAGATCCTGTTGGTGGGTGAAGAGCCTTGTGCCCCCTACCAGCGTCCGCCGCTCTCGAAGGACTATCTCGCCGGCGAGCGAACGGCCGATAATATCCTGATTCGTCCTGCTGCGGCCTACGCTAGCCATGGTGTTGATCTGTTGACCGGGCGCCGTGTTTTGAGCATTGACCGGGCGACAAAAATGATCGCCCTGGACGATGGTCAACAATTGAGTTATCAGAAGCTGGCCCTTTGTACCGGCGCACGCGCCAGGCCCGCCAGCATCAGGGGGGTTGGCAGTCCGGGCGTGTTTTACCTGCGAACCCTTGCCGATGTGGACGGTATTCGTGCCAATATTTCACCGGATAAGAGCGCCGTCATTATCGGTGGTGGTTATATCGGTCTGGAAGCTGCTGCAGCATTACGTGGCCTGGGGATGGCCGTGACATTACTTGAGTTACAGGAGCGTGTCCTTTCCAGAGTCTGTGCGCCCGAGGTATCCGATTTTTATAGCAGGGTACATCGCGAGGAGGGTGTGGATATCCGGGTGGGTGTTGAGGTGCTGACTATAGAAAATGATGGTGGCGTCAAAACGGTGGTCTGTTCCGATGGCAGCCGTTTTCATGCGGATCTGATTATTATTGGTGTAGGTATTATTCCCAATGTGGAGTTGGCTGAAGCTTGCGGGCTGGCGGTGGATGATGGCATTGTGGTTGATGAGTTGGCCCGGACATCCGATCCGGACATTGTCGCCGCAGGTGATTGCACCAATCACCCGAACGACTTGCTGGGACGCCGTGTGCGCCAGGAGTCCGTTCCCAATGCGATGGAGCAGGCAAAAACGGCGGCTGGTACGCTCTGCGACCGGCCTGTTCCGTACCAAGTTTATCCCTGGTTCTGGTCTGACCAATACGATTTGAAGTTGCAGATTGCCGGTCTAAGTGAGGGTTATGATCAGGTGGTCTTGCGGGGCGGCAAAGATCGGCAGAGAGGCTTTGTTGCCTGGTATCTTCGCGGTGGTCGGCTTCTGGCGGCAGATTGTATCAACCGGCCAAAAGAGTTTATGGTTGCCAGGCAACTGTTGGCCAGAAAACTTGCTGTGGCCCCTGCGACGTTGGCTGACGAAACCATTGATCCTAAAAACTGGCTGAGTTGATTGGCCGTAATAGATAAATAGAGGTTGTTATATGCCGCTGATTCATTATGTCGAGGCAAATGGTGCAGAATATGAGGCTGAGGTGCCGGTGGGGGAGTCTGTTATGCAGGGTGCCGTCGATAATATGATTGATGGCATTCTTGGCGAGTGTGGCGGTGTTTGCAGTTGCGCCACCTGCCATTGTTATGTCGACGAGGATTGGTTTGATAAAGTCGGCCCGCCCGAAGGCAGTGAGCAGTTGATGCTTGAGATGGTGCCAGATCCGGAGCCAACCAGCCGCCTGAGCTGTCAGATCAAGGTCACGGCTGAACTGGATGGTCTGATAGTCAGGTTGCCGGTTTCCCAGTATTAGGTGCGGGCCGGGCAGTTAATGCCCGGCCAGCCCAGCGACGAGTGACGCCGGGGGTTCTATCCTGCGGGGTTCTACCCTAGAGACCCTTGAACCAGTCCTGAAAGTAGCTACCTACATAGGGTATCACGGTTTCCTTGTCGGTGATGGCGCCCACAAGACTGATTATCCAGGCCACCAGCACCAGTATTGCCCAGATCATGACCAGTGAGTTGTGAATCATGCTGAACACCATATTGCCGACAAACCCGAAAATCATGATGCCGAGATACTGGCGAATATAGAAGGATGCATAGCTGTCGCGTTTCTGCATGTTGAGTACCAGCGCAACAATCCAGCCTATCAGGGTAATGTGCGCGATGATTGCCTTGGCCTTGCCGCTTATCTTGTCGCTCATAATGTCTATTCCTTGGTGGTGTTGGTGATGGTTTTCGACGGACGGCATTTGCTGCATGCCGTTTACCCAGCTTACTTGCTCCATCCGCCGAGATCCTTCCAGCGGTTGACGATACCACAGAACAATTCCGCCGTCTTTTCAGCGTCATAGGCCGCAGAATGTGCCTTGTCATTGCTGAACTCTATTTCTGCTGCTTCACAGGCTCGGGCCAGTACAGTTTGACCATAGGCGAGCCCAGCCAGTGTGGCCGTATCAAAGCAGGAAAATGGGTGGAAGGGGTTGCGTTTAATGCCATTTCTTTCAACAGCGGCGTTGACAAATCCCAGGTCAAAATGCGCGTTGTGTGCCACCATGACAGCGCGGCTGCAGTGCGCGTCCTTTACTGCATTGCGAATGGGTTGAAACAGGGCCCTCAAGGCTTCATTTTCTTCCAGTGCCATCCGGTAGGGGTCGTTGATGTCGATGCCGGTGAAGTTCAGAGCCGCCTGCTCGACATTGGCCCCTTCAAACGGAATCACCGCATGATAGATAATCTCGCTGGGCATGAGGATGCCATCTTCATCCATGGCCAGTGTGACAGCGGCCATTTCCAGCAGTGCGTCGGTAGCGGCATTAAAACCGCCGGTCTCCACATCGATGACCACGGGGAGAAAACCTCTGAAACGATCCGAGATAGGCGGGTGCATATTTAGCTGACGCTCCATTGCCTGGTTTCTCCAGCACCTAATGGTGTGAGAGTGTCGCTGCCAAAAGGCAGGCTGGTCGGACTTTGCCACGGTGATAACTGCAGCGTGATAGTGTCAGTATTGCGGGGCATACCATAGAAGTCTGCGCCAAAAAAACTGGCAAACCCTTCGAGCTTGTCCAGCGCGCCGGCCTGATCAAAGACTTCGGCATAGAGTTCGAGCGCGGCATGATTGGAGTAGCATCCGGCACAGCCGCAGGCGGTTTCCTTGCGATGAGTGCTGTGTGGGGCAGAGTCCGTGCCCAGAAAAAAACTGGGGTCGCCACTGGTGGCAGCCGCAATCAATGCCTGTTGATGGTGTTGCCGCTTGAGGATTGGCAGGCAGTAGTAGTGCGGTCTGACTCCCCCCGCGAGCAGCTGATTTCGATTGAACAGCAAGTGTTGTGGCGTGATGGTGGCGGCTATCCTGGCCGATGCTTCTGCCACGAACTGGGCGCCGTCCCGGGTAGTGATGTGTTCGAGCACAATTTTCAGTGCCGGAAAGTTGTTGATGAGCTTGCCGAGATGCCGATCGATAAACACCGCTTCCCGATCAAAAATATCGACTTCAGTATCCGTGACCTCACCGTGCAGCAGCAGTGGCATGCCGATTTTTTCCATACGCGCCAGGACGGGATAAATTTTGTCCAGTTGGGTGACGCCCGAGTCCGAGTTGGTGGTCGCGCCAGCCGGATAATACTTGCAGGCGACCACATGCCCTGACGCCGCGGCACGTTCTATTTCCGCCGGGTCGGTGTTGTCGGTCAAATACAGCACCATTAACGGCTTCCACTGACTGTCGGCTGGACGATGGGCCAGAATTCGCTCTCGGTAAGCGAGGGCTTGAGTGGTATTGAGTATTGGCGGAAGCAGGTTGGGCATGACGATGGCGCGTCCAAAATATCGCGCGGCATCAGGCACGGTATAGGCGAGCAATTGGCCGTCGCGTAAGTGCAGGTGCCAATCATCGGGGCGGGTGATGGTTAATTCAGTCATGGTCAGGTTGGTTGCTACAGGTGGTCATTGAATCAATCAATGCTACCGGAATCGTTGCTGGCTTAACAGAAGAAACGTGGGGGAGTCCTTTGTCAGTCACCGGATTAACCACTTTGAGTCAGAATGAGGGAAACTCGGCAGGGCCCGCCCTGCTCACTGTGAAACTGTCTGCTTAAGGATTAGAATAGCCCCCACTTTTATCCCACAAAATACCAATCAGGAGTCATGTCGTGTCCGACATTAAAAAAGTTGTTTTAGCCTATTCGGGGGGGCTGGATACCTCGGTTATTGTCAAATGGCTACAGGAAACCTATCACTGCGAAGTCGTCACGTTTACTGCGGATATCGGTCAGGGAGAAGAGGTGGAACCGGCCCGTGCCAAGGCGGCGGCGCTGGGTGTGAAAGAAATCTATGTGGATGATCTTCGCGAGGAGTATGTTCGTGACTACGTGTTCCCGATGTTTCGTGCCAACACCATCTATGAGGGGGAATACCTGCTGGGGACGTCTATTGCCCGGCCACTGATTGCCAAACGGCTGATTGAGATTGCCAATGAAACCGGTGCGGATGCGATTTCTCACGGTGCGACTGGCAAGGGGAATGATCAGGTGCGTTTTGAGCTGGGTGCTTATGCCCTGAAGCCGGGCATCAAGGTGATTGCCCCCTGGCGGGAGTGGGATCTCACTTCCCGTGAAAAACTGATGGGCTACTGTGAGCAGCACAATATCCCGGTGGATTTTTCTACCAAGAAGAAAAAATCCCCTTATTCGATGGATGCCAACTTGCTGCACATCTCCTATGAGGGCGGTAACCTGGAAGACCCCTGGTGGGAGCCTGAAGAGGATATGTGGCGCTGGAGCGTCTCCCCTGAGAACGCACCTGACCGGCCCACCTATGTGGAACTCACCTATGAAAAGGGTGATATCGTTGCAATTGATGATCAGCCCATGACTCCGGCTACGGTACTTGCGCATCTCAACAAGCTGGGCGGCGACAATGGCATTGGTCGACTAGACTTGGTTGAGAACCGCTACGTGGGCATGAAATCACGTGGCTGCTATGAAACACCGGGCGGGACTATTATGTTGCGGGCGCATCGGGCCATAGAATCACTCACGCTGGATCGTGAAGTGGCGCATTTGAAGGATGCATTGATGCCGAAATATGCCGAGACGATTTACAACGGCTACTGGTGGTCCCCGGAACGCAAGATGTTGCAGGTGATGATTGATGAGACCCAGTATGTGGTAAATGGTAAGGTGCGGGTAAAGCTCTACAAGGGTAACGTCACAGTGGTAGGGCGCCAGTCTGACGACAGTCTTTTCGATGAGAAAATTGCCACCTTCGAAGATGACGCCGGGGCGTATGATCAGAAGGATGCCGAGGGCTTTATCAAGTTGAATGCATTGCGTTTGCGGATTGCCGCCAACAAGAATCGCAAGATGGATTTCTGATCGCCACCTGTTCGAGTTGATGCAAATCAATATCAGTGTAGGTGGGTTTGGGGAATAATACGCAGGGAGTAGTTTGGGGAGTTGAAGGCTATTCTCATGGGTTCCAAAGAACGGATTAATGACGAGAAAATGCAATGAGTAGCAATGTCGCAAGCACCGGTGGCCAGCCGGAATACAATATCAGGGTGGTCAAACAGTTTGCCATCATGACTGTGGTCTGGGGGATCGTCGGAATGCTGGTGGGGGTATTTATCGCCGCCGAGCTGATCTGGCCCGGGCTCAATTTTAATCAGTCATGGCTGCACTTTGGGCGACTTCGTCCACTCCACACCAACGCGGTCATTTTTGCCTTCGGTGGTAGTGCGCTGTTTGCCGCCGCCTACCATGTGGTGCAGCGAACCTGTCAGGCAAGGCTGTTTGGCGGTTGGCTGATAGGGTTTACCTTCTGGGGATGGCAGGCGGTGATTGTTGCCGCCGCAATCACATTGCCTCTGGGGCTGACTACCTCGAAAGAGTACGCGGAGCTGGAATGGCCCATCGATATCCTGATCACGTTGGTCTGGGTGGCGTTTGCGGTGGTGTTTTTCGGCACCATCATGAAACGCCGCACCAAGCATATCTACGTGGCTAACTGGTTCTTTGGGGCCTTTATCATCACGATTGCCGTGTTGCACCTCGGCAACAGTGCCGCCATCCCGGTGACAGCGTTCAAATCCTATTCAGCCTATGCCGGTACAATCGATGCGATGGTGCAATGGTGGTATGGCCACAATGCAGTAGGGTTTTTCCTGACGGCGGGCTTCCTGGGCATGATGTACTACTTTGTGCCCAAGCAGGCCGATCGACCGATATATTCCTATCGTCTGTCCATTGTGCATTTCTGGGCGCTGATTGCCGTCTACATCTGGGCAGGCCCCCACCACCTCCATTACTCGGCGCTGCCAGACTGGGTTCAGAGCCTGGGGATGGTGATGTCCCTGATCCTGCTCGCACCCTCCTGGGGCGGCATGATCAACGGCATGATGACCCTGTCCGGTGCCTGGCATAAACTCCGTTACGATCCGACCCTGCGCTTTCTGGTGGTGTCACTGTCTTTTTACGGCATGTCGACCTTTGAAGGCCCAATGATGTCGATCAAGACAGTAAATGCGCTGTCTCACAATACTGACTGGACGATTGGTCATGTTCACTCCGGTGCGCTTGGCTGGGTAGCCATGATTTCCATTGGCATGCTCTATCACCTGATTCCAGTGCTTTATCAACGCGCCCGGATGTACAGTGTAAAACTGATCAACCTGCACTTCTGGATGTCAACTATTGGCACTGTCCTTTACATCGCCTCCATGTGGGTTAACGGCATTGCTCAGGGCCTGATGTGGCGCGCTTTCAATACCGACGGGACCCTGACGTACAGCTTTGTTGAATCAATTGAGGCCAGTTACCCAGGTTATTATGTGCGTTTGTTGGGTGGTGTGATTTTCTTTGCCGGTATGCTGGTGATGGCTTACAACGTCTGGCGAACCATTCGTGGGGATGTTCAGCAGCAGGAAGTGACCGCTGCCGAACCCCGTACAGTCTGATAGGAGAACAACAGTGAAACATGAGATTGTTGAAAAGAATATCGGGCTGATGATTGTGCTGATCGTGGTTGCCATCAGTTTTGGTGGGCTAACCCAGATTATTCCGCTGTTCTGGCAGAATCAAACGACGCAGCCTGTCGAAGGCCTTGAACCACTGGGACCATTGGCATTGGAAGGTCGTGATATTTACATTCGTGAGGGCTGCCATGTGTGCCACACGCAGATGGTCAGGCCGTTGCGTGCTGAAACCGAGCGTTATGGTCACTACTCTGTGGCAGGTGAGCATGTTTACGAACACCCCTTCCTCTGGGGCTCAAAACGCACTGGTCCCGATTTGGCGCGGGTTGGTGGCCGCTATAGTGACGACTGGCAGCGGGCTCACCTCTATAACCCAAGGGATGTGGTGCCTGAGTCAAACATGCCAGCGTTCCCCTGGCTGTTTGAAAATACGCTGACTGGTAAAGATACAGCGGCCAAAATGACGGCATTGAGAACAGTTGGCGTACCCTATACAGATGAGGACATCGCCAATGCCGCTGCACCTTTTGCCGGTGGAGAAGTGAAAGAAATTGATGCGCTGGTGGTGTACCTCCAGCAGCTAGGCACACTTTTGACGCAGAAACGCTAATGGATCAGGGCACATTACAAGGTATCGGCACCATACTCACCATGATCGCTTTTCTCGGGGTCTGTTGGTGGGCTTATAGTGGCCGTAAGAAAAAAGATTTTGATGAGGCGGCACAACTACCCTTTGTTGATGACACCAAAGTTGATGACACCAAATCTTCTCAGGATGAAGATAAGTAGAGGCACGAGCTGACATGAGTACCTTCTGGAGTATCTGGATTATCGCATTTACCGCAATCACCATTGTCGGTTGTACATGGTTGTTGCTCGCCAACCGCAAGGTTGAAGTTTCCGATGACACCAAAGAGGGCGAGGCCCAAAAAACAGGACATGTTTACGACGGTATTGAGGAGTATGACAATCCTCTACCAGGCTGGTGGTTCAAGATGTTCCTGGGCACCGTTATTTTCGGGGTTGTCTATCTGGTGTTGTATCCGGGGTTGGGAAACTTTGGTGGTGTGCTCGGCTGGACACAGGTAGGCCAGTGGGAAGAAGAGGTGGCCGAAGCAGAGGCGAAGTATACGCCGCTCTATGAGCAATATAGCGAAACGCCGGTTGAGGAGCTGATTGCCAATCCCGAGGCGATGAAAATGAGCCGTCGTCTGTTCAATAATAACTGTGCGGTTTGCCATGGTTCCGATGGCAGGGGCAGCTATGGTTTCCCCAACCTGGCTGACAGTGACTGGCTCTACGGCGGCAGCGCGGAAGATATCAAGACCACGCTAGTCAATGGGCGACAGGGTGCCATGCCGGCCCTGGGGGGGGCACTGGGAGAGGAAGGCGTGGATAAAGTCGCCGAATATGTGTTCAAAATCAGTGGCCGCGAGCATGATGCAGATAAAGCCGAGGCTGGTGGCCAATTATTCGCCACCTATTGTGTAGCCTGTCATGGCGCAGATGGTACTGGTAACAAGATGTTGGGAGCGCCCAATCTGACGGATGGTATCTGGTTGTATGGTGGTTCCCCCACACTGGTTCGTCATACCATTCGCAATGGTCGAAACGGCAATATGCCAGCTCAGGCTGACAAGCTTAAGGCAGAGAAAATACACCTGCTGACTGCGTACGTGTACAGCTTGTCCAAAAACCAATGATGTCTGAGGGTTTTTAACGGGAGTGTCAAAATTAAATGACGGGTGAACAAGAGCCGGAAAAAAAAGCCGGCAACCGGTCCTCAGAGGAAGTTATCCGGGTTCTTGATCTCTATGAAACGAGAGAAAAAATTCAGACCCGTCAGCTTCCTGGATTCTATCGAAATCTGCAGCGCTGGACCTGGCTGCCGATGCTCAGTGCCTATTTCCTGCTTCCCTGGATAAATCTGGATGGCCGTCAGGCCATCTGGTTTGATCTGCCGGCCCGCCAGTTTCATATTTTCTGGATCACTTTCTGGCCCCAGGACTTCATGCTGTTGGCCTGGGCACTGATTATCTCGGCGTTTGCCCTGTTTACCGTGACGGTTCTGGTAGGCCGGGTGTGGTGTGGGTTTTCCTGTCCCCAGACCGTCTGGACCATGATATTCATGTACATTGAGGACTGGTGTGAAGGCGACCGGAACCAGCGCATCAAATTGGACAGAGCGCCCTGGCATGGCCAGAAAATCCTGCGCCGGGGCAGTAAGCTATTGCTGTGGGGTTTGGTGGCATTTGTTACCGGGCTGACGTTCGTGGGTTACTTTAATCCGATCCGGCAACTGGTTCCCGAGCTCTTTACCTTTTCAGCACATCCCGCGGCTGTTTTCTGGACGTTTTTTTTCTCGGTGATGACCTATATGAATGCAGGGTTTCTCCGGGAACAGGTCTGCAAATACATGTGCCCCTACGCCCGATTTCAGTCGGTCATGTTTGATCAGGATACCCTGCTGGTTTCCTATGATGAGAAGCGGGGAGAACCTCGCGGTGCCCGACGAAAAGATGAGGACTATCGGGCAGCGGGCAAGGGTGACTGTGTGGATTGTTCGCTATGCGTACAGGTCTGCCCCACGGGTATTGATATCCGCGATGGGCTTCAATACGAGTGCATAGACTGTGGTCTTTGCATTGATGCCTGTAACACCGTCATGGATAAAATGGGTTACGAACCGGGTCTGATTCGCTTTACCACGGAACACGCCATGGAATATGGCAAGACCAGTATTCTGCGGCCCCGTTTTATCGGCTATGCCGTCGCATTGGCCCTAATGGTCTCAGCATTCGGTTATACCATCATGACGCGTATCCCGCTGGGTGTGGATGTCATCCGCGACCGGAATGTTCTCTATCGTGAAACTACCCGGGGTTTAGTTGAGAATATCTATACCCTGAAAATCAACAATATGGATACGCGTGACCATAGCTATAGTATTCAGGTGACTGGCGACTATCCGTTCAACTATCTCGGCAAGGAAGTGGTCAGTGTGAAGGAGGGTGAGGTGTTGAGTATGCCGGTGAGAATCGAGCTTGACCCAGGCTTGCTGGATGTTCCTAATACGGACGTTATCTTTGTTGTTGAGGCGACTGATAGTGAGGTTATTCACGCACAACAGGAAAGCCGCTTTATTGGCCCACGTTTGCAGCGCTAGTCAGTAGTCATTTTTTGATGCAGCATTTTTCCACCGTGGATTTCCGTCGACAATCAACGCCAGAGGACACAGCCTTGCCACTTTCAACCGACAGCAATAGCCCCCCGTGGTATCGTCAATTCTGGCCCTGGTTCCTTATAGTACTGCCGGGTAGCGTGGTGATCGCCAGTCTGGTGACCGTCTATATCGCGTTTTCCGGGGCCGATAGTCTGGTGGTAGATAATTACTACCGCGACGGCCTCGCCATCAATCAGGTACTGGAGCAGGATCGGCGTGCTGAGGAGTTAGGGCTTTCGGCTGAATTGCGTCTGGATGCCACCAGTGGTGAGTTGTTTGTCACTATTGATACCGACCACTCGTTACCCGCGCAGCTTGCGTTATTATTGTTTCATCCAACAGACTCAAAACGTGATCGCGAGTTGCTACTGACTGAGATTACTCGCGGTCACTACCGTGCCGATCTCGATCAACAACTGCTATCACGTTATTACCTGCGCGTGCTTCCCGAGCCCGACAGAGAGTGGCGGTTAGTGGGTGAGCTGGATTTTGCAACTGCAGATCAGATCATTCTGAGGGCGGAATGACGCCACAACCCTGTTATCACTGCGGGTTGCCCGTTCCGGCTGGTACTGATTGGACACTGGAGGTTGAGGGGAAGCCGCAAGCTATGTGTTGCCCGGGCTGCCTTGCCGTTGCCACGGCTATCTGTGATGGTGGGTTGGCGCGCTTTTACCAGTATCGTACGAAGAACGCGAACCGTCCGGAAACTTCGGATCAGGCATCGCTGGCGGTTTATGATTTGCCCGAGGTGCAAGCTGATTACGTGGACGTAGTCAATGACACTCAGCGTCAGATTCGTCTATTGATCGGGGGCATTACCTGTACTGCCTGTGCCTGGCTGATCGAGAATCACCTGCGTAAATTGCCGGGGATGGTTGATGTGCGGGTTAATGTCACCGGTCATCGGGCACTCATCACCTGGAATTCCGAATTGCTGAAACTCAGCGAATTGCTGGGACAACTACAGCAAATCGGCTATGACCCTCGTCCAGTCAGTGATGAGGCTATACGCCAGTTGCGAGATCAGGAGAATCGCCGCTTTCTGCAGCGTCTGGGTATTGCCGGGCTGGGAATGATGCAGGCGGGTATGGTCGCCATTGGTCTTTATGCGGGTGCTTTTCAGGGCATGGAGCCCGAGTGGCAAAATTTTCTGCGATGGGTCAGCTTTATTATTGCCCTGCCGGTGGTTTTATTCTCGGCATATCCTTTCTTCAAAGCGGCCTGGTACAGCCTGCGCCAGGGGCATCTGATCATGGATGTCCCGGTTTCCCTGGCGATTATCCTCGGTTTTTCAGCCAGTTGCTGGGCCACTGTGACCCGAACGGGTGAAGTCTATTTTGATTCCATTGCCATGTTTATATTCTTTTTGCTGCTGGGGCGGTATCTCGAGATGCGAGTTCGCCATCGCAATGACATGCGAGCTGAATCTCTCGGACAATTACTGCCGGTGACAGCCAGACGATTGAATGGCGATAAAGAGGAGACGATTCCGGTCAAGTTGCTGTTGCCTGGAAACCTGATTCGCGTTGCTGCGGGCGAAACCATCCCCTGTGATGGTGAGATTACCGAGGGTGTCAGTAGCGTGATCGAAGCTGTTCTCACCGGTGAGCAGATGCCGGTGGGTAAATCCCCCGGTGATGCGGTGTCTGCGGGAACCGTCAACAGTGAGAACCCCTTGCTGGTCAGGGTGTCTGCCGTCGGTCATCAAACCCGCTTGTCGGCCATATTGCAGTTGGTTGAAAAGGCCCGCAGCGATAAACCGGCAACAGTTGCGATGGCTGATCGGGTGGCGGGTTATTTTGTCGCTGCTGTGTTGATCATATCTGCTCTGGTGGCTTTCTGGTGGTGGCAGCATCAACCGGAGGAAGCCATTTGGGTGGTGCTCTCCGTTCTGGTTGTTACCTGTCCCTGTGCGTTATCCCTGGCGACGCCCGCTGCCATTGCAGTGGCAACTGGCGAGTTGCGGCAGCGCGGCTTTCTGATCAGTCGAAGTCGGATGCTGGAGGTGTTGTCGCAAGTCGATCGGGTTGTTTTTGATAAAACAGGCACCTTGACACTGGGCGATCTGAGTATCGTAAGGGTAATCGAGCTGGCTGATCAAAAAGAATCTGATGTACTGGCTATCGCTGCGACCCTGGAGCAGGATTCCAGGCATCCCATTGCCCGGGCTTTTGCCGGCATAGAGGTGGCTGAAAGTGCAACTGATGTAGTTCAGGAAGTCGGGTCGGGCATTTCCGCTACGATTGAGGCGAACCACTTTGCTATCGGCCAGCCGGACTATATCGGCAGATTGTTTGGTTTACCCGTACCGGCCATGCCGGCTGTGGATGCGGGCCAGTTACCTCTTCTTTTGGCGGAGCAATCCCGGCCATTGGCCTGGATTATTTTGCAGGATCAGTTGCGCTCCGGTGCTGCCTCTGCCATTCAGCAGCTGACAGCGCAGGGTCTGGGGACAGTTTTACTGAGTGGCGATCGTGTTGCAGCGGTTGAAAATATGGCGACCAAACTGGGTATTCAGCAGTGGTTCGGGCAACAGAGCCCAGCGGCAAAACTTGATTGGGTCAACCGCTGTCAGCAGACCGGGCACCGGGTGCTGATGGTTGGAGATGGCATCAATGATGTGCCTGTGCTGAGTGGGGCGGATGCATCAGTGGCCCTGGGGGATGCCAGTGATTTTGCCAGAATCCATGCTGACAGTATTTTGCTATCGGGTAATCTCAATACGTTGCCGGAGGTGATAGCTCTTGCCAGGCGGACACGCCAGATTATTCGCCAGAACCTCACTTGGGCATTACTCTATAATCTGCTGGCATTGCCACTGGCCGCGGCGGGAATGATTCCTCCCTGGGCGGCCGCTATTGGTATGTCTGCCAGTTCGCTTTTGGTTGTGGGCAATGCCCTGCGACTGAGTCGGCGTGGTGACCTACCCATTATGTGTTCACAGCAACCTTGTTATGCCACGTGACGATGACTGATACTCTCCCTCTTTGGCAGGCTATAACCCAATGACCAGTTTGTATTTGCTGATCCCCGTGTCCTTGATTTTTTGTGCATTGGCGATATGGTTTTTTTTCTGGGCGGTAAACAGTGGCCAGTATGATGATCTCGACGGGGAAGGTGAGCGAATACTGTTTGACGATGAGACTGATGAATCCGTTGAGGTTGATGTCGAGGCTCGTCCCCGTCAATCTGAAGACCCGCCACCTTCAAAGAGCCGAAAATAATGTTTGAATTTGACAGTATGCCCATACTGGCAATGCTGGTTATTGGTTTGATGGGTGCCGGGCATTGTGTTGGGATGTGTGGTGGTATCGTCGCCGCACTGGGTTTCGCTACCGATGATCAACGCAGTCGCTGGCCAATCCTCCTAAGCTACAACCTCGGGCGAATTACGTCCTATGGGTTAATCGGCGCACTGGTCGGTCTGCTGGGATTATTTGGGCGTGAATATCTGTCACTGGGGCCTTCGCTGCGTATTTTTGCGGGCGTGCTGCTTATCCTGATGGGGTTATATCTGGCGGGCTGGTGGCATTTTCTGTCCTGGCTGGAGCGTGGCGGGCAACATGCCTGGCGCCATATCCAACCGTTTGCTGCCAGGTTGTTCCGTGTCCGCACGGTTGGCAGGGCCTTCCTGTTTGGTATGTTATGGGGGTGGCTACCCTGTGGCCTGGTATATTCAGCACTGGTGTATGCTGCTGCCACCGCCCACCCGGTGTCGAGTGCGCTGTCCATGATAGCTTTCGGCCTGGGCACTCTGCCTGCCATGCTGGCCGGGGGTGTTTTCTCCAGTCAGCTAAAACGGTGGTTGCAGGTTCGTGCATTGAGGGTTGCCATGGGGCTGATAATTATGGCCTTTGGTGGATGGACCCTCTGGAATGCGATGGCCCACGCTCATCAACCGGGGGTATCGTCTGAACAGAATGGTGCGGCCAGTGTGCATCAGCAGATGCACCATTGACTACGATAGATGTTATAAAGGTTATTGATTTCGATCAATGTCAACGGCTCGATTTAAGAGGTATAAAAACAGGTATTTTATAATAAACTATATATCTGTTGGCCGATTTTAGACTTAAATAAGAAAAACGGGGATTTTATGCTAGGTCACATTGCCGGGTTACTCTACGATCCACAGTCCGAGTGGAAGAAAATTGCTGCGCTGTCCGATGAGACAATCAAGCGTATGGCTATCTATTTTATATTCCTGGGTATGATTCCTGCGATCGGGTTTTATATCGGAACTACGCAGTTTGGTTGGACGATTCTCAAAGAGCAGCCCACACGAATTACCGAAGGTAGTGCGATACCCTTGGTAGTCCTGTTTTATTTCGCCTTGATGGGTGCGCTGGTATTTATCGGCTGGATGATTGCCTGGATGTCGAAAACCTACAATTGTGAGTCCAGCCCTTTGAAAGGGTTTGTGTTTATGGGGCTGTGCTGTAGCCCGGTCTTTCTGGCAGGTATCTTCGCGGTTTATCCCATCTGGTGGCTGGATCTCCTGCTCGCTATTGCCGCCTGCAGTTATGCGATTCGGTTGATGTACCTCGGGATTCCCGATGTGATGAACGTGCCAGAGGATCAGGGCTTTCTATATGCCAGTGCGGTTTTTGCTGTTTCCCTGGTCTACGTGGTGGTCGTCCTGGTGGCCACTGCATTACTCTGGGAATATGTTGCGGCACCCGTCTTCACCGATTGAGAATCACGGGTCTTATAAGAACCGGGCTTTTGCCCGGTTTTTTGTGTCAGGGATTTTTTTTGCGGCCGCTTGTGGGTTACTTGAACGTCGGTGGTGATGAAAGCCAGGGCACCCCTTTGTTTGGACTGAGATAGGAATGTTGTCGATAGGCGGAATTAAAAATGTCCCAGTGGCGTTCAGTCATAGCGGGCATATGTCGACGCATCTGGCGTATATCGTGCCGGGAAGCCCGGCTGATGGATAACCGTCGACGGCATTTTTCGAGATCAATCAGAGCAACTTCAATTTCGCCGCTACCTTTCCTGTTGTGACGGAAAAAAATGTGTTTGTCGTACAGGCAGCCGTGTTGCCAGCGATAATTGTGGAGTCTTGGCAGAATCTCGCCAAGTTTGCGGGAGAGAGCATCGAGTGTCTCTTTTTTGACAGAATTGTCAGTCTCTCGATCATTCCATGCTTCAACACTGGAAAATCCGGTCAATTCCCGAGACACCAGAATCGCCTGAATAGCCCCCTGTTGAAGACGTGTTTGCGAGAAGACAATCTCCGGAGCCGATATCCCCAGTTTGTAACACACATTCAATCGATGAGTTTCTCGGGCTATGGTGGCATAGCCCAGTGGGTGTCTGAGACTGCGACAGGTATGGTCTGTCTGTTTTTTGATGTAGTAGGTGGCCCCATTGATTCGGCATCGCTGGACACCGCTTATTCCGCCCCGGCGATGGTTCGGTTCTTCAACCCAGGGACCCTCCATTTGCCACCAGTAGTCAAAATCACTATCCGTTTGAACATCTCTTGATAACGTATTGATCATTATTATTATTCTTTTCTGGATAACGGTGAATGTCATAATTGGTACACAAAAAGTACACAAAAATAGCTGAAAAAGCAAAACACAGGATTTTGGAAAACATTCTCTTGTTCATGGGCTTGAGTCATTTCAAAAGTGAGTGATCAAACTGATATTTTTTGAAGGGTTTTATTTGATTCAATTCCGATTTACTTTGTAGCATGGCTTTTTAGCCGAAACAGGCGATGGGCCTCAATACTTTTGCAAGCTGTCCGCGGGCATGTATGGACAGATTTGGGGAATGACTGGAGAGGAAAGTTTATGCGTTTATTACATACCATGTTGCGGGTGGGTGATCTGGATACCTCCATTCGCTTTTATACCGATGTGCTGGGAATGCAACTGCTGCGTCGCAAGGATTTCCCCGACGGCCGTTTTACGCTCGCATTTCTGGGTTATGGCGACGAGTCGGCAAATACGGTTCTTGAGCTCACCCATAACTGGGATACATCCACTTACAATCTCGGTGATGCCTATGGGCATATCGCCATTGGTGTGGCAGATGTCTATGGTGCCTGTGAGCGAATTCGTACATCGGGGGGGAAGGTTGTCAGGGAGCCTGGCCCAATGAAGCACGGCTCGACAGTGCTGGCCTTTGTGGAAGACCCGGATGGTTACAAAATTGAACTGTTGTCAGATGGTTGAGGTTGTAGAAGCTTGATCTGCCTCCCTAAAACTCATACTCAATCAGAACCCGCAGCGTATTGTTGGCACTTTTATCATTCATACCAAACAGGAGGCCGGCCTCCCAGTGCAGACTGCGCCTGACGCCAGCCTGTATGTTTCCCATTAACACGGGGCCCAGCGCAAGGGTCTGCTCATTAACATAGAGCTCCAGTGCGGGTTCAATCCAGCGTGACAGACGATAGCGTGTTTGCAGGCCCAGTGATGATTCAATCTCATCCTCAATGTCTGAGCCCCATTCCTGGCTGATGATGATGTTGGCAGTGCCGCTCCAGCGTCCCCATTCCTTTTCGGCGAGAATCCCGGTGGAGAACTCCCAGATATTTTCCTTGGCCTGTTTTTCCAGCTCAAACAGGATACCCCAGTCAGCCCAGTATTCCCCCTGCTCGGTGAGTTGCCATTTGGCTTCCACTTCATAAGCCGCCAGCGAAAAACTGTCGTTGTCGGCCTTGTCACCGGTTAGATACAGCTCACCAAACCAACGGTCGCCAAAAGCTCGTCCATAGGAAAAGCGATAGAGTTGGCGATGGTCCGGTTGGTCCGGCTGGTCGTCCTGATAGATTGCACGCCACTCCAGTTCCTGCTCCAGGGCATCCACATAGGGATGGTAGATTTTATCCACGGCATTGCCATCGGCAAGGGGCATCACCGGAATAGTGAAACAGAATAAAATACCTACCCCTCGAATTGCATAGCCGAGAGGATTTTGGACGGTGGTGTGCATGCTATTTTTCACCCGTATTTTTTCGACGGCTGCGGAAGTGGTTGAGATAACCCAATGTGGCGGAGATGCTGACCAGTAGGAACCCAATACCATAGGCGATTGCCTGAAAAAGTGATGGGGTGGCTTCATAGCCGACCAGAGCATAGAGCAGATGCCCCGGGATGGAATCCTCCGGTAGCCAAATTGAGCTGTCCCAGAGAACCGGGGAGTAGGCTACCCAGTCAACCTGGGTCAGCAGGAGGGTTGCCTGAGATGCCATGGTGCCGCCGATCAAGGCCAGCAATAAAATACAGGTGCAGAAGATCCATCTCGCAGGCAGGCTGAGCAACCCAAAGTACAGCAATACCCCTGCGCTCAGACCAATCCCGGCCCCAATCCCTGCACCGGTAAATGTTGGCTGTACGCTCTCCTGATGGTTGAGTATTCCGCCCAGATAAATCACGATTTCGGCACCTTCCCGGCTGAGCGCCAGGGCGACGCAAATGGACATCAGATAGGGCAGAGAATGCCTCGAAGCCCATAGAGCTGACGTTGAATACAGTCCTATCAATGTCAGCAGGCCGAGAACGGCAATCATTATTCCGGCGATAAGAATTTCCTGGCCAGCATAGTCCAGCCATTCAGAAATCGTGGCCAGGTTGACCGATAGAATGAATGCGCCAATGCCGCCCAATATCATTCCGGTGGCGAACCACCGGGCACTCAGTTGAAGCTGTCGGGACAGCACCAACAGGATGCTGATCAACAGAGCGGCCTCCAGTATTTCCTGAAGTATCAGTACGACTGAGTTCAGAAACATAAGTGTCTCATTCTGATGGTTGCTGTGCGGAAACCACTATTTTTCCCTGAGCTGTTTTTGGGTAAAACTCGCCAAAGAAGGGGTATTCTCCAGGTGGTAGCGGACCAATGAAAATGACCGTTTTACGATGGCCAAGAATCACTTTTTCACGGTTGAGCTCATAACTTTCAAACTCCTCCGGCGTTGGATCCTCGTTGATTACCAACAGCTTGATTTTTGTATGGGCAGGGACTTCCAGTGTATCCGGAAAAAACAGGTGGTTGCGGATTCTGAGCTCGACTATCGGTGTGTCCGCGAAACTGGTATTACTGCCTATGCCAAGCGTGAAGGCGAGGAGCATGACAAAACGGCCAATGCTTCTACTCATCATTTAGTCTTCCGTTCGTGTGAAGATGACAATAAAGGCTGTGCCGCTCTCAAAACAGGAACGTTCTATCTCGATACGAGCGCGGTGAAGATCAGCAATATTGCGGACGATGGTCAGGCCGAGGCCGCAGCCAGGCGTTGTTGACCCGTCTGGTTTATTGTTCAGCCGCTGGAAACGTTTGAATATTTTGTCGTAGTCCTCAGGGGCGATACCCGGTCCGGAGTCTTCCACTTTGAGATACACCGTATTTTCTTCGGCGTTGACCGTCACGAGAATATGTCCCCCTGCGGGCGTGTATTTACTGGCATTGCTGAGCAGGTTTTGAAGCAGGGTAGTTAACGCAAAGGGGTCACCCTCTATCATGCAGGGCTGTCCGGCAAGCTCCGCTATCTGTTGTTTGCCTTCAAATTTATCATGCAATTCTGCAATGACCTCCTGGGCCAGTTGATGGAGGTTGATACGGCAGAAGTTGTGGGCGAGCTGCTCAGGGGTAGAGCGGTAGAGGGACAACAACTGCTCGACCAGATGCTGAATACGGTCTACCCCCGCTCGCAACTGTTGAAACGCCTCGTTATCCGGAGAGATATCTTCCTCCAGATTGTGCAGCTGAATTTTGAGGGCGCTGATGGGGGTGCGCAACTCATGTGCGGCATCGGCGGTAAAATGCTTTTCTCTGTTCAGCGCAACCTCAAGACGGCTCATTAATGCATTGATTGATTGGCTGACCTGCTGTAATTCACTCTTGAGCTCCGGTAATACTACTGGCGAAAGGTCGTCGGCCTGCTTGTTCTTGAGCTGTTGGGAGAGCATTCGAAGTGGTTTCAGACCATGACTGATGATCAGCCAGATCAGCAGGCCGGCCAGGGGAATACTCAGCAATATCGGCAAAATGGCATGACTGATAACACTTTCCGCCAGCTGATAACGCAAGTCCGTCCGTTCAGCGGTGATGATCCAGTTCCGGTGGTCCTGATCATAGTAGACGAGGGTTCGCCAGCGATAACCGTCGAAATTGGCATGGCCGAAACCGGGATAAAAGTCCGTTATCGGTTGTGTGTGTTCAATGCCAAAGGAGGCGAGAAGCTCCTGCCCTCGCCATACCTGATAGGCCAACGTACTTTCGTCGTCAAGGGACTTTATCGGGTGGCCGGCGTAGAGTCGGGCAATCAGTTCTGCCGTCTGCCGCAAATGCTGGTCAAACAGCTTGTTGGCTTCCTTTAGGCTGGAACTGTAACCCTGCAACGCGGCAACAAAATTGAACAGGGTGAGTACCGCCAGTGTGGCGGCAATCAGGAACAGCCGGATTGATCTCACGGGGCCGTGACCTTGTAACCGACGCCGCGCACAGTTTTGATGAAGTCGGCACCCAGTTTCTTCCTGAGATGGTGTATGTGTACTTCCAGCGCGTTACTGCATATTTCTTCACCCCAGCTGTAAAGTCTGGCATCCAGCGTGTTTCGGGTCATTATCCGGCCGGCATTTTCCATCAACGCCTTCAGTAACATATATTCCCGGCGCGACAGCTCCTCAGGTTCACCCCGACAGGTCACTGACTGATCGCTGGTATCCAGAGTAACCGGGCCAATTGTGATTTTGGTCGATTTGACTGAACTGAGTCGGCGCTCGAGCACCCTCAGGCGGGCCAGGAGTTCGCTCATCTCAAAGGGTTTTGCCAGATAATCGTCGGCTCCGGAGTCCAGCCCGGTCACCTTGTCGTGCAGGGTATCTCTGGCTGTCAGCAGTAATACCGGCAACGCAGCCGATCGGCTGCGAATTGATTCGAGGACTTTCAGGCCATTGATATCAGGTAAACCGATATCCAGGATAATGATATCCGGTGGTTCTGTTTCCACTACATGAATACAGGCTCTTCCCGTATCCACATGATTTACAGAGTAATGCTGTCTGCTCAGGGCTGCTTTAAGCCCCTGGGCCAGCGGTTGATCATCTTCTACCAACAGAATTTGCATTTGTGCTGATTAGCTTCCCAGTTTCTGTTCAATAACGGCCAGTGCCTGGCTAATTTCCTTTTGCCGCCCGGCATCGGCCAATGGTCGGTTAATGCGCGGTGCTGCCTTTTTTGCCTTAAGTAAATAAGACCTGGCATCCTGGTAACGTTTTTTCCCGATCAGGTAGTCGGCGTAAAAGTAATTGCTGTCTATCCCGTCGGGGTTGATGGCCAGCGCTTTAAGTAGCAATTTCTCCGCTTTTTTGTCATCGCCAAAACCAATCGGCCAGCCCGGCACATGGCAGTAGAGCGTGCCCAGACTGGTATAGGCTGATCCATCCAATGCCCGAGGGTCTATCGCCAATGCCGCTTCCAGGTCGGCTTTCGACGACTTGGCCAGCGATAACGCGCCGAGACCACCTTTGGCACCTGCATAAGTGGATTTGATAATACCACGCCAGATTAGCGGGGCTGCACTGTTGGGGTATTTTGAGACAACAGCGTCGGCCTCTGTTGCGAGAGAGGCAAATGCATCGCTCTGTGCCTCGCCCTCCATTTGATAGTTGACCTCAGCCCAGCGTTTTTGCAGGGTGCTGATTTCCTCTGTGACACCCGCCCAGCCCGTACTGGCAGTCAGTGCAAGCAGCGCCACAGAACTTGCCATGATGTTTTTAATGGTGTGTTTCATAATGTGAGTCTCTAGGTGTTGATTTTAGTCGTTTCGTGGTTGTTGAGAATTTGTTTGATGAGCGGCATTTTTTTTACCAGTGCGCGGTCAACCAGTCTCGGAAGCAGGGCGTTAATTTTCACAAACAGTTTTTCCGGCCATCCCATGAACCGACAATGCCGGTTGGATTTGACCAGTTTCACCAGCGTATCAGCGACCTGTTCCGGTGAATCTACCTTATTGCCAAGGGCGTGATTCAAGTCATTGGCGGCGGGCGAATTCAAGCTGGTGTCCGTCGCTCTGGGGGCCAGGTAAAAAACCTGGATGGCAGTGTCGCAGAGTTCCCTGCGCAGCGCCTCGGTAAAGCCTTTCAGGCCCGATTTACTGGCACAATAGGCGACGTAGCCGGGGTGGCCGATGCTGCCATAGGTCGAGCCGATGTTGACCACGGCTGACTCCGGTCTATTGTTCAGGAGGGGGATCAGCTGTTTTGTCAATAACATGGGGGCAATCAGGTTTGTACTGAGTATCTGTTCGATACTCTCTTCAGGCTGGTGCTCGAAGCATTGAAATGTTGTTGTGCCTGCCAGATTGATCAGCAGGTCAATGCCGCCGCCATCGATACACCCTGACAGGATGTCATGTCGACCCTGAGAGGTGCCGATATCCGCCACGATTATTTGGTGATTTCCCGTTAATTGACCGGCAAGCTGGTTCAGTGATGAAGTGTTTCGGCCAACCAGCCTGAGGCTGGCTCCTTGCTCGGCCAATGCCCGGGCCACCGCACAACCAATGCCCCCGGTAGCCCCCGTCAGTAAAATTACTTTGTTGTTCAGTTCCATGTTGCGTCCCTGTCAGGCCCTGCGTGGAATATTGTGGGAAACACCGTCGAGCGAACGGAACAGGTCGCCATAAAGTTGATAAAACATCCTGGCTGAGTGAATGATCTGTGCCTGGTCCTGCGGTGAGTCAACCCGGTTCATCAGGTCCTCAAAAAAGGCGACATGTTCCTTATCCAGTGAACCGTGGGAATACAGGTAGGAAAAGGCATTTTGGGGAAGCCCCAGGGTCCCGCGGACATTGTCGGCAACGGTTTCGGCGATACTGACGCTGGTGCCTTCAAGTACGTGAACCATGCCAAAGAAGCCCGCCGGGTTGACGCGCATAACAGTATCGTAAGCGTAGGCGACCATCAGTTCGGTTGCGGGATTGGGTTGGCCACGTCTGACCGCGTCACTGTCATAGCCGCAGGCGGCAATGTCGTTGAGAATCCACTCCTGATGGCCGATTTCTTCTTCGATGTATTCCGCTACCGCCAGGCGCAACCACTCCTGCTCCTCCGGTAACCGGGAGCCCACTGCCATCAGTAGTGGCACGGTGTGTTTGACATGATGGTAGGCCTGTTGCAGAAACCCGAGGTAGTCATCGATATCGATACGGCCCTCAAGACCTCGCTGGATAATGGGTGCCGTGAGCAGTTGGCTTTTGTCTGCGTCTGTTGCTGTTGTCAGCGTATCGAAAAAAGGGGGGGATGTTAGTGCGTTCATACGTGTAATTCCTCAACGGGCATGTCGTAAAGCTGGTCAATTTGGCCGGCATAATGTTGGGCAATGGCTGCCCGTTTTGGTCGACCATTGTCCGTTATCAGTGCAGGGGTTTTTGTCAATAATGTGGGTAATCTCTGCCAGTTCCGGATGCGTGCGTAATCTGGCAGTTGTTGGTTGATCTGTTGAATGAAGCTATCTATCTGTTGATCTGTCGTGCTGCTATCCCGTGTCGACAGCAGTGCCACACAGTGTGATTTGGCATCACCGAAGACGATAAAGTCTGCAAAGATTGGGGATGCGAGAAACTCGGATTCCAGCCACTCCGGGTTGATGTTGCGGCCGTAACTGGAAATCATCAGGTTTTTGCGTCGCCCGAGAATATGCAGAAAGCCCTGGGCATCGAGATAACCGAGATCACCGGTGTGGATAGTCTGTTGTCCCCAGCTTGAGGGAGTATTGGCATAACCGAGCATGGCATTGCCGCTGACGACAACTTCTCCATCGATAATCTGTACATTCAGGTGCTGCAGGGGTTTCCCGCAACTATCGATAATCTGAGCGCGGGGTGTATTCAGACTCACCACAGAGGCGCATTCTGACAGACCGTAGCCCTGGTACGCGGGAATGCCTGATTGCCATGCTTCTATCAGCAATTGACTCGCCACTTTGGCGCCGCCCACGGCGACAAACTTCAGTGATTTCGGGGGCTGCCAACCATTGCGGACACTGACCACCAGCAGTTGCAGGAGTTGTGGTGTCAGGATCAGGGTGTTGGGTTGGTATTTGCTGATGGTTTCAATCAGGGCAGACGGTTCAACTGTCGAACTGCCAGAGATGCCCATTTCCTTCAGGGCGGGGATAATCACCTCTCCACCGAACAGCAGCGGTGCATAAATACCGGCAACATTTTCCAGCAGGGTGCTCAAAGGCAACAGACAGAGGTGTCGCGGCTTCGATAGTCCCACAGCACTGCCGAGGAACATCGCCTCGTCGATCAATTGCTGGTTGCTGAGGCAGACCCCTTTGGGGGTACCGGTTGAGCCGGAGGTGTAAGTGATTTTTCCGGTATTCTCAGGAATGAGTGCGTGGTCCTCGCAGGCCGAGAGACGGTTCAGCCAGAGCTCGGCAGTACCGGGTAGCTGCACTGTTTCCACTATCTGTCCGGATAGATCGATCACAGCGTTGGGACCGGTGACGATGGCATCGACAGGCGTTTCTGTCAGAGCATGTTGCACCTGCCTGTTGGAGAAAAAGGTTGGCAGGGGGAGCAGGCAGATGTCGGCCAGCTGGCTGGCCAGATCAACCACCAGCCAGTCGGGGCCATTATCGAGGTGCAACGCCAGCCTGCCGATCCGGTATTTCTTCAGCAGGGCAGCCAGATCGCCACAGCGTTGTATCAACGCACCGTATGTCAGGCGCTGCGTGGCATCTCTGACGACAACCTGGTCGTCATCATAAAGACCATCAAGCCGCGAAAGAATAGTCGGCACTATCTACCCCACGGAGCTGTAGCTGTTCTTTGGCCAGGCTGTCAATGCGCGCATCATAAAATGAAAGCGCTGCCCGCAACGTTTTTCTCTCGTTGATTACGTCTATGGCCTGTGCCAGCTGTCCGGCAACCACAACTGGTTGAGTCTGGTAATAGCTGCCCCATTCCTCCTCGGTGGATGTCTGCAACCGAGAAGCTCTGGCGTCCGCGATAGGGTGCAGTTCAAATCCCAGTTTGCTGATGGCTTTCCTGACCTGTGGTGTCGCAGTAAATACCAGCCATTCAAAATTGGCTCGCCGCAGGGTGGCCGCCAGCAGAATGAATAGCAGCTGACTCGAGCCCCTTTGGGTGGCGGCCAGATTGCCGATTTCGGCAATCTGATGGCGAGCTACGGGTACAGACGAATAACGGTTGATTTCCAGTTCGATCGGATTGTCCAGGTACTGCTCAAGAAACAACGGACTTGCATCGACGGGCCGGATGCCTGTCACCGCAGAGAGTTGATCCCGACAGGACAGACTGAGGAAGATGGGCAGGAACTCGTGCACTGTGGCGCCATAAGCCTGAAAAAACTGTCTGGCGACATACTGTTGTACGGCCGCGCTGCTTTCACAATGGGGTGGGTGCAGGTTCAGTGCCGGCGCCGGGACAAGCCATCGGTGCAACCACTGTTTGGCCTGGATGTTGTCGGAATATTCCTGGCTGGTTTGTCTGATTTCTTGCATGTTCATACCCTGATCGGTATCTGGTTACCTTGCAGAGTAGTGGCTAATACTTAAAGAATTCTTAACAACAGCGAGGGATGCATAATATCCTCAGTATCCCAGCCATGGCCCGATCGAGATTGGCAGTAAAAAAGAGGATTAAGCTGGATTCCATCTGTCGGGGTGAACCCGATAGATCGAATTGTTCTGTGCTTAGTGGGGGTGAAACGGCGCCAGTCAAACTATACTGAAAATAACCTGTTTACACTGATCAGGAGGTGCCGGATTATGAGTATCTCACCTGTATTGGCTGATTATCTCGGCCGCAAAAAAATTAATTATGAAGTGCTGAAACATGCACAAACCAGTAACTCGATGGCCACTGCCCGGGAAGCACATGTCCCCCCGGAAAAGCTGGCAAAAGCTGTGGTCGTCAAGCAGAACGATCATTATGCGATGTGTGTTATCCCCGCCTCCAACAAGTTGATACTGGAGTGGCTGGAGTACGGTCGCCAGCACGAGTATGAAATAGTGGATGAGCGTGACCTGAAAGGGCTTTTTCCCGACTGCAACGAAGGTGCTATCCCGGGACTGGGGCAGGCATTCAAGCTGGATGTCATTGTCGACAGCGCCTTGCTGGATAGCCTCGATATCTATATTGAGGCAGGTGACCACCATCATCTGCTCCATCTGAGTCAGCGGGATTTCCAGGAGGTCATGAAAAATGCCTGGCCTGCACCGATAAGTTGTCTGCGAAGTGGACAAAGCGACAAACCTTATTTGTGGGCGCCGCCTGAAGACGGTTAAGCACCCATTCTCCCTCAACTGGTGGTACATTGTTTTGACAGTACGCCACCGGTTGTTGCCGGGTTGCTCCGTCGCGGTTGACAAGGCTTCTTCCTGGAATGTGTGATCGCCACCTACCTGTGGTCATCGGCTGTGTTCGATGGTTGAATGTCGGTTAAAGGTCACTCTGGACAGGAATATTCCAAATGCCAATATCCAATCCGCATGAATTACGACTGGCTATTCGATCCGGTCAGTTTACCGGGCACACCTCAGGGCATTGCCGCGGTTATGTGCAGGGCAATGTGGTCATTCTCCCTGAAAACTGGGCTGGTGAATTTTTGCGTTTTTGTCAGTTGAATCCCAAGCCCTGCCCATTGATTGCGGTCTCTGATGCTGGTCAGTACAGTTTGCCGTCACTGGGCGCCGAGCTGGATATTCGCACGGATGTGCCTTGTTATCGCGTCTTTGAGCGAGGGCAGTTGGTTGAAGAGCCGGTGGATATTACTGCTTACTGGCGGCGGGATCTGGTGACTTTTGTGCTGGGTTGTTCCTTTTCCTTTGAAGAGGCACTGCTGACCGATGGCCTTGAAATCCGCAACATTTCGGAGGGGGTCAACGTGCCGATGTATCGCACCAGTATACCCTGTCGCTCGGCGGGGCGTTTTGGTGGCAATATGGTGGTGAGTATGCGTCCCTTCAAGGCAACCGACGCTATCCGGGCCATCCAGGTCTGTACCCGGTTTCCCAACATGCATGGCGCCCCGATTCACCTGGGCGATCCGGCGCAAATTGGTATTGGGCAGCTTGAAGAACCGGATTTTGGCCATTCGGTAACCATCCAGGCTGATGAGTTGCCTCTCTTCTGGGCCTGTGGGGTAACGCCCCAGGTTGCGCTGGAGCAGGCCAGACCACCGCTGTGTATTACTCACAGTCCCGGCTCCATGCTGGTGACCGACCTGCTCAACAGCCAGCTGGCGATAATGTGATGGCTCGGCTTCAGGGAGGTTGGTGATGTCATTGATGTTGAACGCCGATCTCGGTGAAACCGTTGAGGGCGGATTGCTTGGTGCAGACGAAGCGGTGATGGCCTATGTCCATCAGGCCAGCATTGCCTGTGGCTACCATGCCGGGGATCATCTGATGATACAGCGGACGCTCAATCTGGCGGCAAAATACAGCGTGATGGTTGGCGCACACCCCGGCTACCCTGATCGCGAGGGTTTTGGGCGCCGTTCCATGACCTGCTCAAAGGATGAACTTGTTGCGCTCATGCATTACCAGATAGCGGCACTGGACGGGATGAGCCGTTCGCAAAACCTGTCCCTGTCCTATGTCAAACCCCATGGGGCGTTATACAACGACATGATGGTGGATCATCAACTTCGCCGTGCAGTGATGTTATCCGTGGCCGGTTTTTATCGACCGATTCACCTTGTCCTGCAAGCCACTCCCGAGGCCGAGCTGCACCGTCGCGAGGCAGAAGCACTGGGCGTCACACTGTGGTTTGAGGCCTTTGCCGATCGGCGCTATGACAGCAATGGCTTGCTGGTGCCCCGTTCCGAGCCCGGTGCGGTCCACGACAGAAAAACGACGCTTGCGCAGGTTAAACAGCTCAAACGTTATGGATCCGTTACGACCGAGGATGGCGATTCGCTGCTTATTAAAGCGGATACCCTGTGTATCCATGGCGACAACCCTGAGAGCGTTGCGGTGATTCGTGAAATCCGGGCACTGCTTGATCAATGAGGGTTATGCCTGCCAGTGAAAATGCGCTGATCATCTATTTTGAGCAGGTGGTGACAGCGGATACGTCAGCTCGGGTTCGACAGGCAACGGCTGTGCTGGAGTCCGTGTTAGCCGATGTGCTGATTGATCTCGTGCCCTCCTATGCCTCGCTACTAGTTATCTTCGATCTCTCGTGTATCGATGCCGCAACCCTTGAGCAGAAGATTACAGAGATGCTGGACACCGCACCAGCTGCTTCCGGTTCAGTCGGCAAGCTCGTTGAATTGCCTGTTTACTACAGCATGGAGTCCGGGCCGGATCTCGCTGAAATCAGTCGCGTGAAAAAGGTCTCGGTGGAGGAGGTGATCGCTCTGCATCAATCCCGGGAATACCTCGTGTATGCGATAGGTTTTGCGCCGGGTTTTGCCTACCTTGGAGAGGTTGATTCGCGCATTGTCATGCCCCGACTGGATACACCCAGAACATCGGTGCCCTGTGGTAGCGTGGGTATAGCCGGGCGACAGACTGCGGTATATCCCGCGGACTCCCCCGGTGGCTGGAATTTGATTGGCCTTTGTCCGGAGCGGATGTTCGATCCCCTCAGCGAACCCAGCATGCCGCTTCAGGTGGGTGACCGGGTACGCTTTTTCAGTATCAATCGGGAAACTTTTCTGGCCAGGGGTGGCCGGTTAGCATGAAGGGTGGTTTTCGTGTGGATCGTCCCGGTGTCCTGACCCTTCTCCAGGATGCTGGCCGCTTCGGCTATCACCGGTTTGGTTTGACCACCGGTGGTCCGGCCGATCCCCTTGCCTTCAATTGGGCCAATCGATTGTGCGGGAATGATCCCGGCATGACGGCCCTTGAAGTGACCATTGGCGGTCTGGAACTTGAATGTCAGGCAGACACGATTCTTGCCCTCTGTGGTGCAGATATGCCACTGACCATTAACGGGCAACCAAAGGAGAGTTGGCGCAGCCACCGGGTAAAATCCGGTGACAGGGTGGCATTGGGTTATGCCCGCAGGGGTATGCGTGCCTATCTGGCGGTGGCTGGTGGGTTCAATATCCCGGCAACCTTCGGCAGTACGGCGACGGTCGTTCGCGAAGGCGTGGGAGGCCTGTCCGGTAATCCGCTACAGGCTGGGGATCATTTGCCCTGTGCAGACACTTCGGATCGTCAATGCCTCTTGCTGGGACGTGGCTACCGACCGGTTTATGGTGGCCGTGTATTGCTGAGGGTGGTGAGTGGTTATCAGTCTGCATTGATTTCACGTGACCAACAAGAGCGTTTTTTTGCCAGTGAATACCGATTGCTGAGTCAGTCCGACCGGATGGCATCTCGGTTGGCGGGGCCACCCATTGATATTGATATTCCCGATCTTTTATCCGAAGGTGTTTGCCTGGGTGCAATACAAATCCCTCCGGATGGTTTGCCTATCATACTGATGCATGACCGTCAGACCATCGGTGGTTACCCCAAACTGGGTTCAGTGATTTCGTTGGACATGTCACAACTGGCGCAACTAAAACCGGGTGGTCTGGTTTCTTTTAAGTCCGTCACAATGGCGGAGGCCCGTCGTATTCGGCTGGCGGCGGACAGTATGTACAGACAACTAAAGCCCGAGGTTTGTGGCTGATGGCTAATATTGTGGTGGCTTATGAATGATATTCGGCGTGAGCTGGCAGTGAGTCAGCGCATTGAAAACCTGCTGGTGGCCCGCAATCTGCGGGGAATGCAATCCGTTCAGTCCAGTCTCAAGCCTGGCTACTGTCTGCGGGCAGCCAGGCAACTGTTGAGTTGTACTGGCCGGGTATTGATCGGGACAGGATTTCCGGTGCTGGACACGTTTGAGTCCGATGGCCCCGCCGGCGCAATTGCGCTTTATCGGGTTCTGGAGCAGATTGGTGCCGAGCCGATACTGATTTGTGGCGATGTATTGGCTAATGCCATAGGCGGTGATTATTGCGTGGCACGTGTTCCCCTTGGTCGTCCCGCAGGGCTCAGGCAGCAGGTGACCGACCTGCTGGCGGATTACCAGCCCGAGCTCATGGTCAGTATCGAGCTTGCCGGGCCCGCAGGTGATGGCCATTATTACAATATGCGAGGCGAGGATATCAGCTCCGGTACCCTCTGCTTTGATGTCTTTCTTGAGCTCTCGGATTGTCCGGTCATTGCATTGGGTGATGGTGGCAATGAGATCGGCATGGGTAATGTGCTCGAGAAACTCAGTGAACTGGCCATTATTCCGTCGGTAACCACCTGTGACGAGCTGGTGATAGCGGATGTATCCAACTGGGCGGCACTCGGCTTGGTGGCCATGATGTCCTATTGTGCTGGAGAAGACTATCTGGCGGACTGGGATAACCGGGCCATGCTTGAATACCTGGCATGTCGGGGCAGTCTCGACGGTATAACCCTTGATAACACCCTGACAGAAGACGGCCTGCCCAGTGAAACAGGCAAGGCTTTGGTGAATTCTTTGCGTGATCTGATCGCTGATAGCGGTGTTGAGTATCCAGGCTGACTTGGTGGGGAATTTACTTTGCCTGTCTGGATACCCGCTGCTAATATTTGCCGCTTTATGTTCCCGCTGGCTGGCTTTAGTCCGGCGAGATACAAGGTAACTTAATGAGTATTGTCTATCTCGACGGTGCCTACCTGCCAATGGCCGAAGCCCGTATTTCGCCGATGGATCGGGGCTTTTTGTTTGGCGATGGTATTTATGAAGTGCTGCCGTCCTATGATGGCAGGATCGTCGGTTTTTCATTGCATATGCAGCGGATGCTGAACGGCTTGAGGGCAATCGATATAGCCCTTGGCTGGTCGCAGCATCAGTGGCTTGCGGTGTGTAATGCCCTTATCGATAAAAATGGTGGTGGCAATCTCGGCCTTTATTTGCATGTGAGTCGCGGTGCAGATATCCGCCGTTTCCATGCTTACCCGGAAAACATCACCCCTACCATTTTTGCCTTCACCTATGCGATCCCCGCTGAACCCGTGGCGGATAAACATCGGGTTAAACCCTACCGGGTTGTCACTGATCGCGATTTGCGATGGGACCGCTGCCACATCAAGTCCACGGCATTGTTGGGCAACGTTATGCACTTTCAGCAGGGTTTTCAGCAGGGAGTTGATGAAATTCTGCTGTTCAATGAACAAGGTGAACTGACGGAGGCCAGCGCCTGTAACGCTTACATTGTCAAGAACGGCGAAGTCATTACACCGGTGCTGGACAGTCAGAAATTACCGGGGGTTACCCGCCATATTCTGCTGGAGTTGCTGCGCAAAGACGGGTCTATTGCCGTGCAGGAACGACCTGTCTCGATGGGCGAAGTGCTGGATGCGGACGAAGTCTGGCTAACGAGTTCCTCTAAAGAAGTGGTGCCCGTCATTGAAGTCGATGGCAGGCCCGTCGGCGGCGGGGAAGTGGGCGATGTCTGGTTGGCAGCTCAGCGCATTTATTCAGCCGGTAAGTTTAATTATTAATCGAGTGCATCAGCCCCTCTGTACTTTTTGGTGAAAGCGTCATGTCGAGACCAGCAAAAGCCTATATCGATCTCCGTGCTCTCAGGCACAATTGCGAGCTGGCAAACAGTCTGGCACCCAATTCCCGAACGATGGCCATCGTCAAAGCCAATGCCTATGGACACGGTGTATTACCTGTTGCCCGCGCCCTTGAACCGCTGGTTCCCGCCTTTGGTGTTACCTGTATGGAGGAGGCGGTCGAGCTCCGTGAAGGCGGTATCAATAAGCCTGTTTGTCTTTTGGAGGGGACGTTCTCCGATGACGAGATTCCCCTGGCTGCTGAACTCGGTTTTTGGCTCTCAGTGGTTAATAAACAGCAACAAGAGGCCATCCTGACAGCATCGCTGAAAACCCCTGTAACCGTCTGGATTTGTGTGGATAGCGGTATGCACCGACTGGGTCTTGCCGTTGAGGATGTTGCGTCTACCTATCGGTCATTGGCCGCCAGCCACAATGTTGCCGGTGATATGGTGGTTGCCACGCACTTTGCCTGTGCCGATGAACTGGCGAGTGATCTGACTCATCGGCAACTCCAGCAGTTCAGGGCAGGTGTGGCCAGTTTGGCAAACGCCGATACCGTGCCGTTGAGCCTTGGTAACTCTGCCGGGCTACTCGGTTGGCCGGAGACCCGTGTTGACTGGAACAGGCCGGGGATCATGCTGTATGGCAGCTCCCCTTTTTCTGTTCCTCATGCGGAAGCCGACAGATTGCGACCGGTCATGACGTTGCGCTCTTCCGTCATTGCTCTGCGGGATGTTCCTGTGGGGGAGTCGGTGGGCTACAGTGCGCGTTGGTCGGCGCAACGACCCAGCAGGATTGCCACGGTCGCAATTGGCTACGGCGATGGTTATCCGGTACATGCGCCAGATGGCACGCCAGTACTGATCAATAACCAGCGCTGTCCCATGGTGGGCCGCGTATCTATGGACATGATAACGGTGGATGTCACTGACTTGTCGACAGTGGCGGTGGGGGATGAGGCTATCCTCTGGGGTAAAGGTCTCTCCGTCAACGAGGTGGCGAACTGCGCGGGTACGATCAGTTACGAGCTGTTAACCAGAATGCCCCGCAGGGTTCCGCGGGTCTATGGTGATTGAGTGAGTTGGGCGTTCTTTCTTCTGGATAGAAAAAGAGCACCGCTCAGGATCAACAAACCAGAGAGAATACCCGGCATGCCCTCATAGGCGAAATCGTGCCACCCCATCATGCGCCAGCCCAGTGCGACCAGAAGTCCCGAGCAGACGGCCAGGATACTCACACCGGACCCCGGCTTGCCTCCCAGGCAAAGGATGATCAGCAAGGGGGCAAAAGCGCTGGCAAGACCAGACCATGCCATTACCACCAGGCTGAAGACGCTCTGACTGTTGAGTAAAGCCCAGAGCAATGCAAAGGCTGTGACGAGTACAGTAATACCCTTCATCACACTGGTGCGTTCAATATTTTGGGGTAACAGATCGTGGGTGATGGCTGCCGAGCAGCCGAGAACCAGTGAGTCCGCTGTCGACATGGTGGCAGCAAATATACCTGCCAGCACTAATCCAACCAGCACGGGGGGAAACAGTGCCTGAGCCATCACCGGTAATGCGAGTTCGGCATCAAAACTTGCCGCATCGGACAGGTAGACCCGCGACAGCATGCCAACTGCCGTCGCCATGGCATAAAACATCACGTACCACGCATAATACCAGCGCCGTGCCTGGTTCATTTTGCGATTATCGTTCAGCGCCATGAAACGCACCATGACGTGGGGCTGGCCGATAATTGAGAGCCCGGCAAATAACCAGCTGGCGGCGAACAGCAATGCCCCTGGCACACCCGGAAAAGGCAGATCATCCGGGAACCAGCTCATAAAGCCATCGATAGCGCTCATCTCGATAAGTGCCTGATCAATCCCGCCCAGGGAGCTGGTGGCTATAACCAGTAGCAAGCCCATCGCTAAAACCATCACCATGGATTGCGCCGCATCTGTCCAGATTGATGCGCGAATCCCGCCGGCAATACAGTACAGGGTTACCAGAAAAGCGGAGAGGGTTGCGCCTGCCCAGATAGGCCAGTCGAACAGCACATGAAGGGCCTTGCTGCCAGCGACCAGCTGGGCGCTGGCGTATACCAGTAAAAACGACAAGGAAATTAATCCCATGATCCTCTGCAGGGCAGAATTTCGTTTGCCGTACCAGTTGCTGATGACCCCGGCATAGCTCACTTCGCCGGTTCGCGGTGCGGCATCCCTGAGCCTGGCGTGGACAAATCGAGAGGCGAGGTAATCGCCGCTGATCCAGCCCAGCATCAGCCACACAGACGATAATCCAGCGACATAGGTGTAGCCGATTACACCGATAAACATATAACCGCTGTTATTGGTGGCAACAGCGGACAGCCCAACCAGCCATGGCTGGACGGTGCTGCTGGCCAGGTAATAGTCCTGCTTTGTTCCGCGGCTTTTCTTTGCAGAGAGAACCCCTACAAGGGTGAACATCAAGAGGAAGCAGAGGAAGGAGAGAATCATGGCGCTGTCAGGCTGTCCACAGGTACGGGGCTGTCACCCGAGAGGTCGGATAAGTCACGGTTTGGCAGGCCGAAAGCGTTGTCGGGTTTTCCCCGATATATTTGGTGGGGTGCGAGAGTGTATCGCCCACCCCGGTGTGTTGGCCCCATGATGTTGGGTAGCTGTTGCGCTGGTCAGGATGCGAGGCATATGGCACGCCCGTGATCGTGTACCTCAACAAGGCATCTGTGCAGGCTTCGTACGGCATCCTCCCAGCGGTCCTGGTTGATCACAAACTGCATGTCGACCTGACGCATGCACTGGTGCATCGCCAACACACTGATATCCTTTTCCGCCAGCGCGCCTACTGTTCTAGCCAGTAGCCCCGGTACCTGCATATCGCTGCCGACGGCCGACACGATAGCGACCTCCTGATTGCTAATTTCTGCATCGGGAAATTGCTCTTCCAGAGCACGACAAATGCGCTTCACTGTTTTCAGGTTGGTGGACAGGTAATGGGTAATCGTATTTGCATTGATATCTTTTGAAACCACATGTGCCTTGAACCGGCTGATACACCCCAGGATAGTTGTGTCATAACGGCTGAAATTGCCGGCCATATCCTGGTCAAACAGTTCAATGGCATGAACCCCCCGACACCCTGCAATAATCTCGACGCGAGGTTTTTCGCTAATATAGTCGCTGGTAATCAACGTCCCGGCGTGCTCCGGTTCAAAGGTGTTTTTGACGCGCAGGGGGATATTGTTTTGTCGCAGACCTTTGGCAGCCTTGGGATGAATCGCTTCCATCCCGAGGTTGGCCAGCTGGTCAGCCACATCGTAGTTGGTGCGACCGATGGGCACGGCTTTGTCGTCGCCCACTATTCTTGGGTCAGCACTACTGAGGTGAAATTCTTTATGGATGACGGCTTCACGCGCATCTGTGATCACAGTCAGACGACTGAACGTCATCTCACTGTAACCCCGGTCAAAACTGGACATCAGTCCATCCCGAGTGTGGGCATAACCGGTGACGATGGGCAGTTGACTGTCGAGATCTATGTCCTCAAAAGTGACTTTAATGCGTTCATCCAGCGACATGTGTCGTGTGGTTTTCCAGCCGGTTAAATCCACAAAGCAGGCATTGACACCATCTCTCTGAAGCAGCCGAGCAGTATTCCAGGCACTGTGTGCTTCACCGATGCTGGCCAGCATTTCACGAACGGTTGCCAGATGGACGTCCAGTGCAAAGTGGCCGTGTTGGCAAAGTTTTTTCAGATCGCTCAGGCAGTGTTCGGCCTCGTCGAGCCGATCACCTATAAACCGGTTGGCATCGGCGAGCATTTCCGGGTCGTTAAATAGATTGCTGTTGATTTCAATAACCTGGGTTCTTAATTCATTAAGAAGATCCAGCCAGCTATCGTCATTGACACCATTGGCAAATGAAGCGAAAACACCGGCTTTGCCCGTTTTCTTATGTTCCAGCAGTTGATCCGTTATGCCGGCATAGGCGGACACCACAAAGATACGTTGATAAAGCGTATCGGTGGTGGGCTTAAGAATAATGTTGTCTCTGACAGCGGCATAGTTGCTCATCGAAGTGCCGCCGATTTTTTCCACACTGTGAAAACTCATTAAAGGACTGTCTCCTGTTGTGTCTGTTTCCATTTTCCTGAGCTGGACGGGGTCTGACTTCTCACTGGCTGACGGAATCTGCATCCAGCTCGTACGCACCTTCGGCGTTGTGTACTTCCTTGCCATTGAGCGGGGGGTTGAAAACGCAGGCCATTGTCATTTCTTTAAAGGATCGCAGGATATGACGGTCGTGTTTATCAAGAATATAGAGGGTTCCGGGGCTAATCGGATATTTTTTGCCGTCGTCCAGTGTTTCCACTTCACCCTCTCCGGAAATGCAGTAAACAGATTCCAGGTGGTTCTGGTAATGCATACGGAAATCGGCTCCGACATAGATTGTTGTAATGTGGAAAGAAAATCCCATCTGATCATCTTTGAGCAGCATCCGTGTACTTTCCCAGTTGCCGTCGGGTGAGACGATTCTGCGCGAGGTTTTTTCTGCTTCCTGAAGTTGTCTGACTATCATCGTGACCTCTGTTGTGTGTAACGCGGCGGGGCTGATCCCGCCAGATAAATGAATTCCCTGTGTTGACCGGAGATAGGCCCCCGGTAACTATCAGGCCGAAATCGGGTTGGATCCGGTTCTTTTCGGTGTGCCCTTGTCAACTTCATCACTGACCGAATAGTCGCCTTCGAAAAAATCTTTTTCCTCGGGGATGGAGTCTGCCTTGGCACAAACTTCCTTGATTGCCTCCTCAAGAATGTCGATGCCTTTTTGCAGGTTTTCCTGACGGATTGTCAGTGGGCAGAGGAATTTGACCACATGATCCTCCGCACCGCTGGTCTCAATAATCAACCCTTTCTGGAAACACCGTCGGGTAATCTGCTCAGCCAGTTCGCCACTGACACAATTGATGCCCCTGAACATACCGCGACCGTGAGAGTTGAAGTTTCCTTCGCCGTATTCGCTGACGATCTTGTCTACCCGGTCGGCAATGTAATCGCCTTTTTGCTGGATTTCCTTGGCAAATTTGTCGTCTTTCCAAAAGTGGTCGATGGCCGCTTTGGCAGTGACAAATGCATGGTTGTTACCCCGGAAAGTACCGTTGTGCTCGCCCGGTTTCCATTCATCAATCTCCGGTTTCATCAGAACCACAGAAAATGGCAGGCCATAACCACTCAGTGACTTGGACAGGGTGACAATGTCGGGGTAAATACCGGCTTCTTCAAAACTGAAGAAGGTCCCGGTGCGACCGCAGCCAGCCTGAATGTCATCAATAATCAACAATATCTCATGGCGCTTGCAGATTTCCGACAGGCTTCTGAGCCAGGTCATCGAAGCAGCATTGATGCCGCCCTCGCCCTGTACCGTTTCGACGATAACGGCTGCGGGCTTGTCGACACCACTGCTGGAGTCTGACAACACTTTGTCCAATAGATTGGTGGTATCAAAATCATCGCCGAGATAGCCGTCATAAGGCATTCTTGTGGCGCCCGGCAATGTAATGCCTGCACCGCCGCGGTGGGTCGAGTTACCCGTGATAGACAGAGCGCCGAGTGTCTGGCCGTGCCAGCCGTTGGTGAACGAGATAATGTTCTCGCGGCCGGTATATTTGCGCGCGATCTTGAGAGAGGCCTCCACTGCATTGGTCCCGGTCGGGCCGGTAAACATGACAATGTAGTTGAAATCCCTGGGTTTCAGGATGTTCTCGTTAAAGCTTTCCAGAAACTCGCCTTTGGCTTGTGTGTGTAAATCAAGGCCTTGGGTGATGCCATCCCGCTCTATATATTCCAGGAGTTTTTTCTTGAACACGGGGTGATTGTGCCCGTAATTCAACGATCCGGCACCGGCCAGAAAATCCAGATATTGGTTGCCTTCATCGTCATAGATAAATTCGCCTTGAGCCTTGTTGAATAAACGCGGGAAGGCCCTGGCGTAACTGCGTACTTCAGATTCAATTTCATCAAAAATTTTCATGATTTCCTCAATTAGTCCTTTTCTGGGATTAGGCTTCAGTGGTCACAGGCTGCATAAATGGACCGATTCTGACCAACACCTCTGTGTCATGCTGACCGGCGAAATGCAATTCACGGTCAAATAATGGAGACTTGGCCAGAGGTGCATGTAACTTGTCGGCCAGCCCCTGAAACAATGCCCAGGAAGCTTGATTGTCTTCAGTGATAGTGGTCTCAAGGTGATTGACGTCTTTGCACTCATTGCGAGCGAGAATGCTCGTCAACATTCGCGAGGCAAGACCTTGACCACGTGCTTGTTCGCCGACAGCGACCTGCCAGATAAACAGTGTGCTGGTTTGTTGTGGTGGGCGATAACCCGAGATAAAACCGACCAGTTCTCCTTCAATGTCTGCTGCCACGGATGTACCTGAAAAATGAGTACATTGCAGCAGATTGCAGTAGACGGAGTTTGGGTCGAGAGGAGGACACTGGGCAACCAGCTGGTGTACCTGCACGCCGTCCTCCGGCGTTGGTGGACGAAGTGTTATTTTACGGTCCATAAGAGGTGGCAAAATTCCCGTTATTAATAAAAGTTATAGCTCAAATAATATTTTCTTGTGAAAATTGTTCATTTTATTTGGAAGCTAACAATGACTTCCTTATGTCTAAAAATAATTAAACTATATAATTAGAGCTCTAAACATTATACTCGAAAGCATTAACATGTCCAGTTTGGCCCCGCTGCGGGGGCGGGCGACGGAGTGGATGTATTGCATAATAGGGCGGTATAAATTGACTAGCAGAGGTGGTTCTATCGAACAGGTCTTGGTTGCACTGCGGCGGGTTATCAGGGCGACAGACCTTTACTCCAAACGATTGGCTAAAACGTCCGGTCTGACTGTGCCGCAAATTTTGTTATTGCAGGCGATTCGTGACCGGGGGCAGGTGACAATTGGTGAGCTGGCCGCTGAGATCAGTCTGAGTCAGGCGACGGTAACCACCATTATTGATCGACTCGAGAAACGACAATTGGTTTATCGCGTCCGGTCATCGACAGACAAACGCAAAGTGCATGCTTTTTTGACAGAGAAGGCAGTTGATGTGTTGAAGAATGCACCCACACCCTTGCAGCAACATTTTTCGCGCCAGTATGCCAATCTGAGCGACTGGGAGCAGGCGATGATTGTTTCTGCATTGCAGCGAGTCGCCCAGATGATGGATGCTGAACATATCGATGCCTCCCCAGTGCTGGACTTGGGGAGGCTGGATAGTCAACCCTCCCTGGCCGAGCCGAACGACTTGGTGGCAGGCGCCACTGCTGAGGGGATTGAAACTCCTTCAGCAGATTGAAACTGCCTGGAAAGATAGTTGGAACTATAAATTAGACAACGAGATTATATCGGCTGTTGAGAACATCCATAATCTCCGCTTTCGGCCTATCGGGTAGGTGCAGTTTTCCGCCGATGATCTTTTCGGCAATCGAAACATACGTTTTGGAAACTTCCAGCAAAACAACGGCGGGCAGCTCGTTGTTTCTGGCCAGTGCCTGGCGTTCGGCCATCCGGTCTTTGTTGAGGAGAATATCGGGATCCGGGAAGTGGTTGAGCAGCAACTGCCGAAAACTTTCTTTTGAGTTCTCGACCACTTCGCCATTCCGATAGCTCCGGCCGTCCCAGATACGGGATGAGTCAGGGGTGCCAACCTCGTCCATGTATATCAGCTTTTCAGTACCGGTTTTATCTTTGACGTAGCCGAATTCAAATTTGGTATCCACAAAAATCTGATCCAGTGCAGCCAATTCACGGCTGATAACTTCGAAGCCCTCCCGCAACAGGTTTTCGTAGAGATCGATATCGTCAATACTGCGAAAGTTGAAGGCTGCATGGTTTCTTTCAATATCATGGCGAGTGATATTCACATCATCTGCTTCAGGAATTCCCGGCAGACCTGTCAATATGCCTTTGGTCGATGGCGTAATCAGTAATTCGGGCAGTTTCTGGTCTTTTTTCAGATTATCCGGCAACTGGATGCCGCAGAACTCCCTCTCGCCCTTGGCGTATGCACGCCACATGGAGCCGGTAATGTATTGGCGACAGATAGCCTCGATCATGACCGGGCGGGCTTTTTGAACAATCCAGACCAAGGGGTGGGGGATATCCAGAATGTGGCTGTCTGCCAGGCCTTTCTCGCGAAACAGTCTGAACCAGTGGTTTGAAATGGCATTCAGTGCAGCCCCCTTACCGGGGACGCCATGCATGCCGCCTTCGCCGTGCCAGATGCAGTCAAATGCAGAGATGCGATCACTGATTACCATGATGGCAAGTGGCGCATCGGGTGCCACATTATAACCCTGTTGCTCTATCAGTCTGAGGCTGTCTTTCTCTGTCAGCCAGTAGACTGAACGCACCTTGCCACTGTGCACAGGTGCATCAGTGCGGATCGGGAGATCATTGTTGACGGCGAGAACTTTGTCGGCGAGTTTCATGGTTAAGAGTCCTGTCAGCGGGCAGGTGGTGTTATTGGAATAGTTCTGGGTATTTTACTGACCTCTGCTGATGATCCGGAAACGTTTAATTCTAACAGATCGACAGCCGTCAGTTACAGGTAGCCATACGTTGCTTGGTCAGTCCGGGCGAATGGCATATTTGCCGCTGCCCTGGAGTGCGATAGCCAGTGCCGCTAATAGATAGAGGCCCTGTAACTCCAGCGCCCAGCCACCATTATTGGTCAGCTGGAAGAGCTCCCCCGCGTGGACTAACAATATAGCCACCAGCATATTGCCGATGACCAACAGAGCGCCGGCTCTGGCGAAATAACCGAAAACAATCATCAGCGGACCCAATACCTCACCGAGGTAGACGGCATAGGCAATCTCTGACGGAAGTCCAAATTCCGCCAGTTTGCCTCCGATAAAGCCCAGGGAATCCGGATTAAGGATTTTGGCAATGCCGTGCAACAAAACGAGCAGTCCAACAGCGATGCGCAAAACCAGTTTTGCGAGCTCTTCATAGTAGGTCATAACCAGTTATCTCCGGTATAAACGGGTTTGAAATTATAATTTAACGGGATAGTACCAGTGGGGCAATTCCTTTAATACGCATTCCGGGAGGTTTCTTGGAGCGTCGCTGCCTTCAGAGTATCATTGCGGCGTTATTTTAATTGACTCCCCTTGGGGTTCCTGTGGAGATAGGCAATGATTATTAAGCCGAGAGTTCGCGGTTTTATGTGTATTACCAGCCACCCAGTCGGCTGTGAGGCAAATGTTAAAGAACAGATTGATTACATCAGGCGTCAGGGGCAGATAGATGGTCCCAAGCGTGTACTGGTGATAGGTGCTTCCACAGGATACGGCCTGGCTGCCCGGATCACGGCAGCGTTTGGCTGCGGAGCCTCAACACTGGGCATCTTTTTTGAGAAGGAGGGCGCAGAGAAAAAGCCCGCCTCAGCCGGTTGGTATAACTCGGCAGCATTTCACAAGTTTGCCGATAGGGAGGGTATTTACGCGAAAAGCATTAATGGGGATGCGTTTTCCGATGAGATAAAGCAAAAGACAATTGATACGATCAAAGCCGATCTGGGACAGGTGGATCTGGTGATCTACAGTCTGGCATCTCCCCGGCGCCAGCACCCGAAGACGGGTGAAGTATTCAATTCAACCCTTAAGCCCATCGGGAAGAATGTAACCCTGCGGGGTATCAACACGGATAAGGAAGAAGTTCAGGATTTTTCGTTGGAAGCAGCCACAGAGCAGGAGATTGCCAACACCGTAGCAGTTATGGGTGGTGAGGATTGGCAAATGTGGATAGATGCACTGATAGAGGCTGATGTGTTGGCCTCTGGTGCGAAAACGGCAGCATTTACCTATGTGGGTGAAAAAGTCACCTGGGATTTGTATTGGCACGGTACGATTGGTCAGGCTAAAAAAGACCTGGACAAGAAGGTTGCGGGGATCCGTGAAAAACTGGCGACTGTCGGTGGTGATGCTCGGGTGGCGGTGCTCAAGGCAGTGGTGACGCAGGCCAGTTCCGCGATACCGATCATGCCGCTTTATCTGGCGCTGCTGTTCAAGGTCATGAAGGATGATGGCAGTCACGAAGGCTGTATTGAACAGCTATATCGTCTCTACACAGAATGCCTTTACAGCGACTCCCCTCGCATGGACAGCGAAGGACGAATTCGGGTGGATGAACTGGAGCTCCGTCCGGAAATTCAGCAGCGGGTTGGCGATGACTGGCTGAAAGTCACCAATGAAAATATGGCTGAGCTGACTGACATAAAAGGTTATAAGCATGAGTTTCTCAAGCTCTTTGGCTTTGATATTGACAGTGTGGATTACGAGGTTGATGTCGACCCGGTGGTTCCCATCAGCGGATTGATCTGAGTGTTTGTTCGTTAGCAATGGCCTCTCAATACGGTCTGCTGCTGCAGTTTCAGGTGGAAGTGAATTGCTTCAAGTAACATTGCCAATAGCTGTGGCAGCGCCTATAAGAGATGTATGGATACCAGCGTTCACTCCTTATCTACGCTCTTTGATCAGTTGGGGCTGCCCTCTACCGCAGCCGCCATTGAGCTTTTTATTGCCCTACACCAGCCTCTGCCCCCCGAAACGAGATTAGCTGAAGCGTTGTTCTGGAATGAGGCCCAGAGAGCGTTTCTGGAAGAGGCCATCAGTGAAGATGCCGATTGGGCCGAGCTGGTTGATCAGCTCGATGCCCGTTTCAGGGTCTAGTATTTCAGCTTCAACCCGCGCCCCATGCATGGTTTTACGCATCAACGTCCTTATAATAGCAATCCCTTTTAACCAGTAATTGACATGATTAATAACCATGATTTCAAGTGGCGCTTTCTCCACCCCCGTTATTGGCTGACCTGGTTAAGCTTGGGCTGCTGGCGTTTGTTGGTGATCCTTCCGTATCCGGTGTTGCTTTGGCTCGGTGGTTGTATCGGCCGAATAATGTTCTGGCGGAGCCGCTATCGTCGAGAGGTGGCAGATATCAACCTGCGATGGTGCTTCCCTGAGATGGAAGAATCACAGCGCCAGAAGTTGCTGCGGGATAATTTTATCAGCTATGGCATTGCCTTTTTTGAAATTGGCATGGCCTGGTGGTGGCCCACACAACGGCTTAATAAGCTGATTACCATTGAGGGTCTGGAAAATATCGAGGGCTTGCAGGGTAGGGGAGCGCTGCTGATGGCCATCCACTTCACTACGCTTGAAGTCGGTGCATCTGCCCTGTCTGCGAGACACTCGATTGATGGCATGTACCGTCCCCATAAAAATCCTGTGTATGACTATGTGCAGAGTAAAGGACGCCGGGTAAGAGACCCGCTGGGTGTGGTTTATCCTCGGGAAGACATTCGCGGTATGTTCAAGGCACTTCGCCAGGGTAGAATTATCTGGTATGCCCCCGATCAGGATTATGGGCGAAAACAGAGTGTGTTTGCCCGATTCTTTGGGGTTCCGGCAGCCACGGTCACGGCCACCGCGCGTTTTGCCAAAACCGGCAACGCCCTTGTCCTGCCCTTTTCCCAGGTGAGGTTGCCTGATGGTCAGGGGTATCGGATTGTAGTGCATCCGCCTTTACAAGACTTTCCGACAGGTGATGATCTGGCAGATGCTGAAACGGTTAACCGACAGGTTGAGAAAATGATACTCGAGCAACCGGATCAGTATATGTGGATTCACCGGCGCTTTAAAACCCGCCCGCCCGGCGAATCAAGACCCTATCCCAAGAGCAGCAAATAGTAGAGCCTGCCCAGGCCAAACTGGAAATGACGGATGAAGTGGCCGGAAAACCATCAAGCATAGCGCCAGGATGAGGAACTCTGTCGTGCTCAATGGTCTGACATACAGGTCGCTTCTCTGGCCGGCGGACCCAATCCCCCCCCCCGGCCCTTTGTCACTAACCCTGGAGCCAATGCCTAATTTTTTCATAATGCTTGTGCCCCAGGTTGCTGGTCAGTACCATTACGCGTTCTATTTTTCTTGGCTATTTTGAGGCTCCTCCGATGATCACCGGCAGTATTGTTGCTCTGGTTACGCCCATGTTTCGCGATAATCAGGAAGTTGACTGGGATTGTCTGAAGCGTTTGGTGGAGTGGCATATTGCCCAGGGCACCAATGCGATTGTCGCTGTGGGCACCACCGGTGAGTCGCCGACACTCGATGTGCAGGAACATATGGCGACCATCGCTGCGATTGTCGAAGATGCCGATGGTCGGGTCCCCGTGATTGCTGGCACTGGTGCAAACTCGACCAGAGAAGCCATAGAGTGGACCCATCGAGCGCAACAGATCGGTGCAGATGCCTGCCTGCTGGTAACGCCCTATTACAACAAGCCCACCCAGGAAGGCCTCTATCTTCACCACAAAGCAATTGCAGAAGCCGTGGATATTCCGCAGATTCTCTACAATGTGCCCGGTCGTACGGCCTGTGATATGCTCCCCGCCACTGTTGCGAGGCTTGCCGAAATCCCCAATATTGTCGGTATTAAAGAGGCCACCGGTGACCTAGACCGTGTTAACCAGTTGGTCAGTACCTGCCCTGAGGATTTTGCCATTTATTCGGGCGATGACTTCACTGCGCTGGAATTGATCCTGAGGGGTGGCCATGGTGATATCTCTGTCACGGCCAATGTTGCCCCCAGATTAATGGCTGAGATGTGTCGTTTGGCGCTCGCCGGCGAGGTGGATGCGGCGCGTGAAATAAACAACCGGCTTATTCCTATCCATGAAGCGATGTTTGTCGAATCCAATCCCATCCCGGTCAAGTGGGCTGTAGCGGAAATGGGTTTGATGGAACATGCCATACGTCTCCCGCTTACCGAGTTGTCTGCGGCCTATCATTTAAAAGTTACCAGAGCTCTTGAGCAGGCTGATCTGCTGAGCGGTGTACAAACAGTCAATTCGGAGTTCACTGGATGAAGGCAACACTGAAAAAGCTATCAGTGATTATGGCGTTACTGGCAATGGCTGGTTGTGGAAATAATCTTGTTCGCGACAAAAGTAATGATTATCTGCTCTCAGAGGAAGTCCCGCCGATGGTTGTACCCGAGGGCAAAAGCTCAGGTGCAATCGGTCAGCTTTATGATGTCCCTGCAGTCCCTGATGCTGGGGCTGGTTCAGAATATTTTGTTGTTCCCAGGCCGCAGCCGCTCTCGGAAAATGTTTTTGAAGAAACGGTAAAAATTGAGACATTCTCAGGTAGCCGATGGATAGCGATTAACAAGCCCGCTGAAGAAGTTTGGCCAAGAATCAGAAATATTCTCTCGCGCAGTAGTGTCCCCACGACCCGGGTAGATGCCAGTAGCGGTATTATTGAAACGGGTTGGCTGCAATTCAAGGACGATGAGGACAAGAGCCACCGTTTTCGCTTTAAAATAGTTCCTGGCATCGGTGTCAACAGTACAGAAGCCAGCCTGCTGCAGATGTCTGCACCTATTGGCAAGGAAGGCGATGCGGGTTCTTGGCCCGAGACGTCGATGGATGACTCCCGGGAATTGGAATTCGTCGAAATCGTTTCCAACTCTCTCGCCAGCGAGATCAATAGTGGCAGCGTTTCACTACTTGCCCAGACTATCGGTGGTCAGGAACAGGTTGAGGTGGTCTCTTCCGCAGATACTGATCCCTACATCAAGATGAATCTCAACTATGACAGGGCCTGGGCGTCCCTGCTCAACTCGCTCTCCCGGGGCGGTTACACTATCATCGATCAGAATCGTTCAGCGGGTAGATTACAGGTTGAGTTTCAGGAAATTATTGCTGAAGAGAAGGGGCAGACACTCAAGGAGTGGGTGCTCAATCTTGGCAATAAAGTCGAAAAAGTGCCCCCTGTCGAGTATTGGGTCGAGTTGGTTCGCAATGAGCAGACAGTGGAGGTAAGGATAGCTGATAAGAGCAGGGATAAGCTGGAGCGCTCGCTCGCTATTAAATTGCTCAAGGTAATTCGCGGCAATTTGAGCTGATTATGCGGTTTGCTTCACTGGGGAGCGGCAGCAGGGGTAACGCTACGATTGTGGATGTCGGCTCAACCCGGTTGTTGATTGATTGCGGGTTTTCAATCAAGGAAACGGAGAGGCGACTTGAAAGGCTGGGCACACAGCCCAGTGACCTCAACGCCATTCTGGTGACCCATGAACATGGGGATCATATCCGCGGTGTCCTTCCATTGGCCAGAAAGTACGGATTGACGGTCTATATGACGGCGGGTACCCACCGAGCTCTGTCCTTTTCGCTTTTCTCCGGTATTGATCTCAAGCTGATAGACAGTCACTCGGATTTTGTGATTGGCGATCTTGCTGTGACGCCTGTCGCGGTGCCCCATGATGCCAGAGAACCTGTCCAGTACGTCGTACGGAGCAGTGACAATCTGTCTCTGGGCGTGCTAACCGATTTGGGAAGTATCTCGGCACATGTCATTCAACATTTCATTGGCTGTCACGGATTGCTTCTCGAGTGTAATCACGATGCCGCTATGCTGGCTAACGGCACTTACCCGCCGTCGCTGAAAAGGCGTATTGCCGGTGATTGGGGACATTTAAATAATCGGCAATCACTCGATTTGCTGCAAAATATCCAGACGTACCAGCTACAACAGCTGGTATTGGGTCATATCAGTGAGCAGAACAATTCTCTGGCGGCGGTGCAGGCAATGATGAGTAACCTGCCATCTGATCTGTTTTCCATCCACTATGCCTGCCAGAATGATGGAGTCGACTGGCTGGTACTATCCCGGGTATGAGTGCGATTTTGCCGAAAAACCGTGTTTTTACTGGCGGCAAGCACTTACCCTGCAGCGTATAAAAGCTGGTCAGCCCTCCAAAAGCACTATCAATCAGTTTTATATTGTCCACAATTACACTAATAACCTTAAGTAAATGTTGAGAATCTATTGTAAGTCATTGATTTAGGTTTTTTAAATACCTAACTTAATGATTTGTAAGGGTTTTATGTAATGATCAAAAAGTAGCCATTTTGTTTGAGTGCCCCGTTTTGCGTGGACTCGCCCAAGTTTTACGAAAGTAGTGCACAAAGTTATCCACAGAATTTGTGGGTAACTTTGGAGAACTATTTATCGTTTGTTGTCAACTGATCTGATTGCGGCTCGTTAGAGGTTAGCAATGCCCTGGGAGTTTTACCTGACCCTCGACTTGCTCCGAGAGTAGTTGCCCATCTGAACAGTCGAGAGAGGTATTGGCTTCCAGAGAAACTCTATCGAGGTTAGGTAAATAGAGTAGCGGCTTTATAGAGGTAAGCTGGTTTTGTGCCAGGTTGACGATAATAAGACCCGTGAAAATTTCAAGGCCCGAAAGATCGGCAATTCCTGCGTTAGAACAGTTGAGTTGCGATAACTGGTTCGCGCGGGTCACGGCAAAGTCCTTGATCGCCTGTTCCACGCAGACAGCAAGTGCCGGATCCGGAATTTTGTAGCCGGATAACAGCTCGGGTGGTTCTAGGACAGGTTGTTCGTTAAAGGTGAAAGTATATTTTTCGCAGCCACTCAAAAGCGTGCTGATGACCACAATAACGAAGAGGATGTGTTTTTTCATAGGGTTGGAAACCGCATTTTGTATTAAAGTAAGGCAACGAATTTCAACGCGTTGGCTCTCCTGTTAGTAAGAATATAGTAGTTTATTGTTTCAGGTATCCACGTTCAGTACGTTTTATCGTTTTAATGAGGAAGTGACATGAAAAAAATTCTGTTAGCCATTCTTGCTATCTCCCTGACGGCCTGTATGTCCACAGACCCCTATACCGGACAACAGAAAACCAGCAATACAGCAAAGGGGGCTGGTATTGGGGCCGTGTCGGGCGCTTTGATCGGCGCGGCTACCTCCAGTAGTGGAGACCGCAAGAAGGGGGTTCTGACCGGTGCTGTGGCAGGTGCTGCCGTTGGCGGTGGTATTGGCTATTATATGGACCGTCAGGAAGCCGCACTTCGCGCAAAACTGGAGGGGACCGGAGTTCGGGTTGTTCGCGAGGGTGACAACATCCGCCTTGTCATGCCTAGCAGTATCACCTTTGGTGTGGATCGTCACGAAGTTCGTTCGGAGTTCTATAGCACACTTGAGTCCGTTGCCATTGTCCTAAAAGAGTTTGATAAAACCAATATACGCATTGCCGGACACACGGATTCAACCGGTAGTGCAGAATACAACCAGACCCTGAGTGAGCGGCGTGCAGCCAGTGTTGGCCAGATGCTCATGAGTCAGGGAATTGTGAGTGGACGGGTGTGGAGCACTGGCTATGGTTATCGCTACCCAGTTGCCAGCAATGATACGGCAGAGGGTCGACAAGCCAACCGTCGGGTAGAGCTTGAGCTTGTCCCGATCCAGTAGCACTAAACTGTCTCTCGCTATTTGGCCCCGGCCCGGTTTCGAAAACCGGGCCGGTTTGCTTTCCAGAGAGCTATCGTTACCGCTCCTGCCTGTGGCGTCGGCACAGGACGCACCTGATGCGGCACAAGAGCGGTTGATGCTGGTTGTTGATGATGGGGGGTTGTCGCTACAACAACTGGGCCCAAAAGCGCCGGGGCCGGTTCGATGCGAGTTCGCCTTGGGTGCGGCGCGTCATCGTCGCTTGCACGGCGGCGGCAGGGGGCAGGATATTGCCAAGGCCACCGGCCTAAGCCGTAGTGGATTCCGCCCCCAACTGCTGGATCTTACCGCGGGTCTGGGTCGCGATGGTTTCATACTCGCTTCCCTGGGAGCACAGGTGACCATGATTGAACGAAACCCCGTTATTTTTGCGTTGCTTGCCGACGGGCTTTCTCGAGCCTGTGACACGGCGGAGGCGGAGGAAGACCCTGCCTTGGCGGGGATCCTGCAGCGTATTAAAACGGTCTGTCAGGACTCAGTCGATTACCTGAAAACACTGACGGATCAGCAATGTCCTGATGTCATTTATCTCGATCCCATGTTTCCGCCCAGAGAAAAGTCCAGCAAAGTGAAAAAAGAGATGCAGATTTTTCATCAGCTCGTGGGGCCAGACGATACCGGGGAGTTATTGACCGCGGCTCTCGGCAAGGCGCGTTACCGTGTTGTTGTGAAGCGGCCCGCACACGCCCCGGTTCTGAATGGTCGCGAACCGGGGTATTCTCTCAAGGGAAAATCTACCCGTTTTGATATTTATCCCCTGCAAAAACTGCCCTGAGTTCGCTGGGATTTTCACCACTGGCTGGGCGTTTCACCATTGATAGCCCAGTGAAATGACCCACTCTTCATCTTTCCGTTGCTGCCCCTCACCGGGTTGATTGACATAATCTAAATCATATCGAAGTTCACTGAACAGGCTGCCGAGCAGTGGTATTTTTATACCGGTACTACTCTCCGTCTGATTATTGCTGAAGTCGTCCACGGCCCAGAGGAATTCATTTTCATGGAACAGTGTCATGTCCGTTCCGGGTATGGGCCAATCCATGCGCATTTTCCAACGCCCCGCCAGGTCTTTTTCTGAGTCAGATTCGTCATAGTGGGAAACCAGCAAGGCTGCCCCCAGCTGTAAATTCAGCTTCATCTGATTCGCAAGGTTGATGCGACGGCCCGCACCTGCACCCAGTTGATACTGCTCATCAATGGCACTGAAACGATTTTTTGTGTAGCCGAGACGACCGTAGCTGAACCACTGTTCAGTGAAATCATAATTCAGCTGGTAGTTGGTTTCGTAGTGTTCATCTACCACAACGCCATCAGTTTTTTCTGACTCTGCCAGTAACTCGGTTTCGTGCCTGAACTTTTCCTGCAGCCATTGAGCTCTGACAATGAAGTCCAGCTTTTCGGTATCGGTATTGCCGTCTTTGCGGTTGAAGCCAAACCGCACATCGCCAGCAAAAGTCTTGGGGGGTTCCGTGGCTAAAAGTGTCATGAAGGGTAGTGATGGTTTTGTACCCTCATCACAGTGGCCGGTAACGGTCCCCTCCATCGTCAGGGAGCAGTTGGTGGCTGACTCATCATGACTGGTGACAAACGGCATTTTGGAAGAAGAACTGAAATCGGTGACCTGGTTTTTTGGAATCTTGATCAGACCGAAGATGTCTGATTTCCAGATAACCTGGCTCTCATTCATGGAATCCAGTTCGCCGTGGATAATGTCTCCGTTTTTTAAGGTGATTTCCCCTGCAAGTGACATTACAGGGAACAGCATACAGACCAATAACATCAGGCGGTGGGGTAGGTTACTCAAATCCGGCATTTTCAGTCCTTGTTGGTGTGAGCTATGCAAAGAGAGGCACCCTACAAAAACCGTCATCGAATATCCACTGTGGATGAGAATACATGAAGCGCGTCAGATCGCTCACAACCCGGATGCAGGGCAGTGAGCAGTGGGTTGTGTGCGGGTATGGAGTGGATGATCCCGGGTACGAGAATGACCTTAAGTAAGCAGTTTTTCGAGAATGCGCCGATAAATTTTTTCGAGGGCATCAATATCCTCGACACTGGCGCTTTCGTTGACCTTGTGAATCGTGGCATTCACTGGCCCCAGCTCGACGACCTGACAGCCATGGGGGGCGATGAAGCGACCATCAGAGGTGCCTCCTGCCGTCGAAAGTTGCGTTTCGATGCCGGTGATTTCCCGGATACTGCTTACTGCAGCTTCCACCAGTGGACCCTGTTCTGTAAGAAAGGGCTGCCCGCTGAGGTGCCACTGGAGTTCATAGTCGAGCCGATGTCGTTTGAGAATCGCTTCCGTCCGGGATTTCAGTTGCTCGACGGTCACTTCGGTCGAAAATCGGAAGTTGAAAAGCGCCTCTACAGTTCCTGGAATCACATTGGTTGCACCGGTGCCGGCGTGAATGTTGGACACCTGAAAACTGGTGGCGGGGAAAAAATCATTGCCGTTGTCCCAACACTCGGCGGCAAGGTCGGCCAGTGCTGGAGCCACCTTATGAATAGGGTTGTCCGCCAGTTGCGGGTAGGCCACATGACCCTGGATACCCCTGACCACCAGTTCAGCCCCCAGTGAGCCGCGGCGCCCGTTTTTGATCACATCGCCCACGCATTTGGTGCTGGAGGGTTCTCCCACCAGACACCAATCGGGGATTTTATGGTGGTCCAGTAGCCATTGAACCACCCTCACCGTGCCGTTTACGGCGATACCTTCTTCGTCGCTGGTGATCAGAAAAGCGATCTGTCCCGGGTGATCTGGTTGTGCGGCAACAAAATGTTCTACCGCTATGATCATGGCGGCGAGTGAGCCCTTCATATCGGCAGCTCCCCGGCCGTAGAGCACGCCGTCTTTGATGCAGGGGGAGAAAGGTGGGTGCAGCCAGTCACCTTCTGGGCCAGTGGGCACCACATCGGTATGCCCGGCAAAACAGAGCGTTGGGCCACCTTCGCCGCGCACGGCCCAAAAATTGTCCACATCGCCGAAGGGCAGTCTGACCACACAAAAACCGATGGCCTCCAGGCGCTCAATCATCAGCTGCTGACACCCCTCATCCGCCGGTGTCACCGAGCGACGTTTGATCAGTTCACAGGCCAGTTCAAGGGTGGGGGAAAGGGTAGTCATTCAGTGATACTCCGGGGCAGTCATCACAAGTTTAATGGGCTGGGCCAGCCCAGGCCACTGGCAATTTCTGCCAATAGGCAGTATATGGCGGCAGAGTCAGTCCGGAGCGCTACAGGGCGACCGGACTGGCAGATATCCTAATTGGATACGTGCAACGCCTCATTCAATTCCACGGCAGATTTATTGATCAGGCACTCCACGGCTCCAGTCGCAGAATTTCGGCGGAAGAGCAGATCATCCTTGCCAGCCAGCTCTCTCGCTTTGGTTTGCCCCACCAACTGGTTCTGGTCATCCAGCAGGCTTACTTTGGTTCCGGCGGTGATATAGAGCCCGGCCTCCACGGTACAGCGGTCACCCAGGGGAATTCCCAAGCCGGAATTGGCGCCCAACAGACACTGGTTGCCAATAGTGATAATGATATTGCCGCCACCGGAGAGGGTGCCCATGGTAGAGCTGCCACCGCCCAAATCTGAACCGGATTTAACGAATACACCCTGAGAGATTCGGCCTTCCACCATACTGGTACCTTCGGTGCCGGCGTTAAAATTCACGAAGCCCTCATGCATGATAGTAGTGCCTTCACCGATATAAGCCCCGAGGCGTACCCTTGCCGTATCGGCGATGCGAACGCCGGTGGGAACAACGTAATCCACCATCTTGGGAAACTTGTCCACGCTGTCTACGGACAGGGTGGAACCTGCCAGGCGGGCCTGTAACTGCCGTGCGGGCAGCTCCCCTATGTCGATGGCGCCCTCACTGGTCCAGGCGACATTGCGCAGCACGCCGAACAATCCGGTCAGGTTTGTGGTGTTGGGTTTTACCAGACGGTGGGATAGCAGGTGCAATTTCAGGTAACCCTCGGGTACAGAGGCCGGGGCATCGTCGCTGACAAGCACAGTGGCTACCACCGGGCGAGTGCTCTGTTGAAACTGCCTGGCAATCTCTGATTGCGCTGTTTCTCCCGACGCTGCGAAGGCTGCAGCAAGCGTATCCAGCTGTTCAGTGGTGAGAGTGATCACCTGATTTTTGCCCTGAATTTCCAGTGCGGACTGAATCGCAGTGAGGATAGTGTCTCCGGGATTTAGTAAGGGTTTTGGGTAGAAAACCTCGAGCCATTCGCCGTTGTTATTCTGGGTGCCGATGCCCAATCCAAAGCTGTAGAGTGTCATTGCTTGTTATGTCTCCGGAAGATTACAAATTAAAAAGTAAAGCGTACTGGTTTGGCCGAAAGCCAACGGTAATAGTGCCGTTCTGGTCGAGCACCGGGCGTTTGATCATGGCTGGGTATTCCATAAGCAGGTCGACAACATTGTCTGCAGAGACCTGCTCTTTGACTGCCGGTTCCAGTTTCCGCCAGGTGGTGCCCACCTTGTTGAGTACCTTTTCCCAACCGGCAGCGGCGATCCAGCTTTCGATCATTTGCGGGTCGAGGCCGTCGGTGCGGACGTCGTGGAAGCGATAGCTCACCTGTTGTTCATCCAGCCAATGGCGCGCCTTTTTCACGGTATCGCAGTTCTTGATGCCGTAGAGAATGGTTTCGGTCATAGGATTTGTCACTTGGTTGTCATGAATTGGCGTTATCAAGCATCAATACACATAATTAATCGGGTTTAAGCAGCGGCGAAGGATAGCAAACTTGGGCCACGCATTCACGGGAGACTGCCATGAAGACGATCGTATTGATTCGTCATGCCAAATCCAGCTGGAAAGATACTACCTTACCGGACCTGGATCGGCCCCTTAATCGCCGTGGCCGGCTGAACGCTCCGGAAATGGGCCGCCGGTTGCAGGAGCAGCCGGTTTCCTTGAAGCGGGTTTTCTCTAGTCCGGCGGTGAGGGCCATGGAAACGGCGGAGTGGTTAATGCCCAGCCTGGGGTTGAGTCCCGCAAAGCTTGAAGTGGTCACGCCCCTGTATACCTTTAATTACGAAGATATCCTGGCCTGGCTGCGGTCTCTGGACAGAGATGCTGACCAGTTCGCCCTGATTTGTCACAATCCGGCCATAACTGATATGGTGAACTTTCTCGCCCTGATGCAGATCGATAAAATTCCGACCTGTGGTATTGCCCTGCTGCAGATTGATGTAAACCATTGGCAGGATTTGGGCGCGGGCATGGCCGAGTTGAGCTATTTCGGTTTCCCCAAAAGCGTCAGTGGAAAAACTATTTCACTGGGTCCAGGCTAGATGAGCGTTGTCCGAAAAGTTATTGATCGTCGTGGATAATTTTGTTTTCCAGACAAGAAATTTAAGTGCAGAACTCAACCGTGTTGTCCTCCAGCAAGCAAGGTTGGCTCGGGAACAACTGCAGTCCCTGACCTCAACGCAACTCGAAGGTATTCACGGAGCGCGCAAATGCTTCAAACGCCTGCGCGCCTGTTACCGGTTGCTGAAATCATCGGATAGGGCAACCTTCCTGCAGGGCAATCAGTTCTTTCGCGACCTCTCCGCCAAGTTGTCTGTTCTCCGCGACACCCAGGTCATGAGGCAAACCCTGTTGTCACTGCGTGCCGGCAATCACGGGCTGGTCGATACTACGGTCTTTGACCAACTGGAGCGACAGCTGGCATTGCAACAGCGAGAGTCGATAGCCCAGGCAATGGCCCAGGCACAGCTGGTATCCGATCAATTGGGGCAGTTTCTCCGTCGGTACAATCAGGCGGAAAAACTGACCCTGGACTCAGATGTTCTGCTCAGGGCCCTGGTCAAAAGCTATGCCGTGGCACGACGCAGTTGGAAACCGGCGCGGCACAGTGGTGATGACGATGATTGCCACCATTGGCGCAAATGCACCAAGTATTACTGGTATCAACTACGGCTGATCTCGTTGCTCTGTCCACCACCCAAAACACAGCTGAATTCGCTGGACAGGCTCTGTAATCTATTGGGTGACTATCACGACCTGGCCGTATTAAAAGTGCAGTTGGCAGAGGTGCCCTCTACTGAACAACCGTTGCAGGGGGTAATTGCCCAGCGGCAGCGGCAACTGTTTCGGGAGGCTGATAATCTTGCTGAGTCGCTATTCAAGCGTCGCGCAGGTCATTATGCCGTGTGGCTGGCCAATCGTTGGCGCAAGACTGTGCCTTAGTCAGGCTTTGCGGGTTTTGATGGGTCGCTTCCGGTTGGGAAAACAGGTTTTGCAGATGTCGCAACTCAGTCCATTGCAGTTGCGGGCGGGGCAGTGTTCGCGACCGTAGTAAATAATCTGCAAATGCAGGGCGTTCCAGCTCTCCCTGGGAAACAACCGTTTCAGATCCTTTTCTGTCTGCACCACGCTGTTGCCATTGCTCAATCCCCAGCGCTGGGCGAGGCGGTGAATGTGCGTGTCAACCGGAAATGCGGGGTGGCCAAAGGCTTGGGACATGACCACACTGGCCGTTTTGTGGCCGACACCGGGCAACGTTTCAAGCGCTGCGATATCTTCAGGAACTTCCCCATTGTATTGATCCACCAGTATTTTTGAGAGATTTACAATGGCTTTGGATTTCTGAGGTGCCAGACCACAGGGGCGAATAATGTCATATACCTGTTGCTGTGAAACCTCACTCATGGCCCGGGCATTATCGGCTAACGCGAACAGTCTGGGGGTTACCTGGTTGACTCGTTCATCGGTACATTGGGCGGATAGCAACACGGCTACCAGCAGGGTGAAGGCATCCTGATGGACAAGGGGGATTGGCGGGTTTGGGTACAGTTGATCCAGTCTATGGCGGATAAACGCTGCCCGATCTTTTTTGAGCATGTTTCAGCCCCTCTGTTGAGCGGCTTCGACAAACCTGCGGATGCGCATGGCCGCTTCCCTGCATTCCCCCAGAGGTGCCACCAGCGCCATACGCACTCTGTTTTCTCCCGGATTGATGCCATCCGCTGTGCGCGCCAGATAGCGGCCGGGCAGGACAGTAATATGCTGTTGCCTGAACAGTTCCCGGGCAAAATCCTCGTCACTGCCAATATTTGCCCCGCGGGTGTCCGCCCACAAATAAAAGCCGGCATCCGGCATGTTCAATGGCAGCACGGGCCCCAGAATTTCTTTGAATATCGCAAATTTCTGCCGGTATTGATGACGGTTGCCCAGTACATGCTGCTCATCGCGCCAGGCTGCGATGCTGGCCAGTTGTGACGGGACTGGCATGGCGCAGCCGTGATAGGTGCGGTAGCGCAAAAAATTTGCCAGGATACGACTGTCACCCGCCACAAACCCGGATCTCAGGCCCGGTAAATTGGAGCGTTTCGACAGGCTGTGAAATACCACGCAGCGATCATAGCTGTGACGACCCATTTGTGCGCAAGCCTCCAGCAGGCCGATCGGTGGATGATTTTCATCGGGGTATATTTCCGAATAACACTCATCGCTGGCGATAATGAAATCGTATTGATCTGCGAGCTGGATTAACGTCTGTAATGTATCGATGTCCAGCACTGCGCCGGATGGGTTGCCCGGTGAGCAGATGTAAATAAGTTGGCACTGCTGCCAGATCTCCGGGGAGACGGATGCCCAGTCCGGGCAAAAAGCATTTCCTGCGGTGCAGTTGAGAAAATGCAGTCTCGCGCCGGCGAGCAGGGCGGCGCCCTCGTAGATCTGGTAAAACGGGTTGGGGCTCACGACCACCGGATCGTTACTGCGATTTATGACCACCTGGGCAAAGGCAAACAGCGCTTCTCTGGTGCCATTGACGGGCAGTACCTGAGTTTCGGAGCAGACTACCTGAAGTGTGAAGCGTTGACACAGCCATTCGGCTATCGTCCCGCGGAGTTCCGGAAGACCTTTGGTCAGGGGGTAGGCCGAGAGTTTATCCAGGGCATTGGCGAGTGTCTCCTTGACGAATTCCGGCGGCGGGTGTTTTGGCTCACCGATAGATAGCGCGATATGGGCGAGCGCAGCCGGTGGTGAAATGCCCGATTTGAGGGCGTTGAGTTTCTCAAAGGGGTAGGGGTGTAGCTTGTTCAGGTCAATGTTCATACGATCATCGGTTTATCGTGAGCAGTTGATGACAGAGTATTCAGTTTGTTATTGCCACAGCTTCATCTTTTGCAGCGGGGCCCCTTCAATATCTTCCTTGTTGCGGGCATCCAGTTCCCGGCAAATGGTATCGCGCAACTGCTCGCAGAATGCCGCGTCACTGAGCGGCTGATAGTCCATATCGACCAGTGAGAAGACATCTTCCACCCGCTCGCCAAGGGTCGCAATTTTGGCGCTCAATAGTCGTAGACGAAACTGCATAAAAATTCTGCCTAAATGCGCGAGCAGCCCGGGACGATCGGGCGTAATCACTTCCAGAATGGTTGCACTCTTCCCGATATCATTGCTGATGCTGGCGATGGTTCGCATCGTAAAGTGTTTGAGGTGCCTCGGTGTCCGTCTGTTTACGTTGAACATGGCGGGTGTTGGGTTTTTCAGCGTTTCTGAGAGGGTGCGCTGGATTTTGAGCAGCATCTCGGTTTTTTGCCCGAAGGGTTCGTTGTGCTCGTTCAGCACATAAAAAGTGTCAAAGGTATGACCTTCGGTATCGCGATGCAGGCGGGCATCCTGGATGTTTAGCTGGAGATGATCGAGCGTGGCCGCAGTGGTGGGAAATACGTTATTGATACCTTTGGTATGAATAAAAATCTGCGTGGCAATCGGGATTTCTACACCGGCGTCCTGAATCAGAATTACCGGGTCCGAGCTGTCTCCCTGGGCGGCGATGGCCGCAGTATAGGTGGCAATATCATCGGCCCGCTCCCTGAGGAAGAACTCGTCATCGACATTCCCCCAGATTGCGCGGGCGCGGTCCTCGTCAATGCCCAATTCCGCCAGCTGGTTAATGGCGGACAGCCGGTTGCTGTCCACCCACACGCTGCGATCAACCGGATTTTCCAGGCCGCGCTGCAATGCCCGTTTGGTCTCGGAGTAGAGTTGATGCATCAAGGCGGCTTTCCAGGCGGTCCAGAGGGTTGGATTGGTGGCGGTGATATCGGCGACAGTTAAAACAAACAGGTAATCCAGTTGCAGTTGGTTGCCGACCAATTTGGCAAATTTATAAATAACGTCCGGGTCAGAAATATCGGTGCGCTGTGAAGCGTTTGACATCAGCAAGTGGTGTTCCACCAGCCAGGCAATCAACTTTATCTCTTCGGTTGGCAAACCGTGTCTGCGGCAAAAATCGGCGGCATCCATGGCGCCCAGCGCTGAGTGATCTCCTCCTCGTCCCTTGGCAATGTCGTGGTAAAGCCCGGCAATGAAAGCCAGTTCCGGTTTCGGCAGGTTTTTATAAATGTGTGCGGCTACGGGAAATTCTTCTGCCACCTCCGGCCGGTCGAACAATCGCATATTCTTGATAAGCTGGAGCGTATGCGCATCTACCGGGTAACGGTGAAAAAGATCGTGCTGGGTCTGACCGATAATTTGCCCAAACTCCGGCAGGTACCGCCCCAGAATGCCATAACGGGTCATGCGCTGGAGTTGGGTGCTCATTTTGTGAGGGCAGCGGAGTAAGCGGAGAAACAGAGCCTTGTTTTGCGGTTCATTGCGGAAATCGTCGCCGATCAGTTTGCGGTGCTGGCGGATCTGGCGGATTGTGGCGGCACGAATGCCCTGAATATTGTCGTTCTCACCGAGCAGGCAGAAAATTTCCAGCAGGGCAGAAGGGTATTTGGCAAAAATATACTCACCCAGTGTTTCGATATGGTTGTCGCGAACCTGGAACCGATCATTCAGGGCATAGACATTCTTTGCCTTATCTTTGCGCAAAATGGCTTCATCGAGATACTGCAACATGACATCGTTGAGCTCCCGCATGGAGAGTACGACCTGATAGTAATGTTGCATGAATTTCTCAACGCCGAGGCGCTCTTCGCTGTCGTGATACCCGAACATTGCGGCCAGCTTGCGTTGATAGTCGAACTGTAGTCTTTCTTCGGGACGTTCTGCGATGAGATGCAAGCCGTAGCGGACTTTCCACAAAAAGGCTTCGCCCCGTTTCAGCTGCAGGTATTCCTCTGGTGTGAGGAAATCCCTGCCAACCAGTTCTTCCAGTGACTCGACGTTAAAATGGCGCTTTGCTACCCAGTTGATCATCTGAATATCGCGCAGGCCGCCGGGTGCCTCTTTGATGTTGGGTTCCAGGTTGTATTCGGTATTGCCGTGTTTGTTGTGCCGTTCGATCTGCTCATCCCACTTGGCGCGGAAGAACTGCTTGTCCGGCCAGATACGCTTCGGCCCGGTTTTCTTGATCATGGCGAGACGGAGTTTTTCATCGCCGGCAATGGTGCGCGTTTCCATCAGATTGGTGGCAATGGTGATATCAAATCGGGCTTCGGCAACACAATCCGACAAAGAACGCACGCTGTGACCGATTTTCAGCTGAATATCCCAGAGAAAGGTGAGAAACCCTTCGATACTGCGCTGGTGGCGCCTCGGGTTGCCGCGCCTGATCAGCAGCATCAGGTCAATATCCGATTGCGGGTGCAGCTCGCCACGGCCGTAACCGCCCACTGCGATCAGGCAGATATTTTTTCCCCAATCGAATTGTGCCCAGGCATACCGCAGGATGAGGTCCATGAAACCGGCGCGTTCAGCAATCAGGTTGGCCGTTTGTTCACCCTCATGAAAGCGGGCATTGAAATGTGAATTGGCAGCGGCGATCGCATTCTTGAAGACCGGGATGGGGTTGCAATTATTGAGGTCTTCGCTGAAACGGCGTTCATCGAAAAAAAGCAGTGGTTTTGCTGGTCTGTTCATTACCACTGCTCATCGGTGCGTGCAGTGAGTACTTCAACGCCATCAGCGGTGACTGCGAGCGTATGTTCCCATTGAGCGGATAAGCGACCATCCCGGGTTTCCACTGTCCAGCCATCTTTCTTCAGCTTGGTGTAGTGTTTGCCGGCATTCAGCATCGGCTCAATGGTAAATGTCATCCCCTGTTGGAGTGTCATACCCGTATCCGGTTTGCCAAAGTGAAGTACCTGGGGATCCTGATGAAACTCTGTACCGATTCCGTGCCCGCAGTAGTCGCGAACAACGCTGTAGTAGTTGGCCTCTGCATGTTGCTGGATGATATGGCCGATATCACCCAGCCGGATACCGGGGCGGACAATATCGATCGCTTTATAAAGGCATTCCTGTGTCACCTTTATCAAACGCACGGCATGCTCCGGTACGTCGCCGACGCAAAACATTTTACTGGTATCGCCGAAGTAACCATCTTTGATCACAGTGATGTCAATATTGAGTATGTCGCCGTTCTTCAGTACCTTTTTTGCCGAGGGTATCCCGTGACAGACCACCTGGTTAACCGACGTGCAAATGGATTTTGGAAAGCCGTGATAGTTGAGCGGGGCGGGAATGGTGTGTTGTTCATTGACCATGTAATTGTGGCAAATACTGTCCAGTTCACCGGTGGAGACGCCGGCCACCACATAGGGCTCTATCATTTCCAGTACTTCGGCGGCCAGTCGGCCGGCCACGCGCATTTTTTCCAGTTCTTCGGCGGTTTTCAGTGTGGCTGCCATAGTTATCTGTTCCGTTGCCAAGGATCAAAGCAGCGCATTGTATCGGATTGTCACAACCAGTGGCAGATTCCCCCGGAAAAAGCGGTTTCATCTTCAATAAAGCCTCATTTTGTGGTATAAAGCGCACCGCTTTGAAGCCAATGGTTTCTGGCGTAACGCAAACTTAACGACACACACGTATCGACACATCGGTCTGGGTGCCTGCAAAGCGGGTTGACCGGTGGGATATGTGGAGGTTTAACCCTAACCAGGACGATATTATTATGACTACTGTAACCATGCGTGACATGTTGCAGGCCGGTGTCCATTTTGGTCACCAGACCCGCTTCTGGAATCCCAAAATGGATAAATTCATTTTCGGTGCCCGCAATAAAATCCATATTCTCAATCTTGAGCACACGGTTCCCGCTTTTAACGATGCGCTGGAAATCGTTCGTCAGGTCGCCGCCAACGGCAATAAAGTACTGATGGTTGGCACCAAGCGTGCTGCACAAAAGGCTATTGTCGAACAGGCTGAGCGCGCGGGCATGCCCTATGTGAGCCACCGCTGGCTCGGCGGCATGCTGACCAATTACAAAACGATCCGTGCGTCCATTCGCCGCTTCCGTGAACTGGAAACCCAGAGTCAGGATGGCACATTCGACAGGCTGACCAAAAAAGAAGCGCTGATGAGAACGCGCCTCATGGAGAAGCTCGAACGCTCAATCGGTGGCATCAAGGATATGGGCGGTTTGCCCGATATGTTGTTTGTGATCGATGTGGATCACGAACGCATTGCTATCCAGGAAGCCAATAAACTGGGTATCCCCGTCATTGGTGTCGTTGACACCAACAGTAATCCGGACGGTGTGGATTACGTGATCCCCGGTAATGATGACGCCATTCGTGCCATCAAGCTCTATACCACGGCTGTTGCCGATGCCATTCTGGAGGGCAAAGCCCAGTCTGCCAGCGCCACCAGTAAAGACGAGTTTGTTGAGGTGGTAGAAGGCGAAGCTGCTGCTACAGAAGCGGCTGGCGAATAAATAGCTGCTTCATATGCATGAGCGCTGCTAAAAAAAGAGGGGGCCTGCCCCCTCTTTTCCAATTTAATTAAAATGATTGAGAGGAATGAACCGATGTCAGCAATTTCTGCATCCCTGGTGAAAGAGCTGCGTGAGCGCACTGGGTTGGGCATGATGGAATGTAAAAAAGCGCTGGTGGAAGCAAACGGGGATATCGAAAAAGCGATAGATGATCTGCGTAAGTCGAGTGGCCTGAAGGCTGCCAAAAAAGCCGGTCGCACCGCCGCTGAAGGGGTTGTGGCGATCAAGGTGGCCGACGACAACAGCTATGGCGTGTTGGTCGAGATCAACAGTGAAACAGATTTTGTCGCTCGCGATGACAATTTCCTGTCGTTTGTTAACTCGGTGGTCGAGAAAGCCTTTGCCGACAAGCAGACTGATGCTGCTGCACTGGCCAATGACGTGGAAGAAGTTCGTCAGGCGCTGGTTCAGAAAATAGGTGAGAATATCTCGGTTCGTCGAGTGATTCTGCAAGAGGCGCCAGTGGTTGGTAGTTACGTGCACAATAACAACCGTATTGGTGTGCTGGTGTCTATTTCCGGTGGTAATGCCGAGCTGGCTAAAGACATTGCCATGCATGTGGCTGCGGTCAACCCTCAAGTGGTAAATCCTGAGGACATGCCTGAGGAGTTGTTGGCCAAAGAGCGCGAGATTTTTTCGGTACAAGCCAGAGAGAGTGGCAAGCCAGAAGAAATTATCGAGAAGATGATCGATGGCCGGATCAACAAATTCCTTGCTGAGTCCAGCCTGGTTGCCCAACCCTTTGTCAAAGACCCGGATGTGAAAGTCAGCAAACTGTTGAAGGATGCCGGTGCTGAAATACTCTCGTTCACCCGCTTTGAAGTCGGTGAGGGGATCGAGCGAGAAGATGTTGATTTTGCTGCAGAAGTCGCAGCCCAGGTTGGCTCTGCCAAGTAATGAAGATGGCGACGGGGGCTTCGGCCCCCGTTATTATGTAGGCCCTTGAAAATTTAGCCATGGAGAACATTTCCTATGCCCGGTTCGAGAGACAAAAAGTACAAACGGATACTTCTTAAACTCAGCGGCGAGGAATTAATGGGTGAAGAGGGTTTTGGTATCGACCCGAAAGTGCTCGACCGCATGGCACTTGAGATCGGTCAGTTAATCGGCATCGGCGTTCAGGTGGGGCTGGTGATTGGTGGTGGCAATCTGTTCCGTGGTGCAGCGTTGCATGCGGCGGGTATGGAACGTGTCACCGGTGATCATATGGGCATGTTGGCGACCATGATGAATGGTCTGGCGATGCGCGATGCCCTTGATCGAAATAATATTTCTGCCCGGGTTATGTCAGCCATACCGATGAGTGGGGTAGTGGAGCATTATGATCGCCGCACGGCCATGCGCTATCTGACCGGTGGTGACGTGGTGATTTTTGCAGCCGGTACAGGCAATCCTTTTTTTACGACGGACTCTGCAGCCTGTCTCCGGGGGATTGAGATCGATGCCGGTATCGTATTGAAGGCAACCAAAGTGGACGGTGTATACTCTGCCGATCCTATGAAAGACCCTGAGGCTACTATGTTCAGTCGTCTCACCTATGACCAGGTCATTGAGAAAAAGCTTGCGGTAATGGATCTCACCGCAATATGCCTGTGTCGTGAGCATCATATGCCATTGCGGGTATTTCGTATGTCCAAACCTGGCGCCCTGCTGAATATTGTGGTCGGCAGTGATGAGGGAACCCTGATTGAGGAAAGTGTTAATGATTGAAGATCTGAAAAAAGATGCTGAATCGCGTATGGCAAAAAGTGTCGATGCCCTGAGCCATGCCTTCAATAAAATTCGCACGGGTCGCGCGCATCCCAGCATACTGGATGGTTTGACTGTGTCTTACTACGGTGTCGAAACGCCATTGAATCAAGTCGGCAATGTCAACGTGCTCGACGCGCGTACATTGTCTGTTTCTGTATGGGAAAGGGCATTGGTGCCCGAGGTGGAAAAGGCGATAATCAAATCTGACCTGGGATTGAACCCGTCTACCACCGGAGAACTGATCCGGATACCCATGCCGGCATTGACGGAAGAGACCCGCAAAGGTTTTACCAAACAGGCCAGATCAGAGGCGGAGTCGACCCGTGTATCCATCCGCAATGTTCGCCGTGATGTGATGTCCGATATCAAGGAGTTGCTCAAGGAAAAGGACATCAGTGAAGACGACGAACGGCGCGCCAATGAGAGCATCCAGAAGATAACCGACAAGTATATCCAGTTGGTGGATAAAGCGCTGGCCGCCAAAGAAGTCGATTTGATGGAAATCTGATCCTTGGATCGCTGTCTGTTTAAGCATGAAACCGTCTAGCAAGGAGCCTGAAAAGGTTCATCCGTTGCGGCATGTGGCTATTATCATGGATGGTAATAATCGCTGGGCTGCCATGCGGGACTTGCCCGGAAGCGCCGGCCATGAAGTCGGGGTTAATCGGGTTCGCGATGTGCTGGATGCCTGCCAGAAACATAACGTTGAAGTGATTACGTTATTTGCCTTCAGTAGTGAGAACTGGAAACGCCCGGATCTCGAAGTCCGCGCGCTGATGGCGCTGTTGACCTCCTATCTGAAAAAAGAGGTTCGACAACTGGTTGAACGGGGTATCAAACTGCGGTTTATCGGTCGCCGTGACAATTTCAGTGCCCGGTTGAACAACTTGATCACGGAGAGTGAGGCATTGACCTCGGCGGGCACGCAAACCTTGGTGCTGGCGGTTGATTATGGTGGTCGATGGGAGATTGCCGAGGCCGCCCGAAAACTGGCGGGCCTGGTTCAGCAAGGCAGGCTGAAGCCGGAAGAAATTACCGAGCAGTTGATGCACAGTCAGATGTCGTTGACAGATTTACCTCCCCCGGATCTTTGTATCCGAACCGCCGGTGAGCAACGAATCAGTAATTTCATGTTGTGGCACATGGCCTATACCGAGTTCTACTTTGCCGATTGTTACTGGCCGGACTTCGATGGATTGGCATTTGACCGAGCCATTGATGAGTATCATCGCCGGCAACGACGTTTTGGCAAGCGGGAAACCGGGCCAGAGGGTAGTCGACGACATGCTTAGGCAGCGCATTATCACTGGCATTGCCATCGCTGTCGTTTTCTTTGTAGCACTTTTTTTGCTGGGTCCGACCGGTTTCTCCCTTGCTATCGCCTGCCTCGTCGGCTTTGGTGCCTGGGAGTGGTCCAACCTGAGTGGGTTTTCCAGCCTGTTGCAACGGGTGTCCTACCTGTGCATCGTTTTGATTGTGTTATTGCTGTCAGCTACTCTGATTGATTTTCCATCAGTGGCAGCCCTGGACTTTAATGCTGGCCAGGCAATACTGGCGTATACCGTGCCATGGTGGGCCATCGCCTTATTGTGGGTGCAGGGGTACCCCTCAAGCGCCATTCTCTGGGGTAGCCGGTGGATGAGAGCCATCATGGGGCTGCTCGTGCTGGTGCCCACCTGGGTTGCTGCGGTGATGCTCATTCATCTCGAGCAGGGCCCTTGGCTCGTTTCCCTCGTCGTGGTACTTGTGGCAACAGCCGACATTGGTGCCTACTTCAGTGGTCGTCGTTTTGGCCGGCGTTACCTGTCTCCCCATGTCAGCCCCAAAAAAACCTGGGAAGGACTGTTTGGCGGTGTTCTGGCAAATTTGCCCATTGTCATCGCGCTGGGTTTTGGCTTTGGTTTGGATTTACGGCACTGGCTATTACTGGGGTTTACGGTGCTGGCAACGGTTCTCTCATCTGTTCTGGGTGATCTGCTGGAAAGCATGGTGAAACGTCACCGGGGTATAAAAGACAGTGGCAATATACTCCCTGGTCATGGCGGGTTACTTGACCGGATTGACAGCCTGACTGCAGCCCTGCCGGTATTTGCATTAATTACCGCTTCCAGTAATGGCTGGTTCTGACACTATGCAGCAACTGACGATTCTTGGTGCCACAGGCTCCATCGGTGTGAGCACTCTGGACGTTGTAGCAAGGCACCCCGACCGGTTCCGTGTTTATGCGTTGAGCGGGAACAGTCGTATTGCCGAGCTGGCCGAACAGTGCCGGTGTTTCAAGCCCACTTTTGCGGTAGTCGCTGACGTAGATGCGGCAGGGCAATTGCGTGAAAGGTTGCACAGCTGGGGCTTGAAAACTGAGGTCCTCTGGGGAGTGGAAGGACTCTGTCAGGTTTCGTCGGCCAAAGCCGTTGATGTGGTGATGGCCGCCATTGTGGGCGCCGCTGGACTATTGCCAACCCTGGCGGCTGCCAGAGCCGGAAAAAAAGTACTCCTGGCCAATAAAGAGTCACTGGTGATGGGTGGCCAGTTATTCATGGATACTGTGCAGAAGTCTGGTGCCATCCTGTTGCCAATCGACAGTGAGCACAATGCTATTTTTCAGTGTTTGCCCCAGGGTTATGACCCAGCTGAAAAAGGTGGTGTGAGAAAAATTCTGCTCACCGCTTCGGGTGGGCCTTTCCGCAATATTCCACTGGATGATTTGTCATCTGTAACGCCGGACCAGGCCTGTGCGCATCCCAATTGGCAGATGGGGAGAAAGATCTCGGTAGATTCAGCCACGATGATGAATAAAGGGCTGGAGCTGATTGAGGCATGCTGGTTATTCGGTCTTTCGCCCGATGAAATCGATGTTGTTATTCATCCGCAGAGTGTTATTCACTCCATGGTGGAATATGTGGATGGCTCGGTACTCGCCCAATTGGGCAACCCTGATATGCGTACGCCAATAGCACACGCTCTGGCTTGGCCAGAGCGTATTGACTCGGGGGTTGCCAGCCTGGATATCATTGCCACTGCCAGGCTGGATTTTGGGGCGCCAGACCTGCAGCGCTTTCCCTGTCTGGGGTTGGCAATGCGAGCGGCAAAAGAAGGTGGCAGTGCGCCGGCAGTTCTGAATGCTGCCAACGAAGTTGCGGTTCAAGGTTTTTTGCAGGGACGGCTTTCGTTCATTGATATTGCCCGTATCGTTGCCGAGACCTTAGAAAAACACGAAGTGGCTGAACTGGAATCCCTTGAGCATGTCCAACAGGTCGACACAGAAGCCCGTGAAGTTGCCCTAAAGCTGATTCGTTCAGCACATTAATAAAGCGAGCCGTCTTTTCAGCAAGCAGAAAGGGCAAAAACATTCACTTCAGGAAGTAATAATGGATTTAATCCAAACAATTTTTTTCATGTTGGTGGCACTGGGGATTCTGGTCACCTTTCATGAGTTTGGCCATTTCTGGGTAGCCCGCCGCTGCGGTATCAAAGTGTTGCGTTTCTCCGTCGGGTTTGGCACACCGCTGGTGCGCTGGCACGATCGATTGGGTACAGAGTTTGTCATCGCCGCACTGCCTCTCGGGGGTTATGTGAAGATGGTGGATGAGCGTGAGGGCAATGTGGCTGTTGAAGACTTGCCGTATGCGTTTACTCAAAAGAGCGTTTGGCAGCGGATGGCCGTGGTTATTGCCGGCCCAGTGGCCAATTTTGTGCTGGCTATTCTGGTCTACTGGTTGATATACAGCCTGGGTGTTACCGGTATGGCACCCGTTATTGATTCGGTTGCCCCGGGTTCAGTGGCGGAGCGTGCCGGCTTGCAGCAGGGACAGGAAATTGTTGCAGTCGATGGCAAGCCTACACCTACCTGGCAAGCACTCAATGAGCAGTTGGTCGGTCGGATTGGTGAGACGGGCTCGATAAGTTTCACGGCTAAACAGCCTGACAGGACCCAGACCTATGAGTATCGAGGTCAACTGGAAACCTGGTTGATGGAAGCCGATCAGCCAGATCCTATCGGCGGACTGGGACTGAAGCTCTACACGCCTCCAATTCTTCCGGTTGCCGAAAACATTACTTCCGGTGGTCCGGCAGATCAGGCGGGTCTGGTTACCGGCGATAGGATATTAAAGGCTGATGGCATAGCGATGGACGACTGGATCAGCTGGGTTAATTATGTGCGGGCCAGGCCGGCTGTTGCCATCGAGCTCAGTGTGCAGAGAGGTGAGGATGTCCTTGCAACGCGCCTGGTACCCGAGCGGGTCAACGGCGAGGATGGTAAGGCAATAGGGCAGGTGGGCATGTCCGTTCAGATGCCCGAATGGCCTGAGCATATGATCCGAAAAACGGATTACGGCGTGTTTGCAGCGCTTGGCCGGGGTGTTGAACAGACATGGAATATGTCTGTGTTGATACTCGACTCGGTAAAAAAGATGCTGACTGGACTGATTTCCTCAAAACACTTGAGTGGGCCCATCACGATTGCTAAAGTGGCGGGCGCTTCTGCCCAATACGGGTTTACGGCCTATCTCGGATTTTTGGCCTTTCTCAGTGTTAGTCTGGGTGTTTTGAATTTGCTTCCCATCCCGGTGCTGGATGGGGGACACCTGATGTATTACATGATAGAAGCAATAAAAGGGAAACCGGTGTCCGATAAAGTCCAGATGATCGGCTTCCGGATTGGGATGTTCCTAGTGATTGGGCTGATGTTGCTCGCCCTCTACAATGATCTGATGCGGCTGTAGCTGCTGTAACCAACAAGAATCAAGAGAAAACCAATCTCCAATGAAACACTTTTATCTATTGTTGTGCCTTTTTTTCCTGGCTGTCTCGGTTCGAGCGGAAGTGTTTCAGGTCGAAGATATTCGTATCGATGGTTTGCAGCGGGTGTCCTCCGGCACCGTGTTTGCTTCCATGCCGCTGAGCGTAGGCGATCTGGTGGATGACGATACGGTACGTCGCGCCACGAGAGCACTTTTCCGCACAGGCTATTTTGATGATATTCGTATATCGCGGGATGGCGGCATTCTGATTGTCTCTGTCAAGGAGCGCCCCGCTGTCGCCCAAATAACCTTTGAGGGTAACAAGGCGATACAAACAGAAGAGTTATTGAAAGCACTACGGGATAACGGCCTGGCCGAGGGGCAAATATTTCGCCAATCCATTCTTGACGGGATGTCGCAAGAGCTCGAACGCCAGTATGTGTCGCAGGGTCGATACGGCGCAAAAGTGACTACTGAGCTTCAGGAGATGCCAAGGAACCGCCTTGCTATCAATATTATTGTGGACGAAGGTCAGGTTGCCTCAATCAAAAAAATCAACATTGTCGGTAACCGCGCCTTTGAAAAAGAAGAGCTGATGAGGTTGTTCGAGCTGAAAACCACGAATTGGCTTTCCTGGATATTTGGTGATGACAAATATTCCAGAGAGAAACTGGCTGGCGATATTGAGCGAATTGAATCCTGGTATCTTGATCGTGGTTATCTGAAGTTTAGTATTGAATCCTCGCAGGTCACCATCAGTCCGGATCGCAAATCGGTCTTTATTACAGTGAATATCAATGAGGGTGATATTTATACGGTGGATGAAATCAGGCTGGCCGGTGACCTGATTGTGTCCGAGGGTGAAATTCGCCGCCTCATCATGCTGAAGAAAGAACAGACGTTCTCCCAAGTATCGATGACCAATACCTCAGAACTTATCACCCAGCGTTTGGGGAATGAGGGCTATACATTTGCAGAGGTTAACGGTTCTCCAGAGATTAATGAGGACGATAAAACTGCAACAGTAACGTTTTTTATCAATCCCGGTAAGCGTGCCTATGTCAGGCGGATTGAGTTCCGTGGCAACACTAAGACCATGGATGAAGTCTTACGTCGTGAGATGCGACAGATGGAAGGTGCATCTGCCTCGACCAGAAAAATCGAACAATCCAAAACCCGTCTGAACCGCACTGGCTTTTTTAAAGAAGTGAACGTGGATACACAGCAGGTACCGGGTACCAACGACCAGGTTGATGTGGTTTACACGGTTGAAGAACAGCCGTCGGGCAGTATCGGCGCGAGTCTGGGCTTTGCTCAAACCTACGGTTTGGTGATCGGCGGCAATATTCAGGAGCGCAATTTTCTTGGTACTGGCAACAATGTCGGAATAGGTGTCAACCGTAGTCAATACTCTACCAACTTCTCTTTTAGTGCCACTGACCCCTATTTTACCCGGGATGGAATTTCTGCGGGGTTTGGGGTTTTCTACCGCAAGACCGATTATGGTGAGGTGAATCTGTCCAGTTTCACCACGGACAGCTTTGGTGGCAACCTGACGTTTGGTTACCCCATATCCGAGATTTCAAGCGTTGGTTTTGGCCTCGGTTTCGAAAATCTGAAAATTGATGAGGGAGCATTTGCCTCTGAAGGCGTTAAGGAATTTATTGACCGGAACGGGGACAACTTTAATATCTTTACGACCAGTCTCTCCTGGGGTTATTCCACCCTCAACCGTGGCAGGCTTGCAACCACGGGCACCTCTCACCGGGTGACAGGGGAACTGGCTGTCCCCGGAAGTGATCTCGAATATTACAAGGCATCCTACGCAGGGCAACATTACCGTCCATTGACTTCTTCGCTCACCATGCGGCTGCGGGCAGACCTGGGTTATGGTGAAAGTTACGGTGGCACCTCGGTATTCCCCTTCTTCAAACATTACTACGGTGGTGGCAATGGTTCGGTGCGTGGCTACAAGAATAATACGCTTGGCCCACGAGATATCTCGAGGAACCCCTTCAATTGTGTAGATGCCAATGACCTGAGTACCTGTGAAACGGATGATGATCCCTTTGGTGGTAATGTACTGGTTGCTGGTAGTGTAGAGGTCATGTTCCCTGTTCCCTTTATCAAGGATCAGCGATCTCTGCAGGCTGCTGTTTTCCTTGATGCGGGTAACGTTTTTGATACTGATTGCGGTGATAGGGGTGAAGATTTCTGTCAGGAGCCGGACGTCGGTGAACTCCGCTACTCGGTGGGTATCGGTGGCACCTGGATCAGTGGCTTCGGGCCGATAACGGCCAGTATCGCCTTCCCATTGAATGCTGGTGAAGAGGATGAGCGTGAAGTCTTCCAGTTTCAGCTCGGGCAGACTTTTTGATAATTTAATTAAAACGAATGGAGAATTGATGTGCGCCTAGTAAAAAAGTTATTCATTATCACCGTCGCCCTGTGTAGCGCCTCTGCATTTTCGGCTGAGGCAAATGCGGCGGAGGGAAATATCGCCATTGTGGATTTTGGCAGGGCAATTTTTGGTACTGATGTGGCCAAGGCCCGCCTTAAACAAAAGCAGGGTGAGTCGGACTACGCTGGACTGGAAGCCAAATACGAGGGTACGGTTGCCGACATGAAGGCACTGAAGCAGGAAGTTGATAGCAAAAGTATGACCTGGTCCAAGGAGCAGGCAGAGGATGCCCAGAAAAAAATGGAGTATTACCGCGCCGACCTGGAGCTGATAACCCGAAAAATCCAGGCGGATCAGAAAGATTTACAGAACAGTATTGTTCAGGAATTGCGACCAAAAGCCGCCGAGGCACTCCAGGAAGTTGTCGATGAGGAGGGGATCGTATTATTGATTAATGCTGAGGCGGTGGTCACTGCGGCCCCCTCACTGGATATCACAGACAAGCTTACCGATCGCTTGAATAAAAAGACAAAGTAAGTCTGTTGATTATCAAATAGAGGACACTTGAGGGTGACAGTCAGTTATTCTCTTAAGGATATTGCCGAGCACATTGGTGCCGACGTTCGCGGCGACTCCGATTTTCGCATCTCCGGTATTAATACACTCCGTCTGGCGGGTGCGAATGAATTGGCATTTCTTGCCAATAGTGCCTATCGCCAGGACCTGGATAGAACGCAGGCCGGGGTCGTAATTCTGGATTCGGAAATGGCGGAATACTATGCCGGCCAAATGCTGGTTGTGGCTAACCCCTATCTGGGTTATGCACTGACGACCGCTTTATTTGATCGCGCACCGGTTGTTGCCGCTGGCATCCATCCCCGTGCCGTTGTGGCGGACTGCGCCAATATTGATCCGAGCGCATCAATTGGTCCGCTAGCGGTGATTGGCGAAGGAGTGAAGGTTGGAGCCAATACCCGGATTGGTGCGGGCACTATTATCGATAACAACGTCGCGATTGGTGAAAACTGTCGAATTGCCGGTAATGTCAGTATCTACCACGGTGTTGTATTGGGTGACTTTGTCACCGTTCACAGTGGTGCAGTTATCGGCGCGGATGGCTTCGGTTTTGCTCAACATCAGGGGCGCTGGATCAAGATACATCAGCTTGGTGGGGTTGTGATTGGCAACAATGTCGAAATAGGTGCCTGTACCACCATAGACCGTGGTGCACTTGATGACACGGTCATTGAAGATGGTGTGATTGTGGATAACCACGTTCAGATAGCTCATAACGTTCATGTGGGCGAAAATACTGCCATGGCAGCCTTCACGGGCATATCAGGCAGTACAATTATCGGAAAAAACTGTACTTTTGCCGGCAGGGCCGGTTGTGTGGGTCATATCACACTCTGTGATGGATCCCATTTGACCGGTGGAACCATACTGACAAAATCGCTCCTTGAGCCAGGTTCCTATTCATCCGGCACAATGTTTAGTAAAACCCGTGAATGGAAAAAAAATGCAGTTCGGTTTAATCAACTGGATGATCTGGCTCAGCGAGTCAGGCAACTGGAAAAAAAATTATAGCCGCCGCTGTTATTGTCGCCCTGCAGTATATGAGAAAAGCTGATGGATATTACTGAAATAAAGAAGCGGTTGCCGCACCGTTACCCCTTCCTTCTGATCGATAGGGTGGTGGAGCTTGATCCGGGCAAGCGAATTCTTGCCTACAAAAATATTACCGCCAACGAAGAAGTATTTAACGGGCATTTCCCCAACGTGCCGATTTTTCCGGGTGTGATGATTATTGAAGCTATGGCTCAGGCCGCCGGTGTGTTGGGATTCGTAACTGAGGACAAATATGCGGATGACAACGCACTGTACTTGTTTGCCGGCGTTGATGGGGTCCGCTTCAAACGGCAAGTGATTCCGGGAGACAGATTGATGCTCGAGGCGCAAGTTGATTCCGTCAAGCGAACTATCTGGCGATTTAAATGCCGCGCAACGGTCGATGGTGAATTGGCTTGTGAAGCGACGATTCTGTGCGCCCTGAAAACCTATTAGCCTATGTCTCTCGTTGATCCCCGCGCCATTATTGATCCCTCTGCTGTGTTGGGTGATGGTGTCCAAGTCGGACCCTGGACCGTTATCGGCCCCGATACCGTTATCGGGGCTGGCACGGTGATTCATTCCCATGTGGTGATTCGAGGGCTGACCACCATTGGCGAAAACAATCGAATTTTTCAATTCTCCACGATTGGCGAAGATACCCCTGACCTGAAGTACAAGGGTGAGCCGACCCGCCTGGAAATTGGTGATAACAACACCATTCGCGAGGGCGTCACCATCCATCGGGGTACTATTCAGGACCAGGGCCTAACCTCAATTGGAAGCAATAACCTGTTGATGGCCTATGTGCATATAGGTCATGACTGTGTGGTGGGTGACAACTGTATCCTGGTCAATAATGCGTCTTTGGCGGGGCATGTCCATGTGGGTGATTGGGCGATTATTTCCGGATATGCCCTGATCCATCAGTTTGTGTCCATTGGCGCTCATAGTTTTACCGGTGCCGCAGCCTATTTAACCCAGGATCTGCCCGCTTATGTCATGGCGGCTGGTTCACCAGCAGAGGCAAAAACCATCAATGCTGAAGGGCTCAAACGGCGCGGTTTTGATAGAGACGCGATTGCGGCTGTCAAACAGGGTTTCAAAATTCTTTACCGGCAGGGGTATGGTCTGCAGGAGGCCATTGGTTTGCTGGAGACCCTGGCCAGGGAACAGCCACCAGTAAAATTGCTGGTTGATTCTGTTCGCGCCTCTTCACGCGGTATTCTTCGTTAACCCATGTCATCCCCCCTTAAAATTGGTCTGGTTGCCGGGGAGTCATCCGGCGATCAATTGGGTGCGGGCATCATCAGGTCTCTAAAATCACACTATCCAGATGCGCAGTTTGAGGGCATCGGTGGCGATAAAATGTTGTCCGAGGGCTTTCGCTCTTTATTCCCCATGGATCGTCTGTCAGTGATGGGGTTTATTGAGCCGCTGAAAAGACTGCCTGAATTACTTCGAATTCGGCGTAATCTTTATCACCACTTTATCAAGAACCGGTTTGATCTGGTGGTGGGTATCGATTCTCCGGATTTTAACCTGGGGCTTGAAAAAAAACTCAGGCAGCAGGGGTTATTGACGGCACACTATGTCAGCCCCTCCGTTTGGGCCTGGCGTCAGGGCCGGGTAAAAAAAATAGCCAGTGCAGTGGATTTAATGCTGACACTTCTGCCGTTTGAAGCAGATTTCTATAAACAGCATGATGTCCCGGTGGTTTTTGTGGGCCACCCCCTCGCCGAGGAAATTCCTCTCGTTACAGACAGCATGCAGGCCCGCAAGACGCTAAATCTTCCGGAAGTCGGGCGTATATTGACGCTGATGCCGGGTAGCAGGGCCTCTGAAGTTGATTCCCTGGGTCGGTTATTCCTTGAGGTGGCACAAAGCTGTCGTCGGCGGTTGCCCGGTTTGCACCTGATTGTCCCCGCCGCCAGCCATGATCGCCTGGAGCAGTTAAATGGTCTGTTGAATGAATATCCCGAGCTGTCTGTCACGTTGCTCGAAGGCCAATCTCATCTGGCCATGGCGGCGGCAGATGTTGTGCTGTTGTCGTCCGGCACATCGGCGTTAGAAGCGCTGTTGCTCAACAAGCCCATGGTGGTGAGCTACCGTCTGGGTAAATGGACCTATGCGCTGGTTTCCCGAATGCTGAAAGTCCCCTGGGTATCGTTACCGAATCTACTCGCGTCAGAAACACTGGTGCCGGAACTGCTTCAGGATAATGCCACCGTGGATAAGCTAAGCGATGCCGTGTTGGCGTATTTCCTGGACGAGAAAAAAGTTCGGGTGCTGCAACAGCGATTTACTGAGCTTCACCAGACGCTTCGCCACGGCGGCAATCGAGCCGCAGCCCAGGCGTTAGTGGACTTATTGGAGGACCGCAGGCGATGAGCGTTGTCCAGCTCCGTTACCGGGGAGAATTGCTGGCGGGGGTCGATGAGGTTGGTCGAGGGCCACTGGCCGGTGATGTCGTTACGGCTGCCGTGATTCTCGATCCCCGAAAACCGGTGGCTGGGCTGGCCGATTCCAAGAAGCTTTCTGCTACCCGTCGAAATCAATTGGCTGAGGAAATCAGGGAAAAAGCACTCAGCTGGCATATCGCCAGAGCTTCTGTGGACGAGATTGACCAATACAACATTCTTCGTGCCACCATGATGGCCATGGTGCGGGCAGTCGATGGCCTGACACTGAAACCTGAGTATGTGGCCGTTGATGGAAACCGGCTCCCGGACTGGGGGTATGCGGCTGAAGCCGTAGTCGGTGGTGATGATAGAGTTCCGGCTATCAGCGCGGCTTCTATACTGGCTAAGGTGTGTCGCGATGCTGAAATGTGTCTGGCGGAGCAGGTATTTCCCGGGTACGGTTTTGCCTCTCATAAAGGATACGGGACCAGGGCGCACCGCGAAGCTATTGCTTTGCTGGGCCCTTGCCTAATTCATCGAAAATCTTTTGAACCGGTAAAAAGTTTGCTGTCAGCCCGTCAGGGCGTTTTGACCTGATCGCCAGTGAGACACAGTTTCCTGGCTGACCAGTTGCCCGACCCTGCAAAGAGGGGTTTTTTGCTATGCTAGATGGGCAATACGCAAGCGGGTACCCACTGTAATGTTATTTCTAAAGTCAGGCAGGCCTGCCTCATCCCGCCGCCTTCTTACTTGGAGTATGGCAATAGCCTACAAAGGAAATGCTTGTCTGCCCGCAAAATCCCTATGACTATCGCTGGTCAATACCCAGTTGATATATTCACTACAATACGGGAATTTCAATGAAACAGTTAAGTGGCCACGATTCGGTTTATCTCTATGCCGAGACACCCTCTACGCCGGGACATTTGGGGTTGCTCTATATTTATGATCAGTCCACTGCTGAGAAAGGAACGGTTCGTTTCAAAAGTATATTGCAGCATATCGACGAACACCTGGACATTTCTCATGTCTTCCGCTCCCGGTTAATGAGAATGCCGCTGGATGTCGATCACCCCTATTGGGTGGACGATGAAAACTTTGATCTCGAATACCATGTCCGGCATCTTGCGTTACCAAAGCCTGGGGATTGGCGGCAATTTTGTATCCTCGCTGCCCGGTTGCATTCTCGTCCTCTGGACATGTCCAGGCCTCTCTGGGAGATGTATGTTATCGAAGGACTGGATAACATCCCCTCAATGCCCAAGGGCTCGTTCGCTATTTATACCAAAATTCATCACTGTGCTGTGGATGGTGCGGCAGCCATTGACTTGGCTGGCTTGTTCCACGACAAGTCACCGGAACCGGATAGAGAGATTATAGAGCGGCAATGGAAGCCACAGCCAAAACCGAAATTGGGGACGCTACTGGTCAATACCCTGGTGAACAACACCAGGCATAATTTTGAAACAGGTTTTGACTTGATCAACATGCTGCCGGCGCTGGGGAAAAAACTACTGGTGAAAACCCTGAGACAGGATATGGAGCCGAAGGAAACGATTGTCAGGCCAGAAACCCGTTTCAATCGGGATCACGTCAGTCCTCACCGGGTATTCGGTGGTGTGGATTTTCCCCTTGAGGATATTCGATCCATCAAGCGTGCGGTGAACGGTGCCACTGTCAATGACGTATTGCTGGCCCTGTGTGGGGGCGCATTACACCATTACCTGCAGGACAAGGACGAGCTGCCGTATCATTCACTGCGCGCGATTGTTCCGGTCAGACAGAATAAAAGAGACCACAAAGGCAAACAAACCATGGCGGTGATGACCCCGCCGTTGCATACACAGGTTGTTGACCCGCTGGAGAGGCTAGAAGCGATCCAGTGGGATACCTCCACCAGCGCTGCTCTCGAGGAAGCCCAGGGAGCAAAAGATATGACCGATATCACCCGGCACATGCCTTCCTTTACCATGGCTCTGGGTATTGGCATGGCTACACACAGTCATTTGTCGAGAAAAACACTGGCGGGGATCGGCAACTGTGTCATGACCAATGTACCTGGCCCACAGTGGCCACTTTATATGCGGGGGGCGAAGCTGGTCTATGTGTCTGCGCTGGCGCCATTGGTGGAAGGGCTGACACTGATGTTTAACGCCGTGAGCTATGACGGTCGCATCAGTGTCTCCTTCCAGTCAGACAGGGACATTCTGCCCGATCCCCAGTTTATGGAAGATTGCTGGGAGCGGTCCCTGGATGAACTGCGCTGTGCGGCGACTCAACAGTGTGATGAGGCAGGTGCAAAGGTTATCCATAAGGTCAGAATTCCCAAAACCGCCAAGCGCAAACCAAATGCCAGTAAGTCTGGTTCCTGAAGACGATTAGGGTTTGAAATCAGTGCCCATGACAGTAGAGGAGAGAAGATCCGCCGTGGAAACATCGTTTGTGCACCTTCGCCTGCACAGTGAATATTCGCTTGTTGACGGAATGGTAAGGATCAAACCGCTGGTGCAACAGGTGGTTCAACTGGGTATGCCCGCAATCGGATTGACGGATGTCACCAACTTCTACGGGCTGGTCAAGTTTTATCAGGCAGCACAGGCCGTCGGGGTTAAACCCATTTGCGGTGCAGATTTGCAGATGATCAGTCCGGTTCCCGATGGTGTGCCTACCAGTGTCACATTGCTGGTGATGAATCAGCAGGGTTATCGCAACCTTACCAAGCTCATTTCACGAGCCTTTCAGGAGGGGCAGCGGCGGGGGATACCCCATGTCGAACGCCAGTGGGTTAGCGAGGCCAGTGACGGGTTGATTGTCCTGTCAGGTCGTCTGGGCGATGTGGGCCAGGCCATGCTTTCAGGTAAATCGGATTATGCCAAAGAGCTGCTGCAGGGCTGGCTGGCCGATTTTCCGGACCGGTTTTATCTGGAGCTAACCAGAACCGGTCGGCCGGATGAAGAGAACTTCATTCATGAGTTGCTGCCGGTTGCCGCAAGGTACCGCTGTCCTGTGGTGGCAACCAATGATGTTCGATTCCTTGACCGCGAGCAGTTTGAAGCCCATGAGGCACGGGTCTGCATCGGCGAGGGACGGGTACTCGGCGACCCTCGTAGAGAGCGGCGCTACAGTGATCAACAATACCTCCGCTCGCCGGAAGAGATGACCGAGTTGTTTTCCGATTTGCCGGAGGCCCTCGAAAATAGTGTCGAGATCGCCAAACGCTGCACGCTGGATTTAAAACTGGGTGAGTACTTTCTGCCGGATTACCCGATTCCGGAGGGTATGACCAAGGACAGTTTTTTCGAGAAGGTCTCTTTCGAGGATTTGGATCGGCGCCTGGAAAAACTGCTCGACTCGTCTGCGACAGATTACCAGGCCCAGCGTCAGGTCTATCTTGATCGGTTGCGCTTTGAGCTGGATATCATCATTCAGATGGGTTTCCCCGGCTACTTTCTCATTGTCATGGACTTTATCCGCTGGGCCAAAGATAACGATATTCCTGTCGGACCGGGCCGAGGTTCCGGCGCCGGCTCCCTGGTGGCTTATGCGCTGGGCATCACGGACCTTGATCCGCTCGAATACGACCTGCTGTTTGAGCGCTTTCTCAACCCCGAGCGGGTATCGATGCCGGATTTTGATATTGACTTCTGTATGGACAATCGCGATCGGGTGATTGCCTATGTGGCGGATCGCTATGGCAGGGATGCGGTTTCCCAGATCATCACGTTTGGCACCATGGCCGCCAAAGCGGTTGTTCGCGATGTGGCACGCGTTCAGGGAAAGGCCTATGGCCTGGCAGATAAGCTATCGAAAATGATTCCACCGGATATCGGTATGACGCTGGAAAAAGCGGTTGCCCAGGAGGAGGTCCTGCGAGAGTTTCTGGAAAGTGATGAAGAAGCTCAGGAAATCTGGGAGATGGCGCTTCAGCTTGAAGGCGTCACCCGCAATGTTGGTAAGCATGCCGGTGGTGTCGTGATCGCGCCAACCACCCTGACAGATTTTGCGCCCCTCTACTGTGATGAAAACGGCGAGGGATTGGTGACTCAATTTGACAAGGATGATGTAGAGAAAGCGGGTCTGGTGAAGTTTGACTTTCTCGGTTTGCGAACACTGACCATCATTGACGGGGCCATCAAAATGGTCAATCAACGTCTGGCAAAGGTCGGTGAAGCCCCCATTGCGATTGACGCAATTCCGCTGGATGACGAGGCAACCTATGGTTTGATGCGGCGTGCGGAAACGACTGCGGTGTTTCAGCTTGAATCCCGGGGAATGAAAGATTTGATCAAGCGGGTGGAGCCGAACTGCTTTGAGGATGTTGTCGCGTTGGTGGCACTGTTCAGGCCCGGTCCACTGCAGTCGGGCATGGTGGATGATTTCATCAATCGCAAGCACGGTCGCGCCCAGGTGGCCTACCCGGATGCAAAATTTCAGCATGAGTCACTGAAACCCGTGCTGGGTCCGACTTACGGTGTAATTGTCTACCAGGAACAGGTCATGCAGATCGCTCAGGTGCTGGCTGGATACACGCTGGGTGGTGCCGATATGTTGCGTCGCGCCATGGGTAAGAAAAAGCCCGAAGAAATGGCCAAGCAGCGCAGTATTTTCGAAGAGGGTGCCCGTCAACAGGGGATAGATCCTGACCTTGCGGTGAAGATTTTTGATCTTGTTGAAAAGTTTGCCGGTTATGGTTTTAACAAGTCTCACTCCGCCGCTTATGCGTTGCTGGCTTATCAGACGGCGTGGCTAAAAGCCCATTATCCGGCGGAATTCATGGCGGCAGTGTTGTCAGCTGATATGCAGAATACCGACAAAGTGGTGACCTTGATTGATGAGTGTCGGGCGATGGATCTCGTTGTGTTGCCACCGGATGTCAATCGCGGTCGATTTGCGTTCACGGTCTCTGATGACAATGAAGTGATTTACGGGCTCGGTGCCATCAAGGGGCTTGGTGAGGGGCCGGTCAACAGTATTATTGCTGCCCGGGAAGAGAGCGGCTCGTTCGGCGACCTGTTTGACTTTTGTGCCCGGGTTGATGGGCACAAACTTAATAAACGAGCCCTGGAGGCCTTGATACGGTGTGGTGCTCTGGACGCCATCGGACCAACGGGAGAGATCGGCTATCGCCGGGCAGTGATGCTGGCAGCCAGTGAAGAAGCTGTGAAAATTGCTGAGCAAAATTCCCGTAATACAGATGCCGGCATGACAGATCTATTCGGTGCTACACCCCAGGAAAGTGCCCCGGAAATTGGTTACCAGAGTTTTCAGCAGCAGCGGGGGCTAAGTGCCAAGGAGCGCCTGCGCAGTGAGAAAGAAACGTTGGGTCTCTATCTTACCGGGCACCCGGTCGATGAATACCTGGAGGAGTTGAAGCACTTTGTGCACAGTCGCATAGCCGATCTTAAACCAGACAAGAAGAGCCAGCTGGTGGCCGGCCTGGTGGTCGGTATGCGGGTCATCAAAACCCGGCGGGGAGACAACATGGCTGTGATTACACTGGATGACCGCAGCGGGCGCATTGAAGTGGCCATCTTCGCTGATGCCTACAAGGCCCATCGCGATAAAATTGACAAGGATGCCCTGTTGGTGGTCGAAGGTCAGGTCGCTGAAGACGACTACACTGGTGGCTTGAAAATGCGGGCTGATCATGTCAGGAATCTTTTTGAGGCGCGGGTCAATTACCTCAAGGCCATTTCCCTGAATATCAATCAGGAGAAACTTGGCAGCACCTGCCTGGATCAATTGGTAGACATTATGTCGCCGTTCAGTGATGGGGCCTGCCCGGTGAGAATCAACTATCAATCGAGTGTCGCCTCGGGAGAGATCATGCTGGGAGAACACTGGGCGGTGTCCCCGGAGGATGATCTATTGCATAAACTGAGAGAGCTGCTGGGTAATAATGGCATTCATCTCCGGTTCTAGCCGGGTATGCATTACTTCCTGCTGCCATTACAATTGCTGGATGTCTGCCCTGAGATGGCTGTAATCCAATTCCACGGACAAAAAAACCTATGAATCTCAATTACCTCGATTTTGAGCAACCGATTGCAGAACTTGAAGCAAAGATTGAAGAATTGCAGTTGGTTGGTAATGACAACGAGCTGAATATTACCGATGAAGTGGCCAAACTCCGTGACAAAAGTCGGCGATTGACAGAGAAGATCTACTCTGACCTTTCGGCATGGCAGATTGTACAGGTGGCCCGTCATCCCCAGCGTCCTTACACCCTGGATTACATCAGCCGGATTTTTACGGAGTTTGAGGAGCTGCACGGTGATCGACATTTCGGGGATGATAGAGCCATTGTTGGTGGTGTTGCCCGCCTCGACGGCAAACCGGTGATGGTTATTGGTGAAGAGAAGGGTCGCGGTGTGACAGAGAAAGTCTATCGCAATTTCGGTATGCCAAAACCAGAGGGTTACCGCAAGGCATTGCGCCTGATGGAAATGGCTGAGCGCTTTAAAATGCCTGTACTGACATTGATCGATACGCCCGGGGCCTACCCCGGTATAGACTCTGAAGAACGTGGCATCAGCGAGGCGATCGCTCAAAACCTCGCGGTGATGTCACGTCTTAAAACACCGATTATCTGCACGGTTATCGGTGAAGGAAGCTCCGGTGGTGCGCTGGCGATTGGTGTCGGCGATTACCTGAATATGTTGCAATACGCTACGTATTTTGTGATCTCGCCTGAGGGGTGTGCCAACATTATCTGGAAGACGTCTGCCAAGGCTCCGGATGCCGCTGAAGCGATGGGTGTCACATCTTCTGTATTACAGGAACTGGGCATCATTGATGAAACCATTCCAGAGCCAATGGGTGGTGCGCATCGGGATATTGAGGCCATGGCCAATACACTCCGGGAGCGGTTATCTCTGCAGGTTGATCAGCTTTTGGAGACGCCCATAGATGCTCTTCTGGAAAAGCGCTACGAGAGGCTGATGGGTTACGGGAACTCCTGAAAACATTCGCTATTAAAAAGGCATTATATCGGCAATTCTCTCCTGGTGAGTCGAAGGGTTGTATCGCTCATTTGTGCTGGGCGGAGAGTACAATCAGTGTGCCAACCCTTTGTCCTTTCAGCTCAATGGGAAGGCGTAATTGTTCGAGAAGCCAGGACGGCGTATTGGCGGGGGCATCTGGCATTTCCAGATCCAATGCCGGCAGCCTGCATTGAGGCGTGAGCACCAGGTCTGCGCCGAGCGCTTTCAGTGTGGTATGTGCCTGGCTGTTGGCCTTTACCAGCCGGCCCCGCCGATCAAACGCCAGTAACCCTTCGGTTTTCCAGCCCAAAAACATGGTCTTGGTCGCTTCGATAACGTTATTGCGGGATTTAAAATACTCCTTGGCCAGATTGGACTCGATGAGCCGTGCAGCCATAATGGCGAAATCCAGGGCATTGCTCTGATAGCTGTCCGTCAGGCCGGATAAATCTACCGCTCCCAGCACCCGACCATCGTGCGGATCCCTGATGACATCCGCGGAGCAGGTCCAGTGCTTGATGCCTGCGCAGAAGTGTTCTGCGCCATACAACTGAACAGGTTCGGCTGCGGCGAGTGCCGTGCCGATCGCATTGGTGCCCGCTGTTTTTTCATCCCAGACTCCGCCCTGAATCAAGTTTATGTCACTGGCATGACTCAGCACGTTGTCATCGGCATGAATATCGAGAATGAGCCCCTCTGAATCGGCCAGAAGGATAAGACTGTTCGAGCGAAACAGCACCTCTGAAGCACGTTTCATGATGGGTTGGGCGGCACGCATGAGATCTGTCTGTAGAAATCGACGATATTCAAGCAGACTATTATCGCCAATCAACGGTGCATGTTGTAACTCCGGATCGGTATGTAATTGTTGGCAGCGGCGCCAGGAATCCTCGACCACCGGCCTGATAAAATCACTGGGATAAGATTGGTCGACGACAAATTTTTCCCAGACTGACAACAGCTGATTGTGCTGTTCCGGATCGCTCAGCATCTGTGTGCGATCACGCATTTGTGCAGTGGCCAGGGCGGCCTGTTCTCGGGTATAAAAACGATTATTCTGGACGAAGCCGGAGATTACACCGGGTTTCACCGAGTTGACCTTGCCATTTTTCTGGCGGGAGACAATCAGTTCGGGGGGCAGGCCATCCAGAACATGCATGGGAGCCTCGCTGCCGTTGGGAAATTTTGAGGGATGAACCGTGGCGGTTTCCATATCGTAAAATGCCGGTTTGAAACCCCAGGCCCGGCTTTCTTCACTGATGCCCCCGGTGCCGCGGAACGCATCGTTTTCATCCCGCAGTGCATCGACTGTTAGTTCACCTTTGTAGAGTTTCCGCCCTTTTTTTGGGGGGTTACTCTCTTCTTTTTGTGAATAATTGGCAGACATAGGAAAATACCTCTAGCCCAACGCAAACCATATAAAAATTTACGCCTCTATAAAAGTATAGACTAGCAAGCTCCCCTATCGTTGCCCGTGCTCATCTGTCCGACAGGGATATGGTGATATTGGCAATGCTGCCATTTTCGGTAGCCTTGCCTTGGCAGACGGTAGCCATTAACGTAGGGAGCCGACTTCCATAGATCTCTACCATGGCCTATACCCCAGATCTCCTTGCTTCCTACTTGCCCAGACTGCGTGACGCCAGTCATTGCTATGTGGGTTATAGCGGTGGTCTCGACTCTCATGTTCTGCTCGTGTCGCTGGTCAAGCTATTGGGGATGGATGCGGTCAGTGCCATTCATGTCAATCATCAGCTATCGTTGAATGCGGAAAGCTGGGAACAGCATTGTCAGCAGGTTTGTGATGGGCTCGGAGTGACATTAAGTATTGAGCAGGCCTCTGTCATTGTTAACGGCCAGGGTGTCGAAGAGGCCGCCCGAATTGCCCGCTATCGGGCTTTTGAAAAGCGTCTCCCACAGGATTCCCTGTTGCTGCTGGGTCACCATGCCGATGACCAGGTTGAAACAGTGCTCTATCGCTTACTGCGAGGCAGTGGGCCCAGAGGTCTGGCCGGCATGCCTGCCTCGCGCGACCTGGGTAACGCAGAGCTATTGAGACCACTGTTACCATTCTCCCGGTCGGACCTGGAGCACTATGCCCTTGCTGAAGGGTTGGTCTGGATAGAAGATGAGAGCAATGAAGATGTGTCCTTTGACCGCAATTTTCTGCGCCATAAAGTGATCCCGGTTCTGGCTGAACACTGGCCAGATTATGCCACAAGGGTCGCTCACAGCGCCCGGTTGTGTCGTGACAGTGATCAGTTATCCGATATGCTGGCAGCTCAGGATCGGATAGCCGCCTACGAACACAGGGAGAGGCTGGGGTGGAGTATCAGTCTCGAGGCATTGATGTCTTTTGATGAGTTGCGGCAGGCGAATCTGCTGCGACACTGGGCGGGCCAACATGATCTGGCACAACCGGGTCATAAAATCATCGATGCCGTGCTTCACGAGCTGTTGCCCGCGAAAGCCGATGCCGAACCGCTGGTAAGCTGGGCGGGCATTCAGTTGCGCCGGTACCAGCGCCGTCTTTATTTGTTACCCGGTGACCCCGATACCCCTGACTATCTACCGGTCTCGCTTCATTGGGATGGTAGGGGCGAGCTGGATTTGCCGGATAAGAGCACATTGAGTTTTCGTCTGGAGCAGGGGCGTGGGATCAGGCTGAAAACAGATGTCGATGCCTTTGAAGTGCGTTTTCGCAACGGCGGTGAACGCTGCAAGCCGGTCGGGCGCAGTGCATCCAATACATTGAAGAAGCTGTTTCAGGAATATGGTCTGGAGCCCTGGTTGCGTGGCCGGGTACCCCTGCTCTATCGGGATGACGTGTTAGTGGCAGTTGGTGATTTGTGGATTTGCGAGGGCTTCCAGGTGCAACCCGATGAGCAGGGTTGCACGGTACAGTGGGACTTCAGGTCGTAATATTCATTGAGCGATACCGGGGTTTCTGGTAGTCTGATTCCCCATCTCGAAACCGATGGGCGTCGCTCTGAATCATCTCCTGATTAAATAAAAAATCGCTCTACTTTTCAAAAACATACCTGTTCTGTTTGGTATGAGTTCGGCATTCTTGACGCAGTATCCAAAATGTTCGGAAGGGTCTAAATGACACGTTATATTTTTGTTACCGGCGGTGTTGTATCTTCCTTGGGGAAGGGTATCGCTTCGGCATCACTGGGCTCGATTCTGGAGGCCCATGGTCTCAGTGTCACTATCCTGAAGCTCGATCCCTATCTCAATGTTGATCCCGGCACTATGAGTCCGTTTCAGCACGGCGAGGTCTTTGTCACCGAAGATGGCGCTGAAACAGACCTTGACCTCGGTCACTACGAGCGCTTTCTCTCCTCCAGGATGAACAAGCGCAACAATTTCACGAGCGGCAAGGTCTACGAAACAATCCTGCGTCGCGAACGCCGTGGCGACTTTCTGGGGGGTACCGTTCAGGTCATCCCCCATGTGACGGATGAGATTAAACGCAGGGTGCTGGCCGGTGGTGAGGGGGTCGACGTCGCCATTGTGGAAATTGGTGGTACCGTTGGCGATATCGAGTCGCAGCCCTTCCTTGAGGCGGTTCGTCAGTTGAAGCTGGAGCTGGGCTCCAGCCGTTCCATCCTGATTCATTTGACGCTGGTGCCCTATATTGCAACGGCGGGAGAAACAAAGACCAAACCCACCCAGCACTCCGTTAAAGAATTGCGCTCCATAGGCCTGTCGCCCGATATCCTGTTGTGCCGATGCGAGGTTGAGCTGGATGAAGGGCAACGCAAAAAGATCTCTCTCTTCACCAACGTGGAAGAGAGGGCTGTGGTGCCGTTGCTGGATGCGCGAACGATTTATGCGATTCCCAGAGATCTGCAGCGCCGTGGCCTCGATCAGATCGTGATGGAAAAACTTCATCTGGAATACAGTGAGGCTGATATCAGTTCCTGGGATTGGGTGGTAGAAAATCAGCTCAACCCAAAACATCAGGTGACCATTGCCATGGTCGGCAAATACATGGAGCTTCTGGATGCCTACAAGTCTCTCAATGAGTCGTTGATTCATGCGGGGATCCGCAACCAGACCAAGGTCAATGTTCGTTATATTGACTCCGAGGATCTCGATAACGATCTGGAGCTGCTGACGGGTGTCAACGGCATACTGGTGCCAGGTGGTTTTGGAATCCGCGGTGTCGAGGGCAAAATCAAAGCCGTCAGGTATGCCAGAGAGCACAAAATTCCCTATCTGGGCATCTGTCTTGGTATGCAGGTGGCCATGATCGAGTTTGCCCGCAATGTCTGCGGACTGGCCAGAGCAAACAGTACAGAATTTGACCGCGATACGCCTCATCCGGTTATCGGTCTGATTACAGAGTGGATCGATATTGACGGCAAAGTTGAGGTGCGCGATGAGGATTCAGATCTCGGTGGCACCATGCGGCTCGGTGCCCAGAACAGTTATCTCGTGCCAGGTAGCATGGCACAGGAAATTTATGGGGCAGATGTGATATTTGAGCGTCACCGGCATCGCTACGAGGTGAATAACAAATATGTTCAAACACTTCAGGAAGCCGGCATGCAGGTCGGCGGCTGGTCTGAAAACAAGACCCTGGTGGAAACGATAGAGATTCCAGAACACCCGTGGTTTTTTGCCTGCCAGTTCCATCCGGAATTTACGTCCACACCTCGCAACGGTCACCCACTGTTCAGTAGTTTTGTGAAAGCGGCATTGACCCATACTGGAGAAAACTGATCTGTGAGTGTATCCAGCGTTTCCCTTGAGGTGGGAGGATTCCGGGTTGCCAACAACCGGCCCTTTGTCCTGCTTGGAGGAATGAATGTACTGGAGTCCCGTGACCTTGCGCTGCGGGTTGCAGAGGCCTATGTAACGGTCACGCAAAAACTGGGTATTCCCTATGTTTTCAAGGCTTCATTTGACAAGGCGAACCGCTCGTCAATCCATTCCTTTCGTGGTCCCGGTCTGGATGAAGGGTTAAAAATATTTCAGGAAATCAAACAAACCTTTGATGTGCCTCTGATCACCGATGTTCACGAGATCGCTCAGGCACGTCCTGTGGCGGAAGTTTGTGACATTCTTCAGTTGCCGGCTTTTCTGGCGCGGCAGACGGACCTGGTGAAAGCCATGGCGGCAACAGGCGCCGTGATCAATATCAAGAAACCCCAATTTCTCAGCCCAGGCCAGATGGGCAATATCGTTGAGAAATTCAAGGAGTGCGGCAATCACAAGGTGATGCTTTGTGAGCGGGGCTCCACATTTGGTTACGATAACCTGGTGGTGGATATGCTGGGTTTTCGCACCATGAAAGAAGTGGCCAAGGGATTGCCAATTATTTTTGACGTCACGCACGCCTTGCAGTGTCGTGACCCCATGGGTGCTGCGTCCGGTGGCCGTCGCCATCAGGTTGTCGAATTGGCGCGGGCCGGTATTGCCGTTGGTCTGGCTGGTTTATTTCTGGAAGCACACCCCGATCCGGACCGGGCTCGCTGTGATGGTCCCAGTGCATTGCCGCTGGATGCCCTTGAACCTTTTTTACAACAAATAAAAGCCATTGATGATCTGATCAAATCACAGCCTGAACTGACTATCGTCTAGCACCGCCCGGTGTGTTTAATCCCCGTGTCGAACGTGTTGACTACGGTTGTCATCTTTTGAGGAAACAGCTATGACTAAAATTTCTGACATTCGCGCCTATGAAGTGCTCGATTCCCGGGGCAACCCTACCATCGAGGCTGATGTCATCCTGGAAGATGGCAGTGTTGGCAGTGCCTGTGCACCGTCCGGCGCCTCTACCGGTTCAAGGGAGGCGCTGGAGCTGCGCGATGGTGACAAGTCGCGTTATCTGGGTAAAGGCGTGCTGAAGGCGGTGGAGAATGTTAACGGTCCTATTCGCACTTTACTGCTGGGCAAAGATGCCTGCCAGCAACGGGAGCTGGACCAATTGATGATCGATGCGGATGGCACAGAGAACAAGTCGACATTCGGTGCAAATGCCATTCTGGCCGTGTCACTTGCGGCGGCTAAAGCGGCGGCAGTATCCCGTGGCATGCCGCTCTATGCTCACATTGCTGAATTGAATGGTTCGGCCGGCTGCTACAGCATGCCGGTGCCGATGATGAACATCCTGAACGGTGGAGAGCATGCCGATAACAACGTGGATATTCAGGAATTTATGATACAGCCTGTTTCGGCAAAAACCTTCACGGAAGCATTGCGTGTTGGCGCAGAGATATTTCATTCGCTCAAAAAAGTCCTCAGTAGCAAAGGGTTGAATACGGCGGTTGGTGATGAAGGCGGTTTTGCGCCGAATCTTTCATCGAATGCGGAAGCATTGGCCGTTATCAAGGAGGCAGTGCAGGCAGCGGGCTACAAACTGGGTGTCGATGTTACGCTGGCGCTGGACTGTGCCGCGTCAGAATTCTACCGGGATGGTCAGTACAACCTGTCCGGTGAGGGAAAAAGCTATAGTGCCGAGGGATTCAGTGATTTTCTGGCGGAGCTCTGTGATCAATACCCGATAATCTCCATTGAGGATGGTCAGGATGAATCAGATTGGGATGGTTGGAAATACCAGACAGAAAAACTGGGCAGTCGTGTACAGCTGGTCGGGGATGATTTGTTCGTGACCAATACCAAAATTCTGAAGAAAGGTATTGAGCTGGGCGTGGCAAATTCCATTTTGATTAAATTCAATCAAATCGGGTCGCTCACCGAAACACTGGACGCCATTAAAATGGCTAAGAATGCCGGATATTCTGCCGTCATTTCTCATCGGTCGGGTGAAACCGAGGATACAACTATTGCCGATCTGGCTGTGGCCACGGCAGCGGGTCAGATCAAAACCGGCTCCTTGTGCCGTTCTGACCGGGTGGCCAAGTATAACCGCTTGTTGCGTATAGAGGCTGAACTGGGCAGTCTGGCCCCCTATCATGGCCGGGCCGAATTCAAAGTCTGAATCAGTCGACAGTGAGTGAAAAGGGGTAGCCATATGGCTATCCCTTTTTTATATCTTCAATCCGTGATCTGAGCTTGTCAGTGTACTCCCTACATGCTCGGTATTAAGTCATTTGTCCCACGAAAACAAGATCAGACCGTCGGTAATAGACGGGTCGCACTCTGATGATGTCGATATTTCCTTGCAACTGATTGAGTGGATTGGTTGGCCAGTCGTCATTGGAGAGCGAGCAGCTTTCCGCTGACGCCGTTTATTTTGTTCTGTAGAATCCCGTCATGCGCTGGCTCCTAATTGTTCTCACAGGTCTTCTTGCCGTTCTCCAATATCAATTGTGGTTGGGTGAGGGCGGTTTCTCTAAAAAGTTGATGCTGCAGCGTCAAGTTGAACAACAGCGTCAGGAAAATAAGGAACTGCAACTGAGAAACAGTATTCTGGAAAATGAGGTTGCCAACCTGAAAGACGGTTTTGACAGTATTGAAGAGCGAGCCAGAAAAGATCTTGGCATGATTAAAGAAGGTGAGACGTTTTATATGGTCGTTGAAAAGGAAGATCAGTGATTCATCACCTTTTTTCTTCCCAATGGTTTTGTTGCCAGCCTATGTTCCTGCTGTCGGGGCAGTAAAATGGCCACTAATTGGATTGTGGTGCCAGCGGCAGGGCAGGGTAGACGCTTTGGCGAGATACTCCCAAAACAATACCAGTTGCTGGCGGGTCGAACGGTGATCGAACATACCCTTGAACGCCTACTGCAGATTGATCAATCGATTGTCGTTGTAGCCATTCATCCAGCCGATAGTCAGTGGAGGCGATTGTCTGTTTTTTCGCACCCCCGTATCCGCACTGTGCATGGTGGAAAAGAGCGCTCGGATTCCGTCAGGCTGGCACTGGACTGCCTTCAGCGCGAGGCACACGTGGATGACTGGGTGCTGGTGCATGATGTGGCAAGGCCCTGTGTCCGTGTCACGGATATCAACAAGTTGATGGCCGCCCTGAAAACGCACACTGTTGGTGGCATATTGGCGGTACCGGTCAGTGATACGGTAAAACAGGTTGATCAGCAGGCGGGGATAAGTGCGACTGTCAGCCGCGCTGATTTGTGGCTCGCTCAGACGCCGCAAATGTTTCGTTATGGTTTGCTCAGCTGGAGTTTAAACTCGGCCTATCGACAGCAATGGCGGCCGACTGATGAGGCATCTGCAGTTGAGAAACTCGGCCATTGTCCTCTCGCCGTCGAGGGTAGTAGCGACAATATCAAGATTACCCGGCGCGAAGATCTGGCCATAGCCGAGGCCATTATTAAATTTCAGAACGAATCCTCGAAACAGTCCGGGGGATTGGAGTTGCCATGATATGAGAATAGGTCAGGGTTACGATGTTCACGCCTTTGGCGTGGGCGATCATATTATTATAGGTGGCGTGACCATCCCCTTTGGCCATGGACTGATTGCGCATTCAGATGGTGATGTGCTGATTCACGCATTGTGTGATGCCCTTCTGGGTGCCTCGGCGCTCGGTGATATCGGGCACCACTTCCCCGACTCTGACCCCCACTATAGCAATGTGGACAGTCGCGGATTACTGCGACAGGTCAAATTGCTGGTGGCAGAAAAAGGCTACCGCATGATCAATGCCGATATTACCCTTGTTGCCCAGGCCCCAAAAATGTCGCCGCATCTTGACGCGATGCTGGCCAATCTCGCCCAGGATCTTGATTGTGATCGCAGTCAGTTAAATATCAAAGCCACTACCACGGAACAACTCGGTTTTGAGGGGCGTGGCGAGGGGATTGGCTGCCAGGCAGTGGTCCTGCTTGACCTCATCGTCAGGCCAACCGCTCTAACCTAAAGCGGTGGCCAGACAGCATCCACCCGATGACCTGTATTTAGACGTCGTCCGACCATCATTCATCACCTGTTGCTTCAGCATTTCCGCGAACTGCCAACAATATTGATGCGGGTAAAGCGATTTCCCTATCGGTGCGAATCAGTTTATGCACGCTCTCTCCAGGCACGTGTGAACAGCAGCCATTTATCTTTGCGTTGCGGGGAGTGGGCTGTAAACTTGCCGCCACCCAAACCCTGCCCTGAGACAATATGAACAGCCGACAGTTTTCCCTCGAATTTCCTTATGCTATTGCTCCGCCCTCGGTCAGCGCGCTGTTTCGCAGTGTGCCCGAAGATTTTCAAGTGACGGAGCAACTGGGTTTTGATTTGTCGGGAGAGGGTGAGCACCTCTGTCTCTATGTGGAAAAACGGGGTCAAAACACACGCTGGGTAGCCGGGTTGCTGGCGAAGCATTTTGGTGTTGATGACATGGCTGTGAGCCACTGTGGCATGAAAGACCGGCATGCTGTGACCCGGCAGTGGTTCAGTGTGCATCTACCCGGCAAATTACCGGAAATGCCAGAGCGACCCCCTATGCTGGAGGGTTGTCAGGTGCTTGCGCAGCAGCGTCACCATAAAAAGTTGCGGCGGGGGCAGCATGCGGGCAATCAGTTTGTTATCCGGTTGCGCCAGATTGAAGGGGACGTTTCAGTGCTGGAGCATTCCCTGCAGCAAGTCGTGAATGGTGTCCCGAATTATTTTGGCGAACAGCGTTTTGGTTGGGCCGCTGGCAATCTTGTCGAGGCCAATCGATTGCTGTCGGTGTGGGGCGATACCTCTGCAAACAGAAAGCAACACAGTGGACGCAGAAGGCAGCGGTCTCCTATCGACGGAATCTATCTGTCGGCGGCCCGTGCTTATCTGTTTAACCTGGTGTTGGCTGAAAGGGTGAGGCTTGGGCACTGGAAGTCGGCAATGCCCGGGGAAGTTGCCCCTGAAGGACCGCTTTGGGGGCGCGGACGGAGTGCGGCGCCTCAATCGGTTCAGTTGCTCGAAGAACAGGTTCTCTCCCCCTGGGGTGATTGGACCAATTCACTGGAATACAGCGGACTGCAGCAAGAGCGAAGATCCCTGCTGTTGATGCCTGCCAATATGCAATACCGATGGTCGAACCATGCTGATCACACTGAGCTGGAGTTGTCATTTGACCTGCCCTCGGGTTGTTTTGCCACTTCGGTATTGCGAGAGCTGGTGTCGCTTCGACCGATTTGCGGCGATGGCGCTGTTTAAGTGCTGTGGTATAGTTCGATTTTATTTTTATCAGGGGTGAAAGGGTGAATTCGATTGAGCTAGGTGGTATTGGTATGACCTCTCAGCGGACCCGTGAACGCCTTATTCAGCGGCTCAAGGAGCAGGGTGTCTCGAATCAGCGAGTCCTGGATGTGATGCGTGTAACCCCCCGCCATTTATTTCTCGACGAAGCCCTATCGCATCGTGCCTATGAAGATACGGCACTTCCGATAGGCTATGGGCAAACCCTTTCCCAGCCCTACATTGTTGCGCTGATGACAGAATTGCTTTTATCCCTGGGGCCGCGCCGCAAGGTGCTTGAGATTGGCACTGGCTCCGGTTATCAGACAGCGATACTTGCCCAGCTGGTCGACCAGGTATACGGCGTCGAGCGCATTAAACCGCTGATTGATAAAGCGCGGGCTCGGTTGCGCCTGCTTGGGCTTAGAAATTTGCGATTAGCCCACAGTGACGGTGGCTTTGGCTGGTCGGAAAATGCGCCGTACGATGGCATTCTCAGTGCGGCTGCCCCCAATATGGTGCCCGATGAGTTGCTGCATCAGTTGGCCCCCGACGGTGTTCTTGTGATTCCCGTCGGCTCAGGAGAGGTTCAGGAATTAAGGGTTATTACTCGGCAAGGGGATAGCGCAAATTTTGAAGAGCGAGTAGTTGAGCAGGTGCGGTTTGTGCCCTTGCTCAGTGGCCTTAGCCGTTAACCTTTCCGGACTTTTTGATGGTTTTATTTAAACACTGGCTGTTGCTTTTCCTGAAAGGTATGGCGATGGGAGCCGCAGATGTCGTGCCTGGGGTTTCCGGCGGAACGATTGCCTTCATTAGCGGTATTTATGAGGACTTGCTGGACTCAATCCGCTCGATTAATCTCCACTCACTGAAATTGCTGAAAAATGAAGGTCCCACCGCATTTTGGCGGGCTATTAATGGCAATTTCCTGCTGGCACTGTTCAGTGGCATTTTACTCAGCATTGCGTCTTTTGCTTCGCTGGTTAGCCATCTTCTTGAGAGTCAGCCAATCCTGGTATGGTCCTTTTTCTTTGGTCTGATTGTCGCGTCCATCGTTTATATATTTCGTCAGTTGCCCCGTCTGCGGTGGCAGGAATGGACGTTTTTATGGCTGGGGACCCTGATGGCCCTTGGCGTTTCACTGGCGCCCCCGATCCAGGGTTCGACCGACTGGCTGATGGTCTTTATGGCGGGAACTGTTGCCATCTGTGCGATGATCCTGCCGGGTGTTTCCGGTAGCTTCATCCTGCTGCTGTTGGGTATGTATCCTGTCATGATTGACGCGATCAGCGGTTTTCAATGGCAGATTATATTGATTTTCATGCTGGGGTGCGTGACGGGCCTGATGGTTTTTTCTCGCTTTCTGTCCTGGCTTCTGCGTCATTATCATTCGTGCACCATTGCCCTGTTGACGGGATTTCTTCTTGGCTCGCTGTATATTGTCTGGCCCTGGCGGGAGACACTGGAGGTGATCATTGATAGCCGTGGCCGTGAAACCATATTATCGTCCCGATTGTTGCTGCCGGCAGAATTTGCCCGTGTGACAGGTTTGGACCCCAAGACATTGATGGCAACACTCTGGATGTTCGCGGGCTTGCTTTTGGTTCTGGGTCTGGAATACCTTGGTGGTCAGCAACGCAAGAAGCTCTGAATCGAGAGGTGTGACATTAGAGGGGGGAATGACTGTTTGATCTATCCGTCTTGCCGAGGTATCAGACTGCATTTATTTCTCCTCTGTGTCGGATTTTTCCTGGTATCGTCTTGCCATGCACCACCGCCGGCTCCTGTGGACCAGCGTCCGCCGCCGCCCAGCCAGAAAATCAACTTTCATGAGGTATCAAGTGACGAAACACTTTTTGCCATTGCCTGGCGTTACGAAAAAGATCTGGAAAAACTTGCTCGCGCCAATGGCTTGTCGCCACCCTATACCATTTATCGTGGTCAGCGGCTTACGTTGGATACCAATCGTCTTCCACCGGTTGTCAGCGCTGCCCCTCCGGTAAAAAAACAACCGAAGACCACGACTGTTCCCCCCTCGACAGAAAAAAAAGGTTCTCCGCCACCAGTTAAAGTGATTAAGCCTGCGCCGAAGCTCCCTGATGCGTTACCTTCCGTCTGGCGCTGGCAGTGGCCTACGCAAGGGCGTGTGGTCCGATATTTCAATAGTACAGAGTTGTTCAAGGGAATTGATATAGAGAGTCATTCCGGCCAGGCGGTGGTGGCTGCGGCACCCGGGGTGGTGGTTTATTCAGGCAGTGGTCTGCGTGGGTATGGGGAGCTCATTATCGTCAAGCACAGTGAGGAATTTCTCAGTGCTTATGCCCATTCCCGGCGAATTTTTGTGGAAGAGGGGCAAACGGTAAAAGCGGGTGAAAAAATCGCAGAAGTGGGTGGTGATCCGGCGAATAGTAAAAGGCTTTATTTTGAGATACGCGAAAAAGGTAAACCGGTAAATCCACTGAACTATCTTCCACGGAAGTGATTGTTCAACAAGCGTTGATGTGCGCTGCATATTTGTTGGGGAATTGCCCCTGGATGAGACGAGCATAGCCTAATGAGAGACAACGCGTTAATCTAGCTGTGTAGTGTTTTCCGTTGAAATAATTCAAGTGGAAATATTGATTGTTGTGCTTATTGGATGTTAAGAATTTTTTGCAGAACAAGGACGCCAGATTGTGTCAGACGATAATGATTTTCTCGACCCTGAAGATGCCGATCAAGAAGCGATCGAGGCTGAAACGATTCCTGTTCACAGTCACAAAGAAGTGTTGGATGCGGCGAGTCTTTATCTAAAAGAAATTGGCTATGCGCCCCTTCTCTCAGCTGAGGAGGAGGTTTTTTATTCTCGGGCGCTCAGGAAAGGTGACGACGCTGCCCGTAAAAAAATGATTGAAAGCAACCTGCGTCTGGTGGTGAAGATTGCCCGCCGTTACATCAATCGGGGTTTGTCGTTGCTGGATCTGATCGAAGAGGGCAATCTCGGGTTAATGCGTGCCGTTGAAAAATTTGATCCCGAACTGGGTTTCCGCTTCTCTACTTATGCCACTTGGTGGATTCGTCAGGCCATTGAGCGCGGGTTGATGAATCAGACCCGTACGATTCGTTTGCCTATACATGTGGTCAAAGAGCTCAATGTGTACCTGAAGGCCTCCCGTAAACTCGCGCAGGAGCTGGATCACGATCCAACTGCCGAGGAAATCGCCCGCTCACTGGATAAAGGTGTCGATGTGGTATCGCGCATACTCCGGCTCAATGAAAAGACCAGCTCAGCCGACGTGCCGATGGGCGGTGACGACGGCAGGATGTTGATTGATACACTGAAAGATGAGCATCCCAACGATCCCGAAGAATTAGCTGAGGATGACGACATTCATGATGCCCTGACCCTGTGGTTGTCCCAGCTTACCGACAAGCAGCAGGAAGTGATTATGCGCCGCTTTGGCCTTTCCGGTTATGATTCTGCAACCCTTGAAGAAGTGGGTATTGAGGTGGGGTTAACCCGCGAAAGGGTGCGTCAGATTCAGGTTGAGGCTTTGCGCAGGTTGCGGGAAATCCTCAAAAAACAGGGGATCGATAGTGCTATGTTGTTCGAAGAAAAGTGATGTTGCCCCGCGTGTCTCACCGCCTGCGTCTGGATTGTAGTCTGTTGTCAGGCGGTTGTTGGTTTCTCCAGAAAGCCAAGATGTTTTTGCACCAATTGCAGGGTTGGTTTAAACAGTTTCGGTGATGCGCAGACAATATTTCCGCTCTCCATGAATCCGTTGCCACCCCTGAAATCGCTGACCAGCCCGCCCGCTTCTTTTACCAGCAATACACCGGCCGCAATATCCCAAGGCTTCAGGTTCATTTCCCAGAAAGCATCGAAACGGCCAGCAGCCAGATAGGCCAGGTCTAGCGAGGCAACCCCGAGGCGTCTGATACCCGACGACTCTTTGGCCAGATCGGACAAACAGGCGAGATAGGGTTCCATAAACGCGATTGATGGCTGGTTGAAGGGTATGCCTGTTGCAACCACTGCGCCGGCCAGTCCAACCCGGCCCGATACCCGCAGACGTTTGCCGTTCAGAAATGCGCCGTGGCCACGGCTGGCAGTAAATTCCTCGAGGCGCATCGGATCGAAAACGACACCGTGTTCAAGGCGGCCTTTGTGCCGACAGCCAATGGATACTGCAAAATGCGGGATGCCGTGAATGAAATTGGTCGTGCCGTCCAGTGGATCAATAATCCACTGGTAGTCATTATTGTCCCCTTCAAGCAGTCCTGATTCTTCTCCAAGGATGGTGTGATCCGGGAATGCCTTGCGAAGATGGTAGATGATTTCCTTTTCTGCAGCATGGTCAATTTCGGTGACGAAATCGTTGCGGCCCTTCTCGTCAATCCTGATCAGATCCACTCGTTCCGTGGCACGGGCGATCATTTCACCGGCCTTACGTGCAGCGCGGAGGGCGATATTGACCATAGGTTCCATCGTAAAAGATTCCAGTCTGGGTAAAGCGCGGCATTGTACCAGAGAGGGATAGGGGCGGGGAGGGTAAAAGCGGTGAATTCGTGTCCTCATGCTGCTAGAATTCGCGCCTCCGGCAAACAGTTGCCGGGTAATACATTATTGAACAGCTCGGAAAGTTTTTTCGATCTCGCCTGCTGGAACCCCTATGAGTCATTTTGATAGCGTGCGTATTGTGCTGGTTAATAGCACTCATCCCGGAAATATCGGCGGGGCTGCCCGCGCCATTAAGAATATGGGATTATCGAGGCTGTATCTGGTCGCGCCCAGGGACTTTCCCGCTGACCGGGCAGTATGGCGGGCGGCCAATGCCGTCGATGTGCTGGATAACGCGATTGTCGTCGACGATCTTGATGAGGCGATAGCCGGTTGTGGTCTGGTGGTGGGCACCAGTGCCCGTGAGCGTCGTATCCCCTGGCCGTTATTGGACCCCCGTGAGTGTGGCGAACGCGTCTGGCTGGAGGCGGCACACCACGATGTGGCGATCGTTTTTGGCCGGGAGGACCGCGGGCTCACCAATGAGGAGCTGCAAAAGTGTAACTATCATGTGCACATCCCCTCCAACCCGGAATACAGTTCGTTGAATCTGGCTGCGGCTGTTCAGGTGTTGTGCTACGAAGTACGAATGGCGTCATTGTCGGCAGCTCAGAGTGAATCGCCTGCATTGCCGGATTGGGATATGCCCCCTGCCAGGGCGGAAGATCTCGAGTTATATTTTCGGCATTTGGAGCAGGCATTGGTTGATCTCGGCTTCCATGACCGTGAAAATCCCCGGCAAACCATGACCCGCTTGCGTCGCCTGTACGGCCGAATCCGGCTGGATGAAATGGAATTGTCGATTCTCCGTGGCGTACTCACTTCAATTCAGAATGCGGTACATCGCATGCAGTGCGCCGTGCAGAAGAAAACCGATTCATAACGTTTCAATCTATGATGACATAACCTACTAAAACAGTATGTTGTTTAGTTGACTAAAATACTTGGTTTTTAGATAATGGCCGCACTTGAATTTTTAATTCGTTATTGCGAGAAAAACATTATGCGGCTGACAACTCGTGGTCGATATGCGGTCACAGCGATGCTGGACTTGGCGTTAAATAATGAATGCGGGCCAATTAGTCTGGCAGACATTTCTCAACGGCAGGAAATTTCGCTTTCCTATCTGGAGCAATTGTTTGCCAAATTGCGTCAGAACAATCTGGTGAGTAGTGTTCGCGGCCCCGGTGGTGGCTATTGTCTGGCCCGAGCCAGTGATGCCATCAGTGTTGCTGAAATCATTGATGCTGTAAATGAGTCGATTGATGCGACCAGTTGTAGTGGCAAGGGTAATTGCCACAACGGTGATATCTGTTTGACTCATCATCTCTGGGACGATTTGAGCCGTCAAATTCATCGTTTCCTCAGCGGTATTTCCTTGGATAGTCTGGTCCATCAACAGGATGTGCAAGTCGTCATGTTGCGCCAGAGCGATCAAGCTGATGCCAATTCAGGCTGCGCAAAAGTCTAGGAGTCTTTGCATGAAACTGCCTATATATCTCGATTATTCTGCTACCACGCCGGTTGATCCACGGGTGGCTGCCAAGATGTCAGAGTGCCTTACCAATGACGGTATCTTTGGCAATCCGGCCTCGCGTTCGCACGCCTTTGGCTGGCAGGCAGAGGCGGCAGTCGAAGCGGCCAGGAGCCAAGTGGCAGAGCTTGTTAATGCTGACCCGCGGGAAATTATCTGGACATCTGGTGCCACCGAGGCCGATAACCTGGCGATTAAAGGTTGTGCCCACTTCAATCAGAAGAAGGGCAAGCATATTATTACTTCAAAAATCGAGCACAAGGCTGTTTTGGATACCTGCCGGCAGTTGGAGCGTGAGGGCTTCGAGGTGACTTATCTCGATCCTGATACTGACGGCATTATTCAGCCGCAGGTCGTCGCCGATGCCATTCGTGAAGATACGACGCTGGTTTCGCTAATGCATGTCAATAATGAGATTGGCACGATTAACGATATTGCCGCTATCGGTGAGATCTGTCGTGACCGGAAGGTATTTTTTCATGTGGACGCCGCCCAGAGTACCGGCAAGCAGTCGATTGACCTGCAGGCAATAAACGTGGATTTAATGTCATTCTCTGCTCATAAAACCTACGGCCCAAAGGGAATCGGCGCCCTATATGTCCGGCGCAAACCGCGTGTGCGCATTGAGGCGCAAACCCACGGCGGTGGTCATGAGCGGGGCATGCGCTCCGGTACGCTGCCCACCCATCAGATTGTCGGTATGGGCGAAGCTTTCCGGATAGCCAGAGACGAAATGGCTGAGGAAAACAAACGGGTACTGGCGCTGCGCAATCGTCTTTGGGATGGCATTCGTGACCTGGACGAGGTGCATCTCAATGGTTCGATGCAGCAGCGCATTGCGGGCAATTTAAATGTTAGTTTTGCCTTTGTCGAAGGTGAGTCGTTGATCATGGCGTTGAAGGACCTAGCCGTTTCTTCCGGATCTGCCTGTACCTCAGCGAGCCTGGAGCCCTCCTATGTGTTGCGGGCGCTGGGGCTTGACGATGAGTTGGCGCACAGCTCTATTCGCTTTTCCATTGGCCGCTTTACTACCGCTGAAGAAATTGATTATGCGATTGTCAAAGTCCGTGAGGCGGTTATCAAATTGCGTGAGTTATCCCCGCTTTGGGACATGTTTAAAGACGGTGTCGATCTCAGTCAGGTCGAATGGGCCGCACATTAACATTGAGAAGTTGAATCATGGCATACAGTGAAAAAGTTCTGGACCATTACGAAAATCCCCGCAACGTCGGCAAGCTGGACGACAAATCCAGTAATGTCGGGACCGGCATGGTCGGTGCTCCGGCTTGTGGTGATGTCATGCGCTTGCAGATCCAGGTGAATGATCTCGGTATCATTGAAGATGCGAAATTCAAGACCTATGGCTGTGGTTCGGCGATCGCCTCCAGTTCCCTGCTGACCGAGTGGGTCAAGGGCAAAACCCTCGAACAGGCCGCTGAAATCAAGAATACCCAAATTGCAGAGGAGCTGGCACTGCCCCCGGTCAAGATTCACTGTTCTGTATTGGCAGAAGATGCGATCAAGGCCGCTGTTGGTGATGTGCGTCGCAAACGGGAGATGGGTGCCGAACAGGCAGAACATGGTCTTGGAGAAAAGTAATGGCAATTACGATGACCCCCGCCGCTGAACAACACATCATCAGGCATTTGTCGCACCGCGGGCATGGGGTAGGTATTCGCCTGGGTGTTAAAACCACCGGGTGCTCAGGGCTCTCCTATGTTCTGGAGTTTGTGGATCAGCAGGGTGAAGACGATCAGGTGTTTAGTTGTGGTGAGGCAAAACTGTTTATCGATCCGAAAAGCCTGACCTATTTGGACGGTACCGAGCTGGATTTCGTCAAGGAAGGACTCAATGAGGGTTTTCAGTTCAAAAACCCCAATGTCAAAGAAGAGTGTGGTTGCGGCGAAAGCTTCCATATCTAGAGTGCTTTGCACAGAATGATTGAACGGCATTATTTGGTGCCATCCCTGTTCACTGCTGTCAGCAGCCCGATGTTATAACCGGAATCTCTTCGTGGATATCACCAATAACTATTTTGAGGTATTTGGGCTGCCTGTCGAATACGACATCAATCTCAGGCAATTGAGTGAGCGATATCACGATTTGCAGCGACAATTTCACCCGGATCGACACGTGGCCAAGACTGCCCGTGAAAGGCGCCTCTCGGAACAATACACGACGTTTGTCAACCAGGCCTACGGTGAACTGAAATCACCGTTGCAACGGGCCGAATATCTATTGGGAATGATGGGGGCTGACCATGGGGATGAGTTGCTCTCGACGCTGGATCCCGATTTTCTGATGGAACAAATGTCCCTCAGGGAGGCCCTTGCCGAGGTTCGCGAGGCAGATGATTCGGAGGCCAGTTTGCAGGAGGTGGCCAACCACGCGACAAGCCACTATGCAGCATTGCAGCGTGAATTCAGTGAGCAATACAGCAGGGCCGATGTGCACAGCGCCGCTGATACAGTGGCCAGGATGCAATTTTTTTATAAGCTCTTGAAAGAAATTGAGCAGCTTGAACATGAACTAGACGATTATTGAGTGGTAAATCATTGTGGTCCTGCTACAGATTTCTGAACCTGGTCAGTCACCAGAACCCCATCAGCATCGGCGTGCAGTCGGTATCGATCTCGGCACCACCAATTCGCTGGTGGCTACTGTGCGAAGTGGTACTCCCGAGCTACTGACGGACAGTGCCGGCAATCAACTTCTACCCTCCGTTGTTCGCTATCAGGCAAATGGTGCTGTCGCAGTCGGTACTCAAGCCTACGATGCTCTCGTTGAAGATCCACTTAACACACTGGTTTCCGTTAAACGATTTATAGGGCGTGGCGCGGAAGATATAAAGCGCTTGGGTACTCAACTGCCCTACGAGTTGGTTTCTGGCAGTGCCGGGATGCCAAATTTCAGAACCTGTGCTGGCGACATAAGCCCTGTCGCTGCGTCGGCAGAAATCCTTAAAATCCTGGTTGAGCGTTCTGAATCCGCCCTCGGTGGCCCCCTGGATGGTGCCGTGATTACGGTTCCCGCGTATTTTGATGAGTCGCAGCGTCAGGCGACCAAGGATGCTGCCACGTTAGCCGGATTGAAAGTCTTGCGCTTGCTTAACGAGCCTACTGCGGCGGCCGTTGCCTATGGTCTTGACCAACAGGGAGAAGGGTTGATTGCTGTCTATGATCTGGGTGGTGGGACATTTGATATCTCTGTTCTGAGATTATCCCGAGGTGTCTTTGAGGTTTTGTCCACAGGTGGTGATTCAGCCCTCGGTGGTGATGATTTTGATCGCGCTTTGGCCGGTTGGATCGGTGAGCAGGCGGACCTGGGTGATAATCTTGATCCCTTTCAGCAACGCCAGTTATTAAAGCTGGCGCGCAATGCCAAGGAAGCATTGTCAGTCTCCGAGCAGACCCCGGTGAGCGTGGCAGATTGGCAGGGTTCTGTGAGCCGTTCGCTGTTAAACGAACTGATTGATCCGCTGATCGCTAAAACGCTCCAGGCATGCAAGCGAGCACTGCGCGACGCCGGTGTTCAGGCAACGGATATCGACAATGTCGTCATGGTGGGTGGTTCTACCCGCACTCATCGAGTCAAGGAAAGGGTGCGTGAGGTGTTTGGTCGGGAGCCTCTTCTGAACGTCGATCCGGATCAGGTCGTTGCCGTTGGCGCGGCCCTGCAGGCCGATGTGTTGGTGGGGAACAGGCCCGGTGATGAAACCCTGTTGCTTGATGTGATACCGCTGTCATTGGGCATTGAAACCATGGGCGGGCTGATGGAGAAAATGATCTATCGCAATACCACTATTCCCGTTGCAAAGGCCCAGGATTTCACCACGTTCAAGGATGGCCAAACAGCGATGGCAATTCATGTGCTGCAGGGCGAGCGGGAGCTGGTCTCGGATTGCCGCTCACTGGCGCGGTTTGAGCTTCGTAATATCCCGCCAATGGTTGCTGGCTCGGCAAAGATCCGTGTCAAATTTCAGGTAGATGCCGACGGGTTGCTCAGTGTGTCAGCGCGGGAGCTGGTCAGTGGTGTGGAGTCCCATGTGGATGTGAAACCCTCCTACGGGCTCAATGATGATGAGGTCACCCGGATGTTGCGCGAGTCCTATACGCATGCCAAAGACGATATGCAGTTGCGTGCACTGAGGGAGCAGCAGGTTGAGGCGGATCGTCTCTTTGAAGACCTCAGCGCTGCCCTGACGCAGGATGGCAAAGCCCTGCTGGATGACAGGGAGTACCATTGTCTCGAGGTGGCTCTGGAGGATCTGGGTCGAGTCCGCAACAGTGGCAGGCACCGTGACATAGCCCGGCATGTTGAAATAGTCTCGAAAACCAGCGAGGAGTTTGCTGCCAGGCGGATGAATGCCAGTATCAAAAAAGCCCTGGCTGGCCACAGTATCGACGAAATCGACAGGGGCGAATGATATGACCAGGCTGGTTTTTCTGCCCCATCAGACGATTTGCCCCGACGGTATTGTTATTGAGGCGAACCCGGGCGAGAGTATCTGCGAAGCGGCACTTCGCAATGGTCTGGAGATCGAGCATGCCTGCGAAATGTCCTGTGCCTGTACGACCTGTCATGTCTATGTCCGCGAGGGGTTTGATGCGCTTGAAGAGGCCGATGAGCTGGAAGAGGATTACCTGGATAAAGCCTGGGGTGTAGAGCCTGATTCGCGCCTCAGTTGTCAGGCGCTTGTGACTGACCGGGATTTGGTTGTAGAAATACCCAAATACACGATAAATATGGTATCGGAACAGCATTAGTGCTGGAGGATGATGGTGTCGATGAAGTGGACGGATGTAATCGATATTGCGATTGAGTTATCGGAAGCCCGGCCCGATGTGGATCCCCGTGCTGTGAATTTTGTCGATTTGCGAGATTGGGTGCTGGCGCTGGATGAGTTCGATGATGATCCGGCCCACTGCGGTGAAAAAATCCTTGAAGCCATCCAGATGGCATGGATTGAAGAACTCGATTAGAATGAACCACAGCTTCAATATGCTAGCAAGGGGTGTTAATGAGCTCAAAAGAAGAGCTTTATAAAGTACTGGTTGAATCAGTTCCCTACGGCACCCTTTTCTTTGCTTACGGCGTCTGTATCGATGCCAACAAACATGCACTTGCCCTGCTGGGCTGCGACCTCAAGCAGCTGGTGGGCGCTTCAGTGGATAGCATCACCGGTGACGAATCCACCGCGCTTGTCGATCTCAAGTTACAACTGAAAAAAGCCCTGCGGGACCGTACTGAAAAGCTGGACTGGTCATGTCCCGGTCGTACCGAAACCGTGGCAGTCAGTATTGTTTATGTGGGTGACGACAATAGAGAGCTGGTGGTGATGCTGCACACTCGGGAGCTGACCGACGAGGTTGCTTCACCTTCTGTCAGTGAGCCGGAGTTGTCCGTCACCGGTGCCGAATCAGTCGAGGTCAGCTCCCCCGATGTGATATTACCCACCAGCGATATTTATGACGGCGTCGCCGTCATCATCGACGACGGAGGCGACAGCAACCCGGGCGTCAAGCCCTGGGAAGCGTCTGCCAGGGATCACTACTATGACAGTCTTACCGGTTTGCCCAATCGTCAATTGCTGATTCAGTCCATCAGTCAGTATCTGGATCACCATCGCGACCAGCCGGTATGCGGTGCCCTGATGATTGTCGATCTTGATCACTTCAAGGATATTAATGATTCTTGGGGCAATGCTGTGGGGGATCAGGTAATCAAGAAGATTGGTCAGGCGCTGTCTCGCCTGGTCACGGGGGGTAACGTGCTCGCCCGTATGAGTGGTGACGAGTTCGTGCTTTTTATTCCCCACCTGGCTGATGACTTGTCAAAAGCTGCCTGGAGTGCGCAGTCGTTGGCCGAGAAGCTGGGTGAAATGGTTGCCAGTCCACTGTTTCTCGATGGCCATGAAGTCATACTGACCGCAAGTGTCGGTATCGCGCTTGTTTCGGACAGCAGCATCAGTGCCGAACGTGTCCTGCAGTTTGCCGATACGGCCATGTACGAAGCCAAGCGCAAGGGCCGCAACAGTATCGCTTTTTTTGATCCGTGCATCACGGAGAAAGCGCAGCGCCAAATTGGCATGAATACCCGGTTGCGCAAGGCCATGGATAACCACGAGTTCGTGCTCTATATTCAGCCGCAAATTTCAGTTGAGACAGGGCAGTTATTGGGTGGTGAGGCGCTATTGCGCTGGATGAATTCAGATAAAATAACCAATATGCCTTCGGAGTTTATTCCGGTACTTGAATCTTCCGGTCTGATCGTAGATGTGGGTCGGTGGGTCATTCGCACCTCTTGTGAGTACATCAGGAATTTTATTGATCAGGGTATCTGGCAAGACCACATGCGGCTCGGCATCAATATCAGCCCACGCCAGTTTCGCGATCCCCAGTTGCTGGATATCGTCCAGCACAGCATGAACAGTTACAACATAGACCCGAGCTTCCTCAATTTCGAAGTGACTGAAAATCTGGTCATTGAAGATGTGGATGAGGCTATTCGCAAAATGGAGGCGATCAAGTCGCTGGGCTCCATGTTTTCAATTGATGATTTCGGCATTGGCTACTCCTCCATGATTTACCTGAAGCGTCTGCCGTTTGACCAGCTGAAGATCGATCGTGAGTTTATTCGAAATATTCATCGCGATCCCGAGAGCCGGGGTATCGTGGAAGCGATCATGGCTGTGTCAAAGCAGTATGGTTTGAAAGTTACTGCGGAAGGTGTCGAGACACCGGAAGCTCTTGAGATACTTCGGGAGCTGGGTTGCCATTCCTATCAGGGTGCCCACTTTAGTATGCCCATTTCCTGTGATCGTTTTACCAAATTACTGGCTGCCTGAGTTTCCAGAGGAATCGGAATTTACTTTGGCTCTTTCTTGTAACCCTTTGTACCAAAGCGTAAAATGGCGCCTTTTTAAACAGACGTGTACGGTCGTATTTTGCGACCCTTTTCGCTTCTTTACCTGCCGCCATCTTTTGGAGACCCTAAATGGCTATAGAACGTACCCTTTCCATCATCAAGCCTGATGCTGTGAGCAAAAATGTTATTGGTCAGATTTATTCACGGTTTGAAAAGGCCGGCCTGAAAGTCGTTGCGGCAAAAATGATGCACCTCTCCGAAGAAAAAGCTGGTGGCTTTTATGCAGAGCACAAGGAGCGCCCGTTTTATGCCGATTTGGTGGGTTTTATGACCTCTGGCCCCGTCATGATTCAGGTGCTTGAGGGCGAAAATGCCGTGATGGTTAACCGCGACCTTATGGGCGCAACGAACCCGAAAGAAGCGGCAGCGGGCACTATTCGTGCAGACTTTGCCGAATCGATCGACGCCAATGCCGTGCACGGCTCAGATTCACCGGCCTCTGCTGCCCGTGAAATATCCTATTTCTTTAATGATGGTGAAATTTGCCCACGCTAGTTTCTGTCATTTCCGGTATCGCCGAGCAGAATAAGCCATGAGCCCAATTCTTGCCGACGTCAATACCGCCGTTGAGCCCCAGGGGTTGAAAACCAACCTGCTGGGGCTTTCTGCTGAAAAATTGTCAGACTTTTTTGTTAATACGCTGGCAGAAAAACCCTTCCGTGCTTCGCAAATATTGAAGTGGATACACCAATTGGGTGTGGATGACTTTGATCAGATGACCAATCTGTCAAAACCCCTGCGGGAGAGACTCAAGCAAGTTGCCGAGATTCGCGCTCCGGAGGTGGTTTCCCAGCAGGATTCCACGGACGGTACTCGAAAATGGCTGATTCGCGTTGCTGGTGGCAGCTGTATCGAAACAGTTTTTATACCGGAAAAGGATCGAGGCACGCTCTGTGTCTCGTCTCAGGTGGGTTGTTCGCTGGACTGCAGCTTTTGTGCAACCGGGAAACAGGGGTTTAACCGTGATCTGACGGCTGCGGAAATTATTGGGCAGGTCTGGATAGCTGCCAAATCTTTTGATTCCCTGGGTGCCGGAAAAGACCGGGTAGTGAGTAATGTTGTCATGATGGGTATGGGTGAGCCGCTACTCAACTTTGAGAACGTGGTCGACGCCATGGGGCTGATGCTTCACGATAATGCCTATGGACTGTCAAAGCGCCGGGTGACCTTGAGCACATCAGGTGTCGTTCCGGCACTGGATCGCCTCGGCGATGTTTCGGATGTCTCGCTGGCCATCTCTCTTCATGCCCCCAACGATGCATTGCGCGACCAGTTGGTGCCGATCAATAAAAAATACCCAATTGCCATGTTGCTTGACTCCGCCCGTCGCTACCTTGACAAGATGCCTGACGTGCGCCGCAAGATTACTATTGAATATACGATGATGGACCGGATAAATGATCGCGATGAGCATGCGCGGGAGTTGGCCGTATTGCTGAAAGATATTCCCTGCAAAATCAACCTAATTCCGTTTAACCCGTTTGCCGGTTCGTCCTACAGGCGAGTTACCAATACCGCACTGAATCGTTTCAGGGATATCCTTCATCAGGAGGGGTATACCGTGACTGTCCGAACAACTCGCGGAGACGACATTGCAGCAGCCTGTGGCCAGCTTGCCGGTACGGTGAACGACAGGACCCGCCGCAGTCAACGCTATCAACAAGAACAGCAAGTAGCGCCCGTGAGGTTTGTGGGTTGATTATAACGTCAAGCGGGTCACAGACGGCATGCGTATGAAGCTGAAATTGTCCTCGGTATTTTTTATTGTCGGGCTGCTGGCTGTGCTCCTTTCCGTCGGTTGTGCGACGGCAAAAAATGGTGCCGGTGTCGATAAGCAGAAGGTACTGGAAAATCGTCTTGATCTCGCCATGGGGTATTTGACAAGAGGGGATCACGAGCGCGCCCGTTTCCATCTCAACAAAGCGATGGAAGTAGACAGTAGTTCTCCTGCTGTGCACGATGCCTGGGCACTGTTGTATCAACAGGAAAAAGAGTTCGAAGAAGCAGAGAGCCATTTTCGGAAGGCACTGAGTTACGACCCGAAATTTACCCGGGGGCGCAATAATTACGGTATGTTCCTGTTGAACATGGATCGCTTCGAAGATGCCTATGATCAGTTTCTGAAAGGCTCTGAAGATCTCGGTTACCCCAGGCGGGCTGAGCTTTTTCTCAAGGTTGGTGTGACGGCACTACAGCTCAACAAGCTGGCAGAGGCAGAAGCTGCTTTTGAGAAAGCACTGGATCTGGATTCGCGAATGGCTCTGGCACATATTGAGTTAGCTGATCTGGCTTTCAGGCGGGGCGACTATCTGCTGGCACAACAACGATTAAATCATTATAACAGTACTAGAAACAGTCCTACTCCCCGGGGCCTTTGGCTAGGTGTCAGGCTTGCGGATAAGCTCGGTAACAGGGATGCAGAGGCTAGTCAGGGGCTGGCGTTGAGAAACCTTTATCCGGATTCACGGGAGAATCAGGAATACAAAAACTGGTTAAATGATGAGCAAAAACCTTAGCGAAGAACCATTGCAGCAACCTGTGCCGGAAAAGTCTTCACCCGGGGAAGTCCTGCGCCGGACCAGAAAGGAACGTGGACTGAGTGTTGAGGACATCATTGCCGGCATGGGTATAACGAGGGCGACTCTGAATGCACTGGAAAATGATGATTTCGATCGTTTGCCGTCGCCCCTTTTCATTAAGGGTTACGTCAAAACCTACTGTGCTCTGCTGGGCCTTCCCGACCAGGATATGCTGGCATGTCTTGAACAGTCAATGAGTGAGCAGGGTATTCATCAACGTGAGCCCGCTATAAAATTCCCACCGGCACCAAATAAAATCGGCCGTTTCCTGAAAAACGTCTTTCCCTCGACGGTGGTTACCATTTTGGTTGTGATTGCATTACTGCTGGTTATTCAGGTGGCCGATAAAATCGAATTACCTTTTTTGGACAGCAGTAAACCGCTGCTCGGTTCAGCAAAATCCACTGTCCTCAGTATGAAACCGGCAATGGCCTCAACGATGGACCAGGAAGTCAACGAGTCAGCCGTTGCGGTAGGTAAACAGGATAGCCCGCAGACGATGACACTCAACGTCACAAAACAGAGCTGGGTGGAAGTATTCGATGCCTCTGGCGATCTCTTGCTTGCTGACCTCCAGCCTGCGGGAACACGGCTCGAGGTAACCGGCGATGCACCTTTTAAAGTGAATCTGGGTTTTGCGCAGGGTGTAGAAATTCATTACGGTGGTAAAGTGGTGCCGGTATCCAATATCGCTGCAGACAACACGGCTTTCGTTAATGTCGGTCTTGAATCTGATCTGGAAAACTGAAAGGTTATGCAATCCCTGTCACCCATTGTAAGAAGAAAATCACGTCAGATTATGGTGGGTAATGTGCCGGTGGGTGGTGATGCGCCTATAACCATTCAAAGCATGACGAATACAGAAACCACTGACGTTGCGGCCACCGTTTCACAGGTCAACCGGTTGATTGCCGCAGGTGCTGACATTGTCAGAGTCTCCGTGCCCTCTATGGAGGCAGCCGAAGCATTTGGCGCTATCCGCAAACAGGTTGCGGTACCTTTGGTGGCTGATATTCACTTCGATTATCGTATTGCTCTCAGAGTGGCGGATCTAGGGGTGGACTGCCTGCGCATAAACCCGGGTAACATAGGACGGGAAAAACGGGTTCAGGCTGTAGTCGATAAAGCACGGGATCTGAATATTCCTATCCGGATTGGTGTTAATGCCGGCTCGCTGGAAAAAGATCTGCAAAAAAAATACGGTGAGCCGACGCCGGATGCACTGGTTGAGTCCGCGATGAGGCATGTCGAGATTCTGGACAGCCTGAACTTTCATAACTTCAAGCTGAGCCTGAAAGCCTCAGATATTTTCATGGCTGTGGCTGCCTATCGAAAAATTGCCACCCTGATTGATAATCCCCTGCATTTGGGCATCACTGAAGCGGGCGGTCTGCGAGGTGGTACGGTTAAATCCTCTATCGGCCTCGGTTTGCTTTTAATGGATGGTATCGGTGATACGATCCGTGTATCGCTTGCCGCCGATCCGGTTGAAGAGGTCAAGGTCGGCTGGGACATGCTGAAGAGTCTCAGATTGCGGAGCAAAGGGGTTAACTTTATTGCCTGCCCCAGCTGTTCCCGGCAAAACTTTGATGTCATCAAAACCATGAACGAATTGGAATTGCGCCTTGAAGATATTACGACTCCGATAGATGTGGCCGTTATCGGCTGTATCGTCAATGGTCCGGGAGAGGCAAAGGAAGTCGACGTAGGCCTGACTGGAGGTACGCCCAACAACCTGGTTTATATCGATGGCAAGCCAAGCCAGAAGCTTTCCCAGAACAATTTAGTGGATGAGCTTGAAAACTTAATTCGCAACAAAGCTGCCCTCAAAGCGGCACAACAAGAAAACCTGATAGCGAAATCCTGATGAAAAAAATGCAATCCATTCGGGGTATGAATGATCTGCTCCCCGAAGAGTCACCTGTTTGGCAATATCTCGAGCGTTCGGTTGCGGATTTACTGGCACGATATGGTTACCGGGAAATTCGTTTTCCAATCATTGAATCGACTGATCTGTTCAAGCGTTCGATAGGAGAGGTGACTGACATTGTCGAAAAGGAAATGTACACCTTTAATGATCGCAATGGTGAGAGTCTTACCCTGCGCCCTGAAGGCACAGCGGGCTGTGTTCGTGCCTGTGAACAGCATGGTCTACTCTACAATCAGACCCAACGCCTTTGGTATCAGGGACCGATGTTCCGTTATGAGCGTCCACAAAAAGGGCGCCTGCGACAGTTTCACCAGATAGGTGTCGAAGTGTTTGGCCTTGATGGTCCCGATATCGATGCCGAATTGCTGGCTATGACATGGCGACTTTGGCAGCAGCTCGGTATTGACCAGCAGGTTACCCTTCAGATCAACTCTCTCGGCACCAATACATCGAGAGCGCGCTATCGCGATGCGCTGGTCGAGTACCTGACGCGACACAAGGACAGTCTCGATGAGGACAGTCAGCGGCGACTGCACAGCAACCCGATGCGGATTCTCGACAGTAAAAACCCGGCAGTTCAAACAGTCCTAGATAGCGCGCCCATTCTGGATGATTTTCTGGATGATGAATCATTGCTTCATTTTCAGCAATTGCAGACATTGCTCAATCAGGCTGCTGTGCCCTATCAGATAAATAGTCGCCTGGTCAGAGGACTTGATTACTACGGCAAGACTGTCTTTGAGTGGGTCACCGATGCGCTGGGGGCCCAGGGAGCCGTCTGTGCCGGTGGTCGCTATGATGGCCTGGTTGAACAATTAGGTGGCAAACACACTCCCGCCGTTGGTTTTGCCATGGGGCTGGAGCGGTTGGTATTGTTGCTTGACGCGGCTGGTGTGGTGCCGGATAGTATCGCCCGGCAATTGGACGTCTATCTGGTTGCAGTGGGTGACGTGCAGGGTAAAGCCATGCAATTGGGTGAAGAGCTGCGGAGCCAGAGCCCACAGCTGCGCCTACTAAGCCACTGTGGCGGCGGTGGTTTCAAGGCGCAAATGAAGAAAGCTGACAAGAGTAGCGCGTTGGTGGCTCTGATCCTCGGTGAGGATGAAGTGGCAAACAATAGCATTACGGTTAAGTTTCTGCGTGAAGACAGGCCGCAGGAGAGCATTGCCATTGATAGTGCAGTGGCGTTTTTAAAGCGTATTTTTTTGGATAACGGGAGCTAGTTGTGGCGGAACATCTCAGTGATGAGGAACAGCTTGAAAGTTTTAAACGCTGGTTTAGAGAAAATGGTCTCTCCACGATTGTCGTTGTCGTATTGGCTGCCGGTGGTTATTTCGGGTGGGAATTCTGGAAAGGCTATAGTGAGAAAACGGCGCAGGCTGCCTCTGTCATCTATCAGCAAATGATGGATACAGCGTTGGTTGATCCTGGTAAGCAACTCAATGACAGCCAAAAAGATGAAATCAGCGATCTGGCTGTTCAGTTGAAAAATGATTATCCAGGAACGCAGTATGCCCGTTATGGTGCCATGTTGTTGGCCAGGCTGGCTGTCGAGGATGGCGAGTTTGAAACAGCTACTGAACAGTTACAGTGGGCAGAAAAAGGAGCCGATGAGGGTCTTTCACTGGTGATTGGGCTGCGACTGGCACGTATTGAAGCTGCTCAGGGAAATTTAGATGTCGCGATAGAAAGGCTGAAAAGCAAAGATGCGAAAACGATGACCAGTGCCTATGCCGAAGCACGAGGTGATTTTTATCTGATGAAAAATGATCGGGATTCGGCGCACAGTGCTTACCTGCAGGCTTTGCAGTCCGTTGCGCAAAATGACAACCAAAGCCGTTCTATCATCGAGCTGAAGCTGAGACATGTGGCCCCGGCCTCAGTAAACGAGGTTGATTCGATGGGCGCTTCTTCGGAGGACAGCGAATGAGAAACCTGTTATGCCTTTTTCTTGCCTCATTGCTGGTTTCAGGTTGTGCACCCTTAAAAAAACTCGGTAGTGCTGGCGATGGGTCGGAAAAGACCGGCCCGGCGGCACTTGTTGCTTTTGAACAGGAAGTAAAAATAACCAAACTGTGGTCGACCAACAGCTTGGGTGAGTACAGGTCTATCAACGGCGGGATTCGTCCGGTCTTGGCCGCTGGTGTTATCTATGCCGCAGATAGTGATGGTAACGTTGTTGCAGTTGATGCGGACACCGGTAAGCAGATTTGGAAAAAAAGCCTCGATACACCACTGGCTGGTGGAGTTGGCCTCGGTGGTAACCTGTTAGTCGTAGCGGGCACAGATGGTGATGTATTTGCGCTGGAAGCCGACACGGGTGAGCAAAGATGGAGTGCCTGGGTAACAAGTGAGGTTTTGTCCTCTCCGGCAGTCAATGCCGATGTCGTTGTCGTACAAAGTCATGATGGAAAGCTGGTGGGTTTACATGCCTCCAATGGTGAAAATCGATGGCAGTATGAAATTGATTCCCCCATTTTAACCCTGCGAGGCACCAGTCCCCCTGTTCTGTCAGACGAGATGCTGATTGCGGGATTCGCCAATGGCAAAATAGTTGCGCTTGCAGCTGACTCCGGTTCTCTACTCTGGGAGAATCGGCTGGCTATCCCCCAGGGTCGAACTGAGCTTGAGCGACTGATTGATATTGATGGTCGTGCAGTGCTGGTGGATGAAGTGATCTATGCTTCATCTTATCAGGGGCGAATTGGTGCTATTGCAAAGGCTTCAGGTCGTGGAATCTGGTACCAGGATTCCTCTACAGTGCATGATCTGGCCTACGGTCTTGGGCAAGTGTATTCAGTGCAGAAAGACGATGAAGTGCGTGCAATCAGGGGTAATAGTGGGCAGACAGTCTGGAGCAATGACCAACTGAGACTTCGCAAATTGAATAGCCCGGCTACCATTGAAGGCTATTTGGCTGTCGCTGATGGGGATGGTTATCTCCACTTGCTATCGCAAACTGACGGCCGATTTGTTGCACGGGCCAGAGTTGATGGCGCTGGTGTTACTGCTCCGATGATTGCTGACGGACAGAAACTTTATGTACAGGATAACGACGGCGGCTTGACGGCCTATCAGATTGATTGAAGCCGCGATTTAAATGTCGCTTTCTGTTTGATACAGCCCCTCATCTATACACAGGCAGTTCTTGCCAGCCAGTTGTATGCTGGTGTTGCCAATAGCCGTTTGCCGAACTCAGAAACCATCGATGGGTATAAATAAATGATTCCGGTAATTGCTCTGGTTGGACGGCCTAATGTAGGAAAATCTACGCTCTTTAACCGCCTGACGAAAACCCGCGATGCCCTTGTTGCCAATTACCCGGGATTAACCCGAGACCGTAAATATGGTGAAGGGGAAATGTTTGGCCGTCGATATATGTTGATTGATACCGGCGGTATAACAGGAGAAGAGGAGGGTATCGACACGGCGATGGCAGCACAGTCGATGCTGGCTGTTGATGAAGCAGATGCTGTGTTGCTTATCGTGGATAGCCGGGATGGTCTGACACCCGTTGACCGGCGTTTAGCGACCTACCTTCGTGAAAAGGGCCGTCTGGTTTATCTGGTAGCCAACAAGATTGACGGGGTAAACGCCGATGTCGCCATCGCTGAATTCTACGAACTTGGTTTTTCGGATGTATTTCCCACCACAGCTACCCATGGGCGCGGTGTCAGGCACCTTATGGAAACGGTACTCGAGCCTTTTCCCGAGTTAGAGGAAGCGATTCATGCTGAGATAGAGCGGCGTATCAAGATTGCCGTTGTCGGTCGTCCCAATGTGGGTAAATCCACCTTGGTAAACCGCCTGCTCGGCGAGGACCGCGTCATTGTTTTTGATCTGCCGGGCACCACCCGTGACAGCATTTATATCGACTACGAGCGGGATGGAAAATCCTATACGTTGATTGATACTGCGGGTATCCGGCGTCGTAAAAATGTTTCTCAGACGGTGGAGAAATTCTCCATCGTAAAAACGCTACAAGCGATTGAAGATGCCAATGTGGTGGTGTTGCTGATTGATGCTCATGAGGGGCTTGTCGATCAGGACATGCATCTTATGGGCACTGCGATCGAGTCAGGTAGAGCATTAGTGGTGGCGGTCAACAAATGGGATGGTCTGGATGCTGATGCCAAGGCCAGGATCAAAACAGAATTACAGCGTCGCCTGAGGTTTGTCGAATTTGCGGATATTCATTTTATATCGGCTTTTCATGGGACTGGTGTTGGGCATCTCTACAAATCCATCGAGAAGGCGTACGCCTCGGCAACGGACAAGTTGGGAACCAACCGTCTCACCCGGATTTTGCAAGATGCTGTGATTGAGCATCAGCCACCACTGGTGAGGGGGCGTCGCATCAAACTCCGATATGCCCATGCGGGTGGACAAAATCCGCCGTTGATCGTCATACATGGTAATCAGACAGCGGATGTGCCCAGTCACTATGCCCGTTACCTGGAAAAAGCGTTTCGCAAGGCTCTCGACCTGCAGGGCACACCGATCAAAATTGAGTTTCGTTCGGGAGAAAACCCGTTTGCGGGAAAGAAGAACCAACTAACGACTCGGCAGTTAGCCAAAAAAAGACGGTTAATGAAACACGTCAAGAAGAAATAATCGCCTGCCTATTCGTGACTATTGTTTATCAATCAGGCTGCAGCCTGCGGTCTATCCTCAATTAACAATGCGTAGCTAGTCACGAAATCATCAGGGGAACCTGGGTATTTCGGGTGGAAGTGACGTAACCAGTATGCTCCCAGTCCTTTGATATCATGGGCCTCAGGTAGTGCCTGCTCCGAGCGACGATAAATCATCCAGGCAATGGCCGTGGCGTACTTGAGATTTGTAATCAACTCTGCATGGGGATCCTTCAGGAAACTGTGCTGGCCTGCCAGTCCACGGATTTCACTGGCCATGTGCGGGTGATGGATCAAATATTTGTCCCAGACGGCCTGGTGTCTGGCTGGTGTAATACGGTAGAGACCAACGCGTTTTCCTTGATGCCATCCGCCGAGACCGGATTCCTGCGCGGCAGTGCCAACCAGAAGATTTTCTTTGGCGGCGGTCCATTCGTTAAGATAACAGAGCGTTTCTCTGATGACTAAATAACGTAGATCTTCTGTCGTAAAAATCATGGTGGCTCCCAGTATGACTATTCGCCTGATTGATACATCAAAAATTATTATTACTTTTAGCATGTTAAGAGTGAAAATTCAATTTAAAATAACAATACCTATTTAACTGTCATCGTCGAAAATAAACAAAGTGGACAATAATTGATCAATTCTGACGATCTGGTCAATTGTACTGATGATGATGAAGTTACGTTATGAGCTCTATGGGAGATCATACGTGTCCACATTATTAATCTGAGTTATTACTCAGATTGTGAATGCTTAATTTGAAAACGTCGCAGTACCTCTGTTATTGGTCCATGCTAGTCAATGAAAAGGGAGAAATTGGCATGACATCTAGAACTGAGAGTGATTCCCTGGGAGAGATTCAAATTCCTGAAGACGCACTTTGGGGTGCGCAAACGCAACGGGCAATAGGACACTTTCCCAATCTTGGCTACTCAATGCCTCGCGGCGTCATTCACTCACTTGCTCTGGTAAAAAAGGCTGCCGCTATGGCCAATCTGGAACTTGCTGAACTGCAGCCCGAGCAGGCCTCACTGATTGTTGCGGCCTGTGACGAAGTGCTGAGTCACAGGCATGATGAGCAGTTCCCGCTGCCCGTCTGGCAAAGTGGCAGTGGTACGCAGAGCAATATGAATATGAATGAGGTGATTGCCAACCGTGCCAATGAACTGGCGGGCCACAAGCGCGGCGAGAAAACGCCGATTCATCCAAATGACCACGTCAATCGTTCCCAGTCATCGAATGATGTGTTTCCAACTGCTATGCATCTGGCCGTCCTGTCAGCTTTGGAAAAAGTGCTGCTGCCAAATTTGACAACTCTCCGGGATGCCCTGGCCAAAAAACAGCACGAATTCTCAGCGCAGTGGAAAGTGGGGCGAACCCATATGATGGATGCGGCGCCCATGACATTGGGCCAGGAGTTCAGCGGTTATGTTGCACAGCTGGACTTCAGTCTGAAACAACTGCAGCAGGCAAAGCAGGATCTGTTGCCGTTAGCTATTGGTGGTACAGCCGTCGGTACCGGGTTGAACACGCCGGATGGGTGGCAGGAGGCCGTGATAACGCAGTTGCGGGAGTTGACAGATATGCCTGTCGTGACAGCATCTAATAAGTTCGCTGCCCTGTCGACGCATAATGCGATGTTGCGCGTCAGTAGCGCGTTGCGTCTGATCGCCGCTGATTTTATGGTCATAGGTAATAACTTGCGGATGCTGGCCAGCGGCCCTAGGGCAGGGCTTGCTGAAATACAATTACCGGCAAATGAACCTGGCAGTTCGATTATGCCGGGCAAGGTAAACCCAACCCAGATTGAGTCGCTGACCATGATTGCCACTCAGGTGATCGGTAATGATGCGGCTGTCGCCATGGCCTGTTTCCAGGGGCATTTGCAGTTAAACGTCTTTAAACCATTGATTATTTATAACGTGTTGAGCTCAGTTGAACTGTTGGGTGCCGGTGCGGATTACTTTAGCCGCTATTGCCTGACTGGTATGGGCTGTAACGCCGCCCAGTTGGCCAACAATGTAGAACAATCCCTGATGATCGTGACGGCATTGACCCCTGAATTCGGGTATGACAAGGCGGCCGAGATTGCCAAACATGCCCAGCAACAGGATCAGACCATCCGCGAAGTTCTGATAGAGCAGAACATCCTCACTGGCGAGGATTTCGATACATTAATCAGGGAGCATGTGCTGGTTGATCGCTAGCTCGATTGTCAGGTCGGCAGGTTTATTGGCCGGTATTCAACCGAACCAGTGCGCAAGACGTTGTTGCGCATTATCTTTTACTTGTTGATCAATATAACCGGCAATGGTGGCAACAGCGCCGGTGATAACCGCCAGGTCATCCGCATAGCCTCCGGGGATAAAATCCGGAATAGTGTCTGTGGGTAGAATGAAGTAGGCCAAGGCACTGTAGACAGTAGCCTTGGCCCAGGCCGGGGTGTCCGGCCGTCTGGCGGCATAATAGAGCCACAAACACTTCTCAATTAATTCCCGACCAGCTGTTTTTGCTGCATGCCTGACTTTTATCCAGAAGTCAGTACCGGAATAGCGGAGCTTTTTTTCCACCTTGACAGGTGATGTGCCTGTTTTTGTCACCATAGGCAAAGGTTAGTCCGATCTTGGGCAAAGTCAAAAACAGTTTGGAGAACCAAAAGCCATATCCGGTCAATGACTTTTGAAAAGCCTTACATTTGCTCCATCACCTCAATACCGAGCAGGTCCAGACCTTTGGCCATTACTCTGGCGGTGAGCTGGGCAATGCCAAGACGGCTTGCTCGAGTGTCCTCTGCTACATCTTGCCTAAGGATCGGGCAGTGCTCATAAAACGTCATGAAACTGCTGGCCAGGTCATAGAGGTAACTGCAGAGAAGGTGAGGGTAGCCCTCTAAAGCCAGCTGTTCTAGTACGGTACTGAACTGCAATAGCTTCAGGGCCAGATCTTTTTCCTGTTGTGTGGTAACAACGATGTTTCCTGTTGAACAATCGAAGTCGATGTCAGCCCGGCGAAAAATACTGCGGATCCGGGTATAGGCATATTGCAGATAGGGTGCGGTATTGCCTTCAAAACTGAGCATGCTGTCCCAGTCAAAAATGTAGTCATTGGTACGTGTTTTACTCAAGTCTGCGTACTTGATGGCACCAATGCCCACTTTTCGCCCAATTGCAGCAACCTCATCGATACCGAGATCGGGATTTTTCTCCCTGACTAATGTGCAGGCACGTTCAACGCCTTCCTGAAGCAGTTCTGTCAGCTTGACGGTGCCGCCAGTGCGCGTTTTGAACGGTTTGCCATCCTTCCCCATCATCGTGCCGAAGGGGAGGTGCTCCAATGCTATCTCTGCATTTACAAACCCGGCTTTTTTGGCCAGTGTAAATACTTGTTTCATGTGCAGTGATTGCCTGGCATCGATAAAGTACAGAATACGATTCGCATGTAATGCCGCGCTACGGTGACGCAGTGCAGCAAGGTCGGTTGTTGCGTAGAGAAATCCTCCGTCAGATTTCTGCACAATAACGGGGCTGGGTTTGCCCGTCCTGTCTGCCAGCTCTTCCAGAAAGACGACCTTTGCTCCCTGGTCTTCTACCAGAAGATGCTGTTGCTGTAGAGATTCAATAATTCCAGCCAGGTCATCGTTATAGGCGCTTTCTGCCTTGATATCACTGTGTTTCAGCGTGACATTAAGATTCAGGTAGACGGCCTCACTGTGTGTGATTGAAATGTCGATAAAACGCTGCCAAAGCTGGCGACAGTGGTGGTCACCCGATTGCAGTTTGACCACGTATTGACGGGCCTTCTGCGCAAATTGTTCATCTTTGTCAAAATGCTGTTTGGCCTGTTGATAAAAAACCTCCAGATCTCCCAGAGCCAGTTCAGGCCGCTCCCCTTCACCCAAATGTTCCTCAAGCTCGGCGATCAGCATGCCAAATTGGGTGCCCCAATCCCCCATGTGATTTTGGCGAACTACGTCGTGGCCCAGGAACTCGAGGGTGCGAACCACAGCATCGCCGATAATCGTGCTGCGCAGATGGCCCACGTGCATTTCCTTGGCCAGGTTGGGCCCGGAATAGTCAACGACAATTTTTTGTTGATTCGACACCTGTACGCCGAGCTTTTCATCTTCGCTCAGTGTTTGTAGTTGGTCGGCAATGAAGCGGTTTGACAAGTGAATATTAATAAATCCGGGGCCGGCAATATCCACATGATCGGCAATATCATTCAGGTTGAGATGCTTGACAATCCTGGCTGCCAAGTCCCGCGGGTTGCTTTTTTGCCGCTTGGCCGCCGCCATGGCGCCATTGGCCTGAAAGTCACCAAACTCGGGTCTGGTACTGAGTGTGATATTGGTTGGGCAATCATCAGGAATGCCCGATGCCGACATGGCAGCCCTTACGCGTTGTTCAATCAGGGTTTTAATACTCATATGGCAGGGTGTGTCTTGTTAAATGAAAACGGGATTGTAGCCCCCCGTATCCAAAAAGCCAGTGGTTGCTGTTGATGGATACAGGGCCTGCCAGTATAGTCGAAGAGCATGGGTATACCTGACAGAAATCCGGTGTTGCTTGGCTTTCTCCTGATCGAGGTGTGAGTTGACGCCAATTCCCCGACCATAACCCTGCTCGAATAGTCGTCGCATTTATGCTGTTCCGCGTTAAACAATTCATATTCATCCGAGGTGACCTTGCAAGTTCAACAGACCATCGAAAACAAACTGACAGCGGCGTTTACACCGGATTTCCTGCAAGTGCTCAACGAGAGTGACATGCATGCGGTCCCCGCAGATTCAGAAACGCACTTTAAACTGGTCATCGTCTCTGATTTATTTGAGGGGATGCGGGCCGTACAGCGCCATCAGCGGGTGTACCAGCTGCTATCTGCTGAGCTGGCTGGTGGCGTCCATGCTCTGGCACTGCATATCTTCACACCTGACGAATGGCGAGAGCAGGAGAGTGCACCTTCGTCACCGGCCTGTATGGGAAAAAATGGTTGATTGCGGAGATCGCATTTCTATTCATCCCTCTCATTTGCAATGCTGTATAGCTAACAACGATTCGTGGATGACGATAACGAGGTATAAGATGAAAAAAATAACAGGTATTTTGATTGCGGCACTGGTGATTCTGTCACCGACAATCCATGCGGGTGGAGCGACAGACTCCGGTGGTATGAAGGCCTACATTATTTCGCCCAAAGACGGAGAAACTGTGAGCAGTCCGGTAACGGTACGATTCGGCCTGCGTGGTATCGGTGTTGCTCCTGCGGGTGTCCAACGGGAGCATACAGGGCACCATCATCTATTGGTCAACGTCCAACAGTTGCCCGATATGGATAAGCCAATCCCGGCTGACGATCAACACCGTCATTTTGGTGGTGGCCAGACTGAAGTGAGTATTGAGCTGCCCCCGGGAGAGCATAGACTACAATTATTACTCGGAGACCATTCCCATGTCCCGCACAAGCCTCCAGTACTTTCTGAGCCAATAATCATTAAGGTGTATTGATCTAGCGCAAGTCGATGATTCTGTTTACTTAATCCAGATCAAATGGTGGTAGTGAAGCTCTTGGTTTAATGGCCTTGTCTTTTAGTGCTACCTTTCTGGAGAAAGTAAATGTTCAAGCAAAAAGCATTATCGCTGGCGATTCATGCGACCCTCGTCGGGAGTCTTTTGGTCGGGACTTCTGGTGCTATGGCCTATGAAACGGGGGATTTTATTGTCCGTGCAGGTGCGGCAACAGTTGATCCAAATGATGACAGTAGCAGGTTAAAGGTCAATGGAACCGCCTTGCCTGGCAGCAAGGCCTATGTGGACTCCGATACGCAGTTGGGTTTGACTTTTACCTATATGTTGACAGATCACCTGGGTTTAGGGCTTTTGGCAGCGACGCCCTTTAAACACGATATTAAGGCCAAGTTGGCTGGCAACGCTGATAGACTTAATGCGGGTTCTACCAAGCACTTGCCTCCTACCCTGACGCTACAATACTTCCCTATGCATTCAGAGTCTAAGTTTCAGCCCTACGCGGGTGTTGGTGTCAACTATACGAAATTCTTTGAGGAAGATGTGGGCAGTGAGCTCGAGGGCGTTCTTGGCAAGGGGAAGTTGAAACTTGATGATTCTTGGGGTGTGGCGTTTGAACTGGGCATGGATTACGCATTGACTGACCGCTGGGTAGTTAATGCCGCAGTGTGGTATATCGATATCGATACCGATGCGAAATTCAATTTCCCGGGTGCCGAGGTGAAGACCAAGGTGGATATTGATCCACTGGTCTATATGGTGGGTATAGGCTACAAGTTTTAACTAAGAACTTGGTTAGCTAGTTGCACAAAAGCCGGTTTATGAAACCGGCTTTTTTGTGCGTGTATCCATCAAAAACCAGAACAAGGGATTAATTGAAAAATCCTAGTTGGCCAACTCGCGTAGTTTGTCCAGATTGAGTAGTTCTACTTCTTTTTTGTCGACCTTCAGCAATGTCTGTTTTTGAAAGCGGCTGAAAACCCGACTGACTGTCTCTACAGTCAGTCCCAGGTAGTTGCCAATGTCTGCACGTGACATCGGTAACCTGAACCTTGTTGCGGAAAGCTTGCGTCGAAGATTGCGGTTTGAAATACTCATCAACAGTGTTGCCACCCGCTCTTCGGCCGTATTTTTGCTGAGCAGGCTAAGGAGTTGTTGGTCACCGGTAATCTCCAGGCTCATCAATTGGAAAAAGTGGCGTTGCAGCGTGGGGATTGCAATGCTCAGGTCCTGGAGACGGTTGAAGGGGATTTCGCAGACGGCAGAGGTTTCCATCGCGACGGCAGAATTGGTGTATCGGTTCTGGCCTATACCATCCATACCGAATATCTCCCCCGGGAGGTGAAATCCAGTCACCTGTTCCTGGCCGTTATTGCTAATCGTATAGCTTTTAATTGAGCCACTGCGAACCGCAAAGACAGAGTTGAACTCTTCTCCAGCATGGTAGATATGGTGGTCCTTTTGAAGAGGTTTGCCTCGCTGGATGATCTCATCCAGGCGTTCCACCTCCTTGGTTTGCAGTGCAAGCGGGAGACAGAGTGCATTCATACGGCAGTCACCGCAGTGGAATGTATTATTGTGGGGGCAGACCGAATCCATCGACATCTCTCTGAGCCTATTATGTCTCATTATAGCGACGATCATGATGTCGGTCATTAATGACCGTTACATCGACACGCCTGGAGACTATCGCAGAAATATCGGAGATGGTCGAGACCCTGACTAGATAGCAGCAGATAATCACATTCTCTGGTGAGCCAGCCCATAGACAGAGCATTCTGGAAAAGTTTGGTGAGTTCCGGGCATAACTTGATGGTTAGATCACAACTGCTCAGATGCACCCGATGAAAACAGAGCAACTGATTGACCAGTTGCCAGGGTGGCAGATTTTGCGGTTGATGATCTGGAAAGAGCCCGGTGCAGTGCACAGGGAGGTGCTTTTCATCAAGCGCCTGCCGGTAATCGTGAATTGAGTCAGTATTCTGATAGTAGCCTTCACCAAATTTACCCAATGCGCCCAGGCCAATCCCAATCCAGTCGATCAGGTTGTCCTTGGCCATTCCCCAGGGTGTGTACTGGAGAGTTCTGTTTAGGCGAAACTGCAGAAGTTTGTGCCCTTGAATGATAAAAAAACGATCCGCCAGAAGTTGATAGTGTTGACTGCTCATTCTCCGTGAGAGTTGACTGAGGGTCGCGGCCCCCTCCATTGACTGCAGCCCCTGCAGCTCAATTACTGCCGGTTGATAGCGAATTAACTCAGTAAGCCAGTGGTCCAAAGTATCCGGGTCGGCCTGATTGACCTGCAGACAGCAGTACCATTCTCCGAAGTGAAATTCGCTGGCTGTTGTCAGGATCGATGTAAATTGCTGCTTGTGAGGCGGTACTGCGCCATTAATGGTGAGCCGAAAGCAATCAAAATGAAGTCCCTTCATTAAGGCCAGTTTTTCGGCGGTTATATCTGTGAGCGTGCATTCAAAGCCGTATTCGCAGGCTTTCTTGTTTCGGAGATTAAAATAACTGTTGGACAAAAAGACCAGTTCGGTGAGTTCGCCCCTGTTCATGCCTTGTAATGGCCTGTCTCTAAGCCAGAATTTCACCAAAGGTTGGTACCTGAAGACAGGCTGAATCAGCTCGATCTCTCTGCTGACCAGTTCTGGGTAAGTGCTGTTGGCATTACCCGGTATATAAATGTTCAGCGCAACCGGTGAGATTGACGTGCGTCGCTTCTTCAGTTGTTCCTTGGGACAACTGACCAGCGATTTGAAAAACTCTGCCTCAATATCAGAGTGAGGACAGAACAGGTTGTTGGGTACCGTCGCAACGTGCATTTGCCGACTGACTCACAGATGACAATAGGATTGGTTACTGAGGTTAAGGGGTATCGCCAAAGATCCACATGATATGGGTCAAATTTCTGACGTTAGAACGATTGATCCCCGTCATTAAATGGTTGGAAGAAAGGCATGATGTCAGGTCCGGTTTACGACCGTTGCTGTCTCATCAAGTGCCACGGGGTTGTCGGGCGCAATGCTGTCAGAAGGGAAGCTTCACGTTATTCCAGAGATGCTTCAGTCGCGTGTCGCGACCACAACCATTTCGGTAATAACGATAACGAGTAGGATTTTTCAGGTAGTAATCCTGGTGATACTCCTCAGCGGGATAAAATTTACTGGCTGGCAGAATTCGGGTGGCTATCGGCTTGTTCAGGATATGGCTGTCGATTAATGCAGTTTTACTCTTCCGGGCGGCGGTTCTTTGTTCGTCATTCAGGGGGAAAATAGCACTGAGATACTGGCTTCCCCGGTCGCAAAACTGGCCTTTACCATTTTCCGGGTCAATATTTGTCCAAAAGGTTTTCAGCAATCTCTCATAGCTGACCTTTTTCGGGTCGTAGGTGACTTCGACGACCTCGAAATGACCGGTTTTTCCTCTGGTGACCTCTTTGTAGGTGGGGTTCTCGCTTTTCCCACCGGTATAACCCGAGATGGTGCTGATTACCCCATCCAGTTTGTCGAAGGGTGGCTCCATGCACCAGAAGCAGCCACCGGCAAAGAGGGCCTTTTCCGTGTCGGCGTAGGTTGCGGGGAGAAATCCAGCCAATAAAACCAGAAAAATGAGTTTTTTTATCATGCGATTTGCCCGTTGATCTATTTGGCTAAGCTGCTTTGACCCGTGAGGGTAGTCAGGGTTCAGAAGAAACTGGCCGATGTTTATTTTAGTTAATCGGGGCCGGGTGACTTACCCATAATATTGATTGAGGCTATGATCGAGATCTATTCCAGGTACTACTATGCCGTTTCAATCGACCCTCCAATGCTTTTCCCTGCAAAGTTTCCCCGACCATTACTATCAGGGCTGTGAGCTTTGGGAGAGGGCGCTTATGTCCCAGCAGCTGCCGCTCACACGGCTTGATTTCCCTCAGTCCTCACAGATTAATCTGCTGTGTCAAACCGGGTGGATCGGTAATCTGGACGCCGAAGCTGTGCTGGTGGTAATTGGCGGTACCCACGGTATCGAAGGTTTTACCGGGACTGGAGTACAGGTTGACTGGATGCAAATGGTTGCCAATGGCCTCATAGCGCTTCCGGATCATACGGCGATGTTGATGATTAATGCGCTTAACCCGTGGGGGTATGCCAATAATCGTCGTTGTGACGATCAGGGCATTGATGTGAATCGGAATTTTATCGATTTCAGTCAGCCGCTCCCGATAAATCCTGGGTATGAGGAGCTGCAGCCTCTGCTTGGTATCCGTGATAGAGACGCCAGAGCTAAAGCCATGGATGGCTATTGTCTGCGAGTGGGCCAGCGGCCCTACGAAATTGCGTTCAGTGGTGGCCAGTTTAATGACCCTGCCGGACCGTTCTACGGTGGGCAAAGTCCCGGTTTCAGTCGGCAGGTTATAGAATCGCTGATAGAGCATTACTCCCTGGCCAAACGACGTCTCGCCGTTGTCGATCTGCATACCGGTTTGGGTCCCTACGGTTACGGAGAGGTTATCTGTGACCACCCGCTGGGCACGGATGGCTTAATGACAGCCATTGAATGGTTTGGTCCCGGTTGCGGTTTGCCCTCGACAGGCACGTCCAGTTCCGTGCCAAAACTGGGTCTGCTCGATTACGCATGGCATCAGGTTATGGGGCCGAAGAGCTGCTTTGTGACGCTGGAGTTCGGCACAATGGGCACTGCGGCACTTTTTGATACGCTCCTTGACGAAGCCAGTGTCTGGTCCAATTCTGAATGTGCCTCCCGCCACTCAAAGGCAGTGGTGGCTGAGCAGATGAAAGCGCATTTCTACCCTTTGGACGACCACTGGCGTGAGGCCGTGATATTTCGGGCGAGGCAAGTACTTCATCAAGCGTTTGTGGGGGTTTCATGAATCAGCTACCACTATCAATACGCCCTGTTTCACAGGAGGATCTCAGTGCCTTGCTGCGGCTGGAAAATAAATGCTTCACTACTGACCAGCTCAGCCGCCGCAGTTTCCGGCACTGGATACAGGCAGAAAACTGTGCATTTATCGTTGCTGAATACGGTGACGTTATTGTCGGTTACAGCCTGATTATTTTCTTCAGAGGTACAACGCTGGCACGGCTCTATTCAATTGCTACTGATCCTGAATATCGCGGGAAAGGTATTGCCAGGGCATTGATGGAGGCCGGTGAACAGATCAGTAAGGATTCCGGGAGAGTGTTCCTGCGTCTGGAAGTGAGTGTGGATAATACGGCTGGAATCGCCCTCTATGAGTCCATGGGATACCAACCCTTTGGTATCTATCGTCATTACTACGAAAACAGCAATGATGCGCTGCGTATGCAGAAATGTATTCGCACAGTGCCCCCGGTTGCCGAAAATCGGGCTATTCCCTGGATACAGCAAACAACGACTTTTACCTGTGGGCCGGCCGCATTGATGATGGCCATGCGAGGACTGTCAAAAAATTATCAACCGACCCAGCATGAAGAACTGCAAATCTGGCGCGAAGCCACCACGATTTTCATGACATCTGGCCACGGCGGTTGTCATCCCATCGGCCTGGCTTTGGCCGCCACTCACCGAAATTATCCCGTGGAGGTCTGGATTAATAAGGAAACCACCCTGTTTATTGATGGGGTGAGAGGAGAAAATAAAAAACGTGTTTTGGAGCTCGTCCATCAGGATTTTGTCCTGCAGGCAAAAAAAGAAAAAATAAAAGTTCGGTATAGAGACTTTCATCACTCTCATCTGATCAGCGAGTTCAAGAAAGGTAACATACCGATTATTCTGATCAGTACCTATCGCCTCGACGGTAGAAAAGCCCCTCATTGGGTGACCATGAGTGGGTATGATGAGGATTGTTTATATGTGCACGATTCCGACCCGGATCCCGATGAACAGAGTGCCAGCGGTCTTGACAGTCAACACTTGCCCATCGCCCACGAAGATTTCCTGAAAATGTCCCGGTTTGGCCGAAACCCTATCCGAACGGCTGTGATTCTTAAAAAACGTGTTTCCTAAGGGACGCCCCCCCTCGGTTATCAAGTTGGGTATTGGCCAATTTCATATCACCGGGTCTGTTATGGTATGCCCCGTTTAATCATCGCTTTAGGCTACCATTTCGATTGCAATGCCTACGCTGGTTCCCTACTGGTTCTACGCATTGCTGGAGAAGCCTCCTGTGTATATGCCCATACCAAGTGAAAGGTTGGTGCCTGTCCTAACTCACAACTGATTATATTCGATGGGGTTATGGCGTTCTCATTATTGACATAAAAGTATGGACATTTTAAAGAAGTTTGTTATTTTGGTTGCCATTTGGTTTTAATGAAAAGGGTAATAACCCTATATTTATTAAGGTTTTATAATTAAAACGACCCATCATTTTCGACAAAATCTAAGATGGTACGGAAATCGAGAGGATAGGGAACCACATGCAGCAAGCTTCAATTCAACACAAGATTATGGTTGTAGATAACGAGGCCTTTGTGGTCGAGGAGCTGGTCGAGTTTCTTCATAATCAGGGGTTCTCGTGCTTGGGCTGTACCAGCCCACAGGAGGCATTGGCCTGTTTCATGGAGAACCCGGAAATCGATATCGTGCTCAGTGATTTTCGCATGCCTCACATCAATGGCGTGCAGCTGGTAGAACAGCTCCGTCTCGAGGCTAATCCAGGGCGAGTTTTCGAGGCAATAATATTTACCGGTAACGCTGAAACAGATGATGTGATTGCTGCCTTGAGGGCCGATGTGGCAGATTACTATCAAAAACCATTGGATTTAAAGCAGTTATTGCTCGGTCTTTCCCGTGTCATTGCCCGTATCGAAAAACGTGGGGCGGAGTCAAAAATAAAAACCTTAAGTCAGAACCTCCGAATGCTTTCAAGTTCATTGAGTGACATATGCAATGGCATCGCCCCTGTCGACACCGATACCCGGAACGCATGCGGGACAGACGGCAAAAGCGAGAGTCAGTCTGATGATAAAGATCCATCAGCAAAGCTGTCCCCCAGACAGCGTGATGTAGCGAAATTGCTTGCGCGGGGTTTGACGAATTACAGCATTGCCTGTGAGCTAGGCATTTCCGAAAATACAGTTAAAATATATGTCTCCCAGATTTTGCGCATCTTCAAACTGAGCAACCGGACTCAGCTTGCTCTGGTGCTTGATAGCGGTCGCAGTCTGCAGCCCGTTTAGGTTCTCATTTTCCCCTCGCTACAGCTGGATGAGGGCGTGTCCTTTCAGGATTCGATTCCCGTCACCTCCAGAGAATGGGGACACGCTGTGTTCGCCAATTTGAATGATAGGAATTATGGCCCTCTCTCCCTTCTTCCCTGTGCGATTGTATTTTCGCTGTATACAAACAAGTAACAAATAGCGTGAGTGATTGCTTGTGATCACTTCTTTCGCCAGATAGCCGAAGCTGGGGTAGCCATTTTGAGCGGGGAGTTGCTGCCATGGCAGGTCTGTATGGTTTAAGTTTTGGCAATTTCCGTCATACCACTTATCCGGCAACCAGCTGGATGTAATAGTTTGGGTGACTTGCTGGCTGACGAGCTCGATATAGGCCTGTTCGTTAAGGCTTGGGTCAACCCTCAGCGCAGCGCGTGCTCCCTCAGCACTTAGGTGTTTGAATGTGAAAGTCAGTAGCATTGGTAGAGTAAAAGAAATGATGGCATAGAGAACCGTGAAAAAAAGTAGGAAAAGGGCTGCGAACTCAATGGCGATAGCGCCTTTTTCCTGACGTTTTTTGTATGACGGAAAATAACGTGCCCTTTTTTTCATGACCTTGAGTTTCTTAGTGTATGAGCGATGGAGCACCACAGGTGGCCGATTCCACAGAGACGTCCGTTTGGCCTATTTTTAGTCCCAGGACGTCAGTGATAGTGCCCGTCAACAGGTCGCCAATATGGCTGAGTACAGGCTTGAGCAGTTCGAGAACGGGTTCCAGTAAAAGACACAGGGTGCCAGAGCAGTTCACTGTCTGAGTACTGGAATCGGCAATACTGTTGCCGTCCTGGTTTTGGCTCAGGTCAATGCCACCCGGTTTTTCTGTCAAAAATTTCACAAGGTTGTATTCGATACAGTTATTCCATGTCAGCAGCACATTGAGCAGTCCACCGCAGGATCTGTAGCCATTACTCAACGTTGAAATGCCAAGCAGATCCAACAGTCCTCCGGGTTTGGTGTAGGCGTTAAAAGCCTGTGAGAATGTCCCGTTATTCCAATAACTTACCGGACAGGTGGTGAGTAGACAACTGGTTGGAATACTGTTGACCAGCATCCAGTCCTCATCTATCAGTGGTGGCAATACCTGATTGCCAGCACTGTCATATTCATTGCTGCCATTCAAAATCAGAGCTGTTACTGCGTCAACGTTGTAAAAACCATTGTTTGTCGAAGCTTGCAGGTATTGGGCGGCCAGGTTTTTAAGCAACAGGGGCTGCCCAGCTTCCGAGTAAGTCAGGTTGTTATCGAGGGAAGCAGGTCGGCGGAACAGCCCGCTTAACAGATCAAGCAGCTCGCCAACGATGTTATCAACGGCGCTGCCCAACGACAGCGGGTTGACCTCAGTGGATTGAGTTTCGTGCAATTGGATACCCGTGAGTTGTTCCTGGGCATAAAGTGGTGCGATTTCGGCTTTGCCTGTCAGTAGAGGGATGCCGAGTAAACGGATGAGTTCCTTGTCGGATGAGGCTGTGAGGCAACTGTTTGCGGTTGACCATTTCAGATCATCTGGTACTTCGCCAATGCAGACGTTGAGCAGTGATGAATCCACCAGAATATCGACTTCCACGGGGTTCACGCTACAGTCAATGTCGGTAAGTGTGCCCTGTGAAGTAGCCAGGTCAATCCAAATGGGCAGGTGAATCTGCGTTCCCAGAACTGTATTGGTCAGCCATGAAAGGAGTCCGCCGATCAGGTGGTTGCTGTTGACGTTCAGGTAAAGGCGTATTTGTGCATTGTAGGCCTTCGTGCCTATCGGACCTATCCCGATGGACGGCGGTTCGATGATACCCAGTTCAACATCCAATAACCCCAACAAATTGAGGTCGGGAATGATCAGGGAGCGGCCTGCATAGCCTGCCAGTAGACTCGTGGCGATGAGGTCTCCGAGGTTAATCTGGGTGTCCATCACAGCCTCCGGCGGATAATCGCCGCTGGCGTTAAGTCGGATCAGAGCTGCTTCACTGCCACTGCCAAAAAGCTGCAAATTTGCATTATCGAGTAGTGGATCACTGAGGATGGCGTTGCCCAATACCGAAAGACTTCCCTGTAATACACTATCGCCAACCAGATCTGTCGATAGATCGACAATGTCGCGAACACCCAGCAGCCCGACTTGTGTATTAACAAGTTCTACCAGACCTGCAGGGGAGAGCGCTTTGAGCTCATTGACACTGAGGTTCACACCCAGTGCTTCCAGCAGACCAGAGGCTGAAACACTGGTATTCGCCAGGCCATGGCTATCCAGCAGTGTGAGGTAGTCCACATCCAGCCCGATAGTCTGCAACAGTTGGCCCAGGAGTTTATTGTTGTGGAGGCGCAGCAGTTGGGAGCCAACTGTGAAAGCGGCAACAGCGGGCGGTCTTTGGGCTGCAGCCACGGCGGTTAGGGTAATGTGATTATCGACACCTTCAGCCATCCACGATGCGGCCTGTAACACGATGCTGCTTTTTACTTGACTGGATGTGATTGTCTGGACGGCATCTCCCGATGCGGATGCCGTGGTTTCCCTTAGCCCTGAAACAGTGCTGACGGCCACGCACTCCGTGTTTAGGTTTTGATGGGGACTATTGAGAAAGTTGTTTCGCTGTGCGCTGTCTATTGCAAACAGCTGTGCATCACCCGGGCTGGTAGAACAGTCGCTGTTTGGCAGTCTCAGCAAGGATTCAATAGCTGCCATATCGGCAATTTTCTGTAGACGACGTTGTTCCAGATAGAGTCTTCCGGTATCCAGCGCCACACCGAGAAACATCAGCAGAACCAGCAGAGTGGCTGCAGCCAGTAAACTAAACGCGCCTCGTTGGTGTGAAATCTTCAAAAGGTTTTTGCGCATGAGTAAACGTTCATCTTAGTCGTGTCTAAACTAGTGAATACGAATCACGGCCTCGCCCCTTATTTCATTGGGCAACGTGGGAATTTGCCAGTCAAAAAATCTGAGCGGAGGGATGATGGATTCGGGGTTGCTGTGGCGCAGGCAAACCCGCCATATGCCCTCCTGTCGATTTAAAAAACTTTCATTGAAGCCCGAGCATGTTTCCACCCAGTTGCTTGGAATCCAGGAGTGTTCGACCAGTTGCCGCACATAACCTGGTATATCAATTTCACTATCATGTTCAGCAACAAAATGCAGATCAACGGCTTCCCGCAGACCTTCAGATGCGATCTCCTGGTAAGTGGCGGAGAGCAGTATAGGCAGGGTATAGCCCACCATACCGTAGAAAAGCAGAAAAATTATGATAAATACCAGGATGAACTCAATGGTGGCACTACCCCGATTTTTTCTGCGTCGCGCTGAAATCGTTTTGGTCGCCATGACAAATTATTCGCTACAGAGACGCTTGCCCGCTGCCCGGTTCAACAGACGGCTACCTGGGGATATTCTTGACAGCTTATGTCAGGCGGTTGCACCGAACGTTGGTTCAATCGGTACTGCCGGTATCAGAACTACTGCTGTTAACTTCCTGCAGAGCCGTTTGAATGGTGGTGAAAACGTTGGTGATTTCTACACCCACCAGTTTGGCAGTACCAATCATGGTTACGGCGATTAGCCCCGCAATGATGGCGTATTCAATAGCAGAAGCGCCGTCTTCCTCTTTAAAAAAACGGCGGATTTTTTTGCGGGTAGAAAGTGCTGGAACTGAATCAGGCATATTCGAAGACCTTTCGAGAATTAAATTAGTGCTAATTCAGTGTGAGTATTGCTTTAAACATATTTTAAATAAATAGTAATAAAGTACTACTTACAGATGGCTTATGTCGCTGGTAGGTTATCGCCCGCTGCAAATGAGATGGTCGTCTGGTATTTGTTTGTCAGTGATACGTTGATAAAAATAACTATTGTCACCGCTAATTATTTATTACGTATAAAGTTTTTTAGCCGACAAAAAGCGCAGCGATATTGGAGAGTTTAGTGTGAATAGTAAGGTGATGCTGGGGGTTGCAGTACTTTTACTTGGCGCTGCGGGAGTCACGGCATATTGGGGTGTTCTGATAAGTGAGGGGCAGGAAAATGTTGCCCGTATAGAGGCGCCTGTCGCACAGGAATCGATCGCCATTGATGAAGCGCCACTCAAACAAGCTGTTCAGGAGGTTAGCCGGCCGGGGGTCAATGTGATCGTGCTGGCGCAGTCCGTTTCAAAAGACAGATTGATTACTGCGGATGATCTGGCTGTAGAAATCATGCGCATCGCACCTCCCGGTAGTTATTCCGAGCTCGATCCCCTGATTGGTAAGCGGCTGTTCCGCGACTTGCCCGCCGGGACAGTGTTGAATGAAGACAGTTTCAGTATCGGGGGTCCTTTGGCGAGAATGATCAGAGACTCTGAACGGGCATTGGCGATTCAGGCGGATGAGGTGATTACCAGTGGTGGGCATCTGTCACCGGGAGACTACGTCGACGTTTTGTTATTTCTGAAAGAGGGTGACAGGAATGCTGATCGTACCATGCAGGTAGTGGTGCCGGCGCTTCGAGTATTGAGTGTTGGTGATCGACTGGGGCTGACGGTATCCGGTGAGCCAGTATTTCCGGCGATCGAAGAAGAGCAGCAGTCGGTTAATAGACGCAGTGCAGCTGCGCGTACAGTTGTGCTTGCTGTGCCACAAGTTCTGTTGACTCGGTTTGCTCTGGCGGCGCAGGTTGGTTCGCTGCGATTGGCGGTGCGCAGTGCGGATGAGCCACATTTGACCGATTTTTACGCAGACAGGTCAGTGGATATTGCTGAGCCTGTTAACCAGCAGCTCTATCAGTTTGAAAAATTTGTGTTGGGGCAAGCGAAGAGACCCCAGGCGGGTTTGATTCCAGGCCGACCTAAAGGTGTTGAAGTGTTCAAAGGCTCTGTTGTTTCGAGAGTCATTCCCTGAACCAGGAAGTTGTCGATATGCCTATAGCTCTGGATAGTCACCGAACATTTTTTTTTGCGGTTATCGCCGTCTGGTTGCTAGGGTCTTCACATGTTGAAGCATCCTGTAGTGATGCAGTGATGTTTCCGTCCGTTCTTGAAATGCTCCCGGGAGCACAGCGTGAGGTCGATATTGGGCAACCGATCCAACGTCTTGCGATTGCTGATCCTAATCTGGCAGACGTGCAATTGACGTCGAAGCAGGCATTTTTGATTACCTCAAAGCAAAGCGGGGTGAGTAATGTCAGTGTCTGGACGGGTTGCCAAATCGAGCCGCTGCAGGCGCTTTTATATGTGGTTGGTCAGGCCTCGGCTGCTCTGCAGGATCCAGTGGCCCAGCGTCGGAGCAATACTCCGGTTTTGCCTAGTCAGGTGCAGACGGATATTCGTTTTGTCGAAGTTAACCGCACCAAGATGAAGGAAGTGGGGATTTCGTTGTTTGGTACCACGTCGAATAATTTTTTGTTTGGTTCACCGGGAGCCTCGCCCGGGTCGGTTTCCCCTGGCAACGTCAGCGGTGTGGTGGGTAATGTTCCTCTGTCGGATACGGGATTTAACATTGTCTGGGGAGGGGGTAGCCGGAAGGTACTGGGTGCGCTGAACGCACTGGAAAACAGCGGTTTTGCCTATACCCTGGCGCGTCCCAGTTTGGTGGCACTGAGTGGTCAGAGCGCCAGTTTTTTGGCGGGTGGTGAATTTCCAGTGCCTGTGCCCAACAGTGCCAGCGATTCCGTTTCTATCGAGTATAAGGAATTCGGGGTGCGTCTGGGCCTGACGCCCACTGTGGTTGGTCCCAATCGCATTACTCTTAAAGTTGCGCCGGAGGTGAGTGAGCTGGATTTTACGAATGGCATCACTATCGAGGGCACCACTGTGCCGGCACTTTCAGTGCGTCGCACTGATACCAGCATATCGCTCGCCAGTGGTGAGAGTTTTGTTATCAGTGGCTTGATCAGTATGACCAACATGTCGAGCGTCAGTAAGTTGCCCGGTTTGGGGGATCTGCCTGTGCTCGGGGCATTTTTCCGATCTTCGAGAATTGAGAGGGAGGAGCGGGAGTTATTGATGATTGTGACACCGTATCTGGTTCAACCGATGGCAGCAGGGGCTGAGTTGCCGGAACTGCCGGGTGAGGAATTGAAGAATTACGATCCTTCTCTGTTTGAGTTGCTTTTCTACGAAAAGGGTGACTTTTTACAGCCTGCCGGTCTCTCCCGTTGAGCGTGTCGTGAAATATGGATAATACATTTTTGGTATGCACTCAAGATGATTCGGAAGTCAGCTGGTTACAGTCGTCCCTGATAGGGTATGGCAAGGTCGTACAGGCATCGGAAAATCTCGAAGAGCTATTTCGATTAGTCGATCTGATGAGTGCCTCCCTGGTGTTTATGACGGTGAGCCGCCACCACCAGGTATCCCAATGTGTGTTGATAGAAAGTCTACTGGAAAGCCGACCGATGGTTGCTGTGGTGGCAATAGGTGATGGCTATGACAGTGAGTTAACCATTGCCGCCATGCGAGCGGGAGCCCGGGATTTTATTACCTATGGCTTGCGTGGCAGTGAAGTGATGGGCATTGTCAGGCGCGTGATGGCAAGATTACCGCAGCTGCCATCACGGCCTGATCAGGCAGATGTGACGTTTCTTTACGGTGCACAGCCGGATCCGGACGCCTCCTTTGTTGCCACACACCTTGCTGTCGCCCTTGCTGAAGGCGGTTGTAATACCTTGCTTGTGGATATTGGTGTGCCAACGGGAGAAAGCAAGGCGATCTTGGGCGTGGAATGTACATTTGGTTTTGAGGACGCGCTGCGCAACTTGCGACGCATGGACGCCACTGTGATCGACAGTGCTTTTTCAGTCCATGACAGTGGTTTGACGATCCTACCTCTCTGTGAGGGGAGCTTCAGTTTGGAGTCCTGTAATTCTGCGGAGCTTTTCTTGCTGTTCGGGTGTCTCAGGCAGCACTTTACCCACATGGTTATTAATGCCTGTGGTATCCGCGACAGCGAGCTTCTCCGTTCACTGGCTGGCAGTTCACAGCGGCTTTACTGGTACGTCGACCAGAGTGTTTCCTGTAGTCAGCGCAACTTGTCGCTTTTGCACCAATGGCGTGTCGAAGGAGCCAAGCTGGATCACGCTGCACTTATTGTAGATCGCTATATCAGCCAGGCAGCCCCGGACGTATCAACGTTGGCAAGGATGTTTGATCTGCCCGTTAAGGGTTTTTTCCCATTAAATGCGCATTTGCGATTGCGCAGTCGCAATCAGGGTCGAACCACCCTGGATCTGTCTCCCAAGGATAGTCTTTCCAGATCTTTGTTAAAACTCTCGTTACACCTAGGGAGTAATGGCAAGGGGAAAAAAGGGCTATTGCGACGACTCATAGGTGTTCGGTGATGTCTTCGTTAGAGGCGGCCTCTTTGCGGGATCAGGGCTCCCATAACTTAAAAGGGGTGCTGCATCGCTATATTATTGATGAGCTTGAGCAGGAAAACGACAATATTCTGGAGGGGAGCCGGAATCTACTGGCTCGCTTTGTACATGATCGCACTCAGGATTATGTGCGGCGCCGCCAGCTGGCCGTGTCGCGTTACGAAATCGATCGTTTGGCTGAAGAGCTGGTCGATGAGCTGGTTGGTTATGGCCCATTGGAGTTGCTTTTACAGAATTCACAGGTGACAGAAATTCTGGTTAATGGGCCGCGCAACATCTTCGTTGAACGGGACGGTATTTTGCACAAAACAGATTTGCGCTTTATCGATGAGCAACATCTTTTGAGAGTGATACAGCGCATCCTGGCACCGCTCGGACGGAGGCTTGATGAAGCTTCGCCGATGGTAGATGCGCGTATGCCCGATGGTAGCCGAATTAATGCAGTAATCCCGCCAGTTGCTCTCGACGGCCCCTGCCTATCCATTCGAAAATTTCGCAAGGATTTACTTAAAAGTGCTGATTTGCTGGCCTCTAGATCGCTTGATTTATCGGTTATGGAGTTTCTCCGTGTCGCCGTAGAGAGCCGCTGCAATATCATGATCAGTGGTGGTACCGGTACCGGTAAGACGACCATGCTTAACTTGCTGAGCCAACTGATTGACCGTCGCGAGCGACTGGTCACTATTGAAGATACTGCCGAATTGCAATTGCACCATGATCATGTCGTTAGGTTGGAAACGCGTCCACTCAATGCCGATGGTCATGGCGAAGTGCCGGCAAGCAGCCTGATGCGCAATGCCCTGCGTATGCGCCCTGATCGGATCATTCTCGGCGAAGTGCGTGGTGGCGAGGTACTTGATATGTTGACCGCCATGAATACGGGTCACGATGGCTCCATGAGCACAGTTCACGCCAATAACGCAGCCGATGCGATGCTGCGGCTTGAAACACTGGTTGGCCTGAGCGGTGTGCAGGTCACCGGGGTAACCCTTAGGCAAACGCTTTGTTCGGCAATTGATGTTGTCATTCAATTGGCGAGACTTCCCGATGGCCGCCGTTGCGTTGTCGAAGTGACAGAAATTATTGGTCTGCGAGACGGCGAGTATGTGACTAATGCCCTGTTTCGTTTTGATCGAAAGATGAATCGGTTCGAGCGGGTAGCGGTCAATCCTAACAGTTCGAAATTGAGCAATGCCCTGTGATTCGATCCCATCGATAGGGCGAAGTTGAATACTATGAGCATTATTTTGGTGTTGGCGTTACTGAGTACAGCATTATTGATTCTGGCATTTGCTTTTGTTCGCAAAAGTTTTAGCCGCGCGGCTTCCGAGCGTGTGGCCGAACGTTTGTTAATGGGGCAGGTGAAAAAAACCACATCGAAAAAAAGTATTCGCTCCTTCCAGCGTGTGCTGAAGCGTGCCAATGTTGAACTGTCACTTTGGTCGGGCATCGTTTCATCCTCTCTGGTCGCGATGCCGCTGATACTGGCCTACATACTCTGGGGAGGATGGGCCGTACTAGCAACCCTGATCGGTCTGGCTATAGCGGGATATCTGCTACTCAACTGGCGACACCAGTGGTTGGTGGAAAAAATGGTTTATCAAATGCCATCTCTGCTGGATCACATGGTTAGAAGTCTCAAATCTGGCCGCACATTGGGTGATGCCATGTTTTTGGCTATTGATCGAAGCCAACCACCTTTGAAGAATACGCTGGCAGAGACACGCCGCAGTATTGAGTTGGGTGTTCCTCTTGGTGAGGCAGTCGAGGAGTTTGCTGAGGTATACAACCGGCAGGAATTCCATATTCTCGCTATGGGAATGCGTGTGAACCAGCGTCATGGCGGGAACGCCAGTGAGTTGCTGGAAAATCTTATTGCCATGATCCGGGACAGTGAAAAAGCCAGGCGACAACTTCGTGCGCTCACTGGCGAAACCCGTATCAGTGCATTCGTGCTTGCTGTGTTGCCACTTGCTTTGGCGGCTTTTATTTTTGTTTCAAACCCGGAATTTCTGCTTGGGTTATGGCAGGAAACAGGGGGACAGCGATTGTTATCAATGGCTTTCGGGTTACAGGTGCTTGGCTGTTTTTTTCTGTGGCGAATGCTGAAGAGTATTTGATATGTCCCCATTTTTAATAAGTGCATGTTTACTGGCGGGTGGCGCATTTTTAATACTGGCGGCGGTTGTGAAGGATATTATTGCGCACCGTGCACTCGCTGTTCGCATCGCTACAGGGCTCGATACATCAGTGGCTCAGAGCATTAAAAGTGCAAACAGAGTGAGCCAGTGGGTTGGTAAAATCGATGCAGAAATTCCCAAATTACTTGATCAACTAGGTTGGCAACGCGGCAGTGGGCGGGCTTTGTTTTTTGTCTTTCAGGCAGGCGTCCCCGTCATGGCTTTGGGTGTCCTGTGTGTTCTGCTGGTTTTGGGTGGCGACCTTACTGATACAGCTTTGTTATTGATTTTTATCGCCGGGCTTGGATTTCTGATACCAAAACGCCTGTTAGTCTCCGCGGTTAATCGTCGAAAGGAGCGATTGTCCAAAGAGGTGTCGACGCTGATACCGCTTTTGAGAATGTTGTTAGGTGTGGGCATGACTGTAGAGCAGGCATTGCGCGTCCTGATGAACGAGGGGCGCCACATTTTGCCGGAATTATCATTTGAGTTGCGGTGGGTTTTCGGCCGCGTTGATGCGGGCCTGGAGTTGGCACTCGAACTAAGAGAGATGGCCGCTTTGCTCGAGGTTGATGACCTGACTGACTGTGTGTCCATTCTTGACCAGCTTCTCAGGCAGGGTGGAGGGGCCATGGCTTCGCTGATGTCACTGAAAATTTTACTCGATGATAGACGTATGACATCCCTTCAGGAAAAGGTCTCAAAGTTATCCGCGAAGATGTCTGCTGTGATGGTTGCCTTTTTGTTCCCCGCACTGTTGATTGTTCTTGCCGGGCCGGGGTTTGTCGCGATCTTCAAGGCCTTGGGGGAGATCGGCGGATGAGGTTGGTGATCCTGTTGTTGGCGATTCTTGTCGGGGGGTGTGGTGTTACAGCGGAGACACCAAGTCACCCTATGGCGATGAACTGCCCAGCTTTATTATCGGAGCAGGAGTTGATAGTAAATTTCTCTCAGGAAATGCTGGAGGAAGGGAAGCCGCATGCGGCATTGGCCAATTTGCAGCGCCTTTCAGACGAAAACCCGGAGGTTCGCTGGCGAAAAGCACGAATTATGCGGCTCTTGGGTGATGCAAGCGCGGTTACTTTGTATCAGAGCCTGCTCGGCACCTGCCTTGAGGCCCGTGGCCTCCACGGGCTCGGCCAGATGGATTTTGCAAAGGGGAATTATCATCGTGCGCTGGATTATTTTCGCAAAGCAGCTGAGCTGGCACCTGCCGACGATGCGGTTCGCAATGATATGGGGCTGGTTTATATGCATCTGAGGCGGTTGCAGGATGCAAGATTTGAATTATTGACCGCGCTGGAGCTCAACCAGGCTAATCCGCAACCGGTCGATAATTTATTGACATTGTTGCTGTATCAGGACATGCAACGCGAGGCGAAAGGCTTGGTGGAAAGTCAAAACATGTCACCCGAGAGATTGTCCCTGGCAAAACAAAGGGCTCGTGAAATGCTTGCTGCGGATCGGCGGTGAGTACTGGAAATTGTATACAGCGTAATTGTGTGAGGTTTGGGGAGAGATCAATGATAAAGCAATTCATGGTGTGGCTTTTGGTAACCATGGCCCTACAAAATAGTACGGTATTCGCTGACGCAGCCACGGAGGCTTCTATGTCTCTGCCCGAGTCTCGCTCCACTGCGAAAACGCAGGGCAATACCGGTACCAAGCCTAGTCAAACAGAACTCTGGCTGCGGGCCCAGTCCAGCGGGCAGCACATCACGCCGCATCCGCAGCAATCCTCCCTGGAGGAACGGGAGTTGGCAAATCAACGCTTACTCAATAGCTATGGTCACCCAATTCCTGAGTTCTTTGATGATGAGGTGGGAGGGAAATTTGAGAAATGAGCCCGTTACATTGTTGTCAGGGCAATGAGCATCCCGGTAAAGAGATAAGGTGCATAGGCAATCGTTTTCTGCTCGTAATTTGGCAGAGAGAAAGCACCCTTAATTTTTTCTGGTACGTATGGCCATACCAAAGGTCTGCAGTAACGCCAGCACAATAGCGCCAGAGCTGCGACTGAAAAGGTTACCAATATTGGAGTGACGGCCGTTGCCAATGCCAGCGCCAACAACATTTTGATATCCCCTGCGCCAATCATGCTTCGATAATATCCGGGCAAGGTAAATAGCAAGACCAGTAATACGGATGCGATGGCCTCAATAACGTTTGCATTACATGGCGTATATCCCGTTATTGCGAGATGCAGCAATGCCAATAATGCCAGTGGGTAGGTAAGCCAGTTATCAATGCATTTATTTTGAGCATCCCGAATCGCACATGCTGCGCCCCAGAGAAGTAGTACAAAAATAATTACGGATGACGACAAAACACTGCTTCCACATTTTTAGGTCAAAGATTGTATGAAGTTTAAGGGTGATGATCCCAGTATTGGTAAAGTCGGTTGGCGTCGATGGTCAATTTTGCGTCATCTTTCAGCCGAGCGCAAAACTCCCCCCACGCCTGTATCGAAAGCGACAGGACGCGGCTTGTATCTGCGCATCAATAACGACAAGAATATTATTGAAATCAGTGACAAGCTGAAACAACGCCTATCGTTGCTTTCCTGTATTGATGGTGTGTCTTTTGACAGTCTTCTTGTTCAAAACCATTCCTGGGTGGCCCTCTCACCTGCTGAGTGGCCGGAAGAGCTACCTGTTATAAAAATTTTAAATGCTCAACAGCAGGCGTTGTCTTTCACCTGTTGTGTTGTTAATGAAGGCGCCGACTGGTTGCTGTTGTTGGCCGATATCCACCAGTCGATGGTGAGCTTGCAACAATATGAAAATCGTTTGTCACTGTGGAATCAAGCGATTGAATACTCTGTTCGTATTCAAAGTGCCAGAGGCGAGGCGGGGGCAGTTCTCTCGGATTGGCTGGAGAGTCTGTCACTGCGTCTGGACGTTACCTGGGCGGTGGTGGTGGTTTATGACAGACATGGCCAGGTCAGTTTGCAACATTATTTTAATCCTGAACTGACGCTCGAACCACCGAACATACGCGAGCTATACAATCAACTCGAACTAAATCTTCATCACCAGTCATTCAGTGCCAACGGATTCTGGGGTGAATTGACCTGGTGTGTGCCCTATATGGATGCCGATGGTTGCCAGTCCTGGTTATGCCTCGGGCATAGCCATAATTCATTATTGTACAGATGGTGGAATATTAAGGATCTGGGCAAAATCTTTGCTCTGGTTGTCGAGCCGGCACTTTTAAAACAGCGCGAACGACAATTGGTTAAAACTTTAGATCGTTATCAATCCTTTGAGCTGTTAAGTAAGGGCGGTTGGTGGGAGTACTACCCGGATACCGACACTATGTGCTTCTCAAGAAACCTACTGAAGTCACTTGGGGTTGATGAGTCGAAAGACTTTGTCGAAATGCCGGCCAGGGTTTGGCTAGATATGATTGCCCCTGCAGATCGTCATGAACTGCGCTGTAAATTAAATACAGAGGGGCATTTAAAACATTGTTTTCGTTTTCTGGTCAATGACAAACACTCCTGGTATCAGGTTGAGGGTGTCCATACCCAGGACGAGAATAAGCGCTGCATACTTGGCATCGCCCTCGACGTGAATGACATTCAAACGGTCGCATGGGAAGCCGAAAAAAACCAGGCAAGAATGAAGGGGTTGGTAGACAGTGCGCCCGGCATTATTTACATACAGCTGTACGACCAGGGCATGCTTACTATGTCGTTTTACAGTGGAAGCCTGAAAAATACGCTGGGTTGGTCTCTTGAGGACTTTGTAGAAAATTCCTATACCTATTATATCCATCCAGACGACCGGGAGAATTACTTCGCACATGTTCGGCACCTCTTGAGTTCAGGAAGTTCCGGCTTTCAATATCGCATTCGGGATATCAATGGTCAGTTTCACTGGGTACAGGATGAAGCCAGATTGATCAGGGATGATAAGGGGATGCCTGTAGAAGTCATTGGCTTGTGCCTGGATATCACACAGAGCAAGGAGGATTCCGAGAGGATATACCACAGTGAAGAGCGCTATAGAGCGTTGGTTGAGAACTCACCGGCGATCATCTTTCGGTATACCCCTGACCTGGAAGTTACCTTTGCCAATAACATGCTCTATTCGGCGTTGTCTCTCGATACGCGCGACTGTGATTCAATTAATATGCAGGACTTTGTAGTCAAAGAGTACTATCCGGAACTGAGAAAACGGGTGGACGACATGTATATGGAGGATGCCTGCTATACCTCGGAAGTCACCGTCAGAAGACACGATGGTCATCTCAGATGGTGGGTGATCTACGAGCGGGGAATCTTTGATGAACAGGGTTCATTGGTTGAGGTGCAGGCTGTCGCCCGCGACAATACTGAGCTTCATGAAGCCAGGCAGCACATGTTGCATAGTGCAAAAATGGCGACACTGGGGCAAATGGCAACCGGGTTGGCTCATGAAATATCACAGCCCCTCAATGTTATTCATATGGCCATTACCAATCTGGTGACCAAGGTGGATGCCGGGTCAGTCACGGATACCTATCTGGTGGTCAAGCTTGGCAGAATAGCTAGCCAGATTGCCAGAGCAGAAAAAATTATCGATCACATGCGAATATTTGGTCGCCAATCAGATATAAAGGGACGGATTTTTAATCCAAAAATTGCTGTTGAAAATGCACTTACCCTGCTGGAAATAAAGCTTCGAAAAGATGAAATAGAGGTCATCCGCGAGATTCAATCCCTCCCTAATATAGTCGGACACTCTGATCGCCTTGAGCAGGTACTGATCAACTTAATCGTGAACGCCAGCTCGGCAGCATTGGAACGCTCTAGAGATGTTGGTGGCCGCCCGTTGATAAAGATCGAGGGAGAGTCTGATCAAAGACTGGTGTTCTTGAGAGTAAGGGATAACGGTAAGGGAATTCCCCCCGAAATTATGGATCGTATTTTTGATCCATTTTTTACAACAAAACCTCCAGGAGAAGGAACAGGATTAGGACTGTCCATTAGTTACTCTATCATTAAACAGATGTCAGGGCGCTTGATGGTACAGAGTGATCACCAGGGCGCAGTCTTCACCATTGAGTTGCCGGTAATGTCTGCTTGATTATTGCGACACAGCTCACAAATTCCTTTTTTATTCCCCCCGTTGCCTAGCCTGATAACAAAAACAACCAGGCTCCCCAGTCTATGTGTAATGACTGGGGTTTTTCCTTGGCATTAATACTAATTATCTATTTTTGTTTGTTTGTAAGGTGACTAGGATAAGCCCATATATTTAGGTACTCACCTGTTGATAAATGGTATTTTCTAGCCAGATTTTTTTGTTGTTTTTTGTCGGAATCAATAAAAAATAACTCAATTTTCAGTCGTGCTCGCGGAGTGGTGTTCGCATTGCTGTTTATGTCAACAGAGTAGGTCGTGAGTTAAGTGGTTAATTAAAAATTTTCTTTCAGGGCAGGATTTGATGGGATGAAGGAACTCGGATGAGAAAGTATGCAGTTAATAGACTTGCGATTTTAGGTTGTGGATTGCTGGTTGGGTGTAGTGTTTTCGATAAACAGCCGGAAGAAGTTGTATACCCATATGACTTTAAAGATGCTTCTGTTCAGCTTGAACAGCTGGGTGGTGATTTCATACGAAGAGGTTTTTTTGTTGAACCCGATAAGTTGTCCCGGGTCGCAGTAGGCGAATCGAGAAGTCGTGTGCAGGAAATACTCGGAGAGCCAGTTGAACGGTCTGGCGAAGAGTGGTGGTTTTACAATATCAACCTGCCCCTTGGGGAGGAAGGTGATCATCTGGTCTGTCAATACCGGATTGCATTTGATACTCAATCTGAGGTGTCTGAAGTTGCCTGGCGTCGACCCCAGTGCCGGGATTACTACGAAGCTCTGACCCGTCCAAAGCCTCCTGAAGTTCAGGATATTACGCTTTCCAGCGATGTTCTGTTTGGGTTTGACAGTGCTCAACTGTTGCCCGCTGGCAAGAAAGAGCTGGATATGGCTGCGAGTGTTGTTACCAAAGAAATGCAACTGACAAAAATGTCTATTGTCGGGCATACCGATCATCTTGGCGCTGATGCCTATAACCTTGCCCTCTCCAAGCGTCGAGCTGAGTCCGTCCGCAGTTACCTGGTTTCACAGGGTGTTCCTGTCGAGCTAATAACGATTGATGGCCAGGGTTCGAGTCAGCCTTTGGTGCAATGTGAGGGACGTCGTGTCAATCAAACCCTAAAGGACTGTCTGCAGCCAAATCGCCGGGTGGACATCACGATCCAGGGGTATCGTTAACTTTTCAGTGTGATTGGAAGGTTTGGCTCGGCATATAGAGCCGATATATTTCGTGGCCATCTTGCGGTGATGATGGTTGCTGTGCGGGGTGAGGTGATGCTGTCTCACAAGTTGGATGAATGCGTTGCTATGACAAGTTTTTGGAGTAAGGAAGCATGACAGGCAGAAGTATTGGAGTGGTAGAGAAAGCCAGTGGTGAGGTTAGCACCTTGGCCTGGAGTAATTCTGTGGCTTTGCCAGAGGCCAGTGTCGTTAAGTTGCCATTTGGCCCGGAGGAAGTGAAATCCTTTCAGCAGTTGGGTGCTGATTTGGAGGTTACTCTTAAATCCGGGGAGAAAATCTCCCTCCAAAATTTCTTCAACCTTGGCTCTGAATCGGAGGCCGAAGGTTCCTCTGCTGATCAGAGAAGTGAGCTTATCCTTGAAGACAAACACGGGGTGTTGTGGCTTGGCCAATACAATGGAGCCGGTGAAAATTTTGCCTTTGCAGAAATCAATGAAGTAGAGCCTGAAGGTCTTCCGGGGTGGGTTTGGCCAGTAGTTGCCTTGCTGGCTGCAGGTGGGTTGATTGCTGCAGCTAATGGC
>NZ_CAJXST010000007.1 GCF_913061305.1 uncultured Porticoccus sp. | reverse complement strand
CCTCTCTATTCGTCGGCAGCGTCAGATGTGTATAAGAGACAGCCTCAATCCGCCCCGTTGCCCCCATCCCCTGTCGCAGAACCGGTCGCTTATGCGCTGGGTGACGAGATCGGAGGTGACTTGTCCATTGATGCCAAAAAACCGGCGTACACCCTGCAACTGGCGGCTTTCAAGGATCCCGCTCAGCTCGAACTATTTGTTGACCGGCATCGCCTCGGTGATCTTGGGGTACAGCAATTTCAGTCCTACAGCAAGAAACAGCACTGGCAGCTGCTGGTCTGGGGCGCTTTTGAGAGCCCAGCCAAGGCACGGGAGGCCTGGCGGGCCATCGCCAGGCAGTATCCCGGCGTTGAGCCCTGGGTCAGATCAATGAGTTCCCTGGACATGGAGTCCGGTCAATCGGTAGCCGTGGATGGTTGACCGGGCCGGATCGTCCACGGAGAGACTCACGGTATTCTACGACGGTGCCTGCCCGATCTGCGTTAGGGATCGCCGTACCTATGAAAAGCTGGCCGGTGAGCGAGACAATGTCTGCTGGGTCGATATTACGGCTGCAGAAGCACAATTGCGGGAGGCGGGTATTGATCCACGAAAAGCCCTCACCGAGTTGCATGTGCAGGATGGAGAGGGCAATATCTTTTCAGAGATAGACGCCTACCGGTTGCTGATGGCGAGGATTCCGCTGTTGAAGCCCATCGGTTGGCTGATCGGGTTGCCGTTGGTGCGCCCGATCCTGAGTAGACTTTATCGCTGGTGGGTTCGCCGCCGGTTAATACGTGACGGGAGGCTTTGATGGCTACCAACAGCGAGGTGATGGTAGGCAACCTGTTTTCGAACATTCCGGTGTTGACACTGGGTGAGCTTTTTGAAGACGTGATTGTTACCGACTTCACTCGCATCCAGCGGATTGTGTCCAGGGGGCAGAGTTCCCCTGAGGGCTTCTGGTATGACCAGCCGGAAAATGAACTGGTGGTGATTATTCAGGGGAGGGGTGTGCTGGAGTTCGACAATGGTGATCGAATGGAAATGGCCGTGGGCGATTTTGCCGCCATTCCGGCACACCGCAAACACCGCGTTGCCTGGACCGATCCCGATACCGAAACGATCTGGCTGGCAATATTTTATTAGAGAGTTAACCGATTAAACGGCTGGTCATCAGCCAGGTGGCCAGCATTCCCGCCAACAGAAATCCCGCTGCGTAGGCTAGCGCGCCCCGGCGAAAGCCTGTGCTCAGGTGAGCCTGTTCCGCACTGCTGACGATAAAGGGCAGGCCGCTGTGTTCCGGCTGGCTCAACAAATGATCGGGTGGTGCGCCTGCTGCCGCCGCCTGTTGCTCGTGCGCTTTTCCCAAGGCGGCTTCCCGCACCACTTGCCATTCTCTCAGGTCAAGTTCTCCGTCACCGTTGCGATCAAATTTCGTCAACAATGCCGGAAAATCCGTCTTCCAGTTTCTGAGAATATCACCAGCCAGCTGGTCTGCCGAAAGCGTTCTCTGGCCCGTACTATCCGTCGTGAAGTGTCCCAGTGTATAGAGTGGGTCGCCTTCCATGATCAGGTATTCCGTGTAGCGATAGCGGCTGCCGAACGAGATAGCATTTTTAAGACTGAAAAAGCCGCTATTGAGTTGTGCGGGTTTTGGGATGCCAATCGGGCGGCGGGTACTGCCATACCAGACCTGCCGGTGCCGGGTGCTGATATCGCCACCTGCTGGATCTACCTGGCAAACACCGGTGGTGTCCCGTAGATAAAAAGGTCGGCTCGAGGCGCGCTTATCAACCGTACTCCAGCGGCTGGACCTGCCGGTACGCTGATATTTCTCGATTGTGTAGCGCCACCAAAGGCATAGGGTGCTGCTCAATGGTGCCAGTTGCGGATGGCCCTGCAGGGTGGCGACGCCAATCAGTTCTATGTAACCCTGACTGGCGGAGCGGATTTTTGAGGTGGGCATGTCTTCCACCAGTCGGGCGCGTTTCAGCAGGCGGTAGCTTTTCCACAAACAGAACAACGAAGTAGCAACGGCCAGTGTTAACCAGAGGGAAAATTCCCCAGTGGATAGGTTTGCCACGCATTCGGCACAAAACAGGCTGTTATTGGCCACGCGGTATCAGCCTGGCACCAGCAAGGCATTGCGGGGGATAGCGGGCCGCCACATCACGAATGGAACAGTCCCTTGATGTCCACATCGGCAATCTGGGCTTCGCTGAATCGCAGCAGGTCGTGTGGGCCAAACTTGAAGAAACCGGCTACCAGCCTGTCCGGGAACTGTTCGATGCGGATATTGTTCTGGTTTACTACTTCGTTGTAGAGCTCGCGGCGGTCGGCAATAGCGTTTTCCAGATCTGAGATCCGCAGCTGCAGATGACGGAATGAATCATTGGCCTTCAGTTCCGGATAGTTTTCTGCCAGTGCAAACAGCTGGCCCAGTCCCCTGCGCAGGGCTGTTTCGGCAATACCCAGCGCCTGCATGTCACCATCCTGCGCCGCCGTGGCTACCTGGTTGCGAGCGCTGATGACCTGCTCCAGTGTAGTCTGCTCGTATTGCATGTACTGCTTGCAGGTTTCCACCAACTTCGGCAATTCCTCGAAGCGCTGTTTCAGTAGCACATCGATATTTGACCAGGCTTGGGCGACCCGATGCTTCAGGGCTACCAGATTGTTGTAGATGACGATGCCGTAGCCGATGCCAAGCACCAGCAGGCCGAGCACAATAAAATTGAACACGCCCATGATGTTCCCCTGTCTCTGAATGAACCGGATTGGCGAAGGGTTTTTAGAATAGGGGCTTTGTCGGCTGTGGGCAATAAAAGCCTGCCGAAAACAGCTACAGCGCCCCGGGTGACCCCGGGGCGCTGGAATGAATCCCCACTGACCAGCGAATGGGGGTTGGGATCAGGTTTTCAGGCGCTTGTATTTCAGTCGCCTGGGTTGGGCATCCTGGCCTTTGCGCCTGATGAGATCTTCGTGGTATTCGGTGTAGTCGCCCTCGAAGAACACCACTTCGCTGTCCCCTTCGTAGGCCAGGATATGGGTGGCCACCCGGTCGAGGAACCAGCGATCGTGAGAGATCACCAGCACGCAGCCGGGGAAGTTCTGAATCGCCTCTTCGAGCGCCCGCAGGGTTTCGATGTCGAGGTCGTTTGAAGGCTCATCAAGCAGCAGCACGTTGGCGCCCTGTTTCAGGGTGTCCGCCAGATGCAGGCGACCGCGCTCCCCGCCGGACAGTTCTCCGACCCGCTTTTGCTGGTCGCTGCCCTTGAAGTTGAAGCGGCCAAGATAGGCCCGCGATGGCACCTGGTAGTTGCCGATCTGCAGGATATCCTGTCCGTCGGAAATCGCCTCCCAGACGGTCTTGTTGTCATCCAGGTTTTCCCGGCTCTGTTCCACAAAGGCAAGGTTCACCGAATCACCCAATGTTATGGTGCCGCTGTCGGGCTGTTCGCTGCCGGAGATCATCCGGAACAGGGTAGATTTACCGGCGCCATTGCCACCGACTATGCCGACAATCGCCCCCTTCGGGACACTGAGTGTCAGGTTGTCGATCAGCAGCTGATCGCCAAACCGCTTGCAGACATTTTCCAGTTCAATCACCTTGTCGCCGAGACGGGGGCCGGGCGGAATGTAGATTTCGTTGGTTTCGTTGCGTGCCTGGAACTCCTGGGAACTCATCTCCTCAAAGCGGGATAGGCGGGCCTTGTTCTTGGCGTGGCGACCTTTCGGGTTCTGTCGCACCCATTCCAGTTCATTTTTGATGGTGCGCTGGTGGGCATCTTCCTGCTTCTGTTCAATCTCCAGCCGCTTTTCCTTGGCCTCCAGCCAGGTGGTGTAGTTGCCTTCGTAGGGAATGCCGTGCCCGCGGTCCAGCTCCAGAATCCAGCCCGCCACATTGTCGAGGAAATAGCGGTCGTGGGTGACCGCCACCACTGTGCCGGAAAACTCCTCGAGAAACTTTTCCAGCCAGAATACCGATTCGGCATCCAAGTGGTTGGTGGGTTCGTCGAGCAGCAGCATGTCGGGTTTCGACAACAGCAGGCGGCACAGGGCCACCCGGCGTTTTTCCCCGCCGGATAATTTGCTGACATCGGCCTCCCAGGAGGGCAGGCGCAGGGCGTCAGCCGCCACTTCCAGGGTGTGATTCAGGTTGTGGGCGTCCCAGGTCTCGATAATGTTTTCAAGCTCGCCCTGGCGCTTGGCCAGCTTGTCGAAATCCGCATCCGGTTCGGCATAGGCGGCGTACAGTTCGTCGAGCGCCTGCAGGGCATCCACCGCTTCCCGGACACCGTCTTCAACGTTGCCGCGCACATCCTTGTCGGGATCCAGTTGCGGCTCCTGCGGCAGGTAACCCACCTTGATGCCGGGCATCGGCCGCGCCTCCCCCTGAATGTCGGTGTCGAGTCCGGCCATGATTTTCAGCAGGGTGGATTTGCCTGAACCATTCAGGCCGAGTACGCCGATCTTGGCGCCCGGAAAAAAGGACAGGGAGATATCCTTGAGGATCTGGCGTTTGGGCGGAACGACCTTGCCCACCCGGTTCATGGTGTATACATATTGGGCCATGGAATGCTTGCCTGAGTTTTTGTTAAAAGAGTGGTGCCTGCCAGTGCCGATCGGGGTGTTATACCCGGCAGGGGCGGAGCCGTTTGTCTCTCCTGTGGAGAATCAGCGAACAGGCCATATCAAGTGCGTGGATTGTAGCGGAAACTGAAACGGGTCAGAAGCACCCCGCCGGGTTCATGCTGGGGCGGCAAATGGCAATACGGTCTGTGAGAGCCACTGTCTGCTGGAGAAAATACTCAATACTCTGTCACCACACGATTGCGCCCCAACTTTTTCCCCCTGTACATTGCGTTGTCCGCAGCCTCAATGGACGCTTCAACGGACCGGGATGGGTCGAGCATGGCCACACCCAGTGACGCTGTTACCTGCAGAATGTGATCGGAGCCGTTGTGCTGGATTCGCTGGGTGGCAACGGCATGACACATCCGTTCGGCCACTTCCCGCGCTTCCTCCGGCGTTGTGCCGGGCATGCAAAGCAGGAACTCCTCTCCTCCATAGCGGTATATCCGGTCGTATGGCCGGAGAATGGCCTGCAGGCATTGCACGGTTGAGATGAGCACCCTGTCGCCGGCGAGATGACCGTGCTTGTCATTGACCTGCTTGAAGTGATCCAGATCCAGCATCGCCAGTGCGCAGTGTTGCCCTCGTCTCTGGCTCAGTGCTTGTTGTTCGCGAAGCCAGGGTAACAGGCTGGCTCTGTTTTGCGCCCCGGTGAGGGGGTCCTGGCTCTGGATAACCTCTGACAGCTCGTGTCGCAACGACTGGATCTCCAGTCGCATTTTGTCCAGGGCATTTTCGAATTGATCCAGCTGACCGGTGGTAACGGGTTTGTTATCCGAGACAAGCTGGAGCAGGGTGCGCGCATAGACGTGCATTTTTTCGTGGGCATCGCCGAGTGAGATAAAGGCAGGATGGTCCCGGAGTATGGCTGTGGAGACATTTCCATACCACTGCCCAAAGCGACAGTGCTGGTGCGCATCCGGCCTCAGGTCGGCCGGTTCCGCCGGCACCCTTGAAATGAGGATGCGCAGCAGGCTTTTGTACCATTGTTCGTGGCTGAAAATCGCCTGATCCAGCTCCGCGATGGCCGACTGCAATTCCTGCGTAGTAAAAGGGGGCATGATGGGACTCGTCCAGTGTTTGATGGTTCAGGCAGCCCGACCAACCTGCGCGGACGGCAATCCGGCGGCCTTCGAAACTGCTGTTGCGGGGCCGCCCCGTCTACTGTAGACCAAGGTGCGCCATGTTTTCCAGTTATTGAAGTCCGGCGATTGCCGGGACATGGCTGGAAAATTTGGATGTTCAGGGACAGAAAATTCAGGGGCAGAGCCATTGGCCATTGCCTGGTCTGCCGGTTTCGACTACAAAGAACATAGAATGCCGGTGCGCGCCGGTTGGCAGGAATAAACCGATGCCTGTAATCGAGCCTGGCGTCGTCGTGCAAACTGTCGAGCGTCAGACGTCAGCAATGGTCTGGTTACGGTATGAGGCATACCGCCAGTAAATTCAAAGCCGACTACAGGTGAAACCCGCCATGACCATAAAATCAAAAGGCACAGACCGATGAGGGCGTCGATTGACCCTGTGGGCGACGGCATCCAGCTCAGTGATGTTGATCCGGACCAGGCGCTCAGGGACAAGGACGAATACAAACACCTGCTGGGCAAGTTGCAGGAAAAAATGCTGCAAATCCAGCTGGCCTATTACACCCAGGGCCGACGTGCGGTGATTGTGCTTGAGGGGGCAGACTGTGCCGGCAAGGGCGGTATTATCCGTCGACTCACGCAACCACTGGATGTGCGGGGCGTGCAGGTCTGGCCGGTCGGCGCCCCCAGTGAGGAGGAGCTTCGACAGCACTATCTGCAACGCTTCTGGCAGCGACTGCCTTCGTCGGGTTCCATTGCGATCTTCGATCGCTCCTGGTACGGCCGGGTGCTGGTGGAGCGTATCGAGGGCTATTGCAGTAAATCCGCCTGGCAACGAGCCTATGCCGAAATCAATGATTTTGAGCGGATGCTTCACGACGATGGGGTGCCGGTCGTCAAACTGTTGCCGGTGATTAGCAAAACTGAGCAAATGCGACGTTTTGAAGAACGCCTGCGCAATCCACGCAAGCAGTGGAAAATTACCAGCGAAGATATTCGTAACTGGCATCACTGGGATGACTACCAACAGGCATTTCAGGAAATGTTGGATAAAACCTCGACGGATTTCGCCCCCTGGCACCTGATTCCCGGCAATCGAAAATGGTTTGCCCGTGTCGAGGCCCTGAAAGTGGTGACCGAGGTGCTGGCCAGGGGGGTCGACATTTCAGTGCCGTTGTTGGAGCCGGAACTAATGCAGGAAGCGCTGGAAATGTTGCGCCGGGAGTTAAAGGATTCGTAACCATCCGCAATCGGTGCTTTCAGCCTGTTTGCCAGAATCTGATGCCAAAAATATCGAGAGGGGCGAGTAAAGCGATTATTGTCCAGATACGCAAAGGCTGAAAAGAGGCGGTATTTTTCTTGGCAGCCTAGGTGCGTTCAGCCAGTAACTTTCCGGCTTTTTGTGGCGAGAGGGGCTCGCTCACCAAAATTTCGTTGCCTGACCAGGGGTTGCCCTCCATGGAGATGGCCACCAGCACACCCCGAATTGCGGTAATTTTCTTGTCTATGGGTTCCGGAAAGATATAGAACATTTCCTCGGAGTGGTTTATCCCGCGCAGATGCACATAGATAAACCGGTCTTTTACCCTGATAGCGCCTTTATATTTGAAGGGGTTTTCATGATTGAGCTCCTCAATTGTCACGCCGATGGAGCCGTTTAATTTCCGTGCAATTTTCCACCTGTGGGAAACGAGCTTGTCGGTATCTGTGGTGGCGTAGCGGTATGAATAGAATTCACCCTTGTAAGCGAGCCGGATGAACGTCTGGTTTTCGATAAATGTCAGGAGTTTGTCGATAACGTAACTGATCAGGCCGCCAATGAGCGCCCCGGCAAGGAGTGTGCTCCAGTCCATGGTTCTATTCTCACGTTGGGCATTCGAGCCTGTTTACACAGGCTCGAATGTTCAGCTGGATGATTACTTCCTGATTTTAACTTTGGCTGGTTGCCTTGCCATCGGAATTACCTCCTTTTGCGATGTTCCTCGGTCAATCTTGCTGGATGCTGTCAGCGACTTCAATGGAAATTTGTTTTCCCATTCTGTTGTCAGGTTTGTTGGAACAAGTCAGGCTTTCTTAACGATGCTGACGATATATAACAGAATAACAGCGCCAATGGTGGCCATAATGATAGAACCTATCAGGCCGCCTGTTGTTATGCCGAGCAATCCGAACAAAAATCCACCCAGTACAGCACCAATAATGCCCACAATAATATTGGCGACCAGACCAAGGCCGCTTCCCTTTACGATGTTGCCAGCAAGCCAGCCAGCCAATGCACCTACGGCTAAAAAGATGATTAAGCTAATGATATCCATAGTTGCCTCCAGAATTAATTTTTAATGAAAAGGTATAAGCCCACAACAAAACTGACAGCACCGGCAATGTAGAGCGTCATGACCTTATCCGTCTCCGATCCTGTAACAGCCTGGGTTATTTCCGAACCGATGGACTCCGACAGTTGATACCCCCAAAGTGCCAGTCCGGCGCCCACAACCAGAAGGATAATACCGATTACTTTTATTGTGCTTGCTGATCCCATTGCCATAGTAAATACCCCATTGTTGAATGAAATGTTGGTCGTGATACAGCTAACGCTTCAGTAACCGGCACTGAACGGGTACTGCTTTCCCGTGTCCAGTGCCGAACACAAGAAGTAATACTAGTTATAGTTCAGTTTGATCATCGGCAGAAACCTGATTTTTTGAACGTTGCCCGAATACACGAACGATGACGTAGGCAATCAAGGCGAATACAAAAAATACGAGCAGCATCCATGCAATAGATTGCAATGACTCGATAATGGTTCGGTAGATTTCCAGCACCCAGCGATCAGAGGTCAACGCAGGTGGGGTGAAATGTTCCGTTGGTTCTCGCAGAAAATTCTCAAGATAATGAATGCGAACACCGCCGGAGATACCTACCACATAGACGGCAAATTTCAGATAGGTAGTCCAGGCATAGGCGATATCGTTGGCAACTATTCGTTCAAGTATCCCCTTGATAGGCCTTGCGAATAATTTTGAAACGACAAAACACACAACCAGTGAAACCGCAAATGTGATGCCCAATAACGATAAAAACATTTTACTCTCCTCTAGCGCTCAAGGCGGGTAACGCCAAGTTGAGCCGCATCTATGCCCTGACAGTATAGCGGCTGGTAATCGCGTTGCATTGTTCTGCTTCCCTGTAGTCGCATGACCGATTGTAGATCACTGGCTCTGTGTTTGCTGATGACGAGTAGTTCCCGGTAGAGGCGTTGGCATCAATGGAACAATAAGTTTTTCCTCAGAAGATCTTTGAATAAACAATTTACAGCCGCGAATAAAAATAATGATCATGTCTCAGTAATCCCATGATGGTTGTTTTTTTGAGCAACAGTCAGCGGAATTTCATCTGGCAACAGGAGAGGTGCGATAACCACCCGTAAGTTGTAGGAAGTATGTGCAAATTGTCTGCCTGCGCGTCTCAGAAGATAATATTCAGAAGTCGGGGGAAGGAGCGAAGTATGGGGTTTGGAACTCTGGGAGGGGGGCGGTCAAGCGGTTGCGTGACAGTTGCTTGGGGTGGTGATGTTAACTTGGGGCGTCGTTTTCATTATCGCCATTGTGAAGGGAAGGTCTCCGCAGGAATGGGCGGGCTGACGCCGCTGCAGAATGCCGATATCGGTATCGTCAATCTCGAGTGCGTGGTAGCCACCAGCGGAGTACCGGGGCTTGATAAGGGTGAGCGTGCTTCATACTATTACCGGGCGCGACCGGAAATGTTGCAAGCATTGCTGGATGGCGGTGTTGATATCGTTGCCACGGCAAACAATCACAGTGGAGACTACGGCCCGGAAGCTCTTCTGGAGCAGGCGCAATGGCTCGATGCAGCAGGTATCGGGTCCGTTGGCACTGGCGCCAATTTGCAGAGCGCCCTGCGGCCAGTTATTCGACGAGTCGGTGATCTGGGCATTGCTGTTTTTTCCATTGACGCGACGCAGTCATCCTTCGCCGCTACCGGGGATACTCCTGGGCACGCCTATTTCTCCTTGGACAACCCGGACCAATGGCGAGCCAATCTGACACCTCTGTTTCAGGCCGCCCGGCAAGAGGTAGATGTCGTTTTGGTGGCCGTGCACTGGGGGGCCAACAATAAGGCATCACCCGGCAAGGCTAAAATCGCTGCGGGACACGCGCTCATCGATGCCGGCGCCGATGCTGTGCTCGGCGCCTCGGCACACATGCTGCAAGGGATTGAGGTATATCGCTCCCGCCCCATTATTCACGATGCCGGGGATTTATTTTTCGATGCAATCCAGCGACAAAGTACGGACTCTGGCGTCTTTTCCCTGGATATTGATAAAGCAGGAGTCAGCCGTGTCAGATTCCACCCGGTAGATATCGGCTTTTGCCGCACGACTCTCCTGTCGGGGGTAAATGCCAAACAGGCCATTGAGCGCTTTTCGGTAAAATGCGCCAACCTGGGCACGGAATTGACAAGCTTGGGTGAGAGCGAGGGCATCCTTGCCCTCGCTCCCGGTGAGCGGAGCGCGACGGGAAAAGCGACTCAGTTTACAGTCGAACTGGAGTCTGGGCTGGACGACGGGGTGAAGTCATCTTTCCCCATGTCTGCATTGGGCGAACCGCGGCCCGATTGGCTTGCCGACGGCGTTCCGGAAGAAGCGAAGCTTGAAACCCCGACCCGGCTGGGCCCCCTGGAACTGCTTGGCGTAAAGGTGTCGCCCGGAAAGCTCACCAGACGCGGTTCTCTATTTATTGAGTCCTATTGGCGATTGGTGGAGACAACGGATGAGGACTGGCGGCTGGACTTTCAGGCGCATCCCGAATCAGATTCCAGGCTCGGCCATTGGGGCGCTTCATGCGACCACGATCCCTGTGATTGGATGTGGCCAACCAGCCGATGGCAGAGGGGTGCTATCTATCGTGATCAGTATGCATTGCGCCCACCAAGCATTAAACATTGGCAGGATGCGACGCTACAGCTTTCTGTGCGTTTGAAGGCGGCGGCGGCTGTGACTGATCGGGTTTATTTGCCGGTTTCTGCGAAGTTTGCTCTCAACCCCCGGGAAGCGTTCGCCGTCTTGCGCGCCTTTCCTCCGCAGTACAGGGTATTTCCTAAGGATCAGCTTGTCGGTGCCCCTGACGAGAGGCTGTGGACTGCGGAACAGCTTCAGAAAATCACGGGGGGCAGGTGGCTGCAGGAGCCACCGCCAGAATGGTATATCCGCGCGCTCTCAAATAAACCAACCTTTCTTCTGAGTGAAGAGCGCGCCAGACCCCGGATGTTTGTGGCCACGGACGCCCGTATGGCGGCTAAGCATGAACTTTTCAGTAAGTTGTCGGGCAAGCACTGGGACATGCATGCCAGGGTGCCGAAGATACAGGCACAGATTGATGGTGCGATCATTGCCGGCCCCATCGACGGGTTGGACCCTACATTGCCCCTGCTGCAGGTGGACGATCCCTTGGGCGCGTTGATGGAGTTGGGTGTCGCCAGCCGGCAACGTCTGCTTGGCAAGGTGGTGGCCATAACCGGCAGTGCGGGTAAAACCTCCCTGTGCGGCATGCTGGCGCAGGCCATGTCCGCAGACAGCCGCGTAGCGACCAACGCCGCCAACAATTACAACTCCCGCTGCGGCATACTGCATTTGCTGGCGAATACGCTGGAAACCACCGATCTCGTTGTTATGGAGACTGCCGTCAGTGCCATCAATTCGCCGGGTTTTCAACATATCAAACTGGTGCGGCCAGACATCGCGGTGATCACCAATATCGCACCGTCACACCTGCCCCCCGGTGAGAGCCTGGCCTATGTGGCGCGGCGTAAGGGGAATATCATGGAGGGAGTGGCGGAAGGCGGCTGGATTGTCCTTTACCGCGAAACGGAATATTTCGATTATCTACGAAACCGCGCCCAGGCACGTGGTCTCAATGTCATGACCTATGGCACGGGTGAGGATGCAGATGTGCGCCTCGAGCAGTATGACCCGGTTTCCGGCAATGTCCGGGCGGTGATAGGAGGCGATGGTACGGTTTGTGCCTACAGGCTTCAGGCCGAAGGCCTGCACATGGTGCTGAACAGCCTGGCCTGTATCGCAGTGAGGAAAATTCTCGGCAAGGGCGTGAATGATTTTTTGCCTACGTTGCAACGGTTTCAATCCGTTGACGGCCGCGGCAAAGTGCATTCAATTGTGTACCTGTGCAAAAGAATTACCATCATTGACCACTCCTACAACGCCAACCCCCTCTCGGTAAAAATGGCCATTAGCTCAATGCAGTCAAGAGCGGCAAGCTCGAACATAGTCCTGATTCTTGGCGATATGTTGGAGCTTGGTGATAATGCTGCCGACTACCATCGTGAGTTGGCCGAGCCTCTACAGGTGCTACAGCCAGATCGGATACTGCTGTGCGGTAATTTGATGAAAGTTCTCTGGGCCAAACTTGTTTTCTCTAATCAATTTGAAAACAGATGCATATGGTTTGAAAACGTCGATTCCCTGGCAGATGATCTGGATCAGTGGCTCAAGGATGGAGACACGGTGCTGATCAAGGGATCAAATGGCGTGAAGCTGGACAGGTTGGTGGGTAGGCTGGTGGGGGAAGTATCAAAACCCGGTAATAGATGATTTTCTGGGTTTTTTGGTGATTATTTGCTCCTTCAATCAGTGTCGTAGAAGAAACAGACTGACCGGTTATTTCCGCGTTGTGCGATAAGGGCTAGTGTGTTTTTCTCCAGCAAGTGGACGCAAGTGTAGAAACCTTATTCGGAAGCAAAGCATAATTGGCAATTGGTGTTGGATTAAATTGCATGCTGAGGGATCGCGGGCGGGCCTCGCTGGGGTTACAAGCCGCTGGTCTGCTTTGATAATGATTCGGTAGAGAGTGGGGGGCAGCTGACGAGTTGTGTGGGAGGCATCAATGGGGGGAGGAGGTTTTTATTTTGACCCTAAATACGCGGATGCCATCTCCTCATGATTTCCAGCTCGGTGATTTCAGGGGACATCTGAGTGGATGTGGGTTGGCATCCTTCGGCCTGATCTGAAACTGATTTCTGAGGCGAAAAGGTTTTCTGTGTTGGGGGGCAGATTAGTGTTTAATCTGACTAGAAGTGTTAATCATTAGCAGAAACTTTTTAACTCATTTTCCCTTCAAATGAAATTGGAGGAAGAACGAATTCTGCATATCCATGCTCCATGTGTTTGAATTCACCAGAAACATTAACATCTATAATGCACTTAATGACTTCATTAATTTTTTTTGGAGAAAATCTATAAGGATAAAGTTTCTTTCTATGGCTTTTTTTAGTAAAGCTCAATCGATACTTATGATTATTAGTTTTATTCCACAGTCTAATTTCCTTGCCAAAAAAGCAATACAAAGATTCTTCGACTGGACTCCCATCTTCGATGAACAAAATCACAACTAATCCATCCGTTGCGTAGTCAGATGCAATTTCAATATGTGATTTTGGAGTTTGTAGCAGCGAGCGCCCCTTGCATTGAATACGACAAAACTTTGCTCCATCAGAAACGTCTAGAAAAGCTAGCAAGTCTGCACCATTGTGGTCAAATTTCGGTTTTGCAACTAAAACATTTTTTCGTTGCAAAGCGTGAGAAATTAAATCTTCAGCTATGTGTTCAAGACTTGAAGCGGACACCTTCGTTCCTATAGCTGCCCTGATGTGATTTGCTGGGAGAGGAATGTAACACCCTGTCTCATATCACTGCTGCTCCTAGTGATGTTTTGTGCCGCCTGAAACGCAGCGTGATGATTTACTGTCTCGAAAATATACCGTAATAAATCAGTGATAGATAGAAAGGCAGTTTAAGAGGGCTGCCTTCCTTAACCCTGCACCGGCTGATCAAACCCCAGATTACCCATTTCAATGCCCCGACGAAAGTCGCGCATGTGTTTTTCCATCCACTCTTCTGCTTTTCCCTGATCGCCCGCGCAGATGGCATCGTAGATATGTTGATGGGCGACCAGGATACGTTCACCCGGTGACAGGGCGCGAATCACGGCGCCCCAGGCGGGGTAGAACAGTTCATTGAGAGGGGCGCGCGCCAGCAGCAGGGCGCTGTTGTGGGTGGCCTGCGCCACCAGGTTGTGAAAGTCGATTTCTGCTTCCAGCAATGCATCGTGATCGGCCATCACCTCGCGGGTGCGTACCAGGTTGTCCGCCAGTAACTGTTTCTCGGCGTCAGTGGCAGACAGGCATGCCAGTTTGCCCGCCAGCGGCTCCAGCCCCATGGCCACTTGCCAAAGTTCTTCGAAAGTCACCTGGTGCATCAGCATGGCGGAGCTGACGGAGCGGCCGACGGCCTCGGTACACGGTCTCGTCACCACCAGCCGTTTGCGGTCGGCGCGCCCCAGAATACCGACGTGTTCCAGCAGCCGGATCGCCTCCCTGACGGTGGAGCGGGTGACGCCGAATTGTTCGGCCAGATCGGTTTCGGTGGGCAGCAGTTCTCCCGCTTCAATCTCGCCGGAAATAATGGCGTGACGAATTTTCTCACTGACCAGCCGGTAGGCGGGCTGTTGGGCCAGAGGGCCAAAGTTGACGGGTTGGGCCATGATGGGTGATCCGTTGCTGGCGGTCTGTTAATAGTGGCAGAAGAATAGCAGAGTTTCCTAAATTGACATATTGTCGGACAATATGTCAGCATCGATTCATTCGGCAGATGTTCGATACTGAATGCCTATAATTAAAGGCCGTGAACCTGGCAGGCGGTGGCTACTCCCGCCGACCCTGTGTATCCGGTCTTGTAAAAGGAGGTGACTGTGACAGAAGCAATGCGTGATAACCCTGCGCGTCCGAAGGTTGATGCCACGCCGTTGCGGATTGTGACGGCCACTTCGCTGTTCGATGGCCACGATGCCGCGATCAATGTGATGCGCCGGTTGATTCAGGGCGGCGGCGTAGAGGTGGTGCATCTCGGCCACAACCGCAGTGTCGACGAGGTGGTACGGGCGGCGATCCAGGAGGATGCCGATGCCATCGCCATCAGCTCCTATCAGGGCGGCCACATGGAGTATTTCCGTTATATGCTGGAACTGTTGCGCGAGAATAACGCCGCGCACATTCAGGTATTCGGTGGGGGTGGTGGCACCATAACGGAGGATGAAATTGCCCAGCTTCAGGCCGAGGGTGTCAACCGAATCTATCACCCGGCTGACGGTATGACCCTCGGCTTGACCGGTATGATCGATGATCTGGTGGGCCGGGCCCACCGGGCCCGCCGTCCCAACCCCTACCCGAAGCAGCCTTTGCTGGATGATGACATTGCTGTGGCACAGATGATCTCCGCTATTGAGGAGGGTGCCATTGCCCCCGCTGAACTGGCGCGGCTGAAAAAGACCTGGCAGCTGGCTGCCGAAAACACTCCGGTAGTGGGTGTCACGGGTACCGGTGGCGCGGGTAAAAGCAGTACTGTGGATGAGCTGCTGAGCCGTTTTCTGCTGCAGCGTCCCGGCATGCGCATCGCTGTGCTGGCGGTGGATCCGACCCGTCGCCGCACCGGGGGTGCGTTGCTCGGTGACCGTATTCGCATGAACAGCCTGTCGTCACCGCAGATTTATATGCGCTCCATGGCGACCCGCCGCCAGCACCTGGCCACCAGTGAAATGCTGGGGGATGTCACCCTGTTCCTGAAATCCCTCGGCTACGATCTGGTGCTGGTGGAGACCGCCGGTATCGGCCAGAGCGATTCCGAGATTGTCGATCTGGTGGATTTCTCTCTCTATATTATGACCAGCGACTACGGTGCGGCGAGCCAGCTGGAAAAGATCGACATGATCGATTACGCCGATATGGTGATTCTCAACAAATATGACAAGCGCGGCGCTGAAGATGCCCTGCGGGATATCCGCAAGCAGTGGCAGCGCAATCACAATGCCTTTGCCGTGACCGCGGAGCAGATTCCGGTCTACCCGACCATTGCCAGCCAGTTCAACGACCCCGGTTTGAACAGCGCCTTTTATCACCTGTGTCGCCTGCTGGTGGAAAAGAAGACCCTGGAAGAAAACCTCTGGATGCCGCCCGCCATTGATGGTGATGCTGCGTCGCGGTCAGTGGCGCTGATCCCCGGCAATCGGGTGCGCTACCTGGCGGAAATCAGTGAGGGTGGCCGCCAGATCAAGGTGCACAATGACCACCAGGCAGCACTTGCCGCCAGTGCGTTTCAGTATTATCAGGTATTGGCATCCCTGGGCGATTCCCTGTTGCCGGAACCGTTGGAGCTTTACCCGGTGGCGGCCCTCGGCGACGGCGAGGCGGACAAAACGCTGTGTGCCCTGCGGCGGGGTTATCAGGATGCCATCGGTGACCTCGGTAGCGAGTCGATCCGCCTGTTGCAGGAATGGCCGGAGCGCAAAGCCGGTGTGGAGCAGCAGGAATATTGTTATCAGGTGCGCGGCCGGGACATTGTGGGTGAAAACTATGTGGAATCCCTCAGTCACCTGCAGATTCCCAAAATTGCTGCCCCCCAGTATCGCGATTGGGGGGAGCAGCTCAGCTTTCTGTTGGCGGAGAACCTGCCCGGCAGTTACCCCTACACGGCGGGGGTGTTTCCCTATCGCCGCGCCGGGGAGGATCCCACCCGGATGTTTGCCGGTGAAGGCACCCCGGAGCGTACCAACCGGCGCTTTCACTACCTGTCCCGGGGGCAGTCGGCCACCCGGCTGTCCACCGCCTTTGATTCGGTAACGCTCTATGGTGCCGACCCGGACCCGCGCCCGGATATCTGGGGGAAGGTGGGCAATTCCGGTGTGTCGGTGGCGACCCTGGACGACATGAAAAAACTCTATTCCGGTTTTGATCTCTGTTCGCCGTCCACCTCGGTATCCATGACCATCAATGGTCCGGCACCGATCATTCTGGCGTTCTTCATGAATACCGCCATCGACCAGCAGGTGGAAAAATACCTGAAAGACAACAATCTCTGGGACGAGGCACAGCAGACAATCGATGCCTGGTTTGGCGACGAACTGCGTCCGCAGTACGCGGGTCAATTGCCGGAGGGCCACGATGGTCTGGGGCTGGCACTGCTGGGTATCAGTGGCGACAAACTGGTGGATGCCGACACCTACGAACGCATTCGCGCCGAAACCCTGGCGTCGGTGCGCGGCACGGTGCAAGCCGATATTCTCAAGGAAGACCAGGCCCAGAATACCTGTATTTTTTCCACCAGTTTTGCCCTGACCATGATGGGCGACATGCAGGCTTTTTTCATCGAACACAATGTTCGCAACTATTACAGTGTGTCGGTGAGTGGCTATCACATCGCCGAGGCGGGGGCCAACCCGATTTCCCAGCTGGCGTTTACCCTGTCCAACGGGTTTACCCTGGTGGAGTACTACCTGTCCCGGGGTATGAAGGTGGATGATTTCGTACCCAACTTCAGCTTCTTCTTTTCCAACGGTATGGATCCGGAGTACACGGTGATGGGGCGGGTGGCGCGGCGCATCTGGGCGCGGGCCATGAAGGCGCGCTACGGGGCCAGTCCGCGCAGCCAGATGCTGAAGTACCACGTCCAGACCTCCGGCCGCAGCCTGCACGCCCAGGAGATGAGTTTTAACGACATTCGCACTACGTTGCAGGCGCTTTACGCGATTTTCGATAACACCAACAGTCTGCACACCAACGCGTACGACGAGGCCATCACCACGCCCACCACCGAGTCTGTGCGCAGGGCCGTGGCGATTCAGTTGATCATCAACCGGGAGTTTGGCCTGAATATCTGTGAGAATCCCTGGCAGGGCTCATTTATTGTCGATCAGTTGACGGATCTGGTCGAGGAGGCCGTCTATAGCGAATTTGAAAAAATCTCCGAGCGCGGCGGCGTGCTTGGGGCCATGGACACCATGTACCAGCGCGGCAAGATCCAGGAAGAGAGTCTGTATTATGAACACCGCAAGCACGATGGCTCCCTGCCGTTGATCGGGGTCAATACGTATTTGCCGGAAGCCGGTACAGAGGAAACCATTGAGGGCCGCGAGCTGGCCCGCTCCGACGCTGCCGAGAAGCAGCAGCAGGTGGATAACCTGGAGGCCTACCAGACACTGCACAGCGGGCAATCCCCCATCGCCCTGGATGCGTTGCAGCGGGTGGTGCTGCAGCGGAGCAATTCCTTCGCCTGTCTGATGGAGGCCGCCAAATGCTGTTCTCTCGGGCAGATGAGTGGGGCCTTGTACCGTGTTGGCGGATTGTATCGGCGCAATATGTGAGCGGGTGATCTGGCCTCGCTGTACGGGCATTTTGGCGATGAACTTTTGTTGCCCGCCGATCCTGATTATGTAGCTGCATCGAGCCCTGTCGAAGGCTGTTCAACGGCGCTGAATCGCCACTAATCCCGTGTTTCTATTGCAATTTCCAAAAGGCCGCTTATTTGATCTTTGACCCCTGAATGGGCCACACTGGTCTCTGAAGTGCCTTTCCTTTTACCAGGTTTCACTGGTTATCAAGCGTCGTTAATTCACTTTTTTGATGAAAAAAAGGCACAGAAATAAGTGTTATCCGGAGGTTTTTTTATGTCAGCAAAGAATCAGGAAAAAGGCTATGTTGCCTTACTGGGCTGGTCGCTAAATGCTATTGATGCCGTGGACAGAATGGACCGGCGTTACGTGGTCATTGCTCCGCCATGGGCGGAGGAATATGCAACAAAGCACAATATTCCCTATATCCCCTGGAACTTTGAACGGCTGAATGATCGCTCCATGGAAATTGCTCAGACCTTGCAGGATGAGGGCGTGGATGTCGCCATCCCGCTGTTCGAGGAAACGGTGGAATGGGCAGGTGCGATCAATGCGGTGTTGATGAAAAACCCCCGTTTGATGGGGCAGTCGTTGCTGTTTCGCGACAAAGCGCTGATGAAGCGTCGTGCGCAACTGGGTGGTATTCGTGTCGGTATTTTTGAAGAGGCGCATGACAAATCGGATGTCATTCATTTTCTTAAACGCGTCAATCAGGCGTTGCTCAAGCTGGATGGTGACCCCAATGATCCGATTCACCTGAAGGCCTTTGACAAGGCCGGTTGTCTCGGCCATCGGGTTGTCAGAACCCCCGATGATGTCCAGGCTATTCCTGAAGACGAGTTCCCATTTTTGATGGAGAGCCATCTGGATGGCTGGGAGTTTGCCGTCGAAGCCTGGATTCACGACCGTAAAATCCGTTTTCTGAATATTTCCGAATACGTCACCCTCGGTTACTCGGTGTTTGTGCCGGCGTCCCCTGAGCTGGAGAAGTGGCGACCCCGCATTGAGGAAGAAATAGAAAAACTGATTGAAACATTTGATATTGATTTCGGTTTCATTCACCCGGAATATTTTGTCACCAAAGACGGTAAAATGTATTTTGGTGAGGTGGCCTACCGTCCGCCGGGCTTTAAAGTGTTTGAATTGCTGGAGCGGGCCTATGGCTTTAATGCCTATCAGGGCATGGTGCTGGCATTTGATCCGCACACCACGGAAGAGGAAATTACGGCATTTTTCCCCAAAGAAGTAGTGGATGCGAAAGGCCATGCCGGGTGTTTCGGGGTCTATCCGCGCCGTCGGGTCGTGAGTGAATTGCGTATTCCGGAAGAGACGGAGCAACATGAGTACTTCGAGTTTCATGAGTTGCAGGCCCCGCAGGAAAACAAGGTCACCAAGCGTTCGGCATTCGGTACGCACTGGGGGCTGGTATATTTCTTCGGCGCGGAGCCCTACAGGATGCGCGATTTGCTGAAGTATCAGGAAGAACTGGATTTTTATGTCTGAGGTTTCCCCGGAAACGGGCCCTGTCGCCAGCTCAGATGAGCTGGCTGATGTGATTGAAAACTCCCTGGAGCAGGCGGTTGGCCGGCTGGAACGCAGTCGGGATTTCGCCAAACCCGCGGCGACGCCGCAGGTGCTCGAACTCTGTCGTCGATTGATGATGCAGCCGGGGGGGATTGAGCGGCTCTATCTGTGGGCGCCCAGACTCGACCGCGCCGGGGTGTTTTTGGGCACCGACTGGCAGGATCCGAAAACGCTGCTGGCCAGTCTGGTGGCCAATACCCTCGAGCTGGGTGACCGGCAGACGCTTGTGATTGAATGTCTCAGCCAGTTGCGGGCACTGTCAGTGGCCAATGGCAGCTATGTCCGGACCGGATTTTCAGCAGAGCAGGCCCACCATTTTCTCTCCCAGGTGCTGGCCCACAATCTGAGCAAAGTGTTTTCTGCCGGTGTTTCCGAGGCGGAACGGCAGAGTCAGCCGGATATGACGCAGGTGGTTAATGACCTGCTGCATTTTCTGGTGGAGCACGTCGGCTACGAGGATATTCTGGGCAATCTCACCGATGAAATCTGGCGTATTCTCGGTCAGCGTCCGATCCAGGTCGGCCACGTCAAAGCCATGATCACCCAGATCGCGATTACGCTGGCCAGGGGCGATTACAGTCTCGGTGATGCCCGCCTCGGTGCAGACCGGTTGATCTCGGCGTTGTTCGGACCCACCAAGACCAGCCTGGATGATCTTGGAATACCCCACTATCGGGCGTATCTCGCCGCGATGGATTTCAATGCCCTGCAGCAGGAAGCCCGCGGGTTTGCCCGGGCCATGCACGATGTGGGACTGGTCTCCGATTACCACGCGGCATTTTTGCGCTGGCTGTTGGAAAATGAACGGGTTGAGTTGATTCCCGATGCGCTGGGTCTGAGCAATACCGGGCTGGATTCACTGCAGTGTTACAGCAAGCTGGTTTATCAGCTGATAGAGGAAGCGATTTATCCTGAAACGGCTCAGGCGGTTTACGGGCTGGCCATGCTGCTGGAGCGCGGCGTCCTGTTCATCCCGCCGATTGGCCCCGGTCTTTGGCGGCAGATATCGCTGGATCTTTCCGAGAATGCCAACGCCACCATCAGTGCAGCCTTTGGTCAGGCGCTGCCCGCACGGGTCTTCTTGCTGGCCGGGACCATTTCTGTACTTGGGCAGCCCCTGGGTCTCGGACAGGGCAACAACCCCACCTGTCAGTCGGTGCGGGCAATTTCCATGTGGTCGTTCAACGCCCCCGACTACCTGCTGCATCTGATTGATCAGGTTGGGCATTTTGATGGCATGCTGATGCACTTTGAAGGCGCGCCCATCAATTCCGCAGAGTTGCCAGTGGACCTGACGCGGGCTGTACCAATCGACAGCGATCCGGTTTCCAATTTGCTGGTACCACATCTCGATCGTATTTATCTCCAGATGGGACGCCTCTGCGCCGACCGTGGTGAAGATCCACACCGTTGGATTAATCCGGAGTTTCACGGCTGGTGGGTGGGTCGTGGTTTTAATATCGCCGTTGACGTGGCCACCGGCAGGCTGCACGACTACGATGGTTTTCTACGCAATTTCTTTGCCTGTTATCATCCTCTCAACAATGGCAACCAGTTGGTGATTCACCCCCAGCCGGCAGGGTTGGCGGTTACCGACAGCTCGGCGCGGTTTGTGGGCTGGCATGCCATTACCATCCTGCGTGTGGCGCTCGATCAGTCGGGAGAAATGCGGGTTTATTTCTATAACCCGAACAATGACAGTGGGCAAAACTGGGGCAATGGCATCAAGGTCTCAACCCAGGACAATGGGGAGCGCTATGGCGAGTCCTCGCTGCCGTTCAATCAGCTGGCCTCCCGGCTGTATATTTTTCACGACGACCCGCTCACATCCAATGCTGTCTGGGGTGTGGCAGAGGAAGAATTGCAAAACGTCAAAGAAATGGCCTTTGCCAGCTGGGCTGCTGACCGTATAGCCTGATGGTCCTGGCCAGTTAACGGCCGGTCTCTGGGCAGGTTGGAACAATGCCGATCAGCACCTGGGCGCAATAGCGCTCAAAGCGTTGTATTTAGCTTGGGATTCGCTGGTGGATTTGTGTACAATTCATGCTCTTTTTTCCCAGCCACCAGTGTGAGATTCATGTTCGATAAAGATATCAGCATTGCCAGTTTTGACCCCGAAATCTGGGCTGCCATTCAACACGAGGAGCAGCGCCAGGAAGAGCACCTCGAGCTGATTGCCTCCGAGAATTACACCAGCCCCGCAGTCATGGCTGCGCAGGGCACCAAGCTCACTAACAAGTACGCAGAGGGCTATCCCCATAAGCGTTACTACGGTGGTTGTGAGTTTGTTGATCAGACCGAAGAGTTGGCCATTGAGCGGGTCAAGGTGCTATTTGGTGCCGGCTATGCCAATGTCCAGCCCCATTCCGGTTCGCAGGCCAACAGTGCGGTCTATCAGGCGCTGTGCCTGCCGGGCGATACCATTCTCGGTATGAGTCTGGATGCCGGTGGGCATCTCACCCACGGTGCCAAACCGAATTTCTCGGGCAAGATTTACCATGCTGTTCAATACGGCCTGGATTCGGAAACCGGTCTGCTGGACTATCAGCAGGTTGAGACACTGGCATTGGAGCACAAGCCGAAAATGATTGTGGCCGGCTTCTCCGCCTATTCAGGGATACTGGACTGGGCAAGATTTCGTGAGATCGCCGACAAGGTGGGCGCCTACCTGCTGGTGGATATGGCTCACGTGGCGGGCCTGGTGGCCGCGGGCGTTTATCCCAGCCCAGTCCCCTATGCCGATGTGGTAACGTCGACTACCCACAAAACCCTGCGGGGCCCCCGCGGCGGTATTATTCTGACCAACAGCGAAGAGCTGGCGAAAAAAATTAACTCGGCAGTATTTCCCGGTGGTCAGGGTGGCCCCCTGTGCCATGTGATTGCTGCCAAGGCGGTGTCTTTCAAGGAGGCGATGACCGAGGACTTTCGCACTTACCAGCAGCAGGTGGTGAAAAATGCCAAGGCCATGGCTGGCGCCTTTATGGAGCGCGGCATCAGGATTGTCTCCAAAGGCACTGAAAATCACCTGATGCTGGTGGATCTGATCGGCAAGGATTACACCGGCAAGGATGCCGATGAGGCCCTTGGCCGGGCCTTCATTACCGTCAACAAGAATGCTGTACCCAATGACCCCCGGTCACCCTTTATCACCTCGGGGCTGCGGATTGGCACACCGGCAATTACTACCCGTGGATTCACCGAGACCGAGAGTATCCAGCTCACCCACTGGATCTGCGATGTGCTGGACAGCCTGGAAAACGGTACCGCTGAGCAGGTGATTCCACAGGTGAAGGAGAAGGTGTTGGATATCTGCGCCAGATTCCCCGTCTATGGCTAAATGACCACCGCGGTCAGATGGTCAGAAAAGCCCTGCTCAAGCGGGGCTTTTTGTTTCTGATTGGGTTCTGATTGAAGGTGCCGTTTTGTCCCTGTGACCGGTTTTGCAGAGCGGGTGGCCAGCACAAGATGTGGTACCATTTGCGCCTGTTCGAATTCATTGGCAAAACCCATGCACTGTCCTTTCTGTAGCGCCGACGATACCAAGGTGATTGATTCCCGGCTGGTTGCCGAAGGCGATCAGGTGCGCCGTCGGCGTGAGTGCCTCTCCTGCAAGGAGCGCTTTACCACCTATGAGGTGGCAGAGCTGCTCATGCCAAGAGTGATCAAGCGTGATGACGTGCGCGAGCCGTTTGACGAAGACAAGCTGAGGGCAGGGTTGTTGCGTGCGCTGGAAAAAAGACCCGTGGGCATTGAGCGTATCGAAGCTGCCATTTCCCATATTCAGCACCAGCTCCGCGCCACCGGCGAGCGGGAGGTAACGTCCCGAATGATTGGCGAGCAGGTGATGGAACAGTTGCGCGAGCTCGATGAGGTGGCCTACGTCAGATTTGCCTCGGTCTATCGCAGTTTTCAGGATCTGAGTGAATTTCGTGCGGAACTGGATCGGCTGGAAAAAAACCTGCCTGATATTAAAGGTGCCTGAGTCCGGTGAACAGTCGTCTTGATTTGAGCCTGATGGCCAGGGCACTGCAGCTGGCAGCGCGAGGTCGCTACACCACGATGCCCAATCCGATGGTGGGTTGTGTCATCGCCAGCGGTGATCGGGTGATCGGGGAAGGCTGGCATGAGCGAGCCGGCGAACCCCATGCGGAAGTTCATGCCCTCAGTCAGGCGGGTGGCGCAGCCAAAGGTGCCACGGCGTATGTCACACTTGAACCATGCAGCCATCACGGCCGCACGCCGCCCTGTGCCGAGGCGCTGATTTTGGCGGGGATCACCCGGGTGGTGTATGCGATGGCGGATCCCAATCCCGAGGTTGCCGGTGCCGGTCTGGAAAAGCTTCGGCATGCTGGTATCACCGTGGACGGGCCGGTGCTGGAGGACGAAGCGCTGGAACTCAACCGAGGCTTTATCAAGCGGCACCGGCATGGCATGCCCTGGGTCACGGTTAAACTGGCCATGAGTCTGGATGCACGCACGGCCATGGCCAGTGGTGAAAGCCAGTGGATTACCGGTGCTGCAGCGCGCAGTGATGTGCAGCGCTTGCGGGCGCAGAGCTGTGCGAATATTACCGGTAGCGGTACGCTGTTGCACGATAACCCGTCGCTCACTGTCCGGGCCGCCGAGCTGGGGCTTGAAGATGCAGCCGGGATCGCCATGAGGCAGCCCCTCAGGGTGGTGGTGTGTGGTAAAAGCCCTTTGCCGTCTGCGGCAACCCTGCTAACCGATGGCGGCAGGACGTTGCTGGTGTCACCGGTAGAGAAAAATATTCCCGGGGTGGCATCGCTCGCCCTCGACAGGGGTGACGGCAGCGTGGATCTGGCAGCCCTGCTGCGAGAGCTTGCAGGGCTGGAGTGCAATCGTGTGCTGGTGGAGGCCGGGGCGACGCTCGCCGGTGCGTTTGTCAGCGAGGGGCTGGTGGATGAGCTGATCGTTTACATGGCGCCGACATTACTCGGTAGCCTGGCGAGACCCATGCTGGTGTTGCCCTTTGATAATATGGATCAGCAGCTGCCGTTGAAGATACGGGATGTTCGCATGGTGGGTGACGATTTGCGGATCACGTCGGAACCCCCGGCACCGTCCCGGTAAAAGACAGCAAATTGAGCTTAATCGACTGGTAATCGCGTGCTGGTGGGCGCAGGTAATATGTTTACAGGCATTATTGAAGCAGTTGGCGAAATCGTGGTCTGCGAGCCCCACAGTGGTGATCTGCGGTTGCGGGTTAAAACCTCTGATCTGGATCTCGGTAGTATTGCCCTGGGCGAAAGCATTGCCACCAACGGCGTTTGTCTGACGGTAATAGCATTGCCCGGTGACGGTTATCTGGCCGATGTGTCTGCGGAGACCCTGGCGAACACCACTATCGGTGACTGGCAACCGGGCACGCCTGTCAATCTTGAGCGGGCCTTGACGCCTTCGAGCCGCCTGGGAGGCCACCTGGTTTCTGGTCATGTGGACGCGGTGGGTGAAGTGCTGAGCCGCTACCCCGATGCGCGGTCAGAGCGCTTTCGTCTGCGTGCCCCCGACTCGCTGGCAAAATACATTGCCCACAAGGGGTCCATCACCGTGGATGGCACCAGCCTTACGATAAATCGCGTGGAGGGCGCAGAGTTCGAGCTGAATATTGTTCCCCATACACTGGAGAATACGGTGATGGGTACCTACGTACCCGGCAGCCGGGTCAACCTCGAAGTTGACCTGGTGGCTCGCTACTTGGAGCGGCTACTGTTGGGTGACAAGGCGGCAGAGGCTTAAAGTGCGACCGCGACAAACGGACAGTTAGAGAAGATCAAATTATGGCATTGAATACTATCGAAGAACTGGTTGCCGATATTCGCCAGGGGAAAATGGTCATCCTCATGGACGACGAGGACCGTGAAAATGAAGGTGATCTGGTCATGGCTGCAACCATGGTTCGCCCGGAAGATATTAATTTTATGGCTACCCACGGCCGCGGGCTGATCTGCCTGACACTCTCCGAGGATCGCTGTCGACAGTTGAATTTGCCCTTGATGGTGGATGCCAACAAGGCGAGCCACGGCACCAATTTCACCGTGTCCATTGAGGCGGCCGAGGGCGTTACCACCGGCATCTCCGCGGCTGATCGGGCCCGGACGGTGCAGGTGGCGGTATCCAGCAATGCCAGACCTCAGGATATTGTGCAGCCGGGTCACATCTTTCCTCTCAAGGCCCAGCCGGGTGGCGTACTGAGTCGTGCGGGACATACGGAAGCCGGTTGCGACCTGGCTCGCATGGGCGGCTTTGAGCCGGCGGCAGTGATAGTCGAAATCATGAATGATGATGGCACCATGGCCCGGAGAGCTGATCTGGAAGCCTTTGCGATCAAGCACCAGTTGAAAATGGGCACTATCGCCGATCTGATTCATTATCGGCTGGTGACTGAGAAAACCGTCAGCTGCATCAATGATCGCCCCATTGATACCCAATACGGTCGGTTTGATCTGAAAACCTATCTCGATGTGGCTCGCAATGAAAAACATTTCGCGTTGGTGATGGGTGATGTAATGTCGGGTGAGCCGCCGCTGGTGCGGGTGCACATCAATAAATCATCCCGCGACCTGTTTGCCATGGAGCCCGGGGATGGTTACCGGAGCTGGAGTCTGTCGCGCGCCATGGAGAAAGTCGCCGAGGAAGGCCGCGGGGTTGTCGTGTTTCTCTACTATCCGGAGACGGCGGATGACATTGATGCCAATGTCGACGAAATGCTCAATCGTGAACCATCAAGGTCCCAGCAGGCAGGTGAGGTGGTGTATCAGCAGGTCGGCACTGGCTCACAGATACTGATGGATCTCGGCATCCATAAAATGCGCCTGATGAGCGCGCCGTTTCGTTTCACCGGCATTTCCGGGTTTGATCTGGAAGTCGTCGAATACATCAATTGTGATTGATTCCCGCGGATCGTTCAGTGGGGATCTGGAAGCTGTTTTCACAGGCTGTAAACCTATCGGAAAAAGACCATGAGTGAATATCGCCCCGATGAGGGTAGTTTTAACGTGGAGGGCGCACGCATCGCTATTGTGGTGGCGCGCTGGAACAGTCAGATTACCGACAGCCTGTTGGCGGGTGCGCAGCGGGCATTGTTGCGTCACGGTATCGGCGAGCAGGCTATTGATCTGTTCCGGGTTCCCGGTGCCTTTGAGCTGCCGCTGACCTGCAGTCGGGCGGCAAAAACCCGCCGTTATGATGCTGTGGTTGCCCTGGGGTGTGTGATCCGTGGGGGTACGCCGCATTTTGACTATGTGTGCAGCGAGACTACCCGTGGCATCGGGGAGGTCGCTCTGCAGGAGGGGCTGCCCGTCGCCTTCGGTGTTTTGACAACCGATGATCTGGCACAGGCGCAACAGCGCGCTGGTGATAATCAGGAAAACAAGGGAGAGGAAGCGGCGCTGACCGCACTGGAAATGATCTCCCTTTTTCGTCAGCTTTAGGAGATTGTCTTGTCATTGCCCTCAACACGAAGAAAAGCCCGCCAGTTACTGGTTCAGGCATTATATCAATGGCAGCTTTCCGGTTCGGACTTGCACAGTATCGAAGCGGAATTTTTTGTCGACAACAATATGCGCAAGGTGGATACAGAGTTTTTTCGGGAGTTGTTACACGGTATTCCGCGGCATCTGGACGAACTGGATGCTGTTTACGGCGCCCACCTCGATCGCAAGAATACCGATCTGGATCCGGTGTCCAGGGCGCTGCTGCGCATGGGCAGTTACGAGTTGTGTTATCGCATCGATGTCCCCTACAAAGTGGCCATCAATGAGGCGGTCAATCTGGCCAAGACCTTTGGTCCCACCGATGCGTACAAATACATAAACGGCATCCTCGATAAAGTAGCCGTTGAACGCAGGGCGGTGGAAGTAAAGGCAGCCAGGGCGCGCTGATTCTCTTTCCACCATCCCGGGCAGGGTGAATATGTCACTCAATGAATTTTCGCTGATCGAGCACTACTTTTCCGCCATTGGACAGGCTGGTGGTGTGGTGTCAGGGGTCGGAGACGACGGTGCGCTACTGGATGTTCCGGCAGGCCAGCACCTGGTTGTTTCGGTGGATACATTGGTCGCCGGAGTGCATTTTCCTGAGGATGCCGCTCCCGATGATATTGCTCATCGCGCCTTGCGGGTTAATCTCAGCGATCTCGCTGCTATGGGAGCAGCCCCCCGCTGGTTTACGCTGGCACTGACACTGCCCGGCGCCGATATGGATTGGCTGGAGGCGTTTTCCCGGGCATTGGCGATGGATGCAGAGCAGTTTGGCTGTGCCCTGGTTGGTGGTGATACCACTGCCGGGCCGCTGAGTATTTCCATCCAGGTCATGGGTCTGGTGCCAGCGGGTCGGGCGCTGACCCGCAGTGGCGCCCGGGCAGGCGATCATGTTTTTGTCACCGGGACGTTGGGTGAGGGTGCGGCGGCACTGCAGTTGTTTGAGCCCTCGGCAAAACTCGCGGCGACGGTCAGTGAGCGATTGCGAAAACGCTTTTATCAACCCGCTCCCAGGTTGCAGGAAGGGCTGAATTTGCGTGGTGTTGCATCGGCGGCACTGGATGTGTCGGACGGTTTGTTGGCAGATCTCGGGCATATCGCTGAACAAAGTGCCCTCGGTGCCGAACTGCAGTTAGCTGCGTTGCCGGTGGCACCCTGGTTGAAGAAACTGGCCGATGCCGGGACGGTGCAGGATTGGGTGCTGTGCGGTGGTGATGACTATGAGCTTTGTTTTACGGTACCGCCTGAAAACCTGGCTGCAATTGACGGTATGATAGCCAGGGGTGAGTTAATCGCCACCTGCATTGGCCGGATGACCAGCACCGCAGGAATTCGCTGTATCGATGGCAACGGCATGTCAGTGCAGGTTGGGCAGACGGGTTATCGGCACTTTTAGTCTTTTTGTTGGCCGCTGGTATGATTGATGCTGGCCACTGGTTTTCAGGTGTAGTGAATGGATCGTCGACTGAACCCCTCTTTTGCACAGTTATTGAAAAACCCGGTGCATTTTCTGGCATTTGGCTTCGGCAGTGGGCTGGCCCCCAAGGGTCCGGGTACTGCCGGAACGCTGGTGGCCGTGCTGATCTGGCCGGCCCTGGCCACCCTGCCATTAACGCTCTATTTACTGATCGTGGCACTGACCGCGCTGTTGGGTTTTTACCTTTGCGGCAGGACGGCCCACGACCTTGGTGTCAAGGATCATCAGGGGATTGTCTGGGATGAGATGGTGGGCTACTGGCTGACCATGGCAGCGCTGCCGGCGACCTGGGCCTGGGCGCTGGCCGGGTTCGTCCTGTTTCGTCTTTTTGACATCTGGAAGCCCTGGCCCATCTGTTGGCTTGATCGTCATGTTGACGGTGGTGCCGGTATCATGCTGGATGACCTGCTGGCCGGTGTGTTTGCCTGGCTCATTCTGTTTGCTGTATGGCAAATCTGGTTTTAGGTACCGAACAGGTGTGTTATAGCCGATACTGGTCAAGGTTTTCGGGTAAGCGTGGACAGGGATGAAAAAAAAGATTGCCGCAATCTTGCTGAGCGTAATGGGGCTGACAGTTTCGCTCCCGGGTTGGTCGATGCCGGAGATTCGGGTGAACGGGTTGTTCAGTGGCAGCGCGGTGTTGGTTATCAATGGCAAGCAGCACTTGCTCAAGCAGGGGCAGACCAGCCCGGAGGGCGTCACACTGCTGGAAAGTAATAGCCAGCAGGCCGTATTGCTGGTGGATGGTAAGCGCTTGTCCCTCGGGCTTTCAGATCGTATCTCTGCCAGTTTTCACGCGGCGGAAAAGGCCGAGGTCAGAATCCCCCGGGCTGATAATGGACACTATTATGTCAGCGGCTATATCAACGGTCGCCCGGTCGATTTTATGGTGGACACCGGGGCCAGTGCCGTAGCCATGAATATGCACGATGCCCAGCGGCTGGGGGTGAACTTTCGCCGCGGTATTAAAGGTAATGCCAGCACTGCTGGTGGTATTGTGAATACCTATCACGTCGATCTCGATAAACTGAGTATTGGCAATATTACCGTCCATCAAGTTCGATCAACCGTTGTGATCGGTAACTTTCCGGCGCAGGTGTTGCTGGGTAACAGTTTTTTGAGTCAGATTGAAATGAGTGAAGAGGCCGGCGTTCTGGTGATGAGAAAAAAATATTAACTTTTCAGACTTCGCCAAAAACCTGGCCGACAAGCTTTACTCGGCGTCTATCCCGGCTAAAATACCCACCCGCCGAATTTCAGGAGTCGTTGGTGACCCTACGTTTTGTTGAAAGCTCCAAACTGCCCACTCGCTGGGGGGTGTTTGATATTCACGGCTTTGAAGACGTGAATAGCGATAAAGAGCACGTGGCTATTACCATGGGTGACGTCACCGGTGACCGACCTGTTATGTTGCGCATTCACTCCGAGTGCCTTACCGGCGATGCACTTTTCAGCATCCGCTGTGACTGTGGCGCGCAGTTGGAAGAGGCGATGCGGCGTATTGCCGTTGAAGGTCGCGGGGTCATCCTTTATCTTCGTCAGGAAGGACGGGGTATCGGGCTGCTCAACAAAATCAGGGCATACCACCTTCAGGATGCCGGGGCCGACACCGTGGAAGCCAATGAGCAGCTCGGTTTTGGCGCCGATCTGCGCGATTACAGTATCTGTCAGTCGATGCTCAGGCACCTGCAGATAACCCAGGTCAGACTGTTAACCAATAATCCCCGCAAGGTAGAAGCGCTTGAGAGTCTCGGAATAGAAGTCGTGGAGCGGATTGCGTTGCAGTCGGGCCGAAACCCCCACAATTTTCGTTATCTCGCGACAAAAGCCGGCAAGATGGGGCACCTGTTCGATGAGCAGAATGAAAATGAGGGTGATCATTGATGCTGGCCAAGCGAATTATCCCCTGTCTCGACGTGGACAAGGGGCGAGTGGTTAAAGGGGTTAAATTTCTCGATATACGCGACGCCGGTGACCCGGTTGAAGTGGCTAAACGCTATAACGAGGAAGGTGCCGACGAAATCACTTTTCTGGATATCACCGCGAGTCATGAAGAGCGGGACACAATGATCCAGACGGTGGAGCGAATGGCCAGTGAAGTGTTTATTCCCCTGACGGTTGGCGGGGGTGTTCGCAGCCTTGAGGATATCCGTTCACTGCTGAATGCCGGGGCGGATAAAGTCAGTATCAATTCGACGGCTGTCAAAACCCCCGAATTTGTCCGGCAGGCGGCGGAGCGGTTTGGGTCGCAGTGTATTGTGGTCGCGATTGATGCCAAACAGGTGAGCGCCGACAACGAGCCGCTGCGCTGGGAGGTGTTTACCCATGGTGGCCGTATTGCTACCGGGATTGACGCTGTTGCCTGGGCTGAGCAGATGGCCTGCTTTGGTGCGGGTGAAATTCTGCTTACCAGCATGGATCGGGATGGCACTAAAAGTGGGTTTAATCTTCCCCTCACCAGAGCCATCAGTGATGCCGTCGATGTTCCTGTCATCGCCTCAGGTGGAGTAGGCAATTTGCAACATCTGGTGGATGGTGTGATTGAGGGGAAAGCCGACGCTGTATTGGCGGCGAGTATATTTCACTTTGGGGAATATACCGTCAGAGAGGCAAAGGCGTATATGGCAGAACGGGGTATCGAAGTGCGGCTTTGAGCCGGGAATATCGGGTGTGGGCGTGTTAGATGGCGTAACGCGTCCCTATTTTAAAAAACTGCAGTGTTTCCTCGTCTGCTTTCTTGGCGAACTCAATATAGTCAGCCACGGCCTGAACAGCACCCTCTTTCGAGTCAAATGGGCCAACTGCCGCACCTTCGCGTGTGGCAAAGAACCAGAAGTTATGAAGTTTAAAAAAACGGTCACTTCTTATTAGTGGTTTTTGACTGCCATCTTCTGCTTTTCTTGGCGTTACCATGTGGTCTCCCGTGTACTGCTACTACTGGTATCGTTTTGGTAAAGGTCTCCACATAATCCGATTATTTTCCTAATATATCGAAAGAGTAAACACCCCCGCAATTCAGCACAATTTTTCCAGAAAAGTCAATGTGATTACATGTTCTATTGAGCTGCGTCAGCTCGGCTGGTATTGCGTGAAAAAATATCGAGTCCCTGCAGGAGGTTGATGGCCTCGTATAACTGGTTGTCTGTTTGCAGCAGATCGTCCTTGTCAGCCGACTGCTTGTCATTACCGCTACTCAGATGGCCGGCAAGATTGGCCTCCTTGATCTGTTTCTGCGTTTCAAGCAAGTGAATCTCCGCCGGTCTGACGATAATGTCGGGCTGAATCCCCTCTGCCTGTATAGAGCGTTTGTTGGGCGTGTAGTAGCGGGCAGTAGTCAGCTTAATGGCCCGTTTTGCTCCCAGTGGTATCACCGTCTGGACTGAACCCTTGCCAAAACTGCTGGTGCCCAGCAGTACCGCCCGGCGATGATCCTGAAGTGCCCCGGCGACGATTTCAGCGGCTGAGGCCGACCCTTCATTAATCAGCACAACAATCGGGATACCCTTCAGGGTGTCGCCAGATGTGGCATAAAATTGCTCTTTGGAGCTCGGGATCCGCCCCTCCGTATAAACCACCAGCCCGCCATCCAATAGCGCATCGGCTACCTCTACTGACGAATTGAGTAAACCACCTGGATTATTGCGTAAATCCAGTACCAGCCCTTTCAGAGGATCTTTCTCCTTCTGTAGATCAGCCAGTGCCTGCCGGAAATCTGCGCCGGTATGTTCCTGGAAGTGTGCAATTCGGACATAACCAAAGCCGGGTTCCAGTGTTCTTTGGCGGACACTCATTATCTGAATAATATCGCGGGTGATTTCCACCTCGAAAGGTCCGTCGGTATTTTGTCTGACAATGGTCAGGGTGACTTTTGAGCCTTTGGGTCCGCGCATCAGTTCAATCGATTCCGTCAGGGTCATGCCCTGGACCAGCTGGTCGTCAAGCTTGATGATGAGATCCCCCGCCTGAATGCCGGCGCGGTATGCTGGGGTGTCATCGATTGGGCTGATAACCTTGATAAAACTATCCTCCATTCCCACCTCTATGCCGAGTCCACCAAATTCTCCGCTGGTGCTCTCCTGTAACTCGCCAAAGGCTTTTTCGTCCAGATAGAGGGAGTGAGGGTCCAGCCCGTTGAGTAAACCACTAATGGCCATTTCCAGAAGTGCCTGATCGTCAATTTCCTCGACGTAAGCCTGGCGTATCTGATCGAATACCTGAGTGAAATAGCGCAGCTCCTCCAGTGGTAAACGGGCATCGTCAGCCTCTTCATTCGCATGGGACAGCACTGGCCATCCCAATATAAGTAGCGTCATCAGCAACGATTTAGTCAGCGGTTTCATGAAATGTCCTGATTGATTGACAGTAGTTTGGCCGGTGTTCGTTCTGGAACCTTTCAGGATCCGGCTTTGCTGGCCAGCCATGGCTTCGGATTGGTGGGTTTACCATTATGTCGAATTTCAAAGTAAAGTGCATGATCTGCCTGTCCACCGGTGTTGCCCACTCTGGCAATGCGTTCCCCGGGCTTCACCCAATCACCGGTTTCGCTGAGCAAGACCTGATTGTGGGCGTAGAGACTCATATAGCCTTCGCCGTGATCAATGATCACCAGCAGTCCGTAACCCCGCAGGTAGTCGGAAAAAATGACTCGGCCATGATGGATACTGTGTACATGAAGCCCCTCGGTGGCTTGCATCAACCAGCCGTTCCAGGTGATATCCGCGTTGCGTATTGCCCCGAAATGCCGGGTTAATTTGCCGGATACAGGCCAGGGTAGCTTGCCCTTCTGTTTGCTGAAGGGCTGTTTGGATGCCGGGGCTGCCAACTGCATGGCACGCTGTTCCAGTGCTTTCAGTACCGTTTCCAGACGCTGACGTTCATTTCTGAGCTGACTCAGTGTTTGCTGAGAGCTCTGTATCTGTTCGTCCAGCGAAGTGAGTAACTGTTCTCGCTGCTGGCGATTTTCTTTCAGGGTCTGCTGTTCGATGGCCAGTTGTTGGCGCGATTCGGTCAGTGACTGCTCGCGGGAGGCGATATCGGTTTTGGTTGTCTCGAGTCGTTGGTTCGTCTGTCGGTACGCGGCCAGCTTTTCAGCGCGTGCCGCGAGAAAATAATCGTAGTACTTGAGGGTTCTGCTGAGCTTTTCCGGATCTTCCTGGTTGAGGAGAAGCTTGATGGGTTCCTCGCTGCCGAGCCGGTAAGCAGCAACGATCTCTTTGCTGATCAGCTGTTGTTGAGTGCGTTTCAATGACTCGAGCTCAGCCTGTTGTTTCTCAAGTTGAATGAGCTCTCTGTTCAGTGCTGCCTGCTGTTTTTCAATGGTGGAAATTTTATTGCTCAGGTCGGCGGATGCCAGCTCAATTTTTTTCAGTTCACCGGCCAGCTGGTCCTGTTGTCGGCTCTGGCCTTTGATGGATTGCTCAAGTTTGCTGATATCCTTGCCGATTTTTTCCAGCTTGGCGCGATCTTCCTTTTCCCCGGCACTGGCTGTGCTCAACAGGAGAAAGGCCATTGCCGTAAGCAGCGCCTGTCGTATCCTGATCATATCCCTCAGCCATGTTGTTTTCGTCAACGGGTAAAACTGACCAGAGAGTGTCCGGTCATCTCTGGTGGTGGTGGTAGATCCAGCAGATCCAGCAGGGTGGCTGCTACATCTGCAAGTGAGCCGTTTTCCTTCAGCATCAACGCTCTTTGGCCCACGTAGGTCAGTGGTACCGGCAAGGTTGTGTGCTGGGTGTGGACCTGGCCGGATTCTTTATCGAACATTTGTTCAACATTGCCGTGATCCGCAGTGATCAGGCACTCGCCTCCGGTTTGCCGGATTGCCTTCAATACTCGATCCAGGCAGGCATCCACGACTTCCACCGCTTTTACTGCGGCGTCAAAGACACCGCTGTGGCCCACCTGGTCGCAGTTCGCATAGTTACAGATGATGACATCGTATTGGCAGCCGGTGATGGCTTTAACCAGTTCATCCGTTAGCTCATAGGCGCTCATTTCCGGCTTCAGATCGTAGGTGGCGACCTTCGGGGAGGGAATCAGGATGCGATCTTCCCCCCGGAACAGGGTTTCCTGACCGCCGTTGAAAAAGAAGGTCACATGGGCATATTTTTCTGTTTCGGCAATGCGTAGTTGTGTCATGCCCCGATTGCTTAGGTATTCGCCCAATGTGTTATGCAGATCTTCGGGTGGGAATGCGCAGTCAGCCTGGATGTCCGCGGCATATTCTGTCGTCATCACGAAGGCGCCCAGCGCTGGATGGGCCGTGCGGGAGAAACCCGAGAAATCCTTGTCCACAAGGGCGCGGGTCATTTCCCTGGCACGATCCGGTCGGAAATTCATGAATAATACGGTATCGCCATCCCGGATGGTGACAGCCGGGTGTAAATCGTCGGCGATGAGGGTCGGCAGTACGAATTCGTCATTCTCGCCGCGTTGGTAAGCGGCGTGGAGCCCCTCGACCGGGTCGGCTGCGCTGTGCTCGGCCTTGCCCAGCGTGAGCAGGTCATAGGCGGCCTGAACGCGATCCCAGCGATTGTCGCGGTCCATTGCGTAAAAGCGACCACAGATAGAGGCGACTCTGCCCACACCGAGTTCGGCCAGCTTGGCAGCAGTGCGTTGCAGTGATTGCTCTGCACTGCGTGGGGGGGTATCCCTGCCATCGAGGAAGGCGTGTACGTAAACTTCTTTTGCCCCCCGTTGTGCGGCCATGTCCACCATGGCATTGATGTGATCTTCGTGGCTGTGGACACCGCCCTGTGACAGGAGCCCGAGAATATGAACCCTGTTCTTGCCGCTGATCGCGTTGTCGATGGCGCGACTGTAGGTGGGGTTGGCAAAAAAGTCGCCGTCGGCAATGGCCTTGTTGATGCGGGTAAAACTTTGATAAATCACTCTGCCGGCGCCGAGGGTCATATGGCCCACTTCGCTGTTTCCCATCTGCCCTTCGGGCAGGCCCACAGCCAGTCCGGATGTGGCAATAAGTGTTGTGGGGCAATGGCTCCGGAGGTGGTCCATAACCGGAGTTTTGGCAGCCTGTATAGCATTGAATTCGTTGCTGTCGCTGTGGCCATAGCCGTCAAGCACCAGCAAAACCAGCGGTTTTTTTTGCTCGCTCATGATTTCAGTCAGGGGTTTTCCAGCAAGTTTGAATGGTAGGTGAATCTTACCTGTAAAGGTGTTTCAGTGCTAATGGTGGTTCCTAGAGAAGAGCGTGGTGTGTATACTTTCGCAGCTTCCCGGGGCCGGTTTGGTCCGGCCCGTAACTGTAGGTATCTTAATCGTGGAATTCTTTGTTTTTATCAGCGAGCAGTGGGTGCTGGTGAGTGTATTGCTGATATTGATTTATCTGTTTGCAATCAACGAGCGCATTAAAAGTGGCAGGCCCCTATCTGTGCATGCCGTTACTCGTATGATCAATGCAGATGAGGCGTTGTTGCTCGATATTCGGGACAGCAAGGAGTTCAAAGCGGGGCATATTGCCGGAGCGGTGAATATTCCCCAGGCAAAACTGTCAGACAAACTCGCTGAGCTGGATGAGCACCGTGAAAAGTTTATTATTATCGCTGACAAGGTCGGTCAGAATGCTGGAGCTGCAGGACGTCGGCTGCGGCAACAGGGCTTTAAAGTGTTCCGGCTTACCGGCGGTATGATGGAGTGGCAGAGTCAGCAACTGCCGGTTGTCAAAAGCTGACATGGTTGCGGCAAAGATCTATACCACCCGTAGTTGTGGTTACTGTGTCGCGGCAAAGAATCTTCTTGCAGCAAAAGATTTGTCTTACCAGGAAATTCCTGTGGATAACGATCCGGCCATGAGACGAGAGCTGGTGGTGTTGAGCGGTTACCACACCGTCCCTCAGATCTGGATTGGTGAGACTCACATTGGCGGTTATGACGACCTGCGTCGCCTGGAGCAACAGGGCGAACTGGATAGTATTATCGCTGATCAGCGCTGAAATGAGTTGCCCGGAATTCTGATGTTGCCTTGTCGGGACACCGTGAGCCAGGCACAAATATTGAACGAATAAAGGCATGACTATGACAGAAGAAAACGTTACTGATGACGCTGCGGCAGCTGGTGTTGAATCCCCACAGTTTGCCCTGCAACGGGTTTACCTGAAAGATCTCTCGTTCGAGACCCCCATGGGTCCAGAGGCCTTTCATCGCGAGGTGAAACCACAAATTGCACAGGAGCTGTCGACAAAAACCAATCAGCTGGATGAGACGCATTTTGAAGTGATTATCACCGTGACGATTACCGTCAAAGATGGCAACGACACGGTTTACCTGATCGAAGTACATCAGGCGGGTATATTTCTCGTCAAGGGACTGGATAAATCCCAGATGACACATGTTATCAATGTACTTTGCCCTGCAACCCTGTTTCCCTATGCCAGGGAGGTGGTAGACAATACTGTGATCAAGGGTACTTTCCCGGCGTTGATGTTGCCGCCAGTCAATTTTGAAGCGCTATTTGCCCAGGCTGTTGCCGAGGCGAGAGAGAAGAAAGAGCAGGAAGCTGAGTCGGATAAAAGCGATGTAACGCACTAGTGCTGCTCCGGTCAGCTGAACCTGCAATTGCTGCAGGTTCAGCTGGCTGACGGGTTAACCCCGATTAATGGTCTTCCTCATCATTCATCCCCAGCTCTTTCAACTTTCGAGTGAGCGTATTTCTTCCCCACCCCAATAATTCTGCGGCATCGCGTTTCCGCCCACGGGTATGACTTAGTGCCGTTTCGATCAGGGTGCGTTCAAAAATCGGCACGGCTGACGCCAGTATGTCCTGCCGACCGGCATGCAACTCGGCATCAGCCCAACTGCGCAACTGTTGTTGCCAGCTTCCCGAAGTGACATTTTTTTCCACCGGGCTGTCGCGCAATTCCGGTGGCAGGTCTTCCATGTGTACCTCTCGCCCGGATGCCATCACGGTTAGCCAGCGACAGGTATTCTCCAACTGACGGACGTTGCCGGCCCAGGGCAGGAGGCTGAGGAACTGTTCAACTTCGCTGGACAGGGTTTTGGTTTCTGTCTCAAGCTCCTTGGCTGCCCGCTGTAAAAAATATTGCATCAACATGGGAATATCTTCCCGGCGATCTGCCAGTTTCGGCAGGTGAATGCGAATGACATTCAGGCGGTGATACAGGTCTTCACGAAAACGGTTTTCCACCACCAGCTGCTCAAGGTTTTGGTGCGTGGCGGCGATGATGCGCACATCGACTTTTACCGGCGTGTGTCCGCCGACCAGATAAAATTCACCGTTGGCCAGTACCCTCAGCAATCGCGTTTGCGCCTCGGGAGGCATGTCTCCGATTTCATCGAGAAAAAGTGTCCCGCCATCGGCCTGTTGAAACCTGCCTTCGCGTCGCTGGGTGGCGCCGGTAAAAGCCCCTTTTTCATGACCGAACAGTTCAGATTCAATCAAATCGTGGGGGATCGCTGCCATGTTAAGGGCGACAAAACGGTTGTTGTGGCGTGGGCTATGATCATGTAATGCCTTGGCGACCAGCTCTTTGCCGGTACCGGACTCCCCATTGATTAACACAGTAATGTTGGAGTGAGACAGGCGGCCAATGGCGCGAAAGACCTCCTGCATCGCCGGTGCTTCGCCGATAATTTCACCGCTGATGTCAATATCACTTTCAACCGGTGTGCGATTCTGTTCGGTGACGAAATTAATGGCCCTGTTGGTCACAGCAACCAGTTCATCGAGGTCGAACGGTTTGGGTAGATATTCAAAGGCACCACCCTGATACGCGGCTACTGCGCTGTCCAGGTCGGAGTGGGCGGTCGTGATGATCACCGGTAGTGCGGGATTGCTGGTATGAATTCGTTGCAGTAATTGCAGGCCGTCAATGCCCGGCATGCGGATGTCGCTGATGATGGTGTCGGGCTGGTGCTTGTCGAGCCGGGCGAGCAGTTCGCTGGCATTTTCAAAGCTGGTGACATCCAGGTCGGCGCGACTCAGCGCCTTTTCCATTACCCAGCGGATGGAACGGTCATCATCCACTATCCATACAGTTCGCTTGTCCATGTTATGTGTCCAAAGGTAGATAGATCGTGAAGCGCGTCTCACCATGATCGTGGTCGCACTCAATCAGGCCGTGATGGAGGTGGATAGCCGACTGGGCAATTGGCAGGCCCAGGCCGCTGCCCTCGGCTCGGCCACTGATCATGGGAAAGAAAATACGGTCTATGAGGTTGTCAGGTATACCCGGTCCGTTGTCCGTAATATCAATTCGGCACACCACTTTGTGATGCGTTTTGCCGATGGTGAATTGACGCTGTATTCGTGTTCTGAGTTTGATGGTGGGCCGCTTTTGGGGGCTGTTGCGCAGAGCCTGGACAGCATTTCGAACGATATTGAGTATGGCCTGGATCAGTTGTCCCCGATCGCCGCTGATTTCGGGAATGCTCGGATCGTAGTTGCGTTTGATCAGAATGCTGCCGCGGGTCTCCGCCTCGGCAAGTGTGGCGACATGCTCAAGGACCTCATGAATATTGACCGGCAGAAATTTTGGCATGGTATTGGGGCCAAGCAACCGGTCAACGAGGTTGCAGAGCCGATCAGTTTCAGCGGAGATAATATCGGTGTATTCCCGCAACTCTGGCTGGTCGATCAGATCCTCCGAGAGTAGTTGAGCGGCGCCGCGGATGCCACCCAGCGGATTTTTTATTTCATGGGCCAGTCCGCGCACCAGGTTCCGGGTGGTGTCGTGAGTGGTGATGAGTGCTTCTTCACGATTGATTTTCATCAGCCGGTCCATGGGCTGCATTTCTATCAATAACATTTCAGCCGAAGTCGTTTGTATCGGTGTGGCCGTAAAATCCACTGTGATATGCGATTGGTCGGGAAGCGTCAGCGGTGCTTGCCGCTGGGTAAAGGGGTGGCTGGTCGCCAGGGCCTCTTTTAGCGAATCGTAAGTGCCGTCCCCGGCATCGAAAAGGGTGTTGATGGAGTTTCCACAGAGGCGCATGGCGCTCACTGCCAGGAGGCTTTCTGCAGCAGGATTCAAATAGCATATATCCAGCTCGTCATTCAGCAACAACACAGCCGTGCTCAGATTATCCAGTAACAGGTGGTGGAGCTGGTGGTCAGTCATCTCTCTACTTCAATTGCGGCTTCTACAGGCTGGGCAGTATTGCCTCTTTATGGTTCAGTACCAGTAAATACTTAGCAATTACTGGGCCAGTTTTTTTGTGGCTGGAAGATGCCTCAATCCCCGTGTACGTGGCTTGAGTGTAATTGATGGGCGATTGGTTTGCACCGTTATGGTGCGCGGCTAGGGGTTGTGCAATATGGAGTGGCGTTTGACATGAATGGTCACGGTGTCTGACTGACCGATAGGGTTGTCGGTATTATCGACCACCTGCGCCTGGAGAGTATGGGCGCCCCGAATTAGTGAATCTATCACGAATGATGTGGCCGGGACTGCTGGACCATGGGGCTGTCCGTTGTGCATCAATTGTACCCGGTGCCCGGCCCTCAGGGCGGGTTCAAGATACACCTGCACCACCACCTCAAGCTGCCCGGGCGGGATGGTTGAGTCCTGAGCGGGTGACAGAATGACAATGTCCTTATAACTGACTTCCTCGCTTTGGCTGCTTCTGGTGGGTTTTTTTGGTGCCACGGCGGGCTGGGTATTGATTGAGGGTAATGTGAGTTCCTCAGCAGAGGTGTCATTGGCAGGGGGTTGATCGGTGTATTTTACATTGCCCTTTTCATCCACAGTGCGATAGACCTGAGCGGCAACAGTCAGTGAAAGCATCAGTGTCAACAATGCGATAGCGGTTTTACTTTTCTGCAGCGACATGGCCTTCTCCCTACAATGGTTTCCAAGACTAACCCTGCTTTGACAAAAGAAAAAGCCCGTCATTCGAAAATGACGGGCTTTTTTATTTACTCAGCGTTGCTGAAGTAGAGCAGTTGAGAGCAGATCTTCAGCTTAAACCGAGTAATACATATCGAACTCTATCGGGTGAGTGGTGTGCTCAACACGGTAAACTTCCTGCATTTTCAGCTCAATGTAGGCATCGATCATGTCATCGGTAAAGACACCACCAGCGGTGAGGAAGGCCCGGTCTTCATCGAGGTTGCTCAGGGCTTCACGCAAGCTGCCACAGACCTGGGGGATTGCGGCGGCTTCTTCCGGGGGCAGATCATAGAGATCCTTGTCTGCCGGATCGCCGGGGTGAATCTTGTTTTGCACGCCGTCGAGGCCGGCCATCAACATGGCAGCGAAAGCCAGGTAGGGATTGGCAATCGGGTCGGGGAAGCGGGCCTCGACGCGCTTGCCTTTGGGCGATGCGACGTAGGGAATACGGATTGAAGCAGAGCGGTTCCTGGCCGAGTAGGCGAGCATCACTGGTGCCTCAAAGCCCGGAATCAGACGCTTGTAGGAGTTAGTGCCGGGATTGGTGAAGGCATTAAGGGCTTTGGCGTGTTTGATGATGCCGCCGATGTAATACAGGGCCGTTTCGGACAGGCCTGCGTAACCGTCACCGGCAAACTGGTTGACGCCGTCTTTCCAGAAAGACTGGTGGCAATGCATGCCGGAGCCATTATCGCCAACAATGGGCTTGGGCATAAACGTGGCTGTCTTGCCATAGGCATGGGCCACGTTGTGAACACAGTATTTCAGTATTTGGGTTTCATCCGCTTTCTTGACCAGCGTACTGAACTTCACTCCGATCTCACATTGACCGGCGGTGGCCACTTCGTGGTGGTGCACTTCCACATCCAGGCCCATTTGCTCCATAGCGGTACACATGGCAGCCCGAAGGTCGTGCAGAGAATCAATCGGGGGTACCGGAAAATAGCCGCCTTTCACGCGTGGGCGGTGACCCATATTGCCTTCGGCATATTCATTTCCAGTAGACCAGGCGGCCTCCTCGGAACTGATTTTGACAAAGCATCCACTCATGTCGATGCCCCACTTGATGTCATCAAAAACGAAGAACTCGGGTTCGGGGCCAAAAAAAGCGGTATCCCCAAGGCCGGTGGCGGCCAGGTATTGTTCGGCGCGTTTGGCCACAGAGCGTGGGTCGCGCTCATAACCGGTCATGGTGTTGGGTTCCAGGATGTCACAGCGAAGAATGACTGTGCTGTCGTCCGAGAAGGGGTCGAGAATTGCGGTGCTATCGTCGGGCATCAGCACCATGTCTGATTCGTTGATGCCTTTCCAGCCAGCAATGGATGAGCCATCAAACATTTGTCCGGTTTCAAAAAACTCCTCATCGACAGACTTTGAGGGAATGGTGACGTGTTGTTCTTTACCTTTTGTGTCGGTGAAACGCAGGTCTACCCAGCGAGATTCACTCTCTTTGATCAGGTTAAGAGTTTTATTGGACATTGGCTCCTCCAGGTATGGATATCCGGTTTTGTAGGGTTGCCGAAAGCGGCAGCTCTGGGTTGAGTATATCGTTAGTTAAATGGGTTTGTTTTAATGATTTGCAAGCAATGTGCCAATATGAAGCAAAAGCCATGCCATCGGTATCAGTCAAGTAAAACAACAGGTTATCAGTTTGGCAAGACAGCCTTTTGCACCATATTAGAATCTATTTTCTGAAATATGCACCAAAATAGTGCTAACTGCTTGAATCCGGTCGCAGTGATCCATGATAAGCGGATTTGGCCACATTTGTAATATAATCTTGGGCCGTTAAACACGAGTTGTAGTCATTATCCCCATGCATTTCATCGTCAAGCTTTTCCCCGAGATTACCATTAAGAGTCCCCCTGTCCGCAAGCGCATGACCCGCCAGCTGAGGGATAATCTCCGCAAATTGTTGGTGAGCATCGATCCTGCTATCCAGCTTCAACAGGACTGGGAGAAAATTCAGGTCGTCGGCCCTGTCGACGAGGAGCTGGCTCGCCAGGTTGTAGATCTGTTGGGCAGAACCCCTGGAATCGCCAAATTTGCCCGAATACAGCGCTATCCGCTGGGAGACTTTGACGATGTGGTTGAAAAAACACTGATTTTTTGGCGAAACTGTCTGGATAACAAAAGTTTTGCTGTTCGGGTGAAACGGGTTGGCGAGCACGGCTTCAAGTCCAGTGATCTCGAGCGCTATGTCGGCGCTGCTCTGCTGAACCACTGTGGCTCAGCCCGCGTTAATCTCAAGCGGCCGGATGTCACGGTCCGTCTGGAGATTCGTCATAACGAGCTCTATGTGATTGAAGCGGTTTATCCCGGGTTGGGCGGCTTCCCTCTTGGCACCCAGGATGCAGTGATTTCGCTGCTTTCGGGTGGGTTTGATTCCTCTGTGGCCAGTTACCTCACTATCAAGCGGGGCCTGTGTACACATTATCTGTTTTTTAATCTGGGTGGGCGAAATCATGAGGTGGGGGTCAAGCAGGTGGCCTCTTATCTGTGGCAGAAATATGCCAGCTCCCACCAAGTGCATTTTATAACAATCCCGTTCGCTGGTGTGGTGGAGGAAATCCTGACCAAGGTCGGCAATGCGGAAATGGGGGTTGTACTGAAGCGCATGATGCTGCGTGTCGCCAGTGAGGTCGCCAGGGAGCTGAAGATTGATGCGCTGGTAACGGGTGAGAGCGTTGCCCAGGTATCAAGTCAGACTCTGGCCAATCTCGCGGTTATTGATGCGGTGACTGACACGCTGGTCCTCCGACCACTGATCACCGCTGACAAAGGTGAAATCATCGATATTGCCCGGGCCATAGGGGTAGAAGGTTTTGCGGCCAACATGCCTGAATACTGCGGTGTTATTTCGGTCAGGCCCACCACCCGTGCGACGGGCCAAAAGGTGGCTAACGAAGAGGAAAAATTTGATTTCAGCGTATTGGCGCACGCGCTTGCTCATACTCGTGTCCAGGCCATCGATGATGTGCTGAATGACAATGACGTCATTCCTGTGGATGTTTTTGAAAATCCGCCAGCGGACTCGGTGATCCTGGATATTCGGCACCCTGAAGAAGTCTGTTCCCGGCCACTGAATGTGCCTGAAACAGAGGTGGAGCTGATGCCTTTTTATACCCTGCAGGGCCAGTTCCGCGAGCTGAAACAGGCGTCCCGGTATGTGCTGTATTGTGACAGGGGGGTGATGAGCCGGCTTCATGCAGAACACCTGATAGAGCAGGGTTTCTGCAATGTGGGTGTCTATCGTCCTGTCCGCAAATAAAGGCAGAGGCTTTTAGAAACCCTATATCTCATAAATATACCCACAGATGATTTTTTATTCTTTGTGGGTATTAACAATGGCCCCTATTCTTGCTCTTTTTGAGCAGGCGAAGTGAAATCTATGGACTGGCAAGGCGTTTTATCATTGGCGTTGACACTGGGTGCGTTGCTGGTATTGGCAACCACCCGGATTGGACCCCATCTGGTGATGATGGTGGTGCTGAGCATACTGAGCGTCACCGGTATCCTGACTGCCACCGAAGCGCTGTCTGGATTCAGCAATAGCGGTGTTATCACTGTCGCAGCAATGTTTGTGGTGGCAGCAGGGCTGCACGCATCAGGCGGTATTGATCTGCTGGTGAACCGCTTCCTGGGGCGGCCTAAAACCGTCCGGTCTGCCTTGACCAGGATGTTTGCGCCCGTGGCATTGTTGAGTGGCTTTTTAAACAATACACCAGTTGTCGCCACGATGATTCCGGCCATTCATGCCTGGTCGCGACAAATCAATATTGCGCCATCCAAATTGATGATTCCGCTGAGCTATACGGCAATTCTGGGCGGTACCCTGACCCTTATCGGCACCAGCACCAATCTGGTGGTCAATGGCCAGTATCAGGTGTTGACGGGTGAGCCCGGATTTTCGTTATTTTCGATCACTGCTGTGGGTTTTCCGGTCGCGCTTATCGGGCTGTTCTTTATCTGGTTATTTTTTCCCAGGTGGCTGCCGGATCGCGGGGATCAGCAGGCTTTTGGCAACCTGCGTGAATTTACGCTGGAAGTTTCTGTTGCGAAAGATGGTCCGTTGGTCGGTAAAACAGTGGCAAGCGCAGGGCTGCGCCACCTGAGGCGTGTTTATCTGGTGGAAATTGTACGGGGTGGCACGGTGGTGACTGCCGTACCCTCTGAGGAAAAACTGCAGGGCGGGGACCGCCTGGTGTTCGCTGGAGATACAGAGGCGATTTCGGATCTGCTGCGCATCAATGGCCTGGTGCCATCGACCGAGAATGAGGAGGGGCTGTCCCTGGATACTGACCGTGCCGAGCGACGTCTGGTGGAGGTGGTCGTGTCGCCCCACTGCGATGCGGTGGGGCATGCCATACGGGATTCCGGGTTTCGGAGTCGCTATGGTGCAGTGGTCCTTGCCGTTGCGCGTCATGGCGAGCGGGTTCAGGGGAATCTGGGCACGATTGAGCTGGCAGTGGGTGATACCCTGTTGCTGGAAGCCCGGCCCGCATTTGTCAGCCGTCAGCGCTATAACAAGGATTTCCTGTTAGTCAACGAGCGCAATACTGAACCGCCGAGGCACGAGCGAGCCTACTTGTCCTGGGCCATTCTGGGCGGCGTTGTCGCTCTGGCGGGGTTCGGGTTGACCAGCATGCTAAACGCGGCACTGCTCGGTAGTTTGCTGATGATCCTCTGCGGTTGCTGCTCGGTCAATCAGGCGGAAAAAAATATCGATATGATGGTGATAGTGACTATCGCAGCCGCTTTTGCACTGGGCATGGCGCTGGAGAAAACCGGCGTGGCGGCCTTTCTCGCCGACAATATGGTTCAGCTGGGTTCCGGTAAGCCCTGGTTGCTGCTGATATTGTGCTATCTGCTGGTATCAATTCTGACCGAGCTGATTACCAACAATGCCTCGGCCGTGCTGGTGTTGCCGATTGTGCTGGAAATGACAGAGCAGGCCGGTTTGAACAACGAGCCTTTTATTTTTGCCATTATCATGGCGGCCTCGGCAAGCTTTGCGACACCTCTGGGCTACCAAACCAATCTGATGGTTTATGGGCCGGGTGGTTACCGCTTTTCGGACTTCCTTCGCGTAGGGATTCCGATGAACCTGCTTATCGGCACAGTGACATTGACGGTTTTATTGATCGGTTGGCCGCTCAGCTAATTGTTGAACGGTATTCCATGCCGCTATAAACCACATGAGCAGATTCCTGTGTCCTTTCCAAATAGCGATCAGGTATTAAGCCGATTTCAAGCAGAACGCCCAACCGCACAGGGCTGCTTTATTCAGTGCTGTAGTTAACAGGTATCGCTGGCAACTGTCTGATCTCGCCCTCTGCCTTTGGCTTCATAAAGGGCTTTGTCGGCCAGAGATGTCAGCCGTGAGGGGCTGTCCTCTGTAGCGGGAACAAGGCTGGCAACACCGGCGCTGATGGTTATCGACGACGATATGGGGCTGTCGGCATGTGGGATTTGCAATCTTTTGATGTTCGCCTGGATTTGGGCTGCTACTTTCAGTGCCCCGGTCAGTGAGGTGTCGGGCAGCAGGACGCAAAACTCCTCACCGCCATAGCGGGTGGCCATGTCGGTGGCGCGTAGCAGGCTGTGCTGCAGGGTGGTGGCAATGGATTTCAGGCAGTCATCGCCGACCAGATGTCCGTAGAGGTCGTTGTATTGTTTGAAGTAATCGATATCCAGGAAGATCAGCGCCAGCGGTTCCCGGCTGCGCATACCCCGCCGCCATTCCATGTCGAGATGGTCGGTAAAATAGCGCCGGTTATAGAGGCCGGTAAGCTCATCGGTGATGGCCATTTTTTCGAGCTTGGACTGGGCATTTTTATAGTCGGTATTGTCTCTGATCGTCTGAACAACAGCGATCAGGTTGCCGTGGATATCGTAAATAGGGCCCGCGTCCACTGTGAGATAGAGTCGTGAGCCGATGCGAGGCATAACACACCAGTTTTCGGCTTTATAGCCTTCCCCATAGATTGAGGGTTGTGCGTGAACTGCATAGAGCTGATCGAGCTCAGCTGTTCGTTCCTGCACCAGTACATCAGCGAGACAAAGCCGTTGCTTTGAATAGAAAGCTTTCCAGTGATCCCGTGTCCCCAGCACCTCATCGGCCCTGACGCCGGTGAGTCGCTCACAGGATTTGTTCCAGATGACGACGTAGCCGTTCCTGTCGAGGACAAAAGTCGCCGTGACCAGATGCTCCATGAGACTGACAGCAAATTTTTGCTGTTGAACCACCAAAATAAGATCCTTTATATGGTGTGTGTGAATTGCTGAGCAGTATAGGGCTCTCGGTTTGGGATGTCGATGTACGGACATTGGCAGACCCCGGCAGGTGTCGCTGCCCTTTTCCTTGCCTGGTTTCATCAAAGTTATCCGGGGCATCCCGGTTGGAGTTCCTGGCCAAAACGGCTTTCCTTGACGGCTCTTGCCATTTGTGGGCAGATCTGGGTACGGTGTTGAAGAAATCTCTGCGTTCTGGCGCTATAACCGCTATAATCCGCGCCTATTTTTTACCGACCGAGAAATCCTGTGATCGAAAATCTCCGCAACATTGCCATTATTGCCCACGTTGACCACGGTAAAACCACATTGGTGGACCGCCTGTTGCAGCAATCCGGTACGCTGGACCGCAAAGCCATGGGTGCCGAGCGGGTCATGGATTCCAATGATCAGGAGCGTGAGCGCGGTATTACCATCCTGGCCAAAAACACGGCCATCGAATGGAATGGTTACCGGATCAATATCGTCGATACCCCGGGCCACGCCGACTTTGGCGGTGAGGTTGAGCGGGTTCTGTCGATGGTGGATTCTGTATTGTTGCTGGTGGACGCGGTTGACGGCCCGATGCCGCAGACCCGGTTTGTTACCCAAAAGGCCTTTGAACAGGGCCTCCACCCGATTCTTGTGGTCAACAAGGTAGACCGCCCCGGCGCCCGTCCCCATTGGGTCGTCGATCAGGTGTTTGATCTCTTCGATCGTCTCGGTGCCACCGACGAACAACTGGACTTTCCCATTATGTATGCGTCGGCGCTGAATGGTGTTGCCGGCAATGAGCCAGATGATCTGGCGGAAGACATGACACCGTTGTTCCAGATGGTGGTGGATAAGGTCAAAGCCCCGGCGGTGAACCGCGATGGTCCACTGCAAATGCAGATCAGTGCTCTGGATTACAGCAGTTACGTGGGGGTTATCGGCATTGGTCGAATTACCCGCGGCAAGCTCAAGACCAACGAGCAAGTGGTGGTGGTTGATCGCGAGGGCAAAACCCGACGCGGTCGTGTGTTGCAGGTCATGGGTTATCGCGGTCTGGAACGATTCGAGGTGGAACAGGCCGAAGCGGGTGATATTGTCTGTATCACCGGTATCGATAAATTGAATATTTCCGACACCATCTGCAGCCCGGACAAGCCGGAAGCAATGGTGCCACTGAGTGTTGACGAGCCGACTGTCAGTATGACTTTCCAGGTGAACGATTCCCCGTTCGCCGGTCAGGATGGTAAATACATTACCTCGAGAAATATCAGGGAGCGGCTGGATCAGGAGCTGATTCACAATGTGGCACTGCGGGTTGTGCAGGGTGAGACCCCTGACAAATTTGTGGTGTCCGGACGCGGTGAATTACACCTGTCGGTATTGATTGAAAACATGCGCCGTGAGGGTTTCGAGCTGGGTGTATCGCGTCCCGAAGTGATCCAGAAAGATGTGGATGGCGAAATTCACGAGCCCTATGAGCAGGTCGTGATTGATATTGAAGACCGGCATCAGGGTGCGGTAATGGAGGAGCTGGGTCTCCGCAAGGCGGACATGACCAACATGGAGCCCGACGGGAAAGGCCGTGTCCGGCTCGAGTTTATGGTGCCCTCTCGAGGCCTGATTGGCTTTCGTTCACACTTTCTGACGCTGACCAGTGGCTCAGGTATCATGACCAGCATTTTTGATCACTATGGTCCGGTGAAGCAGGGTGACATGGCCGGTCGCCAGAACGGCGTGCTGGTCTCCATGACCAAGGGCAAGACACTGGCTTATGCCCTGTTTACCCTGCAGGATCGTGGTCGTTTGTTCCTCGGGCACGGTGCCGAGGTCTATGAGGGGCAGATCATCGGTCTGCATTCCCGCAACAATGATTTGCCGGTGAACCCCACCAAGGCCAAGCAGTTGACCAATATCCGGGCGGCCGGTACCGATGAGAACCTGGTTCTCAGTCCGCCGGTTCGACATACCCTGGAGCAGGCGCTGGAGTTTATTGCCGAAGATGAGCTGGTAGAGGTAACCCCCCACCACATTCGCCTGCGCAAAAAGCTCCTGAGCGAGAACGAACGCAAGCGTGCCGGCAAAAACTGAGAACTATCAGGCAGCCACGATTAAAGATCGTGGCATTGCCGATGGCGAAAGCAGTCTACCAGGTGGTCGTTGACCAGCCCGGTAGCCTGCAGGTAGGCATAACAGATAGTGCTGCCAAAAAATCGGAAGCCGCGTTTTTTCATGTCCTTGCTGATGGTGTCCGATAGCGGGGTAGTCGCCGGGACAGCGTCGGAATCCTGCCAATGGTTCTGAATGGAACGGTTGTCGACGAAGCCCCACAGGTAATCTGCAAAACTGCCGAATTGCGCTTGAATGTCCAGAAACAGGCGGGCGTTACTGACAGCGCTTTCAATCTTGAGACGATTTCTCACAATACCCGTATTCTGCAGCAGATGCGCCATTTCTTGCCGGTTGAAGCGGGCTACCTGCTCCGGTCGAAATTCGGTAAAGGCCCGTCGATAGTGCTCGCGCTTTCTGAGAATGGTGATCCATGCGAGCCCGGCCTGGGCACTCTCTAGCACCAGAAATTCAAACAGCTTCCGGTCATCGCGACAGGGAACACCCCATTCCTGATCATGATAGCTCTGATAGAGTGGATCATTGCCAGCCCAGGGGCAGCGAAACACAGGGTTGTCGTCGGGTATCCGCTTCCGGGAAAAGTCCATAGAGCGCTTTTCCGGGTCACTGGACGAATTCACTGGCAGTTATCCCGAAGGTACTGAAACAATTTGCGACTGGCTGCGGGTGGTTTTTGTTGTGACGCGTCGCGCTGGGCCTGCCTGATTAGCTGGCGCAAGTGCTGTCGGTCCAGGCCCGGTATTTCACTAATCAGTTCATCGAGTGCGGAGTCGCCCTCACTGATCAGTCTGTCGCGCCAGTTCTCCAGGCGTTGAAACTGCTGGCGAAAAACCTGGCTGTCATGGTGAAAACTCTCCAGTTCACGGCGTATGCCATCGCTGTCGATGACACGCATGATTTTGCCAATATATTGCAGCTGGCGTCGTCGACCCTCGCGGTTTTTTAGCCGTCGCGCCAACATCACCGCTTCGGCAAGGTCTTCCGGCATGGTGATCTTGGCCAGTTTGGCCGGGGCTAGATCCACGAGCTCTTCACCGAGCTTTTGCAGTGCGGTCATCTCACGTTTGACGGCCGACTTACTTTTGGGGAGTTCTTCTTCTGGCAGGCGGTCTGGAAAAGAATCTTCAATCATGATGGTTAGCTATAAAACAGGGTGGCGAGACCCAGAAACGAGAGAAAACCCACCACATCTGTAACCGTGGTGAGCGCGACGCTCCCCGCCAGAGCGGGGTCAATGCGGCATTTCTTTAGAAATACCGGCAGCAAGGTACCTGCAACAGCGGCTGAGATGAGGTTGATGGCCATGGCTGCAGCAATGATGAAGGCTATGATCGGGTCGTTAAACCAGAGAGCGGCGACGCCGCCCATTACCAGCGCCCAGAGCATGCCATTCAAGGCGCCGACGGCAAATTCCTTGCTCAGCAACCAGCGCATATTGTTTTTGCTGATCTGTCCCAGTGCCATGCCCCGAATAACAACGGTGAGTGTCTGGCTGCCCGCGACGCCACCCATACTGGCGACAATAGGCATCAGGATAGCCAGCGCGACGACCTTTTCAATCGTGGCTTCGAAAATGTTGATTACCGAGGAGGCGAGAATTGCGGTTATCAGGTTCATCCCGAGCCAAACGGCCCGACGGGGCGCCGTGCGCTTAACCGAGGCAAATGTCTCTTCTTCATCACTGAGACCGGCCAACCCCAACAGTGAGTGGGCGGCATCCTCGATAATCACATCCACCACGTCATCGATGGTGATTCGGCCGAGTAGTTTGTGGTCGAGGCCCACGACTGGCGCGGAAACCCAGTCATTCTTCTCAAACAGCAGTGCAACCTGCGAATCGGGCATGTCGGCCGTGATGGCCTGTGCATCGGTTACCATCATCTCGCGCACAGTGATATTGGGGCTTGCAGTCAGTAGTTTGGTGAGTGGTAATGTGCCGAGAAACGTATCTTCCCGGTTCACCACAAAAATATTATCGGTGATATCCGGAATTTCTTCGTGGCGGCGCAAGTAACGCAATACCACATCAATCGTCAGATCGGGCCGGACAGTGATGGTGTCCGTGTTCATCAACCCGCCGGCGGTATCTTCGTTGTAAGTGAGTACTCGCTCTACCCGCAGCCTGTCCTGGCTGCTCATCGCCTGAAGTACTTCCGGTATTACCTGGTCGGGAAGTTGCTGCAGGATGTCCGCAATGTCATCGGGATCAAGACCTTCGGTAAGTGAGGCGACCTCGTGACTTTCCATTTCACGAAGGATTTCACCGCGAAGTTCCTCGCTGAGCTCACCGATCACCTCGCCTTCCAGCTCCCGGTCAACCAGATCCCATAATACCCGCCGGGCTTTGGGTGGTGCAGACTCTATCTGGTCGGCGATATCGCCGGGAGAAAGGTTGTTGAGCATGTGCCGAAGCAGGCGCACATCGCTCGAATTCATCATTTCATTGATGCTGGCGAGCCTGGACAAATGGCTGAATTTTTCGTTAGGCCCCTGCATCTGAGAAGTTTTCCATGACCGTCAGTTTGAAGGCGGATAGTGTATAGGTGGGCGTGACAAAATTATACAGTGGCTGGGTTGGTAGGCAGCGCGGTTAGTGCTCTTCCTCGAAGCGGTTGCCGATTAACTGTTCGATATCGCGGTGGGCGCGCTCCGCATCACTGCCTTCGAATATGAAATGGAGAGAGGTCCCCTGAGTAGCGGCAAGCAACATCAGTGACATCACGCTTTTGGCGTCCACCAGTTTGTCAGGACTGCGGCCGGTTTTGATGGCGCAGCCATATTTTCCGGCGGTTGAAGCCAGCTTCGCGGCTGCGCGAGCATGCAGTCCGAGACGATTGACAATGGTTATTTCTGTACAGATTATTTTCGACATAACAGCCCTCTCGTGATGACGCCCGTCAGGACAGTTCTCTGTGCCGGACCTGTACATTCGGCATGGTGTTGCTGAAATGTCTGGCTAGAACATTGGATACGTAGACTGAGCGGTGCTGCCCTCCGGTACAGCCCACAGCAATGGTTAGATAACTGCGGTTATTGGCAAGAAATGACGGTGTCCAGCGGGACAGGAACTGCTTGATGTCATTAGTCATGTCGATGACGTCCGGTTGCGACTCGAGGAATTCGATCACGGGCTGGTCATTGCCGGTAAAGGGCCTCAACTCCTGTTTCCAGTGGGGATTGGGCAGGCAGCGAACGTCAAAGACAAAGTCCGCGTTGACTGGCACACCGCGTTTGAAGGCAAAGGACTCAAACATGACAGCCATGTCATCCCTGCTGTGGGGCGCAATTTGTTGTTTGATGACATCGCGCAGCTGGTGCAGGGTCATGGTGCTGGTATCGATTCTGCGATCTGCAATTGAAGCGATTGGGTCCAGCAGCGTAGTCTCAAGCTCTATGGCTTCGTGGATATCTACCTGGTCAGTGGTGAGCGGGTGTTTGCGCCTTGTCTCACTGAAACGCTGGATAATGACGGAGTTTCTGGCATCGAGGAAAAGCACTTCATAATTAATGCCCGAATGCTGCAGCTCCGCAAGAATTTTTGGTAGCTGGTCAAGATCTTCGCCCAGGTTGCGGACATCGATCCCCACCGCAATTTTTTCCAGCCAATGCTGGCTCTTGGCGTTGATGGCTTTCTGAAAAAGGCCGGGAAGCAAACTGGCGGGAAGGTTGTCAATGCAGGTAAAACCGACATCTTCGAGAACGTTCAGTGCGGTACTCTTACCGGATCCGGAACGCCCACTCACCACCACCAGTCGCATTAGTCTTTCACCTCAGCCGCCATCATTGCCGGTTGCTATCCGGAAGAGGTCCTGATTACTGCTGGCCTGTCGCAATGCGTTGCGCACTGTTTCATCCTGAAGTAATTCGGCAATGGAAGAGAGGACCTGCAGGTGCTCGTCGTTTTGCTCCTCGGGAACAATCAGTGCAAAGATCAGATCCACCGACTCCCCATCGATAGCATCGAAATCGACGGCGTCAGCCAGTTTGACAAGTGCTCCGGTAATTTTTTCGCAGCTTGCCAATCGACAGTGGGGGATGGCAACACCTTCTCCTATCCCGGTGCTGCCCAGTCGCTCTCTTGCCAGCAGGCTCTGGTAGAGGTCGTCCGCACCGACGCCTTCCATGCGTTCTGCCAGGAAGACGGAAAGGTTTTCCAATACCCTTTTCTTGCTACCGCCCTCGGCGCTGGCAACGGTGTTTTCGGGGGTGAGTACATCGATCAGTTTCATGAGTATTATCTACCGCGGTTCTTTTCCTTGTGCTTGATCAACTGCCGGTCCAGTTTGTCGGTCAGCATATCGATAGCGGCATAAAGATCCTCGTGCTCGGAATCTGCAAAGAATTCACCCCCGCTGACATGGACTGTCGCTTCAGCTTTCTGGATCAATTTTTCAACTGAGAGAATCACATTGGTGTTGGTGATGCCGTCGTGATGGCGCTCCAGTTTGGATAATTTGGTGGTGACATAGTCTTTGATCGGATCAGTGATATCGAGATGATGTCCGCTGATGTTCAATTGCATGCGGTTCTCCTTAATAGGTGTTAGGTATTGGGGTTGTAGCGTTTTCTTTCGCTGGAAGAGGGGATGCCCATTCCCTCACGGTATTTGGCAACAGTGCGTCGAGCCACCTGAATTCCCATCTCCTGAAGCAGTGCTGTCAGCTTGTTATCACTGAGCGGCTTGCCCGGATTTTCAGCGCTCACCATTTTTTTCAGCATAGCGCGAATGGCTGTTGATGAACACTCCCCGCCTGCGTCGGTCGAGACGTGGCTGGAGAAAAAGTACTTGAGTTCAAAAACGCCCTGCGGCGTGTCAATGTACTTCTGGGTGGTCACTCGGGAAATAGTGGATTCGTGCAGCTCCAGTCGTTCGGCAATATCTGCCAGCACCATGGGTTTCATCGCCACGGGGCCCTGCTCCAGAAAGCCCTGTTGTAATTCGATGATGCAGCTGGTGACGCGCATCAGGGTGTCATTGCGGCTTTCCATGCTGCGCAGAAACCATTTGGCCTCCTGGAGGTGATTCTTCAGAAAGGTGTTGTCCTGACTGGAATCAGCCCTGCGAATCAGCTGGGCATACTGTTGATTGATGCTCAGGCGAGGGGTGATGTCCTCGTTGAGGGAAACTTTCCAGTGATTATCGGCTTTGGTGACACGAACATCGGGTACCACGTACTCGATATCATCGTTTCGAATGGCGTCACCGGGGTTGGGGGACAGCGTCTGAATGAGCAGGATGGCGCCCTCGAGTATCTCGTGGGGCAGGCCGGTGATTTTTTCCATCTGTCGGAAATTGCGCTGTCCAACCAGCTCCAGATGGTCGGTAACGAGCTGGATGGCCTCGTTAATCAGCGGTGTATCCGGAGAGAACTGGTTCAGCTGAATCAGAAGGCATTCGGCGAGGCTGGTGGCGGCAACACCGGGTGGGTCAAACTGCTGGATGCGGTGCACCACGGCGAGTACTTCATCCAGCTCAATTTCGTCGTCCAGTGCAGCCCAGATTTCTTCAATGGGTGCCGTCAGCATGCCCCGGCTATCAATTGAATCGATGATCATTTCACCGATCAGGTAGTCCTTGGGAGACATCGGCGTCAGATTGAGTTGCCAGATCAGGTGGTCCTGAAGCGACTCTGTGACGTTGTGAACGCTGTCAAAATCGCGTGTATCCGCACCCGTGTTTCTGATGGGGGTACTGGGTTGGTAAATATCGTCCCAATTGGCATCGACGGGCAGGTCAGTGGGTATTTTGTTGTCCCATTCACTGCTGTTGAGATCACGCGTCGCACTGTCGATATCCTCATTTTTCCGGGTGGCGGTTTCTGCGGCCAGGTTCTCGGATTCTTCGGCAAGCTCAAGCAGCGGGTTGTCGTAGAGGTTCTGCTGGATTTCCTGGTGCAAGTCGAGAGAGGATAATTGCAACAGACGAATGGCCTGCTGTAGCTGAGGGGTCATCGTCAGCTGCTGGCCGATTTTCAGTTGCAAGCTGGCTTTCATGTTATGACTGCGTATAGAGGATTGTTACGAAAATATTCACAGGGAAAGTGTAGTCTGCCTCCGGGGGGAGTGACAAGCAAAATGTGTGCCGCTTTGCATAATGGCTGTGCGGTAGTACGTGCCATCAAAGCATAAAGTCTTCGCCGAGATAGATATCCCGAACCTGCTGGTTGGCGACAATATCGGTGGCCTGACCCTCGGCAATAACCTGTCCTTCGCCAACGATATAAGCATGCTCACAGATATCGAGTGTCTCGCGTACGTTATGGTCTGTGATCAGGACACCAATACCCATATCGCGTAAATGGCGGATGATCTGCTTGATATCGTTGACTGAAATCGGATCCACCCCGGCAAAGGGTTCATCCAGAAGAATGAAGGCCGGCTCAATGGCCAGTGCGCGAGCAATTTCCACCCTGCGACGCTCCCCCCCAGAGAGGCTCATGCCAAGGGTGTTGCGGATATGACTGATGTGAAACTCCTGGAGCAGTTGTTCCAGTTTTTTCGCACGCTGTTGTTTGTCGAGATCCTTTCTGGTTTCCAGGATCGCCAGAATATTATTCTCCACGGTCATCTTGCGAAAAATGGAGGCCTCTTGCGGGAGATAGCCAAGCCCTTTTCGAGCCCTGCCGTGCATGGACAGAGAAGTGATGTCTTCATCATCGATATGAACAGAGCCGCCATCCTGATGAACCAGCCCGACAATCATGTAAAAACAGGTGGTTTTGCCAGCGCCGTTAGGACCCAGCAGCCCGACAATTGCACCGCTTTCTACGGTGAGGGATACATCGCGAATCACCGGTCTTCTTTTATAGCTTTTGACCAGATTTGAAGCCTTAAGGATAGCCATTTAGTTTGCATCCTTTTGCTTGTTGGGTGGAATGACCATCTGGATCCGCTGGCGAGGATTGTCGCCACTGCTCGCCTTGACCACCTCTGCCTTAAGGTCGTAGTTGATTTTTTCACCGGTGATAACGGTACCATTCTGCTCAACACTGGCATTTTTCAGCAGGTCGATACGGTCACTGGCCAGATGGTATTCGATAGTGTCGCCCTTGGCGTACATCAGGCTGTCATTGGGGTTCGGTTGTTGTTGGTAGCGGGCAGGCTCTCCAACGCAGACAATTCGAACGACCTGGTTATTTGCCGTATAGACAGTGACCTTGTCCGCGTGGATTTTGATGGTTCCCTGGGTAATAACGACAGTGCCTTCATAGATCGTCGTGCCGGTTTTTTCGTAGCGCTCGGCCCTGTCTGATTCAATATTGATAGGCTGTTGTGCGTCGCTGGGAAGCGCCAGACTGGAGGAGTGACATGCTGCCAGTAGCAGCAGAATGAATAGGTTATGGCGCACGGTGAATCCCCTTTACTTTTGATAGCAGTTTGAATATCTCATCATTAAGATCTGCCCACATGCCTGTGCCGGTGGTTTTCCCCTGAGGTGTTTTGATAGTCACGGGTAGGCCAGTTTCCGCAATGTTGGTCTCAGGGAATATGGTTAATTTGCTGGTGAGAAATTCATTTTTGCCGCCTTTTTTAACAGATTGCCATGCGTAGACGTCACCGGACAGGACAGCCCGTTCACCCCCGTTGTAGATGGTGCCTTTCTGGGAGGTTACATACCATGGGGGTGTCTGTTCCGAGCCCTTCTTCGGCTTGCTGAAAGACACCATGCCGGGGTTTTCCAGTTCCAGTCGGTTGCCGCGATTAAAGTGGCGTGCCTCAATGGCGGTGAGGGTGAAAGCCCTGTTGCCATTCCTGTCAAAATTTACCGTATCAATGTTATTCATATAGCTGTCTGCTTTGGGTAATTCTTCTACATCGGTGCCTGGCTTGTTCAGAAATACCTCTGGTGGCGACAGCCAGAACAACAGGAAAATCCCTGTTGAAGCGAGCAGCATGGCGGTTATCAAAATATTGCGCATATGTTTAGAGGTAGTCCGTAAAGGTGGCTTCCAGTTTATCCTGAGCCTGCAGAAGCATCTCGGCCAGTTCCCGGACCGCCCCGGCTCCACCACAGGCGGAGGTTTGCCAGAGTGCATGCTCAGCGATAATTGGCCTGGCATTCGCCACGGCAACCCCCAGCCCCACGCGCCTGATGACGGCGAGGTCTGGAAGGTCGTCGCCGAGGAAGGCGATTTCATTCATCTGGTAGGGGTGTGTGCCCAGCAAGTCTTCCAGGGCGGCCAGCTTGTCCTCCCGTCCCTGAACGACAAGATCAATACCCAGTTCTTCAGCCCGCCTCGCCACCAGTGCTGAAGATCGGCCGGTGATAATGCCGACCTTGATACCTTTGCGCTGTAGCAGTTTTATGCCGAGACCATCCTGTATATTGAACGATTTCAGCTCCTCCCCATTATTACCGTAATAGAGGCAGCCATCGGTCAGAACGCCGTCCACGTCCAGTAGCAATAACCGGATTTGACGAGCTTTGCTGGTGACCTTCAGGCTCGGGTTTGACATGGTTACATCACCCCCGCACGCAGGATGTCATGCATGTGGAGGACTCCGATCGGATGGTGGTTGGTGTCTTCAACAACGAGCGCAGTAATTTTATTGTCTTCCATGATTTTTAGTGCCTCGGCTGCGAGCAGTTCCCGGTGAACGGCCTTGCAGCTACCCTTGATCAATTGACGGACAGTGCTGTGATTGATGTCGATATCGTTATCGACCGCCCGGCGCAGGTCGCCATCGGTAAATACCCCGACCAACTCTCCCTGGTGGTTGACCACCGTGGTCATGCCAAACCCTTTGGCGGTCATTTCCACCAGGGCTTTTTTCAGAAGCGCATCCTCGTACACTTGGGGCAGTTCGTCACCACTGTGCATGATGGTTTCCACCTTGAGCAGCAGCTTGCGGCCGAGTGCCCCGCCGGGGTGGGAAAAAGCAAAGTCCTCGGCAGTGAAGCCGCGTGCCTCCAGCAGGGCAATCGCCAGAGCGTCGCCCATGACCAGTGTCGCCGTAGTGCTGGTGGTAGGTGCCAATCCCAGTGGACAGGCTTCACTGGGAACCCGAACATCCAAATGGGCCTCCGATGCCTGGGCCAGAATCGAGTCCGGATTGCCAGTCATGCTGACCAATGGGATGCCCATACGTTTAATGAGTGGTAGCAGGGTAATGATTTCGGCCGTTGTTCCGGAATTGGACAATGCCAGAACCAGATCTATCCGGGTGATCATGCCAAGATCGCCATGGCTGGCTTCCCCGGGATGGACGAAAAAAGCGGGGGTTCCCGTGCTGGCTAGGCTGGCGGCGATCTTCCTGCCAATATGTCCCGATTTCCCCATGCCGGTAACAATGACGCGGCCGGTGCACTGCATAATCAGCTCGCAGGCGCAGTCAAAAGCTGCATCAACCCGCTCTTCGAGCAGAGTGACAGCTTCAGCTTCCAGACGGATAGTGCGGCGTGCGGCTTCGGCAAAATTACTGGTGGTCATTGGCTACCCAAAATATTTTGCCAAGTATACCGGCAACCAGGTAATGCTGTAAGTGCTGGCAGTGATCAGGGGTGGGTAACACTGCCAGGAGGTTAAATCGGTCAGCTCCCCCTGGCCAGCCCCGGCAGAGGCTGTTAACCGGGTCTCCATAAAATTGCCCGACCTTCAAGGATTTCGGAAATAGCGAGGCAATGGTATAGTGCACGCCTTTTCACGTCAGCTGATTTGGCACTTGGCTGGTTTGTTGATGTCAAATGGCGGTAGCCGAGAAAAAGGGCGGCTGTGTAGTCAGTAGGTTCGAATAATTTGAGGAAAGTTGCCATGTACAAGAGGTTGATGAAATTATTACTCCCCGCACTGGTTGTTCTGGTATCGGGTCATGCAATTGCTGTGCAGGCTGCGGATGATGCTGTGACCTCATCGGAACAAACTCCCCATGAGTTAATTGAGACTGTGACCGACGACCTGTTACAGACGATTGCCGAGCACCGTGAGACCTTTGATGATGATCCCCAGGCCTTCTTTGAATCACTGGATTGTCTGCTGGCCCGGGTGATTGATTTCAAGTGGATTGCCAGCAATGTTATGGGGGCCTACCGTGCCGAGGCTACCGATGAACAGCGCGAACTGTTCGTCAAAACCTTTCATCGCGACCTGATTGAAACCTATGGTCGCGGCCTGATTTCCTATGGCGATGAAACCATCGTGGTGTTGCCGCCCAAGGAAGACATTGAGGATAAGCGTCGGGTTACTGTGGTTCAGGAAATTCGTGGCAAGGACGGTGTCTTTCCACTCTATTACTCGATGGCACTGAACCGTGACGGGGCGTGGAAAATCACCAACGTTGTAATCAACGGAATCAACCTTGGCAAAACGTTCCGCAACCAGTTCGCCCAGAGAGCCGAAAAATATGACGGCAATATCGATCAGGTCATAGCCAATTGGTCCGCCCCGTCAGACGTTATTAAAAGTGAGGGGTAACCTATGACCCCCGATGAGGTGCAGGCACTTCTGCAGGATGCTCTGGCCGATTGTGATGTCACCGTCGGTGGCGATGGTAGTCACTTTGAGATACAGGTCGTTGGCGACGTATTCTCCGGACTCCGTCCCGTACAGCGGCAACAAAAAATCTATGCCGTGCTTCAGCAGCACATAGCCGAAGGTGCTATTCACGCGGTAAATATCAAAACCTATACGCCGGATGAAGTTCGCAACTAAGCCCGCGCCGGTTTCCCTCACCTATCTCAGCTCAAACTGGCCACTGCCTTGCTGAATCACAAGGGTTTTGAATGGACAAGTTGTTGATTTCCGGAGGCGGCCCACTGTTCGGGGAAATCCGTATCTCCGGTGCCAAAAATTCCGCATTGCCGATTATGGCGGCCACACTCCTGGCCGATGGCCCGGTGATGATATCCAACGTGCCCCACCTGCATGACATAACCACCATGTTCGAGCTGCTCGGATGCCTGGGTGTCAGTGTGGTATTAAATGAAAAGATGCAGGTGGAAGTCGATGCCACGACCTTGCACAGTCATGTGGCACCCTATGACCTGGTCAAGACCATGCGTGCCTCCATTCTCGTGCTGGGGCCAATGCTTACGAAGTTTGGTGTTGCCAATGTCTCCTTTCCCGGTGGATGTGCAATTGGCAGTCGACCGGTAGATCTGCACCTGCGCGGGCTGGAAATGATGGGTGCAGAGATAGATATTGACGGTGGCTACATCAATGCCCGCTGTAACGGCCGTCTGAAGGGTGCCCATATTTTGATGGACACGGTCTCCGTCGGTGCAACGGAAAACCTCATGATGGCCGCCGCGCTTGCCGATGGCCAGACAGTGATTGAAAATGCCGCTCGCGAACCCGAAGTGGTCGATCTCGCGAACTGTATTAATGCGTTGGGTGGCAGGGTGAAGGGTATGGGCACTACAACCCTGACCATCGACGGGGTCGACACCCTGCATCGGGGCAGTTACCGGATTATGCCTGATCGCATTGAGACGGGCACTTACCTGGCGGCGGCTGCAGCGACCCGGGGGTGCGTCAAGCTCAAGGATACCGATCCGCATATCCTCGAGGCTGTGTTGATCAAACTGGAGGAAGCCGGTGCGAAGATCAGTGTCGGCAAGGACTGGATAGCGCTGGATATGGAAGGCCGCAGGCCGAAATCGGTCAACTTCAAGACAGCCCCCTATCCGGCTTTTCCCACCGACATGCAGGCGCAACTGACAACTGTCAACGCGGTTGCCGATGGGGTGGGCACGATTACCGAGACGATCTTTGAGAATCGCCTGGTCCAGACCCATGAGCTGAATCGGATGGGGGCCAGAATCACCCTGGAAGGAAATACCGCCATCGTTACCGGGGTTGAGCGGCTCAAGGCGGCGCCGGTTATGGCATCGGATCTGAGGGCCTCGGCCAGTCTGGTGATTGCCGGTCTGGTGGCTGATGGTGAAACCATTGTCGATCGTATTTACCATATAGATCGAGGGTATGAATGTATTGAGGAAAAGCTGCAGCAGCTCGGTGCCAATATCCGCAGGATTCCGGGTCGTTAGTCCCGGTCGGGCGTTTTCCTCAAGTAACCAGTTGCATAAACAATGTGAGTGCCATGCAAATTACCATTGCCCTGACCAAGGGGCGTATTCTGGAAGAAACCCTGCCTTTGCTGGCGGAAGTCGGTATTGCCCCTCTGGAAGACATCAGTGCCAGCCGCAAGTTGCTGTTTGATACCAGCAGATCCGATGTGCGATTACTGGTATTGCGCGGTTCGGATGTCCCTACTTATGTGCAGTTTGGCGCAGCGGATTTGGGTGTGTCGGGAAAAGACACCCTCCTGGAGCATGGCGGTGACGGGCTCTATGAGCCGCTGGACCTGGGTATCGCGCGCTGTCGCATGATGACAGCGGCAGTGGCCGGGTCAACGCCCGGCACAGGGCGTGTCCGGGTCGCCACCAAATACGTCAATGTGGCCCGCCGTTTTTATGCCGAACAGGGTCGTCAGGCGGATATCATAAAACTCTACGGTGCCATGGAGCTGGCTCCGATCATGGCCCTGGCGGATGAGATTGTGGATATTGTGGATACCGGTAATACGCTTCGGGCCAATGGCCTGGAGGCCCGGGAGTTTATTGCCGACATCAGTTCCCGGATAATAGTGAACAAGGCCGCCATGAAGATGAAGCACCGATTGCTGCAGGATATCGTAGACCGCCTGACGGAAGCGGTGAACAAGGTCCGATGACGATGCAAAGTGAACCCATCAGTATCTTGCAGTTGTCTACCTCAGATAGCTGTTTCGACGACCGGCTGACCGAGCTGTTGGCGTGGGAGAATGTATCAGATCAAAATGTTGAGCAGATCGTTGGTGATATCCTGGCGGCTGTTCGCCAGCGCGGCGATCAAGCCCTGATTGAATTTACCAATCGCTTCGACGCCCGGGATGTCGATGATGTCCGGGAGCTCGAAATTCCTGCCGACGTCGTTTCCGGGGCATTGGCCGGTATCCCCGCAGCTGAGCGCGATGCACTGGAGTTGGCGGCGGAACGAATTCGCCGTTATCACCAGCACCAGAAGCAGGCTTCGTGGCACTACCGGGAAGAGGATGGCACCCTGTTGGGGCAGCAGATCACCGCACTGGATCGGGTGGGCATTTATGTGCCCGGGGGTAAAGCCAGCTATCCGTCCTCGGTGCTGATGAATGCTCTGCCCGCCCGGGTGGCCGGTGTTAACGAAATTATCATGGTGGTGCCTGCGCCGGGTGGCGAACTGAATCCGCTGGTGCTTGCTGCGGCAGCGATTGCCGGGGTTGATCGCCTGTTTACACTGGGCGGCGCTCAGGCCATTGGTGCATTGGCCTATGGTACGGAAACCGTGCCTCGGGTGGACAAGATTGTCGGGCCGGGCAATATCTTTGTTGCCACGGCCAAGCGGGCTGTGTTCGGGGCAGTGGGTCTGGACATGGTGGCGGGGCCCTCGGAAATCCTGGTGGTTTGCGATGGTCAGACAAACCCGGACTGGATCGCGATGGACCTGTTTTCCCAGGCTGAGCACGACGAAGAAGCCCAGTCCATTCTGATCAGCCCGGACACGGATTTCCTCGAACAGGTAAAAACCAGTATTGGCAAGTTGCTGCCCACCATGGAGCGGGCTTCGATTATTCGTGCGTCCCTTGAGAGGCGCGGTGCCCTGATCGCAGTAGCGGACATGACGGACGCACTGGCGTTGATCAACCGCATTGCTCCCGAGCACCTGGAGCTGTCTGTGGCCAACCCCGAAGACTGGTTGCCGGGTATTCGTCATGCCGGAGCGATTTTTATGGGTCGTTATACCGCCGAGGCGGTGGGCGACTACTGTGCCGGCCCCAACCATGTCCTGCCGACCTCCATGACAGCCCGTTTTTCCTCGCCGCTGGGTGTTTATGATTTTCAAAAGCGCAGTTCACTTATTATGTGTTCCGCCGAAGGTGCTTCGACATTGGGGAAAACTGCGTCGGTACTGGCTCGAGGGGAAAGCCTGACAGCCCACGCCCGCTCTGCCGAATATCGCATCAAGTCATGATGGTAGCCCCGTGAGCAGCCCTTTCTGGAGTGATGTCGTTGCAAGGCTGGATCCCTATGTGCCCGGGGAGCAGCCCAAACTGGCCAACCTGACCAAGTTGAATACCAATGAAAACCCCTATGGGCCGTCCCCCCGGGTTCTGGAAGCCATCGCCGGAGAATTGGGGGATAGCCTTCGCCTTTACCCTGACCCCAATGGTGCGTTACTCAAACAGGCGGTGGCAGATTATTATGCTGTTGCTCCGGACCAGGTGTTTCTGGGCAATGGTTCAGATGAAGTGCTGGCTCATATTTTTCAGGCGCTGCTCAAGCACGATGAGCCGATCCTCTTTCCTGATATCACCTACAGCTTTTACCCCGTCTATTGCGGCCTGTATCAGGTGGATTATCAACGGATACCGCTGGGCAGCGATTACCGTATTCAGGTGGCGGACTACCTGCGCAATAATGGCGGCATTATCTTTCCCAATCCGAATGCTCCCACCGGGATGCTGCTGTCGTTGCCGGAAATTGAATGGTTACTGAAAAAAAATCAGCGGTCAGTTCTGGTGGTGGATGAAGCCTATATCGATTTTGGCGGAGAGACTGCGGTGTCCCTGGTTGGGCGCTACCCCAATCTGCTCGTGACTCAGACGCTGTCAAAATCCCGGTCACTGGCCGGCTTGCGGATCGGGTTTGCTATCGGTGACGTTGCCCTGATTGAGGCGCTGGAGCGTGTGAAGAACAGTTTTAACTCCTACCCGCTCAGTCGTTTTGCCATTGTCGGGGGCGCTGCGGCCTTTGCCGATGACGACTATTTTCGGGAGGTCTGCGAGCAGGTTATTCGTAGTCGTGACAGGTTGGCCACCGGCTTGAAATCACTGGGTTTTGAGGTGCTGCCGTCCTCCGCGAATTTCCTGCTGGCGACCTGCCCGTCGCGGGATGCCGCCGGGCTTGCGGCGCGATTGCGTGAGAAGGGTATTATTGTGCGTCACTTCAGACAGCCGAGAATAGAACAGTTTTTGCGGATTACGGTTGGCACAAACGAGCAAAACTGCCGGCTGTTGGACGTTTTGGCCGAGCTGCTCAAGCAGTAATCCCCCGGGTTATTCGGGCGGTGGCCGGGTACCCGTCACCGCCATGATCGTGCTTTTTTGCCCGTCCCGTATGACCTCCAGTTTGACGGAGTCGCCGGGCGAGAGATCAGCGATCAGATTCATACTCTTTTCATTGTCTACCACCCAGTAATCATTGATGCGGGTGATAATGTCCCCCGGTTGCAAGCCCGCTAGGTGAGCGGGGCTGTTGATATAAATACTGGTGATCACCAGTCCCGATGGCGGGTCCATGCCCAGTTTCGTCGCCGCCAGCCTGGTCAGTGGGCGGGCTTCGACGCCCAGCCAGCCCCGGATAACATAGCCGTGTTCGACGATATCCTGTAGAACTTTCACTGCCGTATTGGCGGGTATGGCAAAGCCGATGCCCACTGAATAGCCGGTCTTGTCGAGAATGGCAGCATTGATACCCAGCAAGTTGCCGAAAGCGTCCACCAGTGCCCCGCCAGAATTGCCCGGGTTGATGGCTGCATCCGTCTGAATAAAGTTCTCAAACGTATTGAGCCCCAGGCCATTGCGGCCGGTAGCGCTGACAATGCCCTGGGTGACCGATTGTCCGACCCCGAACGGGTTGCCTATGGCCAGCGTGACGTCACCCACCCTGGGCATGGAGGCCGCATCAATATTGATGGGTGTCAGATTATCGAGATCTATCTTTAGCACAGCCAGGTCTGTATCCGGATCCTTGCCAATGACCTTGACCATCGCCTCGCGACCATCCTGGAGCTGGACGACGATTTCATCGGCTTCGGTCACCACATGGTTGTTGGTCAAGATATAGCCATCCTCGGTCAGGATGACGCCGGAGCCCAGTGAAGACTGCATGCGCTGTTGTTGCGGCAGATTGCTGTTGCTGAAGAAGCGGCGGAAGAAAGGGTCGTCCAAAAGCGGATGGCGGGGGCGCTCGAGTGTTTTGCGCGTATAGATATTGACGACCGATGCCGATGCCCGTTGTACAGCAGCGGCATACGAAGCGGGCCCCTGCCACTCTCCGGACACGCCAGGTGACAACCCCCTGGTTTCCATTTTGGCCGCGTTGTTGAGCGTTTCCGGCAGCAATAACATGAACAGTGCGGCCGCAAGCAGACCGGCAACCACAGGCCAGCTGATATAACGCAACACTCGAAAAATAACAGACACCACAGGCTCCGCGAGCTCACAAAGAGCGCATTATGTCACAAACCGCACAGCGGGAAGGCTTTGAGGGATAGCTTTGTTCTCGTTGCCCGTCAGCTCACCTTGAGCGTTGGGTCATCATTGTCATTGGTGTCTTCTGCTGTATCATTTGCCACTTTTGCGCGGAGATTGTCGCGGGAGACATTGTCATCTCTTAGCCCGTATTCTTCACTGAGAATGCCGCCGGGAACTTTGGGTGCATAATCTTTCGGTGGTTCCGGCATTTCTGTTGACAGCATTGCGCCGCGCTCTTCGAGACGTCCAAACCCTGCATCGACCATTTTCTTGCTGGCGTCGGGGCCGGTCAGCCGCATGGCGCTGGCGGCGAGGTGCTCGTGAACATCGCGATAGCTGTGTGACAGGTTGTTGAACAGTTCAGAGGTTTTGATGAAATGCTCGGTTACCTCATGTTCGTAATCCTGGAGCCGGTCCTGTGCTTCCTTGAGCTTGTGTTCGGCAGCTTTGCGCTCTTGCTCCCTGGGGTGAAGGGTTCGCCCAGCCAGCAGGCCAATAATCAAGCCGCTCACTGCACACAGCAAGCCAATCAATAATACAGTCGTGGTATCCAAGCGACTACCTCCAGAGATATACAGCAGATTTTGAGGTGTAGTCTGAAAGAAGCTGTACCTGGAGGCAACTGTTTTTTGACGACACCTTGCCGTGTTTACCAACCCTGTTGCAGAACAGTTAGGCCACCACACTGCATGAGTAACGGGTTGCGATTATCCTTTTGCGCGGCTAAAGTTCCCGGCCTTGTTTTCTGCATTCTTCCATTGAACCAGCCAATATGATTCGGGTGCCTGTTCCCTCACACACGCCTTCGCAGCGATACCAGCAGGACTTGCTGCAGGCCTCCTTCAGCTACGACCCTGCCCAAGAACAGGCAGTGGCCCTGCTGCAGGCGCTCTATGAGAAATTATTGGAACAGAATGCCCGGACAGCAAACCACTCGATTTTTCAGCGACTCAGGGCGTACTTTAGGTCTACCCGACCTTCCGTGCCGGTCAAGGGGCTGTATTTTTGGGGTGGTGTGGGCCGTGGTAAAACCTACCTGATGGATAATTTTTTTGAATCTCTACCCTTCGAAGAGAAAATGCGTGCGCATTTCCATCGCTTTATGCGCCGGGTTCACAGGGAGCTTCGTCTACTGGGCGGTGTGAAGAACCCGCTGGAAAAAGTCGCTGACAATATTGCCGCTGAGGCCAGGGTGATTTGCTTTGACGAGTTTTTTGTCGCCGATATTGCTGATGCAATGTTGTTGGGAGGGCTACTGGAATTGCTGTTCCAGCGTGGGGTGACATTGGTGGCGACATCCAATATTGCCCCCGATCAACTCTATGAGAATGGTTTACAGCGGCGACGCTTCCTGCCCGCCATCGCCCTGCTCAATGAGCATACCCAGGTTGTTAATGTCGATGGTGGCGTCGATTATCGGTTGCGCACCCTTGAGCAGGCCGAACTGTATCATGCCCCTCTGGATGATAGCGCGCAGGAAGCCATGGAAAAGGCCTTTGGCAGCCTTGTGCCGGCCAGTGGCGAAGTGCAGGTGTCTGTGGATATCACCATCGAAGGGCGGAGCCTTCACTGCCGCTCGGTTGCTGAAGACGTCGTCTGGTTTGACTTTGATGTGATATGCAATATCCCGCGCAGCCAGAATGATTATATCGAGCTGGCCCGTGAGTTCCATGCGGTGCTGGTCACCAATGTTCGGCAGATGGGGCGCAGCAATGAAGATCAGGCGCGGCGCTTTATCAATCTGGTAGATGAATTTTATGACCGGAATGTTAAGCTGGTGCTGTCCGCCGAGGTGCCATTACCCGCACTGTATACTGAAGGTCGGCTGGGCTTTGAGTTTGAGCGAACCCGCAGTCGCTTGCTCGAAATGCAGTCACACGAGTATCTGGCGCGACCACATCGCCCCTGACAAAGGCGCCCCCTTGAGCCTGACAGGCAGGGACTGTTCAGCTCGATTGGCTAATTATTTTTTAGGCAAAATTATTCTTGAAAAGGGTAGGGTCGGTCTGTAAAATGCGGCCTCCTTTTAGGAAGGCCAGAAACTTTCAGGCAGGAAAAAATGAAAACATTTAGTGCAAAGGCCGAAACCGTCCAGCGCGACTGGTTTATTGTAGATGCGGCTGACAAAACATTAGGTCGTTTGGCCGTCGAGATTGCCTCTCGTCTCCGTGGCAAACACAAGCCGGAGTTTACTCCGCATGTGGATACCGGCGACTATATTGTCGTGGTGAATGCTGAGCGGGTGCGTGTGACCGGCAACAAGGCCAAAGACAAAATTTATCACCACCACACCGGTTATATCGGTGGGTTGAAGTCCATCAGTTTTGAAAAGCTGATCGCCAAGGCTCCTGAGCGGACTATCCAGACGGCTGTGAAAGGCATGTTGCCTAAAGGTCCACTGGGTCGTGCCATGTTCAAGAAGCTCAAAGTATACGCAGGCACCGAGCATCCCCATACCGCTCAGCAGCCGCAAGAACTGAACATTTAACGGATTGTTAATTATGGCAGACACCCAATACTACGGTACCGGCCGTCGCAAAACCTCCTCCGCCAGAGTCTTTCTGAAGTCCGGAGCGGGTAACATCGTGGTCAATGACCGCACCCTCGATCAGTATTTTGGCCGTGAGGTGGCGCGTATGATTGTGCGTCAGCCACTCGAGCTGGTTGATCGTGCCACCACATTTGACCTCAATATTACCGTCGCTGGCGGCGGCAGTTTTGGTCAGGCGGGTGCTATTCGCCATGGTATCGCTCGTGCACTACTGCAATACGACGAGGGCCTCCGGGGTCAGCTGAGGACAGCTGGCTTCCTGACCAGAGACGCCCGTGAAGTGGAACGTAAAAAAGTGGGCCTGCGCAAAGCCCGCAAGCGTCCCCAGTTCTCCAAGCGTTGATCGATCATTTTGTTCAACGAAAACCCGGCTGCCTACAGCCGGGTTTTTTTATGTTTTAAAACAGACTATTACCTACTTTGTATAGGGTTTTGTCTTGTAATAAAAAGTGGTTTTCTTTACTATTGCACGCCATTTTGCACAGATAAAATTTGCCAACCTTTGCTGCTAACGGGAGTGCGTCATGAGCAATGACGGTATTAATCAGGGGCGTAGACGTTTCCTGACGGGGGCCACTTGCGTGGTGGGTGCCGCTGGGGTCGTAGGAGCTGTTGTTCCTTTTGTGGGTTCCTGGAACCCAAGTGCCAAGGCAAAAGCCGCTGGTGCTCCGGTAAAAGCCAATATTTCAAAAATCGAACCCGGTCAGATGGTGACCGTCGAGTGGCGTGGTAAACCGGTATACATTGTTCGCCGTACCCAGCAGGCGCTCGATAACCTCAAGGGGCGTGAAGAGCTCAGGGACCCGTCGTCCGAGGCCTCCGATCAGCCTGCCTACGTGGATGCCGAGCACCGTGCCATTAAGGAAGAGTACCTGGTTCTGGTGGGACTGTGTACACACCTGGGTTGTGCTCCGATGTTTCGTCCCGATGTGGGCGCCCAGGACTTGGGTGGTGCCGAGTGGCTGGGAGGATTTTTCTGTCCCTGTCATGGCTCTAAATTTGACCTCGCCGGTCGGGTTTACAAAGGGGTTCCCGCACCGACAAATCTGGTAGTCCCTCCATATTCCTACGAGAGTGATGGTGTGGTTGTCATTGGTGTAGATCAGGAGGCAGGCTAATGAAAGCGTTGGTGTCTTTACGTGACTGGGTAGATGCGCGCCTGCCAATCGTGCGTGCGTGGAATACCCACATGGGTGAGTATTACGCCCCGAAAAACTTTAATTTCTGGTATTACTTTGGTGTTCTCTCGCTGGTGGTATTAGTGATTCAGCTGGTTTCCGGTATCTGGCTGCTGATGAGCTATCAGGGTTCCGCTGAAACAGCATTTGCTTCAGTGGAGTACATCATGCGTGATGTGGACTACGGCTGGATTATTCGCTATATGCACTCCACCGGTGCATCGGCATTTTTCGTTGTTGTGTACCTGCACATGTTCCGCGGTCTGCTCTACGGCTCCTACAAACCGCCTCGTGAACTGGTCTGGATTTTTGGTATGACAATTTATGTAGCCCTGATGGCAGAAGCCTTCCTCGGTTATGTGCTGCCCTGGGGGCAGATGTCCTACTGGGGAGCCCAGGTGATTATCTCGCTGTTTGGTGCGATACCCGTGGTTGGCGAGGATATCGTGCAATGGGTTCGTGGTGATTACCTGATTTCCGGTATTACTCTGAATCGCTTTATGTCGCTGCACGTGGTTGCCCTGCCGATTATTCTGCTGGCGTTGGTGGTGCTGCACATTCTGGCGCTGCACGAAGTCGGGTCGAACAACCCTGATGGTGTTGAAATCAAGAAAAACAAGAATGCCAACGGTGTGCCTGTGGATGGTATTCCTTTTCATCCATTCTATACCGTGCATGATCTGGTACCGATTGTCGTTTTCCTCTTCGTATTCTGCTTTATCCTCTTCTTCGTTCCGGAGATGGGCGGGTACTTTCTGGAGCATGCCAATTTCGAGATTGCCGACCCACTGAAGACGCCCGCACATATTGCGCCAGTTTGGTACTTCACGCCGTTTTACTCAATGTTGCGAGCAGTACCGGACAAGTTTGCCGGCTTTATGGTCATGGCGGCAGCGATTGCCATTATGTTTGTTCTGCCCTGGCTTGACCGCAGTCCGGTAAAATCGATCCGCTACAAAGGTCTGTTCAGTCGGTACGCCGTACTGGTGTTCGCCGCCTCCTTCATTATTCTGGGTGTACTGGGCGTCAAGGCTCCGACTCCGGCTCGCACGTTTCTGGCGCAGATTTGTACGGTCCTGTATTTCCTGTTCTTCCTCGCGATGCCAATCTGGACCCGAATGGAGAAAACCCAGCCAGAGCCCAAGCGGGTGACCAGTAGAGGCGGCTTTGGCTTCTGGAAGTCCATGGGCGGCTTGTTGATTGTCATTCTGCTGGCCTGGTTACCACTGAAAGCGGTCGGTGCCGAGTCGGAATATCATTGCGGTACCATCCCCTGTGATGACTTCGAGGCCGATCCCTCAGACAAGGCGTCCCTGCAGCAGGGTGCCAAACTGTTTGTAAACTATTGCATGGGTTGTCACTCAGCTGAGTATTCGCGCTGGGGCAGGGTCGCCTCGGATCTGAAAATGCCCGCTGGCCTGGTGATGGACAATCTGGTGTTTGCCGATCAGAAAATCGGTGACCTGATGAAAATTGCCATGACCAAGGAGAAGGGCAAACAGTGGTTCGGTGCTCCACCGCCAGACCTCACCATGATTACCCGCGCCCGCACATCCGAATGGGTGTATACTTACCTGCGCCATTTCTATGCCGATCCGAACCGCCCGATGGGCGTCAATAACAAGGTGTTCAAGGACGTGGGTATGCCACATGCCTTGCTCGATCTTCAGGGCCTTCAGGAATGCGCGCCGGGACCGGTAATCGCAGCCAATGGTGGTGTGAAGCGAGACCCGCTAACCCGAGAGGAAATCCTCGAAGACAATTGCGGACGTTACACGCTGGTTGAGGAAGGGGCTTTGTCTCCGGAGGAGTATGACCAGGCGGCGTATGACCTGGTGAACTTTCTGGCCTATACCGCAGAACCAATGGCCGAAGATCGCAAGAGAATCGGCACCTACGTTTTGCTCTTTCTTGCCTTCCTCTTCATCTGGGTTTGGTTGCTGAACAGGGAATACTGGAAAGAGATTCACTGATTTCAATGGGGATGGCCGTCGGAACAAGACGGTCATCCAACTGCCAACAACAATACAACTGAGGTCTTATTATGGGGGTTGTTGCAAAACGATCTTCGATGACGTTTTTTTCTGACCCTACATGCCACTACAGCCATCGTGTTCGTATTGTCCTGGCAGAAAAAGGGGTCACGGTAGACATCGAAAATGTCGACGGCAAAAATTTGCCCGAAGATGTACTTGAACTGAATCCCTACGCATCCCTTCCTACTCTGGTGGACCGGGATCTGGCACTCTATGAAACCAAAGTGATGATGGAGTATCTCGACGAGCGATTCCCTCACCCGCCGTTACTGCCTGTCTATCCAGTTGCCAGGGCACTGAGCCGCCAGTTCATGCACCGCATTGAGCGGGATTGCTGTAGTCAACTGGATTTTATTATTGGCAACAGTGACAGCAAGGCAGCCGAAATAGCCCGCAAGGAGCTTTGCGACAGCCTGACAAGCATTGCGCCGATCTTTGCTGACCTGCCATTTTTCATGAGTGAAGAATTCACCCTGGTCGACTGCTGCCTGGCACCTATTTTGTGGCGATTAAAGCACCTTGAGATTAAACTGCCATCAAATCGTCAGACAAAGCCTTTGCAGGACTATATGAAACGATTGTTTGACCGGCCGTCCTTCGCAGAAAGTCTGTCAGAGTTTGAGCGGGATATGTGAAAACCCTGTGTGGCCGGGAGGAATCTTGAAAAGGGGGCATGATATGTCCCTTTTTTCGTAAACTGCAGCACAGACATATTGGGCCAATATAACTGTCATGAGCATGACGTCAAACAAAGCTTATCTGGTTCGGGCGTTCTATGACTGGATTGTGGATAACGACTGCACTCCTTACATAGTCGCCGATGCCTTTTATCCGGGGGTTGCTGTTCCCCAGCAACATGTCAGTGACGGACAGATCGTGTTGAATCTGGCACCGCGAGCAATAACCTCCTTAGTCATGGATAATCGGATCATTTCCTTCACTACCCGGTTTGGGGGAGTGCCGAGTACGATAGAATTACCCGTTCAGTCGATATTGGGCATTTATGCCCGTGAAAACGGCCAGGGCATGATGTTTGAACCGGAGGCTGACCATGAGCCTCCGCCACCTGCCGGACCGGGTCCTGTAAAATCCGTACCATCGAAAGAAAAACCTTCTGGAGGAGCTGCTGGGGACAGTGGCAAAAAACCTTCTCTCAGAATCGTAAAATAGAGGCCTCAATTATGTCAGATCCAATTGTCATTGCCGGTATGGCAAGAACGCCCATCGGTAGCATGCAAGGGCAGTTTACCGGTGTTCCCACGACAGAGCTGGGTGCCGTGGCCATCAGGGCCGCCATTGAGCGGGCCGGGGTTGCCGGTGAACTGATTGGCTCCGTTGATATGGGCTGTTGTCTCACGGCCGGTCTCCGGCAGGCCCCGGCTCGTCAGGCTGCTATTGGTGCGGGATTGCCGCCGAGTGTGGGGGCTACCACCCTCAACAAGGTGTGTGGATCCGGTATGAAAGCGGTGATGAATGCCTGTGACAGCCTGACGCTGGGCAATGTGGATGTGGCCGTAGCCGGTGGAATGGAGAGCATGACTAATGCCCCATACCTGATGACTCAGGGTCGCAGCGGCTACCGGTTTGGTCACGCGCAGATTTTTGACCACATGACAATGGATGGTCTTGAGGACGCCTACAATGGCGAAGCGATGGGTATTTTCGCCGAAAAATGTGTTAGCAAATTCGATTTTACCAGGGAAGAGCAGGACGCTTTTGCCGTGACCTCACTGGAGCGGGCTCAACGGGCGATCAAGGACGGCAATTTTGAGGACGAAATTGCGCCGGTAACCGTCAAGACCCGCAAGGGCGAGGTAGTCTGTTCAATTGATGAACAGCCTGGCAAATCGGTCGCCGATAAAATCTCGCAAATGCGCCCGGCGTTCATCAAAGACGGCACTGTCACAGCTGCCAATGCCAGTTCTATCAGCGATGGTGCTGCTGCCCTGGTGCTGACCCGCCTTTCTGTCGCAGAAAAACTGGGTATGAAACCCCTGGCAACCATTCACGCCCACAGTACCCATTCTCAGGAACCCGAGTGGTTTACGACCGCTCCGGTAGGTGCTATCAACAAGCTGCTTGCGAAAGTGGCCTGGACCAAGGACGATGTGGACCTGTTTGAAATTAACGAAGCGTTTGCCTGTGTCACCATGGCGGCCATGAAAGAACTGGATTTGCCCCATGACAAAGTCAACGTCCACGGTGGGGCCTGTGCCCTTGGTCACCCCATTGGTGCCTCGGGTGCCCGCATTATTGTGACCCTGCTCAGTGCCCTGCAAACCTACGGGAAACGCAAGGGTGTGGCGGCTATCTGCATCGGTGGTGGTGAAGCCACTGCGATTGCTGTCGAACTGATCTAGCGATTCTCGAGTAATAAAAAACCGGCCCTGCTGATCACAGGGCCGGTTTTTTTAACGGTAGACAGCGCTATTAATCGATATATTCAAAAGCTTTGACCACCCGCTGGGCACCACGGGTTTTGCTGGCTATAAGGGCTGCCTGATCGGCCGTATTATGCGTCACCAGCCCCATCAGATAGATCACGCTGTTTTCGGTAATCACCTTTATGGTCGACGATTTCAGGTTTTTTTCAGCAATCAGCTTGGCTTTTACCTTGGTGGTTAGCCATGTGTCATTGCTTCTTGATATCAGGGAGGTTGGAGTGCGTATCTGCAGTTCATTATGTACCTGGCGGACACCACGAAACTTCCTTGCAGTATCACCCGCCAGCGTACGGAGATCGCCGGAAACCACTTCGCCGGTCAGCAGAATCACGCCATTGTAGGCTGTAATATTGATGTGAGCCCTTTCGAGGTCAGCGTGGGCCTTCTTGATGTTCACGCCGATCAGTGTCTCCATCTGCCAGTCATCAATATCGGTGCCCAGCGAGGTAGAGGAGGGATCGGGCTTGATTGGCTCGTCGGTGGTTGCATGGATAATACTGGTGCAGCCCGAGAGGATGAGCATGCCCGCAAGTAACAGAGGTGCCAGACGTGGCAACATCAAGAATTTCCTCCAAATAATTGTTGATCAATAAGTTCACAAAGACAGAACAGGCTCAATAAATGAATTTCGCTGATGCGATGTCGGTCATGATGATCAACACGAATCTCAATATCGTCACCACTCAGCAATGCCGACAGGTCGACATCGCCCGCGCCAGTAAAACCAATGACAGATATCCCGCGGTCATGGGCGGTGTGAATCGCCTGGACCAGATTGCTTGGATTGGTCCCGAGGCTGAAGATAACCAGTACATCCTCTGCCTGGCCCAGGGTTTTCAGTTGTCGGCTGAAAATTTCACTGACACTGTGATAATGGCCGATAGCGGTAATTGTAGAGCTATTGCTGTTCAGGCAAATCACCGGTAACCCCGGCCTTTCCAGTTTATATTGCAGTAACAGGGATTGGGAAAAAATATTTGATAGTGAGGCGGAGAGGCCGTTGCCACAACAGAGTATCTTCTGTCCCTGGAGCAACCGCTGAACTGCCACTGTGCTGGCTTCGGCAATCAGTGGTGCCAGTATTTCGCCACAGGCCATTTTCGCTTCAATGCTCTCGTGAAATAGCTCAATAACACTGGATTCCATAGGTTTTCTTTGGCTTTCTGGGGTTAGTGGTCAAAGGCGTTTGGCAGCCATTCTACCTGATACGGCGGGTTATTAGTGATGTCTTTGCTGAGACACACCGCATCAAAACGGCAGGCTACCTTGTCCCACGCCTGGGTGGCCTGTAAAAAATGCCGGGCTGCAGCAATGATTCGCCGCTGCTTCCTGTGATCAATACTAGAGGCCGCGCCACCGAATGCGGCATGGTTGCGCAATCGAACTTCGACAAAGACTACGGTCTTTCCCTCCCGCATTATCAGGTCGATTTCTCCCTGGGACGTCCGGTAATTCCGGTGCAGGGTCACCAGACCCTGTCGTTCCAAAAATTCCCTGGCCCACTGTTCGGCAATAGCCCCGCTCTGGTTTGAGCGGGACGATAGTTTCCCTTTGGTCATTGAAAATCCCTTTTCGCTGATGTTTTCCCGCCGTACACATTTCTCGATAAAGATTACATGGGTCTCGCTGCCATCACGGTATCTGAGGTGAGGGGGCTGTCTGGTGCTCCTCTTCGAGGTTTTTTTTCTGCAATTGTATGGCGGGAACCACCCTGCCATTTTTAAAAACACCCCAGGGCTGTTCCCGTTCAATGGTGTCCGGTGGCGTCAGATATAACATGCCGGTGTTCCCGGGCAGCCGGATGTTAGGAAACAACAGCATCTGCCCCAGCCATTGGTGCAGGTGGTAGGTATCAATGCCCAGCGCATACATATGTCGATAAATGGGTTCGAGGTCTTCTGTCGGTTGCATGGCGTCAGCACTGTAGCCGGGGAGTGTCCAGGGCATGGCGCTGAAACGAACCCCGTCCAGGTCGCGATTGCGCCCCGGATCCTGTATCCCGCTAAAAAGCTGGGACGTGCCATAAACCTGGAGGTCGCTGGCGAAGAGAAAGTCTAGCGTGGGTTTGATCTGTCGTGCCTGACTGGGTGAGGCTATCAGAAAGACCATGTCCAGATCCTGGCGCCGCCTGGGCGTATGGGCCAGTTGTTTTCCGAGTAAACGCTGTAAACGGTTGTTGCGCTCAATACTCTGTTCAATCTGAAGTTCGGGCTTTAGTAGCGCGATGAAATCGCTCTGGGATGCTGCGTAGGCGGGCACTTCGACCAGCGTGCCGCCCCGCTCGTGCCAGCGTTCCCTGAATGCTGCCAATGCACGTATTCCCGAGCTGGAGTCTGGCGTGATGGTTAGTGCGAACCTGCGTCCTTCAAGCCATGCCCGGTCGGCGACCTGACGCGCTTCAGCAGTGGAGGAAAGACCAAATTGAAAAAAATTCTGGTGGGGCTCAGTGCTGGGCGTATCCAGATAATTGAGCGCCACTGTCGGTACCGGCAGCTCGGGAAGGTCTAGCAACTGGCCAACTTTTTCCCGTTGTACCGGACCTACGATCAACCCGGCTCCCTCACTGATAGCCTGCTGGTAGAGTGGGCCGATATCGTCGCTGGAGGAGGTGTCGTAGAATCGTATTAATGGTGTCTTGCCGCGAGCTCCCCTGACGCCATACCAGGCGGACAGTATGCCGCCGCGAATGGCCTTGCCCGCTTCTGCAAGGGAACCTTGCAGCGGTAGCAATACTGCAATTTGTTCAGGGAGATTATTCGCGACTTCCTGCAATGCCGTAAGTGATGGTGGTGGATTCAGGGCTGCGGGATGGTCTGGCCATTCAACTTGCCAAGCTGTTATCTCGCGGAGCTGTTTGTCCATATCGCCCTGGTTTCCCCGAACCCTGCTGGCAAGCGTGTACCAGCCCTGTAGTAGTGGGTCGGATTCCGCTGCCTGCAGTGCTGCCAGGTGCTTCTGTGAAATGTGGGTCAGCAATCGCCATATCGCTTCGGAGATGTCTGTCTGTTCCCCGGTTGATGTCACCAGCTTGGAAAGTTCCGCATAGGCGCGAATGCTCTGCTCATCTTCCCCCAATAGCGAAAACAGCTCCCCGCGCAATTTTTGCCATTTAACCCGGTGGCTGGTCGGCAGTTGGTCAGCGTTGGCCGTGAATTTCGGATCGGTGAGTAAGTCCCTGGCGAGGAAAAAACGCTCCTCAGCCATGGCCACTTCAGCGAATAACAGACGGAAGTCCACAAAGCGCTGGCCTGAGAGCGCATTCTGATCAAGCGACGACAACACCTGTAGCGCCTGCTGGTTCTCCCCCGCGAGCACCAGAAACTCGGCGGCATCCAGTTGGTGGAGTTGTCGGTGCGGTGCTATGCTGTTCGCGGCCAGTGAGAGTGCCTGTTCGGCGCGCTCTGCGGGGCTCAGGGATGTGGCCGGACCGGTGGTTTTCGGTGTGTCGCGGCCCGTTTGGGCGCAGCCGCTGAGCACTAAAGCCAGCCCCAGCAACACAGTCGCTGTTATTCTGAATTTGAACATAGGTGTCATTTCTTATGCCGGGTCAATTGTATGTGGTAGCCACGCCCATTGGTAATCTGGGTGATATGGTACCCCGAGCCGTTGAGGTTCTCCATGCGGTTGATCTCATTGCTGCAGAGGATACCCGTCACAGTGGCAGATTGCTGAAACATCTCGGTATCGATACACCGCTGGTTGCCTATCATGATCACAGCGATGAGCGCCAGATGGGCCGGATTATCGATATGCTGGTGCAGGGCCAGACGGTGGCGCTCATCTCGGATGCGGGAACGCCCCTGATTTCTGATCCCGGCTACCGCCTGGTCAGAGAGGCCCGGTTGCGGGACATCAGGGTCACGCCGATTCCGGGTGCCTGCGCCGCTGTTGCAGCCCTGAGCGCTTCCGGGTTGCCCAGTGACCGGTTCAGCTTTGAGGGGTTCCCGCCAGCAAGGACTGCCGCCAGACTGAAAAAATTTGAGATCCTTGCCGGATCAGCTCAGACATTGATTTTTTATGAGTCCCCTCACCGGATACTCGACACACTGACGGATATGATCGCCACCTTCGGCTCCGACCGTGAAGCGGTGCTGGCCAGAGAAATTACCAAGACCTTCGAGACATTCCTGACCGGTACTCTGGCGGCAATATTGCAGCAGGTGAACGCGGACAGCAACCAGCAAAAAGGTGAAATGGTGGTGATGGTGAAGGGAAATGCTGATGCTGTCAGCGCGTCCGATGCAGAGCAATTGAGAATCCTGAAAACCCTGCTGGACGACCTGCCCGTCAAACAGGCTGCCGCGCTGGCGGCCAGAATTACCGGTGGTCAGAAAAACGCGCTGTACCAGCTGGCACTTTCATTGCGCTCCGACTGAAGCCGGTCCGGCCATGACCGGTCAGGCACTACAGGCCAGTGCTATGGTTTCCGGGCTGATCTGCCTGAATTGCCGGACCGGCTTTTCCGGTGTTTTTCCAGCACACCACTGGGCAATGCGCGCGATATCTTTTTGGTCACCTTGGTAGTGGGCCCCGAGCATGTCGACCATGCCGAGGCCCTGGCTGGCGGCATTGAGGTAATTGCATGAATTGCGCAGGCTACCGATGACCGGAAGCTGCAGTTGTCTGGCCAATGTCTCTGCCTGTCTGGCGGTGGTGGCGGTCCGCGGCACACGATTCAGAACCAGCGCGATAGTCTGTTTGGACGGCAGCATCCGCCGCAGTTGCTGGACGGTAGTGACAATGGCGTGCAAATCGAACTCGGCGGTTAACACCGGTAAGAGTATGGCAGTCGCTTCACGCAGTAAGGGGCTGAGATTGTTCAGGTCCGGTCTGGCGGGGGTATCGAGAACCAGCACTTCCGTATTGCGGGGCGGCTGAATCGCCCAGCTGCGAGTGACATTTTGCGGTGCATGATGCGCATCCACCAGCTGAATGTAGGAGGCCGTGTCGGGACGTTTGTGCGCCCAGAACACACTCGACCCCTGGGGGTCCAGGTCCATTAATGTGGTGACTTTGCCCCAATGGCTGAAATAACTGGCCAGGTTGGTGGACAGCGTCGTTTTGCCACACCCTCCTTTGGGGTTCATTACCACGATTCTTTGCATTTCTCTGATCCCGTATGATTCGCAAGATTACCTAGGCTACCCAACAACGCCTCGCAGAAACCACGATCAGATCAAAAAATAACCAATGCGCCTGCTGTGCAATGGGCTTTTTGCCGCTTTTGCCAATCGCCAGCGGGGCTGGCTTCGTGCTAACCTTGCCGCGGGAGTTGGCCAGGCAACCGCCGCTTTAATTTCTCGTTATCTCCGCAGGTGATGGTGGGAGTGAAGGGGAGGAAAGTCCGGGCTCCATAGGGCAGAGTGCCAGGTAACCCCTGGGGGGCGTGAGCCTACGGAAAGTGCAGCAGAGAGCAGACCGCCGATGGCCGCAATACGTTGTGGCACAGGTAAGGGTGAAAGGGTGCGGTAAGAGCGCACCGCGCAACTGGTAACAGTTTGTGGCACGGCAAACCCCGCTCGGAGCAAGACCAAATAGGGATCCTTTGGCGTGGCCCGCGCTGGATCCGGGTAGGTTGCTTGAGGTGTACGGTGACGTGCACCCTAGAGGAATGGTTGCCCACGACAGAACCCGGCTTATCGGCCAACTCCCATTTTTTATCCCCCTTTCTGAACAGCCTGTTCATCGACTCGAATTGACAACATGGTCAGTGACCGCGTTTGCCTCGAATCTCAGTGTTTTCTCAAGGGCAGTCGCCCAACGCCGCCAGCAAGACGGTGCCGGGATTAACCCGTTTACGCCTCCTGCAAGGTGGTCAAAAATTAATCAAAAAAATCTTCGTATGTGTTTTCTCTGCCGCCGTTATTTCAAAGTTAATGTAAAACATTAACGGCGGATTCTAGCGAATTGTTTATCTTCGCTATATTTTTCAAGGCGCTTTTCTGTGTCCTGTTGTTTGTCGCAAGTTGTTGAGTTTTCGAAACATTTTTCGTGATTCGCGTCCCTTTTTTTGCCTTGACATTGGCCTTGGTCGGCATATAGTGACGAAAAGTGGGTAAAAGTGGGGCGGAGTGGGTTTTCTCTCCCATTCCCCCTGTCATTTCGAGTCAGGCGATAGCAGTGTTCAGAGGCAGCAACGAAATTAATGTGGATACCAAGGGGCGAATGGCCATGCCCGCGCGGTACCGTGCCTCCCTGGAAGCCAGCTGCGGTGGCTGCCTGATTGCCACTATCGATATACAGGATAAATGTCTGCTGATCTATCCGCTACAGGAATGGGAAAAGATTGAAGAAGAAATAGCACAGCTGCCTTCCTTCAACCCGCTGACGCGCAAGTTGCAACGAATCCTGATCGGCCATGCCCGAGAACTGGAACTGGACAGTAACGGACGTGTTCTGATCCCCCCGGAGTTGCGCCAATACGCGCAACTGGACAAGAAAGTGGTGCTGGTAGGCCAGCGCCACCGCTTTGAGTTGTGGAGCGAAGAAAACTGGAATTCCGGTAGAGAGAGCTGGCTGGCTGACAGCGAAGGCGATCTGCAGATACCGGTAGAAATGCAATCCCTGTCACTGTAATGCTGAGGTAAGGGGCTATGTCGGCACAGGTCGAACACACGACCGTTCTGCTGGACGAGGCAGTTGCTGCCCTTGTCACCGACCCCGACGGTTTTTACGTGGACGGCACTTTCGGCCGGGGCGGGCACGCGACCAGGATTCTCGCCGCACTGAGTGAGCGGGGTCGGCTGATGGGCATCGACAAAGACCCGGTGGCCTGTCAGGTTGCCAGCGAAAAATTTGCTGAAGACAACCGCTTTCAGATAGTCCGTGGCTCCTTTGCGCAGCTGGCCGAGATGGTATCGGCACAGCATCGGCTGGGTGAGGTTCAGGGGGTGCTGCTGGACTTGGGTGTTTCCTCTCCCCAACTGGATGATGCCTCGCGGGGATTCAGTTTTCTTCGCGATGGTCCTCTGGATATGCGTATGGATCCGGATTCCGGTATCAGTGCGGCCGACTGGCTGGCAACTGCAGAAGAGCAAGAAATTACCCGGGTGCTGCGCGACTACGGCGAAGAGCGCTTTGCCCGGCGCATGGCGAAAGCCATTATTGCCGCCCGCAATGAGCAACCAATTACCCGCACCGCGAGGCTGGCTTCGATTGTCGCTGAAGCCAACCCCTCCTGGGAAAAAGGTAAACACCCGGCCACCCGGGCTTTTCAGGGTATTCGTATTTTTATTAACCGCGAGCTGGAAGACCTCGAGTTGGCGTTGGCCTCAATTCTGGATGTGCTCGCGGTTGGCGGGCGGCTGGTGGTTATCAGCTTTCACTCGTTGGAAGACCGGATTGTGAAGCGGTTTATCCGGGAAAAAGAGCGCGGCAAGCCGCTGCCAAAAGGGCTGCCCATTATGGAGAAAGATATTGTTCGGCGGATGCGCTCTGTGGGCAAGGCCAGCAAACCGGGTTCGGCTGAAGTCGCCGCTAACCTGCGTTCAAGAAGCGCCGTGATGCGCGTCGCGGAGAAACTGTCGTGATTGCCAGGCGCCCTTTGTCCGTTCGCACGGGCGGCTGGTTGCCAGTGCTGTGGTTGCTGTTGGTGCTCTCGGCGCTGTCGGTTATCTATGTCAGCCACTTATGCCGCCAGCTGTACAACGAGTTGGCCAAACTCGAGCAGGAGGCCAATGGGTTTCAGGTTGAATGGGGCCGCTATTTGCTGGAACAGAGCTCATGGGCTTCGCTGAGCCGCGTAGAGCAACTGGCCAAATCGGAATTGCATATGCGGGTACCGAAACCCGGTGAAGTTATTGTGGTTCGTGCCGGAGAGAAAGTCGAATGAGTGGCATCAGGCACAACAAACTCACTATTCAGCGCTGGCGTTACATGCTGGTGGTGATGGTGCTGGCGATTCTGCCGGTGGCAGGTTTCTGGCATATCGCCAGCCTGCAGGTACTGCCGGACGTCGACCGCGGTTATGAGTTTTTACAGATACAGGGGCAGGCCCGTACAGTCCGGACCGAAACGATTCCGGCCTACCGGGGCGTCATTACCGATCGTCGCGGTGAGCCCCTGGCTGTCAGTACGCCGGTTGTAACGCTATGGGCCAATCCAAAGTTGATGGATAACCGGGCGCCCGAGCTCGCCGAGCTGGCCAGCCTGTTGTCCATCACCCGGGAGGAGTTGCAGCAGCGTCTGGTTCGCTATGCCAACAAGGAGTTTATGTATCTGGCTCGTCAGGTAACGCCCGAGCAGGCGGAGCAGGTGCTAAACCTTGAAATTCCAGGGGTCTTTGGCCAACCGGAATACAAGCGGTTTTATCCGGCCGGAGAGGTTGCAGCCCAGTTGGTAGGCTTTACCAATATCGATGACCGTGGTCAGGAGGGCATGGAGCTTGCCTACGACCACCTGTTAACCGGTGTGCCCGGGGCAAAGCAGGTGCTCAAGGATCTCAAGGGCCGGGTGATCAAGGATCTGGCGCTGGTGCACAGCGAGAAGCCGGGACAAAATCTGGCCCTCAGTATCGACCTGCGCCTGCAGTACACCGCCTACCGCGAGCTCAAGGCGGCGATGGGTAAATTTCAGGCTGTCTCGGGGTCGGTGGTCATACTGGATGTGCGCACTGGCGAAGTATTGGCCATGGCCAATCAGCCGTCTTTCAATCCCAACGATCGCAGCCAGCTGAGTTCTGATGCGCTGCGCAATCGCGCAGTGACTGATCTGGTGGAACCCGGTTCCACCATGAAGCCCTTCACCGTGCTGGCGGCACTGGAGAGCGGCAAGTACTCACCCGAAACCCTGATTGATACCAACCCCGGCTCAATACGGGTTGGCAGAAAGACCTTCTATGATCATCGCAACTACGGCGTGATTGATCTGACCACACTGTTGACCAAGTCCAGTCAGGTGGGCACCACCAAGATGGCGCTGGATCTCGAGCCGGAGCATATCCGGGAGATGTTCTACCGGGTGGGGATGGGAAAAAGTCCCGGTACCGGATTCCCGGGAGAGAGCCCCGGCAGCCTGCCTGACTACCGCCGTTGGCCCTCGATCGAGCGGGCCAACTTTGCATTTGGTCACGGGTTTTCTGCCACGGCATTACAACTGGCCCAGGCCTATGCCGTGATCGCCAGCGACGGTCTGAAAAAACCGGTATCGCTGCTCAGTGTGAATGATGTGCCGGTCGGCGAGCAGGTGGTGGATCCAGAGCTGGCCACCACCATGCGGGAGATGATGACCCATGTCACCGAAACGGGTGGCACAGCCACCCGGGCGGCGATCAGTTCCTACGATGTGGCGGGGAAAACCGGCACGGTGCACAAGGTGGGCAAATTCGGCTACGAAAAAAATCGCTATGTCTCGATGTTTGCCGGCATGGTGCCCGCCGACAACCCGCGGCTGGTGACCGTCGTGGTGATCAATGATCCGCGGGGTGATGATTATTTTGGCGGGGCAGTGGCTGCGCCGGTATTTTCCGAAGTGACCGCCGATGCCCTGAGAATGCTGAAAATTCCGCCATCGCTGGAAAATATCCAGCAGAAAGTGGTGTTGAACAATCGCAAGCCCGGAGATGCCACGTGATGACAGCCTCCGCGAACACCCCGCTGCCAACACTGGCAACCCTGTTGCCGGGCATGTCCCTGCCTGCCGCATTGGCCGGCACACCCGTGACCGGGTTGTGTCTCGACAGTCGTTTACTCGAGCCGGGTCAACTATTTATCGCGATTCCCGGTACCAACGCAGATGGCCGCGACTACCTGTCCCAGGTGTTGGCATCCGGTGCTGTTGCCGCGCTGGCCGAGGCGGATGGACTCGACTGCCAGGACCCGCGTGTGATCCCGGTCGAGGGCCTGAATCGTCAGCTGAGTGAGCTGGCAGGCCGTTTTTACAGCGATCCCTCGGCGTCACTGTCACTGACCGGTATTACCGGCACCAACGGTAAAACCACCTGTAGCCTGCTGCTGGCACAGCTATTCAGTCTGGCGGGTTATCCGGCCGGGGTGATCGGCACACTGGGCTGCGGTGTGGTGCGCGAGGGTCAGGTGGCGCTCACTGAAACCGGTATGACCACGCCGGATGCCATCACGTTGCAGGCGCTGTTGGAGGATTTTGCCGATCAATCGGTAGACCGTGTGGTGATGGAAGTGTCTTCCCACAGTCTCGATCAATGCCGGGTGTCGGCCATTGAATTTGATACCGCAGTCTTCACCAATCTGAGCCGGGATCACCTGGATTATCACGGTGATCTGGTGAATTACGCCCATGCCAAATCGCGGCTGTTCACCCAGCCCGGGCTGGCTCACGCGGTAATCAATATCGACGACCCGGTCGGCGCAGAAATGATTCTGCGACTACCCCCGTCCGTCGCGTTGACGACTTACTCACTGGGCAATCCCGCCGCCACAGTGTATGCCTCGGACATCGCATTTTCCGACAGTGGCCTGCAAGCCAATGTGACCACGCCCTGGGGTGACGGACAGCTCGCCAGTTCCCTGCTGGGCCGCTTCAATCTGCAAAATCTGCTGGCCGTGCTGGCTGCTGCCTGCATTCAGGGGCTGCCCCTGGAACAGGTGTTGAGCGCGCTGCCGGGTTTGCAGCCAGCGACGGGTCGTATGGAGAAAATCACCAAGGGTGCCGGGCCTACAGTGGTAGTGGATTACGCCCACACACCGGCTGCCCTGGAGCAGGTGCTGCTCACCTTGCGCGAGCACTGTAAAGGCCAGCTGTGGTGCGTATTTGGTTGTGGTGGTGATCGCGATCGGGGCAAGCGCGAGCAGATGGGTGCAATCGCCAGCCAGCTGGCTGACCGCACCATCGTGACCAGTGACAACCCGCGCAGTGAGAAGCCCGGCGAAATCATTGCCGATATTGTACGGGGCGTTGCAGCCGGTGCAGCGGTGGATAGTATTGCCGATCGCGCCCTGGCCATTCAGAGCGCAGTCTGGGAAGCGGCCGATGCCGACGTTGTGCTGATTGCCGGCAAGGGGCACGAACACTACCAGTTGATCGGTGCCGAGCGGTTGCCGTTCAGCGACCAGGCGCAGGCCAGGCTGGCATTGCGCCAGCGAGGGGGGTGTCGATGATTCAGCCGATGACCCTGACGATGGCTGCGCAAACCTTTGGCGGCACACTCATGTACCCCGATTGTGAATTTAGCGCGGTCAGTACGGACAGTCGCCAGATCCATGAGGGCGAGGTGTTTGTCGCCCTGCGCGGTGAGCGCTTCGATGCCCACAATTTTCTGCCCGATGTGGCCACCAGAGCCTCGGGAATGGTGGTGGAATACGCCGACAGGGACATCAACCTGCCCCAGTGGGTGGTGCCGGATACCACGGTGGCACTTGGCCAGCTCGCGCTGTTAAACCGCCGTCGCTTTCACGGGCCGGTGGTGGCGATTACTGGCAGCAGCGGCAAAACCACCGTCAAGGAAATGGTGGCCGCTATCCTCGGCGAATGTGGCTCCGTGCTCGCCACAAAAGGCAATTTGAACAACCAGATTGGCGTGCCGCTGACCCTGCTCAGCCTCACTGCCAAACACCGTTTTGCCGTGATCGAAATGGGTGCCAGCGGGCCGTCGGAAATCAGCTATTTATGCAGTCTGGCCAAGCCGGATGTGGTGTTGGTAAATAATGTGCTGCCCGCACATGTGTCGGGTTTTGGCAGCTTGGAGGGGATTGCCAGTGCGAAGGGAGAAATATACAGCGGCGTCTGTTCCGAAGGCACTGCCGTAATCAATCTCGACGAAAGCTGGGCGCCCCAATGGCGTGCAGCCACCCTGGCCAGAGTGGTCAGCTACTCCCTCGTCAGCGAATCCGCTGATTTTTATGCCAAAGCCATGGTGCCAGACCCGCAGGGCTGTTTCTCCTTTGTGCTGGTGACTCCCGTCGGCGAAGCGGCCGTGCAGCTGGCGGTGAGCGGTCGCCACAACGTTGCCAACGCACTGGCAGCGGCGGCCTGTGCCCACGCAGCGGGCGCCGACCTCGGTGCAGTTGCCGCCGGCCTGAATAAAGTTCGGGCAGTGCCGGGTCGCCTGCACAGGCAGATGTTGGCCACTGGCGGCACGCTGATTGATGACACCTACAACGCCAATCCCGGTTCCGTAAAAGCTGCGGTGGATACCCTGATGACCATCAGCGGAAAACAGATTCTGGTGTTGGGTGACATGGGCGAGCTGGGTGACGACGAAGCTGCGCTGCATGGCGAAGTGGGTCGTTATGCCGCTGACAAGGGTGTCGGCCACCTGCTCGCAGTTGGACCTTTGTCGATCAATACGGTTCGTGAGTTTGGTGAAGGGGCCGAACATTTAGACAGCAAGGAACAGCTGCTGGAAAGGTTGAAGAGCCTGCTGGATAAAGATGCTGTGGTGTTGGTGAAGGGATCGCGTTTCATGGCCATGGACGCTGTGGTGAAGATGATAACGGAACTGGGGGAACACTAGCCATGTTGCTTTTGCTGGCAGACTATCTGACACAGTACTTCACCGTTTTCGGCGTGGTGAAGTACCTGACATTTCGCGGCATTCTCGGTGCGCTCACTGCGTTGGGACTGTCATTGGTGCTGGGTCCTGTGATGATCCGCCGGCTCAATCATCTGCAGATCGGGCAGTCGGTTCGCAACGATGGCCCACAAAGCCACCTCAGTAAATCCGGCACACCGACCATGGGTGGTGCACTGATTATTCTGTCCATTTTCATCAGTGCGCTGCTTTGGTCCGACCTCACTAACCGTTATGTCTGGGTGGTTCTGGCGGTGACGCTGGCCTTTGGCGCCGTCGGCTGGGTGGATGATTATCGCAAGGTGGTGGAAAAAAACTCCCGTGGCCTGCCGGCCCGGTGGAAATATTTCTGGCAGTCGGTCGCGGGATTCGGGGCTGCCTTTTTTCTTTACTACACCGGCAGTACCGGTGCGGAGAACGAGCTGATCATACCGTTCTTCAAGGAGGTGGCGCTGCCACTGGGCTTGTTCTATGTGCTGCTGGGGTATTTCGTGATCGTGGGCAGCAGCAACGCCGTCAACCTGACCGATGGCCTGGATGGGTTGGCGATCATGCCCAGTGTCGTCATCGGCGGTGCGCTGGGGGTGATTGCCTATGCCGTGGGCAATGCCCAGTTTGCCAGTTATCTGCACATTCCCTATGTGGTGGGTGCCGGCGAACTGGTGGTGTTTTGCGCGGCGCTGGGTGGCGCCGGCCTCGGCTTCCTCTGGTTCAACACCTACCCGGCCCAGGTATTTATGGGTGATGTGGGTGCGCTGGCACTGGGTGCGGCACTGGGCACCATCGCGGTGATCGTGCGCCACGAGATTGTGTTTTTCATTATGGCGGGTGTGTTCGTGCTGGAAACCGTCTCGGTGATCATGCAGGTGGCCTCCTTCAAATTGACTGGACGGCGGATTTTCCGCATGGCGCCGATCCATCACCATTTTGAACTGAAAGGTTGGCCGGAGCCGCGCGTTATCGTGCGTTTCTGGATTATTACGCTGGTGCTGGTGCTGTTTGGCCTGGCTACCCTGAAGCTGCGTTAGGGGAAGGATACGGGAGTGGCAATGACGCAATTAATCGCCAGTAGCAAACTGAAAGTGATCGCCGGTCTCGGTGTCACCGGTTTGTCTGTGGCGCGTCATTTAAGCGAAATGGGCGAGCGGTTTGTGGTGCTCGACAGTCGCACCAGTCCCCCCTGCCTGGCACAGCTGCAAAGCGAACTGCCCGATGTACCACTGACCTTGGGCGAGTTCAGCGACGACGCCTTTCTGGGTGCCGATGAAGTGATCCTCAGCCCCGGATTATCGCGCCAGCACCCGGCGGTAAAGACAGCCATCGAGGCCGGAATTCCGGTGATCAGCGACATTGAATTGTTTGCCCGCCGCGCCAGTGCACCGATCGTCGCCATCACGGGTTCCAACGGCAAAAGCACCGTCACCACCCTGGTGGGGGAGATGTTTGCGGAAGCCGGCATCGACGCCGCCGTGGGCGGCAATCTCGGCGTGCCCGCGCTCGATCTGCTGGCACCCAACATCGCGTATTACGTACTGGAGTTGTCCAGTTTCCAGCTGGAGTCCGTGCTGGCACTGAACGCCGAAGTCGCCACTGTGCTGAACATCAGCCTTGACCATATGGATCGCTATCGCAGCTTACTGGACTATCACCAGGCCAAGCACCGGATTTTTATCGGGGCGCGTCAGGTGGTGACCAATCGCGACGACCGGCTCAGTGCGGCACTGGTGGGCGATGCCGTAAAACAGTGGAGCTTTGGTCTCGATCAGCCCGATTTCAAAGGCTTTGGCCTGCGTCAGCACCAGGGCGAGTCCTGGCTGTACTACCAGTTTGAACCGTTGCTGGCGGAGCGGGAGCTGGGTATGACCGGGCGACACAATACCGCCAATGCGCTGGCGGCCCTGGCGCTGGGGACGGCAGCTGGCCTGCCAATAGCCCCGATGCTGGCCGTGTTGCGGCGTTTCCAGGGCCTGCCCCACCGCTGCCAGCGGGTGGCGACACGCAACGGTGTCACCTATATCAACGACTCCAAGGCCACCAATGTCGGAGCCACCCTGGCGGCAATCGCCGGTCTGCGCGGTGCTGATAATCTGGTGCTGATCGCTGGTGGACAGGGCAAGGGGCAGGATTTCACCCCGCTGGCCAGCGTCCTGCAGGGGGCTGTCAGGCAGCTGATCCTGATGGGCGAGGATGCACCGGTTATTGGCGATGCCGTGGCTGGGGCCGTTCCCGTGCTGTTTGCTACGGGTCTCAATGCGGCAGTCAGTGCCGCCGCACAGATCGCCAGACCCGGTGACATCGTGCTGTTGTCACCGGCCTGTGCCAGCTTTGATATGTTCCGGGGTTTTGCCGACCGCGGTGAACAATTTGTCCGGGCGGCGGAGGCATTGCGATGAATCTTGCCGCTGTCTACTGGCCGCGCATTACCCTGTTCCTGCGGGAGCTCGATCAGGGTTTGCTGCTGTCGACAATCGCCATTGCCACCATCGGACTGGTGATGATCAGCTCGGCCTCCATCAGTTTTGCCGAACACAGTCTTGGCGACGGTTTCTATTTTCTCAAGCGCCAGGTGTTGTACATGACCATGGGGCTGGTAGTGGCCGCGCTGTTTCTCTACCTGCCATCGCGATTTTGGTATCACAACGCGGTACCTCTGCTGGTGGTCACCATCATTTTACTGGTGGCGGTGCTGATTCCCGGAATCGGTCGCCGGGTCAACGGTGCCCAGCGTTGGATCCCCCTGGGACCGATCAATCTGCAGGTCTCCGAAGTGGCCAAGTTCATGATGATCCTGTTCATGGCCAGCTATCTGGAGCGTTATCAGCGGGAGCTGCGTGAACGCTGGCAGAGCATTATCAGGCCGGTACTGCTGTTGATTGGCGTCGCGGGCCTGTTACTGCTGGAACCGGATTTCGGCTCAATGGTTGTGGTGTGCGGCACGGTGCTGGCCATGCTGTTCATCGGTGGCGCAAAGCTGTGGCTGTTCAGCGGGCTGTTGCTGGCCGGTATCGGTGGCATTGCCTCCATGGCGCTGATTTCCCCCTACCGCCTTGAGCGTCTGGTGACGTTCCTCGATCCCTGGGCCCATCAATACGACAGCGGTTATCAGTTAACCCAGTCGTTGATCGCCTTTGGTCGCGGCGAGTGGTTCGGGGTTGGTCTGGGCAACAGTATCCAGAAGCTGTTTTTTCTGCCCGAGGCACACACCGATTTCGTGTTCTCGATCTACGCCGAGGAGTTCGGTCTGATCGGGGTTGCGGTTGTGCTCGGGCTCTACAGTCTGCTGGTGTCGCGAATCGTGCATGTGGCCAGAAAAGCAGTTCGGCAGGAGGACTGGTTTGCCGCCTACAGCTGTTTCGGTATCGCGATCGTGCTGGCGGGCCAGGCGTTTATCAATATCGGTGTCACCTCCGGGCTGTTGCCCACCAAGGGGCTGACACTGCCCTTCATCAGTTACGGCGGCAGCAGCCTGCTGGTGTGTTGTGCCATGGTGGCACTGGTGCTGAGGATCAGCCGGGAGATGGATGATGTGCAGGCCGTTGCAAAACAGGTGAGACGTGACAGAGCGGAGTTGTAACAAGGTGATGGTCATGGCCGGCGGCACTGGTGGACACGTGTTCCCCGCCCTGGCGGTGGCGCATGTCCTGCGCGCACGCGATATTGCGGTGTGCTGGCTCGGCACCCGGCGCGGTATCGAGGCCGAACTGGTGCCGGCCAATCGTTTCCCGATCCATTATATCGAAGTGGCGGGGTTGCGCGGTAAGGGGTGGCGAAAGCTGATCAGCGCACCCTGGCAGTTGTTGCGGGCACTTTGCCAGGCCATCACCGTATTGCGCCGCGAGCGCCCCGATGCGGTGCTGGGATTTGGCGGGTTTGCCTCTGGCCCCGGTGGTTTGGCGGCCAAATTGCTGGGCATTCCGCTGGTCATTCACGAACAGAATGCCGTGGCCGGGACCACCAACCGCTTGCTGGCGAAGGTGGCAAACCGGGTACTGTCGGCGTTCCCCGATGCCTTGCCCAACGCGGTGTGGATCGGCAATCCGGTGCGGTCCGAGATTGCGGCGCTCGGCGCCCCGCAGCAACGAATTGCCCCGGTGGGGAGGCCCCGCCACCTTCTGGTGCTGGGCGGTAGCCTCGGTGCATTGGCGATCAATCAGATCCTGCCGGCGGCGCTGGCACTGCTGCCTGAAGCCCAGCGGCCTCTCATCCGTCACCAGTGTGGCAGGAACCATGTGGATGCCACCGCTGCGGCCTACGAGCAACAGGGTGTGAATGCCGAGATCGAGCCCTTTATCAAGGACATGGCCGACGCCTATGGCTGGGCGGACATGGTGGTTTGCAGGGCAGGTGCCCTGACCGTCTCCGAGCTGGCGTCGGCGGGCATCGGTGCCATTCTCATTCCGTACCCCCACGCCATTGACGACCACCAGACCGGCAACGGCCAGTGGCTGGTGGCCGAGAGTGCGGCCGACATGATCCAGCAGCAGGACCTGACCGCTGAAAAACTGGCGACATTGCTGGCGGACTGGCTGGCGGATGCCGCCCAGCTGCAACAGCGCGCGCTGAATGCGCGAAAACTTGCCAGACCTGATGTGGCGGAGACCGTGGCCGAAATTTGCGAGGAGGTTTGCCGTGGGCGATAAAGGCTTTCATCCCGTACCGGAAATGCGTCGTATCCGCCGTATCCATTTTATTGGTATTGGTGGCAGCGGCATGTGTGGCATCGCCGAAGTATTGCTGAATCAGGGCTATTTGATTTCCGGCTCCGATCTGGCGGACAACAGCAATATTGTCAGGCTGCGCCGGCTCGGTGTGCGGATTACCCTGGGGCATGCGGCCGAGCATATTGCGGATGCGGACGTGGTGGTGCAGTCCTCCGCTGTGGATGAAAACAATCCCGAGATTGTCAGTGCGCGGGAACGGCGCATTCCGGTTGTTCGCCGCGCGGAAATGCTGGCGGAACTGATGCGCTATCGACACGGCATTGCGGTGGCGGGGACGCACGGTAAAACCACTACCACCAGTTTGCTGGCATCGGTACTGGCCGCCAGTGGCAAGGACCCGACTTTCGTCATCGGCGGGCTGGTGAAGAGCGCGGGAACCAACGCGCGGTTGGGGGAGAGCCGCTATCTGGTGGCTGAAGCGGATGAGAGCGATGCCTCTTTTCTCCACCTGCAACCGATGGTGGCCATCGTGACTAATATCGATGCCGACCACATGGAAACCTACGGATTTGATTTCAACCGGCTCAAGCAGACGTTTGTCGAGTTTTTGCACAACCTGCCGTTTTACGGGCTGGCGGTGCTGTGTATTGACGAACCGGTGATTCGGGAAATTCTGCCGCTGGTGTCGCGCCCGGTGCTGACCTATGGCTTTGCCGAGGATGCCGATTTCCGCATTGACCAGGTCACTATTCACCAGAACAACAGCCATTTCGTGATCTATCGGCCCGACCATGCCGAGCCCCTGCCCATCTCCCTGAATATTCCCGGGGAGCACAACGTGCTGAACGCGGCGGCGGTGGTGGCTGTCGCCACTGATGAAGGTGTCGACGACCGGGCCATCCAGAGCGGACTTGCCAATTTCCAGGGGGTGGGTCGACGTTTCGAGATTTACGGTGAATACCCCGTGAGCGGTGGCACGGCCATGCTGGTGGACGACTACGGCCACCACCCGAAAGAAGTGGCCGTCACCATCAAGGCTGTGCGTGAGGGATGGCCGGAGCGGCGTCTGGTCATGGTTTTCCAGCCACACCGCTATACCCGTACCCGCGATCTCTACGAAGACTTTGTACAGGTGCTCTCCGGTTGCGATGTGCTGATTCTGCTGGAGGTTTATCCCGCCGGTGAAGAGGAGATTCCCGGCGCAGACAGCCGCGCCCTGTGTCGCAGTATCCGTCAGCGCGGTTTGGTGGAACCGATCTATGTGAAAGACATTGAAGCTGTCGGTGACGTGCTGAAAGACCTGCTCCGCGACGGTGATCTGGTGATGACCCAGGGGGCGGGCAGTGTGGGCAAGTTGGTGAAGCTGCTCGACGATCGACAATTGGTCCAGTGAAACATGACAGAGAGAACGATGGCAGTCAGTGAGGCAATGAAACAGAAATATGGCCGGGTGGGTGTGCTCTATGGGGGCACCTCCGCTGAGCGGGAGATTTCACTGATCTCCGGTAGCTCGGTGATCGCGGCCCTGCAGCGCAGCGGTGTCGATCTGGTCGCCATCGATGTGGCTGCCGACCTGTTGCAGCAACTGCCGCAGCTGTCACTGGCGCGGGCCTTGATCATGCTGCACGGGCCGGGTGGTGAAGACGGCTCCCTGCAGGGCGCCCTGCAGTTTCTCGGTCTGCCCTACACCGGCAGCGGCGTATTTGCCTCCGCGCTGGCCATGGACAAATTGCACAGCAAGCAGTTCTGGCAGGGCGTGGGGTTGCCCACGGCAAAATTTGCGGTATTGAACGACAGCAGTGACTGGCAGGGAACACTCGATGCCCTGGGCGGTGTGGTGATGGTCAAGCCATCCCATGAGGGATCCAGTCTCGGCATGACCCGGGCGGACAGTGCCGCTGAGTTGGAGAAGGCGTGGGTTGAGGCCGCCGCAATGGATAGCAGTGTGATTGCCGAGCAGTGGATCAGCGGCGCGGAGTACACCGTGGCGGTGCTCAACGGCGAGGTGTTGCCGCCGATCAGGCTGGAGACCGACCACAGTTTTTACGATTACAACGCCAAATATCTGGCCGATGACACCCGCTATCTATGCCCCTGTGGGCTGGATCAGGACCGGGAGGCCGAACTCAAGGAGTTGGCGCTGGCGGCGTTTAACAGCCTCGGGTGCAGTGGCTGGGGGCGGGTGGATGTGATGTGTGATCAGGCCGGTGAATTCCAGCTGCTGGAAGTCAACACGGTACCGGGTATGACCGACCACAGTCTGGTGCCGATGGCGGCGAAGGCGGCGGGCTACAGCTTTGATGAGCTGGTATTGAAGATCCTCGATACCTCTCTTTAAAGGCGTTGTCTTTAAAGGCGCTGTGAGCGCGCTTCGAGGACGAGTGATACAACCTGAAAGTTTGGCAAGGCAACAACGGAGAAACAGCAGAGCGATGGCAGGCAAATTACCAAAAATGGCAGGGGCCAAACGGCGGGGCGAGACGAAGCCCTGGCGTGATCGCCTGGCCTGGCTGCAACGCGGTCTGTCGCTGTTGCTGCTGAGTGGATTGCTGGTCGGCAGCGGTTGGGGTGCGTGGCTGGTGTTCAACAAAGTCGATGCGCCCATCGGGGTGATCCTGGTGCGGGGGCAATACACCCAGGTGGATCAGGCACAGATCCAGAAGATGGTTGAGCCGCTGTTGAGTGGTGGTTTTATCAGCCTCGACCTGCAAAAAATCCGCGACGGTCTGGAGCAGCATCCTTGGATCGAAGAGGCCAGTATCAGTCGCCAGTGGCCAGACAGTCTGGTGATCCGGTTGGTAGAAGAGGTTCCTATCGCTCGCTGGGGCGATAGCGCTTTTCTCAATCATCGCGGGGAGCGACTGGAAATCGGCGACAACAGCATGCTGTCACACCTGCCTCTACTGGAAGGCGTTGAACGCAGTGAGCGGCAGATGATGCGCTCCTACCGGCAGATGGCGCAGATGCTGCAACCGGCGGAGTTGCGTATTGCAGCATTGAAACGCGATGCCCGCGATGCCTGGCGGCTGACGCTCACCAACGATCTGGAACTGGTGATCGGCCGCGATCAGATTATCGAAAAAATGCGCCGTTTCCTGCTGGTCTGGGATCAGCACCTCAAGGCGCGGGCGACAGAGGTTGGCTGGGTAGATATTCGTTATGACAACGGTGTCGCGGTGCAGTGGGTGAAAAAACCTGCGCAACAGGCGCAACTCAATCAACAGCAATTATCAATGGCATCTGGCGAGCCAGAGCAAGTATGAGGTCGAGAATGGCGAACTCAAATGACGAACAACTCATTGTCGGGCTGGATATCGGCACATCAAAAGTCGTGACGATCGTGGGTCTGGCGGGACCCGGTGGCACACTGGAAATTGTCGGCACCGGGCTGCATCCCTCCTCCGGCTTGAAAAAGGGTGTGGTGGTCAACATCGAGTCCACCGTTCATTCCATTCAGCGGGCAATTGAAGAAGCCGAGTTGATGGCGGGGTGCCATATTCACTCGGTCTATGTGGGTATCGCCGGCAGCCACATCCGCAGCCTGAATTCCCACGGTATCGTGGCCATTCGCGATCGTGAGGTGTTGCCCCTGGATATTGAACGGGTTATCGATGCGGCGCGGGCGGTGGCGATTCCCGCCGACCAGGAGATCCTCCACGTCCTGCCTCAGGAATTCATTATCGACAACCAGGAAGGTGTTCGCGAACCGCTGGGTATGTCGGGCGTGCGACTGGAAGCCAAGGTACACCTGGTGACCTGTGCCGCGAATGCCGCCCAGAACATTAAAAAATGTATTCGGCGCTGCGGCCTTGAGGTCGACGACATCATTCTCGAGCAGCTGGCCTCTTCCTACGCTGTGCTCACCGAAGATGAAAAGCAGCTCGGCGTCTGTCTGGTGGACATCGGTGGCGGTACCACGGATATCGCGATTTTCACCGACGGTGCCATTCGTCATACCGGGGTCATTCCCATTGCCGGTGATCAGGTGACCAATGACATTGCCCACGCCCTGCGTACGCCCACCGCGCACGCCGAAGAACTGAAGGTCAAATATGCCTGTGCGCTGGCCAAGCTGACTGGTCCGGACGAGACCGTCAAGGTGCCCAGTGTCGGCGATCGTGCGCCGCGGGACCTGTCCCGGCAGGCCCTGGCAGAAGTGGTCGAACCGCGCTACGACGAGCTGTTCACCCTGGTACAGGCAGAGTTGCGCCGCAGCGGTTTTGAAGATCTGGTGGCCGCCGGCGTCGTGCTGACCGGTGGCACCTCGAAGATGGAGGGGGTCATCGAACTGGCGGAAGAGATCTTCCACATGCCGGTGCGCGTTGGCTCGCCACACAATATCAAAGGGTTGGCGGACATTGTCGACAACCCGATCTACTCCACTGGCGTCGGACTGCTGCTCTATGGCTTGCAGCAGCAGCAGGACGGTACCCGTCCCGTGCGGCGCCGGGAGAGCGCCAAGGAAAGTTTTATCGCCCGGCTGAAAAGCTGGTTTCAGGGAAATTTGTAATTTTTTAACGCAGTTATACCAAATGAGGGGTATTTATCATGTTTCAGATCGTAGATAGCGCACCGGATAGCGCAGAAATCAAAGTAATAGGGGTCGGAGGCGGTGGCGGAAACGCTGTCCGTCACATGATGAGCAGCTGTGTGGACGGGGTGGAGTTTATCTGCGCCAACACCGATGCTCAGGCACTCAAGGACCTGGGGCACGCCACCATCCTGCAGTTGGGCAATGGCCTGACCAAGGGGCTGGGTGCGGGAGCCAACCCTGAAGTGGGGCGTCATGCCGCCATGGAGGATCGCGAGCGCATCGCCGATGTCCTGCAGGGCGCCGATATGGTGTTCATCACTGCTGGCATGGGTGGTGGAACCGGTACCGGTGCCGCGCCCATTGTGGCCGATGTGGCCCGCGAGCTGGGCATCCTGACCGTGGCGGTGGTCACGCGGCCGTTTGTGTTTGAGGGCCGCAAGCGCATGGCCATCGCCGAAGAGGGCCTGAAAGAACTGAAGGACCGGGTGGATTCACTGATCACGGTGCCCAATGAAAAGCTGCTGCAGGTGCTGGGTAAAACCACCAGTCTGCTGGAGGCCTTCAAGGCGGCCAACGATGTGTTGCTGGGTGCTGTACAGGGGATTGCCGACCTGATTATCCGCCCCGGCATGATCAACGTGGACTTCGCCGATGTGCGCACCGTGATGTCCGAAATGGGGCAGGCGATGATGGGTACCGGTGAAGCGACAGGCGAAGATCGTGCCCGGATCGCCGCCGAAACAGCGATTCACAGCCCGCTGCTGGAAGACATCAACCTGCAGGGTGCCCGCGGTATTCTGGTTAACATCACCGCTGGTCCCGATCTGTCTCTGGGTGAGTTCTCCGATGTGGGTGACACTGTAGAAGCTTTTGCCTCCGATAACGCCACCGTCGTGGTGGGAACAGTGATCGACCCGGAAATGGGTGATCGTCTGCGGGTTACGGTCGTGGCCACTGGTCTGGGTCAGCCCGCACTGGAACGCAAGGCCCCGTCCAAAGTTGTCGACAACGGCCATGTGGCGCCGATTCACATGCGCAAGAGCAGTGGTGAAACCGACTACGATGCCCTGGAAAAACCCACCGTCATCCGGCGCGGGTCCAGTGGTGGTGAAGCGGTGGCGCGCAAGCTGGACGCCCGTGCCGATGCCGACATGGACTATCTGGATATTCCGGCATTCCTGCGTCGTCAGGCCGACTGACCGACGTAGGTTATCTGGATCCACAAGGTGAACCGCCAGTGACACCCCTCAAATGTCTGGCGGTTTGCTTTATGGAGCTGTGGGCAGAGTTCTGCTAGTATTGTCGGCGGTTTTTTGTAATTTTGGCAGGTATTCGTAACGCATGATTCGACAGCGTACTTTGAACAACATGATTCGCGCCACGGGTGTGGGTCTCCACACTGGCGAGAAAGTCTACCTGACCCTCCATCCAGCCCCAGTTAACACCGGTATTATCTTCCGTCGAACCGACCTTGATCCCGTGGTGGAAATTCACGCCAAGGCCGAGAACGTCGGCGAGACCACCCTGTCCACCACACTGGTGAACGGCGACGTCAAGGTCTCGACCGTGGAGCACCTGTTGTCCGCCATGGCCGGTCTCGGTATCGACAACGCCATTATCGATGTCACGGCGCCGGAAGTGCCGATCATGGATGGCAGTGCCGGACCTTTCGTGTTCCTGCTGCAATCTGCGGGTATCCGTGAGCAGGAAGAACCGAAACGGTTTATCCGTATCCTGAAACCGATCACGGTGACCGATGGCGACAAGTCGGCCTCCCTGCGACCGTTTAACGGATTCAAGGTGACGTTTTCCATCGATTTTGATCACCCGGTATTTCACAACCGGACGCTCAAGGCGGAAGTGGACTTTTCCACCACCTCCTTTGTAAAAGAAGTCAGCCGGGCCCGTACCTTCGGGTTCATGCACGAAATTGAATACCTGCGCTCCATGGGCCTGGCCCGGGGCGGCAGCATGGACAATGCTATTGTCGTGGACGAGTATCAGGTGTTAAATGAGGACGGTCTTCGCTATGAAGACGAATTCGTCAAGCACAAGATACTCGATGCCATTGGCGACCTGTACCTGCTTGGCAACAGCCTGATCGGCGAATTTGTTGCGCACAAATCCGGCCATGGACTGAACAATGCTTCGCTGCGGCAGTTGATTGCCCAGAAAGATGCTTGGGAAATGGTCACCTTCGAAGAGGATGAAGCCGATGTGCCCATCTCCTATATCAAGCCAATGGTCACCGCCTAGCGTGAGCTGTTGTGCAGAGCCAAAGAGGGTGATCGTCAACCCGTGAATATCATTTTTATCGGTAACCGCAAGGGAAAAACCTGGACGCTGACCCTGAATAACTGGGCCAAGTTCCTGTTGTCCATGTGCCTGCTGGGTTTACCTGTGTCCGGTGGCATTTACCTCGGCATGCAGCTCGGTGAAAGCAAGGTGGATGACCGGCTGACGGACTACATGCAGCAGGAGCTGGCCGAGCAACAGGCCAATCTCGACGCGGGCCGCGACGAAGCCAGACAAAAAGTGGCCGCTCTCACCAAAAAACTGGCCGCCCTGCAAACCCGGCTGTTGCGATTGGATGCACTGGGTGCGCGGCTGGCAAACATCGCCGATCTCGAAGACGGTGAATTTGATTTCAGTCTGCAACCGGCTATCGGCGGGCCAGAGCTGGAACCCCTAGAACTTGAATACAGCCACACCGAGCTGGATCTCATGTTTGCCCAACTTCAGTCCCAGGTGGAAAACCGTGAAGGTCAGCTCGGTGTCCTCGAATCACTGATGCTGGACCGCCAGCTCAATGGCCAGAGCCAACCGGCTGGACGGCCGGTGTTGAAAGGCTGGCTGTCCTCCCGTTACGGCAGACGTACCGACCCCTTTAGCGGCCACCGCGCCTGGCATAACGGCGTCGATTTTGCCGGCCAGGAAGGGGATCAAATCATTGCGGTTGCCTCCGGTGTGGTTACCCGGGCGGGTCGACACAGCGGCTATGGTGCACTGGTTGAGGTGGATCACGGTGAAGGTTACCTGACACGCTATGCCCATAACCGCGAAAACCTGGTGAAGGCGGGCGATACCGTCAAGCAGGGTGATGTGATTGCCCTGATGGGTAGTACCGGCCGTGCAACCGGTCCCCACCTTCACTTCGAAGTCTACAAAAATGGTCGTTCGGTCGATCCGGCCAGTTATATCCGACGCACCATCCGCTAGCGCTCCCATCTGTCCACACCCGACACCCGCACGTTTTTCAGGGCGCCTTGGCGCATCTTGTGATACTGGATTTGATAATGAAACTCTTAAAGAAGCTTCTTGGCAGTAAAAATGACCGCGAAATCAAAAAAATGTGGAAGACTGTTCGACAGATCAACGCATTTGAGCCGGTTCTCGCGGAGCTCACCGACGACCAGATAAAAGCCAAAACCACCGAGTTCAGACAACGTGTCAGCGAGGGAGAGTCTCTCGATCAATTGCTGCCGGAAGCCTTTGCCGTGGTGCGCGAGGCCGCCGGGCGAACCCTCGGACTACGCCACTTTGATGTGCAGATGATCGGTGGCCTGACGTTGCATCAGGGACGCATTGCGGAAATGGGCACGGGTGAGGGTAAAACGCTGGTGGCTACATTGCCGGCCTATCTCAACACCCTCGGCGGTGACGCGGTACACGTGGTCACCGTGAACGAATACCTGGCCAGACGCGACGCCGAATGGATGTCGCCGGTCTACGAATTTCTCGGTCTGAGCGTGGGCGCGATCATGTCCCAGCAGTTGCCCGAGGACAAAAAACGGGCCTACCAGGCGGACATTACCTACGGTACCAATAACGAATTCGGCTTTGATTATCTGCGCGACAATATGGTGCTGAGACTCGACGACCGGGTTCAGCGGGGTCAGAATTTTGCCATCGTGGATGAAGTGGATTCCATCCTGATCGATGAAGCCAGGACACCGCTGATCATCTCCGGCGCGGCCCAGGACAGCTCGGCCCTGTACAAACGCATGAACAGCATGATGCCGATGCTGAAGTCCCACAGCGATGAAGAACCCGGCGATTTCATCATTGACGAAAAAACCCGCCAGATAGAACTTACTGAAGAAGGCCACAAGAAAATAGAGTCATTGCTTGAAAGTGATGGCTTACTTCAATCCGGTGATAGCCTCTACAATGCATCCAATCTGGGCATGTTGCACCACGTGCAGTCCGCCCTCAGGGCCCACTACCTGTTCAACCGGGATGTCGAGTACATCATCCAGGAGGGTGAGGTCGTCCTGATCGATGAACACACGGGTCGCACCATGTCGGGCCGGCGTCTCTCCGAGGGGTTGCACCAGGCTATCGAAGCCAAGGAAGGGGTGACGATCAAGAGCGAGAGCCAGACACTGGCCTCCACCACTTTCCAGAATTACTTCCGTCTCTACGAAAAACTGGCGGGCATGACCGGCACCGCGGATACCGAAGCCTACGAATTTCATCAGATTTACGGCCTGCCGGTGGTGGTCATACCCTCCAATAAACCGCTGGCCCGAAAAGATCTCAACGACCTGATCTACCTCTCCACCGAGGAAAAATACGATGCCGTGGTGGAGGATATCCGCGCCTGTATTGAAAAAAAGGCGCCGGTACTGGTTGGTACCGCCTCCATCGAAACCTCAGAGGCTATGGCGGCCCGCCTTCGTGAAGCGAAAATTCCCCACCAGGTCCTGAACGCCAAGCAGCATGAAAAAGAGGCGATGATTATCGCCCAGGCGGGACGACCCGGCGCTGTCACCATTGCCACCAATATGGCGGGTCGCGGCACGGATATCGTGCTGGGGGGTAATCTGGATGCCGAGATTGCCGAGCTGGCCAACCCGGACGAGGCAAAAATTGCAGCAGTCAAAGAGGCTTGGCAGGAGCGCCACGATGCGGTCATTGCCGCTGGTGGTCTGCATATTCTGGGTACCGAGCGCCATGAATCCCGCCGTATCGACAATCAGTTGCGCGGTCGGGCTGGACGTCAGGGCGATCCCGGTGTCACCCGCTTCTACCTGTCACTGGAAGACCAGTTGATGCGTCTGTTTGCCTCGGATCGGGTCAAGAACATGATGCGCGCCCTCGGTATGGAAAAGGGAGAGGCCATTGAGCACCGCATGGTGACCGGTGCCATTGAAAAAGCGCAGCGCAAGGTCGAAGGTCGCAACTTTGATATCCGGAAAAACCTGCTGGAATACGATGATGTGGCCAACGATCAGCGTCAGGTCATTTACCAGCAGCGCGAAGACCTGCTGTCGGCCGATCATATCGCCGATGTGATCACTAACATCATGGCTGACGTGGTCAATCAGGCGATCGACTATTTTGTGCCGCCCCAGAGTCTCGCTGAACAGTGGGACATTCCCGGACTGGAGGAACACCTCTCCACGGAATTCGGACTGAAACTGCCGGTCCAGCAGTGGCTGGATGAGGATTCCCGGCTGCACGAGGAAGGTCTTCGCAACCGTATCCAGCAGGCGATGAGCGAGCGCTATGAGCAAAAAGCCCAGACTATCGGCGAGGATATCCGCACCATTGAACGGCAGGTGATGTTGCAGGTGCTGGATACCCTCTGGAAAGAGCATCTATCGAACATGGATCACCTCCGCCAGGGTATCGGTTTGCGGGCCTACGCGGCGAAAAACCCCAAACAGGAATACAAGCGTGAATCTTTCATGCTGTTCCGGGAAATGCTCGATAATATCAAGCTCGAGACCATCAAGTTTCTCTGTCGCGTCGAAGTCCGCAGTCACGAGGAAATCGAAGCCCTGGAGCGACAGCAGCGGGAAGCGCAGCAGCGCCAGCAGTTGCAGATGCAGCACGAGGAAGTGTCGGCACTGGGCGGGCAATCGCCTGCACAGCAGCAGGGAAACCCTGAGCAGCCGTTTGTTCGGGAAGGTCGCAAGGTGGGCCGGAATGACCCCTGTCCCTGCGGCAGCGGAAAGAAATACAAACAGTGTCACGGACGCCTGTCGTGAGTGGGTTCAGGCCCTGCGACGTGCGCCCATAGCGAAAACATAAAGAGACAGACATCATGGCCGTTGGCGAAAATTGTTTTCCGGTGATGCACCCGGTGCCGGGTTTCCGGCTCGGTACAGCCAGTGCGGGTATTAAAAAACCCGGTCGCGAGGATCTGGTGCTGATGGCGATTGCGCCGGGTGGTCGCGCTGCTGGCGTGTTCACCCAAAACGCCTTTTGCGCCGCGCCGGTTCAGCTGGCCAAGGCACATCTTGCCGGGACCGCCACTCGCTACCTGGTGACCAATACCGGCAATGCCAATGCGGGAACGGGCGAGTCGGGCCGTATTAACGCGGCCCGGGTCTGCGAGAAAGTTGCCGAGCTCGGTGATGTTGAACCCACTGCGGTATTGCCATTTTCCACCGGGGTGATTGGCGAACCACTGCCGGTCGAAAAAATTCTGGCTGCCCTGCCAAACGCCATTGGCGCCCTCAGTGAAGATGGCTGGACCAGCGCGGCCAAAGGTATTCTCACTACCGATACGCGCCCCAAAGGCGCCAGCGTCCAGCTCACCCTGGCGGGGCAGCCCATTACCATCACCGGCATTGCCAAGGGCGCCGGAATGATCAAACCGAACATGGCCACCCTGCTGGCCTATGTGGCCACCGATGCCGAAATCTCGGCAACCCGTTTGCAGACACTGGTCAGTACGGCCGCAGAATGCTCCTTCAATCGCATAACCGTGGATGGCGATACTTCCACCAATGATGCCGCCATGCTGGTGGCCACCGGTGCATCGAATCTGGATATTGACGGGTTGTCCGCCGAGGAGCAGACCCGTTTTGAGCTGGCGGTGATCGAGGTGTTCATCTCCCTGGCGCAGCAGGTCATCCGGGATGGTGAAGGGGCCACCAAGTTTGTCACCGTGCGGGTCACCGGTGGCGGTGACAGTGCCGAATGTCTGGCGGTGGCGTATACCGTGGCGGAATCGCCGCTGGTGAAAACCGCCCTGTTTGCCTCGGACCCCAACTGGGGACGGATCCTGGCCGCCATTGGCCGGGCCGGTATTGCCGATCTCAACGTGGACGCCATTCAGGTCTACCTCGACGACGTGCTGATCGCAGAAGACGGTGGACGCGCCGCCAGTTACACCGAGCAACTAGGCCAATCGGTGATGAGTCAGGAAGAAATTACCATCGAAATCCGCCTCAACCGCGGCGAAGCCAGGGAAACCGTCTGGACCACCGACTTTTCCCACGAGTACGTCACCATCAACGCGGAATACCGCACTTGACCCCTCGTATTCATGTGGCGGCAGCGGTGATTCTGGCGGCAGACCAGCGCATTCTGATTGCCCGACGGCCCGAGCATAAGCATCAGGGTGGGCTGTGGGAATTTCCCGGCGGCAAGGTCGAGCCGGATGAAACCGTGGCGGCCGCCCTGCACCGCGAACTTCACGAGGAACTGGCGATTTCGGTGCAGTCCGCCGAGCCCTTTCTCGAGGTGCAACACGATTACGCCGACAAGGCGGTTCTGCTCGATGTGTGGTGGGTGCGGGCATTTTCCGGCCAGCCGCAAGGCAATGAGGGGCAGCCGTTACAATGGGTGACAGTGGCCGAATTGGCGGACTACGCTTTTCCCGCTGCCAATCAGCCGATTATCGATGCACTACAATCGGCATTACAGCCGAACTGACTGACTGCGCAACCTCCCCAACGCCGGTTAGGCAGGTTGCAGATCAATGCCGGGTGACACCACCGTTTTCGGCATCGGAATCTGCATCGTCCGGCGGCATGGTCTCATCGCCCGGAATACTGAACTGTTCACTTGCCCAGGCGCCAAAATCCAGCTGTTGACAGCGCTTGCCGCAAAACGGCCGATAGGGTGAGTCCTCTCCCCAGATCACGGACTTTTTGCAGGTGGGGCAGTTCACGGTAAGGGGTTTGGGTTTATTCATACTGACATCAGACACTGTTGTTGGAGGATTGTTGTTGGAGGGATCGGGCTGTTATTGAATTATTGAAAGTGAAACCGTTATTGACCATCAGGCTACTTGCCATCACGTTACTTGCCATAGGTTGTCGCGATAAAGTGACAGCCCGAATGTTACGGCATATTCACCGATTTATCATCCGGGCCTCTGTCACCCTGTTATGACCGTTCTGGCAGTTTTCTATTGTCCGGTGCGCTGGCCTGCCAGCGCCAGGTAGCGCTGATGCAGCGCCGCCACGGCCGGTTCCAATGCCGCCAGCGGACCATCGTTATCAATGATGTCGTCCGCCCTGCCGAGTCGCCCATGGCGACTGATCTGGGCATCCATAATGGCGCGAATCTGTGCCTCGTCGCTGCCATCACGCCGGACGGCACGGGCCACCTGGGTCGCCTCGCTGACATCCACCACCAATACCCGATCCACCAATGCGTGCTGTGAGGTTTCCAGCAGCAGGGGCGATTCCAGAATGGCGTAGGGACTGGTGGCGCTATTCAGGGCCTCGTCTATCAGTACTGCAATGGCCGGGTGTAACAGAGCTTCCAGCCACTGTCGTTGTTCGGGATCGGCAAACACCGCGTCCCGCAACCAGGCGCGGTTCAGGGAGCCGTCCTCCTTCAGCACCGCGGCCCCAAAATGGGCGCGGATTTTCGCCAATGCCGGTGAACCGGGCAGCACGGCTTCGCGCGCCGCCTGATCGGCATCCACCACGGTGATACCGTGCTGTCGAAATAACTGTGCCACGGCGCTTTTGCCACTGCCGATGCCGCCGGTCAGACCTACGGTAAACATGAAGCGGTCACTCACAGGAAGGTTGAAAACATATTAATTACGGAGAAAAGCATAATCGAGCTAAACATCAACGAACAACGTTCGTCGACAGTATCGGTCAGAACAGCGTCAGGTAACTGCTGGTCAAGGTTTCGCCCCAGAGCAGGGCAATCCAGCCAGCCGCTGCCAAGTAGGGGCCAAATGGAATGGGTATCTGCCTGTCCCGTCCCAGCAAAATAATCATCAGCAGGCCCACCACCGCGCCCACCAGCGAAGACAGTAAAACGATCAACAGCAATTGTTGCCAGCCCAGCCAGGCACCCAGCGCCGCCAGCAGTTTGAAATCGCCATGGCCCATGCCCTCCTTGCCGGTCACTAGCTTGAACAGCCAGAACACCGACCAGAGGCTGAGATAGCCCGCAGCCGCACCAATTACCGCGCTGTCCAGCGACGTGAACAGGCCGTTGACGTTGACCAGCAAGCCCAGCCACAGCAGGGGCAGGGTAATGCCATCCGGCAGCAATTGCTCGTTGAAATCAATGCCGGTGAGCGCCAGCAGGCTCCAGCTGAACAGTAATGCCAGTGCGGTGGTCGCCGTCAGACCAAACTGATACACCACCACCAGGGTCAGCAGGCCGGAAACCAGTTCAACCAGCGGGTATTGCAGGGAAATGGCAGACCGACAGTGCGCACAGCGGCCGCGTAGCAGGAGGTAGCTCAGCAGGGGGATATTGTGAATGGCTTTAATCGGAGCACCGCATTGCGGGCAGTGCGAAGCGGGAAACACCACATTGAGCGGTTCCGGCACGGCCTCTGAATCGGGTTCAATCTCCAGAAACTCCTGGGAGTCCCGCCGCCAGCTGGCGGCCAGTTGCCGGGGCAGGCGGTAGATCACCACATTGATAAAGCTGCCCACCAGCAAACCCAGTACCAGACTGACAGCCAGCACTGGCGCAACGGATAAACCCAGCATGTCAGGCATCGGTTAGGGCCTGTTAGCACTAATTGGATTATCTCTGCTGGCGGTCATTTTTGCCTCCGGCTAGGCGGAATGAGCAAAGTTTAGTCACTCTAAATGAGCAAATTTCAACAACACTGGAGGCAAAAATGTCCCCAACCCAAAGGGTTGCGGCTAAAAAAACGCCACTCTTCGTTGCTCGTCTCTTATTTAGAATCACCAAACTACGCTCCTCGCGCCTTGATTGGCGCTTTTTTAGCCACAACAGTGGCAATCCAATTAGTGTTAACAGGCCCTAGATTACCGCGCCAAGTTTGAAGATCGGCAGGTACATGGCAATCAGCAGACCGCCCACCAGAACCCCCAGAACCGACATGATCATCGGTTCCAACAGCGTGGTCAGGTTATCCACGGCATTGTCCACCGCCTCCTCGTAGAACACCGCAGATTTCTCCAGCATGTCATCCAGTGCGCCGGACTCCTCACCGATTGAGGTCATTTGCAGCAGCATCACAGGGAATTTGTTGGTTGTCTTGAGGGCCTGATGAAGCTGAATCCCGGTGGTTACATCGTCCCGAACCTTGTATATGGCTTCCCGGTAAACAGCATTGCCCGCCGCCCCCGCCACCGACGTGAGGGCATCCACCAGCGGTACCCCGGCGGCAAAGGTGGTGGAGAGTGTGCGGGCGAACCGGGCGATAATGGCCTGGTAGAGAATATTGCCCACCACCGGCACTTTCAGCATGTATTTATCAATGAACGCATCAAACCTGGTTGAGCGCCGCTTGGCCTCGCGGAAGATCACAAAGAAAGCGACCAGGCTGATTAGCCAGATAAACCACCACTCCTGGGCCGTATTCGACAGACCCAGTACGAACAGGGTAAACGCGGGCAGGTCGGCCCCGAAATTGCTGAACGTTTGGGCAAATACCGGCACCACTTTGACCAGCAGTATCCCGGTCACAATCACCGCCACCAGAACAACGGCAATCGGGTAGGTGAGTGCTTTTTTGATTTTGGCTTTCAGGGATTCAGTTTTTTCCTTGTAGGTGGCAATCCGGTCCAGCATGGTTTCCAGCGCACCAGCCTGTTCGCCGGCTCCAACCAGGCTGCAAAACAGGTCATCAAAGTGTTTGGGATGTTTGCGCAGAGCCCCCTCCAGGCTGATACCTGAGGAGACGTCATCGCGAATGGTATAAATGATGTCGCGCAGACTCTCTTTATCGGCACCTTCGCCGACCAGATCAAAGCTCTGTACCAGTGGCACACCGGCGCGCATCATGGTGGCCAGCTGACGAGTGAATATCGCGATATCCTGGGGTTTGACGGGCTTTTGGCCAGCGAACAAGGGCTTGGCCTTTTTCTTTACCCGGTTGGCGGCAATGCCCTGCTTGCGGAGCTGGGCTTTTACCATCGCCGCGCTGCTCGCCTTCAACTCGCCCTGAATGGGCTTGCCTCTTTTATCCTTGCCCTTGTAGGTATAGACCTGCGCCGTTGTTGCCATGGATTAGTCCTTTGTTACCCGATTAGCCTCTTCCAGGCTGATTATACCCTCGGCCGCACGACGAAGTGCCGACTGGCGCAAAGTTCTGAAGCCTTCTTCAATGGCCGCCTGTTCAATTTCAATCGAATTGCCGCCTTCCATGATGAGCCGGGCTATTTTGGGTGTCACTTTCAACACCTCGTAAATCCCCACCCGTCCTTTGTAGCCGTTGGTGCATTTTGGGCAGCCCACCGGGTGAAACAGGGTCAGCTCCTCCAGGGGGCGGCCTATGGTGTCAAAACCCTCATCGATCAGAATCTTCTGGGGTATATCGTCAGCGGGTTTTTTGCAGTGCACGCAGAGTCGTCTGCCCAACCGCTGGGCAATAATCAGGTTCACCGAGGTGGCCACGTTAAACGCGGGCACGCCCATATTGAGCAGACGGTTGAGGGTTTCCGGCGCACTATTGGTGTGCAGGGTGGACAATACCAGGTGACCGGTCTGGGCTGCCTTGATGGCGATTTCAGCGGTATCCAGGTCGCGGATCTCACCCACCATGATCACATCCGGATCCTGTCGCAGGAAAGCCCGCAGTGCTTCGGGGAAGGTGAGTTTTACCTTGTAATTGATCTGCACCTGGTTGATGCCGGGCATGTTGATTTCCACCGGGTCCTCGGCCGTGGAGATATTGCGTTCCGTGGTATTGAGAATATTCAGGCCGGTGTAGAGCGAGACGGTTTTACCACTACCAGTGGGGCCGGTTACCAGAATCATGCCCTGTGGCTGGTTCAGCACGTCCAGATACATCTGCTTCTGGTCTTCTTCATAGCCGAGGTTTTCAATACCCACCTGGGCACTGGCGGGGTCGAGAATCCGCAGTACGATTTTCTCACCGAACTGGGTGGGCAGGGTGTTCACCCGAAAGTCGATGGCCCGGTTCTTTGAAATCCGCAGTTTAATCCGGCCATCCTGGGGTACGCGGCGCTCGGAAATATCCATCTGCGACATCACCTTCAGACGAGCCGCCATCCGCGGGGCCAGATTGGCCGGGGGCTTGGTGACCTCGCGAAGAATACCGTCAGTTCTGAACCGCACCCGGTAGACTTTTTCGTAGGGTTCAAAGTGAATATCCGAACACCCCTGCTTGATGGCGTCCAGTAGCAGTTTATTGATAAACCGCACAATCGGGGCATCGTCCACATCGGCGGTGTCAATGCCGGTGCCGCTGCCTTTCTTATCTTCGTCGACGGCCTCGATATCCAGGTCGTCGAGGTGCACATCATCCATGGTGCCGAGCGCATCGCCCATTTCGTGTTCATCCTGCTCATGCAGGTAGGCATCCAGTGCCCGCTCCAGTTTGTCGTGCTCCACCAGTACCAGCTCAACGGACAGGCCGGTCTGAAAACGCACCTCGCTCACCGCCTGGTGGTTGGTGGGGTCGCTCACTGCCAGAAACAGGCGGTTGGCCCGTTTGAACAGGGGCAATACCTGGTGTTTGCGAATCAACTTCTTCTCGACCAGCTCCTTCGGGCTGGCATCGATGTTGTGGGCCGAGAGATCGTAGAGTGGTGTGCCAAACTCATTGGCCGCAACCGCGGCGATCAGGCTGGGGGCCAGCAGATTATTGTGGGTCAGGTAATGAACCAGGTTGGACTTGTCGCTTTCACATTCTGCCAGTGCCTGCACGGCAACATTTTCTTCCAGCAACTGATCTGTTACCAGACGTTTGGCCAAGCCCTTCAATGTATCGGTTTGTTTCATAGGCGGACAGATACTCAGCGGCTAATAAAGAAGTATGAAGTAGTAGAACCAGCCGTGATGGTAATACAAGGTGGCGGTGGGAGCCATAGTCTGGCAATCGGGCGTCAACCCCGTTGACCACGGCGCAAATGATTAGTTGTGGGCGGTGACACCGATAGGGGTGGGCGGCGCAACCGGTTGGTAGTGAATAGCGGCTGATTGACGCCGGGCTTACGGGCTGACCGGGGGCGTCAGGATGCCCGGCTGAACGCGCTATAGCTGTCGGGTCTTGGTGTAAACTGACAAAAATTGTCAGTTTGCGGAAGGCGGTTGCCCTTACTGTCCAATAATTTTTTGGTTGGCACGGTAAATGCTCTCCATATACACTGCAACAACGCCATTTGGCATACCGTTATTTCAAGGGAGAAATACAATGAAGAAAGTACAACAGGGTTTTACCCTTATCGAACTGATGATCGTGGTCGCGATTATCGGTATTCTGGCCGCCGTGGCACTGCCTGCCTACCAGAGCTACGTGGTCAAGGCGAAAATGTCTGAAGTGATCCTGGCCACCAGCCAGTGCCGCACCACGATATCTGAGGTCTACCAGACAGCCGATTCAACCTCCCTGTCGACCATCGGGTCCGACGGTTGGGGTTGTGGTGAAGGCAGCGGTACCGGTGGCAACGGCATTACCAAATACGTCAAAAGTATTCATACGACCGGTAGTGGCGTGATCGAGGTCACTACTCAGGGCTTTGGTGATACTGACGTTGATAGCGAGGTCATCAAGCTGGTACCTTATTCCGATAGTACCACCACAATGACGACCTCTGACGCAGGCACGCAGATATTCAAGTTTAAGTGTGAGCCTGAAAATACTACTATGAATAAATTCCTGCCAGGTTCCTGTAAAGGCTAAGTCCGCACCTGGGCCTTTGGGCCTTGTGAGTGTGATTGCTACTGGATCAGTTCACGATCGTGGTAAACAAAACCCTGCCTGGATGACCTGGCAGGGTTTTTTCATGAATGAAGCTTATTACCAGCAGATGTAATTGATTATGACGGACACCCCCGATACGGACCGCAGCCTGGCCGCCAGACCCAGATTAGAAGCTATCCCACCCCGCAAGTCGATCTCCCTCTACACCGGGCTGATTTTGGGTTTTCTGTTGGTGGTGTTAGTGGCCAACTTTTACCAGGTGCTGATTGTGGCGCCGGACCAGGTTGACATGAAAGCCTTCTACCATGCTCTGCTGGTCAGCCCCGGCTTCTGGTGGGATCTGGGCTACTTTGTGCTGGCCATGGTGGCGATTCATCTGGCCTGGCTATTTTTACTGTGGCTGGCTTCTGCGGGCTGGCTGGGCCTGCCTGCGATCAGCCCGAAAAACCGCCAGTTGTTGCCGGTATTGCTGTTTCTGTTGTCGGCGCTGTTGTTGCTGGTGTGGAGTAACCGGCGCTATCCGCAGATGCAGGGCAGCGGTTTTCTCCATCAAAGCCCCTGGTTAATGAGTGACGCGGTATTCGTCGGCCTGCTGACGATTTTTGCCGTGGCGTTTGTTGTAAGCCTGGGTTTTCTGATTCGGCGCAACGCCCGTGTCTGGGGCTCGGCCTGTGTGTTGGCAGTGGGCGCGTTTGGCGTGATGTACGGGTTGAGCATCACAGCCGGCAATGCGCAATTTAATGGCGCTGTGGTTAATAGTGCTGTGGTTAATAGTGCTGGGGCCAATGGTGCTGGACCACCCAATATCTTTATTATCGGTATCGATTCCCTGCGTCCGGACCAGACCGGCTATTTTGGCAATACCACCGGCCTGACGCCCAATGTAGACAAATTTCTGCAACAGAGCACCGTATTTGAAAATGCCTACACGCCCTATGCCCGAACCTTTCCGGCGTGGATGAGCATTCTCACTGGTGCCGAGCCGGTCAACCACAATGGCCGCTACAATCTGACTAACCATAAATATATAGACAAAAACCGCGCACTGGGACGCTGGATGCAGAATAGTGGCTATCGTTCAATTTATGCGATGGACGAGAGGCGCTTCAATAACATTGACGAAACTTTCGGTTTTGATGAGGTAGTCGGCCCCGAGTACGGTGCACTCAACTTCATGCTCGGCGGTTTTGATCACCCGCTGGTCAACCTGCTTTGCAATACCGTGGCGGGCAAGTGGCTGTTTCCGAATATGTATCTGAACCGGGGGCGCGACATGAACTACGACCCCGAGCGATACAGCCAGGCGATTCTGGATGCCGTGGTCAGCGAGCCGGATAAACCGGTGTTTCTGGCTGCTCATTTTGTGTTGCCCCACTGGCCCTGGTTATCACGGGAGTGGGAGCCATTGGAGGGTGAGGCCTATAGCGATGACCCCGCCGAGCAGTCGTTTTACCGCTACCGCATGATGCTGAAGCAGGTAGATAGGCAGTTCGGTCAGTTTATGGCGGACTTGGAGGCGACCGGTGCGCTGGATAATGCCTACGTGTTCTTTATGTCGGACCACGGTGACGGCTTTGATCTGCCGGCCGATGAATTAACGGCAGCCCGGGACGATGCCATTTTTGAGGTGTATACCACCACCCGCGGCCACGCCACCAATCTGCTTAACTTGGGCCAGAGCCGTGTGCTACTGGCAGCAAAAAGTTACGGCAACGATGATTTTGGCCCGGCGCTCCGCACCGGTAACGGCTCACTGATGGATATTGCCCCGACGATCTCAGAACTGCTGGATAACCGCTTTGCAGATAAAGCGTTCGATGGTCTATCACTGCTTTCTGTCACCGACCGGGAGTTATCAAACAGGCCTCTGTTTATGGAAACCGGGGTAATTGTCACGGAACTGACCAAGGACGAGATCAACAAAAAAAGGTTGCTGACCCAGACCGTGGGAATTTATGCCACCGATGCTGCCGGCAAGCTGGTGGTCAGGGATGACTTCCGGGACATGATTATCAGGAGCAAACACCGCGCCGTGGTCAAAGGTGACTGGCAGTTGACCCTGATTCCCAGCATGGGCGAATACTTGGTGCTGATTAACATCCCCGAAAAAAAATGGTGGTCGCTGGACCAGTATGAAGGGGATGCCGACACTGCCGGTATGCTTCGTGACCTGTGCGAGCATTATAAGAATGACGTCGGGTTTGATACGGCCGGTATTTGTGACCAGAAAATTCGATAAGTTTGTGCAATAGTTATTCGAAAACTTGGGTTTTTAGGTTAAATCTATAGTTCGGATTTTAGATGCACTCTTAATTGGTTGCGGGGCTGGTTTGATGAAAACGCTTAAGTTATGAGTGCCTAGAGTTGTGGAAAGGTAATGGATATTTTAAAAGGAAAAAAGTACTTTTCTGCGTGTTTGGTATTTTTGGTTTTTTTCATTCTTGTTTGTATCCTCAATTGGGATGCTCGTTACGAAAAGCCTGTATGGGATACTGCGGCTGGTGTCTTTGCTCCCGCAATTTACCTCTATGAAACAGGATTTGATTTTTACGCCTTGGTAGAAGAGCCCGGATTTCGGCAAGCGGGCCCGAACGTCCACGTATATACACCTATCACAGTTGTGACGGCGGCAGTGATGTGGCTGTTCGATGGTGATAATGAGCTTGTCTACCTATTGCTTCACTTCATCCAGTTTCTTTTAACCGGGGCGGTGTTGGCTGTCGTTTTTAATCTGAGCAGGTCAATTTTCGGCATTTATACTTCGCTGTTGGTGACAGCAGCTATCTTGCTTTTTCCTCCTTTTCTAATTCAATCAAGATATATGTATATGGAGATCGGGGGAAGCCTATGTGTAATGCTCGCCTTCTCAAATTGGGTTAAGCAGAATTATTTTTGGGCGGCGATTGCTGCAATTGCCGCTTGCTTGGTCAAGTCGCTAGGTTTGCCGATAATAACGTGCCTTTCTTTGCTATTTATGCTCGAAAAGGGTGGGCGAGCCAGGCGTATGCTTTATGTGGCTATAATGGCGATATTTGGTGTTGGTATTGAATGGTTGCGTTGGATGCAGGCTGCCGATAAGGCACTAACTAACAATACTGATTTTGTTGGCTATTTAATCCATCAGTTTCATGGTCGGCTCTCGCAGACACCCGACTTCTATTTGATATTGCTTTTCCTTGCTATGGGTGGATGGTGGTATTTGGTGAAGAACAAGGATATGTTCAGAAGGAAATTTTTGCTGAGCAATCACGGTGCGGGAGATATCGAGGCCGAAAAAAGGGTACTGCTCGGCGGTATATTGATGATAAGTGCGTTTGTGGGTTTTATTGTTGTAGTCCCATTGACTGGTGTGGAGTTTTACCCGCTTATAAGGTACTACATCTGGATTTGGCCTGTAATGGTTATAACACTTGTCACGCTGATATCGTGTGCAAGTGGTAAGTTAAAGCGAGAAAATAAAAGCTATAGTCATGCTGTAAAAATTTTTGTCAATGTTCTTATGTTGGTGATGATAGGTTTTTTCTGGAGCAATAAATCAGGGGAATATTATCCGAATTATGGGAAAGATATTACGGCATTTTCTATTGCAGAGCGCAGTATGGAATACAGGTCCTTCAATGAAATGCAAAGCTCTCTACTGAAATCGGCAGAAAATATAGATGACCGGAATGTCTATCTGAATCTCTTTGATACCTTTTATACATCAAGTCCAATAATGGGGTACATCGATCACCGTAAAGAGAATTTCAAATATATTGTGACATACCATAACAATCAGGCAGACTTGAGTGAATATCCCGACAGTTTTGCCTTGGTGTTGAGCAACGTGTCCCATGGGGGGCAGTATATGTCTGCTTTGCTATATCAAGCACTAAAGGCGCCTGATACCTATGAGGTTAAACTTTTGGATGAATATAATATCGACGGTTTTACAGGTTCAATTGTGGATATTTCGAAGCTGCATCAGTAAATACTGTGGAACAGTATTAGGAATAAGAAATAATGGATCAAATTAGTAATAAAGTTGGCACGCTGGCTATAGTAGTTCCTTGTTATAATGAGTCCAAATGTCATCAAGCCAATGGTGCTAATTCAGGGGAAAGGTCAGCTGGAGGATGCTTGCGTGGAGGCAGGAGCTAGGGAGATCTTGATAGTGACCAGCTTCAGCCCACCAATGATAGATTCCCGGACATGCCGAGCGGTACTCGCTGTTAAAGGAAGCGCCTCTTATGCCAATTGATGCTCTAAGATAATTCACGTATTTGGTGGGCAGCAAACCATTGTGAAGAAAGTAGCTATTGTTCAATCCAACTATATTCCCTGGAAAGGCTACTTCGACATGATTGCTGCAGTCGACGAGTTTATTCTCTTTGATGACATGCAATATACTCGGCGTGATTGGCGTAATCGAAATCAGATCAAGACGACACAAGGTGCTAACTGGCTGACTATTCCTGTCAAGGTAAAGGGCAAATATTACCAGGCCATTCGCGAAACGGAGGTCGAAGGTACCCAGTGGGCAAAGGATCATTGGAAAGCACTTTCGCAGAACTATCGCCGTGCACCATATTTCAACGAGATTTCGGCCTGGCTTGAGCCGCTTTATTTGGCTGAGCCGCCAGAGCAACTTTCACAACTGAATCGATGCTTTATTGAAGCAATTTGCACTTACCTGGGTATCAAGACGACCATCAGTAATTCATGGGATTATCCATTGTCTGAAGGTAAGTCAGAGCGGTTAGCTGATCTGTGTGCGGCGGGTGGTGGGAGCGAATACATCTCCGGCCCCGCTACCAAGGACTACATCGACAGAGCCGTGTTCGCCAAGCGTGGTATCCAGCTGACGTGGTTTGACTACGCCGGATACCCAGAATATCCTCAGCTTTGGGGCGACTTCACCCACGAGGTCAGCATTCTCGATTTGCTTTTCAACTGCGGTAAAAATGCACACCGCAACATGAGGTATGTGCGCTCATGAAGTTGTCTATCGTTGCAACCCTCTACCAATCTGCTCCCTACATTGCCGAGTTTCATCAGCGTGCGGGTGCCGCTGCCAGACAGCTCGTCGGTGACAATTATGAGATCGTGCTGGTAAACGACGGATCGCCAGACAGCAGTTTGGACTTGGCTGTGCAAATTTCAGAGTACGATGGTCATGTTGTCGTCGTGGACCTATCGCGTAACTTCGGTCATCACAAGGCCATGATGACCGGGCTTGCCCACGCGGTGGGCGAGCGGGTATTTCTGATCGACAGTGACCTAGAAGAGGATCCTGAGTGGTTGCTTCAGTTTGAAATGCAAATGAATGACGAAGCAAGTGATGTTGTTTTTGGTGTTCAGTCCGTAAGAAAAGGCGGGCTTTTCGAGCAAGTTACCGGCAACCTTTTTTATCGCATATTCCGCCTTCTTACCGGAATAGCGCAGCCAGACAATATTTTGACAGCAAGATTGATGACCCGACGATACGTGGAAGCGCTTCTTTTGCATCGGGAACGCGAAATAAATATTGGTGGTCTTTGGCTGCTGACGGGATTCAAACAATGCCAGCGAAACGTACTTAAACGTTCTAGTAGCCGTACGACCTATACATTCTCCAGAAAGTTTAGTCATCTTGTAAATGCAGTAACATCGTTCAGCAGCCTACCACTGGTTTTTACGTTTTACTCGGGGCTATGTATTTCTATTTCCGCTCTTGCTTATATCGTTTATCTTTCAGTAGGGTATATGTCGGGCTCCTCTCCACCGGATGGGTATACTTCGATTATTGCATCAATATGGCTTTTTTCAGGGCTGATTATTTTTTTTATTGGTATTCAGGGGATATATATTTCAAAGCTGTTTTCTGAAGTAAAGCAGCGCCCCTATACAATTGTTCGCCACCTGTATAAAAAAGGCACAAAGGAAAGGGGAGAGGATGATGCCTAATGATGTGCCTCGGGATTTTTACGGTGTTCTTGAGCAAAGCAAGGTGGATAACACTCTTGATGAGGTGGTTGAACAAGTTCGTAGTCTTGGCTATGCCGTTCTGGATTCGGGTTGTTCATTGTCACAGATCCAAGACGTTTCGGATGAGTTTGATCGTACATTAAAGCGTTATATTGAAACCTATGGTGAATCTCGACTAAGGGCCATCAACGAAATTTACACGATTCGCTCTCCGTTCGCGCATGGAGGCAGGCCGTTTATCGATCTTGTTCTAAATACCAGATTATTGTCTGTTCTTGGATGTTTGATTTCGGGAAAGTTTATCCTTAATCAACAGAATGGTGTGATCAATCCGCCGCAGGAAATATATAATCAGGGCGCATGGCATCGTGACCTGCCCTATCAGCACTTCATCTCATCAAGGCCGCTTGCCATTAATGCCCTGTTTTGTGTTGATGACTTCACCTTTGATAATGGAGCTACTTTCGTTCTTCCTGCGTCGCACAAATCAGAAGCCTTTCCTTCTGAAAGCTATGTCAGCAGAAATGCAGTACAGATTGAAGCAAAAGCAGGATCCTTTATCTTGCTCGATTGTATGCTATTCCATGCAGGTGGGTATAATAATTCGCACCTGGCAAGGCGCGCAGTTAATCATGTTTACACTATTCCTTTTTTCAAACAGCAGATAAATATCCCAAGGAGCTTTGAGGGTGTCGGGCTCTCGCTTGAGGAAAAAAATATTTTTGGATTCGATTATGTCGAGCCATGTTCTATCCTTGACTATTTATCTACGCGTGATGCTAAAAGCACTAAGTGTTAATGGTGGCATGGTTTAGGCTCATGATAATTTTTTTGAGGCTTGGCCCGTGCCGCAAGAGAGGCAAAAATGAGCGGCGGCATTGAGAAAGCAATCTTGTCTGATGTGGCTGACTACTACTCGGAAAAATTAGCACTCCATGGCGAAACCCCAAAAGGGGTTGACTGGAACGGAGAATACAGTCAAACGTTGCGCTTCGAGCAGCTGTGCAAGCTCATCGATGGTCAGAATCAATTTTCGCTCAATGATCTCGGTTGTGGCTATGGAGCGCTGCGTGATTTTCTCGGTGGCCGCTTTTCTGGATTTTGCTATTCTGGCATTGATGTCTCTGAAAATATGATTCGGTCCGCTCAGCAGCGTTATCAGGGGGCTGATAAGGTGCGGAATGGTGTGAATATGTCGAAGCCGCGTTGGACATTCTCGACCGTACCAGTCGCATCGGTTTTTCCTTCAACTGCCTGACTTCTTATTCGGATGCAGAGAAGATGCGCGACGATCTCTTCTATGCGGATCCCTGCGCATTGTTTGACCTCTGCAAGCGCCGCTACTCGTGCAATGTGGCATTGCTACATGATTACGGGTTATATGAATTCACAATTCTGGTAAGGAAAGTGACATGAAGAGGCGCCTGGTGGTTTACGCTTTGGGCGTTCCTGTGGGACCCTGAAGACCGATAGCGTTGCGAAAAGGTTGGTGCGTTTACCGCTCTGGGTTGGCCTTGACGACGGAGTAAAAACCGTTGTAGCCGCCGTGGATGCAGCGCTTGGGTAAGATTTAAATCATTTTTGGTAAAGATAGTGACCTCAAAAATTCTAATAACCGGCGGTGCCGGCTTTATCGGCTCCGCCGTGGATCGACAATACCGCTAGCGAGGTCGCCAACCTCGATAAGTTGACCTATGCGGGCAACCTGGAGTCACTGGCTTCGGTAGTCGAATCGACTCGCTATCATTTCTATCAAGTGGATATCTGCGAGGGTGCTGCCTTGGCCAGGAGGATGGCCACGAGCAATGTTTATTTGGCAGGCTATTACCCCAACGAATGAATCACGTAGTTCATATAGCGTTTGACCTGTACTCCGATGCCCGGCTTTTCGGTGGGCGGTGAGGATGGCTGCCGGACCGCCGGGTTGGTTTTTCTCGCCAGCCGCTGGGGTGCACGGTGGTAGTGTTCGTTCAGCAGGCTGGTCAGCACGGTGTTTCTTTCATCGGCGGTAAAGATCAGGCTCATCGGGGCGTTGTAGTAATACTGCTCCGAGTAGGTTTCGCCGGTATGGCTGTTGAAGGCCAGTGCAGGGTGGAAGTGCCACAGGGCGACGGGGATGTCGTCCCAACGATCGTCCCATGCCCAGGGCGGTTTGGGACGTGACCAGGCGCGTTTTTCGAAGTCGTTGGCGGCGAAGAATTTGCCGATCTGAATCTCCTTTCCGGTGGAATCTGTGCTCAGCACGATGGTGTCTTCGAACAGGGTGGTGGCGTCATTGCCGGAGTCAGCATGGGTTTTAGCCAGGCGGTACCAGGGCTTCAGGCTGGAGAGTCGGTAGCCGATATTGTATTCGGTGTGGTCGTTGATTGCGGGTGCAATCAGCTTGTCCGGGTCGCTGGCCAGTCGCAGGATTTTGCTGTTGTTGGCCAGTTCTTCCAAATCCGCCGGGCTGGCGCAGCGCACGCCGTGCCCCATGCTCTGGACGAACAGGACGAGGTGGGTGCCGCCCTCGAACAGGGTGCGGGTCTGGATGGGTTCGGTGCCCTGGGATTCGCCGGTGCGGTTACATAGGAAGAAGCGGTTGTGGAACCAGGTTTCTACCAGGGTGACCTGCATGCTGGCCTTGTCGATGCGCAATTGAATGCCTTCGTTGTCGCCGTCGTGAAAGGTGGCGTCGGAGATGGCTTCCCGCACGGGCAGGTCGTAGTCCTTGACGTGATAGAGCATGTAAGTGAGGTAGTAGGCGTCGCGGGTTTCGGCAATGACTTCGCCGTGGACCACTGGTGGCACTGTGCCTAGGCTCAGGGCATTGCTCACGTTGTTGCGCGGGTCTGTGTCGCCGTCGAAGAAGATGTCGGTGGGAATGTCCCACAGCGGTTCGTGCCCCATTTTGTGAAGGATGGTGGGGCTGTAGATTGCCAGTAGCTGGTCATAATACTGGTCGCGTGGCAGTGTCGGGTCCGGCGGTGGGGATGCGTTGTCCGCATAGCCGGGCAGTGTGACCTGTAGGTCTGAGGGCCACTCCGCCAGTGCCCTGCCGGGTCCGTGGTGAGTGGGGCTGTAGCCGGTCGATGAGAGCGGTTGCTGTGTGGCTTCGTCGTCATCCATCGGCTGTGCCATCAGTTGGGTATTGATGACGATCAGTATTTCAAGCAGAAGCAGGATGGATAGTGGCAGGCCAAACAGGCCGTAAAGCAGCAGGCCGAGAGTCGTGTTGATACGGGGGTGCCACCGGTCGCCACGCAGCCGCGCGGGCAGCCACAGGCAGGCCCGATAAATGGTGATGGGGAATAGCACCACATCCTTGCAGGTTTTTCTTAGCATCAATGATTATTAAAAATAGTTATTATTTTTAGGGGTTGGTCGAGTCGGCGCCGGAGCGGGTTATCTGTGCGAAGTGTAATCCGGCGAAGGCCGTCTGGATAGATAGCAGAGCGGAGTTTTGTAGTCTTTTCAACGACACCCGGTATAAGTGACCGGGTGTCAGGTTGCCGGGGAGGTGTGCCGCCTGAAGACCGGCAGGTGGTCCGCTTCCAGACGGATGCCGAGCATTTCACCGATTTCGTGCTGGTGATGGCTCTGTACCAGGCAGAGCACTTTCTGGCCGCTCTCCAGGCGCAGGGTGTAGAGGTACACGGCGCCGCGAAAGGCGCGGGCGACAATTTCGGCTTGCAGGTGGCTGTCTTCAACGTGAATGACATCGTCGGGACGCAGCAGCAGGTCGACTATTTTGGCCGGTGAGGCGGCTTCGCCGGGTTCCAGATCGCCGGTGACGATTCCCAGCTCGGTGCGCACCTGCTTGTCGTTGATGATCATGCCCGGCAGCAGTACACCCTGGCCGATGAAGTCGGCGACAAACCGGTCGGCGGGGCGGTGGTAGAGATCAAACCCGGTGCCCCACTGGTGCAGTGTCCCCTCCCCCAGTACGCCGATGTGGTCTGCCATGGCAAAGGCTTCGTTCTGGTCGTGGGTCACCAGAATGGCGGTGATGCCGTCCTTGCGCAGCAGTTGGCGCACGTCGCGGGCCAGTTGTTCGCGCAGTTCCGAGTCCATGCTGGAAAAGGGTTCATCGAGCATCAGGATATCCGGGCGCGGCGCCATGGCGCGCGCCAGTGCGATGCGCTGTTGCTGGCCGCCGGAGAGCTGGTGGGGGTACTGGTTGCGGGTATCCTGCATCTCCACCAGCTTGAGCAGTTCGTCGACCCGCTGCCGACGCTGCCCGCGCGGCATTTTGCGCAGACCGAAGGCGATGTTCCTGGCTACGGTGAGGTGGGGAAACAGGGCAAAGTCCTGAAACACCATACCGATGTGGCGCTGTTCCGGCGGCAGTGTTTTGTCGGGGCCGGAGACGATCCGGCCACGCAGTTCGATCTGTCCGGCGGAAATCGGTTCGAAGCCGGCGATGGCTCTCAGCAGGGAGGTTTTACCGCAGCCAGACGGCCCGACAAGGCAGGCGATTTCACCCGCTTCCAGCGAGAAAGAAATATGTTGCAGGATACTTGTTCCCGCGTAGTCAATTTGCAGGTCCGTGACGGTGAGTTGTGATGTCATGTCATGGGGTATCCCTGGTGACGGCCACCCGGCGGGTCCGGGTAATGGTCCAACTGATCAAGATGACCGGCAGTATACCAGCAGCGACGATGGCCAGGGCAGCGGGCGCGGCCTCGGCGAGACGTTCATCCGATGCCAGTTCGTAGGCGCGCACGGCGAGGGTGTTGAAATTGAATGGCCTCAAAATCAGGGTGGCCGGGAGCTCTTTCAGGACGTCGACAAAGACCAGCAGCAGGGCGGTGAGCAGGGAGCCTTTCAGCATGGGCACATGCACCTGTCTGAGGATTTGCAGGGGGCCATAACCGAAGGAGCGACCGGCTTCGTCCATGGATGGGGTGATTTTGCTCAGGCCGCTGTCCACCGTTTGCAGCGATACACCGAGAAACCGGGTCAGGTAGGCAAACACCACGGCCACCACGGTGCCACTGAGCATAAGCCCGGTGGATATATCGAAATTGCTGCGCGCCCAGCTGTCGATGCTGTTGTCGATAAAGGAAAACGGAATCATCACACCCACCGCAATCACCGGGCCGGGTACCGCGTAGCCCATGCCTGCCAGCCGGACGGCACCCTGCAGAACCTTGCCCGGAAACAGTCGCTGGCTGTAGGCCAGCAGTAAAGCCAGCAGCAGAGCCAGCACGGCGGCGTAACTGGCCAGCTCGAGACTGTTTGTCACCAGCCCCATGAACCGTGCATCGAGCACCTGGTCGGCAACACTGACCGTCCAGCTCAGCAATTGAGTGGCGGGCAGCAGAAATCCCAATGCGACGATACCGAAGCAGAAACCGCTTGCCGCAACGGCTCGCATGCCCCGCAGTGAATAGCGGTGGATATCCTGATGGCGGCGGCTGGTGTGGTGGTAACGGGCGCGGCGTCGGGAGTAGCGCTCCACCAGAATCAGAATCATCACGAAACCCATCAGCCCGGCAGCCAGTTGGGCCGCGGCGGCGGCACTGCCCATGCCGAACCAGGTGCGGAAAATGCCGGTGGTAAAGGTGGATACCCCGAAATATTGCACGGTGCCAAAATCCGCAAGGGTTTCCATCAATGCCAGTGACAGCCCCGCGATAATCGCCGGTCGGGCCAATGGCAGGGCGACAAACAGGAAGGTGCTCCATGGCCCGTTGCCCAGGGTACGGCTGGCATCCAGCACACAGATGGACTGATTGAGAAAAGCGGCGCGGCTGAGCAGGTAAACATAGGGGTAGAGCACCAGCGTGAGCATGATGGCAGCCCCTTCGATCGAGCGGAGATCGGGGAAATAATAATCCCCGAAGCCCCAGCCGGTCAGTTCCCGCAGGGTGGTTTGTACCGGTCCCGAGAAGTCCAGCATGCCGGTATAGGTGTAGGCGATGATGTAGGCGGGCATGGCCATGGGCAGCAGCAGGGCCCATTCAAACAGGCCCCGGCCGGGAAACTGGCACATGCTGGTGAGCCAGCCGGTACTCACCCCGATCAGCAGGGTGCCGATGGCGACGCCGAGCATCAGCAGCAACGAGTTGATAATGTAATCCGGCAGCACCGTGGCGGCCAGATGGCTCCAGATTTCGCCAGTGGGCACAAACACGTAGCTCACCACGACAATCACCGGCAGCGCCAGCAACAGTGCCAGGAGCACTGCGCCGGTACTGATCAGTGTCTGTTGTTGTCGTGGAGAATCTGGCATGGAGGGGGCTTGGCGGGCTAGCGCCAGCCGGCCCGATCCATCAGGCGCAGTGCCTCGCCGTTGCCGGCTCCCAGCTTGTAAAGTTCCACCGGGTCCGCCTTGAAGGTGCCCCAGCTGCTCAGTACCGGACCGATCTCGATATCATCGCGGATGGGGTATTCGCCATTTTCACGTGCATACCAGGATTGCGCCGCATCGGTGCTTAAAAATTCCAGCAGGGCAATGGCGTTGTCGCGGTTGGGTGCCGAGGCGGTGACGGCAGCACCGGAGATATTGACGTGGGCGCCACGACCATCCTGGTTGGGCCAGAACACGGCCATTTTTTCGGCGGCAGCCCGCTGCTCTTCGTCATCGCTGGTGAGCATGCCCGCCAGGTAATAGGTATTGGCGATGGCCAGGTCGCACTGGCCGGCCGCCGCCGCCTTGATCTGGTCGCGGTCGCCACCTCTGGGTGGCATGGCGAAATTGGCTACTAACCCCTTGGCCCATTCCTCGGTGGCCTCCAGACCATTGGCGGCGATCAGCGATGCCACCATGGACTGGTTGTAAACATTGTTGGAAGAGCGAATACAGATTTTGCCTTTCCATTTAGGGTCGCTGAGGTCTTCGTAGTTGCTCAGTTCGGCCGGGTCCACTTTGTCCTTGACGTAAAGGATGGGCCGCGCACGCAGGGATAGACCAAACCAGTGGTTGCTGTCATCGCGATACATCACGGGGATGTTTTTCTCCAGTGTGGTCGATTCCACCGATTGGGTCAGGTTGGCCTCTTTGGCCCGGTACAGGCGGCCTACATCGGTGGTGAGCAGAATATCTGCGGGGGAGTTGCGGCCTTCACTCTTCAGGCGCTGAATCAGACCGTCGGCATCGCCGGTGACCAGATTGACCTCGATACCGGTCTGCTCGGTAAAGGTGTCCAGCAATGGCTTGATCAGCGCCTCGATCCGCGCGGAATACAAGTTGACTTCAGCGGCTGAGGCAACCGCAGTGGAGCAGGCCAGAAGCAGGCCCAGAATACAGTGTGGAAAACGCCTACTGATTTGCATAACACCCTCTCCGGTAGCAATAACCCTTAATGGTAATGAGATTTATTATTAAATGAAACAGTCGCTTTGAGAAATATGTGGCAGATCGTTGCGCTGGATCAAATTATCATCTCTCATTGCAACGGGTGTCATCGGTTTGAAATAAACGGTGGGAAGCGGCTCTTGACCTTCCTATAATGGCCGGTGTCGAGGGGTCAGGGCGACAGTGTTCGCGTTGACCGTAGTGGCTGGCTGAAGGTGAGATAAAAATAACGATGTTGTTTGGCGTTTTATACGGGTGGATCCGTCGTAAACGGTTGCCGATCAGGGCCGATGAAGTCACCGGGTGCTCGCCGTGATAGAGCGTGAGGCATGGGTCGTTCTGGCGGTGTTTGTGCTGATGCTGTCACTCGGTCTGATTTATTTTCTGCGGGGTTTGGCCGGCGGGGGGTTCAAACGCTACGAGCGCGTGGATCGTCAGGGTGGCAGCGCGCTGCTCGGCAAGGCGTTGATGAATTTTGCGGTTTGGTGTGTCGAGCCGCTGGTGAGACTGTTGCAGCGCTGTTCGGTGACGCCCAATCAGGTCACGTTCGTGTCTTTGCTGTTCGGCCTGCTTGCCGCAGTGTCGATTGCCCTCGGCCATTTTGGCTACGGGTTCTGCCTGGCCCTGTTGTCCGGTGTCAGCGATGTGCTGGACGGCATGCTGGCGCGGTTGCAGGCGACAGCGGATCGCGGTGGTGTGGTGCTCGATTCCACCATTGATCGCTATGTGGATTTTATGTTGCTGGCCGGGTGTGCGCTGTTTTTTCGCCACCAGACCTGGGCTCTGCTGGGTTGTCTGCTGGCCATTCACGGCTCATTCATGATCAGTTACACCACCGCCAAGGCGGAGGCCATGACGCTGGCCGTCCCCCGGGGTGTCATGAAGCGCACGGAGCGCTACGTGTATCTGTTGCTGGGATTGGCGGCCTCGGCATTCTGGCCGCAGGGCCTGCCGCTATTGCTGGTGATCTGGCTCGTGGCCGTACTGGGTAATGTCTCTGCGGCGCTGCGGTTCAGGGCGTTGTTCCTGTCGGCACGGGCGGGTTGACGGATGTTTTTTCGGGCGCAGACATCGGCTGTGGTGGCCACGGCTATCGATTTTCTGGTGATGATGCTGTGTTTTCAGGTGTTGGGTCTGCCGCTGGCGTTTGCCGTGGCGGCTGGGCCGATCAGTGGCGGGTTGGTAAACTTTTTTCTCAACCGCCGCTGGAGTTTCAATGCCCACCGGGAGGACATTGGCTGGCAGATCTATAGCTATATGCTGGTTTGTCTGATCGCCGCCGCCGCCAATGTGGTTGGCGTATTGACGTTGGTAGAGTATTTTTCACTGGATTATTTGTTGGCGAGGATATTGGTGGCGACTGCGGTGGCATTGGCCATTAATTATCCCCTGCACCGGCGGGTGGTATTTGTGACCTCTGGCAGGTTTGTCAGCGACGACTAGGTTTTGCTGTTTTTGATGTTTAAGGAGCCCAAGTGGAAAGACAGAAAATAAAAATAGCGGTGGTGGGTGTGGGCAACTGTGCCAGCTCGCTGATTCAGGGAATTCACCACTACCGTTTGCGTGGGGTGCAGGATTCAATCGGTTTGCTGAATTACGAACTGGGCGGTTACCGGCCGGAAGATATCGAGGTGGTCGCTGCCTTTGATATCGATAAGCGAAAAGTGGGTCGGGATGTCAACGAGGCGATTTTTTCACTGCCCAACTGTACTGCGGTATTTTGTCCGGATCTGCCGCCCTGCGGTGTCACAGTTTCCATGGGCAATGTGCTCGACGGTTATTCAGAGCATATGGCGGGTTACGGCGATGATCGCACGTTTCTGCTCTGCTCCGACCCCCAGCCGAGCCTGGCCGATGTGGTGGCGCAGTTAAAGGATGCAGCGGTGGATGTGGTGATGAACTATCTGCCGGTGGGTTCCCAGAAAGCTACTGAGTTTTATGCCGAGTGCGCCCTGGAGGCCGGTTGTGCCTTTGTTAACAATATCCCGGTATTCATTGCCAGCAATCCGGACTGGGCCGCCCGCTTCAAGGCAAAGAACCTGCCGATTATCGGCGATGATATCAAGGCGCAGTTGGGGGCGACGATTCTTCATCGTACGCTGGGTAACCTGTTCAAAAATCGCGGCGTGAAACTGGAGCGGACCTACCAGCTGAATACCGGTGGTAACACGGATTTTCTGAATATGCTGAATCGGGATCGCCTGGCCTCCAAGAAAGAGTCCAAGACCGAAGCGGTGCAGAGTGCTATTCCCCAGCGGCTGGCCGATGAGAATATTCACGTGGGGCCGAGTGACTATGTGCCCTGGCAGAATGACAACAAGGTCTGCTTTATCCGCATGGAGGGCAAATTGTTCGGCGATGTGCCGATGAATATTGAACTGCGGCTGTCGGTGGAGGATTCGCCAAATTCCGCCGGGGTGGCCATCGACACCCTTCGCTGTGCGAAGCTGGCGCTGGAGCGCGGCATCAGTGGGACTGTGGACATTCCCTCGGCGTTCTTCTGCAAGCATCCGCCGCGCCAGATTCCGGACGACGAGTCCTATGCTGCGCTGATGGCGGAGTGGGTCTAGCCCGGCAGGCTTTTCAGCTGTATCCGCATCGACAGGTCAATGGCCCGGCAGTGCTTCGTCAGGCTGCCGGATGACAGGTAATCGATTCCTTCGATAGCTTTTGAGGAGAGGTTGTCCATTTCCAGGTTGCCGGACACTTCCAGTCTGGCGGCCCCCTGGTTCATGGCGATCGCTTCGCGGATCTGTTTTTCATCGAAATTGTCCAGCATGATAATGTCGGCTCCGGCCTGCAGCGCCTGCTGAAACTCCTCCAGACTCTCTACTTCCACCTCGACAGGTTTGCCGGGGGCGATCTCCCGTGCCTTGGTGACGGCAGCGACGATGCCACCACAGGCGGCAATGTGGTTTTCCTTGATCAGAAAGGCGTCGTACAGCCCGATACGGTGGTTGTGACAACCGCCCACGGTCACCGCATATTTTTGCGCCAGACGCAGGCCGGGGATGGTTTTTCGGGTATCGAGAATCTGAATGGTCGTCCCTTTTACCAGTGCCGCAAACTGCCGTGCAATGGTGGCGGTGCCGGAGAGGGTCTGCAAAAAGTTCAGCGCGGTGCGCTCGCCGGTCAGCAGGCTGCGGGCCGGTCCGGAGAGGGTCAGGAGAGTTCCCCCCGGTTTGACCTCGTCACCGTCGCGAACCCGCCATTCGATCCTGACCGCGGGGTCAAGCTGGGCGAACACTTCATCCACCCAGGCCGTTCCGCATACCACCATCTGTTCACGGGTAATGACGCTGGCCTCGGCAGTGTTTTCTTCTGGAATCAGGAGGGCAGTAATATCCCCTTCGCCGATATCTTCTGCGAGGGCCTGCTTGACGGAGGTGGCGATATGGTTTTCAGGCAAATTCTTTGACATAGGGTATCCAGCTGCGATCCGGGCATATTACAACAGTCGTTTATGGGGGAATAGGCTGGTGTGGAATAAGTTGCGGCAGTCATTGGCGGCAGCAAGTGTGACCTGTTTCTCGGTTTTGGACAAAGTCCTGATCGGCTGGTCAGTTATGGGAACTGGTTGGCGTTTCACTTATCCCGGGTGCTGGGTATGGGACCTATAATCTGAGTCAATATTTGACCACTTCGTCTAATACGATTTATCTCCGAGCAGGCCACACAATGATGAACGAGCGTTTGAAATTAGTTGAGGCTGAAAAAATGAAGGCCAGGGGCTTTGAAATGCCTGAGTCCCTTCGCCAGTTGAGAGATCACGCAAAAGTCGTTTTGGATCAGCGGCTGGCTGAAGTTTTTGACCATGTGGATGATACGTTTTTCGATCTTGCAGATCGGGCGGCGAGTAACGGTGAGCAGGCAACGTATTTCGATGCGATGCGGTTGATTCGTCTGCAACGAAAATCAATTGAACATAAATTTTCACAGGCCATCGACAATTCTTTTCAACGGCTTGGCAACCGGGGATATCGGGGTGCCAGCACCAGGGCATCCGCAGCGGAGAGCCCGGCGGGTCTCACGCTGGTGGAAAACGAAGATCTCGAAGAAATGATTGCCATGGACAGCATGGTTTCCAAGGTGGCGAAGCGCCATAAATACGATCTCAAGCTGCTGGTGATGCGGATAAATTCCATAGTGCCCAGTGAAGTCACCGCAATTAACAACCCCCTTGGGCCGGACATTATCTGTGAATCACTGCGGCAGACACTATTGGAGCTGGAAATTGATATTCGCTCAAAACTGGTGTTGCTTAAACTGATTGACCGGCATGTCATGGATGCTGTTGGGACTCTATTGGTTGACGGTAACCGGTTGCTCCGTAAATTCGGTGTATTGCCTGACCTGGAAAAGCAGCAGGCAAAAAAAGCGATCAACCCCAATCAATCTGCTCAGGGCAGTGGTGCGGCCAAGAAACCGGATTATCAAGAAGGCAACTCCGCCTTTGCAAAACATGGCGCTGAGAGATCCGGCGGCCACAGCCAGCTTATTTCTCAATTACAGGAATTTCTGGGGCAACCGGATAATTATGCTTATGCTTCGGCACCTAACGCATCCATCAGCCAGGATCAGCTGGTCTCTCTGGTTTCCGGCCTGCAGCGCGAGTGGGGCGAGAGCAGCCACAGCGAGGGGGGGCTGCTTGGTCTGATTGAGGGCCGACTCCAGCAACAGGGCGGCCCGGGTCTGGGGCGGCAGGATTACAGTGTGGTCAGCCTGTTGGATCAGCTGTTCTCGAGAATGCACAGTGAAAACCATATTTCGGGCGGGTTTTCCCGTGAGTTGCGGAAGCTGGAATTACCCCTTCTGAGAATCGTGCTTCAGGACCCCAGCTTTTTTGATAAGGAGAAACACCCGGCAAGAAGGTTGATCAATGAGATAACACAGGTTGCCATAGGGTTTCCCGAAGATGCGGATATCAATACCGATCCTGTGGGTAGAGCTATCTCTGAAATCGCCCAGAAGCTTTCGGCTGAAGAAACCATGGGTACGGAGGACCTTAAACAGTTGCTGCTCGACTTCATTCAGCTGACAGAAAAGGAACGTCGCAAGGCTCTCATGATGGAGCAGCGCGTTATAGAGAAAGCGGCGGCATCCGAAAAGGTCAATCAGGCACACCAGTTGGTCGACAAGACCCTGAATGAGCGCATGCAGGGCAAGTCTTTCCCTCGACTGTTGGTACATTTTGCCGAGAAGGCCTGGTGCCGGGTGATGTTCATGGCCTGTCTGCGGACTGAATCGTCGCCCGAGCAGTGGGAAACTGCGGTTGGGATTCTGGACCGGGTGCTGGCACATGCAGATGGCGGTGAGGTGAGTGATGACGACGTCAAGTCGCTATTGGCTGCCATTCAGGAACACCTCGAAGATATCGCTTATGAATCCTATGACCTGGGTCGGCTGATCATCAGGCTCGAGGAATACTTTTATCGCAATAAATCTGAAAACGATAAACCCGATGAAGGTGTTGGCCAGATAGAACCCGTCGCTGAAGAATTGACCGGCCAACCGGAAGAGGTGGCCGGGCCGAAAGTACAGACCATCGTTGTTGCCAATAAACCACATGAGACAGTGGTTATCAGGAAAATTAAAACGGACATGCCGGGGCAGCGCAAACTGGAGGAGGATGCTGCCACTGAAGGTGATGAGGCGGCAGGTCCTGATGAAGCGTCTCTGAAGGCACTCAATTCTCTCTGTCGCGGCGCCTGGGTTGATTTTCTGGATGAAACTTCTTCCAACAAGCGCTGCAAGGTGGCTGGAGTGATATCTCCCCCGGGAATCTATATTTTCGTGAACCGCCAGGGCACCAAGGTTGCTGAGATGAACCGCAACCGCACGGCCATCAGCATACAAAACAAAAACCTGGTTGTGTTGGATAACTCACACTTGTTTGACAATACTTTGGAGCGCGTAATAAAGGATATTCGAACCAGCCGCCAGGCTCACTAGCCTTATTGTTGCAACACTTTTTCTGATGCCCTCTTCTGCGGCAAATAAACAATTGGTGCCATAGCCGGCCAGTTTCAGTGGCCGGGCACCCTTGTTGTTCCCTGTTGTTAAGCTATTCTTCCAGGACAACCTGAGACTCGAATGTGCAGGTAAGTTATGATCAGCAACTGGTTGTTTTGGAGTAGAGGGCAGAAGTGACAGATGTAGATAAGCTATCAGTAGCTTTGTTTCGGTTGCCTCGGCCACTACTGGCGCTCAAGGGGCGTGTCCATACGTTCCTCTCTTCCCGTCTGAACAATATGTTTGATCAGGTGGATGACACCTTTTTCGATCTCGCCGATCGCGCGGACAACAACCGCCAGCAAACCATGTATTTTGATGCGATGCGTCTGATCCGGATGGAACGAAAAAATATCGAGCACAATTTTTTTGGTGTGCTCACCCAGAGCTTTCAGCAGCTGGGCCAGCACCAGGATCCGGAACTACCCACTCAGGAGCCCGAAGGGCTGGAAGTGGTGGAGAACGAACAGCTCGAAGAAATCATCGCACTGGATACCATGGTGTTTCGGGTATCGGAGCTCTGCAAGCCTGAACTCGAAGCCCTCAATACCCGTCTCAGCTCCATGGTGCCGGCCACGGTGACCATGAAAAACAATCCGGTCGGGCCGGATGTGATCTGTGAATCCTTTAATGAGGCCGTGGCCCACCTCGAACTCAAACTGCCGGTTAAGTTGGTGCTGTTCAAGTTGTTTGACCGTCAGGTAATGGTGTCGTTGAAGGATTTTCTGGTGGAGGGCAACAAGCGTCTCCGCGATATGGGCGTGTTGCCCGATCTGGAGCAGTTGCGCAAGGCTCGGGTTGAACAGCGACAGCAGGAAAAACCCCCGGCGCCCCCGCCGGAACAGGCGTCTGTGGCCGGCACCGCACATTCCTCCTCTTCCCCTGCCCCGGTTTCTGCTTCTGCTTCTGGAGAGACCGCTGGTCAGCCCGGCCCGGATAGCCGCGCTACCGACAGCCGCCATCAAGCCGGTACCGGTCAACCGACGAATCGCAGGCAGGATGATGGCCAGCGCTATGGTCAGTTGCTTTCGCAGCTGAAAAATCTGTTGCACTGGGGTGCGTCGGGAAAGTCGGGTTCCGAGGCTGCTGACACGCGCCAGCGCATTGAGGGGGACCAGCTCGTCTCCATGGTGGGCGATTTGCAGCAGGACTGGTCCAATGCGGTCAGCGCTGAAGCTGACGACAGCGAAGGGCTTTTACAACTTATTGATGGCCATCTCGAGCGGCAGGGAGAAGCCAGTCTCGGTGGTACTGAGCGAGGACTCGTCGATTTGCTCGACAGGTTGTTTGTCAAGGTCAATCACCAGACGATTGCCTGTGCCCAGTTGGCGACGGAATTGCGCAAGCTGGAGTTGCCTATTCTGCAGCTCGCCCTCAAGGACAACACATTTCTTGATCGGGAAAAGCACCCGGCCAGACGGCTGTTAAACGAAATTGCCGAAGCGTCCATCGGTTACACGGAAAAGGTCGATGTTGATGAAGATCCGGTTGCGCGAGCAATTTCCAGTGTGGCCGATGAGCTCGCCGGGCAGCCTCCCGGCGACCATGCTGCGCTGACACAATTGCTGCTGAACTTTATTGATCTGGTAGAAAAAGAGCGGCGCCGTGTTGCCGTACTTGAGCAGCGGCTGATGGAGGAGGCGACTGCCACAGAAAAGGTCAACCATGCGCATCAGGCCGTGGTGAAGGTGCTGATGGAGCGTGTAAAGGGCAAAACCCTGCCGCGTTTTGTGGTCAGTTTTGCCGAAGACGCCTGGTGCAAGGTGTTGTTCCTGAACCACGTGCGGTCCGGTCAGGATTCTGAAGAATGGCATGGCAGCATTCGGTTGCTGGATCGTTTGCTTGAGCTGGTCGCCCAGGGGCAGACGGATGCCGGGGTTGTCGCACCGGTACTGGCAACCATCAAGGACAGTCTGGAAAATGTCTCCTACGACGACTATGACATGGGCCGTTTGCTGGGGGCGATGGAACAGTATTTTCGTGGCGAACCCGTTACTGGCAGCGAGGAGAGCTTGCGCCACGGTGTGTCTGCCAGCCCCCTGCAGTCGGTGCTGGTGGATGCGCTCAGAACCAATATTCCGGGTAATCCTGCCGGGTTGGAGGACGATTCGGCTGAGCATGTGGATGAGCAGTACCTGCGTCGGGCCGATAGCCTCACCAGAGGTGCCTGGGTCGAAATGACCGATGAGGGCGCCGACAAGCGGCGCTGTAAGCTGGCGGGGGTTGTGTTGCCTTCCGGTAAATTTATTTTTGTGAACCGCCAGGGCGCCAAAGTATCTGAAAAGCACCGCAACCGGGTGGCGATGGATCTGCAAACCGAGAAGCTTCGCCCGCTGGAAAAAACCCGGTTGTTTGACCGTGCTCTGGAAGGTGTGGTCGGTGAGATGTGCCAGTCCAAATCGGTGCATTGAGGCTATGTTGGCTTTCCTGCTGCAAACAAGAGGCTGCGGAGCTGTCCCCGCTGATTCTTCAACCCCGGGATAACCCCCACTAGTATTCAGGTGATTCTTTGCCGGGAGCATAGACTATTTCTGGTTTTTCTATCGATTCGCAAGGCTGGCTGACGGGTGCGCGGCATGTGCCCTCGCCAAACTTTAATCAGCGGCCGGCAACGGCGGCGCTATCATTGCTGGTGATCCACAATATCAGCCTGCCACCCGGTCAGTTTGGCAGTGCGCACATCTGCGACTTTTTTACCAATTGCCTGGATGCCGACGCCCACCCCTATTTTCGTGAGATTGCCGATCTCAGGGTCTCCGCTCACCTGTTGATCCGGCGCGATGGTGGCGTGGTGCAGTTTGTTTCGTTTCACGACCGCGCCTGGCACGCGGGGCAGTCCTGCTTTGATGGCGCGGAAAACTGTAATGACTTTTCGCTGGGGATAGAGTTGGAGGGCAGCGATGACCAGCCCTATACCGACCAGCAATACCACTGTCTGGCGGCGCTGGTTCGGGTTTTACTGGCGCACTACCCCGGTCTGTCAAAACAGCGTATTGTCGGTCACAGTGACATCGCGCCCGGGCGCAAGACCGATCCGGGCCCCTGCTTTGACTGGCGGCGATTGAGCGCTGCCCTGGAGGCGTGATATGGAATTTATTGTAATTGTGGTGGGGCTTCTGCTGTTACGTCAGCTGGGTTCGTTGGCGGCGATCCAGTCCGATGGCTGGTTTCACCGGTTCTGTGATCGGCTTGCCAGCTGGCCAAAGCTTCAGTCGGCTCCCCGCGTGCAGCAGGTGATCACCCTGTTGCTGCCGGTCGCCGCCCTGGCGCTGGTGATCGGGTTGCTGGGTAACAGCTGGCTGGGTTTGCCGCAGTTTGTGCTGAGTTTGCTGGTGTTTCTCTATGCGCTCGGGCGCGGCAGTCTTGAGCCTGAGGTGGCGGATTACGAGGAAGACCTGGGGCGGGGTGATCACCAGGCGGCTTATCGCGATGTTGCGGCGCTCAGTCCCGATCGCCAGGACGATGTGGTGAATGCGGAGCAGTCCCGCCTGGCGGCCCTGGAGGTGATTGCCTACCGCTACTTCGAGCGTTATTTTGCTGCGATGTTCTGGTTCATCCTGGCGGGTGCTCCCGGCGCGCTTTTATATCGGTTGTCGGTGATTCGGCGCGACCGCGCAAGTACAACCGGCGAGTCTGTCGATACAGGGTGGCTCTGGTTGCTGGAATGGCTGCCAGTCAGGCTGGTGGGTATTTCCATGTGCTTTGTGGGTAACTTTTCGGCCTGCCTCAAGCACTGGCAGCGCTCCTTTTTTTCTTCTGCCGAAAGTGCTGAGGTGTTGGGTGGTTATGCGGAGCACGCTGTGCCCGAGGGCGAAGTAGCGCTCAATGCAGCCGGTGAAGAGATGCCGGCCAACCTTCAGGCACTGTTCACCCGGACCCTGATCTTTGCGCTTTCAATGGTGGCGTTGATGGTGGTGCTCTGGTGAGGATGGCTCAGTCGTGCCAGCGGAACAGCATACCCGCCAGGGTAATGAACACTGCCGTCATGGCAACCAGTGCCAGTAGCTGAGGTGCCACCTGTACGATCCCGGCCCCTTCCAGCATGACCTCCCTGGCCGCTGACACCAGGTGGGTTAACGGCAGCAGTTGGGAGAGTTGCTGTAACCAGTTGGGTGCATCGTCAAGCGAGAACCACAGTTCCGACAGCAACAGCATGGGAAAACTGATCAGGTTGAGTAGGCCGTTGGCCAGTTCTTCGCTGGCGGTGCGGGTGGCCATCAGCAGTGAAATACTGATAATGGACAGGTTACCGATGATGGCGATCAGCAGTAACAGCAGGTAACTGCCCGCCATCATGAAACCGATGAACAGATGGCAGATCAGAAATACAATGACGGTCACGGCGAGCATGATGCCCAGTCGCGACAGCCCCTGGGATATCAGGAATTCCCAGGCCCTGAGAGGGGTAGCCTGAAGTCGTTTCAATACACCATTTTTGCGGTAGCGGACGATCACATAGCCAATCCCCCATAAACCACTGAACATCATGTTCATGGCCAGTATTCCCGGGATGGCCCAGTCGATGTAGCGAATTTTCTTTCCACTGACCTCCTGCTTCTGCCAGTCCGGCTGAGGTGGCAACGTTGTCCCGGTCTGTTGCCGGGCGAGCAGCAACTTTTCCAGTAGTCGGCCCTTGGCCGATTCGGTATTGATCCAGTACCGGGGTGGCTGCTGGGTGGTGAGGAGAATATCCAGTTGATGAAATTGTACCCGCCGCAGGGCCTCCTGTCGGTCGGTGTATTCCACCAGGCCAATGGCGGTTTCTTCACCGAAGGGGTGTGTGTAGGCGCGGTCGGACGCAGAGTCGATCAACAGGCCGGCGCGGAATATTTCCTCGTTTTCAGACGAGAACGCGACCGCCAGTACAATCACGATAAACGGAGTGGCAATGAATGACCAGAACAGGGAGCCTTTATCCCGGTAGTATTCGCGGTTTCTCGCCATCCACAGGGCCAGTATTCGTCGCATGGGTTTATTCCCTTAAATGGTGGCCGGTGAGTTTGAGGAACAGATCGTCCAGGGAGGGGTTGCGGACTCGCAGGGAACGCAGGTTGATATTGAGGGCCACCAGCTCGGCGAGGGTTTTTTCGACGTTGGAGGTGGCGATGGCAATACCGTCTTCACGGACTTCAACCCGGCTGCCAAGGCTTGCCAGGTCATCGTCGAGATCTTCCCGGTTGAGACAGATATAGCTGTCCTTAAAGTGCTGGCGCAACAGGGACTGGGGCGACCCCTCGGCGATGATATTCCCCTTGTCCATAATAATCAGCTGATCGCACAATAGCTCGGCTTCTTCCATGTAGTGGGTGGTGAGCAGCACGGTTTTGCCGCGGGCCTTGATGGTTCGTATCAGTGACCAGAAGTGTCGTCGGGACTGGGGGTCGAGTCCGGTGGTGGGTTCGTCCAGAAACAGAATTTCCGGATCGTTAATCAGTGCCACGGCCAGCAGCAGGCGTTGGCGCTGGCCACCGGACAGGCGGGTGGCATAGGTGTCCAGGAAATCTTCCAGTTGGCACAGCTCGATCAGTGCTTCAATGGGTGTGCTGTTGGCGTAAAAGCGGGCAAACAGGGCCAGCACTTCGCGGGTTCTGAGGTAGTCCATCAGCGAGGTGGATTGAAACTGTATGCCGGTTTCCTCCAGAAAGCTGCTGTCCCTGGGTTTACCCCTGTAGTAGATCTCTCCCGAGCTGGGTTTGGTGATGCCTTCCACCATTTCGATGGTGGTGGTTTTCCCCGCGCCATTGGGCCCGAGCAGCCCGAAACAGGCCCCTTTGGGAATGGCAAAGGAGATATCATCCACAGCTTTCAGTGAACGAAATGATTTGCTCAGGTTGCGTACTTCGAGGATGGCTGTCATGGCGGCGTAGTGTATAGCATCTGCAGGATTATCTGTTAGGGTATTGCCCTGTTTGGAGAGGCGTCGTTATGGCATTGAAGGATGGTACGGCAAGCTGGGGTGAGGCGGTGCGGGTCTACTCCAGACCACAGGTCATTGCCATGCTGTTTCTCGGCTTTGCCGCCGGTTTGCCCCTGTTGCTGGTGTTCTCGACACTGACCGCCTGGCTCAGGGATCTGGGGATCAGCCGCAGTACAATCGGTTTCTTTGGTTGGGTGGGCATCACCTATTCCATCAAGGTCCTCTGGGCGCCGGTGGTGGATCGACTCAGGCTGCCGGTGTTGACCCGGCTGCTGGGTCAGCGGCGCAGCTGGATCTTGCTCGGTCAGATGGGGGTGATGCTGGGGTTGGTGGCGATGGTGCTCACCGATCCGACCGTGTCGCTGGTCAGCGTCGCCATTTGTTCGCTGTTGGTGGCTTTTTCCGCCTCCACCCAGGATGTGGCCATCGATGCATTCCGGATCGAGTCGGCCATTGATGAATACCAGGGCGCGATGTCGGCCATGTACATCTTTGGCTACCGGATCGCCATGCTGGTTGCCGGTGCCGGTGCCTTTTATCTCGCCGATTGGTCGGGCTGGAGTACGGCGTATCTGTGTATGGCGCTGCTGATGCTGGTCGGCGTGGTAACCGTGTTGCTGGTTAGTGAACCCGAGCGGGCCGTTCCAGCCGAAACCTGGCAGCTTGAATCCGGTCTGCAGCATAGCTTGCACGCTGACCGGCCCGGTTGGTGGTTCAGGCTGGAAAGCTGGTTTCTGGGGGCAGTGGTGGCACCGTTTGTGGAGTTTTTTCGACGCAACGGGACCTGGGCCATTCTGATCCTGTCCTTTATCGGTCTTTATCGGCTCAGTGATATCACCATGGGTATCATGGCCAACCCGTTTTATCTCGATCTCGGTTTCAGCAAAACGGATATCGCCAATGTTGGCAAGCTCTACGGCTTTGTGATGACCCTGGTCGGCTCCTTTCTGGGGGGGCTGCTGGTGGTGCGTTACGGTATTTTTCGGCCCCTTTTTGCCGGTGCGGTCATGGTGGCGCTGACCAATCTGCTGTTTGTGAAGCTCGCGCTGGTGGGCGCTGATCTGACCTGGCTGGCGGTAGCCATCAGCGGCGACAACTTGAGCGGTGGTTTTGCCAATGCCGCTTTTATCGCCTATCTGTCCAGTATGACCAATCGGGCCTATACGGCGACCCAGTATGCGTTGTTCAGTTCGTTGATGACGCTGCCGGGAAAATTTTTCAGCGGATTTTCCGGCGTGATTGTCGATGCCAGTAGTTATGAGCTGTTTTTTACCTATGCGGCACTGATGGGATTGCCCGCCGTATTGCTCTCCTGGTTACTGTGGCGGCATGCGCTGGTTGCGGGTCAGCCCTTCCAGCCAAACCCGGATAAATCCACCCTGCCCTGAGTCACAGTCACACCCTCGCTTTCAAGTCGCTGTTTCTGACGCCGGTACGACGGGCTGTCCAGCGGGAAAGCAATTGAGCCATCAGCTCTGAGCACCCGGTGCCAGGGCAGCGTTGACTCTGCGGGAAGCTGGCTGAGAAGTCTGCCCACCTGTCGCGCGCCCCGGGGAAGTTGCGCGAGTGTGGCCACGCAACCGTAGCTGGTGACGAATCCCGGGGGAATGGCATTGAGCACAGTGTAGATGCGCAGTTGATCTTCGTACGTCATGGCCAATGATAGAAATGTTTTCTTTCTTTCGTCCAGTAATTGCCTTGAATTTAGCGGTAACTGCCCCCATTTCGTTGGCTATGGGTTCAGGAGGATGGCTTTGAGATATCTGTTGCTGCTTTTTATCGTGATGCCGGTCGTGGAGATGTGGTTGCTGATCACGGTCGGGCGACAGATTGGGGCGCTGCCAACCATCGGACTGGTGTTGCTCACGGCTGTTGTGGGGGTAGCGCTGTTGCGGGCACAGGGTTTTGCAACTTTGTTCAGGGCCCGGCAGAAAATGGATCTCGGTGAATTGCCGGCCATGGAAATGGCGGAGGCCATCGTGTTGGCGGTTTGCGGGGCATTGCTCCTGACGCCGGGCTTTGCGACCGATGTGCTGGGGTTTGCTGGTTTGATTCCCCCCGTGCGGTATTGGTTGGTCTCCAGGTTTGTGAAAAACCTGGTGGTGGTTCGCCATCAGGCACCGCCTGCCAGTGACCCTTTCTGCGCCGATCAGCCTCCCCAAAAAGGCGAAGGCAAGACCCTTGAGGGGGAATTCTGGCGGGACCAGGACAATGAAAAATGAAGGTTGAACGCACGAAATATTTTTTAGGGCCCTTGAAATAGCTTCAGGAGCCTCCACATAGTGCACAGCTCGGTTACATCCGGACTCTGTTCTTATTAATAGGGTAGAACGTTAAAAGTTGGAGAGAAACACAATGAAAATTCGTCCCTTACACGATCGTGTCGTTATTCGTCGCAAGGAAGAAGAAGAAAAAACAGCCGGTGGCATCCTGTTACCTGGCTCCGCCAAGGAAAAACCCAATGAAGGTGAGGTGGTCGCCGTAGGTATTGGGCGAGTGCTGGATAACGGTGAAGTTCGCCCGGTCGACGTCAAGGTTGGTGACAAGGTGGTATTCGGTAAATATGCCGGCAGTGACACCATTGAAATTGACGGTCAGGAACTGGTTATTCTGTCTGAAAGCGACATCAAGGCCGTTATCACTGGATGATGCCTTGTTGCTCAGTAAATTTAATTAGCGCGATTTTTTAAGGAAGGTTAATTATGTCAGTCAAAGACGTAAAGTTTGGAGATGATGCACGCCACCCGATGCTAGCAGGTATCAATATTCTGGCGGACGCCGTAAAAGTTACCCTGGGGCCAAAAGGCCGCAATGTGGTTCTGGAGAAATCTTTTGGTGCGCCCACTGTCACCAAAGATGGTGTTTCTGTGGCCAAGGAAATCCAGCTGAAGGACAAGTTCCAGAACATGGGTGCGCAAATGGTGAAGGAAGTTGCCTCCAGAGCATCCGATGATGCGGGCGATGGTACTACCACGGCCACTGTGCTGGCCCAGGCGATTGTTAATGAAGGCTTGAAGTCCGTTGCCGCGGGTATGAACCCGATGGACCTGAAGCGCGGTATCGACAAAGCCGTAATTGCCGCTGTAGCAGAGATTGCGAAACTGGCAAAGCCCTGCACCAATAATAAGGAAATTGCCCAGGTCGGTACGATTTCTGCCAACAGTGATGCCCACATCGGCGATGTCATCGCCGAGGCGATGGACAAGGTTGGCAAGGAAGGCGTCATTACCGTAGAAGAGGGCACCGGTCTGGAGAATGAACTGGATATCGTGGAAGGTATGCAGTTTGATCGCGGTTACCTGTCACCTTACTTTATCAATAATCAGGAAAGCATGAGCGTTGAACACGACGATGCCTTCATTTTGTTGGTTGATAAGAAGATTTCCAATATTCGCGAGTTGTTGCCGCTGCTGGAAAACGTTGCCAAAGCCGGCAAGCCATTGATCATTATTGCGGAAGATGTGGAAGGTGAAGCACTGGCTACGCTGGTGGTGAACAATCTGCGCGGTATCGTCAAGGTCGCCACCTGTAAAGCGCCGGGATTCGGCGATCGTCGCAAAGCCATGCTGGAGGATATTGCTGTTCTCACCGGTGGTACGGTGATTTCTGAAGAAGTGGGCCTGGACCTGGAGTCAGCGACGCTGGATCACCTGGGTACTGCCAAGCGCGTGGCCATGACCAAGGAAAACACCACTATTGTGGATGGTTCCGGCGATCACGGCGCCATTCAGGGTCGCGTCAATCAGATTCGTGCCCAGATCGAAGATACTTCCTCGGACTACGACCGTGAAAAGCTGCAGGAGCGCGTTGCCAAACTGGCTGGCGGTGTTGCAGTGATCAAGGTCGGTGCTGCCACTGAAACGGAAATGAAAGAGAAGAAAGCCCGTGTGGAAGATGCGCTGCACGCCACCCGTGCTGCAGTAGAGGAAGGTGTTGTGCCCGGCGGTGGTGTTGCCCTGATTCGTGCACTTCAGGCGATTGAGTCGCTGAAAGGTGATAACCACGACCAGGATGCCGGCATCAGTCTTGCCCGTCGTGCCATGGAAACCCCGCTTCGCCAGATCGTTACCAACGCCGGTGAGGAAGCCTCCGTGGTGGTGGCTAAGGTCAAGCAAGGTGAAGGCAACTACGGTTACAACGCCGGCACAGGTGAATACGGTGACATGATTGCCATGGGTATTCTCGACCCGGCCAAGGTGACCCGTACTGCGCTGCAGGCGGCAGGTTCGATTGCCGGTCTGATGGTGACCACTGAAGCCATGGTGGCAGAGGCTCCCCAGGACAACAATGCTGGTGGTGGTATGCCCGATATGGGTGGTATGGGCGGTATGGGTGGTATGGGCGGCATGATGTAAACGTCCAAGCATACTCTCAATAAACCTCAAAAAGGCCTGCAAGCCCAGTGTTTGCAGGCCTTTTTGTTAGCTTGGTGTAGCATTTTGTCTGCATGATAACCCATCAATTACTGGGATATTGATTGGGGGCAGGTCAGTTAGAGAAAATGATGTATCTGTCCACTTAATAGCCTTCGCGTCTTCGCGAGAGGTGTTCTTGTAGAAGTCTGTTACCCCTCGGCGAGTTTGCGATACAGCGAACGCACACTGATGCCAGCGATCTTTGCCACCTTGCCCTTGTCCCCCTGGTGCGCTGACATTAACGTCCGCAGGTAATTGTATTCCAGTGTCTTGAGATCGATGTCCTGTTGCTCGATGCGAGGTTGCGGTATCTGCGGTAAGTCGTTCAAGCACCTGATAATCACCGAGTCATCAATGACATTGGATTGTTTGAAGATTAGCGCACGCTCCATTAGGTTGCGCAACTCACGGACGTTGCCCGGAAAGGGCTGTTGTTGCAGGAGTTTGACGGCGGAATTGCTGATATGGAGCTTGTCGCCGCCACTGATTTTCTCGAGAACGGATTTGGCGATCAAAGCGATGTCTTCGTACCGCTTGCGCAGTGGTGGTAGCTCAATGGGGAAGACATTGATGCGGTAATAGAGATCTTCGCGGAACCCGCCGCGCTCAATCAGTGCCGGCAGATTCTTGTGAGTGGCGCAGATCAGCCGAAACCGGGCGCGCTTGATTTCCGTGTTGCCCACTGCACGATAGGTTCCTGTTTCCAGCAAGCGCAAAAGCTTGACCTGCATGCCCAGTGGCACGTCGCCGATTTCGTCGAGAAACAGCGTGCCGTCCTCGGCTGCTTCTATCAATCCGGCTTTCCTGGAGGTGGCGCCGGTAAACGCCCCCTTGGCGTGTCCAAACAGCTCACTTTCGAACAGCGTCTCTGTAAGACCGGCACATTCTACGGTGACTAGGGGGCGATCGCGCCTGGGGCTGGCTTGATGGATGGCGCTGGCGGCCATTTCCTTGCCCGTCCCGGATTCGCCCAGTAGCAACACGGCGGTGTCCCTGGCTGCAACCAGGTTGATCATATCCACCATGCGGTTGAAGGGGGGGCTACGGCCCACCATCTGTACAGTGCTGGATTCTGCGCTGGCGATGTTGACCGGCTTTAATAACTCTACAAAAAACTTGGGGCGTCCCTCATCGTCCAGGATGGGTAGCATTTCCACGTCCACATATTCCTTCCCCCGAGATGTATTGTGGATATGCAGAACCCGCTCTTTTTTTCGGGAGTCTGTGCAGGTGGCCAGGGGGCAAGTCTCGCCGGCCTGATCGCAGGGGCGGTCGTAGCCATGAGACACCTCAAAACAATGAGCGGGGCGTCCGGGCTCGATCTCGCCGAAACTCTCCAGGTATCGTTCGTTGGTGGCGAGGATCCGGTAGTCGTTGGTGACCAGGATGGCCGGGCATTCAAACCCGTCGAGTATGCGGGCGGCATCCTGATTGGTATCGCTGGCAATCAAGTGCATGGTTGTCAAATCCGGCAAACGTGTTTGTCAATAATGACAAAGGTGGGCCAGCTACGGCAACTGCTTTTATCACTGTTGAGTTTTTTTCTAAAAAAATTCAGGTAAAACAATCGACTACTGCATATAGTGTTATTTGATAAACACTTGGCATAAGGATTGCCATAATAATCTCAAGATCAGAGTTGCTGGCATAGTGGAACGCGACATTGCAGTCCACCCCACCCCACAGTGGAGCCGGCGTCTCCATTCACCATAACTGGGGGGAGTCCCTTTTGGAATTTGATGCCTTTGTTCTGGCGCGCATGCAGTTCGCCGCCAACATAACTTTCCATATTCTTTTTCCCAGTATTTCCATCGGCCTGGCCTGGGTGTTGTTTTATTTTCGTGCCCGCTTTACGTTGAGTGGCGACAGAGCCTGGGAGTATGCCTACTATTTCTGGGTGAAGGTCTTTGCCCTGACGTTTGCCATGGGTGTGGTTTCCGGGATCACCATGAGTTTCCAGTTCGGCACTAACTGGCCGGGCTTTATGGAACGCGCCGGCAATGTCGCCGGTCCTCTGCTGGGCTATGAAGTGCTGACTGCGTTCTTTCTCGAAGCCTCTTTCCTCGGGATTATGTTGTTCGGTAAGGATCGGGTATCAAATCGCATGCATTTGATCGCCTCCTTTCTCGTGGCTTTCGGCACCCTCCTGTCTGCCTTCTGGATTCTCAGTCTCAATTCCTGGATGCAAACGCCATCTGGTTTTTCCATGGAAAACGGCCGGGTAATGGTGGACAGCTGGTGGGCAGTTATTTTCAACCCGTCGTTTCCCTATCGGTTTATTCACATGACGCTGGCGTCGTTTCTGACCACAGCCTTTTTGATCACCGGGGTTAGTGCCTGGCGGCGTAGAAAAAAGGTCGACGGGCCGGCAACCTGGAACGTCATGAAAACCGGTATTGTCATCGCCGCGGTGCTGGCGCCCGTGCAGATCCTGGTGGGAGATATCCACGGGCTGAACACGCTCGAGCACCAACCGGCGAAAATCGCGGCCATGGAGGCGATCTGGGAGACGGAGAAAGGCGCGTCTTTTACGGTCTTCGGTTTGCCCGATGAAGAGAGCCGGGAAACGCGATTTGCACTGAAGATCCCCTATGCCGCCAGCTGGATTCTGACCCACGAACTGGACGGTGAGGTGAGAGGCTTGAGCGAATTCGTCGATCATCCTCCTGTGGGTTGGGTGTTCTGGTCCTTCCGGGTCATGCTGGCGGTTGGCAGTTTAATGCTGTTGGTTAGCTGGTGGGCTGCCTGGCATGTCTGGCGCGACCGGGCGCCTGGTCCGGCCTTGTTGTGGGCACTATCGTGGATGACTTTTTCCGGCTGGGTTGCGGTGGTGGCCGGCTGGTATGTGACCGAGATCGGCCGTCAGCCTTGGGTCGTCGATGGCGTGCTGCGTACTGCGGATGTGGTGGCGGACCACGCCTCCGCAACGCTCACGGGGACTCTGTTGGGCTATGTCGCACTCTATGTCTTTCTCCTGATGGCCTATATCGGCGCCTTGCGTTATCTGGCTAGTAAACCGGCGGCATCCCTGGTGATAAAACAACAACCAATCGTTTCGCAGCAGCAAGGCACGGAGGGAGCGCACTGATGGAATTCTGGTTACCAATTATCTATGTCGCCATCATGGGACTGGCGTTGTTGATCTATGTCGTGCTGGATGGTTACGACTTGGGGGTAGGCCTGCTTTTGCCGGCCGCCGACGAGTGGGAAAAAGACATCATGATCGCGTCCATAGGTCCGTTTTGGGATGCCAATGAAACCTGGATCGTACTAGGTGTGGGCGTGCTGTTGATCGCTTTTCCCATGGCTCACGGTGCCATCCTGACAGCGCTTTACATCCCCGTGACCCTGATGTTGATGGGTTTAATCCTGCGTGGGGTAGCTTTCGATCTGCGCGTCAAGGCGGGTGACCATCGCAAGCAGTTGTGGAACCGGGCCTTCTTTCTGGGGTCATTGGTCGCCGCGGTCTCCCAGGGCTGGATGCTTGGTGCCTATGTCACTGGCCTGCGCGGTGATCTGACCAGCCATCTGTTTGCCCTGTTAATCGGGCTGACTCTGCCGGCGTTCTATCTGCTGCTGGGCTCGACCTGGTTGCTAATGAAAACGGAAGGCGCCTTGTTCGACAAGGCGTTGCGTTGGGCTCGCTGGTCGGTGTTGCCCACCGGGCTGGGTCTGCTGGCGGTTTCGGTAGCCACGCCGATTGCCAGTGGGGCTATCGCCGCCAAATGGTTCACGCTGCCGAATTTCATAGGACTGTTGCCGATTCCAGTGTCCTGCCTGGTGCTCTACGCGGGCATCGTATGGCTCCTGCGGCGTGACAACTGGCTCCGCGAGGGTTACAGCTGGGTGATTTTCGTCGCGATTGTGTTGATCTGCCTGATGGCATCACTGGGGCTGGCCTACAGTATCTATCCCGATATCATCATCGGTGAGATGACGATCTGGGAGGCATCGGCCTCTGTCAGTTCCCTTTTGTTTACTCTGGTGGGCATTGTTATCACGTTGCCCGCGATCCTTTTTTACACCATTTATGTCTACCGTGTTTTTCGCGGCAAGGCGACCGAATTGTCCTATGACTAGCATGAGATTGAGGAGCGGAACCATGAACCAGGCCATCGACTTTGAAGTAGATTTTGAGCACAAACCCGCAGTTGTGCCGTTTTTCGATGAGCAGACCAGTACCTTTTCCTATGTGGTGAAGGACCCGACTTCCAGTGCCTGTGCAGTGGTGGATTCGGTGATGGGCCTCGATTATGCGGCTGGACGCTTAAATCTGGACGGTGCCGACAGGATTATCGACTACATCCGCAAGCAGGGGCTTGAGTTGGAATGGCTCATCGAGACCCATGTACACGCCGATCACTTATCCGCTTCGCCCTATATCCAGGAGAAACTGGGCGGCAAGCTCGGCATTGGCTCGGAAATCGTTACCGTACAGGAAACTTTTGGCAAGATTTTCAACGCCGGTACCGAATTCCAGCGTGATGGTTCCCAGTTTGATCACCTGTTTACCGATGCAGAACAATACTCCATCGGCAATATCGTCTGCCATGCCATTCACACACCGGGACATACGCCTGCCTGTATGACCCATCTCATCGGTGATGCTGCGTTTGTGGGGGACACTCTTTTCATGCCGGATGCCGGCACCGCACGGGCGGATTTTCCGGGTGGTGACGCCCGCGTGCTTTACCAGTCCATCATGCGCGTACTGTCACTGCCGGACGAGGTGCGGATTTTCATGTGCCACGACTACCAGCCCGGCGGCCGCGAGGTGGAATTTGCAACCACTGTGGGGGAGCAGAAAGCGAACAACATCCATGTGGGAGCCGGCAAGACTGAGGACGATTTCGTCGAGATGCGGGAGGCGCGCGACGCCACACTCGACATGCCGCGTCTGATACTGCCTTCCCTGCAGGTGAATATGCGCGCGGGGCATACGCCGCCCGCCGAGGACAATGGCACGGTCTATCTGAAAATACCGCTGAATGTCCTGTGATAAGTAACCGGGCGGCATCGTGACCATTGCAATCCAATGAGAGAGGCAGTTAATGGAAATTAAGCGAATCAATGACAGCTACTCCGTCTCCGGTCAAATAAGTCCGGCGGACATCGACAAGCTGGTGGAGGCCGGTATTCGTAGCATCGTTTGCAATCGTCCGGATGGCGAAGGTGCCGACCAGCCCAACTTCTCGGAGATCGAGCAGGCGGCGCAGGCCAGAGGTATGGAGACATACTACCTGCCGGTAACCTCGGGCAAGGTGCTGGATGAGGACGCGGCCAAGTTCGGCAAATTGATGCAGACCTTGCCGCAGCCAGTGCATGCGTACTGTCGAAGCGGCATGCGTTCGACGACACTCTGGGCGTTGAATGAAGGCGCCAGACAGGTGGATCTGCAACAGATTCTGAAATCGGCCCGGGATGCTGGATACGATATGAGTGGCGTGGTGCAGCGGATCGCCGGACAGGGCGTCGAGGGGGCCGTCGAACCCGTCGGTCAGTACGATATTGTCATCATCGGAGGGGGTGCCGCGGGTATTGCCGCTGCCTCGAGTATTCGGCAACGCTCCCGCAACGTTTCCATCGCCATCATCGATCCGGCTGAACTTCATTATTATCAGCCCGGCTGGACCTTCGTTGGTGCCGGCGTGTTCAGCCCGGAAAAAACCGAACGCCGTATGGCCGCTCTCATTCCCAAGGGGGTGGAGTGGATCAAGTCGGCGGTGGCGGCCTTCGACCCGAAAAACGACGCGGTGATTCTGGAAGGCTGCCGAGCCGTGAAGTACAAACGGCTGGTAGTGGCGCCCGGCATAAAACTGGACTGGGATGCCATCGAAGGGCTGCCGGATACCTTGGGCCGCAATGGCGTCACCTCCAACTACCGTTTCGATCTGGCCCCCTATACTTGGGAGCTGGTGAAGAACATGACCTCCGGTCGGGCCCTGTTTACCCAGCCGCCCATGCCCATTAAATGCGCCGGCGCACCCCAGAAAGCGATGTACCTGTCGGCGGACTGGTGGTATCGCCAAGGGGTGCTCGGGGATATCGATGTCGAGTTCTACAATAGCGGTGCCGTATTGTTCGGTATCAAGGAGTATGTCCCGGCACTGATGGAATACGTGAAAAAGTACAACGCCAGTCTCAATTTTCAGCATCGACTGTTTAAAATCGACGGTCCGGCACAGAAGGCGTGGTTCGAGCACACGGATGACAACGGCAATACCGAGGTGGTCGAGCGCACTTTCGATATGATTCACGTCTGTCCGCCGCAAACCGCGCCGGACTTTATCCGGGTTAGTCCACTGGCGGATGAAGCCGGTTGGGTAGATGTGGACCAGACCACCTTGCGCCACAAAAAATACGACAACATCTGGTCATTGGGGGATGTCATAAACGCCCCCAATGCCAAAACGGCAGCGGCCGCCCGCAAGCAGGCACCGGTGGTGGCTACTAATGTCCTGTCGGACATGGGGCTGATAAAAGGTGTGGCGCATTACGATGGCTACGGGTCCTGTCCTCTGACGGTGGAGCGCGGAAAAGTGGTGCTGGCCGAGTTCGGTTATGGCGGCAAACTATTGCCCAGTTTCCCGCGCTGGTTGGTCAATGGAACCCGTCCGTCGCGCCTGTCCTGGTTGCTCAAGGAAAGGGTCATGCCACCGCTTTACTGGAAGGGCATGCTGCGTGGCAGGGAATGGCTGGCTAGTCCCGTGATCAGTGACGAATGAAAAGAGCCAGCCACTGATGGCAGTAAGAGAGCTGTTTCCTTGTGTTGAGTGGTTGCGGCAATACGACCGCAAGATGCTGATCAGCGACACGATTGCGGCGGTGATCGTGACCATCATGCTCATTCCCCAGTCACTTGCCTACGCCATGCTGGCGGGGTTGCCGCCGGAAATGGGGCTTTACGCCAGTATCCTGCCGTTGGTTGCTTATGCCGCGTTCGGTACCAGCCGCACCCTCGCTGTGGGGCCAGTGGCGGTGGTATCGCTGCTCACCGCCGCCGCTGCGGGCAAGGTGGCTCAGCAAGGCTCGCCGGAGTACATGATGGCGGCCATTGTTCTGGCTCTTTTGTCGGGCATGATGTTGTTGTTAATGGGGGTTCTCCGTCTCGGCATGCTGGCGAACTTCCTGGCCCATCCGGTGATCGCGGGCTTTATAACGGCGTCCGGGATCATTATCGCGGTCAGCCAGGTACGCCACATTCTCGGCATTGAAGCCCATGGGGAGAATCTCTTCGATTTGCTGGCCTCGCTTTATCAACATCTGGGTGATGCCAATATTTCCACCATGGTGGTAGGTGTGGGAGCAGTTGCCTTTCTCTTCTGGGTGCGCAGTGGACTTGCGCCACTTCTGGTGCGCACAGGGCTTAATCCTGAGGCTGCCGGGATGGCTGCCAAGGCCGGGCCGGTATTATTAGTAATTGTCACCACGCTGGCCGCCTATGCCCTGGATCTGAAGGGGCAGGGTGTGGCTCTGGTCGGTGCAGTGCCCAAGGGCCTGCCGGATTTGACGATACCCACATTTTCACTGGAGCTTTGGGGTGAGCTGGCCGGTTCCGCGCTTTTGCTGTCGGTTATCGGTTTCGTGGAATCAGTCTCTGTCGGCCATACGCTGGCGGCCAAGCGTCGCCAACGTATCTCTCCCAATCAGGAGTTGATCGGTCTGGGCGTTTCCAATGTGGCTTCGGCGGTTTCCGGGGGCATGCCGGTTACGGGCGGCTTTTCCCGCTCAGTAGTTAATTTCGACGCCGGCGCTGTCACCCCGGCAGCCGGTGTCTTCACAGCAGTCGGCATCGCGCTGGTGGCGTTGTTGCTGACACCCCTTCTGTTTTTCCTGCCCAAAGCGACATTGGCAGCAACGATTATTGTCGCGGTCCTATCCCTAGTGGATCTGGCGATCCTGAAACGTGCGTGGAATTACTCCCTGTCAGATTTTCTCGCCGTGGCAATCACCATCGGTGTCACTCTGATATGGGGTGTGGAGCTGGGCGTTCTATGCGGTGTGCTCGCGTCCATTGGTATGCATCTGTACAAGACGGCCAAGCCCCATATTGCTGTGGTGGGACAGGTGCCGGGTACCGAGCACTTTCGCAATGTTAATCGACACGAGGTCATCACCGACCCCCGCATTCTATCGTTGCGTGTGGACGAGAGTCTGTACTTCGCCAACGCGAATTACCTGGAAGATCGTGTCTACGAGTTGCTTGCTCAGCGTCGGGAACTCGAACACGTCATCCTCCAGTGCACCGCAGTCAATGAAATCGACATGAGTGCCCTGGAATCACTGGAGGCGATCAACACCCGCTTGTGGGAAGCCGGCATTCAATTACATCTGTCGGAAGTTAAGGGGCCGGTCATGGATATGCTGAAGTGTACGGACTTTCTCGAGCACCTTTCAGGTGAAGTCTACCTCAGTCATTATCAGTCAGTGAAAGCGCTGTCCGGTGATGGGGATACGTCCTGATGTCGGTAGCGAGGCTGTTGATCACCAGTGTGGCGCACTGACGACAGCTTGAGCAGGGTTGATGATGTCTCTGTTGCCGTTGATTCCGGTGTTTTTGCCGGAAGTGACGAGAAGTGCTATTTGTGTAATGGCACAGATTTACCAAACTGATCGCGGGCTAGGTTGTCCGAACTCCGCGGTCATTACAATTGTTAATCAGAAGGAGTCAACTATGAGTTTACGTCTTGGCGATACTGCCCCCAATTTTAAGATTGCCACCACCACAGGTGATATCGACTTTCACGAGTGGGCCGGTGATTCCTGGGTGTTCTTTTTTAGCCACCCGGCGGATTTCACCCCGGTCTGTACCACGGAGATGGGCCGAACGGCACAGCTGGATGCCGAATTCACTGCCCGCAACGTCAAACCGCTGGGCCTGTCCACCGACACCGTGGAAGAGCACCTGAAGTGGATCAAGGATGTGGATGATACCCAGAATACCAGTCTCAAGTTTCCCATCGTCGCGGACAAGGATCACAAGGTGGCCCAGCTCTACAGCATGATCCATCCCGGGGAAAGCGAGACTGCCGCAGTGCGTTCGGTCTTCATCATCGATCCGGACAAGAAAATCCGGCTCACCATGACTTATCCCATGAGCGTGGGTCGCAATTTTACGGAGATACTGCGGGTTATCGATGCCCTGCAGCTGTCGGATGAAAAGGGTATCGCCACTCCCGCAGATTGGAAGAAGGGTGACAAGGTGATCATCCCCCCGAGTGTCTCCAACGACAAGGCGAAAGACCTCTTCCCCAGCGGCTGGGATGAACTACGCCCCTACCTGCGGCTGACCAAGGTGTAGGCTCCGGAGCTGGCACGACGCCGGCTTTCAGTAGTCGCCACGCCGGTTGTCGGCGTGGCAACCGCTTCCTGGTCGACCACTCGGAGCATTCCGCACCGCAGTGCAGGCGTAATTCGTCATCGCGCTGACCGCCGTAGCCGTCACTACAGGGGTGTTCTTCATCCTCGACGATCCCTTTTTTAGCTGCCGCGCCGTCTCACTGATCCTCGTATCGGGGTGTCCGCCGCTCTGACCCTGTTGGTTTTACCCGTTGCCTATTACGCTTACCACTGCCGCAGCGAGCAGGGCCAAAACTAAGTACCCGGGCCGCTATTCGGAACGTCGTGTGAGAGGGGTTTTAGAATATCTCAACAGCACGCATCACCATCTGCCGCATAGCCCAGCCGACAACTAACTTGCTGAACAGGTCGATAACCACACACAGATAGAGCTTGCCTTCGCTAGGAGATACCTCAGTGATATCAGTAACCCACCTGGTTTCAGATTTCGCGCCGTGAAGTTGCGCTCCAGATGGTTCTGTCACCCTACATAAAAAAGGCTCCCAAGTGGGAGCCTTTTTTATTGGGGCAGCAAATTGCTCAGGCAAAGTTGCCGTTGACGAACTCCCAGTTCGCCAACTTCCAGAAGGCTTCCAGGTAGTTGGGGCGGGAATTGCGGTAGTCGATGTAATAGGCGTGTTCCCAGACATCGACCGTGAGCAGCGGCGTGACACTGTCGTCGGTCAGCGGGGTTTCAGCATTGCTGGTATTGACGATGGCGACGGACCCATCCGCTTTTTTCACCAACCAGGTCCAGCCTGAGCCGAAGTTGCCGGCAGCGCTGGTGTTGAACGCTTCCTTGAACTTGTCGAAAGAGCCGAAAGCACGGTTGATGGCGTCGGCGAGCGGGCTGGTGGGTTCTCCGCCGCCATGGGGGCTCAGGCAGTTCCAGTAGAACGTGTGGTTCCATATCTGGGCGGCGTTGTTGAAGGTGCCCCCGGAGGCGGTTTTCACAACTTCTTCAAGACTTTTGCCTTCGAACTCGGTACCGGGAACCAGGCCGTTCAGCTTGTCGACGTAGGTTTTGTGGTGTTTGCCGTAATGGTACTCCAGGGTTTCCTGGGATATCTGCGGGGCGAGGGCATCCATCGCATAGGGAAGTTCAGGTAATGTAAAAGCCATGATGGTCATCCTTTGGTTACAACGATAAAGGCGCCGTGGATGCGTTGTTGCAGCAACGCGCATCCGTTTGGCGGAGAGATTTATTCCAGGTGGACGCGGCTGGGGTGGGGAAGTTTGCGAATGGACAACCGGGGGCGATACCACCCGATTATCCGGAAAGACCTTCCAAAAGCCTGCCGAGAAAAGTTGGCGTCCATTGGATATGTCAGTGTAGCAAACATTGGAAGGAAAGGCCTGGCCCGCACTGAGCTGGGCCGGGTTTTAGCCGACCTGCCAGGAAAAACCACTGCCTGGCGGCGGCTTTTTATCTTCAGGGCATTTTGTGACAGAATTAAACAGACGTGGTGGGTGGTCCCGGTTGCTATAATTGCGGCGTCGGGGGGATTTATCCATAGCCCAACAAGTGCTCAAATGCTTTAATAACAAGAAAATTAACTATAACAATCACTCGCTGTCTGTAAGGAGATTTACATGGAATTCATTAACTTTCTCATCCGCTGGGGGCATCTGCTGTTCGGTATTACCTGGATTGGCATGTTGTACTACTTCAATTTTGTACAGGGTGGCTATTTCAAGCAGGCTACCCCTGAAGCGCTGGCCGATGCCAAAGCCAAGCTGGCGCCCAACGCCTTGTGGTGGTTCCGCTGGGGCGCCATGTTTACGTTTATTACCGGTGTTTTGTTGCTGGGTGGGCTATCCCACAATAACCAATTCAACAACTCCATCGTCATCGCTGCCCTTATGGGTACGTTGATGTTTCTGAACGTCTGGCTGATTATCTGGCCAAACCAGCAAGTCGCCCTGGGCATGAAAGAGGGTGATGGCCCCGCAGCCGGTGCCAAGGCGCTGCTGGCCTCGCGCACGAATGTGCTGTTTTCCGGGCCTATGGCCTTTGGCATGCTGGCAAGTCCCCATGCATCACAGTGGGGTGGCAGTGGTTACGGTACCGGCGTTGGTGGGATCGATCTGATTGTCTGCCTCGTGATCATTGCTGCGCTCGAAGTAAATGCGCTGATGGGTAAGCAGGGACCCATGGCGTCAGTGAAAGGCGTTATTCATGCAAGTCTCGGTCTGACGGTGGTGCTGTTTGGTATTCTCTACTATCTGTAATCACTGTACGGCATAAAAAAGCCGGCCCTGGGGCCGGTTTTTTTGTGCTTGAGGCGTATATAATAATGCGCTCCGCTCGGGCGGGGGTGTGTCCATACTTGAACGATGTTTTGTAACCAAAGGTTAACGCCATCATGACAGACAGGGATTTTAAGCGCTTTGATCCAATCGTCCCGGAAAGTGATGACCGTATTGGTCGATCCTCGGGTGGTACGGTTGACGACGGCCGCAGGCGAGCTGCGAAACGGCCGCCACCGTCTGATTCGCGCGGTGGTGGATCCATTGGCGGGGTCTGGAAGTTTTTGGTGCTGGTGCTGGTGCTTGGGCTTGCCGGAATGGGCTATCTGCTGGTTCAGGAGAAAGCTCGCCTGGCGCAATTGCAGTCCCGCTTTGACGAGCTGGAAGCCAAGATCGTATCCACGGATGAATCGCTCAATCAGTCTGGTGCCACCCTCGGTATGAAAATACGCGAACACAGTGAAACACTGGATAAGCACTGGTCGGAAATTCGTAAATTGTGGGGTGTTTCCTATGATACAAACCGTAAAAACATCGAATCCCAGGGTGCTACCCTCGCTGCGCAGGATAAGACCATTAAAGGTTTGCAGTCCTCTGCTGCGGCGCGCAAGCAGGAGATCGCTGCTTTAGCCGCGAAAGTTGACAAGGCCGGTCAATCGGTGGAAACCGCAGCGAGTTCTGCCATGGCAGCCAAGCTGGAGGTGAACGATTTGGCGAGTCAGTTGCAGGAGATTACTGCCCGTCTCAACGCGGTCGATAAAACGGCCAAGGATTCCAGTGCCCGAACTGCGGCAAATGAAGAGGCCATTCGTGCCATTGACGCCTACCGGCTTCAGGTCAATCGCGATCTGCAGTTGATCAAGCAACAGTTGGGCGCCCCCGCAGGCTGATCGCCTGTCACTGAAACCATTTCGGATAGATTACCCCTGAGAGAGTGACATGACTGTAATTCGACAAGACGATCTGATTGATAGTGTGGCCGATGCGCTGCAATTTATTTCCTACTACCACCCCGTGGATTTTATCCAGGCCGTCAACGAAGCCTATGAGCGGGAGGAATCCCAGGCTGCCAGGGACGCCATGGCACAGATTCTGATCAATTCGCGCATGTGTGCCATGGGGCACCGTCCGATCTGTCAGGACACCGGCATCGTCAACGTGTTCGTCAAGGTCGGTATGAACGTGCAGTGGCAGGGTGACATGAGCGTCACCGACATGATCAACGAAGGGGTCCGCCGCGCCTACAAAAACCCGGATAACGTATTGCGCGCCTCGGTGCTGGCGGATCCGGATGGAGCCCGCAAAAATACTGGCGACAATACGCCGGCAGTGATCAATTACGAAATTGTGCCGGGTGACACCGTGGAAATCGATGTGGCTGCCAAGGGCGGCGGTTCCGAGGCCAAGTCCAAGTTCGCCATGTTGAACCCCTCTGATTCGGTGGTGGACTGGGTGCTGGAACAGGTACCTAAAATGGGTGCTGGTTGGTGTCCCCCGGGGATGCTTGGTATCGGCATCGGCGGCACCGCCGAAAAAGCCATGCTGCTGGCCAAAGAGTCACTGATGGAGCCCATCGATATTCAGGAGCTGCGAGCCCGTGGGGCATCCTGTCGCGCGGAAGAGCTGCGTCTGGAACTGTTTGAGAAGGTGAATAACCTGGGCATCGGCGCGCAGGGCCTGGGCGGTCTGACCACCGTGCTGGATATCAAGGTCAAGGATTTCCCCGCCCATGCGGCCAACAAGGCTGTGGCGCTGATTCCCAACTGCGCTGCCACACGCCATACCCATTTCAAGCTGGACGGCTCCGGACCGGCCTATCAGACAGCACCGGATCTCAATGATTGGCCGGACATTGCCTGGGAAGTCGGTGACAGCGTCCGTCGGGTCAATCTGGATACCGTCACCAAGGAGGACATCAAGGCCTGGAAAACCGGTGAAACTCTGTTGTTGTCTGGCAAGATGCTGACCGGGCGCGATGCCGCTCATAAACGGATGGTGGACATGCTGGCCAAAGGCGAAAAACTGCCGGTGGATATGACGGGCCGGTTTATCTACTACGTTGGCCCGGTGGATCCTGTCAGGGATGAGGTGGTGGGTCCCGCCGGTCCGACCACTGCAACCCGGATGGATAAGTTTACCCGCACCATGTTGGAGCAGACCGGGCTGATTGGCATGATCGGCAAAGCAGAACGCGGACCGGTGGCCATTGAGGCGATTCGCGATAATGAGGCCGTTTATCTGATGGCGGTGGGTGGTTCGGCCTACCTGGTGTCCAAGGCGATTACCGGCGCGAAGGTGGTAGCGTTTGAAGATCTCGGCATGGAGGCGATCTACGAATTCGAAATTGTCGATATGCCGGTGACCGTGGCGGTGGACTCGAAAGGTGAGTCTGTGCACCAGACTGGTCCAAAAATCTGGCAGGCCCGTATCGAAGAGCGTGAATTGGTCATTTAATCGGATGGTTAGACAGTCTTTTCTGCAAAATGAGCGTCTTCACAGGAAAAAAAACCGGAGATGTAGTAAACTGGACACAGTTACTGTTGTAACAAGGCGAGAAGCCTGGTTTTATTAAATTGGAATTTATGGTGGATATTATGAAGAAGATTTCAGCTGTAATGGGTACATTACTTTTAGCCGTATCTGTGTCAGCGACAGCACAGACACCGGAAGGTTTATATTTGGGTCCGTCACTCGGTTACTACTATCTGGATAGTGAGCGTGTCATCAGCGGGCATGATGAATCGGGTGTTTTGGGTCTGAACCTTGGCTATCGTTTTTCAAATGACTGGGCTATTGAAGCGAGCTACGGTCACGATATCGCCGATGCGGATCTCGAAGTTTCGCAGATCAATGCCTACTACTGGTTTGGTGAAGACAACGGTGGCTGGCGTCCCTACATGCTGGCGGGTGCAAGCTACTACGATCGCAGTGGCAGCAATGAAAATAACCTGCAGTCCGAAGAAAAATATACGCATCAGCTGCAGATCGGTGTTGGTCTCTCCAAAATGATTGCCGAGCAGTGGGAATTCCGTGGCGACGCGCGTTTGCACAGCAAAGTGCGTGAAGGTGGTTTTCAGGGCGTTAACGATGCTTCCGTCAACTTCGCCGTGAATTACTACTTCAACAAGCCGGTTATGCCGGTCGCTGCCGAGCCTACCCCGGCCCCTGCTCCTCAGCCAGAACCGCCGGCACCAGAGCCTGAAAAACGCACCATCACGATTCGTCTGAATGTTGAATTTGAATTTGACAAGGCAGTCGTTCGTGCCATCTACGGTGATGAATTACAGGCAGTGGCTAGCGCGATGAAGGTGCATGATGACATTACTCTGGAACTTGAAGGTCACACTGACTCGCTTGGCCCGGATGAATATAACCAGAAGTTGTCAGAAGACCGTGCCGCAGCGGTTAAAGCGAAAATCGTTGAAGATTACGGCATTGCTGCCAACCGCATTACTACCAACGGCTACGGTGAAACCCGTCCGATTGCCGACAACAACACTGACGAAGGGCGTGCCCGGAACCGTCGTGTGGTCGGCGAAATGACTTACACCGAAGTGGTTAAATAAACCGGGTTTGATGGTTTATTGCACGATACTAACGGCGTCCTCGGACGCCGTTTTTCGTTGACGGATGTGTGGGGGCGGCGGATATAGGTGTGAACACACTTTACTGGCACGATTACGAAACCTTTGGTATTGATCCCGCCCGCGATTGTCCCTCGCAGTTTGCCGGGATTCGCACCAATGAATCACTGGAGATTATCGGTGAGCCGTTGCGACTGTATTGTCGGCCGCCCCTGGATCGCCTGCCCTCTCCGATGGCGTCACTGGTGACCGGCATCACCCCCCAGAAAGCGCTCGAGGAAGGTGTGCCAGAGCGCACTTTTATTGAGCAGATTCACCGTGAATTGTCGGTTCCAGGTACCTGTGGCGTCGGTTACAACAGTATCCGGTTTGATGATGAGGTGACCCGCTATACCCTTTACCGGAACTTCTATGACCCCTATGAGCGGGAATGGAAGCAGGGCAATTCCCGCTGGGATATTATCGATATGGTCCGGCTTGCCAGAGCCCTGCGGCCCGGTGGTATCGAGTGGCCCGATTACGACGATGGTTCTCCCTGTTTTAAACTGGAGCAACTCACTCAGGCCAATGGCATCAGTCATGAGTCGGCCCACGATGCCCTGTCGGATGTTATGGCGACCATTGCCATGGCAAGACTTGTCCGGGAGAAGCAGCCACAGTTGTATCAGTATGTCTATGAGCACCGCCTGAAACACAAGGTGGCTGAATTGATCAATCTCAATCACCGCAAACCTTTTTTACATGTTTCCGGGAAACTACCCAGGGAAAATGGCTATACAGCACTTATGATGCCCCTCGCCCAACATCCCGTGAACAAAAATGCCATTATCTGTTTTAACCTGATGGGAGATGCTCGTGCGCTGCTCGAATTGTCAGCCGAGCAGATCAGTGAGCGGCTCTTTACCCGCACGGATGCATTGCCCGAAGGGGTAAGCCGGATACCCTTGAAAGGTGTGCAGTTGAACCGCTGCCCGGTCGTGGCAACGCCACGGTTGATGGATGCTGCGGCCGCGCATCGGCTGGGTATTGATCTTGCGAGGTGCGAAAAACAATGGCAGCTGCTTCTTCAACAGGATTTGACCGCCAAGCTGGCTGCGGTTTTTTCAAGCCAGCAGTATGAGCCCCGTGAGAACGCCGAACAGGCCCTCTATGAGGGTTTTGCCAGTGAAGCCGATAAGGCAATTTTCTCAGCGGTGAGGTCTGCCAGTGCGAGCGAGCTGGCCAGTGACAGCCTGCATTTTCGGGATCAGCGTTACCGTGAACTGCTTTTCCTGTATCGAGCGAAAAATTTCCCCGAGACCCTCACGGATGAGGAGCAAGACCGTTGGCAGGCGTGCCGTTTTCAGCAGCTGACCAATGGCAGGGATGGTTATCTCTCGCTGAACGATTTTTACGCGCAGATAGAAGCGTTGCATGCCAGGGAAGATTTGTCCGAGCGGGACAGAACTATTCTCCACGCTCTGCGAGAGTGGGGCGATCAGATTTTATAGTAGGTGGGCTGCTGGTTCACACCTGACAAAGTCGCTAAAATGCAGCGGTTTTGTTATTCATCTAGGGGCAGTGTGTGGAATTCAAAGGCGCCAGTATTCTTTCCATCAGTCAGTTTGAGCGCAATGATATTGATCGGATTTTCCGGGTGGCCGATCGCATGGAGCCCTACGCGCAGCGGCAGAAAATCACCCGCGTACTGGAGGGTGCGATCCTCGGCAATATGTTTTTTGAGTCGAGCACCCGAACGCGTATCAGCTTTGGCAGTGCCTTCAATCTCCTCGGTGGTGAGGTGCGTGAGACCGCCGGTTTCGAGGCATCGGCCCTGACCAAGGGCGAGTCCCTCCAGGATACGGCACGGGTATTATCCGGTTTTAGCGACATTATCTGCCTGCGCCATCCCCAGTCCGGTTCTGCAGCGGCCTTCGCCTCCTCCAGCCGGGTTCCTGTGATCAATGGCGGCGACGGCAGCAATGAACACCCCAGTCAGGCGCTGCTGGATCTCTATACCATTGAAAAAGAGCTTAAAGGTCGCGGACGCCAGTTGGACGGACTGCGGGTTGCCATGATCGGTGACCTCAAGCATGGCCGTACGGTGCATTCCCTGTGCCGGTTGCTGATGCTGTTCCGGCACATTTCAGTGGAGCTGGTTTCCCCAAGGGAGTTGGCCATGCCCAGGGAGCTGGTGGAGGAGATGCGCACGGCGGGAATCAAAGTGGATGAATCAGACCGGCTTGAACCGAGCATTGCGCATGTGGACATTGTCTACTCGACACGCATTCAGGAAGAACGTTTTTCCAGTAAAGATGAGGCGGACCTGTATCGCGGACGGTTTCGTCTTAACCAGGCGATTTATACCTCGAACTGTGAACCCAATACGGTCATTATGCATCCACTGCCGCGAGACTCCCGGGCAGAAGCCAACGAGCTGGATTGTGATCTGGACAGCAATCCGAATCTGGCCATTTTTCGTCAGACGGACAATGGCCTGCTGGTGAGAATGGCCCTGTTTTCGATGATTCTGGATGTCACCCATCTGGTGGAAAAATACGCCACTGAGGTCTGTTGGTATAACCCGCGCTTGTCACCCTGATCCATCCCACGGTCTTCCCTGTGGGCAGTCGATAATAATTTATTACCATGCAGGTCCTATGAACGAATTTGACGATATTCGTCCCTACTACGATAGCGAAGTGCCAGATGTGCTGGCCCGCCTGGCCATTGACCGGGAATTCATCGATACGCTGATGTCCATCAAATATCGGCGTCTGGGTCGCTGGATGCCCTGGCTGATGCGACCACTGATCAGCCGTGTACTCAGAAAAGCCTTTGCCAAAATCGATAACGTACGGGATTTTCAGGAGGCCGTGGGTACCAGCATGGCCAACCTGCTGCGCAATATCGGTACCGATGTAACCGTATCGGGGCTGGATAAACTGGAGCCGAGCTCGGCTTATTTGTATATCAGCAACCATCGCGATATCGCCATGGACCCCGCGTTTGTCAATTTTGTGCTCTACCACAACGGCCGCGATACGGTGCGGATTGCTATTGGTGACAATTTATTGACCAAGGATTTTACGTCCGATCTGATGCGCATCAACAAAAGTTTCATCGTCAAACGCTCCCCGGTAGGGCGGCGGGAAAAACTCACTGCGCTGGTACAATTGTCACGCTACATCCGTTTTTCCCTGCTTGAAGAGCGGGCTTCTGTGTGGATAGCACAACGGGAGGGTCGAGCAAAGGACGGTGTGGATAAAACGGAAAAAGCCCTGTTGAAAATGCTCTCATTGAGCAAGACCAAGGAGCAGAGTTTTGCCGAAGCCATCCGTGAATTAAAGGTAGTGCCAGTGGCCATTTCCTATGAGCTGGATCCGCTGGATGAGGCGAAGGCTAAAGAGCTGTATACCCGTCAAACAGCGGGGGCTTATGAGAAAGAGGCGCACGAAGACCTGTTGAGCATTTATCAGGGTATTGTGGGGCGCAAGGGCGCTGTCCATGTGGCTTTTGGTGATCCGCTGGACAGATCAATCGACTCTCCTGAGGCCATGGCCGAGGCAGTGGATCGACAAATTATCGGCAATTACCATCTGCAACCCACCAACCTGATTGCCTTCCAGAAGCTGGAAGGCGACTCGCCGCAACTGGCTCACTGGAAAGCACAGCACCCCTGTGACTGGGTGAAGAAAACCCGGGCTTTTGAGGAGCGTATTCTCGCCATGCCGGAGGCTTACCGGGAGATTGCGCTGGATATGTACGCCAACCCGGTGCGCAGCAAACTGAAACTCGGTCTGGTTTAGGCGTGCTGGAAGCGGAACTGAGGGACACTATCCAGGGAGGCTACCGCGCTTTTCTCGACAGCAACGGTTTGCGGCCCCGGTTGGGCCAGAAGCAGATGATTGCGGCCATTGCCAACAGTCTGGGTTCCATTGAGAGTGATGCGGAGGGGCACCGCAAAGCGGGCAACCCGGTCTGTGTGGTGGAGGCGGGCACCGGTACCGGCAAGACACTGGCTTATCTGCTGGCGGCGTTACCGATTGCACGTCATCGCGGCAAGCGGGTGGTGATTGCCACCGGCACGGTGGCGCTGCAGGAGCAATTGGTCAACCGCGATATCCCGGCCCTGCTCAAAAGTACCGGCTGGGATTACCGGATCTCCCTGGCCAAGGGGCGCGGTCGCTATCTTTGTCCGGTTCGCCTTGAACAATGCCTGGACAGTGCCACTGCGAAAGACAGTGGTCAGTTCCTGTTCGAAGACGAGATCAGCTTTAATCCCACCGGCAAATTGATTGCCAGCTATCGCGCCATGAATGACGCCCTGCAAGCAGATCAATGGGCGGGTGACCGGGATACCTGGTCGGAATCACTGGAAGACAGCGACTGGCGTCCCCTGACCGTAGACCGGCGTCAATGCGCTGGTCGTCGCTGTCGCCTGATCCGCGAGTGCTGTTTTTTCAACGCCCGCGATGAACTGGATCAGGCTGAGTGTATTGTGGCCAATCACGATCTGGTCATGGCAGATCTGGCCCTGGGTGGTGGTGTCATCCTTCCCCCGCCGGAGGACACGATTTACCTGTTTGATGAAGGCCACCGCATCGCTGGCACAGCGCTCAATCACTTTGCCGGTAGCTGCAGACTGCGAACTACAACTCATTGGCTGGGCAAGTTGCAGAAGCAGGTGGATAGTTGGCACGAACTGCTGAAAGACGCGCCGGAAATACAGAGCCGTCTTGAAAAGATGACGGCCGCTGCTGGTGATGCAGAAAAATTACTGGGATTGGTCTACCCGGTGTTGGAAAAATCTCTGGCCCATGCTGCCGACGGGGATGCGGAGCCACGCTGGTGTTTTCCGAATGGTGATCCCGGTGAGGATATACGTGAGTTGGCAGGTCATCTGGCGCAAACCTTTGGTGTTCTATCTACCCTTCTCGACGTACTCTCTGACCGACTGGGTGACGCGATGGACGAGCCCCATTTTCCCGTACCCAGGGTAGATCTTGAGCAGCTTTTTCAACAGGTGGGAATTTGGCAGGGGCGTACCGATAGTGTACTGAAACTCTGGTGCTGTTATGCCCGCGAGGATGATCTTGCCAACAGCTCGCCCTATGCCCGCTGGCTCTCCCTTGAGCAACAGGCCGGCGGTACCCTGGACATTCAGGTATCGGCATCGCCGACGGATGCGGGTGGTCTATTCAGGGAAAATCTCTGGCAACGTTGTCATGGGGCGGTGATTACCTCGGCGACCCTGCGCACCCTTGGCAAATTCGAAAATTTTGGCAAACGTTGTGGTTTGCCTGCGGATACGGTGTTCACGGCGGTGGCCGGCGCCTTTGATTTTGCCCGGGCCGGGTCGTTGTCGGTGCCGGATATCGGTGCCGATGGCAGTGACAGCAAGGCCCATACCGATGCGCTTGTCCGAACCATGCCAGAGCTGGTGGACTGGTCAGAGGGGACGCTGGTACTGTTTGCCTCGCGGCGACAGATGGAGCAGGTTTACGAGCAGTTACCAGACGCCTGTCGGGAGTCCATTCTGCTCCAGGGGCAGTGGGCCAACCAGGAGATTGTCCGTCGGCATCGCGCAGCGATTGATAAGGGTTCAGGTAGCGCGATTTTTGGTCTGGCCAGCTTTGCCGAGGGCATGGATTTTCCCGGTGACTACTGCCGCCATGTGGTGATTGCCAAGCTGCCGTTTTCGGTGCCGGATGATCCGGTCTATCAAACCCTGTCGGGCTGGCTGGAACTCCGCGGCATCAATCCGTTTATGGAGTTGATGTTGCCCGATGCTTCCCTGCGGTTGCACCAGGCCTGTGGGCGGCTGATTCGAACGGAGCAGGACACCGGTAGAATTACTATCCTCGACCGCCGGATTGTGAGCAAACGCTATGGCAGGCAAATGCTCGATGATCTGCCCCCTTTTCGCCGTGAGTTGAATTGATGATACAAGCTGTCGGGAGACAAAAATGAGTGATGTCCGTCGGCAACTGACTATCCGGCTCTTTGCCGTGGAACAGCATTTGCGCGATCTCAATGTCTGGTCTGAAACGGCACCGAGCGCAGAAGCCCTGGCCAGTGACCAACCCTTTGCCATTGATACGCTGGAATTTGTCGAATGGTTGCAGTTTATTTTTCTCCCGCGTATGCAGGATCTGGTGCAGTGCGGTGCTCCACTGCCCGCCGCCTGTGGGATCGCACCCATGGCAGAGGAGTATTTCAGAGGGCTATCAATTTCCAGGGGAGACTCAATCGCCAGGGGACAATCAATCGAGGCGGATGCGGAGCAGTTGATCGCCGCATTGACAGCAATTGACCAGCTGCTGTCCGGCTGACTGAACCGTCTGTTAGCCTTCATAGCTGGCTGACGACCGGACCTGTTCAGTCCCACCATTTCAGGAGACAGATTTATGCCCCAGTGTTCTTTCGATTATCGTGGCAGCGTGGTGTTTGTTGCCGGTGGCACCAGCGGTATCAACCTAGGTATTGCCCGGGGTTTTGCGCAGGCCGGTGCGTCTGTTGCCGTACTCAGTCGCTCCCAGGCCAAAGTCGATGCGGCGGTGCTGGCATTGCAGGAATATGGTGGCACTGTATTGGGCTTTGCTGCCGATGTGCGCGATGCCGGGCGACTGGAAGTGGTTTTTGAGGAGACCCACCGCCAACTGGGTCCCATTGATGTGCTGGTCTCCGGTGCGGCGGGCAATTTCCCGGCGGCGGCCAAGAGCATGTCCGGCAATGCATTCAAGGCAGTGATGGATATTGACCTGTTGGGGACTTTTCAGGTGCTCCGTTTCTGTCATCCCTACCTGCGGAAACCGGGCGGCTGTGTGATAAATATTTCCGCGCCACAGGCCTTTGTGCCAATGGAAATGCAATCCCATGTCTGTGCTGCCAAAGCGGGTGTCGATATGCTCACCCGCACCACGGCACTGGAGTGGGGGGCGGAAGGCATCCGGGTAAACTCGCTGGTGCCGGGCCCTATTGAGGGAACTGAGGGAATGAAGCGACTGTCGCCACCGGGCCCGAAGGGTGCCCGACAGATAGCCGATTCAGTGCCAATGAAACGTCAGGGCACAGCGGCCGATATTGCCGCTGCGGCGATGTTTCTCGGTTCTTCTGCCGCGAGCTACATCAGTGGCGCTGTGTTACCGGTGGACGGTGGCTGGAGCCTCGGCGGTGCCGGACTGATTGGGCAGATCCTGTCGGGCCAGCCCGAAACTGAACGCGGTGAAAACCCTCCCCAGCAGTGAAGCCGTTGCCAGCCTCCGTTGCCAATGCCAGCGGCGTGGTTTCAGTACGCGGTATCCGACAGGTTATTGTCTTTTTGTTGCAGCCGTTGCTGGATACTGCGCAGGACGCCGGCTGCATCCAGTCCGGCCGCCGTCAGTTGCTGTTGATGGCTGCCATGTTCCAGAAAGATATCCGGCAGACCCAGATGCATTACCTGTACCAGAAAACCCATACAGGCCAGATGCTCGCTGACAGCGGCACCAGCGCCACCCTGGGTGGTATTTTCTTCGAGAGTGACCAGCAGGGTATGTTGTGTAGCCAGCCGAGTTATCAGTTCTTTGTCCAGGGGTTTTACAAAGCGCATGTCCACCACGGTGGCGTCCAGTTTTTCGGCGGCTTCCATAGCTGCAGGTAGTAGGGTGCCAAAGTTTAGTATGGCCACCTGATGGCCTTTTCGACGGATCAGCCCTTTGCCTATTGGCAGTGCGGTCATCGCCTGTTCGATTGCTACGCCGGGCCCCGTCCCCCTGGGGTAGCGGACTGCAGCCGGGCCGTTGTGAATATAGCCGGTATAGAGCAACTGGCGGGTTTCGTTTTCATCAGAGGGCGTCATCACCAGCATGTTCGGGATGCAGCGCAGGTAGGTAAGATCAAAACTGCCGGCATGGGTTGGTCCGTCTTCTCCTACAAGCCCGGCGCGATCAATACCAAAAAGTACATCCAGACCCTGTAGCGCCACATCGTGAATCAGCTGATCATAGGCGCGCTGCAGAAAGGTGGAGTAGATAGCCACGACAGGCTTGATTCCCTCACAGGCCATCCCTGCGGCCAATGTGACGGCGTGTTGTTCCGCGATGGCTACATCGTGGAAGCGATCTGCAAAGCGGTTGGCAAATTCGACCATCCCAGAGCCTTCGCACATGGCCGGTGTAATCCCCACCAGGCGTGAATCTTTCTCTGCCATATCGCACAGCCAGTTACCGAATACCTGCTGGTATTTGAGTTTTGGCGGACTGATCTTGGCGACGGGTTTTGCCACCGCTATCTGGGGCTTGGTTTTTGGCTCAATCTTGTTCAGTGCATGATACCCCACCGGGTCTGCTTCGGCGGGGCCAAATCCCTTGCCCTTGCGGGTAATGGTATGCAACAGGATAGGGCCGTTCAGGCAGCGCAGATTGCGCAGCGTTTGCACCAGCAGTGGCAGGTTGTGTCCGTCGATAGGTCCGATGTAGTTGAAGCCCAACTCTTCAAAGACAATACCGGGCGCCACCATGGCTTTGAGGTGTTCTTCGGTTTTGCGAACAAAGGTGGCCGCTGAGGGTATTGAGCGGAGCACCTTTTTGCCCCCTTCGCGGATGGAGTTATAGAACCGGCTTGACCAGATTTTGGAAAAATAGGTGGCGAGCCCCCCCACATTGTGGGAGATGGACATATTGTTGTCGTTCAGTAGCACCAGCAGGTCGGCATCGGTGTGGGCGGCATGATTGAGTGCTTCGAAGGCCATGCCTGCGGTCATGGCACCGTCGCCAATAACTGCCACCGCCTTGCGTTTCTCACCATTGAGGGCGGAGCCCAGCGCCATCCCCAGGGCGGCGCTGATGGATGTGCTGGAATGACCACCACCGAAAGTGTCATATTCACTCTCTGAGCGTTTTGGGAATGCCGAGAGGCCTTCCATCTGCCGGATCTGGAGCATCAGGTCGCGTCGACTGGTCAGGATTTTATGGGGGTAGGCCTGATGGCCAACATCCCATACCAGACGGTCATGGGGGGTGTTGTAGACATAGTGCAGGGCAATGGTCAGCTCGACGGTTCCCAGGCCAGCACCAAAATGGCCGCCGCTTTTTCCGACACTGTAAAGCAGGTAGGCGCGCAATTCGTTTGCGAGCTCTGGCAGCTGCTCCGGTTCCAGTTCGCGGAGATGAAAGGGCCGATCGATGGTGTCCAGCAGTGGGGTTTCCGGACGAACCAGTGGTATGTCATCAAAGGTCTTTGGCATGCAAGATCAATTCTGGGTAAAGGGTGCAATCTTACACCAAAAAGTCGTGTGAAACGTCCCCACCTTACCGAGGTCAATAGCCCTGTACGTTAGTATTCCCTTTTGACGATATAGTTTGCTATGGCGCGAAGCTGGTCTGCGCGCTCATCGAAACTGGCCAGCGCGGTCAGTGACTTGCTGTGAAGCTCTGCGGCTTTGTGCCGGGCGCCATCAATGCCCAGCAGCGATAGATAGGTGGGTTTGTTGCGGGCCTGGTCCGATCCCTGCCGCTTCCCAAGCACAGAGGTATTGGTTGTGACATCGAGAATATCATCCTGCACCTGAAACGCGAGGCCGATTGCCTCGCCATAATCTTTCAGCGCACCGAGTTGCCCTTCCGAGGCGCCGGCTGTCATCCCCCCCATCATGACACTGGCGGAAATCATGGCGCCTGTCTTGTGGCGGTGCATATGTTCCAGTTGCGGGAGTGTGAGCGTTTGGTTGACGGCAGCCATATCGATGGCCTGACCGTAAACCATACCATCGATGCCGGCTGCTTTGGTCAGCATCGCGAGTAAGCGCAGTATTGTCTGCGGGGGCAACTGCTGTGCCTCGAGGAGCTGTTCAAATGCGAGTGTTTGCAGGCCGTCGCCAGCCAGAATCGCTGTGGCTTCGTCGAAGGCAATATGGCAGGTGGGCTTGCCACGACGCAAATCATCGTTGTCCATGGCGGGAAGATCATCGTGAATCAGCGAATAGGCGTGAATCATTTCCAGTGCCGCTGCTACCCGGTCGGTGGAAGGATTGATTTCGCCCACGGCATTGGCCGCAGCGTAGGCCAGTAGAGGGCGAATGCGTTTGCCGCCGTTGAACAGGCTGTAGCGAATTGCCTCGAAAAGGGTGGTTTCTCCCTGGCAGGCAATGGGGAGCATGGCATTGAGGTGTTGATCAATCCGCTGCTGCGACTGCTGCTGAAAGTCTGCAAAACGTAGGGTGTCCATCAGCCGCTCTCAGGATCAAAGACCTTGGGTTCAGAGGATCCGCTAGTCAGCATATCGACTTTAAGCTGGGCATCCTTGAGTGCCTGCTGGCATTCGCGGGTTATTTTAATGCCCGCTTCAAAGGCTTTGAGTGAGTCCTCCAGACTTAGAGTCCCCTTTTCCATGTCATTGACCAGTTCTTCAAGCTGGTGCAGTTTTTCCTCAAAATCCAATGGTTTTTTGCGGCTGGCCACGTTTTACGCTCCAAAAATCAAGCTGCAACACTAACCGAGCCAAGTGATGTGGTCAATTCTGTGAGCGCGCATCTGTAATCTTTTTCCTACAAAAAAAACAGAAAAATACCAATGGTGGCGGCATTGGAAAAAGTAGATAGTGATGTGGCATGGACGCTGTGACACATGGATGTGTAACGCGATGACCAAGGAAAAACATGGATGTTAGGTTATTCTGTGGTTTCCAGATGGGAACCACAATTTCCTGTACTGCCCCTAAAGCCCTGATATCTCCTGTATCAGGGCTTTATTTTTTATCTGTTGACAGTGTTTTCTCCGGGTTTATTATTGCTGAAGTTGTACCTCGCAGGAGCAATAGGCCTTCAGTTGCAGCAATGAGCCCAAAGCAGTGTGCCGCCCCAAAAAAATACCCGTGATGCTGCGGTGGGTATGCTTTATGCCTTTTTGCTCTGATCCCCAGGCCCCGTTTGTTCTTGACGGGGCTTTTTACATTTTGGAAAGACGGTCTGCAGCTCACTCTGGAATTCAGCAGTGGTGGTCGGCGTGATACAACCGAGAATTTTACGACTCAATCAGGCAGGCCAGCCTATCGAATGGCTGGATTGGCAGGAAGCCGTGTGCCTGTTTGCCAGGGAGCTTGTCGTCTGGACGCTGGGTGATGTGGTCAAAAACGTTCATGGGGGTTATAGCCGCCATACCGGAGAGCAGTCCCGTATGGTATTGCCCAGTATCATTGCCTGTACCGGTGAGCAGTTGGCGCGTCCTCAGACACGGCACCCGCTGAGCAATCCTGCACTGTTTGCCCGCGATGGTTATTTGTGCATGTATTGTGCCCGTCCCTTTGATAGCAATGCGCTGACACGTGATCATATCGTGCCCACTTCCAGGGGTGGGGAGGATCGCTGGGAGAACGTGGTTGCCGCCTGTCGCCGTTGTAATCAGCACAAAGCTGACCGTCTGCTCGATGAATTGAATATGCAGTTGGTCGCTCTGCCGTTCAGGCCCAACAACGCGGAATATCTGGCACTGATTAACTCCAGGCGGATATTGGGGGATCAGATGGAATTTCTGCGGAGCCAGTTTTCCAGAAATTCGAGACTGTTGTAGTCTATTTGTTCGACACTTCCCGGCGATCCTGCAGTTTTAACAGCCGTCACTTTTTGCTGATTTCATGCTAGCCTCTTGCCCCGAAAGCCATTAACCCATTGTTGAGGATCATTGAATGGAGCTCGGAATTGCCGGAAAAACAGCGTTGGTTTGTGCCGCCAGTAAAGGGCTGGGCAAAGGGTGTGCGATGGCCCTGGCAGCGGAGGGCGCCAAGCTGGTGATTATGGCAAGGCAGGCGGATACGCTGGCAGCAACCGCCGAGGCGATCCGGATGGCCACGGGCGCCGAGGTGACCACCGTGGTGGGTGACATCACGACGGAGGCGGGTCGGGATGTGGTCCTCGCCACCTGCCCTGCACCGGATATTCTGGTGAATAATGCCGGAGGGCCGCCGCCGGGAGACTTTCGCAACTGGGGGCAGAAAGAATGGTTCGAAGCGGTCAATGGCAATATGTATAGCCCGATTGACATGATTCGCCGTACCCTGGATGGCATGATCGAGCGACGGTTTGGGCGGATTATCAATATCACCAGTGCTGCGGTAAAGCAGCCGTTTGAGCCGCTGGGATTGTCCAACGGCGCCCGCTCCGGGTTGACCGGTTTTGTTGCCGGAATTTCCCGGGACCCGGCGCGCTTTAATGTGACCATCAATAATTTATTACCGGGACTCTTTGATACCGAGCGGGGCCATGGTGCCGCTACACTGATCGGTAACAGCAAGGGGCTTTCTGCCCAGGACATTATCGCCGGTCTGCCCGCCGGCCGGTTGGGTATGGTCGAGGAATTTGGTGCCACCTGTGCGTTCCTTTGCAGCCAACAGGCAGCCTATATCACCGGCCAGAATATCCTGATTGATGGTGGTAACTACCGCGGCACTTTCTGAGGTGTAGCGCTAGTTCATCAGGCTCTGTGCCAGCACCAACAGTATCAGTGCCGGGCAGCAGAATTTTGCGTAGCCGGGCCAGATTCGCCAGAACAGGCTGTGCTGTACGTCGGGCAAGCCTCGGCGAATCTCCTCCAGAACCCGATCCCTGCGCCAGACCCAGGTGGCAAAAACACATAACATCAGTCCCAGCAGGGGCTGGCTGTAGCGGGTGGTGAGGGTCACAACGGCCGCAAACAGGGTGTCAAAATTCATCACGATCACCGCGCTTATGGCAAAGACTATCGCGCCGGATAGCCAGGTAGCCATAGGGCGACTGGCAACATGTTGTTCGAGGGTGTAGGACACGGGCACTTCGAGCATGGAAATCGATGATGTGAGCGCCGCGATTGACAGCAGGGTAAAGAACAGTAAAGCAACCACAGTGCCGCCAGCCATGGTTTTAAACAGGGCGGGCAGTGTTTGAAAAATCAGGTCTGGTCCTGCCATCAACGCCCCTTGGGGCGTATAGATTTCCACCCCCTGATGTTGGGCGACAAACATCGCTGGCAGCACAAGCAGTCCCGCCAAAAAGGCCACGGATGAATCCAGTGCCGTGACAATGGCACCCATGGCGGGCAGGTTGTCGTCTGGCCTGAGGTAAGAGCCGTAGATCAGCATGGTGCCGACCCCGAGCGACAGGGAAAAGAAAGCCTGGCCGAGGGCGCTGAGGATCAACTTGGGATCACCGATACGGCTGAAATCGGGGATCAGGTAGAGCTTGAGCCCATCGACTGCTCCGGGCTGGGTGAGCACATAGACGATCAGAAAAATCATCATCGCCAGCAGGGCTGGCATCAACCGACACGACCATTTTTCGATGCCGTGCTCAACGCCGGCACTGATAACTGCGCAGGTAACAATCAGAAAAATCGCGCAAAACAGCAGGTTTCTGGGTGCGCTGAATTCCGTGAGCCAGTTGGCCAATCCCGGCAGTCCGCTGAGACTGACCATCGGCTCCAGCAGATAGGCGAGCATCCAGCCGGCCACAATGCTGTAAAAGCTGAGGATCAGTGCTGCGACAATAATGCCGTAAAAACCGGTCAGTTTTCCCAGCAATCTGGTGGTTTTTCCGGGTGATATGATTTGCAGTGCAGAAACCATATTGGCGCGGGTATGACGGCCGATAATCAATTCGGCCATGAGTGCCGGGTAGGCCAGGCAAAACGCCAGCAGAAAATACACCAGTACAAAGGCGCCGCCGCCATTCTCGGCAGCATTGGTGGGGAACCCCCAGATATTCCCCAACCCCACTGCCGACCCCGAGGCCGCCAGAATAAAGCCAATCCTGGATGAGAACTGCCCGCGGGGGGATGACATGGCGATCACTCGTGTTGAGCGGTGAGTTCTGACGACCGAAATTGCCGTCTTGCTGGGATATTAGTCATTCAGCAGCACTATTTTACCGGTGTGTGAAAACCCTTCCATCCGCTGATGGGCCGCGACCGCGTCCTCCAGCGCCATCACCCGATCAATAACAGGCAGGATCCGGTGTGCTGCCACAAAGTCGATCATGGCGGCAAACTCTGCATTGCTGCCCATGGTGGTACCCTGTATACGGATCTGTCGGAAGAAAAGCTTTGCCAGTTCCAGCCCTTTGGTCGGGTTGCCGAGGGTCGCACCAAAGAAGACCAGCCGTCCACCGGGCAACAAACTGTCCAGCAGGCTGTTGAGCGCGTCGCCACCAGCGCTGTCGATCACCGTGTGAAAGCCGCCGGATTGTTGCCGAAGTTTTTTATAGCACGCTGGGTCGCAGTAATTTTCGCCACCGGCTACCCCCATGGCCTTGGCGGCAGCCAGTTTTTCATCGCTGCCACTGCTGACATAGACTTCGGCGCCGAGATTCAGGCACCAGAGAATGGCAAAGGTCGAAACACCACTGCCGGCACCGGTAATCAATACCCGCTGACCGGGTTGCACATGCCCCTGGGTAGTCACGGCACGCCAGGCCGTCAGTCCCGCCAGCGGAATGGCGGCCGCCTGTGGCCAGTCGAGGTGGGCAGGTTTCGGGTAAACATCGCTCGCGGCAACACAGATGTATTCGGCAAAAGTGCCCTGGTCCGGCATACCCAATACCCGAAAATCCGGGCCGTAGTGACGTTGTTCGGGGCCCCAGTTTTTGGCAGGGTATATCACCACCTGCTGTCCCAGCAGGTCGCTCTGGACACCATCGCCCAGCGCATCGACAACCCCTGCGCCGTCAGAGCCGGGAACACAGGGCAACGCTATTTTTGGGTACTTGCCCTGTGTGATCCAGAGGTCGCGGCGGTTCAGTGCACTGGCAGCCAGTTTTACGCTTACTTCGCCCGGCCCGGGGGCTTTTTGTTCAATATCACGCAGTGTCAGTTTTTCAGGTCCACCAAGACTGTCGAGTACCACTGCCTTCATGTTGACTCTCCATTGTTCACAGGCGAAAACAGATAACCGTGACAGTAGCCGCGTTGCCTGCGATTTGGGTCATGGATATCGACTACACCGCAATGATACTAACATGTCATTATGGGCAGGGAGTGTAAACAGTTGCGACAGTCATCCTTACCGGTTTGGCAGGTCGGATGGTTACATAACCGAGTCATATTGGAATACTTAAAAGGGGCATAGTGATGTATAAAAATATTCTGGTTCCGACAGATTTGACGGATAAAAGTGAGCCCGCTATCCGGGAGGCACTGTCGATAGCTATTCGGTCCGGCGGCCAGCTACGTCTGCTGCATGTACTGGAAAAACTGGGTGGTGAAATCGATGGAGAGCTGGAGGCCTTCTACCAGAAGCTTGCCAGTCAGGCCGACGAGACCCTGACGCATTGGCAGCAACATTTTCAGTCAGAGTATCCCGGCGTGCCAATTGAAAAGGTGATTGCAGTGGGTAAGCGGGCCCCTGAAATCATCCACTGTTGTGAGGAAGAGGAGATAGACTTGATTGTGATGGCAGCCCGCACCGTCAAACCGGGGCAAAAATCGTTTGGCACCCTGAGCCATCAGGTCGCCCTGTTCGCGCCGGTATCCGTGTTGATGGTCCGCTGAAACGCCTTTTTTGTCCTTGTTTCCAGGAGGAGAGTGTCCAGGATTAGAGTGGTTTCAGCAACCATCAACAGCGACCCTTGAAATTCAGATTGCCGTACCTACATAAGCCCTGTGGGTGTCACGTCTCTCGCAGAGTGCATGCCCACGACCATTACTTTTTATATTGCTTCTAATGGAGGATATGTTATGGCAACTATTGATTTGACCCCGCTGTATCGCAGCACAATCGGCTTTGATCGTCTCGAACCGATGCTGAAAACCGCGTTGCGCACTGAGCAGACCTCGACGGTGTACCCGCCCTACGATATTGAGGTGCTTGATGAAAACCGTTATGCCATCACCATAGCTGTGGCTGGCTTTGAGCGCACCGAACTGGATATCCAGGTCGAGAAAGGGGTGCTCACGGTGTATGGCAAAAAGGCGAGTGACAAGACATCCCGCAACTACCTGCATCAGGGGATCGCCCGGCGCGCCTTCGAACGCAAATTCAACCTGGCGGATCATATTGAAGTGACCTCTGCGGATCTTAACAATGGCCTGCTGACCATCAACCTGCTCAAGGAAATTCCGGAGGCCATGAAGCCAAAAACCATCCCGATCAGTGATGGCGGAAATGTGCTTGAAGGTACTAAGGACAGTAGCGAGGACAGCAGCCAGATGAATAGCAAGGCGGCCTGAACAAACGGGGCGGCAAGGTGATTGCCGCCCCACCCACTAAAAATAGTTGGGAATTATTTTTTCCAAACCGTGTCCCACAACATTGTCAGGGGCGAGAACGTAGCTGATCGGCCCGGCGTCAAGGCAAGTGGTTCCATGATCAAACAAGTAATAGTAAACGGGTTGGGCACTGTCATTAGACAGCCAGGCCTTCGGTAATCCTCAGGAGTTTTTAGCATGCATCAGTTCAGACATTTCATGCTCGCGGTATCCATGTTGTTGGTGGCCGGTTTTACCCAGGCGGCGCTGCCGCTGCACGATGGCTCGGGCAGGGAGCTGCCCTCGCTGTCGCCGATGCTGAAGGGTGTCAGTCCGGCGGTTGTCAATATCGCGACATTTTCCAGTCAGCAGGCTACAAATAATCCCCTGATGAACGATCCCTTTTTTCGGCATTTTTTCAACGCACCCGACCCTCGTCAGCAGCGCCAGCAGCCGCCCAGAAAACGCCAGCAAAGTGCGGGTTCAGGGGTGATAGTCAACGCCGATGACGGTATTGTGATGACCAATTATCACGTGATCAAAGGTGCAGACGAAGTTCAGGTATCCATGGAGGATGGCCGTTCGTTTACCGCCAAAGTCAGAGGTTCCGACCCCGAGCTGGACATCGCCATTTTGCAGATTGAGGCCGACAATCTGGCTGAAGTACCACTGGGTGATTCCGGCAAACTGGAGGTCGGTAACTTTGTTGTGGCCATCGGTAGCCCGTTTGGGCTCGGACAAACCGTGACAACCGGTATCGTCAGTGCGCTGGATCGCACTGGCCTGGGTATCGAAGGCTATGAAAATTTCATACAGACAGATGCGTCCATCAATCCCGGCAACTCCGGTGGTGCACTGGTCAGCCTGCGCGGGGAACTGGTGGGAATCAATACGGCCATTCTGGCACCGGCCGGCGGCAATATCGGCATCGGTTTTGCCATTCCAATCAACATGGCCAAAGCCAGTATGGCGCAGATTCTTGAACATGGCGAAGTGAAGCGTGGTCAGCTGGGTATTGGTATCCAGGATATTACGCCCGAGTTGCGCGAAGCCTTCAACCTCGAGAACGGCCAGCGAGGCGTACTGGTGACAGGCGTCAGTGACGACTCCACTGCCAAGAAAGCAGGTGTGCAGGCGGGTGATGTGATTATTGCGGTCGATGGTGAAGCGACCAACTCTTCCGGGCAGTTGCGCAGCCAGATAGGTATCAAATCCATTGGTGACAAGGTGCAGCTTTCCTTCATTCGCGATGGCAAGGTGAAAAAAGCTGATGTCAAGGTGGGTGAGCCACAGCAATTGACGTCCACCACCGGTGAGTTGCACAAGCTGCTGGAGGGTGCCCGCTTTGAAAACAACCCGGATGGCGAGGGTGTACTGGTGTCGGGCTTGTCCCCGAACTCCATTGCTGCCTATAACGGTCTGCGCCCCGGTGATGTGATTCTGGGTGCCAACCGGCAGCGCGTCACCAACCTCGACAGCTTCAAAAAAGCGCTTTCCCTGAGCAAGCAGTCAGTCTTGCTCCACGTCAGCAGGAATGGCAATTCCCTTTACCTGGTGATTCGCTAGCTTTTTCTATTATCCGGTGGACCTGTGTCTTGCAGGTTTCACCGGATACCCCCCCTTTTTTGTCATGGAAAATCCCTTTTCCTGTGCCGATTGCATTCATTTGTCATGCAATGAGCGATTTAACAGTTATTCAGCCGGAACCGGAGTAGGATGAAGGTGTTCCCTGAGTGGCCAGCCGGTGTCGGGAAGTCAGTAACATTGTCTGCTATCCTCAAAGGAGAGGTTCTTGCAGGTTTGCAATGGTCAATATTTTTTCAACAAGGAATTTAAGTATGAACAATCAATCCGTTAGACAACTGGTCTGCTACATACTGGTTACCATGGTGATGTTCGCTGGGTTGGTTAGCCAGTCCCATGCGGTGATGGTGGGTACCGATACGGTTGCCGCCGAGGTTTCTTCCGATCTGGGTCGTGCAGAGATCAAAGACCTTCTGGCTCGTCAGGATGTATCCGACAAACTGACCAGTCTGGGTGTCGATATTGCCGATGTCAGTGATCGGGTGGACTCAATGAGCGATGCGGAGGTCGCCGAGCTGAACCAGCAGATGGCCGACTTGCCCGCAGGTGGTGTGTTGGGTGCAATCGTACTGGTACTGTTGATTCTGATTCTTCTTGATGTTGCCGGGGTGACAGATATCTTCCCCGGTGTCTGAAATTGATTCACAGTAATCTGGTCCTTCAAAAACACGCGATGATCTCGCGTGTTTTTTTTCTGTGTTCTGTTCTGCTTTCCGGGTGTGTCAGTACACCCCAGACAGACCAGCTGTTGGCTGGACAAGCGGAAGATAGCTCCCGGCATGTATCCCACATCATAGAGGGGGTGCCTTTTTTTCCGCAAAACGATTATCACTGTGGTCCCGCTGCTCTCGCCACGGTGCTCTCTGCCTCCGGGCTTTCCACCGTGGTGCCCGACGATCTGGTGAGCAAGGTGTATGTGCCCGACAGAAAGGGCAGCTTTCAGGTGGAAATGCTGGCTGCGGCCAGGTCCTACGGACGTATCCCCTACCTCATCGAACCCCATATCGAACATCTGATCAGTGAAGTGCAGGCCGGCAACCCGGTGTTAGTGTTGCAGAATCTCGGCGTCAGTTGGTATGAGGTCTGGCACTACGCGGTCGTGGTTGGTTACGACCTGGACAGTGAAAAACTGGTGATGCATTCCGGTGAGAAGAAGCGGCGCATGACCAGGCTGGGGGTGTTTGAACAGACCTGGAGGCGCAGTGGTTACTGGGGTGTCGTCTTGCTGAAGCCGGGGCTGTTGCCCCGGCAGGCGGATGAGCAGAAATACTTCCTTTCGGTGGTCGACTTTGCGCGCAACAATCCCGCAGTGGACGTGGTGAAAGCCTATCAGGTGGGACTGGAACGCTGGCCGAACAGCAAGACACTCGGGTTTGCCCTGGCCAACCTGCACTACGGCATGGGCAAACTGTCGGAGGCGCTTGCCGGGTATCGCCGGTTACTCACCGTCGCCCCGAACTATGCCCCCGCCTATAACAATCTCGCCCAATTGCTCTCGGAACTCGGTGAGCACACCGAGGCGATTGCCATGGCTGAAAAAGCGGTGGCCCTGGGCGGGCCACACGCATCGCTGTATCAGAAGACCCTCGACGCGCTTCGGCAGTGATCCGCCCGATTTATTCTGCCGGCACATGCACCTTGCTGGTGCGTGACAGTTTTCTGAACAGCACATAGAAAACCGGGGTAAAGAACAACCCGAAAAACGTCACGCCGAGCATGCCGGAGAAAACCGCAATCCCGATATCACTGCGCATTTCGGAACCAGCGCCGGTGGACAGTACCATCGGGACTACACCCATGATGAATGCGAAGGACGTCATCAGAATTGGCCGCAACCGCATCCGGCTTGACGTCACCGCAGCGTGCCAGGTGTCCATGCCCTTGTGCTCCAGCTCCCGGGCAAACTCCACGATCAGAATGGCGTTTTTGCTGGCCAGACCCGCCAGCACGAACAGGCTGATCTGGGTAAAAATATTGTTGTCGCCACCGGTCAGCCACAGGCCGGCCACCGCCGACAATACCGACAGCGGCACAATACTGATTACCACCAACGGCAGCACCAGGCTTTCGTACTGTGCAGCCAGCACGAGAAAGACCAGCAACAGGCACAGGGGGAAAATAAAGATGGCGGTATTGCCACTCAGTACCTGCTGGTAGGTCAGGTCCGTCCACTCAAAGGTCATGCCCAGTGGCAACACCCTGTCGAGGATTTTGCTGATGGCATCCTGAGCCTGACCACTGGAATAGCCGGGTGCCGCATCACCATTCATATCTGCCGCCAGATAGCCGTTGTAGCGAATGGCGCTTTCCGGGCCGTAACTCTCTTTCATTTCCAGCACGCTGCCCAGCGGTACCATCTCCCCCCGGTCATTTTTCACTTTGAGGTTCAAGGCATTTTCAGGGTTGGTTCGGTATTCGGCATCCGCCTGGGCAATAACCTGGTAGGTGCGACCGAAACGGTTGAAATCATTCACATACAGCGAGCCGAGGTAGACCTGCATGGTATCGAAGATTTCCTTGATATCCAGGCCGAGCTGTTTGGCTTTGGTCCGGTCAAGATCGGCGTATAGCTGGGGGACATTGATCTTGTAGTTGGAATAGACATTGACCAGTGCCGGGTCCTGCCACGCGGCCTGTTGAACATTGTCTACAACCGCGGCCAGCTGCTCATAGCCGAGATTGGCGCGATCCTCGATCTGCAGTTTGAATCCGCCGGTGGTGCCGAGGCCCATGACCGGCGGTGGTGGGAAAATCGCAATGAACGCCTCTTCGATACCGGCGTATTGCATTTGCAGGCGTTCGGCGATGGCCGCGGCGGACAGCTCCGGCGAATTGCGCCTGTCAAAGTTTTCCAGCGTGACAAAGACGATGCCGGCACTGGCGCTATTAGTAAAGCCGTTCACCGAAAGGCCGGGGAACTGCACCGCATTGGCGACACCCTCTTCGGCCATGGCGATGCTGCCCATCTCCCGGATGACGGCTTCCGTTCGGGCCAGGGACGCACCATCGGGCAGCTGCGCGAAACTGATCAGGTACTGCTTATCCTGGGGCGGGACAAACCCTTTCGGTAGACTGCTAAAGCCAATAGCGGTCACGCCGATCAACACCAGATAAACCGCAAAAGACGTGGTTTTATGACTCAGCAAGCCAGCGATGGATGTGGAGTAGGCGCTGGACGATTTTTTGAAGCCCCGGTTGAACAACCGGAAGAAGCCACCAAACAATTTGTCCATGATTCTTGTCAGACGATCTTTGGGTGCATCCTGGCTTTTCAGCAGCAACGCCGCCAGGGCGGGGCTCAGCGTCAGGGAGTTGAAAGCCGAGATGGTGGTTGAGATGGCAATGGTCAGGGCGAACTGCTTGTAGAATTGGCCGGTCAGCCCGCTGATAAAGGCAATCGGCACAAATACAGCCACCAGGGTGAGCGAGATCGCGATAATCGGCCCACTGACTTCCTGCATGGCCCGATAGGTGGCCTCGCGGGGGTCAAGCCCCTCGGAAATGTTGCGCTCGACGTTCTCCACCACCACGATGGCGTCGTCCACCACGATGCCAATGGACAACACCAGCCCGAACAGTGACAGGGTATTGATGGAAAAGCCGAACAGCCACATCAGGGCGAAGGTACCGATAATCGACACCGGCACAGCCAGCAGCGGAATAATCGAAGCACGCCAGGTCTGGAGGAAGACCACGACCACAATCACCACCAGCAACAGGGCTTCCAGCAGGGTTTTCACCACGGCCTTGATTGAGTCCTTGACGAATACCGTGGGATCGTAGACCACCTCGTAATCGAGGCCCTCGGGAAACAGTGGCTTCAGTGCCTCCATGGTGCGGCGTACTTCATCGGAGATGGCGATGGCATTGGCACCGGGCGCCTGAAAGATCGGGATTGCCACAGCGGGTTTGTTATCCAGCATGGCATTGAGGTTGTAATCGGCAGCTGCCATCTCAATGCGTGCGACATCCCTGAGTCGGGTGATCTGACCACTGTTGCCGGCATGCACGATGATGTCGGCGAATTCCTCCGGGGTTTCCAGTCGCCCCATGGCATTGACGGGCAGCTGCACATCCACCGGCTCCGCCATGGGCGCGCCGCCGATGATGCCCGCTGCCACCTGCACATTCTGTTCCCGGATCGCCGCAATTACTTCATTGGCCGAGAGATTGCGCTCGGCAATTTTTTCCGGGTCGAGCCAGATACGCATCGCATAGTCACCGGAGCCAAACAGGCGCACTGTGCCAACCCCATTGACCTTGGCCAGCTCGTCCTTGACATGCATCAGCGCATAGTTGCGCAGATAGAGTTCATCGTAGCGCTGATCCGGTGACACCAGGTGGACCACCAGGGTGAGATCCGGCGAGCTTTTCACGACCGTTACCCCAAGCTGCCGCGTGACTTCCGGCAAGCGGGGCAGGGCCTGGGATATCCGGTTTTGCACCATCTGCTGGGCGAGATCGGGGTCCGTGCCTATTTTGAAGGTGACGGTGAGGGTCATTCGCCCATCCGAGGTGGCCTGGGACGACATGTAAATCATGTTTTCCACACCACTGAGTTGCTCTTCAAGCGGCGTCGCCACTGACTCGGCAATGACCTTGGGGTTGGCGCCGGGAAAAGAAGCATTCACCACCACTGAGGGCGGCGTAACCTCGGGGTATTCAGAAATCGGCAACTGAAACATCGCCAGCAGACCGGCGATCATCACCATCAGGGAGAGCACGCCGGCGAAGATCGGGCGATCTATAAAAAATCTGGAAATGTTCATGGCGGTCCTTCAGGGAAATATTGAGACTTATTCAGCCGTTGTGTCGGTAGTCCGGGGCTGTGCAGGTGCGGGATCGACCGGCATACCCGGTCGAATGTGGGCGAGCCCGTTGATCACCACCTGATCGCCAGGTTGCAACCCTCTCAGCACAACCCGCTGCCCCTTGTGATAGGAGCCCAGGGTGACTTCCCGGTAGGCGGCGATATGGTCTTCGCCGACCACATAGACAAACTTCTTGTCCTGATTGGTGCCCACAGCGCCGACGGGGATCAGTAATACCTCGACTTCAGTGGCTGCACCGAGTTGCACATTGGCGTACATGCCGGGTGTCAGAGCGCCGTCGGTATTGTCAAAGATGGCCCGCGCCCGGATGGTGCCGCTGGAAATATCCAGTTGGTTGTCGAAGGCATGGATTGTGCCCCGATACACCCTCTCGTCGTTTGCCAGTGTCAGCTCTACCGGCATCGCCTCTGTATGATCGGCACTCCGGATTGATTGCAGATAAGTTTGCTCGTCCACATTGAATTCGGCGTACAGCTGCTGATTGGATACCAGTGCTGCCAGTACGGGTGCGCTGGCACCGGCTTCCACCAGGTTGCCCTCGGTGAGTTCTGCACGGCTTATCCGGCCTGAAAAGGGGGCCTTGATGTGCGCATACTGAAGATCCAGCTCCGTTCTGACCACAGCGCTTTCCGCTTCCCGTATCATCGCGCTGGCTACCTGGTATTCATTTTTCGCCGCATCATAAATGCTGTCTGATACCAGTTTCCGCTCGACCAGCTTGCTGGCCCGTGCCAGTTCGTCTCGCGCCAGGGTGGTGCGGGACTCTGCAGAGGCAAGTTGTGCTTTTGCCTGTTGCACAGCGGCCTGGTAGGGCCGGGGGTCGATAACAAAGAGCAGTTCACCCCGCTCGACCAGCTGTCCATCCTGAAACAGCACCTGCTGAATCTCGCCGCCCACCCGGGGTTTTATCTCGGCGGTATGCACTGCGGTCAGGCGGCCGGCAAAGCGTGTCCAGAGGCGAACGGATTCCAGCGCCACCGCTGTAACGAAGACCTGTCTTGCGGGTGGTGCCGCTGATGCCGTCTCGTCACTGGAATAGCCCTGGTGGGGGAATGCGATGTAATAGATGACCGCCAGCAGGGCCAACAATACAGCGACGGTTGTGCCCGCAGCAAAGCGAGGGTACCTCTTGCCGGATGTGTCAGGCATGGTTGAGCTCCAGATGTAAGGTGTTAAACGGCTTTCTGTTGCCGCAGGCGGCTATTTGTTATCTAACAGAGCAGCTTACATACCGACCGGTATGTCCGTCAATTGCTGAAATTAAAATAGGCTGCTTAGGGCATTGTTTTGTATTTGAATAATTTATAGCTATATTTCAACAGGTAAGCGCAGTTGGCCCATTGCAGGTTTTTAGATGAGAGCGGTGTCAGGAATTTTGCCACCTGACGTGGGTTGCCGGGCAAACCGTTAGGTATCTATACTGTAAGGCCTGACGCCAACCTGAAAGATACCTGATATGTCGTTAACCGAAACCCGCGAGCGCCTGCTGGAAACAGCGCTTGAGCTGATCTGGCAGAGTAATTACAACAGTGTCGGTGTGAATGAAATCTGCAAACAGGCGGGTGTCACCAAGGGTGCCTTTTACCACCACTTTGATTCGAAAGCGGCGCTGTTTTGTGAGGCCACTGCCTATTACTGGCAGGCGATAAAAAGTGATCTGGATGCGGTTTTTTCCCCGGTCAATACCCCGCTGGAGCAACTTGAAAACCTGGTGCATTTCCTGTTTGTGGCGAAGATGGGCAACGATCGTGCGGGTATCCGGGGTTGCCCTTTTTACAATGCCGGTGCACAGATTGGCTCCAGTGACGACAAAGTGATCGAAGCGCTCCAGCTGCTGTCGCAAACCGCAGTAAAATACAACCTGTCACTGGTAAATGCCCTGCAGTCAGCGGGTTATCTCGATGACGGTGTTGATGCCGAGCAAACCGCCAGATTGCTCTATCACTACATCCACGGCGTGCTCAGTTATGCCCAGGTGCACAGTGATGACGAGGAAATCAAACGTGATCTGCCCACTGGCCTCTACCGGTTGCTGGCATTGAAAACGGGCTACTGGTTTAGCGCCAGGCCCACCTGGGAGCCACAGCCGGGGGTTTCCCCGCTGGTCGGCGAGATACTGCTGCCAAGGCTCAAGTAGCCGCGTACGGTTATACAAAAACCGGGATGGATTCCATATGACCAGCCAGCTGTGGCCGGTATTCCCAGTGTGCCTCGATGGTATCCTGGGTGAGCACATCGCCGGGTTTTCCCTGTGCAGATAACCTGCCTTCCTTCATCAAGACACAATGGTCGCAGTAGCGCAGCACATGGTTGAGATCGTGCAGTACGGCGATGACCGCGTAACCGCGTTGGCGGCACAGGGAACGGGTCAGTGCCAGTATCCTGTGCTGTTGTTTGAGATCCTGTGCCGACGTGGGTTCATCCAGTACCAGCAGGGGTGGCTGTGTGGCCTGGCTCAATTGCAGTAGCACCCTGGCCAGATGGACTCTTTGCTTCTCTCCTCCGGACAGTGATGGAAATGCCCTGCCCATCAGGTGGTGGCAATCCGTGTCTTTCATCAGAGCGGCCACCTGCTGCCTGCCTTCCTGACGTGACAGGGACAGGGGGATCATTCCCATGGCAACAATTTCGTCGGCGGTAAATGAAAAGCCGATCTGGCTGAACTGGGGGAGTGCGGCCAGGTGCCGCGCCCTGTCCAGTGGATCCCACTGGTGCAAGGATCGTTGATAAAAAAGGATGTCACCAGTGACTGACAGCTCTCCACCGATGGCCCTGAGCAAGGTGGATTTTCCCGACCCGTTTGGACCGGCGACCCCCACCATCATGCCCGTCCCGATACGCAGCTGCTCAACGGCAAGGTGTGGCACTTTGCCGTGTTGAGAACGGAGATTGGTCAATTCAAGCATAGCGGTAGGGTCTAGTTCCATTGGCGTCGTTGCTGAATCAACAGCGCCAGAAAAAAGGGCGCCCCCAGCAGTGCGGTGACCAGACCCACCGGCAGTTCGGCCGGCTGTACCACCAGTCTTGCCATGAGGTCCGCCACCAGCAGAAGCAGAGCGCCACAGAGTGCAGAGAGCGGAATCAGGCTGCGGTGATCAGGCCCGGTCACCAGCCTTACCAGGTGCGGCACCACCAGACCGATAAAGCCGATAATGCCGGCGTAGGCGACGGAAACGCCCACCCCTACGGCGACCAGAATAATCAGTTGCCGTTTGAGTGCTTCCACGTTGATACCTAGATAACGGGCCTCACATTCTCCGAGTACCAAGGCATTCAGTGCGAAAGCCTTCCTTTGGAACGCGACAGCCAGGGCAACAACGGCGAAAAATCCCAGCCACAGGTTTACCTGGCTGGCGCCGGCAAGACTGCCCATCTGCCACAGACTCAATTGGCGAAGTTTTTCGTCGTTTGAAAAGTAGCTGATAAACCCGATGGTCGCGCCGGCAAAGGCGGAGATGGCCACTCCGGCCAACAGCAGTACCAGCACGGAGGTGCCCTGTTTTGACCGGGACAGGCTGTAGACCAGCATTGTGGTGAGCAGACCGGCGACAAAAGCGCTCACGGGCACGGCCAGGGGGTCTATGGAGGCGGGAAAGATAGCGATAGCAACAATAGCGCCGACCGCCGCCCCAGAGGAGACGCCGATAATGCCGGGGTCTGCCAGCGGGTTGCGAAACAGTCCCTGCATCACTGCGCCACACTGTGCCAGCATGGCGCCGACAAACACAGACAGCACCAGTCTTGGCAGTCTCAGCTCAGTGACTACTACCCGCTGGTAGTCGTCCAGTGTGCTCCAGTGGGTGCCGAACAGGGTATCGCAGAGTGCCAGCAGACACTCTGTTGGTGGTAAATCCAGCGCGCCCTGCAGTAGCGACAGCAAGCTGCCGAGGATAATCATGGCGACCAGCGCGATACCGCAGATCAGAACGGGAAGTCGCATCAGTCCGCCTTTACTGCGAGGGTCAGTTGTCTGGCTTCTTCGATGGACGCCAGGCTCAGCCCTGCGACCAGCGTGCTGCCATCAACGGCGATAATGTGCCCGGATCGGGCGGCCCGGCTGTGCGCCAGTACCGGATTGCTTTTGAGAAAGCTGTCCAGGGCGCTGTCTTTTTCCTGTCCGGCGAGAATGATGATGTCGGGATCCATGGCCAGCAGGGATTCTGCCGAGACAGTGCGGTAATTGGTGAAATCTGCAACATTGTGGCCGCCGGTGAGGCGAATGAATGCTTCGCCAGTGGTGCCGTGGCCGGCCAGACGAAGCTTGGCGGGATCCGTGGCCAGCAGGAAAGCGGCACTGCTGCCTGTTATAGGCTGGCTTTCCAGGGCGAGCAACTGTTGATCCAGTCTGGCCAGCAAGGGTGCCACTGTCTCAGTCAGACCCAGTGGTTTGGCCACCCGCTGAATATTGTCACGCAACTGCCTCGGATGATCTGGAGAGGGTAGTTGCAGCAGAGTGACACCCGCCTGCCTGAGTGCATCAAGTGCGGGTGCCGGACCCATATGTTCACTGCCAATCACCAGGGTGGGTGACAGGCTCAGCAGGCCTTCTGCAGACAGATTGCGGTGATAACCGACGATTTTCAGTGGCCGGTAATTCGGTGGCAGATGGCTGGTGACATCCACGGCGACCAGATGCTGGTCTGCCCGCAGTGCAAAGATCAGCTCGGTGGCCAGCGCATCGGTGCTGACCAGCCGTGTGTCGGCCTGTGCCGTGGCAACGACGCCAAATAATACCCCGGCCAACAGGGCTGACATCAGGGACGAGCGGGGGGATCTGTTCATGGTTTCGCTTCCATCAAGATTTGGGTGTCGGTCATTTGTCGGTCATTTAACAGCGCCAGCAGTTTGACCAGCGATTCCACGGATGCACGGCTGTCGGGGGCGACCGTCACAGGCCGGTTTTGGTCATCCAGCTGGGGCAAAAGCCGGGACTGAAATTCCTGCCAATGGTTGTAGCGTTGTTCGCCGATACCCCACTGGGGAGAATCCCGATAGAGCGTGATCAGCAGCCGTTGAGGCCCGGCCTCCAGTTCGCTGACAGCCTGATCGGTGTCCGGAATATCCACCGGCAGGGACAGCAGTCGGTGGTTGGCGGTAAGCAGCAGGAACACCACGACGATAAAGATGATGTCAATCAACGGGGTCAGTTCCAGTCCGGCTTCCAGCTTGACCTGGCGGGGCGAGCGAATCACGGCAGGGTTCCCATCGAGACGCCATCGAGCTTCAGCAGTTGCAGGTTGATAAACTGTTCAGTGCTGCTGACCAACTGGTCGACCCACATATTGAAGCCATGTGCGCCCACCAGCGCTGGCACCGCAATGATCAGCCCGGCGGCGGTTGTCTTCATGGCGACCCCCAGCCCACCGGCAAGCATGGCGGGCTCAATGGGGCCCCGTTGTTCTCCCAGGGTATCAAAGACCTGGATCAGTCCGACCACAGTACCCAACAGCCCCAATAGTGGCGACAGCAGGGCGAGAATCTGCAGCAGCCGGATGCCACTCGCCAGCCGCCGTTGACGGTGTTGCAACCACACGGCAGCAATTTCCTGCTGGATATGTTTTGGCTGTCCAGCGTGTCCCATCATGACCGCCAGGCTGTCCTGTCTGAGTTTGCCGCGCACGGTTGTGTAGCCAATCACAACCAGCCGTTCTGTCAGGATGATCAAGGACAGTAGCGCGCACAGCGAGAGTGGATATGCCAGTGGGCCAAGTTGTTGTTCAAGCAGTGTCATCAGACTCATGGGAAATTACTTAGGGCCTGTTAATATTAATTGGGTTATCTCTGCTGGCGGCAAAAATGTCCCCAGCCCAAAGGGTTGCGGCTAAAAAAACGCCACTCTTCGTTGCTCGTCTCTTATTTAGAATCACCAAACTACGCTCCTCGCGCCTTGATTGGCGCTTTTTTAGCCACAACAGTGGCAATCCAATTAGTGTTAACAGGCCCTAGTGGTAGGTTGATTTTTTCAGGGCGAATTGCACCGGAACCCTGACCCTTGATGCGGCGCTCTTGCCGTTTATCCGATAAGGCATGAACTCCCAACTGGCAACGGCCTGTAGCGCGGCATCATCCAGGACAGCAATTCCCGAACTTTTGCTGACTGACAGCTGGCGCTGTTCCCCCTCGTCGTCGAGCCAGATATCCAGCCAGACTGTGCCCTGCTGGCCCCGCTTGCGGGCAACAGTGGGGTAATTGGGCGGTGTTGGCGGCCTGGCGAACAGAGGTTCGGTAACCAGCGGCGCTGTATGAATGCCCTGCTGTTTTGGTGACTCAGGCTGGCTCGCCGCAACGCTTGCCGTATCGTCAGGCTGCCCAGTGTTGTCCTCCGTTGTGGCGAGAGGCTGCTGCGCTTCCGGTGTTTTTTCCCGAAATGGTTTTGTCTCTGCAGGGGGCTCGACAGCCGGCTCAGCTGTCTTCTGAGGCTGTTTTTTTTCAGGGGTGCGGGTGACCACTGGCTCTGGAGCAGGGGATGGTCTGTGCTGCGCGGTGGCAACGGGCTCGACAGCTTTTTGCCCGGACGGTTCGCGGCGGAATGAGAGCGATACCGCCACTGGCGCGGTGTGAAACGAGGATGCCGATTCAGCAGACGGTGCTTCCGTTGGTGGGACAGTGATTGCCCAGCTGTGGGCAGCCACAGCCATCACCAGGCCCCCGCTCCGCCAAAGTAGTGTTGGCCAGTATTTTTTCAGTGCTTTGCCCATAGCCGAGATGATTCAAATGTCAGTGGTGCCCATGGTATACAGTCAATATCTTTTTGTAAATGATAATGATTCGTATTTACATTTGAGATTGGTGTGTGTAAATTGCTGTTCCCATAGTCAAGTAAGTAGTCGGGCAGGTTAATTTGGCTTGTTGCCAAAAGCGTCGCGTTCCCGGGTGCAATTAGTGATGGGGAATAGGGAATAGTGATGGGGAATCCGTTATGAACGATCGGCAAAAACAGAAAAATCCTTTTGCAGTTGGCTGGTATCAGCTGGGCCTGCTGCCAACGTTGCTCCTGTCGTACCCGGCGGCCACTTTTGCCGTCGATGTCAACGACAGTTCTGGTCAGCCTCCAGAATCCTCGGCCTTTGAAGTCGCACCGGTGCTGGTCAGTGCAACGCGGGTAGAGCAGGACATTGATGACGTATCCCGCGCCATTGCGGTGGTAGAAGAGGACGAGATAAGAACCATGCAACCCCAGTCGGTGGCGGAAATATTGCGCTATCAGCCAAATATTACGGTGTCTGGTGGCCCCAGGCCCGGTAATCAGTCTGTCAATATCCGGGGGCTGACCGGCCAGAAAGTTCTGCAAACGATAGATGGTGTACGTCAGACATTTGAATCCGGTCATCGGCCCACCTACTTTTTGGATCCTGAGCTAATCCGTGAAGTGGAAGTTCTCAAAGGGCCTACCAGCAGCCTGTGGGGTTCAGGTGCACTTGGCGGGGTGGTTTCACAAAATACAATCTCTGCCAGAGATATGTTGAAGCCTGGCGCCAGTCTGGGTGGCCTGGTCAAATCGGGCTACAACAGTAACAACCATCAGCAAACCACCACCACGGCGCTGGCCGGGCGCGTGGGTAATGTGGACCTGTTGGCCAGTGGTTATTACCGGGATGCCAATGATATTGAGCTCGGTAATGGCGACGCCCTGGCGGGCTCATCCACTCGGGATCAGGGGGGATTACTGAAGGCAGAATGGCAAATCGACGACCAGCAATCCCTGGCGATTAATTACCGCCGTGCCGAGGTGGAGGGCGGTGTGCCTTCCAATGGCTCCGCTAATCTGGGTAGCAGCAACTTCCTGATAGACCGGGATCAGCGCGCGACCACCTGGTCGATGGAATACCACCTGGATACCGATTCACCCCTGGTGAACAGTCGGCTGCTGGCCTATAGAAACAAGGTGGAAATGGATGAGTCCAGGGTCGGTGATGGACGCTCCGACTCTACTGAACTGGTGGTGCGGGGAATTAATCTGAACAATCTTTCCATGATAGGTGATATCGCACTGCTCTACGGGATTGATGGTTATCGAGAAGAATTCGATGCCCGTCGGGGTGGCACAGACCGCCCTGCACCTCCGGATGCGGAAACGGATGTCTGGGGCGCATTTGTACAGGCTACCGTGCCTCTCTCGGAAGCCTGGAAACTGGAGCTTGGCGTCCGTTATGACCGCTTTGAAACCGAGGCAAGGAACCTCAATGCTGACAGCAGTGACAGCGATGTCTCCCCATCGATTGCTGTCATCTGGCAGTCATCGGACTGGTTGAAACTGACCCTCCGCCACGATCGGGCATTTCGGGCCCCCGGGGCGGAAGCCCTTTACAGTACGGGAACCCATTTCTGTATGTTCCCGGGATTTTGCAACAGCTTCCTGCCCAATCCGGATTTGAAGCCCGAGCAAGCGGCCAACACAGAACTGCTGGCCAATATGCAATTCGAGAACCTGTTTGCCGATGACAGCCTGCGTATCAATGCCGCGGTTTTCCGCAACAAAGTGGATGACTTTATCGAACAGATCGTCACAGACCCCACCTTCTTCCCGGTGATGGATCCCGGTTATACCACCTGGGTGAATGTGGATGAGGCGGAGATAAAAGGCTATGAGCTGAGTGCGGATTATCGGCTTGACCAGTGGCAGTTGAAACTGGCCTATGGCCAAACACGGGGTGAGGACGATAAAACCGGTGATGATCTCACCAATATTCCTGCCGATACTTTCTCGGCTGACCTGAATTACCGTTTCGGTGCCAGGCCATGGTTGGCCGGAGTACGCTTTACCCATGCCGCCAGGCAGGATCGTACCGACTACCCGGAGAACACGGCGGGTCAGGAGTACAGTGATTACAACATCACGGACCTGTATGCCAGCTGGCAGCCGGAAAGTCTGAACGGCGTCAAGCTTGATCTCACGGTCAACAACGTCACGGACAAGCACTATCGGCGGGCCTGGGAAGAACTCTATGAGTCAGGACGCGAAATTATCCTGACGGCAACTTACCGTTTCTAGTGGCGACAGGGTATGGGTAACCAACAATGACAGCGTGGGACGACAATCAGGGGATGTCCGGGGATCAGGCAGAAGCACTGCTTCGGCTATTGGCCGAGTGGGGCAATACAACTACCGTCATCGTGCACGGCGGTTGTGTGTTCGAGTTCAAGGGGTCTTTTCCCGCCGGTAGCCTCGGCGAGGGTTACTACAATCTCGACGGTGGCAGTTCGGGGCTGCACGGGCACATCAATCTCGGCAGGATCCGGCAAGTGGCTTTCCAGGCGCGCCCCCACCGGGGCAGGGAGAGCTATGCCTTTGTCTTTCTGGACAAGGACAACGAACCCATTTTCAAGGTCTTCCTGGGCAGGGATAACGATGGCGCGTTGTGTCCCGGACAGGTGGCCGAATTTCATCGTATTAGCGAGCACCGCTCGGTGCAGTGACGAATGTCAGGAGAATAGAATGAGAGAGTCTATTGTGCAGAAACGTATTAATGAAGAGGTGATCAACTTTATCAGTAGCCGCAAAAGTCTGATGTTGTCGACCCTCACGATGGAGGGAACACCCTATGCCTCCTACGCCCCTTTTGCGATTGGTGAGGAATGTCTGTATGTGCTGATCAGTGAAATTGCCCTGCATGCCGTTAACCTTCAGCATTTTCCGGAAGCCTCTGTCCTGATCATTGAGGATGAGGACAGTGCCGGCGAGCTGTTCGCCCGGATCAGGGTGAATTACAGCGTGCAGGCAAAACACATTGAGCCGGATGGCAAGCATTGGGCCGAGGGCATAGCCCGACTGGCCGACAGGCATGGCGAGCGCATTAATCACCTCAGTCAGTTGGCAGATTTCAAGCTGTTTCGACTTATTCCCCAGGGTGGGCGTTATGTGAAAGGCTTTGGTCGGGCATTTTCTCTGGCGGGAAAAACCCTCGCCGGTGAAACAGTGGATCACCTCAGGGATGGTCACCAGAAAAGGGATGTGGCCTGACATATCCATCAACCGGAGAGGGGAAATCGCTATGGAGCCACAATTCCTGTGTGTACATCACAGACAATTTCTGTCGGCCAATCCCTGTATGGCAAGGCGTTACTGGGAGCGGTGTATGCAGGAGGGGCAGGTCTTTATGACTCGCAGCCACTATCGGGCAGCGCTGCCCCACTTCGGTAGCAGTTTTGAGATTGCCATGATTCTGTTGGCCAATGACTGTCAGCCGGTACAGGTTCAGGCCGGGGGGTGTGCCGATGTGGAAAGGCTGGTGGATGCCGGTCATGGCACGGCTGCCTGTTACAGGCAACTGGGGCAATTTTATCTCGAGAAAAACTATCTGTTCACGACGTACTATGCGGTACTCGAGGCAGGTGAGTTTGTCCGTGGAGACCAGTCAGTGATTTATCGGGAAGCCATTTCCCGGGCGCTGGAAAAAATCAGTGAAGCCTCCCTGGCCAGCTATGGCCTGCCCGATAGCGATCCGGCTCAGCGCCTTGTGCTGAGCCGTGCGATGCACTAGGGCCTGCTCACAATTCATCATTGCCCCCATCCGGGTTGTTCTCCATCGAGTCAGTTATCTGTGGAATAACAGCGACATGGGTCGGGGTTACCATCTGCCCTTGAGCTTGCCTATACTGTGGCACTGTTATATCGACCTTATACCGATGTAACCGAACACGATAATAACGATGAGGGTGGTATCCATGAAAAAAATCAAAGCCGTGGTCTATGGTGTCGGGACAATGAATTCGATCATTACCCGTATGTTGCTCGACAAAGGCGTCGAGATTATCGGGGCCATTTCCCGCAGTCCGGCAAAAGTCGGCAAGGACCTGGGGGAGCTCACCGGACTCGGACGCCAGCTGGGGGTTGCCGTGAGCGATGATGCCGCGGAGGTGTTGAGCCGTGGAGCCGATATCGCGGTGATCGCCGTCAACAGCTATATGTCCGATGCACAGGAGCAGCTCCGCCTCTGTGCCGAGCACGGTGTGAATGCGGTGACACTGTCTGAAGAAGCACTGTACCCGTGGGACACCTCGCCCGAGATTACTGCTGAGCTGGACGGGATCGCCAAACGCACCGGTGTGACATTGACGGGTTCCGGTCATCAGGACAGCTACTGGCTCAATATGGTGAGCATGCTGATGGGTACGACCCACCGTATAGACAAAGTCCTGGGGCAGGCCAGCTGGAATGTCGATGATTACGGCCCCGAGCTGGCCCGCGAACAGCAGGTTGGTACTACCCCGGCGCAGTTCAAGGCGTGGCTGGAGTCCGCCTCGCGCCCACCCACCTTTGGTCGCAACGTGCTGGATGCTCTGGTGGCGGATACCGGGCTGACGCCCCTGTCGATTACCACAACATCGCGGCCGGTACTGGCGACGGAACCTCTGCCGGTTGCCTCTCTGGGAATCACGGTTCCGGTCGGCAATGTTCTGGGTTTTACCGATATCGATGAAATTAAAACCAGTGAAGGGCCGAGCTTTGTGTTCGAAATGACCGGCTGTGTGTATCGGCCTGATCAGGCCGACATGAACCACTGGCAAATAGCGGGTGAGCCCGACGTTGAACTGTCCAACGGGGCTGTTCCCACCGCCATGACTACCTGTACCCAACTGGTCAACCGAATCCCCGATGTGATCAACGCCCGGCCCGGCTTTATCACTGTCGAGAAATTACCCAGGCTGCGCTATCGGGCATTCAGTCTGGAAACCTACTTGTCCTGACAGATTCGCCTTGTGGTCAGGAGGTACGAGGGGGCGATATCAAAACCCGGTGGCTGGATTTTCCCGTCCACTGCCGGGTTCCGGTCCAAAACGTCGCTCGGGTCGTAGGAGTAGTGACTGACCGCTTTGTCATCGCGGTTGTTATGAACCCTGCGGCGCGAGAATCATTATGTTTGGACTGTTCAGAAAAAATCCGTTGGAAAAACTGAATAAGGCGTACCAGAGCAAGCTTCAGCAAGCCATGGAAGCACAGCGATCGGGTAACATTCAGCGGTTCGCGGAATTGAGCGAAGAGGCTGACGGTATCTATCAGAAAATCAAAGCGTTGGAGAATACCGACAGCCGGGAGTAATTCGTCGGGCGCCTCTGTACGAGAACCTCACCCCACCTGACCACAGGATCATTCTGGTTCACCAACGAGCTGAGCTCACACTATCAGCCCGAGCTTTGGACAACCGTTACTGGAACGTCCGGCTTCCTGGCTATGTCCTTCGGTCAGTTGCTGACCTTGATCATCCTGTTGCGGCCTGAAGCCTTGGCTTCATAAAGTGCATCGTCTGCGGATTTCAGCAGCTGTTCCAGCTGGTCTCCCGGCTGAGCCAGACAACTGCCAACGCTGACCGTGATTTTCCGACCCTCCGGCAGATTGGCCTGCTCAATGCTCAGTCGCAGACGCTCCCCGATCTGCTGTAGCGTCGTCTCATCACAGGGTGATAGCAACACCAGAAATTCGTCCCCGCCCCACCGAGCCGCATGATCATAGGGCCTGATACCCGCTTTCAGGAGCCCGGCAACATTGACCAGTGCCCGGTCGCCGACCGCATGTCCGAAGCTGTCATTGATGGTCTTGAAGTGATCAAGGTCGAGCCAGATGATGCCGAAGGTGTTTTGCTGACGACTCGAACGGTCGATCTCCTGGGTCAGTTGAAAATTCATGCCCCGGCGGTTGAGCAGGCCGGTCAGCGGATCGAGTTTGGTCAGTTCATTGAGCGCCTGTGTGCGATTCTTGACCCGGGTCTCCAATTCTTCTGTATGAGTGCGAATTGCCTCGGCCATGTCGGAAAAATGGTTGATCAGTCGACCGATTTCTCCCGACCCGGTCGGCAGGTCGGCAGGTCGAAGATCGCCGCTTTTTACATTCAGCATGGCATTATCCAGTGCCGCGACAGGCGCCAGAATCAGTTTTTTTAAAGCCAGGTGGACCAGCAATATGGCGATCAACAGGATGAGGGTAAACAGCAGCATCATTGCTGCAAAACTGCTGACAGGAATCACTTCCTCCAGATCCAGCAGTGTGATCTCAAACCAGTCCAGCGAGGGCAGGTAGACAACACCCGCCAGATAGCGCTTGCCGTCAATGACCACGAACTGGCTTTTTACTTCACTGGTTTTCCCGCCGACCTCGCGTAGGGTGGTCATCATATTACGAAGTGCCTGTTGATCACGTGGTTGGTCAAAGAGCAGCTCAATTGTGTTCTTCTGGCCTTCCGGCTTTACCAGGCTGGCGTAGTCGATGATGCCGGGATCGCGGTGTAACTGTATAGCACCGGTATGATCCACAAACACAGTCGTGATACCGGGTTGCTCGATATCGACGATTTCCTCCAGGAACGCTTCCAGAGGCAGGCCGGTACCGACAATACCCAGCGTGTCATCGCCGTCTTTCATCTGCACATCAATCCACAGCTGGGTAATGCCCAGCTGCGTATCCGGATTGACATTGATATGAAAGGACTTGTTCAGTTTTAGTAGCTGGTAGAACCAGGCGTCATCGGGTTTGTCATTGTCCAGCGTGTAGCGAAGCTGTTTGCCGGCAAACTCGTCGTCGACGTTATTGTAGTAATAGGAGCCGGATTGCTTGAGTGCTACAAAATAATTGTGCGCACTAAAGTTCCGGCGATAGCTCTCCATCTCACGGATGGCCTCGGCGGCGAGTGCGGGATTGTCTTCGTTCTTTGCCCAGTTCTGGATAGTACGGGAATCGGCCATCTGCCGGGCCAGCGCAATTTCCCGCTCAATCGGTTTGAGTAGGCGGGTGCTGTCGTAGCGCACCTGAATATCGGCGGCGCGCAGCCCCCATTCCTCGATAATATTTTTTGCAACCTGCTGGAACAGCAACCAGGCGCACAGGGAGGAAATAACGATCAGGGCTGCCGTCAGAAGTTGAAAACGTGTCTTGATGCTCAAACTCAAGAAAGAAGTGCCCCTGTAATTGTTGAGGTTATTATCCCTTGATTAAACAGTCCGGACAATAAATCTAACATCAATTATTGGGCCTGCGGGAGCTCTGGTCGGGGAACAGTGTGCTGTTGTTTCTTCGTTAATCAATAAAAACGGCGGTGTCGGTAACACCGCCGTTTTTTGTGTCAGTTCCGAAAAGGATAAATAACCGCTTCTCAGAACCGGAGTCCGGTGCTCGAATGACCTCGTCTTGCTGCCGTTGCGAGCACCTTCCCCATTGAGATTAAAGTTGACCGGGTTAGAAACGGTCGAGCGTCATTACCTTGTGCCATGCATCGACAAAATCATTGACGAACTTTTCTTTTGCGTCATTGGCAGCATAGACTTCTGCAATGGCTCGCAATTCGGAGTTCGATCCAAAAACAAGATCGACAGGTGTTGCTGTCCATTTGAGCTTGCCTGTTTTGCGATCACTGCCCTCATAAATCCCGTCAGCCTTGGCTTTTGACCACTTGGTGGACATATCGAGCAGATTGACAAAGAAATCATTGCTCAATGTTCCGGGCCGGTCGGTAAATACACCGTGTTTGGCTTTTCCGGTGTTTGCATCCAGTGCCCGCATACCCCCCACGAGAACGGTCATTTCAGGCACCGTCAGGGTGAGCAGGTTAGCGCGATCCACCAGCATATCTGCAGGCGATCTGGAATGGCCCTTGCCGAAGTAGTTGCGGAAGCCGTCTGCAGTGGGTTCCAGCACGGCGAAAGCGTCGGCATCAGTCTGTTCGGGGGTGGCGTCTGTGCGACCCGGTTTGAAGGGAACATCCACATCCTGTCCGGCTTTTTCCGCGGCCTGCTCAATGGCTGCGGCACCGCCCAGGACAATCAGATCGGCGAGTGATACTTTTTTGTCACCGGATTGTGCATCGTTGAAGCCTTTCTGGATTCCCTCCAGGCGTTTCAGCACCTTGGCAAGTTCCGCTGGATTGTTAACGGCCCACTGGTTTTGTGGCGCCAGACGAATCCGTGAGCCATTGGCACCACCGCGCATGTCGGTACCGCGGAAAGTGGCGGCCGATGCCCATGCGGTTCTGACCAGTTCGGACGTGGTCAAGCCGGAATCCAGAATGTCAGACTTCAGCTTGGCGATATCGCTCGCATCAATCAGCGGGTGATCGACCGCAGGGACAGGATCCTGCCACAGAAAGTTCTCATCGGGGACATCACTGCCAATATAGCGCTCGCGGGGGCCCATATCACGGTGCGTCAGTTTGAACCATGCCTTGGCGAAAGCGAGTTCGAACTCCTTCGGGTTTTCCTTGAAGCGCAAGGAGATTTCCCGATAAACGGGATCTTCTTTCAGAGACAAGTCCGTAGTAAACATGATGGGAGCATGACGCCTGGATTTATCGTGGGCATCCGGAACGGTATTTGTTGCCTGGTTGTTCGCAGGAATCCACTGAACAGCGCCTGCGGGGCTTTTTGTTTGTACCCATTCAAAGGCAAACAGGTTCTCCAAATACAATGAAGTCCAGGCAGTCGGGTTGGCCGTCCACGCACCTTCCAGGCCACTGGTGAGAGTATCTTCTGCATTACCTTTGCCACACTTGTTTTTCCAGCCCAGCCCCTGTTGTTCAATGGGTGCCCCGGCGGGGTCGGCGCCAAGACACTCATCGGGCTTGTGGGCGCCGTGGGCCTTACCAAAAGTATGTCCGCCGGCGATCAGGGCGACGGTTTCTTCGTCATTCATCGCCATACGGCCAAAGGTTTCGCGAATATCCTTGGCAGCAAGGAGTGGGTCAGGATTGCCGTTGGGGCCTTCCGGGTTCACGTAGATCAGACCCATCTGGACTGCGGCCAGGGGATTCTCCAGTTTTCGGTCGCCATGGTAGCGCTCGTCGGCAAGCCATTGTTTCTCGGGTCCCCAGTACACCATATCCGGTTCCCAGTCGTCCTGACGGCCACCGGCAAAGCCGTAGGTTTCAAAACCCATGGATTCCAGCGCCACATTGCCAGTCAGAACCATCAGATCGGCCCAAGAGAGGCTGCGACCGTATTTCTGCTTGATCGGCCACAATAAACGACGGGCCTTGTCCAGGCTCACATTGTCCGGCCAGCTATTCAGTGGCTCAAACCGCTGTTGACCACCGCCAGCACCACCGCGGCCATCAGCGACACGGTAGGTGCCCGCAGAGTGCCAGGCCATCCGAATAAAGAAGGGCCCATAGTGGCCATAGTCCGCCGTCCACCAGTCCTGCGACGTTTTCATCAACGTCTCAATGTCTTGCTTGACGGTGTCGAGATCCAGACTGGCGAACGCCTTGGCATAGTCAAAGTCGTCGCCCATTGGATTGGACTCCTCGCTGTGCTGGCGAAGTGGACTCAGATTCAGCTTTTCAGGCCACCAGAACTGGTTTGATTTTGGCTCACCCTCAGCCATCGCCGTACTTGGTGTCACGACCTGCGACACGGCTATCACCAGAGCGGCAACTATAGGTATTGTTTTTGTAAGCATTGACGTAGCTCCCTTTATATAAGAAATACAATATTTCAATACTCAATATAGCGTAGCCCAGTGTGAATACAGCATTTACATTCACTATGAAATGGATTGAAAAATTATATTGGTAACGGTGAGCACACTGATCGTTTCATGTTTGCAAGAACATGGTTGCGGTTACAGTCAACGCCGCTGCTCAAGCATTTTTCTCTGTAGTTTGATACCTGGCATTCTGCTACTGTGAATTTTCTGGATACCCAAGAGGGACTTGACGATGGATAACACCAACACGACGACCGGTGGCAAATGCCCGGTGATGCATGGCGGCGCTACATCGACCGGCATATCGAATATGGAGTGGTGGCCGACGGCCCTGAATCTAGACATCCTGCATCAGCACGATATGAAGACCAATCCGATGGGAGAGGGCTTCAGCTACCGCGAAGAGGTCAAAAAACTGGATGTCGCGGCGCTCAAGAAAGATATGCATGCCCTAATGACCGACAGTCAGGATTGGTGGCCCGCGGACTGGGGGCACTACGGTGGTCTGATGATCCGTATGGCCTGGCACTCTGCGGGTACTTACCGGATCGCTGATGGCCGTGGTGGCGGTGGTAAGGGCAACCAGCGTTTTGCGCCGATCAACTCCTGGCCGGACAATGTGAGCCTGGACAAGGCCCGTCGTTTATTGTGGCCGATCAAGAAAAAGTACGGCAACAAAGTCAGCTGGGCCGATCTGATTATTCTGGCCGGCACCGTGGCCTATGAGTCCATGGGCCTGCCCTCTTTCGGCTTTTCATTCGGTCGCGAGGACATCTGGCACCCTCAGAAGGATACCTATTGGGGTGCCGAGAAAGAGTGGCTGGCTCCCTCCGACGAGCGCTATGGCGATGTCGATAAGCCCGAGACCATGGAGAACCCGTTGGCTGCGGTGCAAATGGGTCTGATCTACGTGAATCCGGAAGGCGTCAACGGTCAACCCGACCCGCTCAAAACTGCCGAGCAGGTACGTATGACCTTTGCCCGCATGGCGATGGATGACGAAGAGACGGCAGCGCTGACCGCCGGTGGCCACACCGTGGGCAAATGCCACGGCAATGGCGACGCCGAGGCGCTCGGCCCCGAACCCGAAGCCGCCGATGTGGAAGAACAGGGCTTTGGCTGGAAAAACCCCAATGGTTCCGGCAAGGGTCGCGACACCGTCACTTCCGGTATTGAGGGCGCCTGGACCACCTATCCCACAAAGTTTGATATGGGTTACTTCGACCTGCTGTTCGGTTACGAGTGGGAGCTGAAAAAGAGCCCGGCCGGGGCCAATCAGTGGGAGCCGGTGAACATCAGGGAAGAGGACAAGCCGGTGGATGTGGAAGACATGACCACCCGCCTTAACCCGATCATGACCGACGCCGACATGGCGATGAAGATGGACCCCAAATACCGGGCCATCTGTGAAAAGTTCATGGCCGATCCGGCGTACTTCCGCGATACCTTTGCCCGCGCCTGGTTTAAATTGACCCACCGTGATCTGGGGCCAAAATCCCGCTATATCGGTCCGGAAGTGCCCGCTGAAGACCTGATCTGGCAAGACCCGGTCCCCGCCGGCAATCGCGACTACGATGTGGCAGCGGTAAAAGCCAAAATTGCCGACAGCGGCTTGTCCATCGGTGAAATGGTCAGCACCGCCTGGGATAGCGCCCGCACCTTCCGTGGCTCCGACATGCGCGGCGGTGCCAATGGCGCACGCATCCGCCTGGCACCGCAGAAGGACTGGGCCGGCAACGAGCCGGAACGCCTCGCCAGGGTCCTGGCCATCTACGAAAAGATCGCCGCCGACACCGGTGCCAGTGTGGCCGATGTGATTGTGCTGGCCGGTAATCTGGGTGTTGAGCAGGCGGCCAAGGCCGCAGGTGTGAATATCACCGTTCCCTTCGCGCCGGGTCGTAGCGATGCCAGCGACGAGATGACGGATGCCGCATCCTTTGAACCACTGGAGCCGCTGGCCGATGGTTTCCGCAATTGGCAAAAGAAAGACTATGTGGTCAAGCCCGAGGAAATGCTGCTCGACCGCGCTCAGTTGATGGGGCTGACAGCGCCCGAGATGACCGCACTGGTGGGCGGCATGCGTGTTTTGGGTACCAATCACGGTGATAGCCAGCACGGTGTGTTCACCGACCGCGTGGGTGTGTTGAGCAACGACTTCTTCGTCAACCTGACGGACATGGCTTACACGTGGAAGCCCACCGGCAACAACCTGTATGAAATCCGCGACCGCAAGACCGGTGCAGTCAAGTGGACGGCGAGCCGGGTTGATCTGGTATTCGGCTCCAACTCGATCCTGCGCGCCTACGCCGAGGTCTATGCCCAGGACGACAGCAAAGAAAAGTTCGTGCAGGACTTCGTTGCTGCCTGGACCAAGGTCATGAACGCCGACCGTTTTGATCTTGTGTAATGTTTGGACTGACTGAACCCGTCATGCGGGTGCTGGTCAGGTCACAATAATTAAAAAGCCCCGGTGGATTTGAGCTGGGGCTTTTTAATGTTGGTGGAGGTGGGAATTATTCGCCTCTGCGAGGCTCGCCCTTCGGGTCGCCCATACGGGCGCTGTCTCCGTTCGCTGTGCTCACTGCGGCTGATCCCGCTACGCGGGTGCTCAGTCTGCTTCCCACAAAAAAAGCCCCACCCGAAGGTGAGGCCTTTTTGCTATATGGTGGAGGCGGCGGGAATTGAACCCGCGTCCGTCAGTCCTCTGCCGAGAGATCTACATGCTTAGTACAGTCTATTAAATTTAGCGGGTTGCAACCCGACAGACAGGGCGCGCAAACCGCGATTCCGGTGAGTTTTTAACGAATCCACCCCGGACGAGCTTCATCGCGATCATGTGAGATATGACACCTGATAGCCCCGAAAGGCTCCGGACGCACAAGCACGGCTCCGGTCAGATGGCACCCTACCGGGTATTAAGCGGCGAGTGCGTAGTTGTCGTCGTTGGCAACTATAATTTGCGACTTTGGATTTACGAGATTGGTCGCCATCTCGGCATGCACCCAGGGTTTTGTAACCGGCGTCGAATCCAAATCGCCCCCTGAAACTGCTGTTGAGTGTTTCTGTTAAAAAACATCGTCTCAAATTGGATGTTACCACAGAGACCATTGGTTCATTAGACTTATTCTGTGGATGAAGTTCACTACGAGGACGTTAATTGATCACCGGGCGTGACGGACCAGGCGTTGTTTCTGCCGCGCCCAGTCACGATTTTTTTCAGTTTCGCGTTTGTCGTGTTCTTTCTTGCCCTTGGCCAGCGCGATTTCACACTTTACCAGGTGATTTTTCCAATACAGCGCGGTGGCTACACAGGTGTAGCCCTTCTGATTGACACCGCTGAACAATTTGCCGAGTTCACGCTGATTGAGCAGCAGTTTGCGGGTGCGACCGGGGTCGGTGACGTAGTGGGTAGACACGGTTCCCAATGGGGTGATATGTGTACCAATCAGATAAGCCTCGCCGTCTTTCAGTAATACATAGCTGTCGGTGAGCTGGGCTTTGCCGGCGCGCAGGCTTTTTACTTCCCAGCCCTGCAGAACAAGACCCGCTTCGAATTTTTCCTCGAGCTGGTATTCGTGGCGGGCCCGCTTGTTGAGTGCAATGGTGGGGTTTTTTTGAGGGTGTTGGGATTTGTTAGCCATGGGGCGGCATTATAAGGATTGCATTGGGGTGCGCCTATGGTTTTGTGGCGTTATGCGTGATTGCCTTGGTTTTGTATAACGGGGATTGCCGGTACAATCCGTTCAGTTTTGACAAGGGTATCGCCGATGGCGGAACAACAGCAGCAATCCCCGGCAGAGGTTGATGGGTCTGGACCGGTTCCCGGGGGGCACCCTGTCTGGTCCAGTCGCTGGACCTTTGTGCTGGCGGCAACTGGTTCGGCGGTCGGTCTGGGGAATATCTGGAAGTTTCCCTATATTGCCGGTGAAAATGGCGGCGGCGCTTTTGTGCTGGTGTATCTGCTGTGTATTTTACTGGTAGGCATTCCCGTCATGGTGGCGGAGGTCATGTTGGGTCGGCGGGGCCGACAGAGTCCGATCAATACGATGCGTCGCCTGACCACAGAGGCGGGTCTGGAACGGCACTGGCATGCGATAGGCTGGCTGGGTGTCATGGCCGGACTGATGATTCTTTCCTATTACGCGGTGATTGCCGGGTGGGCGCTCAATTACATTGGGAAGATGGCCGGTGGTGCATTCCAGGGCGCCAGTGCCGATCAGGTTGCCATTATTTTTGCAGACCTGTTGTCCGACCCGAAAGCGCTGATTCTGTGGCAGACAGTCTTTATGATTCTGACCCTGTTAGTGGTGATTGGCGGGGTAACCCGTGGGCTCGGTGTTGCGGTAAGAGTATTGATGCCGGTGTTGTTTGTGCTGTTGC
>NZ_CAJXST010000006.1 GCF_913061305.1 uncultured Porticoccus sp. | reverse complement strand
CGAGCTGGGTTTAGAACGTCGTGAGACAGTTCGGTCCCTATCTGCCGTGGGCGTTGGAGATTTGAGGAAAGCTGCTCCTAGTACGAGAGGACCGGAGTGGACGAACCTCTGGTGTTCGGGTTGTCACGCCAGTGGCATTGCCCGGTAGCTACGTTCGGACAGGATAACCGCTGAAAGCATCTAAGCGGGAAGCCCCTTCCAAGATTAGATCTCCCTGGGACCTTGAGTCCCCTAAAGGGCCGTTGAAGACTACGACGTTGATAGGCTGGGTGTGGAAGCGCTGCGAAGCGTTGAGCTAACCAGTACTAATTGCCCGTGAGGCTTGACCATATAATAGAAATGATTGCATTACGGACATGTGTCCCAAGAATCACTCGCTGCTTTAACATTTTTATCGACTTAATTTGAGTGCAACGCAATAGTTGTCCTGTTGGCCATGTTTGGCTGCTGTGACCGCTTTGTACTCTAGCCAGTTTTCCTGACGACAATAGCAAGCGTGAACCACCTGATCCCTTCCCGAACTCAGAAGTGAAACCGCTTAGCGCCGATGGTAGTGTGGGGTCTCCCCATGTGAGAGTAGGTCATCGTCAGGTTCTATCCCAAGGCCCAATCGTTAATTCGGTTGGGCCTTTTTTTATTTTTAATCTAGTCGGGTTGGTGAGGCCGGTGGCCTGGGTGCAAACAGCACCAGTTGATGCCTCCCTGGTGCCCTTATTCTCGACTAACTGTAATAGCTACTTTTTTGCCCGCTGTTAAACCGGTATGAAAACGGTTGGGCTTGTGCCAAAACGCGGCACTTCTCACTCGTCAGAAGATGGTGTTTGTATGTTTCTGTCCTCTATCGGCCGATGGCATGGCGAAGCTGAGAGGGGCGGGTGGTGGGGTAATTATGTTCCGTTTTTACCGCGTAGCGCAAAGACCCAATAATCTTTGGACTATGGCCTGAATGCAATTAACTAATGGGGTTGGCATAGATTAATTTCAGTTTAATTTGTCGGTTTGGTAAAGTTATTTTAGCCCGCTATTGCACACATTAAATTAACAATATATCTTCATTTAAGACGTTTTATATGCTTAAAAATATGCGTCAATATAATTAAAATTTTTTCAAGTCTGCAGTGCAGTCATTTTTATTCTGTTTGATTATGGGAGTGGGACGGTGGATAGCTTTTATGAGAACCACAAACCTGAACATTCAGAATCGATACTTTCTTTTTTGGCAGTTCTTCACGATCCAATGATAGCCATTAAAGAAAATGGCAAAATCGTACAGGTGAATAAGAAAGCTCAGGAATTATTCGGTTATCATCGAAACGAATTTCTTAAAATGACTGTTGAAGACCTGCTACCTTCAAGTCTGCGTCAACTATACAGCCGCTTCAGAGAAATATTTATAAAAAAACCTTCTCCCGGCCCCATGGGGAAATCCCGCAGGCAATACTCCCTGTTCAATAGAATGGGCGAGAAAATATATGTCGAAGTATTTCTGAGTCCGATAATAGGGCCAGAAGGGAATATCACAATCGCAACCATACGTGACGTTACCTCGGAGACGGTTGGTCGAAGAGCGCTGATAAACGTTATGAAGGAAAGCTTCTCAAAGACTCGACAGGATTTCTTCGATTCATTGGCTCTTCTACTTGCTCGGGATTTGAAAGCCCAGTGGATTACAATTGGGAAACTGACTGCCACTAAAGATGCTATCCAGACCATTAGTTTTCTGTCCAATGGCCAACACGTTGATGGCATTTGTTACCCGCTAGCTGGCACGCCTTGCAGTGCGACGATTAAAAACGATGACCATCTAATTCTTGATCAGCTTCAGCAGGCATATCCGAACAACCCGTTGCTGGCGGAACAGGATGGGGGCGCTCATGCGTACGTTGGTGTCTGCCTGTATTCATCTTCGGGCGAGGTTCTTGGCCTGATCAACGTACTTTACGATGCTCCAATAGATCCCCCCGAAGGAGAGCTGACACGGCATCTCCTGAGGATCATCGCCCTTCGAGCTGCCCCGGAAATTGAAATACTCAGTAATCAGGAAAGCCTGAGTAAACTGTCTGCAGTGGTAGAGTCCAGTCCAAATGCGGTTGTAATAACAGACAGGGAAACCAGGATTGAATACGTAAATCCGCGATACTGTGAAATGAGTGGTTATATTCAGGAAGAGCTTATCGGTCAAAAAATGAATATCAACAGCTCGGGCAATACACCTAAAAAAACCTACAACTCGTTGTGGAGTAAAATTGGGGTCGGTGATCAGTGGCAGGGTGAATTAGAAAATTCGAGGAAAGACGGTAGTACTTACTGGGCAAGAAGTCAGATATTTCCAATTAAAGACCAAGACGGCTGTATTATTAATTACGTGGGTATACAGGAAGATATTTCAAAAGCCAGGGCACTAACCAAGCAGTTAAAATACGAAGCATCGCATGACCACTTAACAGGCCTCACGAACCGCAAGGCATTTGAATTAAAACTTGATCAGGCTGTATACGCAGCCAAACAAAATGGATCCGTTCACTCGTTATGTTTCATAGACCTTGATCATTTCAAGGTCTTGAACGACACCAGTGGGCACTTGGCAGGAGACCTGTTGCTCAAGGGTATAGGAAAAGTTTTGAAGGAGGGAATCCGTGCCAACGACGTTGCAGCCCGCCTGGGTGGAGATGAATTCGGTCTGATTCTATTTGACTGCGACTCGAGGCATGCAGACAAAATAGTGTCCAATATATTAAATAGCATACAGAAGTTGGAGTTTGTCTGGGATGATAAGTCCTATGTGGTTGGTGCCAGCATCGGTATTGTGGAAGTATCTGGACACGAACATGATTCAACAGAGTTGCTCAAACAGGTTGACGTGGCATGTTATAGCGCAAAAGAGCAGGGAAAAAACAGAATCCATTTTTATCATGAAGGCACTCAAGGTGTATCCCGGCACAGAACTGAAGTTGACTGGGTGCCGAAGATTAATGCCGCATTGGCTGATGATCTATTCAGGATTTATCTACAGCCTATTGTCCCGTTAAAACGGTATTCGGGAAAAAGAAAAAGGGAGGTCTGTCATTTCGAGGTATTGATTCGGCTCTCTGATGCCGTAACGGGTGAAATAATTTCACCTGCCCGTTTCCTACCTTCTGTCGAGCGGTTCAATCAATCTGCAAGACTGGATCGTTATGTGATTAACAAGGTCTTCGACTGGATCAAGTGTAACCCGGAACGAATTCAACAAATCGGTGGGTTTAGTATCAATCTGTCAGGTGCGTCTATTGCTGATCGATCGCTGCTCGATTTCATTATTGCCGAACTTGAGAATGAATCTATAGCCCCTGGAAAAATCAAGTTTGAAATCACTGAAACCGCCACCATTAGGAATATTGCCGAAGCCTGCTATTTCATGACGTCCATACGAGCAACAGGTGCACAAGTTGTTTTGGATGATTTTGGCAGTGGTTTTTCATCGTTTCCTTACCTGAAATCCTTGCCCATCGATATGTTGAAAATAGATGGCTCAATGGTCAAAGACATAGCCAAGGATAAGGCCAGTTACACGATGGTCAAGATGATCAATGATCTGGCGCATGCCTTGGGGTTCCAAACGGTGGCGGAGTACGTTGAGAGCAAGGCTATTCTGGACATTCTTATAGAGATTGGTGTCGACTATGCCCAGGGCTATGAACTTGCCCGCCCCGCGCCTTTGGAAGAGGTTTTGCGCGAACAATTCCCGAATGATTCAGAGAGCATCCCAGGCCAGGTTTAAACCACTGGATTGCACGTGCACTTGCAGCTGGAACTCAAAAGTGAAAACGCTTTTGCGGTTAGGCCTTTTCCTGCAGTAAAAAAGGGTTTTTATCTAGCCCTTCTCAAAAAAGTCTCCTGAAAACCGGTCGTGTATAACTGCTAACTTATTCATATTAATGTTTGTCTCTCTCATTTTTTATTTCGGGCATAATGCTGAGCAGTCTGATATGCAGGAGTTGGCGTGGATATTTACCTGTTGTACCTTTGTCTCGGTGCCGCCGCAGGTCTGATCAGTGGGCTGTTTGGTCTGGGGGGCGGTGTTGTTATCGTTCCTATTCTTATTTTCACGTTCACAGCCCAGGGTATGCCTCAGGCGGTGCTGACGCATCTGGCTATAGGCACATCGCTGGCCACCATCGTGGTGACGTCGGTGAGTTCCATCTCCTCCCACCACAAACACGGTGCCATCCTGTGGTCGCTTGCCGGGTGGTTGACGCCCGGTATTTGTATTGGCGCTGCACTGGGTGCTGTTTTTGCGGTCAGTATTTCTGGCACAGCACTGCAACTTGCCTTCGGTATCTTTCTTTGTCTCGTAGCATTGAAAATGGCATTTGCGCTCAGTCCTTCCGGTGGTTCCAATATGCCGGGTCGAGCAGGGCAGAGCATGGTGGGCACAGTGGTCGGTTTTGTCGCAAGCCTGTTCGGGATAGGTGGAGGCTCGCTGACGGTCCCGTATTTAACCTGGGTGCGAGTGCCGATGAAAAATGCCGTGGCTACCTCTGCTGCCTGCGGGCTGCCCATTGCGATTAGTGGGGCGCTGACATACTGGTGGCAGGGTGTTGGTGAACCGGATCTGCCGGACGGGGCAGTCGGGTTTATTTATCTCCCGGCATTTTTTGGAATCATTGTCGCCAGTACGATATTCGCGAGAGTCGGTGCGCGGCTCGCGCACCGACTGCCCGGTGAGATTCTTCGTCGCAGTTTTGCATTGTTATTGCTGATCATAGGTGTGCGGTTTATCTGGCGTAATCTCGGAGTTTGATGGGCGCACATGAATAGTTTGCTGAAAATACTTTGTGATGGCCATTTTCACTCGGGTGAGGAACTTGGCAGGCTGCTGGGTATTTCAAGAGCGGCGGTCTGGAAACAAATACAGAAAATCGAGCAAATGGGCCTTGATGTTAAATCCCACCGAGGTTGCGGCTACTGTCTTATGACAGAGCTGGAATTATTCGATAAAAATACACTGATCCACAGTCTTTCGCAGACTTCCGGGTCGCTTATCAAGGAATTGCGAATTGAGTCGTCTGTGTCCTCAACCAATGATCTGGTTCGGCATGCAGCTGAGCGGGGTGATGCCACCGGTCTGATCGTGCTTGCCGAACAGCAAACAGCAGGTCGTGGACGGCGGGGGAGGCAGTGGGTCAGCCCCTTTGGCAGGAACATTTATCTCTCTTTGGGTTGGGGGTTTGACGGTGGTGTGCAGGTACTCGAAGGTCTGAGTCTTGCGGTTGGCGTGGCCGTAAGGCGTGCGATCCAGTTCTGTGGTGTCGACGGGCTGATGTTCAAGTGGCCGAACGATTTATTCCTGGAAAACAAAAAGGTGGGCGGTATTTTGTTGGAGGTTCTGGGCGACCCCTCCGGCTTCTGCCAAGTGATTATCGGGGTCGGTGTCAATCTGGGTATGCCCGATAAAAACGGTAAACTTATCGATCAGCCGTGGACCGACATCCGCTCAATATCAGGGAAGCCGGTAAGTCGAAATGAGTTGGCGGTTGCCATCATTGAAGAAATGATCGCCTTGCTGGCAAATTTTCACGAGACTGGATTTGAACCCTATCGTGAAGAATGGCTGCAATCCGATATCAATGCCGACAGAAAGGTCAGCCTGCTGCTGATGAATAAAACGATTCAGGGTGTTGCCAGGGGCGTGGACGAGAGCGGGGCGTTGAAACTTGAGGTTGGCGACGAGATCAAGCTTTTCAGCGGTGGAGAAATCAGTGTCAGGAGCGCAGAATGATTGTCGACATTGATGCTGGAAATAGCCGGATCAAATGGCGAGTCATCAAGAATGGGGCGCCTGATTACAGGCCGCCGGTCACAGACATCAAAAGCCTGCTGAAGGCTGTTGAGGCAGAGGGGCCTCCCACTCGAATTCGTCTTTCCAGTGTGGGCAGCAGGGCTATCACCGAGGAGCTTGCGAAGCAGGCAGTCCAGTGGGGCAGTCAGTTGCAGCAGGCCAGAACCACCCGTGAGGCCGCAGGTGTGCACTGCGGTTATCTTGAGCCTTCCTCCATGGGGGTCGATCGCTGGCTGGCGCTATTGGCTGCGCGAGATCGGTTTAAGGGTGCCTGTGTCGTCGTGGATGCGGGTACTGCTATCACGGTGGATTTGCTCGATGGGCAAGGACGTCATCTCGGCGGTTACATCGTGCCCGGGTTTGCGCTGATCTATCAATCGCTTAATCTGGGAACCAGTAATATTCGGCTCGAGCCTGATTCGACTACGGATTGTTCCCCGGGGAAAACAACTGGTGAAGCGATAGGTCACGGCGCATATTTGATGATCAAGACGATGATTGAAGCATCCAGGGCAACGTTGCAGGCAAATACACAGCCTGTAAAAGTTATCGTCACTGGCGGCGACGGCCCGGTATTGATAGGCGCACTGGATGGAGGTTGCATTTATGTTCGCGATTTGGTGTTGGACGGTCTCGACGTCATGTTTCCATAGGCATTGACCAGTGCGCTGGCTGTTTTTTGTTTTGATTTTAATCAACCTCGTGGCGGGCTATTGGTTCTATAGCGCGGCCGCCTTTCGTGCGGGCCAGTTTGATGGCGTGCAAACCGGATCGGCGCATCAAGAGCGTGACAAACATGCCTCGCTCCTGTTGGTGGGGGAGGTGCCTGCTACGACTGAAGGGGCACCTGAACAGCAGCCGGTTCTGGATAATACCCATGCAGGCGCCGCTATTGGTGTCCTGTCGCTCGATAATGGCGGAGAACCCCCTCGTTGCCTGCTTATCGGTCCCCTGGTCGATATCAATCCCCGGGAACTCCATCAGCAGCTGTCACCCTACCGTTTTGGTGAAGAGCTTGTTTGGCGAACCACCACAATAAGCGAGGGTTATTGGTTGATTATCCCGCCTCTCGGCTCTCAAGCGGAAGCCAGCAAGATGCTAAAAGACTTGCGAAGCAAAGAGATTGATAGTTTTCTGATTGCCGAAGGTGAATACAGGAATGGGATCACCCTCGGGGTATTCAGTGATAAAAGCAATATGGAGCACTATCGGCGGGCGCTGGCAGATCAGGGGTACCCCGTGGTGATCGTTCCCCGTGCCAGCACGCGCGAGGAACTTTGGTTGCAGCTGCGTCAGTACCCGGACCAGCGGATACCGAAAGAGCTGATAGATGTCCTTGATCGGCAGGGTGAAAATACTGGACGACAGGTTGTCAATGGGGCTTGCGTGGGTTCGGACTTGGTTGAATAAGGCGATTTTAGATCCCCAGCAAGAGGGGCCGCTTCTGTGACGACAGGTTTAAAAGTGGAAAACAGTCGTCCAGATTGCGGCAATGGTTGATTATAGTGTCAACTTTCACTAGAATCGCGCTCCCGATTTAATAGCGGGGTTTTTATAGAGCTGGCGTAGCTCAGTTGGTAGAGCAGCTGACTTGTAATCAGCCGGTCGGGGGTTCGACTCCTCTCGCCAGCTCCAATTAGTTCAGTTTAGGCGATCTGTTTGACAGCCAAACTGGTGGCATGGACAATGTCCAGCCTTTTTCGCAGGGGTTCCCGAGCGGCCAAAGGGATCAGACTGTAAATCTGACGCGAAAGCTTCGGTGGTTCGAATCCACCCCCCTGCACCAGATTTTTAGGGCAGGCACAATCGATTGACGTGCCTGATATGCCTTACCCAGGAGCGCGAATAGCGCTGTGTCTCGGCAGGCAAGTAATCACTGTTGAGAAATAAGCTAGGGTGGCATAAGAAGACGGATAGTGTTTAAAGGGTTAAATGGTCTATCTTCTCGAGCAAATGTGAATAAGGTAATTACCCCCTGACGGGGTTGGTGTCGATTGAGCAGTCAATCGACACTTTATTATTTGACGGAGTGTTGTAAGCGTAGCGGGTATAGTTCAGTGGTAGAACCTCAGCCTTCCAAGCTGATGATGCGGGTTCGATTCCCGCTACCCGCTCCAATGCCTGTCTAAGTGTGTTTTTGCTCATATAGCTCAGTCGGTAGAGCACTTCCTTGGTAAGGAAGAGGTCACCGGTTCAAATCCGGTTATGAGCTCCAGTTTTTCTCCCCGGGTATACTCCGTGGTGTTTTTGTTTCAGGTGCCAGTTTTAACGAGGAGTGCTCGTCATGTCAAAAGCAAAGTTTGAACGTAACAAGCCCCACGTAAACGTTGGCACGATTGGTCACGTTGACCACGGTAAAACGACCCTGACGGCTGCGCTGACGCGCGTCTGTTCAGAGACCTGGGGCGGCAGCGTAGTAGCGTTTGATGGTATTGATAACGCGCCGGAAGAAAAAGCCCGCGGTATCACCATTGCGACGTCCCACGTTGAATACGATTCTCCGAGCCGCCACTACGCACATGTTGACTGTCCGGGCCACGCCGACTATGTAAAAAACATGATCACCGGTGCTGCGCAGATGGATGGTGCGATCCTGGTCTGTGGTGCCACTGATGGCCCGATGCCGCAAACCCGGGAGCATATCCTGCTGTCCCGCCAGGTGGGTGTCCCCTACGTTGTGGTATTCCTGAACAAGGCAGACCTGCTGGCTGAAGATTGCGGTGGTGTTGGCTCTGAAGAATATAACGAGATGATCGAGCTGGTTGAAATGGAGCTCCGTGAGCTGCTGGATACCTACGACTTCCCGGGAGACGACACGCCTATTATTGCCGGTTCAGCCCTGATGGCGCTGAACGGTGAAGACGACAACGAGCTGGGTACCACGGCGGTTCGCAAGCTGGTGGAAGCCCTGGATGCCTATATTCCTGAGCCCGAGCGTGCGATTGACCAGCCGTTCCTGATGCCGATCGAAGACGTATTTTCGATCTCTGGACGCGGTACGGTAGTGACCGGGCGCGTTGAGCGCGGTGTTGTCAAGGTGGGCGAAGAGATCGAGATTGTGGGTATCCGGGATACCACCAAGACGGTCTGTACCGGTGTTGAGATGTTCCGGAAGCTGCTGGACGAAGGTCGTGCTGGTGAGAACGTTGGTGTTCTGCTTCGCGGAACCAAGCGCGATGACGTGGAGCGCGGTCAGGTTTTGTGTAAGCCCGGCAGCATCAAGCCGCACACCAAGTTTGAAGCCGAAGTTTACGTGCTGTCCAAGGACGAGGGAGGGCGTCACACGCCGTTCTTCAAGGGCTACCGCCCCCAGTTCTACTTCCGTACCACGGACGTGACAGGCGCCTGTGAGCTGCCTGAGGGCGTGGAGATGGTTATGCCGGGCGACAACATCCAGATGACAGTGACGCTGATTGCGCCGATTGCGATGGAAGATGGCCTGCGCTTTGCGATTCGTGAAGGTGGTCGCACGGTCGGTGCCGGCGTGGTCGCTAAAATTATTGAGTAATGATGTACGTTTTTGAATGAACCCTGTGGTTGAAGTGCGTTTTTGCAGTTTCGGTCCCATGGTCAAGTTAGTTTTGTTTTAAGGTTACGCGACAGGCCAGTAGTTCAATTGGTAGAGCACCGGTCTCCAAAACCGGCTGTTGGGGGTTCGAGTCCCTCCTGGCCTGCCAATCTTAAACCTGTGTGCCCTCTGCAAAAGGCGGGCCCGGTCAGTAGGGGTGCTATCCGAGAATGAGTTCGGCAACGGAAGAAAAGCAGTATCGATTAGATGGCCTCAAATGGCTGCTTGTTGTGTTGCTGGTCAGTGCCGCTATCTACGGCAACTATTATTTTGCAGCAGAGTCGCTGTTATATCGGGTTATAGCGATATTGGCGGTAGCCCTGGTGGCTGGTTTTGTTGCACTGCAAACCCGTAAAGGTGACGGTTTTATTACCCTGCTGCGCGGTGCTTACACGGAAGCGCGTCGGGTAGTCTGGCCAACACGGCAGGAGCGTAATCAAACAACCCTGATGGTGGTTGTGGTGGTGCTCGTGATGTCGCTGATTCTTTGGGGCCTCGACACACTATTCGGTTGGCTCGCCACAATGGTCATTGGCTAAGAGGTTCAGATGCGCTGGTATGTCGTTCACGCCTATTCAGGCTACGAAAAGAAAGTCGCCGCTGCTCTGAGAGAGCGTGTGGCTCTGTATGGTATGGAAGATCGTTTTGGTGAAATCCTGGTTCCCACTGAAGAGGTGGTGGAGATCAGGGGCGGTCAAAAACGCAAAAGTGAACGAAAGTTTTTCCCGGGATATGTGCTGGTGCAGATGGAGCTCGGTGATGATACCTGGCACCTGGTGAAAGAAACGCCCAGAGTTATGGGTTTCATCGGTGGCAAGGCAGACAAGCCCGCACCGATTACGGACAAAGAGGCAGAGATGATCCTGCAGCGCGTGCAGGACTCGGAAGACAAGCCGAGACCAAAAACCGTGTTTGAAGCCGGTGAGGTTGTCAGGGTAACTGACGGGCCATTTAACGATTTCAACGGTGTTGTTGAAGAAGTTAACTACGACAAGAGTCGCCTGAGGGTGTCGGTATCGATTTTTGGTCGTTCCACGCCTGTTGAGCTGGAATTTACCCAGGTAGAAAAAGCCTGAGGCAATAATTGTATTGTCGCTGCCCATGGGGGGTGGTGACGGGGAGCCGGAGACGGATGTCAAAATCCTGAGGCGTTAATACCCATCAGAGGAGAAACCAAGATGGCAAAGAAAATTGATGCTTACATCAAGCTTCAGGTAGCCGCTGGACAAGCTAATCCCAGTCCACCGGTAGGTCCTGCGCTGGGTCAGCGCGGCGTTAACATTATGGAGTTCTGTAAGGCATTCAATGCCCAGACCCAGGGAATGGAGCCGGGTGCCCCGGTGCCTGTTGTGATTACTGTCTATAGTGACCGCAGCTTCACGTTCACCATGAAAACCCCGCCAGCTTCATTTCTGCTGAAAAAAGCCGCCGGCATCAAAAGTGGTAGCGGTCGGCCCAATACAGTCAAAGTGGGCAAGGTGACGCGTACACAGTTGGAAGAGATTGCCAATACCAAAATGGCCGATCTCACCGCAGCTGATATGGATGCTGCCGTTCGTACCATTGCCGGCTCCGCCCGTGCAATGGGTCTTGATGTGGAGGGTGTGTAAATGGCTAAGCCGTCCAAGCGTGTTCGTGCGATCCAGGAAAAAGTACAAGTTGGTAAACCGTATCCGATCAGTGAAGCCGTTGCCTTGCTGAAAGAATTCTCCAGCGTCAAATTTACTGAAACCGTAGATGTGGCTGTGAATCTGGGTATTGATCCCCGTAAATCCGATCAGGCCGTGCGCGGTGCCACCACCCTGCCTAATGGTACGGGCAAGACCGTACGTGTCGCTGTATTTGCGCAAGGTGATTCTGCCGAAGCGGCCAAGGCTGCCGGGGCCGATCTGGTCGGAATGGAAGACCTGGCTGATCAGATCAAAGCCGGCAATATGGATTTTGATGTTGTGATTGCAGACCCTGCGGCAATGCGTGTGGTTGGTCAGCTCGGCCAGGTACTCGGTCCCCGCGGCCTGATGCCTAACCCAAAAACCGGCACAGTGACTCCCGATGTCGTGACTGCAGTTAAAAATGCCAAGGCCGGACAGGTACGTTTCCGTGCTGACAAAAACGGCATTATTCATGGTGGCATTGGCAGCTTGTCTTTTGAGGCCGGTGCGCTGAAGCAGAACCTGGAAGCATTGATTACCGATCTGAAAAAGATAAAGCCGGCTTCTGCCAAGGGTATTTATGTCAAGAAGGTAACAATCTCCAGCACTATGGGGCCAGGATTGATTATAGATCAGGCCTCCCTGGAGGCTTGATGGCGGGGGCAGGGTGCTGCCCCCGAATAACTTTGGGGTCTGGGTGGCGAGCTTTGTTGTACGCGCCCGGGCCGTCAAAGACCGTAGGTGCCCCTCGGGGTCTAATGTGATTTTCAGGTTCCTGTAACCGCCGTTGAAAAAAACGCCTACGCAGACGGTGTGACCCGGTTCAGTATATTTTGGCTGGATTTGATCACCGAAACGGTATCGATAGCGGTTTTATTGATGCTTAAACCAGTAGAAAGCTCCCTCGGGGGGTGATCTATTAAATCCAGGAGATAATCTCGTGGCATTGAATCTCGAAAACAAAAAAGCGATTGTCGCTCTAGTTAACGAGACTGCTGGCAATGCATTGTCACTGGTAATCGCTGACGCTCGCGGCGTCAACGTGACGAACATGACTGAGCTCCGCGCGAAGGCTCGCGAACAAAATATCGACCTGCGTGTCATTCGCAACACACTTGCGAAGCGTGCATTTCAGGGTACGGATTTTGAATGCGTGACTGATGTGTTGACCGGTCCGTCACTGTTCGGCTTCTCTATGGAGGATCCGGGTGCTGCCGCTCGCCTGTTCAAGGAATTTGCCAAAACCAACGACAAATTTGAGATCAAGGCACTGTCCGTCAGTGGACAACTGTTGAGTAAGGAACAAGTTGACGTTTTGGCTACCCTGCCGACCCGTGAGCAAGCTCTGGGAATGCTGGTCAGCGTAATGATTGCTCCAGTTACCAAGCTGGCTCGCACGTTCAACGAAGTCCCCACCAAAGTGACACGTGTTGTAGCGGCTGTTCGCGATCAAAAGCAGGAAGCTGCTTAATCGGCGACATCGTTTACTTTAATTTACTTTTTATCAGGAGATTGAGTCATGGCTCTATCAAAAGATGACATTTTGAACGCAATTGCTGAAATGAGCGTCATGGACGTTGTGGAACTCGTATCAGCTATGGAAGAAAAATTTGGTGTATCTGCCGCTGCTGCTGTTTCAGTTGCTGCTGCACCGGCTGCCGCTGCTGCTGCAGAAGTTGAGGAAAAAACCGAGTTTGACGTTATTCTGAACGCTGCAGGCGAGAAGAAAGTCAACGTGATCAAGGTTGTTCGTAGCCTGACTGGTCTGGGGCTGAAAGAAGCCAAAGACCTGGTTGACGGTGCGCCCTCCGCTATTAAGGAAGGTGCTTCCAAGGCGGATGCGGAAGCAGCCAAGAAAGAACTGGAAGAGGCTGGCGCAACTGTCGAACTTAAGTAAGTTCGACGGGTTTGACGCGCTGGTTGTCTGATAATGCATCAGGCGCAGGCTGGTGGGCGATTTCGCCCGCCGGCCTTTTCCTGCTTATGGCAGATGCTTAAAGCGGGATCTACAAGGCCTTTTTGTTAAAGGGCCGGACGGCTGCAAAGCCGGGCAATGCTGGATGGTCGATTGGACCAAGTGAACGTGCTGGGGAATATGATGGCTTACTCGTACACTGAGAAAAAACGTATTCGCAAGGATTTTGGCAAATTGCCACAGGTAATGGACCTGCCTTTCCTTCTTGCGATTCAGCTCGACTCCTACCGAAATTTTACACAGAAAGGCGTTCCCGTTGAGCAACGGATGGACGCCGGTCTGCATGCTGCATTTAATTCTGTCTTCCCGATTGTGAGCTACTCAGGTAATGCGAGTCTCGAGTATGTTGACTACACCTTGGGCAAACCATCCTTCGATGAAGAGGAATGCAAGTTGCGCAGTGTTACCTTCGCTGTGCCGCTCAGAGTTCGTGTGCGTCTGGTTATTTATGACAAGGAATCTGCCAACAAGGCAATCAAGGACATTAAAGAGCAGGAAGTTTATATGGGGGAAATCCCCCTGATGACGGATAACGGTACCTTTATTATCAATGGTACCGAGCGGGTTATTGTTTCCCAGCTACACCGTTCGCCAGGTGTGTTTTTCGATCACGACAAGGGTAAAACCCACTCTTCCGGCAAGCTGTTGTATTCCGCGCGGATTATTCCCTACCGCGGTTCCTGGCTGGATTTCGAGTTCGATCCGAAAGACCTGGTGTTTGTGCGTATTGACCGGCGCCGTAAATTGCCGGCAACAATCCTGTTGCGTGCGCTGGGGTTCAGCTCAGAAGAAATGCTGGGCATGTTTTTTGAAACCAGTACATTTAATCTGGCTAAAGACGGCAGTTACTCACTGGATCTGGTTCCCTCCCGTCTGCGGGGCGATATCGCCGCGTTTGATATCAAGGGCAAGGGCGGCAAGGTTATTGTGGAAGAGGGGCGTCGAATCACGGCGCGCCATATTCGTGAACTGGAAAAAGAGAACGTCAGCAAGCTTGAAGTGCCCACTGACTACCTTTACGGTCGTCCTCTGGCAAAGGATCTGGTGGATCCAAACACCGGCGAGTTGCTGCTTGAGTGTAATACTGAAATTACCCAGGAAGCCCTCGACAAGTTGCGCGAAGCCGGGCTGAAGTCGGTTGAGACGATTTATACGAATGATCTGGATTGCGGCCCCTTTGTTTCTGATACCTTGCGCAGCGACAGTAGCCGTACCCAGCTTGAAGCGTTGGTAGAGATTTACCGGATGATGCGTCCCGGCGAACCGCCGACCAAGGAATCTGCTGAAAACCTGTTCAATAATCTGTTTTTCAGTCTGGAGCGTTACGATCTGTCCGGTGTCGGCCGGATGAAGTTTAACCGTCGCCTCGGCCGCGAAGAGGAAGTAGGTGAAGGCACCCTGAGCCGCGAAGATATTGTCGACGTGATGAAGGTTCTGATCGACATTCGCAATGGTAAAGGTGTAGTGGATGATATCGATCACCTGGGTAACCGCCGGATTCGTTCCGTGGGCGAGATGGCCGAGAACCAGTTCCGCATAGGCCTGGTTCGTGTCGAACGTGCGGTCAAAGAGCGCCTCTCTGTAGCGGAATCCGAAGGGCTGATGCCCCAGGATCTGGTCAACGCCAAACCGGTTGCGGCAGCCATGAAAGAATTTTTTGGCTCCAGCCAGCTGTCCCAGTTTATGGACCAGAACAACCCGTTGTCAGAGGTCACCCACAAACGTCGTGTGTCGGCGTTGGGCCCAGGCGGTCTGACCCGGGAGCGCGCCGGTTTTGAAGTTCGTGACGTACACCCCACGCATTATGGTCGTGTGTGTCCCATTGAGACGCCCGAGGGTCCAAACATTGGTTTGATCAACTCACTGGCGGCCTATGCTCGTACCAACAGTTACGGCTTTCTCGAGACGCCGTACCGGAAGGTGATTGACCGCAAGGTAACTGATCAGATCGAATACCTGTCGGCGATTAACGAATCCAATTTTGTTATCGCCCAGGCCTCCGCCTCCGTCAATGAGAAGGGCGAGCTCAACGATGAGCTTGTCAATGTTCGTCATATTGGTGAATTTTCGGTTAAGCCGCCGGAAGATGTTCACTATATGGATGTGTCCCCCCAGCAGGTGGTATCGGTTGCTGCGGCGCTGATTCCCTTCCTGGAGCACGACGATGCCAACCGCGCATTGATGGGTTCCAATATGCAGCGTCAGGCAGTGCCGACGCTGGTGGTTGAAAAGCCGCTGGTGGGAACCGGTTTTGAGCGCCATGTGGCATCGGATTCCGGTGTCTGTGTGGTCGGTCGTCGCGGTGGTGTCATCGAGAACGTTGACGCCAGCCGGATTGTTGTGCGCGTCAATGACGATGAGGTTGAATCCGGTGATGCCGGTGTTGATATTTACAACCTCACCAAATACACCCGCTCCAACCAGAATACCTGTATCAACCAAAGGCCGATTGTCAGCCAGGGCGATATTATCGCTCGCGGCGATATCCTCGCCGATGGCCCCTCTGTGGATATGGGTGAACTGGCACTGGGCCAGAATATGCGTATCGCCTTCATGCCCTGGAATGGCTACAACTTTGAAGACTCGATTCTGATTTCAGAGCGGGTGGTTCAGGAAGACCGCTTTACCACTATTCATATTCAGGAGCTGACCTGTACTGCACGCGACACCAAGCTCGGCGCAGAAGAGATTACTGCGGACATCCCCAATGTCGGTGAGTCGGCACTGTCCCGTCTCGACGAGTCCGGGATTGTCTACATTGGTGCCGAGGTTTCGGCCGGCGACATTCTGGTGGGCAAGGTCACGCCGAAGGGCGAAACCCAGCTGACACCTGAGGAAAAGCTGCTTCGTGCCATCTTTGGTGAAAAAGCCTCTGATGTGAAAGACACCTCCCTGCGGGTTCCCTCAAGCACCAAGGGTACAGTGATTGATGTGCAGGTATTCACCCGCGACGGGCTGGAAAAGGATCAGCGTTCCCTGCAAATCGAGAAGGCTGCACTGGATCAGTTCCGTCAGGACCTGAATGATGAATACCGCATTATGGAAAATGCCACCTTTGAGCGGTTGAGTGCCGCCCTGGTAGGGCAGCCCGTGGTTAAGGCCCCCGGTCTCAAAAAAGGCGATAAGCTGACTGAAGAGATTGTGGCCGTCTACACCAGTGAGGAATGGTTCAAGTTGCGGATGAACGAAGACGCCCTGAACGAACAGATTGCCAGGGCAGAGGAGCTGTTGACCGAGCGCCGCAAAATCCTTGATGAGCGCTATCAGGATAAAAAGAACAAGCTGCAAAGTGGTGATGATCTCGCTCCCGGTGTCCTGAAAACCGTCAAGGTATATCTGGCCGTCAAGCGTCGTATTCAGCCTGGCGATAAAATGGCTGGCCGCCACGGTAACAAGGGTGTTATCTCCGTGATCATGCCTGTGGAAGATATGCCTTTTGATGAAAATGGTGTGCCGGTCGACGTGGTTTTGAATCCGCTTGGCGTGCCGTCACGGATGAATGTCGGCCAGATCCTTGAAACTCACATGGGGCTCGCTGCCAAGGGGTTGGGTGAGAAAATCGATCGTATGATCCAGGCGCAGCAGAAAACTGCCGAAGTCCGCAAGTTCCTGCAGCAGATCTACGACGTGGGTCTCGGTACCAGTCCGGTCGAGTTGAATACGCTTTCAGATAAGGAAATAGGTGAGCTGGCCAACAACCTGCGCAAGGGTGTGCCGATGGCAACGCCGGTATTTGATGGCGCGCAGGAGGAAGAGATCAAGGCCCTGCTGGCCCTGGCCGATCTGCCGGAAAGCGGGCAAATGATGCTCTATGACGGACGTTCCGGTGATCAGTTTGAGCGGCCTGTAACCGTCGGTTATATGTACATGCTGAAACTGAATCACCTGGTAGACGACAAAATGCATGCCCGTTCAACGGGATCCTACAGTCTGGTCACCCAGCAGCCATTGGGCGGTAAAGCCCAGTTTGGTGGTCAACGCTTTGGTGAAATGGAAGTGTGGGCGCTCGAGGCCTATGGCGCAGCCTATACCTTGCAGGAAATGCTCACAGTCAAGTCCGATGATGTGAATGGTCGTACCAAAATGTATAAAAACATTGTGGATGGCGATCACAGCATGGAGCCCGGCATGCCGGAATCCTTCAACGTGTTGGTGAAGGAAATACGCTCGCTTGCTATCAACATCGAGTTGGAAAACGAGTAACGGTCATTATTAGGTTGGGGGCGGACCTAATGTCCGCCGCGCAAAGCTAGCACCCACTGGAGAAAGGCATTGAAAGACTTACTGAATCTGCTCAAGTCACAGGATCAAACCGGCGAGTTTGACGCCATACGTATTGGCCTGGCATCACCGGACATGATCCGGTCCTGGTCATATGGCGAAGTGAAAAAGCCGGAGACTATTAACTACCGCACCTTCAAGCCCGAGCGCGAAGGTTTGTTTTGCGCCAAAATTTTTGGTCCGGTAAAGGATTACGAGTGTCTCTGCGGTAAATATAAGCGCATGAAGCACCGCGGTATCGTTTGTGAAAAATGTGGTGTCGAGGTCACTCTGGCCAAAGTGCGTCGGGATCGTATGGGTCACATTGAGCTGGCCTGCCCGGTGGCCCATATCTGGTTCCTGAAATCGCTACCTTCCCGCATTGGTCTGATGCTGGATATGACCCTGCGTGAAATTGAGCGCGTCCTCTACTTCGAATCATTTGTGGTTACCGACCCGGGCATGACGACGCTTGAGCGTGGCAACCTGCTGACCGATGAAGAATACTTTCAGGCCATGGAAGATTTCGGTGATGACTTCGAAGCCACGATGGGTGCCGAGGGCATCCAGAAGCTGATGAAGGATCTCGATTTGGAGCAAGAAATTGCAGATATCCGTGAGGAGATTCCCAATACCCGTTCCGAAACAAAAATCAAGAAACTGTCCAAGCGGCTGAAATTGCTGGAAGCTTTCCTGCACTCCGGCAATAAACCGGAATGGATGGTCATGGAGGCACTGCCGGTATTGCCGCCGGACCTGCGTCCTCTGGTGCCTCTGGACGGTGGACGTTTTGCCACCTCGGATCTCAATGACCTGTATCGCCGGGTTATTAACCGCAACAACCGTTTGAAGCGCCTGCTGGAGCTGAATGCTCCTGATATCATCGTGCGCAATGAAAAACGCATGCTGCAGGAGGCTGTCGACGCCCTGCTGGATAACGGTCGTCGCGGTCGGGCCATCACCGGTTCAAACAAGCGTCCGTTGAAATCGCTGGCGGATATGATCAAGGGTAAGCAGGGTCGTTTCCGTCAGAACCTGCTGGGCAAGCGCGTGGATTATTCCGGGCGTTCGGTGATTGTTGTTGGTCCAACCCTGCGTCTGCATCAATGCGGCCTGCCAAAGCGTATGGCGCTGGAGCTGTTCAAGCCCTTTATCTTCTCGAAGCTGGAGTTGCGTGGTCTGGCAACCACCATTAAAGCGGCCAAGAAAATGGTCGAGCGGGAAGAATCGGTAGTTTGGGATATCCTTGATGATGTGATCCGCGAACACCCCGTATTGCTCAACCGGGCACCCACGCTTCACCGTCTCGGTATTCAGGCGTTTGAGCCGGTACTGATTGAGGGTAAAGCCATTCAGTTGCACCCGCTGGTCTGTGCGGCCTACAACGCCGATTTTGACGGCGACCAGATGGCGGTCCATGTTCCCCTGACTCTGGAAGCACAGCTGGAATCCAGGGCGCTGATGATGTCCACCAACAATATCCTGTCTCCCGCTAGCGGTGAGCCGATTATTGTGCCGTCCCAGGATGTCGTGCTGGGTCTCTATTATATGACTCGTGAGCGGGTCAATGCGCAGGGCGAAGGTCGGGTGTTTGGCACCCTTCAGGAAGTTTCGCGCGTCTATTACGGCAAGCACGCGCACTTGCAGGCAAAGGTAAAAGTGCGTATCCACGAAGTTACCTTCAGTGAAGAAGGTGAGCGCCTGGCGCGTACCTTCATTGCTGACACGACAGTCGGTCGTGCGCTGCTCTGGGGTATCGTTCCGGAAGGTCTGAGTTTCGATCTGGTTAATCAGCCGATGACCAAAAAGGCGATCTCCCGCATTATCAACCGCTGCTATCGCGATGTTGGCCTCAAGGCAACCGTCATTTTTGCCGACCAGCTGATGTACACCGGTTTCGATTTCTCCACCAAATCCGGGGTTTCCATTGGGGTTAATGATTTCACTATTCCCGAAGCCAAGGGTGAAATTATCGCCCGGGCCGATGCCGAAGTATTGGAAATTGAAAGTCAGTTTTCCTCGGGTCTGGTGACCCAGGGGGAAAAATATAACAAGGTGATTGATATCTGGTCGCGAGCCAATGACCAGGTCGCCAAGTCCATGATGGATGTCATCAGCACCGAGCCGGTCATTAACCGGGATGGTGTCGAGGTGGAACAGGAGTCATTCAACTCTGTTTATATCATGGCCGACTCCGGCGCGAGGGGTTCTCCTGCCCAGATTCGTCAGCTGGCTGGTATGCGCGGCCTGATGGCTCGTCCGGATGGTTCGATCATTGAAACACCCATCACTGCAAACTTCCGCGAAGGGCTGAACGTCCTGCAGTACTTTATCTCTACTCACGGTGCCCGGAAGGGTCTTGCCGATACCGCTCTGAAAACGGCCAACTCCGGTTATCTGACGCGGCGTCTGGTGGATGTATCCCAGGATCTGGTGGTGGTTGAGCATGACTGTGGTACCAGCGAAGGGCTGTTGATGACCCCGGTCATTGAAGGCGGTGACATTATTGAGTCGCTCGGTGACCGTATATTGGGTCGGGTAGTGGCAGTGGATGTGTTGAAAGCCGGGTCCAATGATATCGCCATAGAAGCTGGCCTTATGATTGACGAGAAATGGGTTGATCGCATTGAGGCAATGGGCATTGATGAGCTGGTTGTGCGCTCACCGATTACCTGTGAAACCCGTTTTGGTATTTGCTCCGTCTGCTATGGTCGCGATCTCGCCAGAGGCCACATGGTCAACCCCGGAGAAGCCATCGGGGTCATCGCGGCCCAGTCCATCGGTGAGCCGGGTACCCAGTTGACAATGCGGACCTTCCACATTGGCGGCGCGGCATCACGTGCCTCTGCTGTAGACAGTATCCAGGTAAAAATGAGCGGCACTGTGCGGCTTGTTAATATCAAGGTAGTCGAGCGTGAAAACGGCGAGCTGGTTGCCGTCTCCCGCTCGGGTGAACTGGCTCTGGCGGATGAAAACGGCCGCGAGCGCGAACGTTATAAATTGCCCTATGGCGCTACGATCAATGTGAAGGAAGGTGCCAAGGTTCAGGCGGGCGATGTGGTGGCCAATTGGGACCCGCACACCCACCCGATTATTACAGAAGTGGCAGGCCATATAGCGTTCTCCGGTATGGAGGAGGGGCTGAGTACCCGCACGCAAACAGATGAGCTGACCGGCCTTTCCAATATTGCCGTGTTGGATCCCAATGAGCGCCCATCTGCAGGTAAGGATCTCAAGCCGATGGTGACAATGCTGGATGACAAGGGCAAGGAAATGACCTTCCCCAGCTCGACCGTTCCAGCACACTACATGCTGCCCACCCACGCCCTTCTCAGTGTCAGCAATGGCAGCCGGGTCGGCGCGGGTGATGTTATCGCGCGGATCCCTCAGGAGGGATCGAAAACCCGCGATATCACTGGTGGTTTGCCCCGGGTAGCGGATCTGTTTGAAGCGCGCCGCCCGAAAGATCCCGCTATTCTCGCCGAGGTAACCGGTACCGTTACGTTTGGCAAGGAAACCAAGGGTAAGCGCCGTTTGGTTATTACCCCCACGGATGGCCAGACATTGCCTGACGGAAGCCCCTTCTACGAAGAGCTGATTCCCAAATGGCGCCAGCTGGGTGTGTTCGAGGGTGAGCATGTCGAGAAAGGGGAGGTGATAGCCGACGGACCCGCCAACCCTCACGATATTTTACGTCTGCAGGGTGTGGATTCACTGGCGAAGTATGTCGTCAATGAAATCCAGGACGTCTACCGTCTGCAGGGTGTAAAAATCAATGACAAGCATATCGAGGTCATTGTTCGCCAGATGCTGCGCAAGGTCGAAATTACTGATATGGGTGACTCGTCGTTCGTGAAAGGCGAGCAGGTGGAGTATAACCGCGTCCTCGAAGAGAATGAGGCGCTCTATAATGACGGCAAAACGCCGGCTAAGTTTGAGCGCCTGTTGTTGGGCATAACCAAAGCTTCACTGGCGACGGAAAGCTTTATTTCGGCCGCTTCCTTTCAGGAGACAACGCGAGTTCTCACCGAAGCCGCTGTTACCGGTAAAGCCGATTTCCTGCGCGGCTTGAAGGAAAATGTGGTGGTGGGGCGTCTGGTGCCAGCGGGTACGGGTCTTACTTATCACAAACAGCGTCGCGAAGCCCGAGAAGTTGTTGGTGAAACGACGGTGAGTGCCAGCGATATTGAAGCAGCATTAAGCGAGGCGCTGAATTCGAGCGACGAATAAAATTTGCTTTGCAAGCGGCCCGTACGGGCCGCTTGACTCGCAGGTTCTCTGTCTTTAGAATGCCGCCTCCCTAAAGTGGGGTCCAGCTAACTGGATCTATTTATTGGAGCCTTCTGCGCGAAGGCGTTTTTATATCTGGAGTTAATGAATGGCAACGATCAATCAGTTGGTTCGTAAGCCGAGGAAACGCAGAGTTGCCAAGAGCGACGTTCCTGCATTGCAAGCTTGTCCCCAGCGTCGTGGTGTCTGTACCCGCGTTTATACAACTACGCCAAAAAAACCAAACTCGGCGCTGCGTAAAGTTTGCCGGGTTCGCCTGACAAACGGTTACGAAGTCAGTTCTTACATTGGCGGCGAAGGGCATAATCTGCAAGAGCACAGCGTGGTTCTGATTCGTGGTGGTCGTGTTAAGGATTTGCCGGGTGTGCGTTACCACACCGTGCGAGGCAGCCTGGATACCGCTGGCGTGAATAATCGCAAACAGCGCCGTTCCAAATATGGTACCAAGCGTCCCAAGAAATAACGGACGAACTGTGTGTCGGTAAGAAGAACTGAGTAAGGCCGGGTGCGCGTCAGCGCTCAGTGAATCCCGGATAGCCCTGAAGAGAAGAGCAGACTATGCCTAGAAGAAGAGTTGTCGCCAAACGCGAAATTTTACCTGATCCAAAATTCGGTAATGTAACGCTGGCAAAGTTCATGAACCACGTTATGGTAAGTGGCAAAAAATCTGTCGCCGAGCGCATCGTTTACGGTGCGCTGACGGTGGTTCAAACCCGTTTGAAGGAAGATCCTGTCGCGGCTTTTGAAACGGCGCTGGATAATATTGCGCCGATGGTTGAGGTGAAATCCCGCCGGGTCGGTGGTGCAACCTACCAGGTGCCTGTTGAAGTGCGTCCATCCCGCCGGGTTGCGCTGGCAATGCGCTGGATGGTGGACTACGCCCGCAATCGTGGTGAGAAATCCATGTCCCAGCGTCTGGCTGGCGAGATAATCGATGCCTACCAGAGCAAAGGTGGCGCCGTGAAGAAACGTGAAGACGTCCACCGTATGGCGGAAGCCAACAAGGCGTTCTCGCACTTCCGGTTCTAGTCCCGGTTGGCGTGCTTTCGTTTTGCAAAAGGGTAGCTGGCTTACAGCTACCTTTTGTAATTTTTAAGATTAATTGTTTGTTGGGGAAAAATTGTGGCTCGTAAGACTCCCATTGCCCGTTACCGGAATATTGGTATTTGTGCGCACGTAGATGCTGGTAAAACGACTACGACAGAGCGTGTGTTGTTCTACACGGGGCTGTCACACAAGTTGGGCGAAGTGCATGATGGTGCCGCCACTACTGACTGGATGGCTCAGGAGCAGGAGCGTGGTATCACGATCACCTCAGCGGCCGTCACGACTTTCTGGCAAGGGATGGATCAGCAGTTCGATCAACACCGAATCAATGTTATCGATACACCCGGCCACGTCGACTTTACGATTGAGGTTGAGCGTTCACTGCGAGTGCTGGATGGTGCGGTTGTAGTGCTCTGTGGCTCTTCCGGTGTTCAGCCACAGACTGAAACAGTCTGGCGGCAGGCCAATAAGTACGAAGTGCCGCGCATGGTATTTGTGAATAAGATGGATCGTGCTGGCGCTGACTACATGATGGTTGTCCGTCAATTGAAGCAGCGTCTCGGCGCTAATGCTGTGCCATTGCAGATGACCATCGGCTCTGAAGAGAATTTCAAGGGCGTGGTCGATCTGATCAAAATGAAAGCAGTGCTTTGGAACGAAGCTGATCAGGGTATGACCTTTCAATATGCTGAAATTCCGGCAGACATGGTTGATCAGTGTCAGGAAATGCGTGAGTTTATGGTTGAGGCCGCCGCCGAAGCCAATGAAGAGTTGATGAACAAATACCTCGAAGGCGAAGCGTTGACCGAGGCAGAGATCAAGATAGGTCTGCGTGCCCGTACGCTGGCTAACGAAATTGTGCCGGTTCTCGGTGGTTCAGCCTTCAAAAACAAAGGTGTTCAGGCCGTGCTGGATGCGGTGGTTGAATATTTGCCGGCGCCCACGGAAGTGAAGGCCATTGAAGGTATTCTGGATGATGGTGAAACAGTGGCAGTGCGCAAGGCTGATGACGACGAACCCTTCTCTGCGCTGGCGTTTAAAATTGCCACCGACCCTTTTGTGGGTACCTTGACGTTCTTCCGTGTTTACTCCGGCACACTGAATTCAGGTGATACGGTCTTAAACCCGGTCAAGAGCAAAAAAGAGCGTATCGGTCGTATGGTGCAAATGCACGCCAATAACCGCGAAGAGATCAAGCAGGTGCTGGCGGGTGATATTGCAGCGGCGATTGGCCTTAAAGATGTGACCACAGGTGATACGCTCTGTGATTTGAACAATATCATTACACTCGAGCGCATGGAGTTTCCGGAGCCGGTAATCTCGGTTGCCGTAGAGCCAAAATCCAAAGCCGATCAGGAAAAGATGGGCATTGCATTGGGCAAGCTCGCTCAGGAAGATCCTTCTTTCCGTGTTAAAACAGATGAAGAGACAGGTCAGACCATTATCTCGGGTATGGGTGAGCTGCATTTGGATATCCTGGTAGACCGGATGCGTCGCGAGTTCAATGTCGATGCCAATATCGGCAAGCCACAAGTTGCCTATCGCGAAGCGATTCGCAATACCTGCGAAATTGAAGGTAAGTTTGTGCGTCAGTCCGGCGGTCGCGGTCAGTACGGCCACGTCTGGATCAGGTTCGAGCCGGGTGAGGACGAAAATGCCGAAGGGCTGGAATTCGTCAATGAAGTCGTTGGTGGTGTGGTTCCCAAGGAGTATATTCCTGCTGTGCAGAAGGGTATTGAGGAGCAGATGCAGAATGGCGTGCTCGCTGGTTATCCTCTGCTGGGTTTGAAGGCAACAGCCTATGACGGGTCTTACCACGACGTCGATTCGTCTGAAATGGCCTATAAAATTGCTGCGTCCATGGCGACCAAGCAACTTGCCCAAAAAGGCGGCGCTGTTCTGCTTGAGCCTATCATGAAAGTTGAGGTTATTACGCCCGAGGAAAATATGGGGGATGTGGTCGGTGACCTCAACCGCCGGCGCGGCATTATTCTCGGTATGGATGAAAGTGTTTCAGGAAAAGTTATTAATGTGGAGGTTCCCCTGGCAGAGATGTTTGGTTACGCAACCGACCTGCGTTCAGCCACCCAGGGCCGCGCTACATTTGCTATGGAATTTAACAAATACGCCGAGGCGCCGCGCAATATTGCCGATGAAGTCATCGCAAAAAACCAGCGCTAATTTTTGAAATATTAAAAAGCATATCTTTAAGAGGATCTAGACAATGGGTAAAGCAAAGTTTGAACGTAACAAGCCCCACGTAAACGTTGGCACGATTGGTCACGTTGACCACGGTAAAACGACCCTGACGGCTGCGCTGACGCGCGTCTGTTCAGAGACCTGGGGCGGCAGCGTAGTAGCGTTTGATGGTATTGATAACGCGCCGGAAGAAAAAGCCCGCGGTATCACCATTGCGACGTCCCACGTTGAATACGATTCTCCGAGCCGCCACTACGCACATGTTGACTGTCCGGGCCACGCCGACTATGTAAAAAACATGATCACCGGTGCTGCGCAGATGGATGGTGCGATCCTGGTCTGTGGTGCCACTGATGGCCCGATGCCGCAAACCCGGGAGCATATCCTGCTGTCCCGCCAGGTGGGTGTCCCCTACGTTGTGGTATTCCTGAACAAGGCAGACCTGCTGGCTGAAGATTGCGGTGGTGTTGGCTCTGAAGAATATAACGAGATGATCGAGCTGGTTGAAATGGAGCTCCGTGAGCTGCTGGATACCTACGACTTCCCGGGAGACGACACGCCTATTATTGCCGGTTCAGCCCTGATGGCGCTGAACGGTGAAGACGACAACGAGCTGGGTACCACGGCGGTTCGCAAGCTGGTGGAAGCCCTGGATGCCTATATTCCTGAGCCCGAGCGTGCGATTGACCAGCCGTTCCTGATGCCGATCGAAGACGTATTTTCGATCTCTGGACGCGGTACGGTAGTGACCGGGCGCGTTGAGCGCGGTGTTGTCAAGGTGGGCGAAGAGATCGAGATTGTGGGTATCCGGGATACCACCAAGACGGTCTGTACCGGTGTTGAGATGTTCCGGAAGCTGCTGGACGAAGGTCGTGCTGGTGAGAACGTTGGTGTTCTGCTTCGCGGAACCAAGCGCGATGACGTGGAGCGCGGTCAGGTTTTGTGTAAGCCCGGCAGCATCAAGCCGCACACCAAGTTTGAAGCCGAAGTTTACGTGCTGTCCAAGGACGAGGGAGGGCGTCACACGCCGTTCTTCAAGGGCTACCGCCCCCAGTTCTACTTCCGTACCACGGACGTGACAGGCGCCTGTGAGCTGCCTGAGGGCGTGGAGATGGTTATGCCGGGCGACAACATCCAGATGACAGTGACGCTGATTGCGCCGATTGCGATGGAAGATGGCCTGCGCTTTGCGATTCGTGAAGGTGGTCGCACGGTCGGTGCCGGCGTGGTCGCTAAAATTATTGAGTAATAAAGCGCCTGTCTTGTTTGTGGGGGTCCCTGGGACCCCCTTTTTATCGCGATGCCATTGATCGATAGCCGATAAAAATCGCCTGGGTTGCCAGGTTTTTACTTGACAGGGATTGGGGGCAGCCTTAGAATCTCGCCTCCATTTTTCCGGGTCCCGATGTGCGGGATTCGATGGCTCTTTAGACAGTTGGAGTTTGATTCCATGCAGGATCAACGCATTCGTATTCGCCTGAAAGCCTTTGATCACAAGCTGATTGATGCTTCCACGCAAGAAATTGTTGAGACGGCAAAGCGTACCGGGGCCCAGATTCGTGGACCGATTCCCCTGCCAACTCGCAAAGAACGTTTTACCATTTTGATCTCGCCGCACGTGAACAAAGATGCGCGTGATCAATATGAAATCCGTACCCACAAACGGTTACTGGATATTGTTGAGCCGACAGAGAAAACTGTTGATGCCTTGATGAAGCTGGATCTGGCCGCAGGTGTTGAGGTTCAAATTAGCCTGACATAAGCGGTACTGAAAACCCATGTCCTGCCAACGCAGGGCGTGTGTAACGCTCTGAAATGGGCGGCCATAGCGGGTAATAGCCCCGTACACTATGAGGTTAGACAAATGACTATTGGTATAGTCGGTCGCAAATGCGGCATGACACGTGTGTTTACTGAGGATGGCGCCTCTATTCCGGTCACTGTGATCGAAGCGGAGCCCAATCGCATTACTCAAATCAAAACCGATGATACTGACGGCTATATTGCCGTACAGGTGACGACTGGTGCCCGTAGGGCTTCTCGAGTCAGTAAATCCCAGGTTGGTCATTTCGCCAAAGCCGGCGTTGAAGCGGGCAGAGGTTCCTGGGAGTTGCGTGTCGAAGGTTTGCCCGAAGACTTGCAGGTTGGTGGCAACATCACCGTTGAGCAGTTCGAGGCGGGCCAGAAAGTCGATGCTACCGGTACTTCTAAAGGTAAGGGTTTTCAGGGTGTCATCAAGCGCTGGAACTTCAGCATGCAGGATGCGACGCACGGCAACTCATTGTCACACCGTGCTCCCGGTTCAATCGGTCAGTGTCAGACGCCTGGCCGGGTATTCAAAGGCAAAAAAATGTCTGGGCACATGGGTGCTGAGCGTGTTACCACGCAGAATCTCGAAATTGTCCGTATAGACGCTGAACGTAACCTGCTCCTTATCAAGGGTGCTGTACCTGGTGCGCCAGGTGGTGACGTGATCATTCGTGCTGCTGTGAAGGGCTGAGGGGATCGCCGATGGAATTAACGATAGCTACTCCCAAAGGCAGCGCAGGAACCATAGAGGTTTCTGAGGTCGCGTTTGGTAAAGAATTTAATCAGGATCTGGTGCATCAGGCAGTGACTAGCTACCTGGCGGGTGCCCGTCAGGGTACGCGGGCTCAAAAAACCCGTGCCGAAGTCAGCGGTGGTGGCAAGAAACCCTGGCGCCAGAAGGGTACGGGTCGTGCCCGTGCCGGCACCATTCGTTCGCCAATCTGGCGTACCGGTGGTGTCACCTTCGCCGCCAAGCCACAGGATCATTCGCAAAAGCTGAACCGCAAGATGTATCGCGCCGCGCTCAGATCCATACTTTCAGAACTGGCCCGTCAGGATCGCCTGGTGGTGGTGGAATCCTTTGAAGTGGATCAGCCAAAAACCAAAGCCTTGATTCAGAAACTGGGTGAGTTTGGTGTTCAGGATGTGTTGATCGTGACTGAAGAGGTGACAGAAAATCTGTATCTGTCATCGCGTAATTTGCACAAAGTCGACGTGCGTGATGCGGTTGGTGTTGATCCTGTCAGTCTGATCCATTTTGAAAAGGTGTTGGTCACAGTGCCTGCGCTGAAGAAGATTGAGGAGATGCTGGTATGAATCAAGAGCGCATCTTTAAAGTGTTGTTGGGGCCGCATATTACGGAAAAGACATCCCTTGCTGCGGATCGTCAAAATCAAGTTGCTTTCAAGGTTGCTACCAATGCGACCAAGCTTGAAATAAAGGCTGCCGTTGAAAAACTGTTTGATGTTGTGGTGATGGATGTTCGTGTCGCCAAGGTCAAGGGTAAAACCAAGCGCACACGCTTTGGTTTGGGTAAGCGCTCTGACTGGAAAAAAGCGTATGTACGTCTTGCGCAGGGTCAGGACATTGACTTTGCAGTAGCTGCTGAATAAGGGGTTGTTGAGATGCCAGTCGTAAAGAGAAAGCCAACGTCTCCCGGTCGCCGATTTGTTGTCAGTGTCGTCAACCCGAATCTGCATAAGGGAGAACCCTATGCGCCGTTGCTGGAGAAGAAAACCAGAACGGGTGGGCGCAATAACAATGGCCGAATTACAACACGCCATATTGGTGGTGGTCATAAACAGCATTACAGGCTGATCGATTTTAAGCGTAGTAAGGACGGTATTCCGGCAAAAGTCGAGCGCCTGGAATACGATCCCAACCGTACACCCTATATTGCGCTGGTTTGTTATACCGATGGTGAGCGCCGCTACATTATTGCTCCCAAAGGTTTGAAAGATGGCGATATGATCCAGTCCGGCGTTAGTGCGCCGATCAAGGTGGGAAATACGCTCCCTCTCAGAAACATACCGGTGGGTAGTGTTATCCATTGTGTCGAGATGAAACCCGGTAAGGGTGCACAATTGGCGCGCAGTGCGGGTACTTCTGTGCAGCTGGTCGCCCGTGAAGGTCAATACGCCACCTTGCGCCTGCGCAGCGGTGAAATGCGCAAAGTGCCGGTAGATTGTCGTGCGACCATTGGTGAAGTTTCCAACAGCGAGCACAGTCTGCGCTCACTGGGTAAAGCTGGCGCATCTCGCTGGCGTGGTGTTCGCCCCACTGTTCGCGGTGTGGTTATGAACCCGGTTGATCACCCCCACGGTGGCGGTGAAGGTCGTACATCCGGCGGGCGTCATCCGGTGACCCCGTGGGGTATCCCGACCAAAGGTTACAAGACCAGAAAAAACAAGCGCACAACTAATATGATCGTGCGCCGTCGCGGCAAGTAATTGATAGAGAAGAGGAAAATATAGTGCCACGCTCTCTCAAGAAAGGACCTTTTATCGACCTTCACCTTGTGAAAAAAGTTGATGAAGCCCAAGAAAAAAATGACAGACGTCCGATCAAAACCTGGTCGCGCCGTTCGATGGTCAGCCCGGATATGGTCGGCTTGACTATTGCCATACACAACGGTCGTCAACACGTACCAGTGTTGGTGAATGAGGAAATGGTGGGGCACAAATTAGGTGAATTTGCCCCTACTCGCACTTATCGCGGCCACGTAGCGGACAAAAAGGCCAAGCGTTAAGCTGGTGTTTAAGAGGTAGATGACTGTGGAAGTAGCAGCAAAATTACGCGGAGCCAGATTGTCGGCGCAAAAGGCGCGTCTGGTGGCTGATCAGGTGCGTGGCAAGCCTGTAGAGGAAGCGCTGGATATATTGGCTTTTAGTGCCAAAAAAGGTGCGGCGATTATCAAAAAAGTGCTCGAGTCTGCTATTGCAAATGCCGAGCACAATGAAGGCGCGGATGTTGATGAACTTCGTGTATCGACAATTTTTGTCGATGAAGGCACCACCATGAAACGCATCAAACCCCGTGCCAAGGGTCGTGCTGACCGCATATTCAAACGCTCTTGTCACATTACCGTGAAAGTTGCCGATGAGGAGACCGTTTAATGGGTCAGAAAGTACATCCAACAGGCATTCGTCTGGGTATTGTTAAAAAACATACCTCTATCTGGTACGCCGGACAGAAAGATTATGCAGACAAACTGAATGCTGACTTGAGTGTTCGCGAGTTTATCAATAAAAAACTTGCCCATGCCTCTGTCAGCCGAATTGAAATTGAGCGCCCCGCACAAACGGCGAGAATTACTATTCATACTGCCCGTCCTGGCATTGTGATCGGTAAGAAGGGTGAAGATGTTGAGGCGCTGCGCAACGAGGTTTCTGCCCAAATGGGTGTTCCCGTGCATATCAACATTGAGGAAGTTCGCAAGCCCGACCTTGATGCAACCCTGGTGGCCCAGAATGTCGCTCAGCAATTGGAGCGTCGCGTTATGTTTCGTCGCGCCATGAAGCGGGCGGTCCAGAATGCCATTCGGCAGGGCGCAAAGGGTATCAAGATCCAGGTCGGCGGACGTCTTGGTGGCGCTGAAATTGCACGCTCAGAATGGTATCGCGAAGGTCGTGTTCCCCTGCACACCCTGCGGGCCGATATAGATTATGGCACTGCAGAAGGTTCGACTACTTACGGCATTATTGGCGTAAAAGTATGGATCTTTAAGGGCGAAGTGATTGGTGGTGAAGAGGCGGCGCAAGCGCCAGCCAAGAAAACACCGACTAAAAAGAAGTAAGTTTGCGAGTTAAGGGTCAAGCGAGATGCTGCAACCGAAACGTACAAAATTCCGTAAGCAACACAAAGGCCGCAACCGTGGTCTGGCATTGCGCGGTAGCAAGGTAAGCTTTGGCGAATTTGGTCTGAAGGCCATAGGTCGTGGTCGTCTGACTGCGCGTCAGATTGAATCTGCCCGTCGTGCCATGACCCGCCACATCAAGCGTGGTGGCAAGATCTGGATTCGGGTTTTCCCCGATAAACCGATCACCAATAAACCACTTGAAGTGCGGATGGGTAAAGGTAAGGGGAGCGTTGAATACTGGGTCGCTCAAATTCAGCCCGGCAGAGTGCTTTATGAAATGGAAGGTGTTTCTGAAGTAATCGCTCGCGAGGCCTTTGCGCTCGCGGCAGCCAAGTTGCCGGTTCAAACTACCTTTGTTAGACGGTCGGTAATGTAATGAAAGCCATCGAATTGCGTGAAAAAACAGTTGAAGAACTGAATCAGGAATTGAGCAAGCAGCTAGAGCAGCAATTCAAGTTGCGTATGCAGGCTGCCACTGGTCAGTTGGGTCAGAGCCACAAGGTCAAAGAGGCGCGTGTTAATGTCGCGCGTATCAAGACTGTGCTGAATGAAAAAGCGGGTAACTAAGATGAGTGAAGCAGAAAAAAATGCTCGCACGCTCACTGGTCGAGTTGTTAGTGACAAGATGAATAAATCAGTCACTGTGCTGATCGAGCGCCGGGTTAAGCACCCGGTTTATGGAAAAATCGTGAGCAAGTCCACCAAGGTTAAAGCTCATGATGAAAGTAACGATTGTCGTCAGGGTGATCTGGTGACCATTGCGGAAACTCGTCCACTGTCCAAAACAAAATCCTGGACGCTGGTCAAGATTGATGAGCGTGCGGCCGAAATTTAATCGGCGCGCAGCAGTAACGGGTTCGGAGAGAGACAATGATTCAGACAGAAAGCTATCTGGATGTGGCTGATAACAGTGGTGCTCGTCGCGTGATGTGTATCAAGGTTCTGGGTGGTTCACACCGCCGCTACGCCAGCGTGGGTGACATTATCAAGGTAACTGTCAAAGAAGCCATACCCCGTGGCAAAGTAAAAAAAGGTCAGGTGATGAATGCAGTTGTGGTGCGTACCCGTAAGGGTGTTCGTCGCCAGGATGGCAGTCTGATCAAGTTTGATGACAATGCAGCTGTTCTGTTGAATCAGCAGCTCGCGCCGATTGGTACCCGTATTTTTGGGCCGGTTACACGTGAGCTGCGCGGCGAACGTTTCATGAAAATTATCTCACTGGCGCCTGAAGTTCTGTAAGGCCGGGGGCGAGGAAAGGGTTATGCGCAAGATTAAACGTGATGATGAAATCATCGTGACAGCCGGGAAAGATAAAGGCAAACGTGGCAAGGTGCTGAAAGTACAGGCCGATGGCCGTCTGCTGATCTCCGGTGTCAATATCGTCAAAAAACATCAGAAACCGAATCCTCAGATGAATGTTCCTGGTGGCATTATTGAGAAAGAGGCGCCGATTCAGTCCTCCAATGTTGCAATTTATAATCGTGCAACCAGCAAGGCGGACCGCGTGGGCTTCAAAGTGCTCGAAGATGGTAAGAAAGTTCGTATTTTTAAATCCAACGGCGAAGCCGTTGACGCCTAATTTGACAGGAAACTGACATGGCAAGGCTGAGAGAAGTCTACAAGAGTGAAATTGCTTCCAAGCTTAAAGAAGAGCTGGGGCTGGCAAATGTAATGCAGGTGCCAAAGATCACTAAAATCACACTAAATATGGGTGTGGGTGAAGCGCTGGGCGATAAAAAAGCCCTTGAAAATGCGGTGGCGGATATGACGTTGATTGCTGGTCAAAAGCCGGTTGTCACCAAAGCACGCAAGTCCATCGCCGGGTTCAAGGTTCGTGAAGGATGGCCAATCGGTTGCAAGGTGACCTTGCGGAGCGATCGTATGTACGAGTTTCTCGAACGTTTGATTTCTCTGGCGATCCCAAGAATCAGAGATTTTCGGGGTATCAGCCCGAAATCCTTTGACGGCCATGGCAATTTCTCCATGGGTGTTACCGAGCAAATCATTTTCCCCGAAATTGAGTACGATAAAGTGGATACGTTGCGTGGACTGGATATCACCATTACCACCACCGCCCGCAATGATGATGAAGGCCGGGCTCTGCTCCGTGCATTCAGTTTTCCGCTGAAAGGTTGAGGTAAGTTATATGGCAAAGACATCCATGATCGAGCGCGAGAAAAAACGTGCACGTATTGTTGCGAAATACGCTGAAAGGCGTACCGAGCTGAAAGCAATTATTTCCAATACGACGCTTTCTGATGAAGAGCGTTGGGATGCTCAGGTGAAATTCCAACAATTGCCACGTAATGCCAGCCCTTGCCGCCAGCAACGTCGTTGTCGTCAAACCGGCCGTCCCCATGGTGTCTATCGTAAATTTGGTCTGTGCCGCAACAAGCTTCGTGAAGCTGCCATGCGCGGAGATGTTCCAGGCCTGGTTAAGGCCAGTTGGTAAGCAGCGTCGCGAATTAAGGAATTAAACAGATGAGTATGCAAGATACCCTGGCAGATATGTTGACCCGCATCCGCAACGCGCAGATGTCGGCAAAAAAATCTGTCACTATGCCGTCCGCCAAATTGAAAGTGGCCGTTGCCCAGGTTTTGAAGGACGAAGGTTACATTACTGATTTCAGTGTTGCGGATGGTGCCAAGCCGGAATTGACCCTGGTGCTGAAATACTTTGAAGGAAAACCGGTGATCGAATCGATTACCCGTTACAGTAGACCGGGCCTTCGCCAGTATTCAGGTTCAGACAAGCTGCCAAGTATTCGAGCGGGCCTGGGTGTTGCTATCGTCTCCACAAGTAAAGGTGTGATGACTGATCGCGCTGCCCGTGCTGCCGGTATTGGCGGTGAGGTTCTCTGCACAGTTTTCTAATGGGATAGTCGAGATGTCTAGAGTTGCAAAAAACCCGGTTACCATACCGGCTGGTGTGGAAGTAAAACTCGGCACTAATGAGATTTCGGTCAAGAGTGGTTCGAATGCCCTCTCACTGGCTGTCAATCAACAGGTGGAAATCAAGCAGGAAGATAACCTGTTGACCTTTGCTGCGCGCGATGGAAGTAAGCAGGCGAATGCCATGGCCGGAACGACCCGTTCATTGGTCAACAATATGGTTTTGGGCGTCGGAGAGGGTTTCGTCAAGAAACTACAGCTAATTGGTGTCGGTTATCGTGCCCAGGCCCAGGGTGGCAAAATCAATTTAACGCTGGGCTTTTCCCACCCCGTTGAATATCAACTGCCTGATGGTGTTTCAGTAGAGACTCCGAGTCAGACAGAAATTTTACTGAAGTCGGCAGATAAGCAGCTGCTTGGACAGGTGGCATCAGAAATACGTGCTTTCCGTCCACCTGAGCCCTACAAAGGCAAAGGAGTTCGCTATGCGGATGAGCAGGTACGTCGTAAAGAAGCGAAGAAGAAGTAGGTCAAGATCATGAGCGACAAGAAACAATCACGTTTGCGTCGTGCACGTCGTGCCCGCTGCAAGATACAAGAACTAGGCGCCAATCGTCTCTGTGTGAACAGAACGCCGCGTCACATTTATGCGCAAGTTATATCGCCTTGTGGCGGCCTGATTCTGGCCAGTGCTTCAACGCTGGACAAGTCACTGCGCGCCGGTAAAACCGGCAACACAGATGCGGCCAAGGGTGTCGGCGCTCTCATTGCAGAGCGTGCCAAGCAGGCAGGTGTCACTCAGGTTGCATTTGACCGAAGTGGTTTCAAGTATCACGGACGCGTTAAAGCATTAGCCGATGCCGCTCGTGAAGCCGGTCTGGAATTCTAAAGGTTTATTGTTATGTCTAGAGATCAGAGAGATACATCAGCCGGTGAAGAAGGGCTGCAGGAAAAACTGGTTGAAGTTAACCGGGTTGCCAAAACTGTAAAAGGTGGTCGGATATTTGGCTTTACCGCGCTGACGGTGGTTGGTGATGGTAACGGCAAAGTGGGATTTGGTCGCGGTAAGGCACGCGAAGTACCTCAGGCCATTCAGAAAGCCATGGAGGCCGCTCGTCGCAATATGATCCAGGTGGATTTGAAAGGCACGACTATTCAGTACCCCACCAAGGCTAACCACGGTGCATCCAAGGTCTATATGCAGCCGGCCTCTGATGGTACTGGCGTCATTGCCGGTGGCGCTATGCGCGCAGTGCTGGAAATTGCCGGTGTGCAAAACGTATTGGCAAAATGCTACGGCTCGACCAACCCTGTCAATGTGGTGCGTGCAACGTTTAAAGCGTTGCAGGAAATGAGTTCACCAGAAACAGTGGCAGCTAAGCGCGGTAAGAGCGTAGAAGAGATACTGAATTAAGTACGGCGGTTGCCGCGTTAAGTACAAAACGGAAGCTTTACCATGACAAAGGCTAAGAAAATCAAGGTTACTCAGGTGCGCAGCGTACATGGCCGGCTTGCAGCTCATAAGGCGTGTGTCGCAGGTCTGGGTTTGCGCCGCATCAACCACACTGTCGAGGTCGAAGATACTCCATCAGTTCGTGGCATGATTAATAAAGTTCACTATATGGTTAAGGTTGAGGGAGTATAAACATGCGTCTGAATACGCTAAGTCCCGCACCAGGCAGAATCAAGGAAGGCAAGCGTGTCGGTCGAGGTATCGGCAGTGGCCTGGGTAAAACTGCTGGTCGTGGCCATAAAGGTCAGAAAGCACGTTCCGGTGGAAGCGTTCGCCCGGGGTTTGAAGGCGGGCAGATGCCCTTGCAGAAACGTTTGCCGAAGTATGGCTTCACTTCCCGTATTTCCCGTGTTACGGCTGAAATCCGCTTGAGTGAATTGAACAGTGTCTCAGGTGACTTGGTCGACATCGCAACACTGCGTGCTGCAGGTTTGATTAATGGGTCAATTACCCGCGCCAAGGTTTTTATGTCCGGTGAAGTGGATCGGCCCGTTACTGTTAAAGGCTTGCGTGTAACCAAAGGTGCTCGTGCTGCGATTGAAGCGGCTGGCGGCAAAGTTGAAGAGTAAAGCCTAATGGCAAAACCCGGAAACATGCCGCAGGGCAATACTAAAGGTTTGGGCGAGCTTTGGGCTCGCCTTCGCTTTTTGTTTGTAGCGCTGGTGATCTATCGTGTTGGGACTCATATCCCGGTGCCGGGTATAGATCCGGACCGTCTGGCTGACCTGTTTGGCCAGAATCAGGGAACGATCATCGGGATGTTTAATATGTTTTCCGGTGGTGCCCTGGAGCGAATGAGTATCCTGGCGCTCGGCATCATGCCCTATATTTCGGCATCAATTATCATGCAGCTGTTGACAGCGGTAACGCCGTCGTTGGAACAGTTAAAAAAAGAAGGCGATGCCGGTCGACGCAAGATTAACCAGTACACGCGTTACGGCACCGTTCTGCTTGCCACTGTTCAGGCTATTGGTATGTCGGTAGGTCTGGCGGGTCAAGGCCTGGCTTTTTCCGCCGACTTCAGCTTTTATTTTATCGCTGTAGTCTCGCTGGTAACCGGTGCCGTGTTCATGATGTGGCTCGGTGAGCAGATCACGGAGCGCGGTGTTGGTAACGGTATATCAATGCTGATTTTTGCCGGTATTGCCGCGGGTATCCCGTCTGCTATTGGTCAGGCGTTTGAGTCATCACGGCAGGGTGAACTACATATTCTCGCCTTGTTGGTTGTGGGTGTTTTGGCAATTGCCGTGGTTTATTTCGTTGTGTTTGTCGAGCGTGGGCAGCGCCGCATCACCGTAAACTATGCGCAAAGGCAGCCGGGCAGAGGACCGGCACAAACCAGCCACTTACCTCTGAAAGTGAACATGGCTGGTGTCATACCGGCAATTTTCGCCAGCAGCATTCTGTTGTTCCCGGCGTCTATTGCGCAATGGTTTGGCCAGGGAGCGGATAGTCCGGATTGGTTGCAGGACGTGGCGTTATTTCTCGGGCCAGGCCAACCACTGCATGTGCTGCTGTTTGCCGGATTGATAATTTTCTTCTGTTTTTTCTATTCGGCATTGATGTTTAATCCGAAAGAGATGGCAGATAACCTCAAGCGGGGTGGCGCGTTTTTACCCGGTATCCGTCCCGGCGAGCAAACTGCGCGTTATATCGACGGAGTCATGACAAAGTTGACCCTGGTCGGTGGTTTGTATATGGCGGCTGTGTGTTTGCTGCCGCAATTTTTGAATATTTATTTTAATGTGCCCTTCTATCTGGGTGGTACCTCATTGCTGATTGTTGTCGTTGTTACCATGGATTTCATGGCTCAGGTCCAATCTCATTTGATGTCACGTCAGTATGAATCGCTAATGAAGAAATCAAATCTGAAAGGTTTTGGCAGCGGAATTCGCTAGTTGAAGTTGAGGTGTTCCTATGAAAGTGCGTGCTTCGGTAAAAAAAATGTGCCGCAACTGTAAGGTTGTTAAACGCAAAAGTGTTGTGAGAGTGATTTGTAGTGCAGAACCCCGCCATAAACAACGGCAGGGTTAGTCGTAGACAGTTATTGATTTTTTGTGCCTTCAGCGCTATCCTTTTGCGCCTTTTTGGCCAGCCCTGTGGGCTGTTAAAGCAAGTTGACGGCAGTTAAACATAAAAGTGGAGTAAAGTGATGGCCCGTATTGCCGGTGTCAACATCCCAGATAATAAACATGCGGTGATTTCACTTACCTATGTTTTCGGGATTGGTCGCAGTTCAGCCCGTGCCATTTGTGCCCAGGTTGGTATTGCCGAGGACGTTAAGATTTCCGATTTGAGCGATGAGCAGATGGACGCTGTCCGTAATGCTGTTGGCGATCATACAGTTGAAGGTGATCTGCGTCGCGAAGTCAGCATGAGCATCAAGCGTTTGATGGATCTGGCCTGTTATAGAGGTCTCCGTCACCGCCGTGGTCTGCCGCTGCGCGGTCAACGCACCAAAACGAATGCGCGTACCCGTAAAGGCCCTCGCAAGCCCATCAAGCGATAGGAAAGACAAATGGCAAAGCCTGGACAAAAAACGACTCGTAAAAAAGTCAAAAAGACGGTTGTAGATGGTGTGGCGCATATTCACGCTTCATTCAACAATACGATCGTAACGATTAGTGATCGTCAGGGTAATACCCTGAGCTGGGCTACCTCTGGTGGTTCTGGCTTCCGCGGTTCACGGAAAAGTACTCCTTTCGCTGCTCAGGTAGCTGCGGAGCGTGCTGGCCTCGCTGCACAGGAATATGGATTGAAAAATCTGGATGTTCAGGTGAAAGGCCCCGGGCCCGGTCGTGAGTCTGCCGTGCGCGCTCTGAACAATGCAGGCTTCAAAATTACCAATATCACCGACGTGACACCGATCCCGCACAACGGCTGTCGTCCGCCGAAAAAGCGTCGGGTATAAGAGGATAGTTAACTAATGGCAAGATATCTTGGACCGACTTGTAAGCTTTCCCGACGCGAAGGCACGGATCTTTTCCTCAAGAGTGGTATCCGTCCACTGGAGTCAAAGTGTCGCGCAGAAAGCGCACCCGGCCAACACGGTCAACGTCGTGGTCGTCTTTCTGACTATGGCGTTCAGTTGCGCGAAAAACAAAAAGTGCGCCGACTTTACGGCGTATTGGAAAAACAATTCCGCAATTACTACAAGGAAGCGGCCCGCATAAAAGGTGCAACGGGTGAAAACCTGCTGCAACTGCTTGAGCGCCGTTTGGATAACGTTGTTTACCGCATGGGCTTCGGTTCCACACGTGCAGAGGCTCGTCAACTTGTTGCTCACAACTCTATTCAGGTGAATGGCAAGAAGGTCAATATTCCCTCATACAGAGTGATGGATGGCGACGTAGTGAGCATTCGTGAAAAATGTAAAAAACAGTTACGTATTCAGTCTGCGATGCAAATTGCTTCGCAGCGAGGATTGGTTGACTGGATGGAAATAGATGCGAATAAACTGGAAGGTGTGTTCAAGCGCAATCCGGTGCGCAGCGATCTCCCTGCTGAAATCAATGAAAACCTCATTGTTGAACTTTACTCGAAGTAAAGAACTGAAGGCTGAAAACCAGTTAAGCGACCCCATCTAACAGGTACAGATATGCAGACATCAGTAAATGAGTTTTTGACACCACGCAACATTGACGTAACCGAGCTCGGCCCAACCCGTGCCAAGGTCGTTTTAGAGCCATTGGAGCGTGGATTTGGTCATACACTGGGTAATGCGCTGCGCCGCATTCTGTTGTCATCAATGGGTGGTGCGGCCATTGTCGAGGTTGAGATTGACGGTGTGCTACACGAATACAGCAGCATCGAAGGCGTTCAGGAAGATGTTATTGAAATCCTCCTGAACCTCAAAGAGGTTGCTATCGTTCTGCACGACAAGGACGAGGTTACGCTGACCCTGAGCAAAAAAGGCAAAGGGGTTGTGACTGCTGGTGATATTCAGGTAGATAACTCTGTAGAAATTAAAAACCCCGATCACCTGATTGCCACGATCACGGGCGATACTGCTCTGAATATGCAGCTACACATCACCACAGGACGTGGTTATCAGCCGGTTGATAGCCGTGGTAATGATGAAGATGAGACCCGCTCTATTGGTCGTCTCCAGTTGGATGCCACCTTTAGTCCGGTTCGCCGTGTGGCCTATGTTGTTGAGAGTGCCCGGGTTGAGCAGCGTACTGACCTCGACAAACTGGTGCTGGATCTTGAGACCAATGGCACCATTGATCCTGAAGAGGCCATTCGCCGTGCAGCTACTATTCTGCAACAGCAGCTGGCCGTATTTGTCGATCTGGAAAGCGAAAATCTTGCTGAGCCGGTAGAGCGAGAGGAAGAAGTAGATCCTATTCTCCTGCGTCCTGTTGATGATCTGGAGCTCACAGTACGTTCAGCAAACTGCCTGAAAGCGGAGAGCATTTATTATATTGGTGATCTCATCCAGCGCACTGAAGTTGAGCTGCTGAAGACGCCAAATCTTGGTAAAAAGTCGCTCACTGAAATTAAGGACGTACTGGCATCCCGTGGACTTTCCCTGGGTATGCGTCTGGAAAACTGGCCACCTGCCAGCCTGCGTTCTGACACTGAACAGGTGTAATTGATTAGGGTTGCAGATGTAGTCTGCGGCCGTTGCATAGAGTACTTGCTGAGTTAACAGCAACATTTTAAAGGAAGTATAAAATCATGCGTCATCGTCTTAGTGGCCGCAAATTAAGTCGTACAGGTGCTCACCGTCGCGCCATGTTTCGCAATATGACGACCTCCCTGGTTGAGCACGAATTGATCAGGACTACGCTGCCAAAAGCAAAAGAGTTGCGGCGTTTTGCCGAACCTCTGATCACCCTGTCAAAACAGGACAGCGTTGCCAATCGTCGTCTGGCATTTGACCGTTTGCGTTGCAAGTCTGCTGTCGGTAAATTGTTTGCCGAACTCGGGCCGCGCTATGAAAGTCGTCCCGGTGGCTATATTCGCATTCTCAAGTGTGGGCTGCGCTCTGGTGATGCTGCGCCGATGGCTTACGTAGAATTGGTAGACCGCCCAGATGTTGAACCGGTTGATGTGGATGATGATGAATAATTGACCAGGGTGATTTGGTCAGATAAGAGCCGGACGAATGTCCGGCTTTTTTATGCCCTTTTTCCCGACAAACTAATAAGTGCGTGATAGTCTTGTTTAGGCTATCTGATAATTGCTGATTATTTTTAAATACAGGGTGTCGCAATGAATGTACTGGTCACTGGAGGTGCAGGCTATATCGGCAGTCATGCCTGTGTCGCGCTGCTTGAAGCAGGCCACGACATTGTTGTGCTGGACAACTTCGCAAACAGTTGTATGGCGTCGCTGGATCGGGTCAAACAAATTACCGGAAAGGATTTTCCTGTGGTGGAAGGTGATGTCAATCACCATCGGGTTCTGGACAGTATTTTCAGCAGTCACAATATAGATGCGGTGATGCATTTCGCGGGCTATAAAGCGGTCGGTGAGTCCTGTGAAAAGCCACTCCTCTATTATCGCAACAACGTTGCCGGCACACTGACCCTGTGTGAAGCAATGCAGAAACATCAGGTTTTCCTGCTGATTTTTAGTTCATCTGCCACCGTCTATGGCGATCCGCCTACAGTGCCTATCAAGGAGGATTTCCCGCTCACCGCCACAAACCCCTATGGTCGTTCCAAGCTGATGGTAGAGGAGATCCTGCGCGATTTGGTGAGTGCTGAACAACTTGCAGGATCCGGGGTCTGGCAGATTGGTTTGCTGCGTTACTTCAATCCGGTGGGTGCCCACCCCAGTGGTTTGATCGGTGAAGATCCCAATGGTATTCCAAACAATTTATTACCTTACATTTCTCAGGTGGCAATCGGTCGATTGCCTGCCTTATCAGTATTTGGTTCGGACTATCCCACTATCGATGGAACGGGTGTTCGGGACTATCTCCATGTGATGGATCTGGCCGAAGGCCATGTCCGTGCACTGGACTACCTTGCCCAGAGTAAAACCACATCGGGATGCCACACCTGGAATCTCGGTACCGGTAAAGGCTATTCAGTGTTGGAGATGATCAGAGCATTTGAATCCGCCAGCGGAAAGACCGTGGCCTTCAAGATGGCTCCGCGCAGGGCGGGAGATATTGCGGCCTGTTGGGCGGATACGTCCAAGGCAGAGAGTGAACTCGGCTGGACAGCATCGCGTGGCCTGCCTGAGATGATGGAGGACAGCTGGCGCTGGCAACTGGGTAATCCCCAGGGCTATCGCAGTTGATACTGGCAGAGGGTTATGTCTATACCTATGCCAGGGGCAGCTGGATATGGAAGGTGGTGCCGACATTCATGTCAGAGGTAACTGCGAGCTGCCCTTTGTGTTGTTCTGTGATAATGAAGTGTGAGAACGAGAGGCGCTTGCCCGCGTCATAGTCTTCTGCGGATGACTTGCCTGCTTTATTGGTGAAGAAGGGCTCAAATATATACTGTTGCTCATCATAGCTGATGCCCAAGCCATTGTGTTGGACCTTGATCCAGAGCATGTCATAACAAACAATGATCTGAATGCGAATAATCGGTGTGTGTCCGGACTTGTTCACCTGACCGAGTGCGTGACAGGCGTGGCGGAACAAACTGAGAAATACCTGCTGTAATTCTGATGCGTAGCAGGGAATATCCGGGAGATTTCGGCTGTAGTGTCTTTCTATGGTGATTTCCCGGAAACGCAACCCGGAGGGTACGGAAAGCACATCATTGGCCAGTTCGATAGTGTGCTCGATCAGTCCAGTGATGTTTGCCAGTCGTTTCTCGCCACCGCGGCTTTTGGAGAAGTCCAGCAAATTGTTAATAACCGCCAGGGCCTGCTGTCCCTGATGATCTGCTTCTTCCAGTACGCCGGTTACATCATCTGCCCACGGCGAATCTTCACGATTTGTCTGCAATAGTCTGTAGGCGGTTTGAATGTCATTCAGAATAATCTGCAACGGGGCATTAATATCGTGGGCCATGGTCGCTGCCAGCTCGCCCATGGAGGACATTTTGTCGCGCTGAATCAGCATGTTGGATGTAAGGATGTGCTGTGTGACATCGTCAATCAGGATGACTGCATCGGTTTCTGCCTGATTGCGTAACGGGTAAATGGTTATATCGAAATGGTATTGGCCCCGCTGGCTGTGTTTGATGGTCACCGGTTTTTTATCGTTTAACGCTTTTTTTACCTGGTCTTTCGACAGCGTGATTGTGGGGTAGGTTTTCCACAGATTTTTAGTCACTGCCTGTGCTGCCGGGATACCGGTGATTTCTTCTGCGCGACGGTTCCATTGTGTAATGCTGCCCGTTTCTGTTAAACCGATTAGCATCAGCGGCATCGAACTCAACACATCTTTTATGTAGGCTTCAGAGGATCGCAGTCGACTGGTGGTTTCCCGGTGCTGGACAATTTCACCCTGTAGCAGGACATTGGCCTTTTGTAGTAAGCGGTTTGACTCATCCAGCGTTGCCGTGCGTTCCTTGACGCGCTGCTCAAGCTCCTGGCGGATGACTTCCAGTGCCTTGTTGGCGCGATGTGCTTGTCGGCGACTGAAAAAAAGCGTAACCACAGTGATGGAAAGGAGAATGATAAAGATACCACTGGACCAGTTGGCAACGTACTGCCAGTTGGTGTGACCATCTTCCAATCTGAAATAAGGAATTATGCTGGCTGTGGCGGGACAGCTTGCCAGCATAAAAAAAAGCGCGGTCGCGTAAATCTTCATAATGATCGATAGTGCTCTTGCAGAGATTAATGTGCGCTGAGTTCAAACCGGGCTATATGATACCAGTGAACGAACAGCGGGTTGTGAAATCATCAAAGCGCTGGTCTTATTCCTTGTCTGTCGCCGTTATCTCCGGGAAAAGTATCCAATTCTACCGGTCTTTCAACGGCTTGATACTGGCAATCGGTGACAGGGGCGTCGAACCAATCCGGTAAACGACAGCCCAGGTCGCCAGTTTGTGATTCGCCTATTGTCTGCTACCTGACTCTGAATGGAAATATACGGGTAACCCCGACCCCAATATCTTTCTGACCGGCGGAAAGTCCCCTCCTGTCCAGCACATCAGAATAGCAATAATAGTGCGACACCATAGACAAGGCCTGACCAGAGTAGCGCCACGGTGCAGTAACCCATAATATCCTTGATGCCCAACCTGGCTATGCCCAGTAAGGGAAGGGCCCAGAATGGCTGAATCATGTTGGTCCAGGCATCGCCCAGGGCGACAGCCATGGCGGCCTGATTCAACGGAATACCCAGTGATTGCGCGGCGGGAATGACGATTGGTGCCTGGATTGCCCACTGTCCGCCCCCGGAGGGGATAAAGAAATTTACTACCCCCGCACTGAGGAATGTAAACAGGTTAAACGTGTGTTCATTGGAAATGCTGATGAACCACTCGGATACGGATGCCGCCAGTCCGGATTGCGCCATCATCCCCATAATTCCGGCATAGAGCGGGAACTGCAGGACAATACCGGACAGACCTTTTACCGCCTCGTTGACCGCAGAGAGGTAGTTGCGGGCGGAGCGGTGCAGGAGTAGCCCCGTCACCAGAAACATGAAATTGACAGTATTCAGCCCGATACTGCCGCCGTCACTGAAAAATTCAAACAGGTAGGCGCAACCCAATAGACCGAGCATAAGTGTGGGCAGGCGGCTGTGTTCAATCCGGTCTGCCGGTGTGTCGACTCTGACGGGAATATCTTCGGTGACACCCACTTGTTGCGGTGTCACTTCGCGGACCGCATCGGGTGGTGGCATCATCAATCGAAAAATAACGGGCAACGTCACTAACATCACCAGGCAAATGAGCAAAACTTCCCAGCTGAAAATTGTCTCTGCCAGCGGGATTGTGGTGTCGCCCATCAAATTGCTGATGATATCGCCGTCGGCTACGGCAATTTTCAGTGGGATTGAGCCAGATAATCCCGCATGCCAGATAACCATTCCCGAGTAAGCCGATGCCACCAGAAGTGGGTAGTGAACGCCCCTGACGTGGCGTGCTATTTCCCGAGCCAATAGGGCGCTGGTGATCAGCCCGAAGCCCCAGCTGATCCAGCCACAAATCAGTGCTATCGAGGTCATCAGAATGATGGCCTGGCCCGGAGTTTTAGCCAGACAGGCCAGTGATCTCAACAGTTTTTTTACCGGTGCTGTTTGCGCCAGTACACTGCCGGTCACCAGTGTCACAGTGACCTGCATGGAAAAGACCAGCAGGTTCCAGACACCATCCCCCCAAAAGCGAATCATCTCAGAGGGGCGTTGTGTTTCCCCAAGAATACCCGCCAGCAGCACAATAAAGGTCAGAAGAATGGCAAAGATAAAGGCGTCGGGCATCCAGCGCTGCATAATACGGGTAAACAGGTTGGACAGAGAGCGAATCATTTGCGTCACCTTGTAATTATCAATTATGGGTTGGTTGCAAAATTAAGGCGTTATTCTATCGGCTTCACGGTTGATCTGAAACGGGCTGCCGCGAGGCGGTATTTACAAATGTTGGTGAAAACAGGTGCCGGTGTCCAGGTTCATCAATCGCATAGGTCCGCCCCAGACACAGCCGGTATCCAGCGGGAACAGGTTACTGCCGCAGGGTTGTCCCTGTAGCGCGGCCCAGTGGCCAAAAATGATTTTCCATTGGCGGGTTTTTCGATGCGGGTGACTATACCAGGGCGCATAGCCCGCTGGTGGTTCGTTCGGCGTGAACTTGCTGTGAAGCTCCAGCTTCCCCGCAGTCGAACAAAAACGCATTCGCGTGAAATAGTTGGTAATCAGGCGCCAGCGTACCGGCCCGGTGAGTTGGTCGCTCCATTGGTCGGGTTGATCGCCATACATGGCTTGAAAAAACGCGCTTGCCTGTTCAGGTTCTCGCAAAACATCACTGATTTCACTTGCCCGTGTCAGGGCTTCATCGCGTGTCCACTGTGGTGGGATTCCCGCATGGACCATCAACCAGTCGCCCTGTGCGACCATCAGCGGTTGTAACTGCAACCAGTTGAGCAATTGATCCCGGTCCGGTGCTTTCAGGATAGCTTCCAGGGTATCGTTGCGGCTGGGTGCGCGCACGCCGTGAGCGATGGCCAGCAAATGCAGATCGTGATTGCCCAGCACCATTTTCAAGGAATCTCCCAGCCGGTGGCAGAAGCGCAGGGCTTCGAGGGAATCGGGGCCGCGGTTAACGATGTCTCCCACCGACCAGAGACAATCTTTGCCGGGCTCAAAGCGGACTTTCTCCAGCAGCAGCTGCAGAGGCTTCAGGCAGCCCTGCAGATCACCCACTGCATAGGTGGTCAATGCACCGTTCCGGGTACGGAGAGCAGAAAGGCAGGTATCGGGGCATCAAACGTTTCTCCGTGGTCACTGACCATTTGATAGCTGCCCTCCATTGTGCCCACCTGGGTATCCAGGACGACCCCGCTGCTGTATCGGAAAGACTGGCCGGGGGCAATCAGCGGTTTTTCGCCGACCACCCCGGGGCCCTGGACTTCTTTAACCTTGGCATTGCCATCCGTGATGACCCAGTGGCGGCTGATCAGTTGGGCTGGTGTGTCGCCCTGGTTACGTATCGCGATATGGTAGGCGAACGTAAATTTATTATTGTCCGGTTCGGATTGACCGGGGAGGTACTCTGGTGTGACCTCAACGACGATCCGGTTCATTGCAGCGCTCCTATCTGGTTGCTGAGATGGACAAAGTCCGCCACGCTGAGGTTTTGAGGGCGAAGAGATATATCAATATCAAGTTGTTCAAGTTGGCTGGCATCAAGCATATATTTCAGGGTGTTGCGCATGGTTTTCCGCCGTTGCTGGAAACTGGCACTCACTAGTTTGGCCAGTAATTTCAGGTCGTTCGCGGGGTGGGGTGGCTGGCTGTACGGCAGCAGTCGAACAATAGCGGACTCTACTTTGGGTGCCGGTCTGAATGCTGTCGACGGAACGCTAAATAATGGCTGTACGCTACTGTAATACTGCACCATCACACTCAGTCTGCCATAGTTTTTGTCACCGGGTGAGGCAGCCAGTCGGTCCACCACTTCTTTTTGCAGCATGAAGTGCATATCTTCGATCTGCGGGCTGAAATCCAGCAGGTGAAAAATCAGTGGTGTTGAGATGTTGTAGGGCAGATTGCCAATAATGCGCATTGCCCGACCCGGTTGATAAAACTGGCAGAAATCGATTTTCAGTGCGTCACCCTGATGAATCTGAAAATCCGGATAACCGATGAATTTTTCTTGGAGTAGTGGGACCAGGTCACGGTCCAGCTCCACCACTTTGAGGGAGGGGCATTTGGCCAGTATGGGCTCGGTGATGGCCCCCCGACCGGGTCCAATCTCGATGATGTTCTGCTCTGGTTTTGGTGCAATGGCCGCGATAATTTTGTCGATCACATGGTGGTCGACCAGAAAGTTCTGGCCAAATCGTTTGCGGGCCTGGTGTTGGTAAGAATCGTCCCGGTTCATGGCTGGTTGTTTGCCTTTGCCATACTGGTGGCTGTGGTAATGGCTTCGATCAGGCTGCCCGTGCTGGCAAGCCCTGTTCCTGCCAGATCCAGTGCTGTGCCGTGGTCGACCGAGGTGCGGATAATGGGTAGGCCGAGCGTAATATTGACGGCTTTGCCAAACCCTATGTATTTGAGTACGGGCAAACCCTGGTCATGATACATGGCCAATACCGCATCACATCGCTTCAGATACTTTGGCGTGAACAGTGTGTCTGCCGGCAGGGGACCTTCGATGTGCATCCCCAGACCGCGCAGCCGCGCCAGAACGGGTTCTATCACCTGAATTTCCTCCATGCCCAGATGGCCGCTCTCGCCTGCGTGGGGATTGAGTCCACACACCAATATCCTTGGTGCCGGTAGACCAAATTTCTGCTGTAAATCCGTATGCAGAATATCAATTGTCTCGGTCAAACCCGCTTGCGTAATCTGAGCTGGCACCTGGCTAAGCGGCAGGTGTGTCGTGGCCAGTGCAACCCGAAGCCCTTCGGTAGCCAGCATCATGACCACCTTTGGGGTATGGGTTTTCTCCGCGAGAAATTCAGTGTGCCCCGTGAACGGAATGCCTGCATCATTGATGATGCCCTTGTGTACCGGGCCGGTTACCAGTGCCCGACAAACATTTGCTTGGCAGTCTTCAAGCGCAGTGGACAAGGTCTCCAATACATACGGGGCATTGCGCGAATCGAGTATGCCGGGCCTGGCGGGCATACTCAGTTCAATCGGCCTGATAGTGAGTTCGCCAGCCGCCAATGGGGAGGGTGGTGTCTCGGTCGAGAGCTGGCGCAGCCGCAGGGGAAGATTTAGTTCTCTGGCTCGGGCCAGGAGCAATTCAGGATCAGCGTACACCACCAGTTCTACAGCATTTGGACGCTGTGCCAGTTTGATAATCAGGTCGGGACCAATACCGGCTGGCTCGCCTGGTGTAATGGCAAGTCGGATCACAATTTAATGTCTACAAATGCCTCGTCGCGTATTTCCCGCAGCCAGATTTGCTGTTCTTCGTCGAACTTGCGTCTCCGGATGATATTTTCAGCCTGACGCCGTTTTATCTCGTCACTGAAATCCTGGCGACGACGTTCGGTTACTTGCAGAATATGCCAGCCAAATTGGGTGCGGAAAGGTTCACTGATCGCCATGGTGTCAAGACTGCCCATGATTTTCTCAAATTCCGGCACGAACTGTCCCGGCAGAGACCAGCCGAGATCTCCGCCACCCAGAGCAGTACCAATATCCTCCGAGTGTTTTCTGGCTAATTCGGCAAAGTCGGCGCCACCGAGGATATCGGCGCGCATCCCTTCGAGCATGGTCCTGGTATCGTCTTCACTGCGAATCTCGTTGGGCTTGAGCAGGATATGGCGGACTTTGTGTTGTTGCACAATTTGTTCGCCGCCACCTCGGCGATCATAGAGTTTGAGTAAATGATAACCGGCATCACTGCGAATCGGCATGCTGACCTCGCCCGGGGACAGTTTATCCACGGCACTGACAAAAATACTGGGTAACTGGGTTGTCTTCCGCCAGCCCAGGTCGCCTCCCTGAAGTGCGTCCTGTGCACCGGAGTTGGCGATCGCGAGGCTTTTGAAATCTGCACCATTCTGCAGTTGTTCGTAGAGGTTTCGAACTTTCTGTTCTACCTCGGCAACGTCCTCGCGGGAAGCGCCTGAGGACAGGGGCAGCAGAATATGACCGAGGTTTACATCCGGTGATGACCACTGTTGGCCCTCTTCGGAGGCCAGGAAGTTATTTACCTCCTGCTCGCTGATGTAGATGCGGCGATTAACGGCACTTTCCTGTACCCGGTTTATGGTAATCTCATTGCGCAGCTGTTGTCTCAACGACGTCAGGTCGATCCCGCTCTGACGGGCGTCCTCGATCATTTGCGCAACCGTCTGTTCCCGGCTCTCAGCCATTCTTTCCATGGCCTGGGTAACTTCTTCGTCGCTGATGCGTATCCCCATCCGTTGTGCCCGGTTGAGCTGCAGACGCTCCAGGATAAGGCGCTCCAGAACCTGTGGAACCAGTACCGATTCCTCAGGGATTTCGGTTTCACTGTTTTTCAGTCGGGCATAGATATCCGCTACCCGCTTCTCCAGCTCGCTGGCCATGACCACATCATCGTCAACCACGGCGACAATATGGTCGAGCGCTATTTCTTCTGAGCTTGCCGGCAATGCCCAGGCAAGCCCCAGCAGGAGCAGGCTGAAGAAAATATTCGTTTTACTGCGTGTGCTCATAATCCGGCTCATCTGCATTAGTAGTTGCTTTGTGGTTCATATCCGTAGATGCCATCCTGCAGGATGGAGTCCACTTTGCTGCCACTGCCGGCTAGGCCTTTGAACTGGATTTGGAAGAACACGCCATTGTCGTGCTCCAAATCTTCATCCGGTAGCAGAATATAGTCATTTCGGTCGAGCCAGCGACGACCGATGATGCTCATCTTCCAGCAGCAGCTCTCATACTGGAGCCCGAACAGGGTTTCCAGGTCCCGGCTGTTGGTCAGATCATAATTGTACCGTCCGATCAGGCTCCAGCTTTGTGAAATCGGCAGAAAGGTGGAAAAGTCTGCCTGCTCGATATCGCTATCAATCTCAATAAATTGATTTCCTATATCGGAAAGGCGGGGAACCCGGCGGTTATACCGGTAGCTCAAATTGAATATCTTGTTGTTGCGATCGTTATAACGCAGGCTGGCGTTACCCCGGTCGAGTTCGCTGTCGTCTTCATCGTAGAGCACGTCAGCCTGGAACCGGAGGTGTTCGCTGAGCCGCATGGCAAATTCTGCCGCGTAGGCAGAATCATCACGCAACAGGTCGGCGGCGATATCTCGTTGTAGGCGATTCAGATCATCGGGGTCATCCAGGCCTTTCAGGAAAGACTTGCTCAGATTCGGGTTCAGGGAGACGTAGCGGTCACTCAGGTAGAAAATCTGGCCGATGCTGGCTCGCAACCACTCAATCCCGGTGGATTGCTCAACCAGACGGCTGGTTAACCCCAGGGAAACTTGCTCGGTATCGCCAATGCGGTCGCCGCCGATAAAACGGTCTTCCCGAAACAACTGGTTATAGGTAAATGTCATCTGCGATGTGTCAAAGTCCGGTAAATCACTTTGATCTTCATACTTGGTATGAACCATGTACAGACGCGGTTCAAACGTCTGGGTAAACCCCGTCAGCATGGTGGTGTCGCGCTCCATAAACAGACCGGTATCAATAACACCAACCGGCACGGTGACCGAGGGACTGTCATCGTTTTGCCCCAGCACGGGGTTATCCAGGTTGTAGGACAGGTGCTTGAGGGTGACCGAGGGCCGGAAGTAGCCCCATGCCCACTGTTTGTCCCAGGTTAAACCGTAATCGAGGCGCAGCCGGTCGCCGGTTACGAAGGTGCCGTTTTCATCTTCAAAGAAGGTTTCACCCTGGAGATAGCCGGGTAGGGCGTCGTTCTCGTCATCGTGATCGAAAGCGGTGAACTGGTTTTGCAGGTTAAAGATAAAGTCGCCGAGGCGATAATTGCCCCGGGCTTCCAGGCGGGGCAGCATCTGGTATTGGTCAATCCGGTTGGGGTCGTCGGTGATGGTCTGGAATTCCTGCCCCTTGATACCAAACAGCCAGTGATCCGTCCGGTAACTGGCCGAAACCAACTGACGGAGATAGGTCTGGCTGTTGACCTCCAGTGTGGCGTTGTCCAGGTCGCGGAAGTATTCACTGTCGCTGACCCTGGTGTAATCGACGCGGGTTTCCCAGCGTTTGCCGATGCCACCCAAGTGATTCAGGTTGACCAGCCAGCGGTCTTCACCCTGAAAATCTCTTGTATCTGAGACTTCGGTTGGGTCGTCATTGTGGTCGTCGCCACCGTCATCGTCCGACAGGAAGGCGCCGCTCAGGATGGTGTTGGTCAGTTTCGACATATGCCGGACTTCGACCTCAGCCATGGGCCCGCGTTCCTGAATGTAGCGCGGTGTAATGGTGGCGTCGTAGTTGGGTGCCAGATTCAGGTAGATGGGCTGCGCATAATCAATGCCGTTCTCATCGCCGATTTCAAAACTGGGGAACAACAGACCGGTGGCTCGTCGATCATCAATTGGGAACCGTATCCAGGGAGCATAGAGTATCGGTATATCCTGGACTTCCAGTCGCACATGCCTGGCATTGGCGATCCCGGTTTCAGGATTAATATCAAGTTTGCTGCTGACCAGACGCCAGGCTTTGCTACCCGGTTCGCAGGTAGTGTAAGTGGCGTTATCAATGTAGAAGACTTCATCGACTCGCCTGGCTTGTGTCGCCGTACCGCGCACACCGGATTCGTGGAACAGGTACCCGGCCTGCTCAATTTGCATGTCCTTGGAGTCCATGTTGATCTGAGCGCTGTCCCCGGTAACCAGCAGTCCCGGTTCGCGGAACTGGACATTGCCTTCAAGGTTGACGATGCGTGTGTTCTGGTCGGCTGTGGCGCTATCGCTTCGAACCTGTCGGTATCCTTGGGTCAGTTGGACATCACCATGCAGGCGGGCAATGTTTTCCTGCTCCACTTCTGTGGATGCTGAGGCAACTCGCATGGGTGCGTCGGCCGGATCCATATCGGCGTCTTCATAGTCTCTTTTGGGTTCTATATAGGCACCGCAGCAACCCGTAGCCATCTTTTCGCGCTCTTCATCGGTAAGCGCTTCCTCTTCAACCCAATCCAGATTGTTGGCCACCCTGACATCGGGACCACTGTCTTCTGGCGGGATTACCGGTTCAGGATGAGATGGCCTGGGGAAAGCCCTGCCGGACATATGCCTTTCGCCACATGCCCAGCTGCCATCGGCTGCCGCACGGCACTCCCATTGGCTGTAGGAATCCTGGTTCTCCGCGGCTACTGGTGCCGAAACAAGCAAGCCAAAGAGCAATAATCCTGATGTCCTGGAATACTGTGAGCGCAAGGCATGATAGAGCCTGGTACGGATATGACTCGTTTTTATGGGCATTCTGATTGTCCGTGTTCTCTCTGGGCAGGCGGTGTCTTTAATGCGACGGTACATTTTACCGATTCTGGGGCATCATGCGAGGGTTTGGGCTAGAATGGCTAACCTTTTTTCCATATGCTTTCCTCAAACATGTCTGATCACCAAAATCTTCAGCAGTGGGTAGAGCGCTCCCTGCCCCGGCAATTTTTGACATCGACTGCGCCACAGCTTTACCCGCTGAGTGGTGATGCCGGTTTTCGGCGCTATTTTCGGGTGAATTGTACGCCATCATTGCTCGCTGTTTCCGCGCCGCCGGAACACGAAAATAATGAGGCTTTTGTTCGGATAGCCGCGTTGCTCAAGTGCGGTGGTGTCCGTACGCCCCGCATTTATGCCGTGGATTACCCGCAGGGGTTTCTATTGCTTGAAGATTTCGGCGACCAGTTGCTGTTGCCGTTACTGTCCTCTGAAACAGTGGATCGGTTTTACCAGAGAGCAGAAGATACGCTGTTGGTGTTGCAGGGTGTTCCGCTCGCTGATAGTGGTTTGGCCGTTTACGACCGTCAGCGTTTGCTGGATGAGATGAGACTCTTTTCCGAGTGGTTTTTGCGTCAGCTGCTTGGGCTGGATATTACGACTGAAGATAGTCGGCTCATCGAGCAGACTTTTGAGCAATTAGTGGTGAGTGCGCTTTCTCAACCGGAAGTGATCGTCCACCGGGATTTCCACTCCCGTAACCTGATGTTGCTCGCTGATGGCGACATGGGGGTCATCGATTTTCAGGACGCCGTCAGGGGCCCACTGACGTACGATTTGGTTTCACTGCTCAGAGACTGTTATATTCGATGGCCCGCTGAGTATGTTTCGCGGCGGGCACTCAACTATTTTCGGCGAGCTGTAGCGGCAGGTGTCGCCGATACGGTGCCGGACAGCCAGTTCTTGCGCTGGTTTGACCTGATGGGGTTGCAGCGACACATCAAAGTGCTGGGTATTTTTGCCAGGCTCTGGTTGCGTGATGGAAAGCAGGGCTATCTGGCGGATTTACCACTTGTTCTTCATTACACCCTTGAGCAATTGACGCCGTATCCTGAACTGCATGACTTCAAGTCCTGGTTTGAAAGACGTGTGATGCCTCTGGTGAAAATACAGCCCTGGTATCAGAAAAAATAGGCCAGCAAATAAGGATAGATCATATGAAAGCAATGATTCTCGCGGCGGGGTATGGTGAAAGGCTTCGCCCCCTCACGGATGAGACGCCCAAGCCCTTGCTGCATATCGGTAATAAGCCCCTGATTCAATACCATGTGGAACGATTGGTTGAGGCAGGTGTGCGCGAGATAGTGATCAATACCTCCTGGCTGGGTGAGCAAATAGAGTCTTTTCTCGGCGATGGCTCGCGTTTTGGTGTGAGTATTGCCTGGTCCCGCGAGACGGACCCTCTGGAAACTGGCGGTGGTATTCGCCGGGCTCTGCCGCTTCTCGGCAATCAGCCTTTTATGGTGATTAATGGTGACGTGTGGACCGATTATCCCCTTCGGTCGCTGGTCGAGCAGAGTTGGTCCGAGGATCTGGACGCGCATTTGGTATTGGTGCCCAACCCCCTGCATCACGCCGGCGGAGATTTTTCCCTGAATGCAGATCATCGTGTTGGTTATCCCCTGGCGGGGGATCAAACCTTTACCTTCAGTGGTATCAGTGTCATGAGGCCGGAGACATTTGCCATGTTTTCTTCCGCCAGTGAACGCTTTCCACTGAGAGATGTGCTCGCCGGGGGCATCCGGGGTGGTTATGTCACAGGGGAGGTTTTTTGTGGTACATGGTGGGACGTGGGTACTCTTGAAAGGTTGCAGGCGCTGAATCTATTGGTTTCAGGTCGGGAGGTCAGCCCGGGAAAAAAGTCGCAACTTAAATTGCGCTAGCGGTCGGTGCCAGAGCCATGACGAATGTGACATTCTGGCGAGCCACACTGCTATTTTCTTTGATTGCGGTGCTGCTGCTGGCTTTATTGCCCGCTGCGGACAAGATGGTATTTTCCGGACAGGATAAGCTGGTGCATGGCATCACTTTTGCGGTCCTGTTTCTGCTGTCGAAGCAGAGTTTGCCCGCAGGTGCTTCCCTTTGGCTGATTTACCCGGGACTGATGAGTTATGGGGTGCTGATGGAGGTGCTGCAGGGGCTCACCGGTTATCGCCACATGGAAGGCATGGATTTGTTGGCCGATTTGCTGGGCCTGATGGCGGGACATCTGATTGTTCTGTCAATCCGGAAAGCTCAGTGCAAGCTTCAGGTTCCCCGGCTGTAAGGTGGGGGTGCCACAGAACATCAACAGCAGTGTTGTCAGGTCGTCCCAGGGATCTGCAATGCGCGTTCCCTTGATAGCACGGTCTATGCCTGCGGCTAATCGAAGCATCTGTTTTAACCGGGCCAGTTTCAGTCTCCTCAGGGTTTGCTTGAACAACGGTTTGCGTTTTTCCCATACCCCCAGGTTTTTTAACGCCCAATCGAGATGATCTCCGTTTTCCAGCGCTTCACCGGCCCTGATCAGCGTGCGCAATTCCCGGGTCAGTGCCCAAAGAATAATGGCGGGCTCGGCACCTTCATCACGAAGGCCTCTGAGGGTGCGGCAGGCGGCCTGGGGGTCCCCCTCCAGAACCTTGTCCGCGAGTGTGAAGACATTGAAGCGGGCGCTGTCGGCAACCACTGTTGACATGGTTTGACCATCAACTTCGCCGTCAGGTAGCAGCAACTTGAGCTTTTCAATTTCCTGAACCGCCGCCAGCAGGTTGCCCTCTACCCGATCGGCGAGAATTTCAACGGCCTGGCGATCTGCCTTGATGCCGGCCTGCTGAAGGCGTTTTCCGATCCAGCCGGGAAGCTGGTCGGGGGGCACCGGCCACGTCTGGATCAGGGCGCCGTGGGTCTCGATGGCCTTAACCCATTTGCTGCGAACGGTGGCAGCTTCCAGTTTCGGCGTGATGATCAGCAGCAGAGTATCGTCAGTGGGCTTGCCGGCGCATTCCTGAAGCACCTTTGAACCCTTGTCCCCCGGTTTGCCGTTGGCAATCCGAATCTCAATAATTTTCTTTTCAGCGAACAATGACAAGCTGTTGGCTTCGGTCAGTACGGTATTCCAGTCGAAACTGCTTTCGGCATGGAGGATTTCGCGTTCAGTGTAGCCCTGCAGGAAGGCAGCAGCCCGGATAGTGTCTGCCGCCTCCTGGACCAACAGTGTCTCATCTCCGCTGACCAGATAAAGCGGGGCCAGAGTGCCCTGGGAGAGGTGAGTGCCGAGTTGTTCAGCCTTCAGTCGCATCGGCACCCGGTACGGTCGTCGAGCGGTTGGCAACAGCGTCGAGACGGCTGATGATCTGGCGAATCAGGTCGCTCCGCATTTCACGCCGCAACAGGCTGGTTTCGTCTTCTTTCGACTGAACATCATTTTCATCGAAATCAAAGAATCTGTCTGTGCTGAGGGTGGTGCGCTGCAATAGTGGTTGTCCGTTGGCCGCCAATATCATGATGGTCACTTCTTCGGTGAGCTGGTATTCAGAGACCCGCACGGTGACGCTGACGGTGGCGGTCTTGCGGGAGTATTTCTGGTCGAGAATCACAATGTTGTATTGTGCGTCAGTGGCATTCTTTACCACGGTAATATCGTTGGCCTGCAGTGATCGCGAAAGAGCCTCGTAAAACTCACCAAATCGGCCCTGGCTACTGATATGTACACTGGAGACATTGTCAACAGATGCCGTGCCCCGCAAACGCCACCCACAGCCGGCGGTGAGGGTGGTCACCAGCAAACCGGTTATGACCAGACAAAAAAATCGTTTCATTGTTATTCCTTAGGTTGTCACTTTTTCAGCTTGCAGTTGCGGGTTGTCAGTTGGCAACAATATTGACCAGTTTGCCGGGCACCACGATTACTTTACGGATGGTTTGCCCTGTCGTAAAGCGAAGAACATTTTCATGGGACAACGCGCTATCCTCAATACTCTGCCGGTCTGCATCGACCGCGACATCGATCTGCGCGCGAAGCTTGCCGTTGACCTGAACCACCATTTGCAGGGTGCTTTTGGTCAGCGCAGACTGGTCGGGAGCCGGCCACGGCGTGTCCAGCAGGCTGTCAGTGTGTCCCAGCGCCTGCCAGAGTGTATGGCAGATATGGGGCACAATCGGTGCCAGCACCTGTACGGTAATGGTCAGGGCTTCCCGCTCCACGGCCCGTCCATTAGCCGTGCTGCGATCGACGGACCTGGCCAGCTCATTGAGCAGCTCCATCACTGCAGCAATGGCGGTATTGAAGGTCTGGCGGCGGCCGAAGTCATCGCTGACTTTGGCGATTGTCTCATGGGTTTTACGGCGCAGATCCCGCTGCATCTGGTCAAGCGTCCCGGTGTCCAGCTCGCCGGGTGTGCCTGCCTCCAGATGGGCGTGAACCATTTTCCAGAGTTTCCGCAAAAACCGATGGGCCCCTTCAACCCCGCTGTCATTCCATTCCAGTGACTGTTCCGGTGGTGCGGCAAACATGGTGAATAGCCGGACAGTATCTGCACCGTAACGGTCAATCAGCTGTTGTGGGTCCACGGTGTTGCCCTTCGACTTGGACATTTTGGTGCCGTCTTTGAGTACCATGCCCTGACACAAAAGCCGGGTGAAAGGTTCATCGGAATTCAGCAGGCCCTCGTCGCGCATCAACTTGTGGAAAAACCTTGCGTACAGCAAGTGCAGAATAGCGTGTTCGATCCCCCCGATATATTGGTCAACAGGTAGCCAGTAATTGGCGGCTTTGCTGTCGAGCATTCCATCGGTGAAGTTCGGAGAGGTATAGCGGGCGTAGTACCAGCTCGATTCCATAAAAGTATCGAAGGTGTCTGTTTCCCGCTCGACCATCTGACCATTAAGCTGGATCTTGCACCACTCCGGATCCGCTTTGATCGGCGAGTGAACCCCGTCCATGACCACGTCTTCCGGCAACAGCACAGGCAAGCGGTCGGCGGGAACGGCAATTTCTCCTCCATCGGGAAGATTCAGTATGGGGATCGGGGCACCCCAGTAGCGTTGACGGGAAACGCCCCAGTCGCGCAAACGATAATTGGTTTTTATTTCGCCGCTGCCTGACTGTGCCAGCCGGTTGGCAATGGCATCAAATGCCTCTCCAGGGTTCAAGCCGTCAAAATCGCCGGAGTTGATTGACACAACCTCATCCGCTGACTTGGATGAGTACCAGTCTTTCCATACGCCGGGATCAAAATAAAAATATTCGTATTCTTCTTTAGGAAATTCTTTTTTGGCGTTTTCTGCACAAAGGAGAGTCCGTGCAAATACCTGTTTGATGGGGAGCCCGTGTTTGTTGGCAAACTCGAAGTCCCGCTCGTCGTGGGCGGGCACCGCCATAATCGCGCCGGTGCCATAGTCCATCAGCACGTAGTTGGCCACCCACACCGGGACTGCTTCACCACTGATCGGGTGAATGGCATTGAGGCCGGTGGCCATGCCCCTTTTCTCCATGGTGGCCATGTCGGATTCCGCCATGGACTGGGTCTTGCAGTCCTGGATAAAAGTTGCCAGTTCCGGATTTGTTTTGGCCAGCGCCAGGGCGATAGGGTGCTCAGCAGCGATACTTGCGTAGGTGATACCCATTAGCGTGTCGGGGCGGGTGGTGTATACCTCAAAGTGGTCGATGCCACCAACGCCCTGTTCCAGCTGGAAGCTGAACTGCACGCCGCGGCTCTTGCCAATCCAGTTGCGCTGCATGGTCCGCACCTGCTCCGGCCAGCCATCCAGTTTATCCAGATCGTTCAGCAACTCCTCAGCATAGGCCGTGATTTTTATGAACCATTGTGGAATTTCCTTGCGTTCTACCGTGGTGTCACAGCGCCAGCAACAGCCGTCTATAACCTGCTCGTTGGCCAGTACGGTCTGGTCGTTGGGGCACCAGTTGACCCCGGCTGTTTTTCTGTACACCAGGCCTTTCTCGTAGAGCCGGGTAAAAAACCACTGTTCCCAGCGGTAATAATCCGGCTTGCAGGTGGCCAGTTCACGCGACCAGTCATAACCGAAGCCCAGTCGCTTCAGCTGGGCTTTCATATACTCAATATTTTCGTAAGTCCATTTTGCCGGGGCGGTATGGTGCTTGATGGCCGCATTTTCAGCTGGCAGGCCAAACGCATCCCAGCCCATGGGTTGCAATACATTCTTGCCGAGCATCCGCTGGTAGCGGGCAATCACATCCCCGATCGTATAGTTGCGCACGTGCCCCATATGCAGCTTGCCACTTGGATAGGGGAACATCGCCAGACAGTAGTACTTTTCCCTGTCGGGAATTTCGCTGACTTCAAAGGCGGCGGTTTCCTGCCAGTGTTGCTGGACGACAGTTTCTATTTCACTGGGGTGATATTGGTCTTTCATCGACACTCTGTATTGTGAGGTTGGGCGTTAGGCCAGAAAAGCCGCCAATTATAGGCTAAAGGAAGGGTCAGACACAGCCCGCGATGTGACTATTGGCGGTCCACTGCTCCGGTTGGTGAGGTTTGCGTCAGTCGGCCCGGGATTTCCAGAAAGCGGCAAACAGCATGATCAGCGAGAACAGCAAGATCGGGTTTGAGCCCCATTGGCCGAAGGGTGTCTGGCCTCGATAGGGCGTCAGTTGGCCTGTGAGGGTGCTGCGAATGAAAGGGGGTATCGTAGCGACGACCTTGCCATGATGGTTGATCAGGGCAGTAATGCCATCATTGGTGGCGCGAATCAGCGGTTTGCGGTTTTCTGCCGCCCGCATTCTGGCCATCTGAAAGTGCTGTTTTGGACCGATGGAGCGGCCGAACCAGCTATCGTTGCTGACAGTCAGAAGCAGGTTTGAACGGTTGGCAGTAGCTGCCACCAGGTCAGGAAAAACAATTTCGTAGCAAATGGCTGTGCCAATGCTGAAACCGTTGGCATGGATCGGTTCCTGTTGAACAGGCCCGGGGCTGAAGATCGACATCGGCAGGTTCAAAAAGGCCATTGTTCCGCCAAGCCAGCGCTCAAAAGGCACATATTCACCAAAGGGTACCAGGTGTTGTTTGTGGTAAATGCCGCTTGCTGTGCCGAGAGCCATCACGGAATTGTGGTACTGCCGTGTGGTTGAATTGCGCGTGGGAATTCCCGTGAGCAGGGCGGTATTGGTATCCAGCGCACTTTTTGCCATTGCGGCAAGAAAGGGTTTTACCCGCTCTTCCAGAGTCGGCACCGCGGATTCTGGCCAGATCACCAAATCGTTGCCAAGTAATTCACGGGTGGTCAGGCGATTCTGCTCGAGAATAGCGGCAAGCTGTGTACTGTCCCACTTTGCGGCGACGGGGAGCGCGGGCTGCATGATGCCAATGCGCAGTGGGTCGCCTGCGGCAGTAGTCCATTGCGCAGACTGTAGATGCCAGCCGCTTGCCCAGCCCACTGCCGCCAGCAATGCGACATTACCGAGCACAAAGGGTTTTCTGGTGATGGCAGCGATGCCGATCGCAGTGCTGGATAATGCGCAAAGCCAGCTGATCCCCAGCACCCCGGTGATGGGTGCCCACCCCGCCAGCCAGGTGTCAATGTGGCCATAGCCGAGATACATCCATGGGAAGCCGCTAAATAACCAGCTGCGAGTCCATTCTCCCAAAACCCAGATACTGGGAAAGGCGAGGGCCATGGTGCCCGCCGTACGGTTTAACCCTGTGCCGTATAGCATAAATGGCAGGGCAAAAAGTACGGCCAGCAGAATCACAAACAGGGATGTCAGAAACAGGGCGAGGGGTATGGATGCGTGACCATGGTCGTGGATGCTGATGAAGACCCAGGAAACCCCGACACCAAACATGCCGAGTCCGAACCAGAAGGTGCGCCAGAAGCAGTCAACCGGGCGCAACCCCTTGAGCAGAACAACCAGGCCGGCAACAGACATCAGGCCGATTGGCCACCAGTTCCAGGGAGCCAGTGATAGTGGCAACGCAGCGCCTAACAGTACCCCGAGCAGGTGTCCCCTGAGTTTGGGGTGAGAAGCGGTAGATCCCATCATTGGATTGTGGTCCCGAACAGACGGCTGGGCTAGGCTTTAATTCGCAACTCGAGCAATTTGACCTGCCGGTTGTCGCCCTCCGCAACGCGAAAGTCGAAATTGTCCACTTCGATGGTTTCATCGACTTTGGGCATGCGGCCAAAGGCCTGGACGATAATGCCGCCTATGGTGTCGAATTCCTCGTCACTGATCCCGACATCGAAAAATTCATTGAAATCCTCAATGGGTGTCAGGGCATCCACCAGATAGCTGTTGTCCTGTTGGGGACGAATCATGGTGTCTTCATCCTCATCGGTCTCATCTTCGATGTCGCCGACAATTTCCTCGAGAATATCTTCAATGGTGATCAACCCGGCAATACCGCCATATTCGTCAATGACGATGGCCATGTGATAGCGCTGCTCGCGGAATTCCCGCAACAGTACATTCAGCCGCTTGCTCTCGGGGATAATGGTGGCGGGTCTGATCACTTTGGCAATCTCGAAATCTTCTCGGCCGCTCAGTAGCAGCGGTAATAGTTCCTTGGCCAGCAGAATGCCGACAATATCATCGGCGTTGTCACCGATCACCGGGAAGCGGGAATGACTGGATTCGATGACCAGTTGGAGAAGTTCTTCAAGGCTGGTATTTTGCTGAATGACGACCATTTGAGTGCGGGGGATCATGATTTCCCGTACCTGCTGGTCGGAGACATGCAGTGCTCCCTCAATAATTTCCAGCGCATCGTGATCAATTATGCCGTTGTCGTAGGCGGAGCGCAGGGTGTTCGCCAGCTCCTCCCGCGATTGTGGCTCAGAGGAAAAGGCTGTAGCCAGTTTGCCTAACCAGGATTTCTCCTGGGTGCCGTTCAAGTCGTCATCAGTCATGAAATATCTGCTGCTCCGGAGCATCATTCTGTTGGTAGGGTGGTGAAAACCCCAGCTTCGTCAGTATACGGGTTTCAAGGGCTTCCATTATATCTGCATCATTATCTTCAATATGGTCGTAGCCGATCAAATGCAGGCAGCCGTGAACCAGCATATGCGCCCAATGTGCCTCGACGGGTTTGTGCTGCTCGGCGGCTTCGCGCTCGACCACTGGTGCACAGATGACCAGGTCACCGAGCAGCGGAAGCTCCAAATCCGGCGGCAAATCGGCCGGGAAAGACAACACATTGGTGGAACCTGGTTTGTGACGATAACGTTGGTTCAGCTCGGCACACTCTGCCTCACCGACAATTCTCACGCCCAATTCGGCCGTCTGTCGGGCGTTGGACAGAGCTGCTGTAGCCCAGCAGCGTATCTGTTTTCTGTCCGGTATCCAGCCCGCTTTGCCATAGGTGTTTTCGATATCGAGCTGAAGCTTCATTGGGGCGAGTCTTTGGCCTCTTCCTGTTCGAAGACATCATAGGCATCGACAATCTGCTGTACCAGCGGGTGGCGAACCACGTCCTTCGAGCCGAAAAACGTAAAGCTGATATCCTCGACGTCCTTGAGCACCTTGCAGACGTGAAGCAGTCCGGAGTGACTGGGTCGGGGCAGGTCGATCTGGGAGGTGTCCCCGGTAATCACCGCGGTGGAGCTGAAACCGATTCTGGTGAGGAACATCTTCATTTGTTCCCTGGTGGTGTTCTGGCTCTCGTCGAGAATAATGAAAGAGTTGTTCAGGGTGCGACCGCGCATGTAGGCCAGCGGTGCTACTTCAATGACACTCCGGTCAATCAGTTTGGCCACGGTTTCAACGCCGAGCATTTCATACAGCGCGTCGTAGAGTGGGCGCAGATAGGGGTCCACCTTCTGGCTCAGGTCCCCGGGCAAAAAACCGAGCTTTTCGCCGGCTTCGACGGCAGGACGCACCAGTAGAATGCGTTCCACTTCGTCTCTCAGTAGCGCCTCCACCGCGCAGGCTACCGCCAGATAGGTCTTGCCGGTCCCGGCAGGCCCTACTCCAAAATTGATATCGTGGGTCTGCACGGCCCGCACATAGCGTTGCTGGCTGAGCCCTCTGGGTTTGATATTGCCTTTTTTGGTGCGGATGACCGTCTGTGTTGTAGCGTTCTCTGTCTCGGCGACATTGCTGTCTGCTGGAGTCGTGGTCGCATAGTGTTCCATAGGCATTCCGGCGGTGGATTGTTGAATGGCGAGATGAATGTGGTCGGGTGTCAGCTCACGGCTGCGACCGGTTTCCTGATAAAGGTGATGGAGAAGTTGCCCAGCCACATCAGCCGCGGCGTGGTCGCCGAACAGGGCGAATGTATTACCTCGGTTGCGAATCTCGATTTTCAGCCGCTGTTCGATGTGCCTGAGATGTTCGTCGAATTGCCCGCAGAGTGTTGCTAGGCGACGGGTGTCGCTGGGTTCCAGCGTGATGGTCTGTGTTGCAGTCTGAATATTCAAATTTTCCAATAGGCCGCCCTCTGCGGCTACGCATGTAGGGCAAGCATATAACCTTTATTAGGGCCTGAAAACAGTTTTGAGTGAGGTTTGCAGGTATTTGCCAGCGCCGTCATTTATGCTGCAGTGTTCTCCGTAGCAGCGATCAGGCGTCCGCGCAGTGAATTGGGCAGCGCCTCGATAATGCTCACCCTGGCAAACGTACCTATCAGTTGATGGTCGGTGGCTGGAAAATTGACGACCCGGTTGTTTTCGGTGCGACCCTGCAATTGACCGGGATCTTTCCTTGAAATGCCGGTGATCAGGATAGTCTGTTCTGTGTCGACCATTTGCTCGCTAATAGCTGTGGCATGCTGGCTGATCCGGCTTTGCAGGATTTGCAGTCGTTGCTTCTTGATGCTTTCGGGCGTGCTATCGGGCAGATCCGCTGCCGGCGTGCCCGGCCGGGCGCTGTACACAAAGCTGAAGCTGTGATCAAAGCCGATATCCTGAATCAGCTTGAGGGTATCCTCGAAATCCTTCTCTGTTTCACCGGGAAAACCAATGATGAAGTCCGATGAAATACTGATGTCCGGTCGGATCCGACGCAGCTTGCGAATTTTTGATTTGTATTCCAGCACGGTATGGCCGCGCTTCATTGCCGCCAGAATCCGGTCCGAACCACTTTGTACCGGCAGGTGAAGGTGACTGACCAGCTCGGGTACTTCGGCATAGGCCGCAATGAGACTGTCTGAAAACTCCACCGGGTGGGAGGTGGTATAGCGAATGCGGTCAATGCCTTCAATCCCCGCCACATAGCCAATCAGCTCCGCCAGGTCGCAGAGGTTTCCGTCGGGCATGGTGCCGCGGTAGGCATTGACATTCTGTCCCAGCAAATTGACTTCCCGGACGCCCTGGCCGGCGAGATGAGCCACTTCTGCGAGTACATCCGCAGCCGGGCGGCTGACCTCCTCACCTCTTGTATAGGGTACAACACAGAAGGTGCAGTATTTGGAACAGCCTTCCATAATCGAAACGAAAGCAGTGACACCGTCGGCCTCCGGCTGAGGCAGTCGGTCAAATTTCTCAATTTCCGGGAAGCTGATATCGACGATGGTGGTGCCGTCTTGCTGCTTCCTTTCGGCCAGCATTTCCGGCAACCGGTGCAATGTCTGGGGACCAAACACCAGATCCACAAAAGGTGCGCGCCTGGCAATGGCGTCACCCTCCTGACTGGCGACACAGCCGCCAACCCCGATGACCAGTTCCGGATTGCGGGCTTTGAGGTGTTTCCAGCGGCCGAGCTGGTGAAAAACCTTTTCCTGGGCTTTTTCCCGGATAGAGCAGGTGTTCAGCAACAGTACGTCGGCTTCTTCCGGGTTGTCTGTCACCACCATCTGATGGCTGTCGCCCAGCAGATCGCGCATCCGCGATGAATCGTACTCATTCATCTGGCAACCGTGAGTGACTATGTGCAGTTTTTTGATTTTTGGCTCGGACATAAATGCTGGTTATGGATACACTTGACGCGGCCGCACAGTATAGCGGTCGTCGGGGGTGAATCCCACAGGGGGTGGTCTGATTGGGTGAAATTTGTGCAGATTGTGGTATTCTTTCGCGCCCTTGATAAATCGGTGAACAGGCAACCTGTATGGCATCAACCCCCATTTACAAAATTGTATTTTTCAATCAGGGTCAGGTGTACGAAATCTATGCCCGGCAGGTATACCAGAGTGATTTGTGGGGCTTTCTGGAAGTCGAGGAGTTTGTGTTTGGCGAACGCTCCCAGATGATTGTCGACCCTTCTGAAGAAAAACTGAAGAACGAGTTTTCCTCCATCAAGCGGAGCTTTATTCCGCTGCATTCTGTCGTGCGCATTGATGAAGTGGAAAAAGAAGGTTCCTGCAAAATTATTGAGGCAAAGGGCGGCGCCGGTAATGTCACCCCTTTCCCCTATCCGGGTCTTGCCCCCAAGCCAAAAAGTGATCGCTAGTTAAGAGGGGCCTGTATCTTGAATAAAAAGGGCAGCGCAAGCTGCCCTTTTTTGATGTCAGGCGCTTAGGCCTCAAGTTGTTGGTTCACAGAGGCCAATTTCACGGCATTACAGAAGACGGCCATGGCGCGATCAATATCCTCCACGGTGGGGAATGACGGTGCCAGCCGGATATTTTTATCGTCCGGGTCTTTGCCGTAAGGGAAGGTGGCGCCTGCCGGGGTGAGTTTGACCCCCGCTTCTGCAGCCAGCTGGATGACGGCGTTGGCCAGCCCGGGGCGGGTATCGAAAGAAATAAAGTAACCGCCATCGGGTGAACTCCATTCTCCCAGGTCAGAATCGCGGAAGTTTTCCTCAAGGTGTTTCAGGACACAGGCAAAGCGCGGTCGCAGCAGTTCGGCATGTCGGGCCATGTGGTTGCGCAGTTCCGCCATAGTGCCAATCATCTTCAGATGCCGGAGCTGGTTGACCTTGTCCGGCCCGATAGTAGCAATTCCCAGATGCTTTTTCATGGCACTTAAATTCGTTTTGCTGGCCGCCATGAAGGCCACGCCAGCACCGGCGAAAGTCACCTTGGAGGTCGATCCGAATTGCAGCACGCTATTTTCGGTGCCATGTTTTTCACAGAACGCCCGGATATTGGCCAGTTGGGCAGGTTCATCCATAAGGTCGTGAACTGCGTAGGCGTTGTCATAGAAGACCCGGAAGTTCGTGGCCGCGATAGTACCCAATCTGGCCAGCCGTTCGATGGTGTCGACGCTATAAATACAGCCGGTGGGATTGGAGTACTTGGGTACACACCAGATCCCCTTGATGCTGGTGTCATTGCGGACCAGGGCTTCCACTGCGTCCATATCCGGGCCGCCGTCATTCATCGGCACGTTGACCATCTCAATGCCAAACTCCTCGCAGATGGCAAAGTGGCGGTCATAACCGGGTACCGGGCAGAGAAACTTGATGGTCTCTTCATGTCGCCAGGCCGACTCGGGTCCGCTCAAGCCAAACTGCCAGGCATACAGGACGCTGAAATACATCAGGGTCAGGCTGCTATTGCCCCCCACCATGATTTCGTCAGGTGTTGCGCCGAGGATCTCTGCCGCCAGTTGGCGCATGGCCGGCAAGCCGTCCAGTCCGCCGTAATTGCGGGTATCCACACCTTCGTCCGAAACATAGTCTCCCTGCAGGATACCATCCAGCGGATCGGCCAATGATAATTGGTTCGCTGAGGGCTTGCCCCGGGTCAGATCGAGATTAAGCTTGCTGGAGACAAAGCTCCGGTGGTTGGCAGAAAGCTCTTCTTGCCAGCGTTGCAACTGTTGACGGTCTGCTTGTTCGACGTACACGGGGATTCCTCTTGACGGGGTTGGGGGTGAAGTTTTGGGTGCTGCGGATGCGGAATAGATACATTCGCAGTGTTCGAGTGATTATACGAAAAACATAACACTCGGTGGGGTGGAATAATGGGGTGCCAGGCCATTAAATCCAGAATTGCCAGGGACGTTTTTGTACTTCTTTGTCTTCCTTGCGGCGTCCGGGGCTTTGGCGTCGGTCTTTTTTCCCCGGTTCGTATCGGACTTCCTGGCGGGGATCAGTGAAAGAGCGCCTTTCACCTTTTCTTGAATCGGGCCCGCGGTATGCCTCAGTTTGGGTTAGTTCCCTTGCCTGAAAGAGGTTCTCTTTGCTTGGGGGGGCTTCCTCGGGTTTTGGCTGGACAGCCAGCCCCGCTTGAGGTGCCTGGGCTGGTGGGGTCCTGCGAGCGGTGTCCGAGATATCAATTACTTTTTTTTTAGTGTCGCTAACGGCCACAGGTGTCACCTGGGGCGGGGTATCGTAGGTGTCCTGAACAGCAAAGTCGAGATCGGGAAGCATGGCCTTTGATGTCAGCTGCTCCTGATCTATTTCACCCAATACAATCTTGGCGTCGTTGATGCTGATTTTGTGCAACTCTTCAACGCAGGCATGTAAAAAAAGTCGACTGCAGATCATGTTGATGCGGCGAGGGATCCCCTCGCTGACTTTGTGGATCACTGGGTAAATGGCATTACTGATAGCCGGGTCTCCTTTCCAGCCAACCTGATTCAACCTGTGTTTGATGTAACCCTTGGTTTCCTCCTCATTCAGGGATGCCAAATGGCAGGCGGCCACGAGTCGCTGGTGCACTTGCTCCATATTCGGTTGCTGAACGATACCCCTGAGCTCTTCCTGGCCCAAAAGAAAAATCTGTAGCAGTGGTTGTCGGCTCATCTGCAAGTTGGTGAGCAATCGAAGCTCCTCCAGTGCTGCTGTGGAGAGGTCCTGTGCTTCGTCAATAATCAGGAGGGCACGCTTGCCGGCTTTGTAGTCGTTGACAAAAAGCCGGGTCAGCTGTTGCAGGAGCAGTGATTTATGGTCTGTGTTGGAAGACAAACCAAAAGCATCGGCAACCATTCGCAGCAGGTCGTCCGCCCCCAGCTGTGTGCAGACCAGCATGGCGACATTCACTTGATCTTCCCGCAGACTTTCCACAAGATCACTGACTAGGGTTGTTTTTCCCGTGCCGGGTTTGCCTGTAATCATCACAAAGCCTTCGGCGCGCTGAAACGCATACTGCATGTAAGCCTTGGCTTTGGCGTAACTGCGGTGGTTAAAGCAGAACCGATGATCCGGACTTAGGCGGAAGGGCTCGGCCTTGAGGTCATAAAACTGTTCGTACATGGGGATTGGCCGAATTGTATTTGTGAGTTTGTGAACCCCCGGAGTATAAATTGAGCAAATAAAATCAGCAACTTAATGCTTTTGCTCTTATGATTTATTCGCTATAACTAAAATCGGGCTGGGTTGACAATAAAGGAGCCCTGTCTGTCGTTAAACGTGACGTGAGGGGCGTTAAGTGAGGATGCTATCGAACATAGCCACGGTGGCGGGCATTGCCGGGGTGGTCATCTGTCTGCTCGCTGGCGTTATTCGTCTGATGGGCGGTTACTACTTTGTGGGTTTTGAAATACTGACCCTGTTTAATATCGGTGTTGCAGCGATGGTTTTCAGTTGCCTGTTAAAGCTTGAGTATGTTGTGCATTCGCTCAAGCGGTGATTTTGCTGTGACGGGCAATGCTCTGAGAACACTTATTTTTCCTGCCTGAGCGCTTTTCTGAGCAGGTGCGGAATCAGTAGCCTCATGGGCATGCGAAGATAGTGTGACCTGATAAATAAAATAAAGCGGGCAAGCCCCAGTAAATGGGTTCTCTGGCCAATACAGCTTGGCATCATGGCTTTCAGTAACATCTTGTCCATGAGGTATCTGGAGAAACCAAAGGGTTCTGCTTGGGTGGCAATTTCTCTCGTCAGCGCCTCTGGAACGGGGGTTTTAAGTAACATTCTGGCGTAGCGCAGTCCGTAATAGAGCGAGCGTGACAGTTGGAGTGTCTCTGCCCGGGTGAGCAGGCCGGCCCAAGCGCGGCCATTCTCCAGGGAATATTCACGTAGTAACGCGTCCAGGTCGACAACATCGCGTAGTCCCTGTTCGAAGTCACCTTCATGGAAAAGATGGGTGGCGCTGTGCAGAATCATGTCCTGGAGAGATAGAACATACATTCCCGGATAATCTTTTACTTCAATCACCTGCTCCCATATTTTATTGATATCAGGTTTTGCTGCGGCAGTAGGTGGGAGAATGGTGTGGTGAACATCCAGGTCTGTTTGTCTTTTCAGGTGCTTCAGCGGCGGTAGCTCGTGCATCCAGGTACGATAATATTTCTGGTCATAGGGGTCTATTTTTGTGCAAAACCACCCGTGTTTAATAAGTGCCTTTTCAGCCTCTTTTAACTGTTCATCCCTGACCAGAATATCAATGTCGCCAAACAGGCGACCTTGAAATGCATCGCGCTCGCTCATGACATAAGCGGCACCCTTGAGCAGGGCAAAAGGGATGTCGGCCTCACTCAGCGCTGTATAAATTTGCAAGACCTCCCACTTTACCGAACGGAGGTTGCTCGATGACACCAGTTGGGCGCTGTACAAGTGGGGCTGAAGATGTTCAGGCACAAAAGACAGAAGATCGTATGTTTCGACGAGGTGCGTCATGCGGCTCAGTAAATTGCTGCGTCTTGCCTGACGAATAAGCATTTGCCATTCACCAGGTGAAAGTTTGGCGGCACTGTGTTGCGGATCACGAAGGAAACGAATCAGGCAGCTTTGCATGATTGACTCAGGCATCAATCAGATTCCCGAGAGTGGCATAGGCGTCATCCAGATTGTGATAGCTCAATCTGAAGCATTCGCACTGGTCGAGCATGGCCGTTAACGCACTAAAGGCGGTTGAGCCAAGTATGTGGTAATTGAAACTGTTTTCTGCCAGTTCGAGGAAGGTCCTGCCTTTGCTCAAAGGCAATAATTCAATACTCCCGTCCTTGCGGTATTTGGGGAAGACGATGGCAGCCGGCACAGCTGCTTCATCACTTCTTGCTACGCTGCTCATGGGTGCACGCATGTGGGCAACGCTGCCCTTGGCGGTATCATGCACTGGCTTACCCACAAAAATGTCATCATTTGCAAATGACCTGACGATATCAATGGACTCGTTTTTAAGGCTTATCGGCCGAGGAATGGGTGTGATTAAGCCGGTTTCAGTAGAAAGTAGTGCCATCTCATCGGACAGCAGCCGCCACCCCTGGCTTACAAGGCCCGCACACAGGGTGCTTTTCCCGCTACCTGGCGTCCCCGGAAAGATGACCGCCTTGCCATTTTTTTCCACAACGGCGGAGTGGATGACCAGATACTGATGTGCATTGTTGGCTACGCACCAGTTGAGTCCCCACTCGAACATAGCAAAAGATTGGGTCTGTGGCAGAGGCTTGAACGGCAGATAGCCATCAAAGGAGAAAATGGCCTGGGGACGAATCCAGCGCCTGATTATCGACGGAGATTGCAGTGCGATATGGAAATCGACCCGGTGGCTATCTTCCAGAGTATAGGCGCCGTATAGATCACTGAGATTTTCCGCAACCTTCGGCAGGGTTGATGACAGGTTGACCACGAAGGGACCAATTTTTAAATTGATGCCTTCTTCTGCGAGCTGTTGTTTGAGTTTTCGAGGCGGTATCGACGAGAGCAACAAAGGAGCTATTCCCCTGTCGCTGAAATTAAGTGCATGTCCTGAAGTTTCTGCAAGGTAGTGCAGAGATACTCATCTATTTCTGGTTCAGGCACATCATTCAGCTGCTCTTTGAGAAAGAGGCTCAGTTGATCGTACCGTGTTGGTGCTGCTGCAATAGTGATCAGAATCTTGGCGGCTGTTGCTTCCAGTAAATGGGTTTCCCCGGAAACCGGATTGTACATGACGCATTCCTCCTCCCATTGGCGATAGAGGCAGGACTGGCAGGAGGAAGAGAAAGTATCGGCACTATTCATAATGCCGATACTTTAAAACAAAAACTTACCAGGTTGAATCCAGAAATGATCCGATGTTCCCTGTATAGGGTTCCGGTATGGTTGATGGATCATTATAAAGTCCAACAAGCTGGCTGGGTGTGATGACATAGGTTATGCCGCTGTGCGAGGCATTCAGGAGCGCTGCTACAAAATGGCCTGCAAAGTTGCCTGTGCCACCGCCGGTATTTTCATTCAAAATGGTAGCCATCGGCAGGTGGCAGACACTGGCGAGTCCGGAGGGACAGCCCAAGCCATAATAGCCCAGGGCTTCGGAGAGTGTTGTCCCCTCTACGTAGCACTCAGGCTGGTTTTTACTGTTGTGGCCGCATTTCTTGGCTTTTTTTCCGCCACCCTTGGTGTAGGTCGCTTTCGGGTCATAAATGCCATACTGAAAAGGCGTGCTGTTCCAGTCTGGCTCACTGCCACCTACATTTTTCCAGCCGCCCGGGCTCCAGCCGGGGCTGCACTGACCTCTGTCCTGGTACAGGTGTCCGGACATCATGTTGGACAGGCAGGGGGCGCCCAGTGCAGAGGGGCTGGCGAGGGACATGAGAATCGGTGCCGCAGCCCCGATACGGGAAAAGTTGCGACGTGAAATATTTACTGAAGAATTGAGTTCAGCCCCCTTCTTGGTTACATGATTTTGCGAGTTGTTTTCCATTTCTCCAAACCTGTATCTGCTGGGTTGTACTTGATAGGCAATATGAATGCAATAAACGGGCCATTCTTGTGGGAGTCTTTATTTATCAGTGTGTTGCGGTCATCAGGGCGAGTTTGCTTTTTAAAAAAGTGGCCGACTATCCCGCAATGTAAAAAAAACTGACAACCGCGACAATTCAGAAAACCCGTTACTAGAGATAATAGTCGATGCAAGGCTTTCCGGTGTGACCTTTGAGGCGATTACAGCCGCCATATATCGATATTTTTCTCTTCAAACAAAGACCTGTCGAGCATCGATTTAACATCGATGATGGTGGCGTCTTCAGCCATGATGGCGCCAAGCTCAGCTGTAGAGAGTTTTTTGTAGTGCTGGTGGGCAACCGCCAGAACCACCGCATGCGCGTTTTTGATTTGATCCCAGGGGGTAAGTTCCACGCCGTACTCCTCAATGGCCTCGCTCCTCTCTGCCATGGGATCATGAACAATGATATTGCAGTGATATTCCCTGAGTTCTGCGATGATATCTGCAACTTTTGAGTTTCTGAGGTCGGGGCAATCTTCTTTGAATGTCAGTCCCAGGATAACTACATTGGCGCCACAGACAGGGTGACCTTTCTTGACCAGTTGTTTGACAGTTTGCTCGGCAATGTATTTGCCCATGCCATCGTTGGTTTGTCGGCCAGCCAGAATGACCTGGGGGTGGTGGCCCTCTGCTTCGGCTTTAAAGGTGAGGTAGTAGGGGTCGACGCCAATACAGTGTCCACCCACCAATCCGGGGCGAAACGGTAGAAAATTCCATTTTGTTCCCGCTGTCTCCAGAACATCCAGCGTGTCGATACCGAGTTTGTGGAATATAAGGGACAGTTCGTTCATCAGTGCAATATTAAGATCGCGCTGAGTATTCTCGATCACTTTTGCCGCTTCAGCTACCTTGATGCTGGCTGCCCGATAAACGCCGGCCGTAATGATCTGTTCATAGGTGTTGGCTACTTTTTCCAGGGTTTCGGGCGTGTCGCCAGAGACGACTTTGACGATGGTTTCCAGCCGATGAACTTTGTCACCGGGGTTGATCCGTTCTGGCGAGTAGCCAATGTGGAAGCCATTTTGGTTGCCCTCGCTGGTTGCTCCCGGTTTGCCAAGCCATGGCATACCGGAGACCGACTCCAATATGGGTACACAGGTTTCTTCGGTGCAGCCCGGGTATACGGTTGACTCATACACGACAGTTGTGCCTGGACTGAGGTGCTCTGCAATGGTTCTGGATGCCCCGTGAACAGCCCTCAAATCAGGTTTGTGAGCCTGGTCGATAGGGGTGGGAACGGCGACAATGATAACGTCGGCTTCCGCTAACCTGGCGGGATCGTTGGTGAGCTCCAGGAAAGTCGCTGCGGCCAGGTCCTCTGGCTCCACTTCTCCACTGGGGTCTTTCCCGGAAAGGTAGGCGGTCAGTTTTTTCTTGTCAAGATCAAAGCCAATGGTTGGCAACTTTTTGCCAAATGCAACGGCCAAAGGCAAACCTACATACCCTAATCCAACGACTGCTACTTTCTTCACAATATCTCCCGTGTCCCTATGAGACCGTTGACGAATTATTTTTAATCCGCTGTCTTTTTTAAAAACCAATCCAGTGTCGTCTGTAACCCCTGGTGGACATTATGAGAGGGCTGGTATCCGAGCAATGAATTGGCCTTTTCAATGTTTGCCCGTGAGTGTCGAACATCGCCAGGGCGCAACGCCCTGTGCCTGGCAGTCAAATTGTTGATGTTCGGATAATGGCTGCCGAGGAGCATTTTTATCGAAGAAAAAAGCTCGTTCAGGCTGGTTTGGTCGCCACAGGCAACATTGTAGATTTGATTGATGGCGGCCGGATTTTTGGTGGTTGCGGCCAACAGGTTAGCCTGGACGGCATTATCGATAAAACAAAAATCCCGTGACGTTTCCCCGTCACCGTTGATGAAGCAGTCTTCCCCGGCCAGTAGTTGCCCGAACCACTTTGGTATGACAGCGGCGTACGCACCATTTGGATCCTGCCTTGGACCAAAAACATTAAAGTAGCGGAGGCCTATGTTTTCCATGCCATAAGTCCGGGCGAAGACATCCGCATACAGCTCATTCACGTACTTGGTGACTGCATAGGGTGAAAGTGGACGGCCAATTTCATCCTCTACCTTGGGGAGCCCGGGGTGGTCGCCATAGGTGGATGACGAGGCTGCGTATACAAAGCGCTTGACCTTGGTATCCCTTGCTGCCACCAGCATATTCAGAAAGCCATCTATATTTGAGCTATTGGTTGTAACAGGGTCTTCAATAGATCTTGGCACACTTCCCAGAGCTGCCTGATGAAGAACGATATCGATACCCTGGCATGCATTTATGCAGTCGTTCAAGTTCCGGATATCGTAGGCGTGAAAGGTGAATCTATCCCAGTTTTTGCCGCTTTCGGCTTGCACGTCGTCCAGGTTGGATTGATGTCCGGTAGAAAAATTATCAATACCGACAACCCGTTGCTCCAGTTCAAGCAAGGTTCTGAGAAGGTTGGACCCGATAAACCCTGCAACACCAGTAATTAGCCAGGTTTTCGGCTCTGATCTTAGTGATTGCTGTAGATCGCTGTACGCTGTCACCGATATTATCCTTGATTCTTGGGTAGCTAATCCATATGTTGCGATTGTCTCGTCCACCACAAAGCGGTAGATGGAAGGGCAGTAACTGATAGCAGCCAGCTGGGCTTTTTGGTTGAATCGCCACCGGGTAAAACCACTGCTTTGAATACCTCGGCAGCATACCCGACTAAATTTAAGGTGCTGAGTATAGTGTTAAAGGCAGTTCTGATCCAGAATCCGCTAGTGTGCAAAATCTGTTACTGAACGGAGGCGTTTTATGATCGACGGAGTCTTGGCGTTGGGCCTGCAGGTTCTCGCATGAATGTGGGTGTGCCCAGCTATCTGTTCGCTTTTTTCGCCTATTTGGTGCTGGCAATCCTGATCAGCGTTTCATGGCGTGGACGGCCGCAGGGGGCCCTGATCATTTTCGCCGCCGTCTGTTCGACCGTCTGGGCTGGCGCCATTGCCGCAGGGGAGTTCGGTGCCCGGGTTTCTTTTGAGATGATACAGCTGGCCGAGTTATCGAGAAACCTGTCCTGGTGTCTCTTCCTGTTGGATGTTCTCTGTAAAAAAGATGGTGAAAGTCCCCGCGGAGCCTTGATCTTCCGGCTTTCGCTGGGCTGTTCTGCAGTACTTCTACTGTTGGGGATCCTCTTTACAACGCCTCTTGCTTCCGACTATCTGTCCGTATCAGAAACACTGTTTCGGGAAATTGTGCTGGTGCTGTGGGTGGTACTTTCCCTCACGGGCCTGATTCTGATTGAGCAAATTTTTCGCAACTCTGGCGCCACCCAGCGGTGGTCGACAAAATTCTTGTGCCTTGGTATCGGCAGTTTTTTTGTCTATGACTTTTTCATGTACTCAGATGCCCTTCTTTTTAAACGCATCAGTCTTGATTTATGGGAGGCCCGAGGCCTTGTAAACGGGATGGCTGCCCCCCTTATTGTCATTGCCATCGCCCGAAATCCGAAATTTGAACTGAACATCCATGTGTCCAGGCATGTGGTTTTTCATACCGCAACGATCATGGGGGCAGGTGTTTATCTGCTGCTGATGGCCACTGCCGGTTACTTCATCCGTTATTATGGCGGTACCTGGGGTAGTGTACTGCAAATTGTATTTTTCTTCGGTGCGGCAGTCCTGCTGGTTACCCTGATGTTTTCCGACAAGATTCGCGCTCAGGTAAGGGTCTTGCTGAGCAAGCACTTTTTTTCCTACAAGCACGATTACCGGGAAGAATGGCTTAAATTTACCCAGACGCTTTCAGGCAGTGAGGACAGTGTGCCGGAGCGGGTGATTCAATCCATTGCGAAGCTGACGGAAAGTCCGGGCGGTATTCTTTGGGAAAAAAATGATGCGGGACATTTTAGTGTTCTGGCTCGCTGGCATATGCCGGAACCTGATTGTGCGGATGCCAAATCGTTAGATTCCTTGACGTTGTTTATGACGCGAACCCACTGGGTTATCGATATTGATGAATATAATGAAGATCCCGAAAAATATGCGGGTTTGGTCATGCCGGAGTGGCTGCTGAAGATTCGCAATATCTGGCTGTTGGTCCCCTTGATACTTCGGGATGAGTGCCTGGGGTTTGTGCTGGTCAGGCGATCGGATTTGTATCAGACGATTAACTGGGAAGATCGGGATCTGTTGAAAATGGCGGGTCAACACGCAGCCAGCCATTTGGCGCAATATCGGGCAGATCAGGCACTGATTCGTTCGCGGCAGTTCGAGGCGTTTAACCGGTTGTCTGCCTATATTGTTCATGATCTGAAAAATATCCTGGCCCAGCAATCGCTGATTATCACCAATGCAGAAAAGCATAAACACAAGCCTGAGTTTATTGACGATGTTCTTGCCACTGTCAAAAATTCCGTTAATAGAATGACCCGGCTTATGGAGCAGATGAGAAGTGGTGTCCGGGGGGATTTGGCGGAGGATATTGAGCTTGGCAGTTTACTGACAAGGCTGGTCAGGGCCGCCTCTGCCAGGGAGCCTAAACCTGTACTTGAATCGGTGGCCAGTGATGCGGTAGTGCGCGCGGATCGTGAGCAGCTGTCTACGGTCTTTGGTCATATCATTCAAAATGCCCAGGACGCCACCCCGGCAACAGCAAGAGTTGCTGTCAGCGTAGAGAGGCAGGGCCAGACTGTTCATGTCATTATTGAGGACGCGGGTACGGGAATGGACCGAGCCTTTATCCGCGACCGTCTTTTCAGCCCATTTGATTCCACTAAAGGTTTGACCGGCATGGGTGTGGGTGCATTTGAAAGTCGAGAGTATATCCGCTCTATCGGTGGGGATATTCTGGTTACCAGTGAGCCGGGGGTGGGTTCTCAATTTACTATTATCTTGCCGTGTAGTCCGATTGATGGTGGCGAAGCAAGTACCGAAAATGAAGGAAGTCCGTCGTGAAAGAAACCAACAGACCATTACTTGTGGTTGAAGACGATACAGGGCTGCAAAGTCAGCTGCGCTGGTGTTTTGATGACTACGATGTGGTGATCACCGGTGATCGTGAGAGCGCCATAGCTCAGTTGCGCCGCCATCGACCATGGGTGGTATTGCTTGACCTGGGGTTGCCGCCGGACCCCGGTGGCGTAACAGAAGGGCTTGCCACACTGAGTGAGATCCTGGTGATTTCGCCGCAAACAAAGGTCATCGTGGTGACGGGTGACAACGACAGGTCAAATGCGGTTAAGGCAATTGGCCTTGGAGCCTACGATTTTTATCAAAAGCCGGTGGATCCGGATATTCTCACGCTGATTGTCGATCGGGCTTACCGCGTCTATGAGCTGGAATCTGAAAACCGCCGACTTCAGGAGCAGGGTCTGGAGTCCCCTTTGCGAGGGGTTGTTACTGCCAGCCCGGAAATGCTGAAAGTCTGTCGCACGGTTGAGAAAGTGGCGCCCTCCGATATCACGACCTTGCTGCTGGGTGCCAGTGGCACTGGCAAAGAGGTTATTGCCCGGGCATTGCACGAACTGAGTAGCCGGGCAGAGCAGAAAATGGTGGCAATCAACTGCGCTGCGATACCGGACAATCTGTTGGAGAGCGAACTGTTTGGCCATGAGAAAGGTGCCTTCACGGGTGCGGTTAAACAGACACAGGGGAAAATAGAATATGCCGATGGGGGAACCCTGTTTCTCGATGAAATTGGTGATTTGCCGCTGGAGTTGCAGTCCAAATTGTTGCGTTTTCTTCAGGAAAGGGTCATTGAAAGAGTGGGGGGCAGGACGGAAATCCCCATCGATGTGAGGATTATTTGTGCCACGCATCAGGACCTGGCCAAGTATATAGAGGAAGGGAAGTTTCGCGAGGATCTTTATTACAGGGTGAGCGAAATTACTATCCAGATACCGCTGCTGAAAGATCGCGAAGGCGATGCCTTGCTGCTGGCGAAGGCGTTTTTGGCACGTTTCAGCAAGGAATCAGGCAAATCGCTACGCGGGTTTGACAAGCAGGCAGCTCAGGCGATCGAGTCTTACGATTGGCCTGGCAATGTCCGTGAGCTGGAGAGTCGAATCAAACGGGCCATTATCATGGCAGAGGGGACCCATATAACCCTGGAGGACCTCGAGCTGTCGCCAGCGGGCGAAGAGGCCGCACCCTTTAACCTGAGAGAAATCAGGGAGAAAGCTGAAAAGGGTGCTATTCAGAGGGCGTTGTTGAATGCCGGGGATAATGTCTCGGAAGCAGCCAAAATGTTGGGAGTGACCAGACCAACGCTCTATAACTTTCTCGAAAAGTACAATATTCGTTCGTGAACAGTTGGCGGGTTTGACTTACCGGCCCTTGCCAAAAAGGACAACTTCTACGGTTCTGATGAGAATATTGAGGTCGAGCAGGAAGCTGCGGTGCTTGACGTAGTAGAGGTCGTACTTCAGCTTTTCCATGGCGTCCTCGTCTGTTGCCCCGTATGGGTACTTGAGCTGAGCCCAGCCAGTTAATCCCGGTTTAACATTGTGCCTTTCGTTGTAGTAGGGGATGCTGCGAATCAGCCCCTGAACAAACTCTGGCCTTTCCGGCCGGGGGCCGACAAAGCCCATTTCTCCGCACAGCACATTGTAGATTTGTGGTAATTCATCAATTCGGCATTTTCGAATAAAGTTGCCTATGCGGGTTATTCTGGTGTCATTGACCTTGGCCCAGACTGCCCCGTTGCTCTCGGCATCCGTGCGCATACTTCGAAATTTGATGATTTTGAAGACCTTGCCGTCGAGTCCTACTCTCTCCTGGCGATAAAAAATGGGTGCCTTGATGCCATCTTCAATTTTAATCACCAGGGCAGTGATGAGCATGATCGGCCAGGTGACCAGTAAGAGTAGAACGGCGATTGATGCATTGAAGAGCCAATCTACCGAATTTCTCAGGTAATGGATGGAGGCGAAACCATTGGAGTAAATGATCCAGCTGGGATAGATAAGGTTGACTGCAATCTGTCCCGTTTCCCGTTCGATAAAATCCAGAATATCAATAACATTAACACCGCGAATTTTGCAGGCAAACAGCTCTTCAACGGGCAAATTGGCTCTTCTTTCATCGCTGGCAACAACAATTTCATCAATATTGTGCTCTATGACAAATGACAGGAGTGCACCTTTTTCGAGATTGATTCGTCGCTCGCGTTGAATGCCATCGGGCAAGTCGCCCTCCATCACCACAAATCCCGTGAGGGTAAAGCCGTGGCGGTCAACAGCACGCCGCATCCGTCTCTCGACGATTGATGCACGTTCTCCGGAGCCAAGTATCAGTACGTTAATTTTGTTAAAGCCAAGTAAGTCGAAACGGTTGAGGGTGTGCCTGATAAGACTGGTTAAAATGAGCCCTATGCCCGCTGCAGTGAGCACCACCTCCGCGGTGAAGGGTTTGGTGTCGATAAGCATAAAAAGAATCGCAAACTCGGCAGAGCCGAGTGCGACGGCGAGTACCAGCCGGCGAAATACGTTGCGATAATTTTCTCGCATTCTGGGGTTGTACAGCCCCAGGGAAAGGGATGTGAGCAAAATGAAAAGAGCAAAAACCAGGGAGTAGGCGGCGACTATATTTGTTTCGAGGTCGCTTTGTTGGGACCAGCCAAAGAATTTGTTGGCAAAGATAGCAAGAAATACTGAGCCGAAATATACCGAGAGCTCGATAATTACGAGCACCTTATAACCTGAGGACAAGTCGCGAAAATTCGTCTTTTTCATTGCCGGTAATAAACCCCTTCCATAAGGTAGTTTGGCTGCTGATTGAACAGCCAGTTGTTTTTGGTGGATACCTGTTGGGCGGGCCTGTATCAATATCTGCAGCCGGGAGTGCTAGGGGCTGCCACCCGCCAAAGGCAGGAAATTTTGTGCTGAAAACTTGCAGTATATGGCTAACATTAGTTGGTAAGCCCTTATAATACAAATAGTTAGCTTTAAGTTTTTATTGCGGAGCAGGACCCAGCCCTTTGCCGGAGAATGGTACCAGTTAATTGGGGCTATGGCAGAGTATATTTTGCAGGTCAAACCGCACAACCAGCCGTTCGTCTAAATGATTCGTCCATAAAACAGAACTTCTGCTTAAATCCCACCACGGGCTGAGGCGTGTGGCCTGAAGGCCGCTGCTAGTCATCGGTTTTATGTGCATGCTACACTCAGCCGGGATTTATATTTGAAGCACTCAAGGGAGGAGCTGAATCGTGTCTGGTCTTATTTCTTACGTATCAAGAACTTCATCTGTGATTGGTCTCAGCCTGGCTCTAGTGGCTCTTTCCGGTTGCTCGTCATCAACCCACACCGAGGTGCCCGATGACCTGCGAGCAATGCCGGCCGACTATACCTATGTGATTGGTCCCGGGGACAGTATGGAGGTTTTCGTCTGGGGTAACGAAGAGCTGACAATCAACGGTGTCAAAGTGCGTCCCGATGGGAAAATCAGCACCCGGTTGGTTGAAAATATTGAAGCAAGCGGCAAGACACCCTCGGAGCTCGCCCGGGACATTGAGGAAGCATACTCTGAATATGTTAAGAGTGCTGTTGTCAGTGTCATCGTGGACGACTTTGTCGGCGTTCCATCACAGCAGGTCAGGGTGGTTGGTGAAGCGGCAGAGCCGACAAGTATTCCCTTCAGAAAGCATATGACATTGCTCGATTTGATGGTGGAAGTTGGTGGCCTGACGGAATTTGCCGCTGGCAACAAGGCCGTGTTGATCAGAAACTTTGGCGGTGATCAAAGCACCTACAAGCTTCGTTTGGATGATTTGCTCAACGATGGGGATATATCGACAAATCTCGCCCTCTTTCCCGGAGATATAGTGATTATCCCTGAGGCTTGGTTCTAAGTCGTTGCCACGACGTAACCTGAAAACTTAAGGAAAATCGGCTATGCAAGAAATGTTGGCGATGCTATTCAGCTATCTGTCAGGCCTTTGGCGTTTCAGATGGGCGGCATTGGTTATTGCCTGGCTGGTTGGGGTCGTTGGGTGGCTTTCGGTATCACAGGTGCCCGATCAGTATATGGCTACGGCAAGGATTCATGTCGATACCAACTCCATCTTGCGCCCACTGTTGAGAGGGCTGGTTATACAGCCGAATATTGATCAACGAGTAGAGTTGATGAGTAAAACATTACTCAGTCGACCAAATTTGGAAAAGTTGCTAAGAATGACGGATATGGACCTCCGTGCCCAGACAGAGAGAGAGAAGGAAAAGCTTTTTACCAATATTCGTAGAGCGGTATCGTTATCTGGCGACCGGCGCAATTCCTCTCTCTATTCGGTGTCTTTCTATCATGAGGATCGCGAGCTCGCCCGAAAAGTGGTGCAGGCGCTAATCACTGTGTTCATAGAGAGTTCCGTCAATGGAAAGCAGGGTGACTCTGATTCAGCTCAAACCTTCCTGGATAAGCAAATAGCCGAGTATGAAAAACGTCTGGTAGAGGCCGAATCTGCGCTGGCTGATTTCAAGCAAAGGCATGCGGGTAATCTGCCGGGTGAGGGTGGCGGCTATTATCAGCGTCTGGTGGCGAGCCAGCAACAATTGAGTGAGGCGCGTTTGCAGCGCAGTGAGATGCAAAACCGGCGCGATGAGTTAAAACGTCAATTAGCCGGGGAGCAACCGGTATTTCTGGCCAGCGGTGCCAGTGAGCAGGGCTCATCCATTGATGGCCGCATCAGCTCACTGAAAGCCAGGCTGGATGAACTGCTATCCAAATATACTGATCGCCACCCCGAAGTGGTACAGATCAATAATCTTCTTGAAAGCCTTGAGCAGGAGCGCGAGTCTGAGCTGGCGAAGTTGGCAACCGGAGAGATATCTGATTTGTCAGGCATGAACGCCAGCCCTGTTTACCAGCAAATGCGTTCAATGCTGGCGGAGGCGGAAGCCAAAGTTGCGGAGCTGAACGTTCGTGTGGCTGAGTACCAGCGCCGTGTTGATAAGCTCAACAGCATGGTGGGCCAAATACCTTTGGTTGAGGCCGAGCTGGTTCAGCTGACCCGCGACTATCAGGTGCTCTCCCAGCAGCACACCGGCCTTCTGGAGCGCAGGGAATCCGCCCGGATATCTGAGGATGTCGAGCAGCAGGCAAATGATCTGGTGTTTAAGGTAATTGATCCACCATTTGTGCCCTCAAGACCTAACAAGCCCAATAAAATACTACTTAATACCGGTGTTTTAGTGGCTTCCCTGGGCGTAGGTGCGGGGTTGGCGTTACTTCTGTCATTACTCAGGCCTGTCATATCTGACCGGCGCAGGTTGACAATGGTTACCGGGCTGCCCGTGTTGGGCTGCGTGATGCACATTCCTACGCCCGCACAGCAGCGAATGGCGAAGATGAACAAAATACTGTTTGTTGTATTACTGCTGTCACTGGTTGCCGTCTACGCCGGGGTCACTTTTCTTGAAGAGCTGGCATTGAGATGAGGTTGGCGATATCTGTTCCATGCAAGCGCTCACTCGGTGAGCGATGCAAATTATTTAGTCATCATCCGGAAACCCTATGAGCACAATTGAAAAAGCAGTTGAAAAGCTGGGGAAGAAGAGTCAGAAAAACGATTCGGCAGCTCCCACATCAAGCTCACCTGAAGTGGGGGTTGACCTCGCGTCAGCGCCGGACAGTTGGGGGGGGGCTGATACAGCTGTTGAGCCCTCAGCAACACAGTCTGCAAATAAAAGTATTGTCCTGCCTATCAAGGAGTTGGAAGCAAAGGGTTTTGTCTCTCCGTACAAACCGAGGAGTTATATTGCAGAAGAGTATCGGGCGATCAAGCGGCCGTTATTGCAAAATATAGACACCAATATGGCCCAGGGTACGGACCACGCCAACCTGATTATGGTGACCAGTTCTTTTGAGGGAGAAGGAAAAACATTTTCAGCCATTAATCTGATGCTGAGTATCTCCATAGAGAAAGATAAGACAGTTTTGTTCGTCGACGCAGACATGGCAAAGGCCTCTGCAGGAAGCTTGTTAGGGATTCCCGATGATACGCCAGGGCTTATTGATGTTCTGGAAGATGAAGATATCGGTATCGAAGACGTATTGCTAAACACCAACCTGCCCAACGTACGCATTATTCCGGTGGGGATTGCCCATGAGCGATCTACAGAGCTGCTTGCCAGTGAACGGATGAAGCAACTGATGGCCGAACTGTCAGCGCGTTATCCGGATCGGGTTATTATTTTTGATTCCCCGCCGTTCCTTCAGACGAGTGAAGCAGCTGTACTGGCCGACTGTATGGGGCAAATCGTATTTGTGGTTGAAGCTGAAAAAGTCTCACCGGACGTTGTGAAGCAAGCGGTTAGCCGGATCAGTGACGATAAAATTATCGGGATGCTGCTTAACAAAGCCATCAGATATCCCTGGGACAATTATACCCACGGCTATGGTTATGGTTATGGGCACAGTTATGGGGCAGGTCGAACAAGGATAGGTGGCGGCCAGAATGAATAAAAGTGTGTGGGTTTCCCTTTGTAAAATCAGCCGCCCGGCCTCTATTGCCATGGCCATGATATTGGCAATGCCGTATTCGGTGGATGCCGGCGAATGGAAAAGCAAGGCGAGCATTACTTTTGGTGAAATCTACACGGACAATGTCGAGCTGGACGATGATAATAAGGAGAGCAAGTTTATCAGCGTGGTGCGACCCACCATCGAACTTGAAGGTAAGGGAAGACGCGCTGAAATGTCCTTGGTTGGTGCTTTTGAGTTTAACAACGTGGGTGGTGGTGCAGACTCATTTAATCCGAGAGTACGTGGCGATGCTGCTGTTGAGTTGCTCGAGGATTTCTTTTTTATTGAAGGCGATATCTATTCCAATCAGACGCTTATCGACCCTTTCGCCGCTTCTGGCAGCACTCAGCTCAACCGATCCGATAACGTTACAACCACCTACGATTACAGCGTAAGCCCCTATCTCGTACATCGCTTTGCGCGGTTTGCCGATCTTCAGGTGCGTTATACCTATGATGATCAGATCAACAAGGGCGATGAGCTTTCAGACAGTGTCCGAAGAATGTCCGCGGTGACGCTTAATAGCGGTCCGGATTTTGGCCCCCTGAGTTGGACCCTGCGTGCCGACCACCAGAAAACGGAATTTGATGGCGATGGCTTCATGAGTCAGGACGGGGATAATGAGCGCTCTACAGCCAGTGTCAGGCTGGGCTATGCCCTTGATCGAAAGTGGCAGGTAAACGGTACTTTGGGTCAGGAGTGGAATAACTTTCAGACTTTCGATGATGACAATACTGATGGTGACTTCTGGGATGTGGGCCTGGTCTGGACCCCCAACAGACGAACAACATTTGACTTCGGTTATGGAAAACATTTTTTTGGTACCACGCCCCGCTTCAAGTTTACCCACACCACTCGTCGGACGTCTCTTACCGTCAACTACAGTCGCAGTATCACCGATACCCGATCGGAAAGGCGTGCTGCCAGCCTGTTCCCGGGAGAAGACCCCTTTGGAGACCTGATTGATCCAATTACCGGTGAACCACTCTTTCTGACAGATAACCTCACTTTCCGGGATCAGGGAATTTTTGTTAATGAGTTGTTTGATGCTTCGTTAACCCTGAAAGGCAAGCGCAGTGATCTGACCTTCTTTGTTCGGGAGTCAAAACAGCTCCGAGAGGACATCGACAGTGACGCAAAATTTACTTCCACGGGTATTCGGTTTAATCGAAAACTGTCTTCAAAAATCAGTGTTACCTCAAGATTGAGTCTGGATGAGAGAGAAAACCAGACCAGTTCAGAGTCGGAGATCACCAGATTTTATCTGAGTCTTGATCGTCAGCTGGGCCCCAAGACCACTGTAACGCTTGGCTACAGTTTTTCTGACAGGGATGCAGAGGGTTTTGGGCGCGACTATAAAGAAAACCGGTTAAACCTTGGCCTGACAATAGATTTTTAGGATATTTCATATGGTCAGGAAGTCACAGCCTCCACAGATTCTCTGTGTTGTAGGTGCAAGACCAAACTTCATGAAAATAGCACCGATTATGCGAGCGCTAAATCAGCCGCAATCGGGTCTTTCTGGCAAGCTGGTTCATACCGGGCAACACTACGATGCCACCATGAAGACAACCTTCTTCGAGCAGTTGCATATCCCCCAGCCCGATATTGATCTCGAGGTGGGGTCCGGCACCCATGCCACACAAACGGCAGACATCATGAAACGTTTTGAGCCGGTCCTCGATGATGAACGGCCCCATGCAGTATTGGTGGTGGGCGATGTGAATTCCACTATCGCCTGTGCGCTGGTAGCCGTGAAAAAGGGTATTCCGGTGATTCATGTGGAAGCAGGGCTGCGCAGTGGGGATCGCACCATGCCCGAGGAAATCAACCGGGTATTGACGGACCAGATTTCGGAGTTGCTGTTTACCACGGAAAAATCGGCCGCTGACAACCTGCTGCGCGAGGGTGTTGACCCGAATCGCATCCATTTTGCCGGAAATGTGATGATTGACACGCTGCGTTATAACCTGGCACAAGCGATACCGGCAATGGCGACCACTTCCGGGCTGAAAAAAAATGGCGCAAGGGTAGATATCTCCAACGGTTATGGCCTGGTGACATTGCACCGTCCGGCCAATGTTGATCACCCCGAGGTGCTGCAGAGCCTGCTCAGTGTGTTGGCAGACATCAGCCGGGATATCCCGCTGGTCTTTCCCGTCCACCCCCGGACTCGACAGCGCATCATCGATGCCGGGCTGGAGCCAATGATTGCCTCCTCGGCACTACACATGACCGGTCCGTTAGGCTACCTTGAGATGCTGGGTATGATGAAAGACGCCTGCCTGGTGCTCACCGATTCTGGAGGAATTCAGGAGGAAACGACAGCGCTGGGGGTTCCCTGTGTCACCCTTCGTGAAAATACCGAGAGGCCCATTACAGTGGAGCAGGGGACCAATACCATTGTCGGTACCGATCCTCAGGCAATCCATGCCTGTGTCGCAGATATTCTCAGTACCGGTGGAAAATCAGGCTGTATCCCCGAGCTTTGGGATGGTCAGGCGGCAGAGCGAATCGTGGAATCAATTGCTCTCTGGTCCAACGGGAGCCGGTAGTGAATCACACAAGCCCTATCCGCAATGCCATGTCGGTCGATGTGGAGGACTATTATCACGTCTCTGCCTTCGAGGGTTGTATCAATAAACAACAATGGGATGAGATGCCCTGCCGCATAGAGGCCAATATGGAGCGAATCCTGGCCCTGTTTGAGCGAAAGAGCATCAAGGCAACTTTCTTCACTCTGGGTTGTGTGGCCGAGCGTTACCCCGCTATGGTCAGGGAGATTGTCGACCAGGGGCACGAACTTGCCAGCCACGGCTGGGAACATATTCGGGTGACCCACCAAAATCAGCAAACCTTTACCCAGGACATTACTCGAACACGTCAGCTGCTTGAAGATATCTCGGGCCAGCCCGTGGTCGGCTACCGTGCCGCCAGCTATTCCATCTGCAAGGAAAACCTCTGGGCACTGGATTGTCTCGCCGACGCAGGCTACCTGTACAGCTCTAGCATTGTGCCTATCAGGCATGATCATTACGGCATACCGGGCGCCCCCCGGTTTGCTTTTCCGGCAGCCAATAACAGGTTGTTGGAGATTCCTGTTACCACTATTCCTGTCGCAGGGCGCAACATCAACTGTGGTGGCGGCGGCTGGTTTCGTTTATTTCCCTACAGTTTCACCCGGTGGGCGATCAGTCGTGTTAACCGGAAAGAGCACCAACCCTGTATTTTCTACTTCCACCCCTGGGAAATTGACCCTGAGCAGCCGCGCGTGCCAAACGCCAGCAGTAAAGCCAGATTCCGGCACTATTTGAATTTGCATAAAGTTCATCATCGACTGGAGCAGCTTGCCGATGACTTCCTGTGGGGGCGAGTTGATGAGGTGTTTCTGGAAGGCTTCCAACAAAAACAAACCAGCAATGATCAGTGGGGTTTGCATGGCGCTTGCGATTCATCAGCTGTCTGACGCAGATTTATCCCAATGGGACGAATATGTTTTAAAAACGCCAGCGGCAACATTCTTTCACAGGGCCGGCTGGAAAACGGTTCTGCAGCGAGCCTTCGGCCACCAGCCCTATTTTCTCTATGCCGAGCGCGAGGGAGAAATAGTCGGCATATTGCCGCTGGCACACAATAAAAGCCTGCTGTTTGGCAACAATCTGGTATCCACACCATTTTGCGTCTATGGCGGTATCGTCGCCGACACCGATGAAATTGCCGCAGCACTGAGAACGGCTGCCTGCGATCTCGCGCAGACACTTCATGTGGATGCGCTGGAATTGCGGAACCAGCACCGTTCGGCCGAAAACTGGCCGACAAAGAGTATTTATGCGACCTTTCGCCGCTCTATTGATCGGGATCCCGAGGTCAACATGCAGGCGATTCCCAGCAAGCAGCGGACCATGATTCGCAAGGGAATCAAGAATGGTCTGGTGAGTGAGCCGGGACAGGACTGGGAACGAATTTATCGAATTTACGCGGAAAGTGTCAGAAATCTCGGCACGCCGGTTTTCTCCAAAAACTATTTTTCGCTTCTTCGGGATGTGTTTGGTGATACCGTCGACACCCTGATGATTACCCATGAAGGGCGAGATGTAGCGGGCGTAGTGAGCTTTTACTTCAGAGATGAAGTGCTGCCCTACTATGGGGGCAGTATTGCCGAGGCGAGGGAAATCAAGGGCGTCAACGATTTTATGTATTGGGAATTGATGCGTCGTTCAGCTGAGCAGGGTATTCAGGTGTTTGATTTTGGCCGCAGCAAAGAGGGCACGGGCCCTTACCGCTTCAAGCAGCACTGGGGGTTTACCCCCGAGCCGCTGCACTATGAATATTACCTGGTCGGGGCGGACAGCGTTCCGGATATAAACCCCCTCAACCCAAAGTATCAGTACTTCATCAGGGTATGGAAAAAACTGCCATTGCCTCTGGCCAATACCGTTGGGCCACTACTGGCAAAAAACCTGGGTTAGGAATTTGTCTAGCATGAAGCCAGCATTGTTATTTCTGTCTCACCGGATCCCTTTCCCCCCCAACAAAGGCGACAAAATTCGCTCCTTTCACTTGCTCAAATATTTGAGCGAGCATTATCGTGTTTACCTTGGTGCTTTTATCGATGATGCAGAAGACTGGCAATATCGGGAGCAGGTTCGGAAATATTGTGAGGATTGTTGCTTCGTCAGGCTGAATCAGCGCAGGGCCCGGCTGAAAAGTCTGTTCGGGCTGATAACCGGTGAACCGTTGACCCTGCCTTATTTTTTCAGTGCCGCGCTGGCCCGCTGGACTCGCAGTGTAACCACTGAACAGGGTATTCAGCGAGCCGTCATTTACTCCGCCGCCATGGCGCAATATGTTTCCGGCACAGAGCTGCCCATTGAGCGGAAGCTGATTGATTTCGTGGACATTGATTCCGATAAGTGGCGACAGTATTCGGCGAGAAAGCGCTGGCCAATGAGCTGGATTTATCGCCGGGAGGCAAAGCGGCTACTGGCTTATGAGCGTCGCGTGGTGGCTGAGTTTGATGCCAGCCTGTTTGTGTCCTCCGCCGAAGCGACCATGTTCCAGACGCTCGCTCCCGAAGTGGCCAGTAAAACCGGCTTTTACAATAATGGCGTGGATGTGGATTACTTCTCGCCGGACACCGATCTGGTGACGCCATACAGTCCCCTGGACAAAGTCCTGGTCTTCACCGGTGCGATGGATTACTGGCCCAACGAGGATGCAGTCTGCTGGTTTGCCGAGCAAGTGTTCCCGAGTCTCAAAAAAGTTGATAGCAGCCTGAAGTTTTATATTGTCGGCAGCAATCCTACCGAAACCGTTCAGTCTCTGGAGAAAATCTCCGGGGTTTGTGTCACCGGTCGGGTGTTGGATGTCCGCCCCTATCTGAAATTTGCCGCGGCTGCAGTCGCGCCGATGAGAGTTGCCAGGGGAATACAGAACAAGGTGCTGGAAGCCATGGCCATGGCCAAGCCGGTCATTGTCACCCCGCAGGCATTGGAGGGCATCGCAGCTGAACATGGTCAGCATGTATTGGTAGCTGACGATGAAGCGGCCTTGGGAGCATTGGTCGAGCAGGTATTGGCCGGTCAGTTTTCCTCAATCGGCAAGACGGCCCGTGAAAAAGTCACCCGTGATTTCAGCTGGGAAGACAATCTGCCCAACGTCACCAGTTGGCTGGAAAATGGCAGAGGTTTGGTGAGTGGGGGGTACGGGCCATGAAGTCTGAACCGTCATTGGCCAATGCCCTGCAATTGACGCCCACAGCCAGAGAGCAACTGCTTGTCCCCGTTTTTTTTATTGGTCTGCTGGCAGCATTGTTTGGTCTTTTTTACGAAACCACATGGACGATGGTGTCCACCTGGTACCGGGCTGAAACCTATACCCACGGTTTTCTGATCCTGCCTATTGTCGCCTGGCTGATCTGGCGGCGCAGAACTGTTCTGCAGAACCTGCGGCCCACTCCCCAATTTTTGGCGCTGATCCCCCTGGCTGCCGCCGGATTTCTCTGGATGCTGGGTAATCTGGTGGATGTTCAGGTTGTTCAGCAGTTCGCGCTGATCACCATGGTTGTCGCCGCGTTTCTGACGGTTATGGGGTCAGATATCTCCAAAGCACTGATTTTCCCGCTGGCGTTTCTATTTTTTGCAGTCCCCATGGGGGAGGAGCTGGTTCCTCCGTTAATGGAATACACCGCAACGGTAACCGTTGCTTTGGTAAAACTTAGCGGGATTCCCGTTTATCGCGAGGGCATGTTTATCGCACTGCCCTCCGGAAACTGGTCAGTCGTGGAGGCCTGCAGCGGCATTCGCTATCTGATTGCATCGGTGACCCTGGGATGCCTGTTTGCCTATATCAACTACTCAAGCATGAAAAAAAGACTGGCGTTTATCCTGGTGGCGACCATTGTGCCGATCATTGCCAACGGGCTGCGCGCCTACATGATTGTCATGATTGGCCATCTCAGCGGCATGGAGCTGGCGGTCGGTGTTGACCACCTGATTTATGGCTGGGTTTTCTTCGGGCTTGTTATGCTGATTTTATTTGTGATTGGCGCAAAATGGAGCGATCCCGATCAGCTACCCTCGCACTCCGGCAGCACGCCTGAAGCCAACTCTAACGAACGATCACTTTTGCCGGGCTCGGCTGTTGTTCTGGCGGTTTTCGCCGCATTGGCGGTGGCCGTTATCTGGCCCGCTTGGGTCTTTGCGTTGAATCAGGGGGGGCAGACCAGGCCGGCTGCCGCCGAATTTGCGCCAGAGCGCCTCGGTGAGTTTACCCTGAGTACTGATATGTTCTGGGACTGGTATCCCCAGCACCGGGGCAACGATAGTCATATAAAGCAGTTTTACGTGTATCAGAATCAGAATGACGCTGACGGGCAGCCCGCTGTCATGCTCGACATTTCCCAGTATCTGCGACAGGAGCGGGGTGCGGAACTGATCAGTGGTCAGAACCGTCTGTTTAATCGCGATGTTCGCGACTGGCGAGTGTTTTCCATGGGTGGAGAATCCGTGGACCTCAATGGTGAAAAAACCGGGGTTTTATCCGCGGTGGTGAAAGGACCCGGTCAAAATCTGCTGGTTTGGCGGTGGTATCGCATTGGCGACCAATACACGGCCAATGACTATGTGGCCAAGTTTTATGAATTGAGCGCCCGGTTGCTGGAAAACAGGCGGGATGGCGCCATCATCACCCTGGCGGCACCGATAGACTTCCCGGGTGAGACCGCGGAGGTTGCCGCCGCCGCAGACATACTGCAAAGGTTCATTGATCCGATGTTGCCGGAACTGGAAAAATCACTCGACCAGGAATTTTCCGGGGCAAAAAAACCGTGAAAACCACTCCCCTTGTGGCGCATATTATTTATGCTCTGGGCACCGGCGGTCTGGAAAACGGCCTGATCAACATCATTAACCGGACACCGCCAGACCGTTACCGGCATGTGATTATTTGTCTGACAAATGCAGATGATTTTGCCAACCGGATTACTTTACCGGGTGTACAGGTTATCCAGCTGCATAAACCCGCTGGTCAGAATTTCCGTGTTTTTTGGGATTTATGGAAAACTCTGCGGGCCCTGCGGCCCGACGTTGTTCATACCCGCAATTTGGCCAGTCTGGAAATGCAGTTAGTCACGCTGTTGATACCCGGTATCAAACGTGTGCACGGTGAGCACGGGCGGGATATTCACGATCTAGATGGCACCAATAAAAAATATAATCTGTTGCGCAAAGCAATGCAGCCTTTTGTGCATCGCTATATCGCGGTTAGCCGGGACCTGCTGCAATGGTTGAAGCATACGGTAGCTATTCCAGAGAAAAAGTTGCGGCAGATCTACAATGGTGTCGATGCAGAAAAGTTCTCACCCCGACAGGACGATGCGCAGCTGGGTGATCTGGCCCCTCCGGGATTGTTGCCAGAGAACGCCGTTGTGGTCGGTACTGTCGGGCGGCTCGCCGAGGTAAAAAACCAGCAGCTGCTTATTGAGGCGGTTGGCTATCTGTTTACAAAGAGGCCGATACTGCGGGGAACACTGCGGTTGGTTCTGGTGGGTGACGGCCCGCTCAAACTGCAACTGGTTGACCGGGTAAAACAGCTTGGGCTTTCCGATGTGGTGTGGTTTTCCGGTGACAGGAATGATGTCCCGGCATTAATGCAGCTGATGGATATCTTCATCCTGCCATCCCTCGCAGAGGGTATTTCCAATACCCTGTTGGAGGCGATGGCTTCCGGCTTGCCGGTCATTGCCACCAGTGTGGGGGGCAATGTGGAGCTGATAGAAGAGGGCGTTAACGGCAGGTTGGTACCGGTAAATAATGTAGTGGCCATGGCCGACGCTGTGGCTGAGCTGGTAGACGATCCCGCCCTCCGGCAGTTCATGGGTAAAAAGGGGCTGGCTCTGGTGAGAACAACGTTCAACTGGGAGAAGACAGTGGCGGATTACCTGGCTGTGTACGACACCCTGCTGGGTGTGGATAGTGCGCCATTGAATAGCAACAGAACTCAGGGCAATTAATGCATGTGTGGTATTGCGGGAATTTTTGATTTAACGGGCCATCGGGATTTTGCTGGTGACCTGATTGGTGCGATGAACCAGACTCAGTTTCATCGCGGCCCCGATGAGGGTGGCCAGCATCTTGAGCCGGGTGTTGCACTGGCCCATCGCCGCCTGTCGATTATCGATCTGTCCTCCGGGCAACAGCCCATGTTCAGTGAAGATGGCAATCTCTGCGTCGTCTTTAACGGCGAAATTTACAATTTTCACACATTGTCCGAGCAGCTCAAGGAAAAGGGCTACCACTTCCGTACCCGCTGTGACACGGAGGTTATCCTCTATGCCTGGCAGGAATGGGGGGAGCGTTGTGTGGACCACTTTCGCGGTATGTTTGCCTTTGCTGTCTATGATCGTCGGGCAGAATCGGTGTTTCTCGCCCGGGATCGGTTTGGTATCAAGCCGCTGTTCTATTCCATCCTGCCCGACGGGCAACTGGTGTTTGGTTCCGAACTGAAGGTGCTCAAAGCCCACCCCGGCTTACCCCGTTCGCTGAATGTGCAGGCGGTAGAAGACTACTTTGCCTTTGGCTACATCCCCGAGCCAAAAACCATTTATCGCGATGTCTTCAAGCTTCCACCCGGGCATACGCTGCTGCTGCGCCGGGGTGAACCGGTGCCGGAGGCTCACGAATATTGGGATATCCCCTTTACACCGGTCCAGGCAGGCTCGGAATCTGAGGTGCAGGAAGAACTGCTGGTGCGGATGCGGGAAGCGGTAGAGGTGCGCATGGAAGCCGAGGTGCCATTGGGGGCGTTTCTGTCGGGTGGTGTGGATTCCAGTGCCGTGGTGGCAATGATGGCCGGATTGCAGGATAAACCGGTCAACACCTGTGCCATCGGTTTTGATGTCAAGCAATTCAATGAGACAGAGTTTGCCCAGCAGGTGGCCACCCGCTATCAGACCAATCACTTCGAGCGCACCGTCAGTAGTGACGATTTCGACCTGCTGGATATTCTCGCCGACCTCTACGATGAACCCTACGCCGACAGTTCGGCGATTCCCACCTACCGGGTTTGCCAGCTGGCCAAGCAGCAGGTAACCGTGGCCCTGTCCGGTGATGGCGGTGACGAGGGCTTTGCCGGGTATCGCCGCTATCGTTGGCACATGAACGAGGAAAAGCTGCGATCGCGGCTGCCACTTGGGCTGCGCAAACCCCTGTTTGGCATATTGGGCCGCCTTTACCCAAAAGCGGACTGGGCGCCCAGGGTATTTCGTGCGAAGAGCACTTTTCAGTCTTTGGCGCGCAATTCTGTCGAAGCGTATTTTCACTCGGTTTCACTGGCCAAGGATGATCAACGTGAAAAACTGTTCAGTGAGGAAATGAAAAGCCAGCTGGCGGGTTATCGTGCGGTGGATACCTTTCATCACCATGCCGCGCGCGCGCCCACCGATGACCCACTGTCGCTGATTCAGTACCTCGACATGAAAACCTATCTGGTGGGGGATATTCTTACCAAAGTGGATCGTGCCAGTATGGCCCATGCGCTGGAAGTCAGGGTTCCACTGCTGGACCACAAGCTGATGGAGTGGGTTTCCGGTCTGCCCTCCAGCATCAAACTGAAAGGGCAGGAAGGCAAATACATTCTCAAAAAATCCCTTGAGCCGCACTTGCCCGATGATGTGCTTTACCGTGACAAAATGGGTTTCGGCGTACCGCTGTCAAAATGGTTTCGCGGGCCGCTCCGGGACAGGTTGCGGCGTACAATTACCGGCGGAAACCTGGCTAAAACCGGACTGTTTAACCAGCCCTATCTGGAAGAGCTGGTCGACCAGCACCTCTCCGGTCGCCGTGACCACAGCGCTGTTTTATGGTCGTTGCTGATGTTTGAAGCCACCACCAAACACGATCAATTCGAGCTATAGACTGCCATGCGTATCCTCCATATTCTCGACCACTCTATTCCCCTGCAAAGTGGTTATACCTTCCGCACCCGCAATATTCTCAGGCAGCAGCGTGCGCTCGACTGGGACACGGTTCATGTCACCGGCTTAAAGCATCCCGGTTCTTCGGTGCCGTATGAGGAGGTCGACGGACTTCGTTTTTACCGGACCCCGGCCGAGAGTGGTTTGCTGTCACGGCTGCCGATACTCAACCAGTGGCAGGTGATACAGACGTTGGCAAAACGTATTGCCGAGGTCATCGAAACGGAGAAGCCGGATATCCTCCATGCCCACTCCCCGGCGTTAAATGGTCTGGCAGCATTGCAGGCGAATAAAAAGTTTGGCCTGCCACTGGTTTATGAATGCCGCGCTTTCTGGGAGGACGCCGCCGTTGATCACGGTACCAGCAGGGAGTTGGGTGTTCGCTACCGGTTGACCCATGGAATGGAAAGCCATGTTTTTCGTCGCGCCGATGCCGTCACCACGATCTGTCAGGGGCTGCGAGACGATATTGTCCGTCGCGGCATTGAGCCATCGAAGGTTACCGTAATCCCAAATGCGGTGGACATTGAGCACTTCAGTGTGGAGGCCGGGGCGGACCCGGAACTGCAGCAGACCCTTGGCTTGCAAGATAAAACGGTACTGGGTTTCATCGGTTCATTTTATGCCTATGAAGGTATTGTGTTGTTGCTTGAAGCCATGCCGGAAATGATTGCCAGCTGCCCCAATTTGCGTCTGTTGCTGGTGGGTGGCGGCCCACAGGAGTCACTGATCAAGACAAAGATTGATGAGATGGGGCTGCAGGATGTGGTGATCATGACGGGCCGGGTTCCCCATACCGATGTGCAGAATTATTACAATCTGGTCGACATCTTCGTCTATCCGCGGCTTAGTATGCGGCTGACAGATCTGGTAACGCCCTTGAAGCCACTGGAAGCCATGGCCCAGGGTAAGTTGGTGATCGCTTCGGATGTAGGCGGCCACCGCGAGCTTATTCGAGAGGGTGAAAATGGCTGCCTGTTTACCGCTGGCAGTGCCACATCATTGGCTCGCACCGTTATCGGATTGCTCGATGACCGGCAGCGATGGCCTGCCATGCGCAGCAATGGTCGCCGTTACGTGGAGGAAGAGCGCAACTGGGCCAACAGCGTCAGCCGATACCGGCAGGTTTATGGCGATCTTTTAGGATGACGTCTCAGCCAGGAAAAAAATTGCGTCTGGGGGTGGTTGGTCCTCTGCCCCCTCCGGCAGGTGGCATGGCCACCCAGACCAGCCAGCTGGTCAAGTTGTTCAGAGAAGAAGGCGTAGAGGTTTGCCTGGTGCAGACCAATCGGCCCTACTGTCCACAGTCAGTGGCAAAACTCAGGGGCGTTCGTGCACTGTTCCGTCTGGTACCCTATTTGGTGGCCGTCTGGAAAATGGCTGGCAAGGTCGACGTCATCCACCTGATGGCCAATTCCGGTTGGTCATGGCAGTTGTTTTCCACGCCCGTGGTCTGGCTGGCATGGTTGAAAAATACCCCGGTTATCGTGAATTACCGGGGGGGCGAAGCCGGCAGTTATTTCGAACAGTCTTTTCGGTGGATCAAGCCAACCCTGAATCGAGCTACTAAAATTGTCGTGCCCTCCGGTTATCTCCAGGAGGTGTTTGCCAAGTTTGGCGTTGAGACCACTGTGATCCCCAATATCATAAATCTGGAAAGGTTCAGGCCAGCAGCCATGGTTGATGATGCGCCGGCCACAAAGGGGTTCAGGGTGATTATTACCCGCAATCTTGAAGCCATTTATGGCATTGCAACAGCAATCAATGCGTTGGCTATCGTGCGCCGGGAGATCCCGGCAATAGAACTGGCCATTGCCGGCTCCGGACCGCAGCTGGCCGAACTGACCGCCCTGACCGAGCAGCTGGGTCTACAGGCGCATGTTCAGTTTGTCGGTCGGCTGGATGCCCAGCAAATCGTGGATTTTTACCAGTCCGCAGACCTGGTTCTGAACCCGACCACCGTAGACAATATGCCGAACTCCGTGCTGGAAGCGCTCGCCTGTGGTGTGCCGGTGGTGACGACGGATGTGGGCGGTATTCCCTATATCGTGTCGCAGGAAAAAACCGCCCTGATGGTACCTGCCGGTGACGCAGCAGCCATGGCGGCGCAGATAATTCGCCTCTACAGGGAGGAAGAGATACGACAGCGGCTGATTGACAATGGCCTGGCTGCAGTCAGGCTCTACGCATGGCCAGTGGTAAAAGAACAATGGCTGGCACTCTATCGATCACTGAGGTCAGAGCTATGAGCTGGTATACCCGACTGGTCTCCGGCGTTTTGTTTCCGCTGCACGAGCGGCTGAAACAACACACCACCGTGCGTGTTCGTCGCGATATGGAGCGAACCCAGTGGCTGACTCCGGCGGAACTGGAGCAGCTGCAGTTGCAGCGGCTGCGGGAATTTCTCGTTGATATCGGCAAGCATGTGCCCTATTACCGGCAACTGTTTGCTGCGCTGGATATCAAGCCGAATCAAATAACGTCACTCAGTGGATTGCAGCAGTTGCCCCTCATGGGAAAACCGGAAATCCGTGCCAACAGCGAGAACATGAAGGCTGAAAATGCGGTGGGACTGTCGCGCTTCAATACCGGTGGATCCAGTGGTGAACCGCTTATATTTTTCATTGGCAGTGAGCGTGTTAGCCATGATGTGGCTGCCAAATGGCGGGCCACCCGCTGGTGGAATGTCGATATCGGTGACCCGGAGATTGTGGTCTGGGGGTCGCCAATAGAGCTGGGTACCCAGGACCGGGTGCGGCAGTTGCGCGATACGCTGTTCCGGACCCGTCTGTTGCCGGCCTTCGAAATGTCAAAAACCAAACTGGATGACTTTGTGGCCACTATCCGCAAGATCAAACCGGCAATGTTATTCGGTTACCCTTCAGCATTGGCACATATTGCCGGCCATGCCGAAGACAGTGGTGTCGATCTTTCGGGGCTCGGTATCCGGGTGGCCTTTGTCACCTCCGAGCGGCTTTACGACCACCAGCGCGAGAGGATTGAACGGGTGTTTGGTTGTCCTGTCGCCAACGGCTATGGTGGCCGGGATGCCGGGTTTATCGCTCACCAGTGTCCGGCGGGCAAGATGCACATCACGGCCGAAGACATCATTGTCGAAATCGTGGACAGTGATGGTCGGGTATTGCCGCCGGGCGAGTCCGGAGAAATTGTCGTGACCCATATGGCCACTCGCGACTTCCCCTTTGTTCGCTATCGTACCGGTGATGTCGGTGTGCTCAGTAATTCACCCTGTGCTTGTGGACGGGGGCTGCCGGTGATGCAGGAAGTCCAGGGGCGTTCGACAGATTTCCTGATGGCACAGGACGGAACCCTGCTACATGGCCTCGCCCTGATTTATATCCTGCGCGACCTGCCCGGTATCGCCTCGTTCAAAATCACGCAGGAATCACTCGACCTGACACGGGTGGAGATTGTCCGCGGCGATGATTATGTCATCGCCAATGAGCAGGCAATCAGCGATGTTTTTAAAAAAAGGCTGGGGCGGGCGGTCACGGTTGAATTTGAATACTGTGACGAGATCAAGCTAGAAAAATCGGGCAAATTCCGTTATGTGGTCAGCAAAGTCACCTGACCAGCCCACAGTCAATTGACGGATAGGTTGATGCCTGTCCGGGGGAGCTAACACGCAACCGTTATGAGAGATATCCTGGTTACCCTTATGGTGTTTGGCAGCCTGCCATTCATTTTGCGCCACGCCTACATTGGTATTCTGGTCTGGGCGTGGCTCAGTTACATGAACCCACACCGGCTGGCCTGGGGCTTTGCCTACAACATGCCGTTTGCCATGATCGTGGCGCTGACCTTGTTTGTTTCAGTGCTGTTCAGTACGGAAAGGCAGCGCCTGCCGATAAACGCCACAGTCGTGATATGGCTGATGTTTATCGTTTGGATGGCGATCGCGACCTTTAATGCGGTCTATCCCGACCAGGCCATGGAATCCTATATCAATATACTGAAAATTCAGGTGATGACGTTTTTGACCCTGATCCTGATAATCGATGAGAAAAAACTCAACCTGCTTATCTGGGTGATTGTCCTCTCTGTAGGCTTCTTCAGTTTCAAGGGTGGCATTTTCACGCTTATGACCGGAGGTGCTTTCCATGTTTTCGGGCCGCCGGCCAGTTATATTTCAGAGAACAATGCGCTGGCCGTTGCGGTGTTGATGGTCATGCCGTTAATGGTGTATCTCTATCGGATAACGCCCCATAAATGGGTTCGCTATGGTATGGGCTGCGCCCTGTTTTTCAGCCTGATTTCAGTGTTTGGCTCCCAGTCGCGGGGCGCTTTGCTGGCGATGGCAGCAGTAGGCTTCTTTTTCTGGCTAAAGAGCAAAACCAAAATAGTCAGTGGTTTCCTGATAGTGATTGCCGCCTCGCTGATTTTTGCCTTTATGCCGCAAAGTTGGCACGAGCGTATGGGGAGCATACAGACCTACCAGGAAGATGAGTCGGCCATGTCCCGAATCAACTCCTGGCAATACAGCATCAATGTGGCCAATGACAGAATTACCGGGGCCGGGCTGTCAGCCTGGTCAAAGCAGATGTTCGCTATCTATGCGCCGAACCCCAATCAGGTATTTGTTGCCCACAGCATTTATTTTTCGGTCCTGGCAGATCATGGCTGGCTGGGGCTGATCCTCTTTTTAGCGGTGCTGGGGTTGACCTGGCGAAATCTCACCCAGGTGATAAAACGCACCAAAAATGACCCGGACTCGTCGCATTCAAATCTGCTGGCCCGAATGCTGCAGGTGAGTCTGATTGCCTATATGTCAGGGGGTGCCTTTCTGAGTCTGTCGTATTTTGATTTGCCCTGGCACATCATCGCCATATCGGTACTATTGAACTACCAGTTTGCCAGCCGGCAAGTGGTGGGCGTGGACCAGTCGAGCGATATTATCCAGCGGCCCAAAGCCCCTGCCAATAGAATGCGGGGTCAGCAACAGATGCCACCAAATTAACTCGGGAATGTTGTTCGTTCTCGCAATAATCGACAGATACTCTTCTTGAACCGGATTCAGCCTATGTCAGCAACGCAACCCTTTATCAGTGTCATTGTGCCGACGCGCAACCGGGTCGATTGGCTGCGGCGCTGCCTTGACGGCATTGCCGAGCAGGATTTTCCAGACTACGAGGTTTTAGTTGTTGATGATGGCTCCAGTGGCGATGTGATCGTCGCCTATCAGCAAATGATGGGGGCGTTCGGTTCCCGCTATCGTCTGTTGAGGGCCAATACCGAGGAGGGGCGGCGGCTCGGACCATCGGTGGTGAGAAACATCGGGATCGGCTCGGCAAAGGGAACCTATATCGCCTTTTGTGATGACGACGACTACTGGTGTCAGCCAGACCTGCTTTCTATCGCGGCGGCGGCCCTGCGGGAAACCGGTGCCGATCTGCACTTTGCCAACCAGAAAATACTGCACGGTGACACCGTTTTCGCAAAAACCAGCTTCAGGCGTGTCGAAGCCAGCATACGGCAGAATCAGCAGTTGGCCGACTGGCCTGTCTATCAGATAACCCGTGAGCAAATGCTTTGTTTCCCCGACTATGCGCACCTCAATATCACCATCGCCAGAAAAGCCCTGCTGGAAAAAATTGGTGGATTTTGGGAGGAGACCCGCTATGCCGAGGACGTGGATTTATTTGTGCGTCTCTGTGATGCGGCAATGGGGCGCATTCTGTTTCGTCCCGATGTTTGCTCGGCGCACAATGCCCCGGTAACCCATGGGCATGAATCTGCATCAAAAGGTGTGGGCGATCTCAATCGACGTTTGCTTGAAAACTCGGTTTACTGGCATCTGCTGGCCAGTTGCCATACGCGGCCTGCGGTTCGTTATGCCACGTTGTCATTATCTTCAAACTCCAAATTGCTGTATCAGGAACTGGCACAGGGGGGTTCCTTCCAGGCCTCTGTGGCAGTGGCCAGGATTGCGCTGGCTGCCAGGCCCAGCTTTAAATGGAGTATTTATTGCGCGTGGCTCACTATCAGGGCACTGTGTAAACCCCACTGAGGTCTGCTGTGTACCGGAACCTGGCATAGCAGTGCTTTGTCCAAGACGGACATACTGGGTATGGATGCCAACCGGGTAGATGCACGTTATGAAACGCCAAATATTTTCAGAAGCCCCACCCCAATGGCTACTTTTTTTGTTGCCACTCCTGTTGGTTAATATCGGGGCTCAAGCCGACAGCCCGACTGTTGTTTCGCCTGAGCGGAGACCAACTGTGTCAACCCTGGTTTATGCGGGCCCTCCCGCAACAAAATTGGCTGAGGTGAACTGGGAGGAGCTCAAGCGCATAAAACGGGGTGCGCAACCCGGTGAGGTTGAACAGTCGGAGTCAGCGGTAGGGCCAAAGGTCGAGTCAAAACCTGCTGCAAAAACAGTATCGTCAAAAAAGTCAGTAGCGCAAAAGCCAGCAGTACAGAAGTCAGCAGCGCAACTGACATATCCGGTAGTCTACACCCGCGTCCCGCGCACCCACGGCGAACACACCGTCACACTGAGCAGCGGCGACTACACCAGTGATAACTGGGATTACATGGACACTTTGCCGGAAGTGGCCCGCCAGTTTGACAGCTTTAACGCGCCGGGGCAGTTGATCCTGCGTGACACGGACGGCACCGAGAAGATCATCTACGACTGCATGAACGCAGAGCGGCCCTGCGTGCCGTTCGATGCCATGCCGTCACTGGACGGCACCAAAATCGCCTTCTCTGTTTACTCAGCAGATGGCCTGAAACCACCGTGGCCAGAGAATCGCAACTACCCGCCCCAGCAGCTCAATGGCTCGAACACGGACGCCCGCATTTACATCTATGACATTGCGAGTGAGTCTCTGACCGCATGGCCCCACAACCAGGGCAATAAAGACATCTCTCCGATCTGGTTGCCCAATGGCAAGATGCTGTTTGGCTCCACCCGCAATGGTTTTTATGCGCCGTATATGGATCGCATTGGCACGTCAAATGCCCGGGAACCCCGGTTATTTATTGCGGACGTGGACGGCACCAACGTTGCGGACATTTCCCCCCACGAGGTGACGGCGGCCCTGCACCCATACCTGTTGAACAGCGGTCGGGTGGCCTACAGCTCCCACTGGCTCAGCCACAATCTGGCCTATGGCTCCACCAACGGTGGGGTCAACTGGCCCGGTACCACCAGTAATATGTGGTCAATCATGGATATGGATTACCGGGGTGGGGACATGACAGCCCTGCTCGGTGCCCATAAAAGCCGATTAACTGGCTCGAACCCACGCAGCAATACCATGAAGGCCATGCACTTTTTGGGTCAGCGGGCCAACGATGATATTTGCACGGTGAACTACTATCGGGCCAATAACCTTGGTTTGGGGGATGTGATATGTTGGCCGCCGGAAAGCCACGGTGTTGAAGGCCCTGCCCCCGGCTTTGTGCCGAGCGGTCATTACAGTGCAGCAGTGTGGTCTACCTCTGAGGACGCTGCATCCCGCAAAGACTCCGCCGGTAAATACCTTGGTAAAGTGGGCTGGCCCGAAGGCACACCAGATAACCAATTACTGTTGTCCGTAGGCAAGGGCTTTTGCACTCAGGTCGCTACCGGGGTGCCCGGTACGCCGGATAAGATTGGTGACGACATCGGCTGTGATGTGGGGCTGTATAAAACCACCGTGATACCCAGCCAGTCCCCCGATGATCTGACCCTGATCGTTGATCATCCGGAGTGGCACGAGTTCAGTGCCCGTGTGGTGGTAGCAAGAGACATTCCCACGCCCGCACTGGCCAACACCAATGACGGCTCCTGCCAGATTGTCAGCTCTGACGCCGGATCAACCGATGCGCTCAACTACAAGGGCTATGTGTTCAACGAACAGTATAAGACTGTGGATAACGCTGGGTCTTTGATGGAGGCCGTACCCCACAGCGAGCTGGCGGCGATCCGCTTTTACGAGATCGTCCCTAACACCACCCGCAGCCGCAACTGGGACAACAGTATCGGCAACCGGGTAAAACTGCTGGGTGATGTGCCTCTGCTGGCAGACAAGTCATTCAAGGCTGAACTGCCCTGCGAAACGCCCTACATTATGGCGGGGGTGGATTCAGATGGTCGGATCATCAAGCGCGATCAGGTGCCCCAGTCATTGCGGCAGGGCGAGAAGCGCGTCTGTATGGGTTGTCACCTGCATGCCAAAGAAGGCCGCCCCTACGAACAATCAATGGCATTTTCGGCCCCGGCATTCGACCTGACCAAAGCCATGTCGGTGCCTACTTACACCAAGGACATCAAGCCGATCTTTGAGGCGAAGTGCACAAGCTGCCATGCGGCCGATGGGGATGTGCCGCTGTACGATTACCAAAATCTGGTTTGGGATTTCTCCCAGAAAGCCCTGCCTGAACACCTGAAAGTGCAGATGACCAGCTCCTCCAATGAGACGCGAAAATACGGCTTACAGCGGCCCATGATTAGCAAATACGTCAACAACATGTATGCCCGCGAGAGTCTGCTGTACTGGAAGGCCGCCAACAAACGCACCGATGGCCGCACCGATGACCAATACGACGACGATATTGATTTTGGTGCCGATCACCCGGTAGATCTGAGCTCTACAGAACTGAAAGCAATAGGTGATTGGCTGGACAGTGGGGCGGCAGAGTAATGACTCAACAGTACTCGCGTTAATACAGACATCTCAGAGCTGCCTCCCCCGGAGAAGTCGTCAAAAAAGTTTTTGTTAGCACTCTCTCTGCTTCAACTGTTAGGGTGTTCCTGAATTATTACCCAACTCCAGGAATCATCTATGAAGAAGAACCCTTGGCAGGATTCATCCGGTGGGGAGCGCGACCTCCACGAAGACCTTGCTGAATTACTCAAAAAGCTCCCCAAGGGAAGCGCTATTGTTTATCTGCCGGTACTGCTTATTGTTCTCTGGGCAGTATTTTCGTCGTTCTACACGGTTCAGCCGGAACAGCAGGCGGTCGTCAAACGCTTCGGTGCCGTGGTGAACATTACGGATCCCGGTTTACACTTCAAACTGCCTTTTGGTATCGACAGAGTTCAGCGTGTGGCGTCTGCCCGGGTTCTGAAGCAGGAGTTTGGTTTTCGTAGCGTGGGTGAGGTCAACAACCGGACCAGTTACTCCGAGAGCGACTTCACCAGTGAGTCCCTGATGCTCACAGGCGACCTGAATGTGATCGATGTGGAGTGGGTAGTTCAGTATCGCATCCAGGATCCCATCAAGTACCTCTACCAGCTGCGTCAACCGGATCTGACATTGCGGGATATTTCCGAGTCCGTGATGCGCAGGGTAGTGGGTAACCGACTCGGTTCAGAGGTGTTGACCGTGGGTCGGGTCGAAATTGCCCAGGGTGCCCGCGATGAAATTCAGGGCATTATGGATCTCTACGACTCCGGTATTCACGTGATTACCGTTGAGTTGCAGGATGTGGTCCCCCCCAAGGCTGTCCGGCCCGCGTTTAATGAGGTGAATGAGGCTCGCCAGGAACGCGAGCGAATGATCAATGAAGCTACCAAACGGGCCAATCAGCAGATTCCCCGGGCCGAGGGTGAAGCCCAGCGACTGATTTCCGAGGCCCAGGGTTATGCCACCGCCCGGGTTAACCGTGCCTTTGGTGAAACTGCCCGGTTCCGCGCCATGTTGGTGGAGTACAAGACGGTGCCTGAAGTAACCCGCACCCGTCTCTATCTGGAAACCATGGCAGAAATACTGCCGAATATTGGCCAAGTACTCATGGTGCAGGAAGATCAGGTAGGGCCCTTACCCTTGATGAATGTGCGTGATGCGCGCCAGGGAGCAAGCAAATGAAAAAATTGGCGAGTCTTTTAGTCGTGCTTGTGGCCGCGATCATTGTCTTTTCATCGGCATTTGTCGTTGACGAAGCCGAGCAGGCCATTATCGTCCAGTTCGGCGAGCCCCAGGGGGATGTGATCAGTGCCCCGGGTTTGCACTGGAAACTGCCCTTTGTCCAGGAGGTGCGTCGCTATGATCGACGCCTGCTGGTCTGGGACGGTGATGTATCCCAGATTCCCACCCTTGGCCGTGAGTTTATCCAGGTGGATACCACCGCTCGCTGGCGTATTATCGATCCCCTGCAGTTTCTGCGCAGTGTTCGCGATGAACGCGGTGGGCGCACCCGCCTCGACGACATTATTGACTCTGTGGTGAGGGACATCATTTCCGGCACAGAACTGGAAGAAATCGTCCGCTCCGGAGACTGGGATGTTGATGTGGATGAGCTCGATGAGGTAGAGCAGGATCGGGATGATGTCAGTCTGACCAAGCGTCCCAAACTGGGTCGTGAAAAGCTGGAGTCGGAGATACTGAAAAGTGCCTCAAAATTGATGTCCGATCTGGGTATTGAACTCAAGGATGTTCGGATCAAGCGCATTAACTACATTGATTCCGTGCGTCGCCAGGTGGAAAATCGCATGATTTCCGAGCGTCAGGCCATTGCCGAGCGGTTTCGTGCCGAAGGCCAGGGCCGCAGTCTGGAAATCACCGGTGAAATGGAGAGAGAACTGCGTCGCATCAATTCTGAAGCGGCCAGGGAAGCAGAGGAAATTCGCGGGGATGCCGATGCCGAGGCGATCAGTATCTACGGCGAAGCCTTTGGCGCTGATCCGGAGTTTTATGCGTTTATTCGTACGCTGGAGACCTATAAGACGCTCGGTGATAACGCCACTTTGATGATTCGCTCGGATTCCGATTTCTTCCGTTATCTGGAAAAGACAGACCGTTAGTGGTCTTTGGGGGCGGATGACAGGTTATTGATAAAAATCTGTCATCCGCTCACTTTTCCATCACTGCTTTTTTCATCATTGCCTTTTCTATCAGGGCTTCATCAATCAATGGTGCGCCGGAAAGATAGCCCTGCTCGAGCAAGAAATGATCCATAGCCAGAGTGGTAGCGCTGCGCCAGGGCTCCTGGTTAAAAAAGCCATGCGCTTGCCCCTGTGCGGTTAACAGGGTGGCGGGCACCCCTTCTGATAAAGCCTTCTCTGCAAAAAAATTACCCTGTGCCAATAGCCCATCCCGGTCGCCAAACATCAACAGGGTGGGCGGCGTGCTGCCGTCGATATGCAGATTGGGTGATAGGGCGGCGACCGCTGACTCGGGCATCATCGCGATCAGTTCGATTTCCCGGCTGGTGAACTCCTCTTCCGCCGTGGGATTGACCAGGTTGAGTACGGGGTTGAACAACACCAACAGGGCCGGACGCATGGATGACATGTCGATGCCCGCCGGATGATTGCACATCGCCAGACAGGCCGCGATATGGCCGCCCGCCGAGGCACCGGACGAAACGATCTGTTGCGGGTTGATGCCCAGTTCCGCCGCGTGCCGCTGTAACCATAAAAGTGCATCGAATCCGTCTTCCACTGCTTTATCCGGGGTCGTGTGGTGGCGGCTGTCAACACGATAGTCGACCCTGACGGCAACCACTCCCCGCCGGGCCAGATAATCTGCCTGCCAACTGAAGTGCTCGATTCCGCCGCTTATCCAGCCACCCCCAAAAAAGAACAGGACGGCGGGTCTGCGATCATCTTCAGACCAGTTCCGGGGCAGATGAATTTCCAGGGTGAGTTTTCCCTGGGGTGTCTCTTTATAGGTGTATTGCCTGACCGTGGGCCTGTTCGAGAAAAACAGTGTGTAGAGAATAAACAGGACGGTGCAGACGGTAAATGCTCCCAGCAACCATGGCCAGAATTCTCTGAGCCAGCTCATAGTGATCTCTCCTAGTCGGTGTGCCTGGCGCAAACCAGTTTGGACAGGCCTGAAATACACTGATCGATAGTCCGGTAGACCGACTGGTAAACCGGTTGCGGTTTGTTGTAGGGGTCCGGAATTTCAGTGGCTGATTGATTGGCGAACAGGCCGCCGAGCAGCAGTGCCTTGTCTGCGGCAGCTTGTGAAAAGGTAGCCAGTTGTTTGATGTGATCCGCTTCCATAACAAAAATGATATCTGCCCACTCGGTTAATTCCGTGGTGAGCACTGATGAACGGAGGTGGTCCATAGACACTCCCTCCGCTGCGGCAATAGCGACCATTCTCGGGTCTGCCGGTCGGTTTCCCAGCGGGTGAAATCCCGCTGATTTGAAGAAATATTGCCCGGTATCCGGGATCTTTTTTTCTGCCAGGGCCTGAGCCACAGCACTGCGATTGATATTGCCATAGCATAAAAACAGTATATGTCTGGCTGTCGACAGGCGATCACTGACCAATGAATAGCGACTGCGCCTGATAATCCCGTTGCGAAACTGTTTCTCACGGTAAACACCGCTCAACCGGTCCGTGTAACTGCGAACAATTTGCCAGAGGTCAACCAGCCCCGGTTTCAGATCAGACAAGGACTGGGCGTCGAAATAATGTCTGGGGGAGAATACCTTCAGTAAATCTTTCATGGCATCGCCCAGTCCCGGAATCGTCACCAGTCGGGGATCGGCATCTTTGCGTGCCACGGCTTCCAGCCAACGAAGGTCACTGGACAGTTTTCGGCAGTAGATCTCAGTCCGGTAGGGCTTTGTTTCAATCGGCTGGGCGGTATAAAGCTGATAAAGCTGATAGGGAAAGTCCGCCCCGGCGGCAACGGCGAGGGGCAGTGAACCCCAGAAACGACCGTTGATTTCAATCAGGATAAATTCACCGCTTTCCGGATCCTGCTTGAATTCCACCATGGCGACACCGTGCCAGTTCAGCTGTTTGATCAGCCGGGCACTGACCTCGAGCAAGACCGGATCAACATTGACACTTTTCCGATAACTGCTGCCGCCCCCGCTGAGGGGCATTTCATGAAGGCGCTGATGCTGAAAGGCGCTCACGATCTCGCCGCGATTGGCAATTAACTCAATACCCTTGCCGATACCGGAAAAGTACGCCTGCAGCACCAGATGGCCGTGCTGGAGCAGTTCCGTGCCCACTTTGATCAGTTCTTCTTCTGAATGGGCGTAGCGAACCGACAGTGGCGTCCGTAGCGAATTGTCTGAAATGGACCGGCCCGGTTTAATCACCATCGGATAGCTGAATTCAGACAACGCGGACTGAAGCGCTTCAATGCTGGCAATATCCCAGCTGGCGGGTAATGGTGCATTGCACTGCCTGGCGAGCAGGGCTGTCCGCGACTTGTCCAGCACGGTTTCCAGCGCATCCAGATCCGGTGCGGCAATCCTGTAGTAGTGGGAGCTGTTGTGAAAGTGCCGGGCTATGGGTACCAGTGTCCGCTCCGTGGCCGGGATCACCAGTTGGTACTGGTGACCGGCGAGCTGATCTTCCAGCCAGAGAACAAAGTCATCAGGCGCCAGTAGCGGATTCGGATAATCGAGTACACTCGAGGCGTAACGCGAGTAACCGGCAATGGGGTTTTGCTGGTGAGAGGCAACGGCTACCGGAATGCCCCGGCTGCCCAGTGAACGGGTAATCGCCAAAGCCGGTAATGTGTCCCCATCGAGAAGAAGGATAGTCATTGGCAATCATTTCAACCTGTCTTGAAGGTTGTTCGCATCAATCGTCAGCTGGGCTAATCTTTCCAGCATCTGGCTGGCATGAGAACGAATAATCGCAGGGTTGCTGTTAAAGGATTTCCCCTCTTTGATCAGTCGCTTCAATTGTTGTCTGGCCAGCAAAGCCTTGCCTTTATTGAGCAGGGTTTTGGTGGTGGTGGACCGCCTGTCGTCAAAAATCGAGACCAGATTTACCGGTTCATATACCAGGTTGATTGATTGGCACCAGTCGTGCCATTTGAACTGATTGATGTGGGGCATGGTGTTGATCGGCAGCCAGGGTATGCCATAGGCATCAGCGATAATTGCACCATGAAGTGATTCAGTGATGACGTATTTGGAGGCAATCAGGTCGTTAATAACGATGAGGGGATCTTTTGCCCTGGGATCTATGTGGTGGATTCCCAGGTCATTGGCGATATTTTTCCAATAGCCACTTTTTGCGGTGTCGCAATGCATGATCAATGACACCTCATGAATTTTTTCAGCTTCGGGTATAAATTCCCTTAACAGGATAGCGGGGTCAGTCAGGGCTTTGGATGGATCAATACCCAGCTTTTTGGCAGTTTGTGGGCCTCTGACAAAATAGATGTTGTACTTTTCATCGATTTCCGGTGAAGAGAAATAACCCACCCCGGAGCCCGCAATGAATTTTACTGGAAGCGGGGGAATTCTCTGGTCGAGTATGGTGCCAATTCCATACAGCAGGGCCGTTTCCCGGTTGTTTTCCTCGTAGTATTCTTCACCATGTTTGGCGATACCCTGAATGACGCCAGGCAGTAACTTTGGCCATAACCAGGCATTCAAATCGTCTCCAAAATTACCCTCGTTGTCATGGTAGTAACAGAGCTTCATAAATTGCTTGCCTCAGGCCGTGTGTGATTGGTTGTTATGAACAGGCTTTATTGTATTTCATCCAAATAAAATGGAACGCGTTCAGGGAAATACTCCCTGATTAGATTCTCGCAGTGGCCCCATACTTTTCTGGTCAGGTAGTGCTTATCAATGCCCTCTATAAAAGAGGCTTTTTCGGGTTCGGAGTTGGCGTGTGAAGTATTGATGTGTCGTGCATTGATGTTTAAAAACCGGGCAATTTCTCCAGATTCCTTAGACAGGTTATCTGTTCTGACGTAAAGGCTGGCAGCCTCGGGAAGATGCTGCTTTGCCAGTAGATAGTGTTCATTATATTGGCACAGATAAGCATCCAGCGAAGCCAGCTGGTTGGTCTCGAGAACGGCCTCTTCCGGATCATACCCGCGGGTTTTGTCCATCCAGAAATACTGGCGATATTCCTCCCACTCCGGCGGATGTTTTTTGAAGTGAAAGTTGATTCTGGACCTGATCCAGCTCAGTGGCTCCCTGACGGTAATTAAATATTTTGCCTCGGGAAACAGGTCAGCGATTTCCTTTGCTATATAAATTAATGAATGGGTAGATTCCATTTCAAGGTTCAGTTTTCTGTCCCGTTTCTCAATAAAGGACTGAACCTCTTCGGCCGTCATTTCATTTTTTAAATAGTTGATGATTTGATGATTGGTCTCTGAAATAGCTGGCTCGTGGGCCGAATCAAAGTGGGCCTTAAACATGGAGGAAATCGACGTTGTGCCGGTCTTGGCGGCACCGATACAGTAACAATGAAATCGCCGGGGCAATACCTTGCGGGTTCTGAGCCGCAATTGGTTATAAATAGACACGCTGACTCCCTATCAGGAACATAATTTTAATTTTCAGCCACTTGATTCTGGTGCTCATATCCTGCCCTTTCCGGCAAAGCTGTTTATTTCATTGTAGAAGGCGTGGTTGGAAAGCTTCAGGCCAACGATCCACCCCACAAATGCTGCTGCCATCAACAGGGCAAAATGAACATAAATGCTTTCGATATGTCCCTGCATCACGGAGTTTACGACCAGCGTTGGCACTATTGTAAAAATCAGTGGCATCAAACCCTGGAGGGCAGGTTTTGCGGCATCTTTCACCCCGATGCCAAATACCTGGTTTGCATAAAACTGGCAGGCGATAAACCTGACAATAAAGAATCCCACCAGCGCCAGACAGACTGCTTTCAGTCCTACAAAGCAGGCACCACCCACCATTATGATTTTTGCAATATTTGAAATGACCTTGATTTTCAGAGTGATTCCCGGTCTGCCATAGGCAATGAACAGATTGTCAGCAAACAGAAATGACGGCAGCAGTACACCCGCCAGGCAGAGGATTTTTACCAGTGGAATGGCGGCATCCCACTGCGTGCCATACAGCACCCTTATGGTTTCTTCCGTGTAGAGAAAGAGGAAGGTAAAAAAGGGCCAGGCAAAAACATAGGAGTACGTGACAGCTTTGAGATAGCTCTCCCTCAGCTTGCCCGTGTGAGTGTTGTCGCGGGAGAACAGCGGCAGGATGACCCCGCGGATGCTGCTGACAAAGATATGATCGAACAGTGAAAAAGTGCCAAAGGCCCGGGAAAAGTAGCCCAGCTGCGCGAGCCCGAGCATGCGGGCGATCAGGGCATCGGTGATACTGGTGGCAAACTGGTTGATGATGTTACCCGCGCCAACAATGGAGCCGAACCTGAATATATTTTTGGCGCCTTCCAGGGTGGGGGTAAGACTCACATCCCGGGGCCGAAAAAAAACTGACAGAAGTACAATGCTGGAAGTCTCGGTGATCGCGCCATAGGCGAGACAGAGATAGCCGGAACCGGTGTAGGCCGTTGCCAGGGAGACACAGATGCCCAACAGGGTCGCGGTCAGACCAATAGCTGCAGTGATATGAAAGCGCATTTTCTTGCGCAGCAATGCCAGGGTGATAGTGCCAAAGGGGATGATAAAAAAGTTGAAGGAGAGAATTCTGATCAGCGTTTCTATGCCTGCTTCCTGAAAAAAACCGGCAATCAGGCCCGCCGAGAAAAACAGTAAAGTCCCCAGCGTCCAGGACATCAACAGGTTGAGCGTGAAGGTTGTTCTGATTTTCGTCTCATTCAATTCTTTTTCCTGAATAATGTACTGATTCAGGCCAAAGTCGCGAAACAGTTGGGCCAGCGCCACGATGGCAAAGCCCGCACTGAAAATACCAATCTCTTCCGGCGTCAGTAGCCGGGCCAGGATCATGGTTGAGACAAACTGGAAGGAGAGCGTCAGATACCTGCCGGTGATACTGAATCCAATGGCTGTGCGAGTGGTAATAGTCATCAGGTCGAATAAACCCTAGGTTTGGCAGGCAATGTTATAACGGACTGCAAGTCTATCTTATATTCGACCGCCTGAAGAACACTCCGCCAAATAAGATGGTTTTGTTCTTATCGGGCTGGCCCGCTCAGGACTTTAATTGGGGACTTTAATTCGGGATTGTAATTAGGTGCTTTAATCAGGCCGGTATTTTGAGGATGTAAAATATCCTGACAATCCCTTTTGTACGCTGCGTTTCCAGCCAAAACGTAAAAAATATCGACAGTTGTTAGCCGTCTCACAGACTGTCAGAATCCTTGGATTGAAGCGAACCTGAGGAATCATGAATGAACCATCTGCTGTACAGCGCAGTTGCCAGAACACTGCCCCTTGTGCTGCAGACAAAAAACAAGCAGCGGGTTTGTATTCTCACCTACCACCGTGTGCTGCCTGAGCGTGACTATATGCGCCGTTCGGAGCCGACAGTGGCGACATTCGATTGGCATATGGAGCTGCTTGCCCGTTACTTCAATCCACTTTCATTGTCTGATGCCATCTCCAAACTGGACGGCGGTAAACTGCCGGAAAGAGCTGTTTGCGTGACCTTCGACGACGGTTATGCCAATAACGCAGAATGTGCGTTGCCGGTGTTGCAGCGTTGGCGTATGCCGGCCACCGTATTTATCTCCACGGGATTCCTCAATGGTGGCCTGATGTGGAACGATGCGGTGGTCGAGGCATTGCGAATTGCCGGGAGTGGCGAGTTTGATCTTCGGGCGCTGGGTCTGGCCACCTACGATCTGGCCGATTTCCAACACCGCAGACAGGCAGCGGGTCAGATTATTCGTGAAATTAAGCATTGGCCACCGGAAAAGCGTGCCGAGGCTATTCGTGTTATTCAGTCGATGGTGGGGCCCTTGCCGGAAAATATGATGCTGACCAATGACCAGGTGAAGCAATTGAGAGATGCCGGTATCGAAATTGGCGCTCACACCCGGACCCATCCCATCCTGGCCATGTTGAAACTCGCCGATGCCCGGCAGGAAATCCAGGCATCAAAAGATGCGCTGGAAACACTCACGGGCAAACCGGTGCGGTATTTTGCCTACCCCAATGGCCGGCCCGAGATCGATTATCGGTTGGAACACCGCGATTTTGTAAAATCCATCGGTTTTGAGGGCGCGGTGTCTACCCAATGGGGCGTTGCCAGTGAGTCAAGCGATCGTTGGCAGATGCCGAGGTTTACCCCCTGGGACCAGACGCCATTACGGTTTATGGCGCGCTTGCTGGCAATGTTCAGGAATCCAGCCTGAGATTACTGCTCCTCGTCTGACTGCCACTGCCCGGCTGCTTTGAGCTTGTCCTTGAGACCGGGTAGCGGGAACCCCCTTTTGTAGAGACTGGTGGCGTAGCTTCTGGCTTCGGGGTATTTTTTGAGGTCAACCAGCAAGAGCGCCAGGTTGTACTGAATTTGTGGATTGTGCGGGTCAAGCTCAATGGCCTTTTTATACAGCTCTAGAGCCTTTTTCTGATGCCCAGTCTGTTGGAGGAGCATACCGTACAGCATATGGGCCGTGGCATCACTCGGGCTGAATTTTATGGCGCGTTGAAGATAGCATTCTGCCGGAGGATAGCGGTTTGTATGGCCATCAGGCCACGTGTTTATGCGGTAACGAATCGCGCTGTACAGGGCCCGGTGATGGTTTGGCCAGGCCCTCAGGGTGTAACCGATATCCCCCAAAGGTGAGACACTGGTTTGTCCCTTGATCAGCTGCTCTACCTCCGGATTAAAGTGATGTTTTTCCACAATGTTGAGCTGCCCGGGTAACTGGTTGCGCAACAAGTAGTCAAATGGGCCAAAATTTTCCATGCCACCCTCACAGGGTGCGTTTTTGAGGGTATCGCCTACCCAGGGAGCATGGCCGACAGGCGCTGAAAAAACTGACGCGCTATATAGCAAGAACACGGAAAACAGGGATAGAACAAAACAGTGGGGCAACGTTACTTTAGTCAACTTGTGCATGGGAAACCTGTAAAGAGCCATAGAAAGCCAAATACCAGCGAGTGTAAGCTTTCAGTAGGTGATAAAGTGCGCATTAATTATACGGCGCCTCTGTCTGTAAAAGGGTTTTTGCCAGTAATCCGGCCGACAGTCACTTTGACTGCTAATACTGCCAGAGTGCAGGGTAAATGTCAGAAATGAAACAGTGGATATTTCATTTGGCGAAGTATACGGGGCTGTTTGCCCTGTGCCGTTGGATAACGGCTCGTGATCTTCGGATACTTGCCTATCACGGAATCTGGCTCGGCCAGGGCCATTATGGCAACTATCTTTTTATGAGTGCCGGTAAATTTGCTGCAAGAATGCAGACAATCCAGGCGCTTGGCTATCCGGTGTTGAGCCTGAATGAGGCTTTGACCCGCCGGGAAAACAACACACTGCCAGCCAATACGGTGGTGCTGACCATTGATGATGGTTGGTATGGCACTTACCTGCATATGCTCCCCGAGCTGGAAAAGCATCAATTCCCCGCAACCCTGTATGTCACCAGTTACTACAGTGAAAAACAGTGGCCAGTGGTGAATGTTGCGCTGCATTATCTGGTCTCAAGGACAGGTTTGGCGAGAGTAAGCCTTGCCGATCTCGGCATCCCCGGTGGTCAGGTTTATGACCTGGCAGAAAGTGACCAGCGGTCAGACCTTGCCACAACACTGCAGTGCCATCTCGAACAGTTGCCCGGTGAAGAAGAGCGGCAGGCCTTTCTCTGGCAGGTGGCGGATCAACTGGGTTTTGACCGGGAGCTGATCTGCTCAGAAAAGTGGTTTCACCTTGCCAGTCCTTCACAGGTTCAGGAAATGTCCCGGCGCGGTCTGGATATTCAACTGCATACCCATCGTCACCGAATCTCAAAAGCGGGACACTTCTGTGTTGAAGAGGAGATAGAGGATAATCGTGCGCGACTGGAGCCTCTGACAGAACAGCCACTGCAACATTTCTGTTACCCCAGTGGCGTGTATGATCGGACTATCTGGCCAGACCTGAAAAAGCTGGGTATTGCCTCAGCCACAACCACTGCGTCGGGTTTGGTCGGCAGGGGTGCCGAGATTTATGCGCTGCCACGAATTCTGGATGGTGAACATGTTTCAGACCTGGAGTTTGAGGCGGAACTGTCCGGTTTGCTTGAGCTGAAGCGATCTTTTTTCAAATGGCTGAAAACAGGATGATTTGAAGAACAATGGAAAAAGTAAAAAAGTACCTCAGTACTATTCGGACGCTATCAGCGCAACCGGGCAATAAAAGTATTGTGCGCCAGCTGACGGAAATGCTGCTGTTGTTTATCCGTTCCCGCCTAGGTCCGGGCTTTTACCTGTTGGCGCAAATGTACAGGCAGGACTTCCCTCTCCGCGATGTGCTGGGCTATCTGAGCACGGCTGGTTATAAAAGGCAGGTTTACCGTCTCAATAACCGCCTTTACCACAAGAGTTCACAAAACAAGGTGATAGAAAAAGCGGTACTGACGGCCTATGGGCAGCCGACCCCGGAGTTGCTCGGTCATTATGACCCTGTAGACGGTTTGGCCGCTGATGGTTCGTCGCTGAGGACAGCAGCCGACCTGAAGGCCCTGCTGGAAAAGCAGCAGGATAAAACAAGAATCTGTTTCAAGCTCATTGAATCCTGGGGCGGTCAGGGTTTTCGGGCGATCGAATATCATTCAGCGGGACAGGTCAAAGACCTTGAAACCGGAACCTGGCTGGAGACAGACAGTTTTGTTTCAAGTATCGATAAAACAGAAGAGGGCGGTGTGCTGATCGAGAAATACCTTGAGCAACACCCGGATTATGCGGCAATCAATCAATCCAGCGTTAATACACTCCGGATAGGCGTGCTCAAAAAACGCGACGGGACTGTCGATTGTCTGCTGGCTTTCTTAAGGGCGGGTCGCACGGGGGCTATTGTTGATAATGCCACCTCGGGTGCTATCGTGTTTCCCATTGATGTGTCCACCGGAATCGCTAAAGCGGGCTTCACGAAATATAAACCGTGGGTATTTTACCAGGAGCACCCGGACAGTTTAACCAGGCTGGCTGGAACCCGGATGCCTATGTTCACGGAGGCGGTTGAGCTGGCAAAAAACTCACTGCATGTTTTCCCCGAAATCAGATTCGCAGGCGTTGATATTGCCTTTTCTGTGGCAGGGCCGGTTATTCTTGAGTTGAATATTTATCCCGATTACAGCGGGTTTGCCTATACAAGGATGCCCTCACGCAACGCGTTAAACCAATAATATTGGCAGACATTGTATGACTGAAAAATTGATCATATCAGATATTAAACTCGTTACTAAAGGCGGGTTTAATGAGCTGAGTGCGAACGTGGATGGTGACTACGTTTATTTTCGGGTTGCAGCTAATTTTGAGCTATCACTGTCAGCCGAGTGTTTTGTTGGTGTTGCCCTGCTTGAGGCCATGATCAGCAACAGGATTCTTTCCGTTGAGGGCGTGCCTGTTTCTAAAAAATTACACGGTGCATTGAACGAGATTCAGGCTATTTATCGCTGTTGGAATAGCAGTCTTTCTATTGTAGAAATACAGGCCGATACAATTTCAGATCAACATTATTACCAGAAAACTGGGTCCTTTTTTTCTGCGGGTGTAGACAGTACTCATACACTGCTGACACATCTGGAGGATATAACCCATTTGATATTGTTCAGGGCATTCGATTCGGGAAATGATCAGGCCTCCTGGGATAAGCGAGTAGAAAAACAGACAAAGTTCGCCGAGTCGATTGGTAAAACCCTTGTTCCGGTAGAGACAAACGCCAAGGACTGGGCGATAGGCCGCAAAATATCTTCACATTTTTTCCACGGGCTACTGCTATCTTCCGCTGGCGGAGCATTAGGTATGCGCCGCATTTATATACCGGCTTCCCATACCTATGATGAGCTTTTCCCTTGGGGCTCCCATCCACTGAGTGATCCTATGTGGAGCACAGAATCCACAGAAATTATTCATGCAGATGCAGGGGCAAGGCGGGGTGAAAAAATGGCCTTCATATTGCAAAATCCAGTTTTCGCAGACAACCTTCAGGTCTGTTGGGCTAGCACAGACAGAAACTGTGGCAAATGTCCTAAATGTGTAAGAACCATGGTCGCCGTGTATCTTCTGGGTATCCCCATTAATTCCCTACCGCCTTTTACGGATTTCAGTACGCTAAAAATGCTGAAAGCCCATGACGAGAGTGGTGCGACCTTTTTAGAGGATGCCATGCTTCTAGCCAGGCAAAGTAATAATATAAAGATATACAAAATTTTGTATCGGTATCATCGACAATTCAAATTGAGCCAGACTTTTGTATTGGTAGACAAGTATTTGATGGGTAGTCTCTTTCGCAGACTGTACCGAAGGGTTAAAAACCCCGATTGGATTAACTGGCGCGTCACAATGCAGAATAAAAACAGTGACTGACAATGGAGAATTAAAATGAAAGGCTGTGTCTGTATATCAGATGTTAAGCTCGAAACGGTTGACGGCTTTAATGTGCTATCCGCATTAATTGATGAAGATAGAATTTATTTAAGCGTTCCAGAACAATTCGAATTGGTTTTGTCGGTTGAATATTTTGTGGGCATCGCACTTTTAGAGGCGATGGCCAGAAACGAGCCAATCGAGATTCAGAGTAGTGTCCCTTTGTCTTTTCAGCTTCATGAGCAGTTGAAAGAGTTACAGTCGATCTACGCTTCCTGGAATACAGATCTCAATATCATTGATATTCGTGCAGAGACTTCCGATAACGTTAATAACAACACAAAAGTTGGCAGTTTTTTCTCGGCTGGAGTTGATAGCTCTCACACACTCCTCTGTCATAAAGATGAAATAACGCATTTACTCATGTGTCGAAGCTTTGATCAGGGTCGTGATCAGGTGTCTTGGGATAGTCGTGTTTTGCAACAAACAGCGTTTGCAGCGTCACTGGGAAAAACTCTCGTTCCGATAGAGACCAATGTTAGGGAGTGGATGATAAAAAGAAAGATATCTTGGCATTTTGGACACGGTTTGTTGCTATGTTCAATGGGTGGCGCAATAGGTATGAAAAAGTTATTTGTACCCTCTTCGTTTACTTATGACGCTCTATTTCCTTGGGGTTCTCACCCTTTAAGTGATCCTATGTGGAGTACCGAGTCAACTCTGGTAATTCACCATGGTGCAAGCCATCGACGGACTGAAAAAACAAAAGAAATATTGTCCGATGAAAGAATAGCAAACAACCTTCAGGTCTGCTGGGCCAGTATTCATGAAAACTGTGGCAAATGCTCAAAATGTATCAGAAGTATGACTGCAATTTATTTGCTTGAAGGAGAAATTCTATCACTGGCAAAATTAGATGATATCGATTCACTAAAAATTATGCGGCCAACATCTGAAGGCGCGGCTGATGCCGTCAAAGATTTAATGATTTTGGCGAGACAAGTAGACAATAATGAAGTTTATAAGACACTCAATCGCTATTATCGCCGGTACCAAATTAGTCATACACTGGCCGCTGTAGATCGATACTTATTGAATGGTCTTTTAAGAAAACTCCATCGAAAAATAAAACCACCAGAATGGGTCTCGTGGCGTGTTACCTTGCGAAGCCCGAGCCATGGGGATATATGATTTGTCGGGTTGTCGGGATACAGTGGGTCCGGCTCGCTAACCTCGACTGAATGTTTTTGATGAATAACTTTGATGAATAAAAACGTACTTGTTGCTGAAGCGAATGCCCTAGGAATGATTGCTGTTATTCGTTCCCTGGGGGAGGCCGGCTATCGGATTTTTGCTATTGCCCCCACCCCGGATGCGCTGGGGTTTTATTCAACGTTTACGTCTTCTTACGAATGCCATCCTTCCTATACCGATAGTGAATTTGTACCCTGGCTTAGGTCTTACATTGAATGCAATGATATTCAGATGATTGTGCCCAGCGAGGGTTTCCTGCAGGCAATTAACGCCGCTTATGGTGAGTTTTCGCCACTTTTGCCCGACGCGGTTGATGTCGAGGTTGTATCGACTTGTTTGAGTAAGGTGGCAACCCAGGCCCGGCTTAAAGCCCGACTCCCCGAGCTGGATTGGCATATTCCCGTCGGCGGGGCTGTCAGTAGTGAAGCGGAGCTCGGTCAGCTCGCTATTGATGACTCAATGGGTACAGGGCCTTTTTTTGTCAAAGCCGATGCAGAAAAAGCAAAATCAAATACCGGGTCGAAAGTTATTTTCTGTAAAGATATCCATGCGTTGCATCATCATATCCGGCAACTATTGCCCGACTATCACTCGCTTCTCTGGCAGGAATATGTGCCGGGAAAAAAAGTTGGGGTGAGTTTGTGGCGTCATCAGGGTGAGTTTATGGCTGAGAGTATGGTGCTTGGTGTCCATATGCAGCCATGGACAGGCGGCATGATGTCATTGCGGGAGAGTTTTTGGCACGAGGCTATCCTGGCAGACGCGAGAAAAAAAATGGAGATACTGGGTTGGCAGGGTGTCGCCATGATGGAGTACAAATGGGAACCTGAAACGGATCGATTCTGGTTTATTGAAATCAATGCGCGTTTTTGGGGATACCTCCACCTTGATCTCTATTCCGGCAAAAACTATCCCAGGTTACAGACAGATGCTTTCTTCGGCCACGCTGTAAAAAACCTTGGTCCTCCCAACAGGAAAGTGGTTTGTCGTCATACGGTGCCGGGTGAAATTGGCTATTTGCTTTCCCGCCTGCGTTCAAGGCAACCTGCTATATGGCAAAAATGGCGCTCTGTAGCCGGGTTTTTTTGCCGATTTCTGGATTTTAGAATCAAGTCAGATCTATGGTACCCCGGCGACAGAATGCTTTATGTCAGGTCGTGGGTTGCTTATTTTAAGTCGATGTTTTCCAAAAAGAACTGACACTATTTTCTATTGGGTGTCTGGTGGCGGTTGGTGTTTTATGGGTATTTTTTATTGATGCCTTTTATTGATGCTGGGCCAACCACATTTCCAGCACCATCAGAATCCAGATCAGTTCCCCGTAATAGGCAGCATGCTGATTTCTGTGCAGGTCTATGGTCTGGTCAATAAACGCGGGTTTGAAAAACTGGCGTTTTTTCAGGTTCAGTAGATGGTCATAGGCCATTTCCTGAAGCGGTTTATGGGTTTCCATCCATACCCCAAACGGCAAGCCGAAACCCTGTTTTTTCTTGTTGATGGTGTCGTCGTGCAGCCAGCCCTTCAGTGCGGCTTTGTAAAAATGGCGCAGGTCGTTGCCTTTGATCTTCCAGTCACTAGGTACCCGACATGACAGGTCAATCAGACCGTCATCCAGCATGGGATAAGCGACATCCACGCCAGCCAGTTCACACATGTGGCTGACCTTTCTGAGGTCGTTATCCGCCAGGGTATATTGCCAGTCCAGATACAGCATTTTATTGAGCGTACTGGCGTCAGTCGCCCGATGGTATGTTTCTCTAAGCAACTGGAGCGGCGCCTGGGTGTTGACTGTCGCCAGAAATTCATCGTCGAAAATTTCATTCGCGGCATGGCGGTGCAGGAAGTTATAACTTTGCAGGCGATCGGGAAGCGGAACATTGGCCTGCTGGAGATAGCTTTTTGCCTTGCCGGCCAGTGGTATGGCATTGGGGAGGGCATTGATGAGCGGTTCAATGAAGGCGCGTCGCAGGCCTGCGGGAAACTTCTGGTAGTTTTCAAATACCCGCTGCTTGATATAGCGCTCGTTACCGCCAAACAGTTCGTCACCGCCGTCGCCGGCAAGCAGGCACTGGATACCGTTTTCGGCGGCCAGTTTGGCGCAGAAATAGGCGGGCAGGGCAGAGGAGTTGCCGAACGGTTCGTCATAACTGGCGGCGACCATTGGCAGGGCCTTCACCACATCCTCTGGCGTGACATAGTACTCGTGGAGCTGGATGCCGAAGTGTTTTGCGGTGAGGCGCGCGTAGGCCATCTCATCGTAACCCTTGGCTGAAAAGCCGATCGAGAATGCCTGGGCATTGTTCGGGCTGATTTCAGACAACATGCCGGCCACGGAAGAGCTGTCCAGCCCGCCGCTGAGAAATGCCCCCACTTTCACGCCGGGCTTGATGCAGCGTTCAACGGCATCTTTTAACTGTGTCTTGAGCTCCGCTCCGAGGCTGGTAAATCCATCCGGCGATTGTTCCTTGAACACGGGCCGGAAGTAGTTGCTGACGACGCACTGGTTTTCCGAGTAAAGCAACAGGTGGCCGGCGGGTAATTTTTTCAGTCCCTCAAATATCGAATGTGGGCTGGGTACCATATGAAAATAGACGTATTCATAAAGGCCCTGGGTTTGCAGCCTGGCTTTTTCGGCTTCCTCAGCCGGGTTCGCATTGGCAAGTGCAATGGATGCCGACGAACCGAAAACCAGTCCGTGATCGATCTCGGTGTAATAAAGTGGGTGACGGCCCATCCGGTCGGTACCCAGCATCACCGTATCCGTCGAGTTATCGATAACCGCGAAGGCGAACGGGCCCCTTAATACCTGTAAAAAGCGGCTGCCGTATTCAGCGTGGGCCATTGCCAGTGCTGCGCCATGGCCTTCCTCGCGGGCTTTGCTGGCTATGTGTTCCTCGGTCCATTCCGGCTGTCCAATCATGGCAAAACTGGATCCGTTAGCTGTCTGATAGAGCACATCGGTGCTGGCACAGGCCGATGTGCCGTTTTCGGCTGAAATATCGGGCAGTGAGCTGTTGGCGGCTTTCACCATTCTGCCCAGCGCATTTTCTGAGCTGAATGCTGTTGTTGCAGAGCAGGACCAACCCGCCAGATAGTGGTTGAGCAGCGGCGGCAGATGGCTGGTGGTCATGGCGTGAACTCCATTTTGTTTGCGGTCCATTTATTCGGGTTTGGCGGGATGGCAGTAGCAACCATTATTCAGTGGTCGATCAGTGGTCGTTGTTGGTGTTCGCAGATTTTTGATCGGACTGATCCGTTAAATGGTTCTTCAGCCATTGCGCGGTTTGCTCGAACAGTTCTGTACGCCAGACCGTCCGGGAAAAGGTATGGTCGGCATCGGCCATTTCATTAAAAAAGATTTTTTCCTGTAGCCCGGAGCTTTTCCAGACAACCGAGCTGTTCGTGAAGTCTTTGAATTCCTGAGCAATATAGTCGTTACCACTGGTCAGAATATACGTCTTTCCCGGAAATCGTTGCAGACTCCTGGTTAAGCGTTCGGGCAATGGTAGCGACGTCAGTTCTTCTGCGTCTGAAGCTTTTTTCGAATCGCCGTTGCTTTTGGCGACATGCCTGAGCAGTTGTAGCCAGGCTTTCAGGGAGCGCATCAGGGAGAACTGGCCGGCCCTGATTTTCTGCCATAAACGGGGATCTCTTAGCCGGTTCCAATAGTAGTGTTTGAGGTAGGTTTTGGCTTGCCCTGCCTCTGTTCTGACCCAGGGATTGACCATAAAGATGCCCGCCACCCGGGGATCCCCGTAGGCATAAAAAGCGGCGGCCGAGGCGGACTCACACTCACCCCAGAGCATCACGCGCTTCAGGTTGCCACACTGTTTGAAAAGCGTGTCGATGGCACTCCGAATATCGGCATCCATGTCGAGGAACCCGCGAAAAGAGCCGCCACTGTCACCCGTTCCCCGGTGATCGAAGCGCAATACCGGAATACCCTGTCGAGCCAGTTCCCTGCCCAGCACAACAAACTGGCGGTGGGCGCCTACCCGGTATTGAGGGCCGCCGGCCACAATGATTACCACGCCGGTGGTTCCCGCCTGGTCCGGTGAGTGAACGATGCCCAACAATGCATCCTCTTCGCAGGGGAAAACAACCGCGTGCTCATTCATGTTGGGGTACCCCGGTCAGATGACTGATGGTCTTGTTCACCAGATTGGGTGCCAGGGTCCGCTCGTGAGCCTGCCAGAAGGCGGGGCCTATACTGGTCAGATGTTCGATCTGTTTTCCCTCGGAGCGCCATTGTTCGATGGTTTTCAGATCGGCGCGGGGGGTGCTGCGCTCTTCGCTGGTCAGTACCGTAAACCAGCTGATCGGTGCGGTGATGGGTGATAGGTATTGATCGAAATGGGCAGCCTGGACTCCCCTGAAAAGCGCGGGAGAAACATCATAGCCCGCCACCTGAATGCTGTTCCCCCGGTTGAGTTCTTCTTCAAACTGGGCAGTGGTGCCGCCGTCCTCGTCGCGGCCAATGGCAGCGGCAATTTTGATGCGCAGAAACTGATTGAGAGCGAGCTTGCCGTTGCTGACCGGTTGCCAGAAGACCAGCCGTTGCAGGTTTTTCACCTCGGGTGCGGCGGCGGCTGCCAGCAGCGCACCGAGGCGGATACCCAGCAGGGTGACAGCTCGGTAACCGAGCTGCCCGGCATAGTCTGCTGCGGTGATGAGATCCCTGATCCACTGTTGCCAGTCGGTTTCTACAAACTCGCCCTGGCTGTCGCCGGTACCAAAGGGATCAACGGATAGCAGAGAGATGCCGTGGCCGACAAGTTGCTGCGCCAGCATAGTCTGCATATAGCGACAACGGTTCATTTCCTCGGCAAAGGAGGGGGCGACAATCACGCATTCTGCACGGTCATTTCGAGCTGCAGGTGCGCAGTGGAGTGCAAACAGTTTGCCTCTGCTCCCGGCGATATACGCGGGTTCGAGCCTGCAGGAAGGATTCATCAGCCCAGCTTTTGCTCGACGACTTTTGTGAGACTGCCAATGGTGGCGAATACATCGGCATTGAGTTCGTCATCATCGAAAGCACAGCCGAACTCTTCCTCCAGTGCAGTCACCAGCGAGACCACAGCGATAGAGTCAAATTCCGGTATGGATCCCAGCAGGCCGGTGTCACTGTCAAACTCAGTGGTTTGTCCGTCGAGCATAAGTACGTCATTGATAATTTGAATGATGTCCGCTTGCAAACTCATAGAGGTTGTTCCATTTTCGTCATAAATCCGGGGCGATCAGCCTGCCGGATAGCATTCTGCCAGCTCAGCACAGAATTGAGTAGTGGTGTGGCAGGTTGTGAAGATTTTTTATCACCCGGAGCCGTAGTCGACGTTTGGTCGGGCGATCAGACCAGGACCTCAACCGGCTCAGGGTGGCTCAGAAAGTGGTGCGGGCTGGCGGTATAGCCATAGGCGCCAGATTGAAAGACCACAATCAGATCGCCTATCTGAACGGGCGGCAGCGCGTATTTATCCCCGAGGATATCCAGTGGGGTACACAGCGGCCCCACCACATTTACCGGTGTCAGCGGATCGCCTGTCACCCGGTTGCCGATACAGACCGGATAGTTTTTTCTGATCACCTGACCGAAGTTGCCCGATGCAGCGAGATGATGGTGCAGCCCGCCATTGGTCACTGCATAGGTTTCACCCCGGGATTTTTTCAGGTCGATGACTTCGCAGACGTAGACGCCGGCCTCACCCACCAGATAGCGGCCCAGCTCAACAACAATTTCTGCTTCTGGCAGGTCGGCCCTGTGGCGGGCCAGAAGGGTTGCAAGATTATCCGCGACAGGGCCGAGGTCGAGTCGTTGTTCGCCGGGGAAGTAGGGAATGCCAAAGCCGCCACCGATATTCAGCCACTGGACAGGCGATGGAGCGTGATCGGCCAGTTTCAGTGCCAGGGCAAAGGTGTTTGTCTGGGCCTCAATGATGGCGTCCGGTCGCAGGTTCTGTGAGCCACTGAAAATGTGGAAGCCCTGGAAGGCGAGGTCGAGTTGCCCAAGCCGCTTCAGCACGGCGGGAACCTCTTCAGCATCGATGCCGAAAGGTTTTGGGCCGCCGGCCATCTTCATGCCGGAGGTTTTCAGTTCAAAGTCGGGGTTAACTCTCACGGCGACATTGGCCCGGTGGCCGGTCTGGTTGCAGATGGTCGCCAGCCGTTCCATTTCCCCGGCGGATTCAAGATTGATAATAATGCCCGCCGCTGCCGCCGCTTTCAGTTCGACATCGCTTTTGCCCGGTCCGGCAAAGCTGATATTGCGTGGGCTGGTGCCCGTATCCAGTGCTACGCGAAGTTCTTTCAGCGACGCCACATCAAGCCCGTCGGTCAGCCCCGCCAGGTGTTGAACAACGGCAGGCATCGGGTTGGATTTGATGGCGTAGTGTAAATGGATATCCTCAGGAAACTGCGCTCTCAGTGCGGCTACCCGCTCTGTCATGAGCTGCCGGTCGTAGGCATAAAAGGGTGTTTGCCCCACCCGCTCGGCGAGTCGGTCGACGGCTACATGACCCACCTGAAGGCAGTTGTCTATCACCTTGAACTGGTCCATCGGTACATGTTCCGGTAATGCTTTTTTCACGCCTGAGGCTCCTTGAAAAGGTCGCGGTATTCAGTGGCAAGATGCTTTCGGTCTATTTTGCCATTTTGATTGTGAGGCATATGCTCGAGGATAACGATTTGCTGGGGCACCATGAAATTGGGCAGTTCCTTTTTGCAGTGCTGCAGGACTTCTGATGCCGTTACTGTGCCATGTGTTGTTATCACCAGCAAAATGGCCTGCCCCAGCATCGGGTGAGCTAGCCCGAGAGCAGCAGCCTGGCTGATACCCTGGAGGTTGTATACGACTTCTTCAACTTCGGAGGGGCTCACCCGATAACCGGAGGTTTTGATCATTTCATCCAGTCGGCTGATGAAATACAGATAACCCTCCTCGTCCCTGCGCACCTGGTCGCCCGACCATACTGCAATTTCCGGCAGGGGAATCCCGGTGGGCTGGCCGGGACTTGGCTTGAAACGCTCAGCGGTTTTCTGCGGGTCGTTCCAGTAGCCCATGGCCACCAGTGACCCACGGTGGACAAGCTCGCCCGGTTCCCCGGCGTTGCAGGGTGTGCCGTCCGGGCGGATCACCAGAACCTCGGCGTTGGGTATTGCCTTGCCAATTGAGTCGGGGCGTTGATCGATTTGCTCCGGTGGCAGAAAAGTGGACCGGAATGCTTCGGTGAGCCCATACATCAAAAAAACCTTTGTATCGGGCAGGGCGGCTCTCAGCCTGCTGGTGGTGGCCGCCGGCATGGCGCCACCGCTATTGGTGATATAGCGCAGTGAGCGAGCAGTTTCCTCGGGCCATTCCAGCTGTGCCAGCTGGTTCCACAGTGGCGGGACAGCCGCCAGGCCGGTGATGTTGTAGCGCTGAATGCTGCGGATAATGTCCCGGGGCAGCAGGTAATCCATCAGGGCCACCGAGGCGCCCACCGAGAATGCAGTGGTGAGTTGGCTGAGTCCGTAATCAAAGCTGAAGGGCAGGGCCGCCAGCAGCCGGTCATCCGCGTGATTATTTAAATAGGACGCAACGCTTCTGGCGCCGGTGACCATGTTTTTATGGGAGAGTACGACGCCTTTCGGGTTGCCGGTGCTGCCCGAGGTATAGAGGATGGACACCATGTCACTGTCGATATGTGGGTGGGGCGGTTGGCCGTTCTGACTGCTGAGGAAACTGTCCCAGCCGAGCAGGGCATAATGCGTTGCTGCTGCTGCTGCTGATGGTGGCCGGGGTTTGTCGTCGATAATCACCACAGTCCGTAGATCGGGGCACTCCTGTAGTACCACAGCCAATTGCTCCAGCCGTTGTGCCGAGGTGATCAGTATCCGGACATTGCAGTCGCGCAGAATGTAGGCCACCTGGTTGGCCTTGAGCAGTGGATTGACCGGGACAAACACCCCTCCGGCGCGGGCGGCACCAAACAGACCGAAAACATTTTCCGGCACTTTTGGCAGATAGGTCGCTACCCGTTCACCGCGATTCAGGCCTGCACATAGCAGGCCGCATGAGACAGCGTCGACCTGCTGTTGCAACTCACGGTAACTGAATTGACGATCCTTGAAATACAGCGCCATCGCATCAGGTGTTCGCATGGACTGATGACTGATGAGTTGGTGAAGAAGATCTGACATGGGGGGCGCGATCCGTTCGTTGAGTTGTCCCGGTTTTTCGGAAGATGCCGGATTATAGCGATTTTTATCAAATGCACGTAACCTGTGGCCAAAGTTCAACGCGGACGGTCGGGGATTCCAGCTCATGAGGTTATTGGTACGTTACCTGCTTTTGCTGTGCGGTTTATCGCTGATGCCGGTCGCTCAGGTTGTGGCCGGGCTGCCGGATACCATCGACAAGATCAGGGGCGGGGTGGTCGGCATCGGCACGGTCTTCCCGAACAAGGGGCCGGATGGTCGGGGGCAACTGCCGACTTTTCGGGGTACCGGCTTTGTGGTGGGTAACGGCCGACAGGTGGTGACCAATTTCCATGTTATTCAGAAACCGCTCGATAATGAAAAAAAAGAGTTACTGGCGGTGTTTAGCGGTGAGGGGAAAGCTTCCCGTGTCTACCCGGCTACCCTGATCCGAACAGATGAAGCCCACGATCTCGCGCTGCTGGAGATTGTCGGCCCCGCCCTCCCACCATTGGTGGTGGAGAGTTCGCGTACTCTCCGCGAAGGTGAAGAGATTGCCTTTACCGGGTTCCCGATTGGGCTGGTGTTGGGCCTGCAGCCAGTCACGCATCGGGGTATTGTGTCTGCGGTGACCCCTATCGTGATGCCTGCCATGTCCTCTGCCACGCTGACGGCCGCGCAAATCAAACGTGCCCGCCAGCCTTTTGAGGTTTATCAGCTCGATGCGACAGCCTACCCCGGCAGCAGCGGCAGCCCGGTTTACGATGTCGAGACCGGTAGGGTCGTTGCCGTGATCAATAGTGTGTTTGTCAAAGAATCAAAAGAAGCCATGCTGCACAATCCCTCTGCCATCAGTTATGCCATCCCCTCGGCGTATGTCAATGCATTGCTTGAGGCTGCCCAATGACCGACATTTTTTAAACGGAACGCTGATATGCCCTCTGATCAGACGATAAAAAAACCGGGGCCAAATCCCATTCTCAATATCTCTGGAAAACTGACAGGCCTGGCATTATTGCTGCTGGCACTGTATCCGTTTCTGTCTTTCCCCCTGGTGGGGAGCCTGTCGATTGTTGTCGCCCTGGTTTACCTGGTGCTGCTGTTTTTTGTCCCGCGCCTCTGGTTGCTGGTGCTGCCGGTTGCGACGGTCAGCCTGGACCTTGCCACTTACACGGGCAGGTTTCTGTTCAATGAACTGGATCTGTTGATGCTGACGACAATAGCGTTCGCACTATTGTCCGGACGTTTTGATCTTCGTCTGTCGCATCGCAAGGGTGCTTTGCTGCTGATTGCAGCCTATTGTGCGGTTGTACTGGCCGGTTTTTCCGCCTGGGGTGTGTTCCTGTTCCCACCCGAGAGTATTACCGGTAACCCGTATTATTTGCCGGAATATGGCTACAAACTGATCAGGGGCATGCTCTGGGCGCTACTGTTGACACCCCTCTGGCTGAATGTGTTCCGCCGTGCCCGCGACCGGTCTGTTAACTGGCTGGTCACGGGGTTCTGTACGGCGGCGCTGGTGTTGGGGGTGATCGTGCTCTGGGAGCGGGGCACGCTCGGTGTACTGTTGTCCTGGAGTGCCTGGTATCACGTGGTTAATTCGCTGCTTGATCTGGCATCGGCCTATCGCACCACCGGTATTTTTTCGGATATGCACACCGGTGGCGAGGTGATTGACGGGATTGTGCTGTTGCTTTTGCCGGTGACCCTGTACGGGATTTTTCATGGTTCCAGAGGGGTGCTGAAGATCTATGCACTGGTGGCATTTTGTGCGCTGGCCTATTGCGCCACGGTGGGATTCACCCGCGCAACCTACGTGAGTTTCTTTGTTGGCTGTGTTGCCTATGCGGTACTCTCCATGGTGTGCCGCTGGCGTGCGGGAATCAGGCAGAGTGGCTTTCCTTCACTGCTGATCAGCGTCACGCTGATGCTGGGGATATTGGCGGCCTGGCTGTCATTTTCACGCGGTGGCAGTTATGCCCTTGCCGCCTTTGCCGGATTGGCTGTTTTTGCATTGGTCGGTGGCTGGTTGGCGCAGCGATACAGGGCGCTGGGGGTGATTTGCTGGCTACTTGCCGGTTGTCTTCTTCTGTCTGTCACGATCAGTGCACATTTTGACAGCCGTTGGGTGGACCGTTCAGCCGGGCATGCATTGACCATTGGTCTGGCACAACTGCTGTTTTATGTGCTGGCAATTGTTCTGTTTGTCCGACTCCGGACGCAGCCATACTTTAATCAGTTTTTGGCGGTAGTGCTGTTGGTGATGTTGCCGGGTGTTTTTGCGGTGGCACTGGGTGGTTATAAATTCAATGAGCGCATGGATACCGTATCCAGCGACCTGGACTCCCGGTTGAGTCATTGGCAAAACGTTGTGGATGCGGGTTCCAGCAGTTGGCGAGCCAGGTTGTTGGGCAACGGTATCGGCACTTTCCCGGCGGACTATGCTTACCGTTTTCCTGAAAAGGTCAGTGCTGTCGGCAGCTTTTCCATCGAGAGCGAAGGTGGCAATGCGTATCTTCGGCTTGGCCCCGGGGAGGATCTCGCCTTTGGTCAGCGAATTCCCGTTCAGCCGGACACAAAATACACTGTGCAGCTCCGGGTCAGGGCGTCGGAAAAAGCCCGACTCGCCGTGTTTATCTGTGAAAGAAACCTGATTTTTGCCAGCAATTTTCGGGCAAATTGCCACGCGTCTTCCCTTCGCTTTGAGGGCACGGGCGAGCATTTCACAACCGTGTCGACCACCCTGGGTTCAGCCAGTGTGGGTAAACGGTCACGGCTCTCCCGCTGGCCTACGACCCTCTACCTGAAAAACTTTTCCAGGGGCACGATAGTTGAGCTGGACGACGTGACATTTGGTTCAGGTAATGAAAATTTGCTCACCAACGGCGAGTTTACCGGAGGGCTTGATCACTGGTTCTTCTACAACGATTTTGCGCATTTACCCTGGCATATCAAAAATATCTATGTGCAGTCCTGGTATGACAATGGCTGGATCGGGTTGGGGCTGTTTGTGCTGCTCGGTGTCACTGCGGCACTGGTGCCATGCTTGCCGCAGAATACATTGCCGCTGTATGTCGCATTTTCTGCAGGTGTCATCGCTATCGCTGTCTTTGGTTTGTTCGGCTCACCACTGGACTCTGCCAGAGTGAGCTGGATTTTCTATCTGTATGTTTTCGCCAGCCTGCTGAGACCGGCGAAAAACGGTGGTGTTGGCCAGCCTGACGAGACACAGCTATGAAGGGTGTGGCCATATTGATGGTGTGTCGACATAACATTTGTCGCTCACCTCTGGCGGAAGGGATTTTGGTGCATCGACTTAAGGCCCATGGCTTGCAGCGCCTGGTCAAGGTGGATTCTGCCGGTACCCACGTCTGTATGGCCGGCCAGAGAACTGACGAGCGGGCCAGAAAGGTAGCCGTTATGTTTGGTGTTAAATTGAAACGCGGCCGCTCCAGGCAGGTTGTCGCCAGGGATTTTGAAAGATTTGATTACATCCTGGCGATGGATCAGGACAATTATCAGGACTTGCTGCAGATGTGCCCTGATGAGCTTGTGTACAAGCTGGCGTTGATTCGCTCTTTTTGCCCGGAGACTGAGCAACCGGAAATCCCCGACCCTTTTTACGGCAGTGTCAAGGGTTTTGAAAATACCTACCAGCTGCTGGACTCGGCAGTAACTGGCTTGATTGATGAACTTCGCCGGAATCTGCTTCATTAGGTAGAGCCGCTAAGAGAGGTTGTCTTTTCTGGGTCGTGAAAGTTATACAGTTCACATAATGGGTGTTAATCTCCGGGGGTTAATCTGTATTTATTAGTTCTTTCGTATAAGCCATGCTCTCTTTTTGTGGTGGTTGGAGAGGTGGCGCGCGGGTTTTCGCTGAAAAGAGCATGTTGTGCTTTACTGTAGTGAGAAAGTACTAGTGAGAAAGCATTGGTGAGAGTGTGCTGCAGGATAAACAGCTGATCTGACAAGGGTCACAGGGAAGCATTATGAACGAAAGTATGTTGACCATAGCCGAGGATTTTCAACGCTACTTCACAGTTGAATATGCCGGAACCCCCGAGCAGAAAGCGGAAGTTTATAGCATCAGGTACCACGTTTATTGCGAAGAATTCAGGTATGAGCCGATAGACCGCTTTCCCGCCAAAAAGGAATGGGATGCCTTTGATGATATCTCGTTACACTGCCTGGTTCGACACAAGGCAACCAATAGGGGCGCGGGTTGTGTGAGGTTGGTGCCAGCCGGTAATAAAGGCATTTCACACCTGCCAATGGAAGCCTTTTGCGGAGACAATCTGGACAGAAAACTCCTGGAGAGTCTCCATCTCAACCGTGAGACGATTTGTGAAGTTTCAAGGCTGGCTGTTGATGGAGCTTTCAGGCGGCGGGCGGGGGAGGGGCGCACCCGTTTCGGTGATCTGGATGCGATCGATTGTTCATTTCATGAGCGCCGTACGTTTTCCCTGATTTCGGTGGCCGCGTATTTGGCGGCAACTTCCCTCGCAGAAATCACTGGTATGAGCATGGCATTTGCCATGATGGAGCCCTTCCTGCCCCGTTTGCTGGCGAGATCGGGAATTGATTTCGAGAAGGTGGGCGAAGAGGTTGACTACCATGGTCTCAGAGCGCCCTATTTCTCTACTACAGAAAAAGCGATTAAGGGCATGTTGCCCGATTTACGTGGACTTTATGAGACGATTTACCCTGTGGTGAATAGCGGCTATCAGGCGTCAGTTGTGAATCGGTAGACAGTCAGTTGTTGTTGTGGCCGGACAGTCGTTGCCATGGAAAAGTAGACAGAGTTTTGGCGGGAGAGTGAGGTTTGGCTGAGAACTTTGATTATCAAACAGCATTTTCACGCAATCTGGGGTGGGTGACAGAAACCGAGCAGCAGCTGTTGTCCGCCAAACGAATTGCCATTGCCGGATTGGGCGGTGTGGGTGGTAGTCACCTGCTTTCCCTGGCCCGGCTGGGCATCGGCAACTTCCATGTGGCTGACCTGGATATTTTTGAGTTGGCTAACTTTAACCGTCAGGTCGGTGCCACCATCCCCAACCTGGGAAGGACCAAGGTTGACGTGCTGACAGAGATGGCCTCCTCAATTAACCCCGACCTAGACATAAAGACCTTTCCGGAGGGTGTGACCAGTGACACTCTCGACGAGTTTCTCGCCGGTGCCGACCTCTATGTTGATGGGCTGGATTTTTTTGCCCTGGATATCAGGCAGGCGGTATTTGCTGCATGTGCTGAAAAGGGAATCCCTGCTATCACAGCGGCACCGCTCGGTATGGGGGTTGCCCTGCTCTGTTTTATGCCGGGAAAGATGACCTTTGAGCAGTACTTCAGGATGAAAGGTTTGTCAGAAAACGAGCAGCTGCTGCACTTTTTGCTGGGGCTGTCCCCCGCCATGTTGCAATCAACCTATCTGGTGGATGACAGCAGGGTCGATCTGGCAGCCCAAAAAGGTCCATCAACCAATATGGCCTGCGAGCTCTGTGCCGGCGTTGCTGCCACCCATGCCCTCAAGGTTCTCCTCAATCGTGGTAAAGTCCTGGCAGCTCCTTTTGGACTTCACTTTGATGCCTATCGCAACTGTATGAAAACAACCTGGCGTCCATGGGGAAACGCCAACCCCATACAAAAAATCGGCTTGTTCATTGCCAGGAAAAGGCTCGGTATCCGGTAAGGATTGCCCGATTTTCCCTGGTTATCGGGTAGAGGTATCGGTGAATACCTTTTCGATCGGTAATCGCAGCGAGGCAGGGGGTGCCTGCTTTTTGGGGTAGCCAATCCTGAGCAGCATGTGCAGACTTTCTTCCCCGGATAAGCCAAGTGTGTTTTTGCAGCTGCTTGCCAGCGTTGTGGCTGCGCCAACAAGATCAGAAGGGACAGTGCCGGTGGACAGTCTCGCCAACTGGTCAGAGATTACATAGTACGGGTGAGCGGCGATATGCTGGCCATTGAGGTAGCTCCAGCTCCGGTTAAGCAACATTCCGGCATCAATCGCACCGGTGGCACCCGGTGGGGCAATCACCGCCAGTAGTGCTGGTGCGCCTGAGACAGGCGCTGAGTCCACTGTTGCCAGCAACTTGTAGATACCCAGGCGGTTGAGCATTTTCATGCGGTTCCAGTCACCGATAAATTTCAGCAGATACGAGCCGCCCGGCGGTAGTGCCAGCGTCTTTAAATCCAGTCCGTCAGCTTCTTTTACACTATCTTCGGAAAAGCGCAGGCTGGCTATCAGCCACTCGTGAACCTCTCTGGTCTGAAAGCGAATTTCCGAGGCAGATTTAACCAGTTTACCTACCTGCCTGATCAGCCTGGGTTCATTGATGGCTATCAGTTTGGCGCCGCCCTCGGACAGTTCTCCCAGTCTGTCCAGAACATCCCGGGGAAGCGGTGTGTTCTTGTAGGGGAAACGATTGGTATGACGAATCGATGGATATTGTTTGGTGCGTTCCAGCAGAGGCTTGACGGGCGATGGCTCGAAGCCTAGATCAGCGTAGTAGGCACGGTTGGTCTCGCCTTCAGGCCACCAGTGAATCTCCGTTTTCAGATCCAGCTGTTGCGCAGCATTGACGATGTTCTCCACCGCAGCACCCATGGATAACAGTGTTGCCTGGTTATCGGGGGGGAATGTGCGGCCAGCGACCCTGGCGTGATCGTAGCGCAATGACAGCTGTTTGCCATTCCAGAGGAAATGCCAGGGTTGTGAGTTGTCGGCTGAGGGCGCGCGATGCCCGGCATGAACCAGTTGCAGGATCGTATTAATGTCTGTCATGACCGGATTATGGGCTGCCTGTGGAACAGGGTCAAAACTATCTGTGACGGTCTTGGCTACCCTTTACTCTATCGTCCATGCCCCTTTTTTCTGTATCGACAAAAAAATGGGGGGGTGGAGTGAGTGGCTAAACGTGAGTTTTTAAGCCTGTTGGCACCGTCAGGTTTCTTTACAGGCGGCGAGTTTCCCTTCATTTCCCCTTTGGCCCCTTAAGAGCATTTTTTTGATAAATATTTAAATATCAATGAGATAGGTTTTTTTGTGGAGGGCTAAGATGTCTTGGCATACTTCGTGCTTACTAATACGGAAAGGTTGGTCAGTATTAATCTGATCATCCAAGATTCATCTTTTCGGCAAACAAACAATGGAACTGTAAGGTTCTAGGAGTGAATAAATGAAAACCAACAATTTTGTAAAGCAGTTAGCTATAGGCCTGGGCCTGAGTGCTGCAATGGTGGGCAGCGCTTCAGCGGCAACCATGATCACCTCCTTTGATTATACCCAGGAATTTGAGTGGGTAGAGCCGATCAACCCGGCTGGTGTTGTAAAAGAAGGTGCAACCGCTGGCGTTTCTGATGTTGACGGGTTCACCAAGCTGAGTTGGGGTAATCCCTCCAACGACTTCGGCTTGCCCAGCAGCCTGGTTATCAACCCCGAAGCTGGCGATAGCACAACTCCAAGTAATAACCTGACCAGCGGTAGTGGTGCGACTGGCCTGATGGTTTCGACTGACGTGAATGCCACGACTTTCGCCCTGGGTCCGGTAGTTACCCACAATAACTATGTGATTACTGATCCCGAGAACCAGTCTTTGCAAAACACAATGGCTGAGGATTATGTTGTTCTGACGCCAGCTGGTGGTGGTGCGGATCAAGTTCAGGAAGTGACTTTTGGTGTGAGCTTTACCGAAACGCTCAATAGACCCGAAGCCCCTGGCTCCTGTCCGGCGGGTGTTCCCTTCAACGGGTTTGGCTGTGGTGATATTTTCGCTCTCGGCAGTGACTTGCTTGAGCTGGCAACAGCACAGCTCTTTAACGGCACAACATTGGCTTTCCTGATCGATTCGTTCTCGGTTGATGGCTTCACCTACGACGTATACGTTGCTGCACTTGGTCTGGGTCCACTCAGTGCCGAAGCTTGCGCGGCAGCTGATGCTGGTGAAAACTGCATTGGTTTCACCACTGCAGAAAACCAGGAAAACAGCTTTCAGCTCGAGTTTGCAATTCTCGCCACTGAAAACATCCCTGAGCCCGCTACCCTGGGCTTGCTGGCAGCCAGCCTGTTGTTGATGGGTCTGGTTCGTCGCAGAAAAGTAAATGGTAGCCTGTCTGCCTGATCTACTCTGTAAGTTAAGTGTGAGTACGAAAGCGGCGACCTTTGGTCGCCGCTTTTTTTTGCCTGAATTTTTTTGCCTGGCTCTTTTTGACTGGAATGTATAACGGGCTTCTCTCGCATATCCCAGATACGTTGTTTTATCTGGCCACTATCCACTCAGCTGCTATCCATTCAGCTACTATCTATTTGTCCGCAAACCCTGTTTGCTTTAACCTTGAACGAAGTTTTATTATCAAATATGCAGCTTTATTTTTCGGAATAATGTTAATCGCTTTCAAGCAAGCAGTAATCTCTGGCAGGTACAAAGGGAATTTTCTATGAGCAGGTTTTTTCGGGTAGGGTTTCTGATGATTGCGGCAGGTTTAATTCTGGCCTGCTCCAGTGACATGACGGGAAACCCGGAGGTTGCCAAGGCGGAGGCCTACTTTGCGGAAGGCAGGAACAATGCTGCCGTTATCGAGTTAAAAAATGCGTTGCAGAAAAATAGCAATAACCAGCAGGCAAGGTGGTTGTTGGGTGAGTACTACTTTAGCGAAGGGGCTTATGCCAATGCTGAAAAAGAGTTGAAGGTGGCCCATGAACTGGGCCAGCCGGACAGCGATGTATTGCCTCTTCTTGCCCAAACACATCTTTTACAAAACCAATTTGAGCCATTGCAGGAGCTGCCGGTAGACACTCTCTCTGGTGTTGATCTTTCTATGGTGCTCGCGTCACAGGGACTCGGTTCGCTGGCGCGGGGACAGGAAGATGAGGCTGCGCTACTGATAGATAAAGCAATTTCAGCGGCCCCCGATCTTCCCTATGCCCTGGTGGCCCAGGCCAAGCTGAAAGGTACACAGTCAGGTGGTGACTGGAGTGAAGCCAGGGGCTTGCTGGATAAGGTGTTTGACCTGGAGCCGGAATATGCCCCGGCGTTAAGCCTGCTTGGGGATATCGAGCTGCAAGGCTTGAACCTGGATGCTGCAGAAGCTGCCTACTCAAAGGCGCTGGCCAGTGATGATGATCGCTTTGAGGACCGCTATAAGCGGGCGCTGGTAAGGTTGCAGAAGGAGGACAATACCGGTGCGTCCGAGGATGCGTCGGCGCTGATCAAACGTTCGCCAAAAAGCCCGGCCGCCAACTATTTACAGGGGATTATTCACTTCCGCGACGGTGATATGAAAGCCGCCACAGAGGCTTTTGACCTGGCGCAAACGGATGGAGACCGCTACCCCATGTCGTTGTTTTATCTGGCGACAGCTCACGACAAATTGGGTAATTCTGCGCAGGCAGAGGATTTTTCCTATCGCTACCTTTCCATCGCGCCGGACAGCGCCCCCGGCAGGAAGCTTCTCGCCAATATGAAACTGCGAGAGGGTGAAGGTGTGGAAGCTGAAGAGTTGATGCGTGCTGTTGTTGAGGCAAACCCTGAGGATATCGATGCGCTGAACCTGTTGGCGGGAGCCCTGATCAAGCAGGGTAAAACCGAGGAGGCGTTGACACTTCTAGCGAAAGTGGCTTCCCTGCAGCCCGATTCTCCGGAAGCGCAGGCCAGACTGGGCGCAGGGTTGCTTGCAAGTGGTCAGGTGGCGAGCAGCTTTGAACATATTGAGGCGGCGCTCAAACTTGATCCGGAGTTTGAGCAGGCGGATATTCTACTGGTAACTGCCCATCTTAAGGAGGGAGATGTAGATGCTGCACTGGCCGCAGTTGATGCCTTCGAGCAGAAAATGCCCGATAGTGCCGCGCCCCATAATCTGCGCGGACAGGTCTATCTTTCACTGGATAAACCAGCTGAGGCGAGAGCTGCGTTTAGTCAGGCGCTGACAGTATTCCCTGATGATGTCACTGCCAACGACAAGCTGGCACTCCTGTCTATTCGGGAGAATGATTTTGATGGCGCCAAAGGTTATTACCAGAAAATACTGGAAGCGCTTCCGGATAATCTGCCAACACTGATGAAACTCGCTGCATTAGCTGAATTGGAAAAAGATGATCAGGGTGTGGAGGATAGTCTGAAACGGGCGATGGAAGCGCATCCAAAAGCGACTCAGCCCCGAGTTGTGCTGTCCCGTTATTATCTGACTAAAGATCAGCCGCAGCTGGTGCCGAATCTCCTCAGCACCCTGGATCCTGCGTCACAAAATAATCCCGAGGTGCTCAATGTCAAAGGGCTATCACTGCTAGCCCGAAACGAGTTTTCCGCCGCCAGGTCTACCCTTGAACAGTTGATAGCTCTTCGTCCTGATGCGCCTCAGCCACATTATCATCTGGGTATGACTTATCGTGGCCTGAATGATGTCGATCGGGAAAAAGCTGAATTTGAAAAAGCGCTTCAGATCTCTCCCGGCTATCTCGAACCGCGTATCGAGCTAACCCGTATATTTCTTCGCGGGAAAGACAAGCCAGCAGTAGAAGAAAATCTGACTATCTTGAAAAAACTGGCGCCGGAAAATGCGGAAGTTATGCAGCTGGAGGCAGTCTATATCCTTGAGAGCGGTGACAGAGAGCGTGCGCTGGAACTATCGGAAAAAGTATTTGCAAAAGCACCCACCAGCCGAAATATGTTGTTTCTCGCCCAGCAACGCTGGTTGGCTGGAGATAGAGAGGTCGCAGAAGGGATGATGACGGATTGGCTCAATGAGCATCCGGACGATGTCGCGGTCAGGCATGAGCTGGCGAGCCTGTACGTTGGCAAGGGAGAAGAGGATAAGGCTGTTGAGCAGTATGATGCCGCACTGCAGGACGCTCCGGAGAGCGTGGTGGTGCTGAATAATCTCGCCTGGTTATTGCGTGACTCCGACCCGGAAAAAGCGCTGGATTATGCTGAGAAAGCTGTAGATATCAGCGGCCGGACACCATCAACACTGGATACGCTGGCGATAGTGCAATTGAAAAATAATCAATTGATTAAGGCGCAGCGCTCTATCGAACGAGCGCTGGCCGATGGCGATGGCAGCCCTGCGATGCAGTATCACAGCGCCATGATTGATCAGGCTGCGGGGAATACTGAAGCGGCTATTGAGACTTTGCAAAGATTGTTGTCAGAGAAAAAAGATTTCTCCGAGAGAGCCGAGGCAGAAAAGTTGCTGGCAACATTAACAGCGAAAAACTAGTTCGAGCTGATAATGCGTTTGGTTCGATAGATCGTAATCAGCAGGGCGGGCAGCAACAGTAGGTCGAACAGCAATGCGGTGAGTAAACCGATACTGGTCAGTATGCCAAAGTGCCCCATCGGCACAAAAGCGCTGGCCATCAGCAAGCTGAACTGGGCGCACAAAATGATGGTGGTTGTCATCACTGCCCGGCCTGCCAGGCTGTATGTTCGCGCCAGGGCGTAGACAGGGCTGTGACCCTGTCTGATACGCTCGATAAAACCGTGGTAGAGGTGAATGGTATCGTCAATCGCGATACCTACGGCTACGCTGGCAATCATCGCTGTGGCCATATCCAGCCAAATACCCAGAAATCCCATGATGATAAAAATAACGATAATGGGTGAGATGTTCGGAATCATGCAAATGAGGGTGTCCTGAACGGACCGCCACAAACCCAGCATCAGTAATAATATCAGTAACAGGGCCCCGCCAAGACTGTATATCTGGCCTTTGACCAGCAGGTCTTCCTGGTCGGCGAACATTCTGCCGGCTCCCGCCAGCTCCCAATCAGCTCCATCTATCGGAGTTGCCGTGAGGTAATAACCAATCCGTTCCATCAGGTCGCCAATCTCATTTGCGCCGTGCACATTGACGTTGATGGCGACCCGCGCCCGGCGGAAGTCCCGGTCAATAAAGTCATACAAATCGGTGCCGTCATAAATAAACAGGTATTGACTGATCAGGTCCGGATTTTGCGGGATTCTCCTGAACCGGTTGTTCTCTTCGTGGAAACCCCAGTGCATTTCTTCCACGAAATCAGCTGCCGACATGCTCTTGTCCACCTCTGGCTGTCGGCCCAGCCAATTCTGAAATCGCCTTATACCCTGTAGTGCCTCCGGTGTTATCAGCGCGTCCGGTTGATCGGAACTAAAGAACACTTCCAGTGGTGTGGTGCCGACGAGTTTCTCTTCAATGTGTTCTGTTGCCTGGCGAAGAGAGTGGCTGGGAGGAAAGAACTCGAGAATGTTGGTTTCTACATCGACCTTGAATATCTGGGGGATCGTTGCCGCCATGATTACTACGGTAAAACCCAACACCCATACCGGATAGCGAATGCCGGTGTGAAAAAGCCCTTTCACCATGACATCCATCAACCCAAGTCCGGCTTTATGGTGGGGCCATTGCCGGTTGTCGTAACGGGAGAAGATCGGTGGCAGCAGGTGTATGACAATCAGGTAAATCAAAAACACGCCGGCAGCTGCGGTGAGTCCGAAAGTGCTGATGGGCGGGATCGGGCTCAGCCCGAGCGAGGCGAGACCGGCAGAGGTTGTCAGGGCGCTGAACAGCGCCGGTCGACGGATTTGTGACAGCGCGGACTGTACCCTGTCGTTGCCGGACAGACCTCGCTTGGAGGCGTACTGCAGCGCATTGAAAAAATGCACCAGGGCGGCAATCGTGAGCGCTGACAGCAGCGGCGGAATAATGCCTGCAATGGAGTTGAATGGTTGCCGAAAGATGACGTAGAAAGCAATGGTTGAGCTGACCACCGCTCCGGTGACGATACCGGTAATGATGACGGCCATCCAGCGATGAAACAGCCACCAGATCAGGATCAGGCCGACCAATACAGTGGTGGGAATAAAAATCATGTTGTCGCGCAGGATGGCCCGCATCTGCGCTACATCCGTGGCGATTTCGCCAGCCATTGCCGTCAGGTAGCCGTCCAGCCGGTTTTCCTCAACCAGCGCGACAATTTCCTGCTCCAGCGCCAGGTGGCGAAAACTGTCGTCCAGTGACTGGGGGATCACCACGAGCGCGATAGCCGAACCGTCAGCCGCGATCAGGGAATTCATGGCAAACCGGTCCGAGAGTGCTCGTTCGCGGCGCTCTGCGGGCAGAGTGTCTGCCAGGGTTTCGATATTGATAAGCGGCTCGACCAGAAATCCGTCAGCGGAGCCACTGATGTGGTCCTGTCGGGTGATCCCGATCACGCTGTCGATCAGGGGGTGTGCAGACAGCGACTGGGACAGCTGGTGATAGGCCAGCAGGAAATCGTCTGAAAACATCGCCAGACCTTCAAACAGCATCACGATGACTTCATCGTCGGGAAAGGTTTCGCGTATCTGTTGGTCGATTAAAACAGAGGGCGCATCGGCTGGAAGATAGGTCCTGGGCGCGTTATTGATGTTCAGGTTGGGGAGTAACAGATTGGGCAATGCGGCGATAAGGATCAGGCCAAACAGGCAGAAATACAGCCTCCAGGGCAGTCTGAGCATACGTCGTGACGGCGTCAGGTCGTCTGCCGTCAGCAGGTAAAGCTTGACGACTTTTTCCCCGTTCAGACTGCTTTGGTGGGCGTGAATTTCGGCCGGAAGGCGCGTACCATCATTGCGTCGCAAGGCGACTTTTATATGGGGAATGTCGCGGGTATTTTTATCCGTCTGGCTGGCACTCGCCAGAAAGTCGCGGGTTTGCTCCTTGGTCAGCCCTTCCAGCAAGTCCAGTAACGGAGTTGATTCCAGCTCTGCCGGTGATTCAAAGCCCGCATGCTGTGCAAAGAGCTCATTGACGACCAATAGAATACCGTCCTGAATGAGCGCCACCGGTTGGCGCTCATTGCTTAGCTGCTGGCGATAATCCTGTAGCTCTTTATTGATGTCAGTAATTCCTGATCATTTGGCCCGGCGCCAGGCTGCTCAATAATCTGCCCGCCAGCCCAGGGTAAGGATGCCGTTGTCCTGATAAAACCCGCCCGGCGTTCCCAGACTGCCGTCAAAGAAGTGGAACTCCAGATACACTTCCTGGGCATCCCACCCGGTATAGGCGATTTCCGGGTTAAAGTAGATGTCTTTTTTATCCAGGCCGACATTGAAGCGGAATTTGGCTCGCCAGCGATTTTGGGCAAAAGGTATGCTGTAGGAGCCGTTCAATGCATAGATTTCTGCGCGGTCCATCACAACCGGCGCCCTGAGCAGCTTGACGCCCGTCAACTGCAGGTTGAGCCTGGCATCGCCGTCTCCAGGGAACAGTTCCAGCGCCGCCCCCCAGCTGATGCTTTTAACTGTGGTATAGCTGCCATCCACCCGGGTGACGGGTGTGTCGCTCAGCCAGGCCGCCTCGAACTTGACGGTGCCACCCAGGGCTTCAATACCGAAGTCACCACCGACTATCCAGGTGCGTGGGTACTTGCCCTCAATAATATTCCGGTCGGGGTTATAGCTGAAGTAGGGTACGGTCTGACGCCCTTTTTGCACAGTCAGTGCATAGTCAAAACCGGAACCCAGGGTGCTGAAACGGATACCGGCACCGCCCTCTGAGTCGGGGGCATTTTCTTTGATGGGTACATTTTTTACGATGGTTTCTGCGAGAGCGGTGGTTTTCAGGCTGAGAATTTCACCCGTGCGCTTGTTAACGGGGTACCAGATGCTGTCCCTGTCAGCCAGTTGTGTTTCACGAAAGTGGGGGTAAAGCACGAAGTCTATTTTGCTGTCCCCAAAAAAATGCTCCAGGCGGAGGGCGGGAGAGGCGAGCCGACGATCCTCAAGGTCATCGATCACGAATCGTCGAAAGTCCTGAGTGCTCAGGCGATCAGTGGGGGGAAGCTCATCGATTCTGCCCCATAGCACTCGCTGAGTGCCAACGGTGAAGATGGAGCTGGCTGTTTTGTAGCGTGCATAGATTTCATCGTAATCGAGGCGGAAATCACTCCAGTCGTTCCTGCCGGATTCCCTGTAGCCATCCGCACGAACCGAGGCGTGGAACTCCCACGCCGATGATGGCGACCATTCGGCTGTGGCCAGACCGTGTATGTAGCCCTGATGGTTCTTGTCAGCACTTTGTTGGGTAAAGTGCCCGTACTCGACCCATAACCGGTCCAGCTTGACAGTGGGGCCCGCTGATTTTTCAGTGGTATAGCTCGTGAACCGGGGTGGCTCGGTGGGGATGCCGTCGTCCTCATCAATAAATAAGCCGTTTTCGTCCTCACCAGAATCAAGGATGAGTGAATCACCGGGATCTTCGTCGCTGGCGAGCGAATCCGGTTGATCGTCAAGGATCAATAGTTCATCTGACTCCTCTTCAATAATCAGCAGGTCAAAATCCTCAGCACTGACAGGAGACGTAAAGGTGGTCAGTAGCAGGGTGGCAAAAAGGGTCGCTAATCCGCGGTCAATTGTTTTCATGTCAATCTTCCTGGCTGTCTTCGCTCTGAGGACGGAATGGTATTTCCCGGCTGTCATCAGAGAGACCTCTCTGGCTGAAAAGTGCTTCGGGAATTCCCTGATCGTATTGGATGTTGATAGTGATTAATTTAGTACTATGACCGGTTTGCAGGTTATACATCGTACTATCAAAAATGGTCCAGTAGCCCTGAACCCGTTTGATTTTGCGCGCCTGGAGTCTTTTGGTGGGTTCTTCCCGGTTGTTTTCGTAGTAATCGATGCGCAGGGGAACGAGAATTCCCGGATGAATGCAGAGGATGCGTTTGCTATAAACCGAGTTGGATTTATCGACCGGAATACTCTCCAGTAGTGTACAGCCGGCGCCGCCAACCTTGTCCTTGCCGATAATCCGGTGGTGATCCATGGAAGCTTCCCGGTCGGATAAGTCTTCATAGTAGAAATCGGAGCCAACAAACCGGCCGCCTTTTCTCGAAGAGGCGATGCGGCGAACCCGTTCCAGAGCAGGCAGGTACAGCCATTGGTCGCTCTCGTCGCCAGCGTAATCCTTGGTCAGCAGACCGGTCCCTGCCACATCGTTCGGTTTCACAAAGCGGAGTAGTGTCCATCGCTCGGCATTGCCCTTATCCAGCGCATAGCTGAACAGCTTGCGCTGTCTGGTCGAGCCGCTACCTTCCAGTACCATGACTACCTGGGAGCTGGCATCCTGGCCGGTAGGGTTGTCATAGACAGCTTGAGCCAGTTTGAGACCTTCACTTTTCTGATTGGCCGCCACAGTTGGATTATGCGGCCCGGCCCAGCCGAGGCTGGTGAGCATCAGTAGTGAAAGGGTTGCTACCCACTGCCTGATATTACTGAAGGAAATATGCACGGTCATCCCTGTGATTGATTTTTATCATTCTAACGATCTAAGCGATTCACGGGAACAGTATCGTCATACTGCAGTGACCCAAAGAAAATGCAACCAAAGTAAGCAAGCCGGTGTGCCGGACCCGGGTGCTTTAACTTGTACTTTAGTACCTGCACAGGTCGATAGGGTAGAGAGCAACCAGCCAGATGTGTGGTCTGGCGTATATAAAGTGGGTAGATAGCGCTCAGGTTATAACACTCGGGTTAAAGAAAGTTGTGGCAGCAAGCTCGCGTCAGGTTTTTTTACAGAAGCTTAATGACCGCTTTGTATTATTAATATATCTATCTGATCTAAAAGTAGATTATTTTTTTGGCCCAGTTTTTGCTTATTGTTCCAGTTATATCAAAAGCATCCTTTAAACAGATTGAATAAGGTCAGAAGTATGTTGAACTCCAAGATCACATCGCGCTTGCGTCGTTTTGCTAGTCAGGTTGCCGTTTGTACCGTAGTTGTTTCTTTTATGGCCGGTGCCAATGCTGGTTTGATGGGCGTGAAAAGCGTTGAGATTTCCAACAGTATTAATGAATGGTTGCAGGTAGCTGAATTTCAGGCCTTCGACATGAGTAATGTGAATGTTGCGCTAACGGCAACGGCGTCAGCGCCCGATAGCTGGAACGCATCCTCCACGCCGGACAAAGCCATTGATGGAAATACTGATGGTGTATTTTCCAACGGCAGTGTCTTCCATGAAGGCAACCCAAAAACAGGTGATACGCTGACTATTACATTTCTTGAGGCAGTGGATCTGAGCAGTATTGCAATTTTTGGACGGACAGATTGCTGCTCGAATCGTGATATTTACGACTTTAATTTTCTTGATGCCAGTGGTAGCTCCTTATTCCAGTTGACTGGGGTGGATGCCACTGACGTTAATAATCACTTTGCCTCCTATGAGTTCGAGAGCAACGAGATTCCCGAGCCGGCTCCGCTGGCCTTGCTTGCCGCCGGCCTCCTTGCGATGGCCCTGCGTCGCCGTCGTCGGGCAAGCTGATACCAGCGGCTCTTCGCGCCAATAAAAAAACCCGCTAATTGCGGGTTTTTTTATGTCAGTCTGTTTTGTCATCAATGTGAGTAAGACAGGTTAAGTTGCCTGGGATGTAGCGATAGAGATTGCGGCTCATAGGCTGGGACCCAAAGTCACAGTGTGAATTGAAATCGATGCATTGCTGAACGCGGTTGAACAGGAAGTTGGTTGATGAGTAGGGAGATCGTTGCAGAGTCAAAATGCCCTTGACCGTTATCCGGGGGCGTGCCCGAAGAGGCGTTGGTTTCGCGCCAGCGCTTCAAGGTACGCTGGCTCAGGTCCATCAGTTCCACCGCCTTGTACGCTCGGTCAATGGGGTTAGTCGGCCTCGTAAACATGACTTCCCAATGAAAACTGAGCGACGTCAGTTTCATTTTGGATATGTCCAATGAACCCGGGTCGTCAATCATTGGAAGCTGCTTCCTCAAACGAGATAGCGTGTGGTTTAGGATCCACTAGCCTTTCATCTACGGCATGAAACTCGGCGTTTGTCCCTGGGCGGCCAATATCTCCGGCATAAAACACCTCATCGCCAGGTTGAAAAAGCGTAACCTCGTCGCCGACGCCTTTGACAACACCGGACGCATCATAACCAAGAATGCGATGGCCAGACTCAGGTACGCCATTACGGCGCACCTTGGTGTCTACCGGATTGATGGATGCGGCTTTAACTGCAACCAAGAGGTCACGAGGACCTGGTTTTGGCGCATCAAAAGCAACCAGCGAATCCTGAACATCGGCAGGAAGATATTCTGATAAACTTACTGCTTTCATTTTTCACCTCCGATTGAGGCCAGTGCTGTATTGAAGTGAAAAACCTCCACCTCGTCCTGTAAGAAAGGCATCAGTGCATTAATAAAAATTTCATGATCTTCACTGGGCTCAAAAAGCTCAACATGATCTTCGTAGCTTCGCCATTTCACCATTAAACTGATACGAGACGAATCTTCGATCTCTTGGCTAATTACGTGCGATTGATAGCCTTCAGCTTTTTCAACGTAGGCTTTCACATCGGCAAAGGCATCAAAGAAACCTTTTTGTTGATCGGGCGCTACTTGAAAGCGGGCAATTTCAATAACCATTGATTATTCCTCCGGGCTTATGACGCAATTAAGCGGTTACATCGATGGCAATTTTGCCGCGTAAACCGTTTGATTTTTGTTCAAGTCGGGCATGCGCAAGACCCACTTCAGATAGGGGATACGTTGCACCGACGTGTGGCTTGAGCAGCCCTCTTTCAACCAAACGCGAAAGGTCATCCAGCTTGCCCCGGTTTTGACGGGTGAAGACAAAGTGATAACTGGCATTTCGTCCCCAGGCTTCAATCAGGTTTTGAGGGGTGGCGATGTCTACTATGCTGACAACGCGCCCCAGTTGATCCAATACCAATGGGCTTCTCTGAAGCGTATCGCCACCGACGGTATCAAACACTACATTCACACCTTTCCCATCCGTTGCTTCGAGCACGGCTTCAACGTAATCGGTTTGCTTATAGTCAATGACGAGATCTGCGCCTAAACTTTTTACAAATGCTGCGTTTTGCGAAGATACCGTGGTTAGCACTCGCGCACCCGCCGCTTTAGCAACCTGAATCGCAATGTGGCCAACACCGCCAGCACCACCATGCACCAGAATGGTTTCACCCACTTGTAGATTGACTCTGGTAATCAAAGCCTCCCACACTGTACCGCCGACTAAGCTTAGTGCTGCTGCTTCAAGATGAGTAAGTGAACTGGGCTTGAGGCCAACTATTGATTCATGGGCAACGTGATATTCGGCATAGCTACCCTGGCCAGCAAAGATTTCAGGCGTGTACCACACTTCATCTCCGGGCTTGAATGCCGTCACACCAGGACCAACTGACTCAATGACGCCAGAGACGTCGTGTCCCGTAATCGCTGGCAGTGGAACATAATCTTTATAATCTCCGCGTCTAACCTGGTAGTCCAACGGGTTGATGGAGGTCGCATGGACCCTCACTAAAACTTGCCCTTTACCAGGCTCTGGTTTGGGTAATACAACCTCACTAAAACTCTCAGGTCCACCAAAAGACTTTAAAATCATTGCTCGCATATTTTCACCTATCTATATATTTATATATCGGTATATTCCGATATATTGAGTTTAAAAAAAAGAGCGGTATCACAACTCTCTGCCAAGAAGCTCAATCAATTTTTTGATATTCGCTTCATTTCTTTTATAGTAGGTCCATCCACCCATTCGCTTGGAAGTAACAAGTCCAGCACGTTGCAACGAAGCTAAATACGTCGACGTAGTCGACTGGCTCAACCCAACGCCTTCCTGAATGCTACCGACACAAACACCATCAATAGTCACATCGCCTTCATCCTGAGGCGGAAAATGCTTTTCCGGCTCCCGAAGGTTTTGCAGTATTGATAATCGTGTTGGATTACCTAACGCTTTAAATGCTTCTAGTATGTTCATGCGCATCATTATATCGCTATATCTAGAAACATCAATATAATTTCTGCCGTTTTTCAAACTATTTTACATTGCCTATATAAACAAACGTTTTATACGCAAAGCCAAGCAGGACGACATTCGGCTCTAATAAAAATTATCATTTTTTATCAAATACAAAGGAAGCGGTTAGCTTGCTTTTCGCAGAGTGAGATCCCGTAACGCTACTGAAAAGTCCAAATGCTGCGACAAAAGGAGGGGCACGCAAATCTCACGCATTTGGCAGAAACAAAAAGGGCTACGCGTACGTAACCCTTTGAATATGGTAGCTACGGGTGGACTTGAACCACCGACCCCAGCATTATGAAGAATAACACCGCATACAAATAGCATCAAAAACAACTACTTATCATCCCGCCTAAGTCAAATAAAAGCATATGAAATCAACAAAAGTTGATGTTGAGGTGGATGTTATTTCTTCTTACAGGCCTTGTCCCGTTCAGCTCTTTTCTGCGCTGTATTGGTGATTGAAGCCTCCATAATCAGCCTGTTGCATTTCTCTTTTCGGATCTCGAGCTCAGTTTTCTCTCTGGCAGGTTTGATTTCGGCAATGACCGGTTTATAGGAAAGTGCAGCTGAACAGTACATATTCGTGTTTCGACTAGCACCGCTGTTGCTTTTTCGCAGTTCGTCACAGGCTGTTTCGAACAGTGCTTTCGCTGCCTTGGTGCATTTTGAATAGGTCTGTGTGTGTCCCTGCTTGTTGCCACACACTGTTTTTTCAATAATCTTCCAGCGCTGGTATTGGAAGGTGACTTCTTCGCCTTGGAAGTTGATGTATTTAGTTTGCAATTCGTAGCCCATATCCTGGACCATCCTGTTGCCAACATAGCTCCCGATTCCTATACCCAGTGCGCTCACTGGGTCAGGTCGTCCAGGTTCATAAACGGTGTAGTCTTGAGCAATACATCCCCAGCTTATGGCCATTAGGCCCACAGCTGTAATTAAGTCTCTTAATCTTTTCTTTTGGCTATCCATCCTCATTCCCATTCCCTGTTTGCCATCTTTCCTTAATCCTTTCAGCAATCAGCCAGCCTATCCTTGTTTGCGGTAATCATCTGTTATTTTTTCCGTCTCCGGGCTGATTTGCCCTATTTCAGGTGCTGTCTTTTCTCTTGTAATCCAGTACTCATATTCTGGGAATATTTTGCATATTGCGTCTATTTCTTCCCACCGTATTTTTGTCCTTTTATTCAATGAGTTATTCCATCTTTGAGCAGCGATACCACTCCGCATAGCTAAGTCATGATATGACAGCTTTTTATGCTCTATCGTTCTTTTTATCCTCTCTTCTACATCCATTTTCTATAGATTCTTAGTGCAATAGTTGCATTAAAGTTTAATTTATGATGTAATTATTGCATCAATATATTTTGACTCTATTTGACTTTGATTCTATTTGACTGGTGGCCTAAATGGAAGTTGATACAAAAATAAACATGATTGCCATCCCTCCGGTCATGTCACAGGCCCAGTTTGCTGCGTTCGTCGGTAAGGATGAAAAAACCATTCGTTCCTGGGTGATTACCCGTGCAGTACCCACCATCAAAATGGGTGGCTCCCGCCTGATCAACCTCGAAAAGTTTCGCACTGACCTAGCCGCTGGGAAAGATGAGTTCGTTAAGGGTGATTACGATGATGTTTGACAAGATAAGTTCGGCGCGAGCCGAACAAGGGGCCGAAGCCCGTGAGGGCGTCAGCGGTGGACAACAACCAAGCGCGCTTGGTTTTGTCCACGGCTCTTTTTGCCCATCTTGCTTTGTATTCTCTCTGACGGAACAGTTAGCTCTCTTCCCTGAAGAACAGCTCTTGCTCGATGGCCTTTTCGGCCAGATCGATAGTATCCCTTCTCGTAATCTCGTCCTGAACCACCTTGCCAATCTCCAATTGACCTATGGCCTGACGTCCCATCAGGCCGAGGTCCTTTTTTTGATTTCGGTCGCTCTCGTTGGCATCGAGCAAGGCCTGATTCCGGTGTGTGTCGGCGAAAGCCGTACGGGGCACTCTAATGCCCCGTATCAGTCCCATGATGGGACTTTTTAACATGTGGGATAAACTGGATTTAAGGATTCCCTTCCACGAGTTTCATGTCTCCGAAACTTCGCTTACAAATGATCAGCGTACTGGTTCAGTCGATATCCGTGATTATGACTTTCCTGCTGATTGTCCGGTTATGTTCGTTGAAGGGGAGAGGGTCTATTCAGATCCCAAAGCCCGAAAGTGGGAAACGATCAGCTCTAGTATTTCATCGGTCGCTGTGGGTTTTCACCCTGAAGGCAATGGTTTCTACCCTTGGCCACACGTCAGCATCAAAGCCAGCCCGAATAAAATCCTCCAGGGTCATAACGTTTTTGGCTCTGAAAATATCCGCCCCGGTCTTTATCAGATGCTGGCATCCCTCCAGATGGCATTCCCGAAAATTTACCAACACCTCGACATTGAAAATTCAGAAGTCCGTTATCTGGATTCAACCTACAGCGCCTTCGTTCCATCGACCTATCAGCGCAATCAGCTGATAAATCTTGTCGAGGCTGTATTCCCGAACAAAGAAATGATTTCCCGTCATGTTGGCTATGTTCAGGCAAACCGCTGCAGCGAGTACTTCCGTCAAAAAGTTTACTACAAAGAACAAGAGCTTCTCGCTGATCTGGATACCTGCAAGCGGCAGCGCAATCAATCGAGAGTAGATATTCTCAGTGATAAACGCCTTCAAGACTTCGCCTATGGTCGTCTCCGGCTTGAAGCCACCTCTGGCCATCGAGGTTTAGACCGGCTCGGTATTCCTCGCCGTCTGCCTGAATTTCTCCGCTTCCATGACTGGTTTCAGTCCGTCCACAAAGAACCGCTTTGCCAATATCTATGGTCCACAGCCTTTAAAAAAGTATTTTCCCAGATCGAGGGTCACACAATGAAAAATGTTGATGATGAAAAAATCAAACTTGAGATAGAAAGCCGTTTTATCACGGTCTCTGCCTCTGGTCGCCTTAACCGCCGTAAAGCCAATGCGATCTATCAGACTTACCGAAATATCAAGTCAGAAGGCTATGATCAGCTCGCAAAAGAGAAGAGTTCAACCTTCTACCGTAATGTCAAATGCCTCGAAGAAATCGGCCTTTCTCGTGGTTTCCTCAAGTCCCTCGACCCACGCAGACCGCACGACAACGTTGTTCCTATGGTCCAGCTAATCCGCGTGGATTTCACTAATCAGCGTCCAGATTGGTATGTAGAACCTGAATCTGGCTTTGATGACAAACGCAGACATCTGCGCCTTGTCGCTTAATCAACCCATGCCCAGGAGGCAATAAAAATGCAAATTAAAATGACAGCTCGACTCTCAAAAATGGTCAAACTTCCGAACAGCTTTCAAACGTTGGTACAAACACCTGCGCCCGACCAATACAGCCAGCCTTCCACTTTTAAGGTCATATCTGACCGACAACTAGGCCAGCCAGGTGATGAAGTGCAACTTACCCTCGATCTTCGCGCCTGGGTACGTCACAAACAGTATGTAGAGAAAGGCACCGGTCTCGAAAAAGAGTTCTGGGATCAACAACTGATTTTCAGTGTACTGGATTGCGAGCCTGCGAATAAATCCGCGCCATCCGTTCGGGCTGCCAGCTAATGCACCCGGCTCCGTTACTTTTGGCCCTTATTGTCTTGACGATCCCCTATGCTGTTGTAGCTCTCCAGCAGTATTCGGATCGTAAAAAGTATGGGTCCAATCATGTATAACGCTGGTTGTTCTGTTCCATGGACAGTTGATAGTTCTGGCTTCCTGAATTGCTCTGGTGATCTGGTTGTTTCTTCATCCACTATTCTCGCCGATCTATCGCTGTCTGATATCCAATCCTTACTGGTTCCAACTGTAGGCATTTTCGTTATTGCCTATGTTTTCCGGTTAGTTATTCGATTCGTTCTCCGTTGCGAGGCGTCTCGGTACTAAGGGCAATGCCGGTTCCCTATCTTAAAAACTGGCTTTTAAGTGGAGGATAACGTTGTGAAACGTCATCTACTCAACGCACAAGACTTGTGCAAATCAACCTTGGGCAAAGCTGTTCTCGTTACTGCTGCGCTCGTTCCGTCAGTCTCTATGGCTGCCATTGACACTACCGCCGCCGTTGCCGAAATCACCGACGCTGGTACTGCCATTGCTGCTGTGGGTGGTGCCATTCTGGTACTGGCTGGTATTTCCTTGACCTATCGCTGGGTCAAGGCGTCCTTTTTCTAAGGGGCAGGGGGCAGGCAACTGCCCCCATTCTTTTATGACACTTGAAACTTACGTACTCGTCTCTGTACTCGCAGCTTTCTGGATTTTGCTCAGATGATCCGTTCCGTTTTTCTTTTTCTCGGTCTGACTCTGTTTAGTGCTTCTGCCCTTGCTGGCTGGCAGCAAATAACAGTCCATGGTCACACTTACCATTCAATCAGTTCTGAGGGCCCCGGTTCCATGTGTGCTATTTGGCTCGGTAGCTACGCAAATGGTTGGCACAAGTCAGTCCCGCACTCATCTAATTCAGACCGCTATTATTGTTATTCCTGGACTGGTGGCGGCTCACCATGCCCAGAAGAAGACTCCGAGTGGGATAATGACTCTCAAGCGTGTACTAATCCTAATCCTCAAACCGGTGACACAGCAATTGGTCAATGTCGCGCCTGGTCGCCCGAATGTAATGACTCGACTATTGTCGATTCAAATGGTGACGTTTGGACAAATGATGGTCTTGGCATCTGTGACATGGATATTTGTTTGAATCAGTACACAAAAACTGATCAGACAGTTGACCCTAACGACCCCACAACATGGCCCGAAGGCTCCATTGCATCTGATGATTTCAACGCGCCTACATTACCCGGCACTAGCGAAGATTCCCCCTTTGATAATTGGACTCAAGGCTTTCCAGCTGCTGTAGATACTGAAGTTGACACTCAGACCTCCTCCAGTTCTGACGGCTCAACCAGCACAACCACCAAAACTACAGAGTTAGGTGTGGACGAATCGGGCCCCTTTAAAACCGAAACCACCCAAACAACTTCAACTGATAGCTCTGGCAACACCACGACCACCACAACTACTAAAACTACTGACAGCTCAGGCAATGTCTCCACGTCTACAACCAGCTCAACGACAGATAGTGGCGGCACCGTTACCGGTTCAACATCCTCGAGCAGTACAGATCAAGGTGGCGAACAAGAAACAGATGGTGTCCGAGTTTCCGGCTCAGGATCGTGCTCTGTCATTCCATCCTGTGATGGTGATCCTGTCGGCTGCGCGTTGCTCATTCAACAGCATAAAGATGCTTGTGGTGAATTCGATTTAGTTACTGGTATTAATGATTGTTCTTCTGATCCAGTTTGCGACGGTGACCCCATTATTTGTTCACTCATTCAGCAGAAACATTCCGAAGTCTGTGAATTACGTGATCAGGATACTGCTCTAGCTGCAGTTGATACTGGTGCCTCTAGTCTCGGTCTTGCCGACCTTGACACTGTTGAGGCTCAAATGATTGCTGATGGTTATGAGCGCGACAAAGAGGTTGATCTATCGGATGAATTGTCTGCATTCACTGAAGTTGCTACTACCTCTGGCACGTGTCCAGACGACATAACTATCAGCCTGGGTGGTTCAATGGCTCCTATTGTTCTGGACATGTCTAACCATTGCAGTCTGTTCCAGTGGATTGGTGCCATTGTTCGCTTTGCTGCATCACTCGTTGGTTTCATGATGATTTTTAATACTATTCGGGAGTTGTAACCATGGCCTTGCCTTTTATCGCTGCTGCTGGTCTTTGGGCCACCCTCAGTATGTTCGTTTTCCGTATGCTCTACTGGGCTATCCCCTTCATTATTCACTACGGGATAGTTGCCCTTGGCATTGGCTATGTTACTTACCTTGGCATGGATGCTGCTATAGAAACGGGTTCCACTTATCTTTTGGCCCGGTACCAAGATTTTCCCCCGTCACTGATTCAGATTGCCGAGGTTATGGGCGTCCCTGATGCGATCGCTATTATTACCGGCGCAGCTGCATCTGCCGTTTCGATAAAAGTTACTGCCGGCATTACAAAAATGGTTGCCAATCGTCCTGCGGTGCTCAAAGCATGATTTATCTTTACACAGGGTCCAATGGATCAGGCAAAACCCTTAACGCTATAAAATTCGTTGTTGAACAGCTTAATCCCGATGGCGACAGGCCTGTTTTTTATTATTCGCCTGAATCCAAGCCTATTGGTATTGCTGAGGCAGGAGTACTCGACTGGACATCTCTCACTAAAGATCAGGTGCTTGATTGGTGGGATTTTCCTGAGGGATCGATTTTCTTTATCGACGAATTCCGGACTGTATGGCCTTACCGTAACCACCGTGACCCAGTCCCTAAATCTGTGGATTTGTTATCCGATCATCGGGATAAAGGTTTTGATTTCCTGCTGACTGCTCAGAAAGCGACTGGTCAGTTTGACCCAGCTATTCAGGGTTTTATTGAGGAGCACCGTCATCTTGAGGGGGTAGGGGGCAGCGCTAAATCACGGCACTTCGTTTATCAGTCTTTCTGCAATAGCCCGCAAAACCCTACTAAATACCAGCACTGTGATCGTGAGACAATTCCCTTTGATAAAAAATATTTTTCTTACTATCGGAGTGCGTCGATCCATACTCACAAAAACCGGTTGCCGTATAAAAAACTGCTCTACCTGGCACCGCTGCCGCTCATTCTTATTGGCCTGATCTGGTTCGCCTATTCAACGTTGACTCAGGATCGAAGTTATATCGGTGCTGAATCTGAAACCGCATCCGCTTTGCCGTTTGTCCCTACCAGTCCACTTAATGGCCATTCAGATTTGTCATGGGTTGATTTGCATACTCCTCGCATTGCTGGCCTTCCTCACACTTCCCCGGCCTATGATGATCTGATGAAACCGGAGCAAGCCCCAAAACCGGCTGCTTGTATCATCAATCACGCTACTGATATTTGCCGCTGCCACACTCAACAGGCTACCCCACTTGATGTTCCCGATTCGCTCTGTCGTTCTATTGTTGCGTCTGGTTGGTTCGACCATTCTCGCCCATTACCTGAGCCATTGGAGGGGGGCAGGTATCGAAGCGGGGAAGCGTTAGCTCCCGCCGATACCGCCCCCAGATCAGTTGTTTATTTACATGATTCTCCGGCTTCGTCTCCTTCACGTAATAGTTCTGAGCCTCGCCTACTGGATCCAAACGTTACCCGTTCGAACCTCCATAACCGTTTCTAATGGCCATTATTTAAAAAACACGCTCAAGATCTTGAGCAGTTAACGCATAAGTTGTTGTAATTAGATGATAAAAAAAGATGGTTCAACCTGGCTTCTCGATTTTCGACCAGCTGGCACTAGAGGCCCTCGGATTCAGCAGCGTTTCAGTACTCAGAAAGAAGCTAAACTCCGCCAGTCTCAAATTTTGGCTGAATTTGGTAAATCGCCTAAATCCTTTCAAAAAGATGCCCGCCGACTCTCACAGCTTGTGCACCTTTGGTACAGGTTGCACGGGTCCACCTTAAAAGACCATCAGTATCGCCTGAGCCGGACACTGGCTCTCTGTGAGTCTCTTGGTGATCCGGTTGTAACCAATTTCACGGCGTCCACCTTTGCCCACTACCGCGAGAAAGCTTTAAAAAAAGGCCGCAGCAAATCGACACTGAATCATGAGCTCCGCTATCTTCGTGCTGTCCTCAACGAGCTGATACGCCTCGATCAGTACAGAGGTGAGAACCCATTAAAGAAAATCAGGACGTATAAACTCCCAGCTTCAAAACTTCGCTATCTGTTGAATGATGAAATATCAATTCTGATCGATGCCTGTAAAGAGTCGACTAATAGCCACCTGCTGCCGGTGGTGCTTCTTTGCCTGGCTACTGGTGCTCGTTTCACTGAGGCGAACAGCCTCTGCCGTTCGCAGCTATTTGATGATCGTGTAGTTTATGAAGATACCAAGAACGGAAAAAATCGCGTTGTTAGGCTTCCACCTGGTCTATCTGATTATCTACGCTCTGAGGCTTTCCCTCTGCCAGCACAGCGCATGTTTGCCCCGTGCAAGGGCGCATTTCGTTCTGCGGTATCTCGTACATCCCTTGAGCTACCAGATGGTCAGTTGACGCACATTCTCCGCCATACTTTCGCATCACACTACATAATCAATGGCGGACATTTGAGAGCACTACAGGAGGTTTTAGGGCATACCGACATTAATACCACGATGATCTACGCACACCTTGCCCCTGATTATCAGGACTCGGTATTGACGTTTGGCCCGCTGGGTAAAAGTGGTTTTTTGGTGGATGTTCTTGAGAATAAAAAAGGCCTAGATTGTCTCTAAGCCTTTGATTTTATTGGTAGCTACGGGTGGACTTGAACCACCGACCCCAGCATTATGAATTTAAAATGGGGCTCCATAAGTATCCATAAATTTCCATAAAAATCCATATTTTTTCAATTATAACAATATGTTACTGTGGGTAAGTTGTTTCTGATCCATTGTGCGTACTGGATAGTTTTGGACAAAAAGTGGACTTAATATGGACTTAATACTGAAGGGGCTTTTGTTATGAAAGCCAAGATTACTGCATCAACACTAGATCGGTCTAACCCTCAACCAAAACCCTATGAGGTTTCCGATAGCGAACTGCCAGGGTTTATTCTGCGTATCCAGCCTAGTGGACGGAAAGTCTATTATTTTTCCTACCGCGATAAGGGGGGGTCCCGTAAACGGATAAAAATCGGTCGTGTCGGTGAGTTAAAGCCGAATGAGGCAAGGCGAAAGGCAAAGACCCTGGCCGGTGATGTGGCCAGCGGCACCGATGTGCAACTTCGCAAGCAAATAATCAAACGGGAAAAACAGCTGCAATCCCGCAAATTACTATCATGGTTCATTGACAACGAATATGCCGACTGGCTAGACGATCACCGCAAGCGAGGCCCTGAAACCATTAAACGCCTAAAACGCCAGTTTCAATTCCTGTTAAACAGGGCGATGGATACCATTAACCCCTTGGAAATTGAACGCTGGCGAAGGCAACGTCTCTCCCAAGGTATCTCGAAGACAACCATCAATCGGGATATCATGGCACTAAGGGGCTGTCTCTCCAAAGCAACGGAATGGAATTTGATCTCTTATAACTCGATTGCCAGTGTGAAAAGCTATTCGGTTGATCGTTTAACACGGGTTCGCTACCTCAGGGATGAGGAAGAAATCGCTCTTCGCCAAGCGTTGGATGCAAGGGAAGAAGATATCCGTAAGGGCAGAGAGCGACATAATGAACATTTATCTCAACGAGGTTATGTCCTTTTTCCGGACTTGAGGAAGGACACCTATGTTGATTTTCTAAAGCCTATGGTTATCCTAACGTTGAACACAGGGATGCGTAAGGGAGAAGTTTTCTCTCTCGAATGGCGAGATATTAACTTCACCTTGAAGCAGCTGACTGTTCGGGCAGAAAAATCAAAAAGTAATAAAACTCGCTATATTCCATTAAACGAAGAGGCACTGAGAGTGCTCTCACAATGGCAGGATCAGGAAAGGCGCGAGCAGTATGTCTTTTCTGGTCGAAGCGGCAAGCCTTTGCGGGACATCAAACGTTCCTGGTATAACGTGTTAGCCAGAGCCCAGATTAAAGATTTTCGGTGGCATGACCTGCGACACCACTTTGCCAGTCGCCTGGTGATGTTGGGTGAAGACTTGAATACCATTCGCGAACTGTTGGGCCATGCAGATTTAAGTGTCACTATACGCTATGCCCACTTGTCTCCAGACCATAAAGCACAAGCGGTAGCCAAATTAACGGCACCCTGGCTGACAGCGAATGTTACAGAGTTAAGAGTGTAGAGATGGAACTTGATACGCCTTACCAGACCATTATCGAAGCGGCCAGGGATTGGCAAAACCCCATTGGGGATGTGATTCAGGCGGCAGGTCATGGTCAATTTCCCTTATTTGTCATGGCTAATGAGTGGAGAGTGAAACAAAGCCCGCCGGACAGCATTGACGGCTGGGTTCAACTCAATTCATCAGATATATCAAAGGCCATTGTCAGTGATCACATTGTTTGTAAAAAGGTGCTTCAGCACGGCCGGAGCTTTGTTTTGGAAGAACCACTGGAAATAATGATGGGTGCTGTCTTTGTTGAACGCGTCAATCCAGAGGCATCAAAAGGGTTTCCAAGTCAAAGTAATAGCTCTGAAAAAACTAAAAAACTGCTCACCGTAAAAGAGTCGGCTGATCACCTTGGTTTGACCAGAAACACCCTGGATAAATACAGAGTGAATGGCACCGGGCCCAAATATCAAAAAGTGGGCTCCCGATCTATCCGTTATACACAAGAGGCACTTGATGCTTGGAGTGACCAGAATTGAGTGAAAAATTTCATCGGTAAATCTCAGGCTGTCAAATTATCACTTCGATTAAGTTATTAAATGGGCTCATGATGTCTTTATTTCCCTTACCGCACAAGCAAGCTAACTCTATCAATTCCGAGATCAAAAGCCAGTGGCTCTTGAATACGTTGTTAGTTTTTAGTGGGGTTTCCTTACAAGTGTGGCCTTAGAAAATCTGACAACACTTCTTTTAAACGCGATATCAGTCCACGTCGACGCCAATCCTCATAACTGAAAAGCTGGCAATGTTCGCAGTTTTCTATGAAGATTTTTCTGTGTGTAGCCGTAAACTCCTCGCTACAAACGTTCAGGATAATCTCATCGTTGAGAGAAAACGACCGGTTATCAAAATTGGCGGAGCCAAGTATTGTCCAATCATTATCGATAATGGTGGTCTTCGCATGCAACATCGTAGGTTGGTAAATGAGTATACGCACGCCTGCACTCAACAGCTTGCCCCAAGAGGCCTTGGAGCTGTACCGCACTATTTGGGAGTCAATATGTGGACCCGGCACCATCACTTCTACCTTGACACCGCGCTCTACGGCAGAAATTATGGCAGAAATCATATCCTGATCTGGCACAAAATACGCGGTAGTGATTTGCACCGAATCGGTTGCTGTGTCGAGAGCATACCGGAACAGTTGATAAATGAGTTCGCTTCCCCCTCGAGGCGAACTACTCAGCACTTGCGCCGCTACTGTGTCTGTAGAGTGTCGAGCTGGTGGTGTATCGTCATCTGGGCATAGTAGAGGCTCTTGAAGCACTTCCGACCAAAGCTCTCGAAAGGCCTCACGAATATTACGCACGATAGGCCCCATGATCCGATAGTGTATGTCGTACCATTCGTCCGGCGATCTCGCGTTCCCCTGCCACTCCTTCGCTATACCTACTCCACCTGTGAACGCTAGCTTTCTGTCAACCACCAGTATTTTGCGATGAGTCCGGTAATTCATTCGGTGGAGCTGCCACCATCGAAGGGGGTTAAAAAAACGAATGCTAACGCCTGCATTGTGCATGTGTTCTATGAGGTCGACATCTATGTCCTTTGCGCCCCACCAATCCAGCAAGACAAAAATTTTGACGCCGCGCTCCCCAGCGTCGATAAGCGCTGTTGCAAATTGCTGTGCTATCTCTCCGGAGGAATAAATGAATGTTTCAAAACAGATTTCTTGCTGTGCTTCAGCAATTGCTTGCAGCATCGACGAAAAGATTTGGTCGCCGTTAATTAATGGCTGTATTCGATGACCTGACAACAGAGGAGGCTTAAATAGTTCATTGAGCCGAAAACCTATTTCGGGCATTGCGTCCGGTATTGAGCTTTTGTGTCGCATGCCGCCTGCAACCTCAATCGATTTAAATAAATGAGTGTCAGTTTTCAATCGAGTATTTTTCTTTGCCTAGTTTCTATCAATTCGCACACCGCAACTAGCTCTTTTTTGTGTTGGAACTACCATCCGAGTTTTCTTTTTATCTAAATGCTCTGTTCCTGGCTACTAAAAAACAGTGCTAAGAGGATCGATCATAGTGGGGTGTGTTAGGAGCTAACGCGCTTTTTGGGTTCGTGTATTTTTCTCGGTATGGTCTTGCCCCGTTACCCTATAAGTAGCCTTAAATAGCATAAAATATGAAAAAGAGATGTATTATTTTTTAAACAGATAGTTTATAAAGCTTCTGTCGGTCGTAACCCTGCGGGTTAAAATCGAAAGTAAAAGTGCTGATTATCAATCCATAATGAGTGCTTGAGAATTGCTTCTCCCCATTAATCAACCAAAACGGAGACTATCAATGAAAATGCATACTCGAAAGCTTCTCGCAATACTTCTACTGAGTTCGTTTGGAATACTAGGTTTGTCTGCTTGTGATGATCAGGGCCCGGCAGAGAAGTTTGGCGAAGAGGTGGATGAAGCAGCCCAAGATGCTGAGCGCTCGATTGAAGATGCTACTGATTGAGCTCCAACTGCTTGTGCGGTTTGCTCTCAACTAGTATGGGAGCGAACTGCACTGCTATAAGTTCCAGCTCTATGTAACAGCCCGTAGAGCCATTTATTGTGGAGAGGTGCAGCGAATATGGATTTTCTAAGAATCATTTTTTCGATCCTCATCCCTCCGCTTGGAGTTTTCCTTCAGGTGGGTATCGGGCTTCAATTTTGGGTGAACATACTCTTGACGATGTTGGGTTATATTCCGGGTGTTCTTCACGCTATTTGGATTATTACAACCCGCTAATGCCTGTCTGTAATCGTTCCTTTTCTGAAATGCCCTAGCTCTCTGCTTAGCAGTGGCTAAGTAATAGGTGGAAGGGCTTCCTTCTCCAGCAGCTCTCTTGGCCTGTTCTATCTGCTCTTCGCTCAAGCCTAATCAATCGCATCAGGTGCGTCGCATGTATGAATGCCCGCTGCCAGAGTATCTGGTATAGACCCAATTCAGATCCGGCTGAAAAAGCGCTGCCTCCGGGATCGACCTGCATTATGTGACTGGATACATGGGTTTGTTTGTGCAACTGAACCACGGTGACGTCACTTTTGATGGTAATTTTCACAATCCAATCATGTAAAAGTTACACATCAGTACATATCTTTTAGTGTCGTTTGTCTTTAATACCGAGTGAACTCTTTCCGATTCGAAGGCGACCGCAAGCATTTGCGGCTAGAGCTACGCTTGGGGATTAGGGTTGGCACAGAACCTGCTTGTAGTAATTTTGAGGCGGCGCTTTACTTGGCCGCCGTTATGGATTTACTGATTAGGAGAATGTCATGAAGACTAAAACGGGTATCGCAGGCTTTACATATAAGGCTCTTGCTCTGGCGGTTGCACTAGGTGCTTCCGGTTATGTTGTGGCGGAAAACAGTTCGGCGAAAACGGAGAAAACGCACTCCACTGAACAGGCGCAGGATACGAATATGCTTGCCGGCGAGTCAAAATACGATATGGACAAGGTTAAGTCTGACGTACGAGAGGCATGGCTGGACGGTAAAGTGGAAACAGCACTTCTTTTAAATCGGCATCTAAACAACTTTACCATTGACTCTGAAGTAGATGGTAACTCCGTAGAGTTAGAAGGTGAGGTAGAGTCCGACATAGACAAGGAACTGGCCGAGCAAATTGCTCTGAGTGTGGATGGTATAGAGCACGTGAACAACGAACTGAAGGTTGTTCCAGAAGGTAAGACTAAAAATGACGGTCATGACAAGAACAATGACCGCTCGTTTTCTCAGCAGGTAGACGACGCCACTCTTACCGCTGAAATCAAGATGGAATTGCTTGCCAACAGCAACACTCAAGGGTTGAAGATAAATGTGGATACTTGGAAAGGTAAGGTCACCCTCAAGGGTACTGTCGCTTCATCCACTGAGAAGGACCTTGCAGAGAAGCTGGTTGGCAATGTCGATGGGGTTGTTGATGTCAAGAACGAGCTGCGTGCAAAGTAGGTAGCAGGCGGGCGGCAGTGTATCTGGCCCGTACCTAGAAGTATATGTGAGGCCCCGTAAGGTGCTTCACAAATGTAGTACTTATTATCAGCAACAAGGAGTCGATTATGAATCAGGATATTGCAGAAGGTAAATGGAATCAGATGAAAGGAAAAATCCAGGCAAAGTGGGGTGATCTCACCGACGACGACTTGGATCGAATCAAGGGCCGGCGCGATGAGTTTGTTGGCTTTATGCAAGAGAAGTACGGCAAAGGTAAGGAGGAGGCAGAGCGCGAGTTCGAAGCATTACGCAACAGCGATTTGTAGTGTTGCGTTAGCAGCTGATAGAGAGGCCGCCGCTAGCCGCCATGGTTGTCGGTCGGCCTCTTCTTTTGGACAGTTGCGACCACCTACATTTTATTAACGTACCATGCATTAAATCACCGCGCCGATGTAGCGCAAATCTTTAAAGCTTTTAGGCTGATGTTCAATTCCACATCCACCTCGATATTGACTAACTTAAACTGACTCCAGGGAATAGCCACGAACTGAGCTGCCACGTATTCGTTAGTTTCAAGTGATAATTTTACATATTCAATACGACCATTCTGTGCATTGAGAATAATGTCATTGATATGCCCAAGTATTTGACCGTCATTACTTTTTACTGGACTGCTGAGTAATTGACTCAGCTCAAGGTTAGCAAGTCTGTGTGGCATGATCCCTCCCATAACTCTCAGGTTTTTTCTGTATTGCATGCACATTCTGAGCCAAAGACCGCTGCTTCTTAGGCAGCCAGCGATCGTAGAACTGCCTTGAGATAAAACGGGAGAAGGGATAAGTGAGCGGAAATACCTTTGTGTAGAAATCACTGCCCGAGAGCAGTGGGGTTACAGGCTATAGTTATGCTGCTCGTAGCGTTTGAGGCGGTTGTAGAGTGTTTTAAGGCTGACCCCGAGCTCTTTGGCGGCTAAGGTTTTATTGCCGTCATGGTTTTCCAGCGTGGCCAGTATGATACGTTTTTCGATATCTTCCAGGGTTTGACCCATTGACAGTCGGATAAAATCTCCTTTCGAGGAGTCGCTCGATACCAGTTCGCCCGGTAAATCGTCCAGCATCACCTCCGAGCCGGCCAACAAAAATGCGCGGGCAACTACGTTGCGCAACTCGCGCACGTTGCCCGGCCAGTGATAAATGCGTAGCACATCGAGCACTTCGTCCGAGAAATGTTTGGCAATATTGTTCGCTTCACACTCCTCGGCCAGAAATGCCTCGGCAAGGAGCACAATGTCATCGCTGCGCTCGCGTAATGACGGTATCTCAAGAGGGAATTGCGCAATGCGATAATACAGATCCTGGCGCAGCACTCCCTGCCCGATCGCCTCGTCGATATTTCTGTTACTGGAGGCAATAATACGAACATTGCTACTCTTGGCTCGCTCCGCCCCAACGGGCTGGAAGGTCTGGTTTTCCAGCACACGCAACAGTTTTACCTGCAAGTCGAGCCGCATCTCGGTCAGTTCGTCCAGAAATAACGTGCCGCCCTCGGCCTGTTCGAAAAAGCCGGCGTGCGCGCTACTGGCTCCGGTAAAAGCGCCTTTAGTGTGCCCGAATAGCTGGCTTTCCGCCAGTTCCGCAGCGATTGCTCCGCAGTTGACCGCTACATAGGGGCACTTATTACGCGAGGAGAGTTCGTGAATCGTGCGGGCCACGAGGTCCTTGCCAGAGCCGCTCTCTCCGACAAGAAATACCGATACATCATTGGGCGCCACTTTGCGTATTATTCTGTATAAACGTTGCATGGGGGGTGATTCGCCCAGCATCAGTCCGCGCCCGCTCTTGTGGGCTTCGTTCTGTTCAAGGGCGTCACAGGTCATCTTCTGCTTGTACCTTGCCAGTGCTTCGCCCAGTTTATCGAGATTGCAGGGATACTCAAAAATATCGCTTGCTCCAACCCGCATACCCTCTGCCGCCTGGACATACGAGGGGCTACTACTCATCAGGAATATCTCGGTGACATCAGCGAGGTTAGACTCGTTTAGAAACGTGAACAGTTTGGCTCTATGTGTGATGCTCTTTCCATCCAGATTAATTAGCAAGACCTCGGGTCGAATCCGAAGAAGAAGATCACGCGCTTCGGCCGAGCTTTGCACCACATCAGTTGAAAAACCATGCGCGCTGAAAATCTCCCGGACTTTTTCGAGACTACCCTCGTTTCTATCGACCAGAAGCGCTTGAAGCATAGGTTATCCCTTAAATCTATTTAATCGGAAGACGCCATCATAGTCTCAAATATATATCCATTGCTGATTTACTTCAGCAGAATTTGCAATGCTTATATAAAACTATAAAAGAGGGTAACAATATTTATCTTGGTGCCACTGAAAAACTGATACACAGTATCTGTTAAAATTTGATTATTTTCTATATCACTTTTCTCTAGTTCTATAGGGGCGATTTTTAATAAATCCTGAGAACTGAAAGATCAGAAATCCGATACTCGATAGCACAATCGCGATTTCGTAGCGCATGTAGGCTACCGACAAACCAATGGCGCCTGTAAGCCATAGACCTGCTGCTGTTGCGGTACCTTCTGCCCGTCTCCTACTCTTGACGATGGACCCACCTCCGATAAAGCCCATACCGGTTATGATGCCGTACATGATTCGTGCTTCGGGCTCAGCCCCCTCGTAGACATCCATGCCGACTAACATGAAGGAGCAGGCTGCAATCGCTACTAAAGGAAATGTTCGCAGCCCAGCCCCGTTGGTCTTGTACTCCCGATTCAGGGCAATCGGCAGCGCAAGTATAAAAGCGATACCTATCGTGTACAGATGATGCCATATCAATTGTATGTCAATGTCCATAGCGCAGGTATCCTTTCAAGTGCGTGTGACTCTATTAAAGATAAATCGAAGTATTTGGGTGAAATGGACGGAAATATTAACCAAATACGATAGATTAGTCAGCGTCTGTCGCTTTGCTCTTCTCCTTCCAGCCTTGTAGCTAGCTTTTGCCACTGCATCTGGTCTTTTACTTCGGTCAATCACAATTGTTGGCATGATTTGTGCTTTTTTTACGGAAGAACGGTAAAGTTGATGCAAAATAAAGGAGATCCATTATGTCAGTTTCTACTTCTCAAAAAAAATCAGGGTTTGAAACCAAAAATCATGCCGGCGATGACGCCAGCACCACGGACCATATGGCCCAGGCAGCGCATGCCACAGTGGACAAAGCGGCAGCCAACCTGGCGCAGGCTGAGCGTGCTTTGCGCGAGGCTCAAATGGCTGCGGGAACCAAGGTCAGCGATATGTCTGAGCAGGCTCGGCAGATGGGCAGCGAGTCTCTTTCCAGTGTCAGGAAATATGTTGACCGATATCCTGTCAGGTCGGTTGGTATAGCCTTCGCGACGGGGTATTTGTTGTCGGTCATACTGAAAAAGTAATCGACCATGGATCAGCAACCTCATAGTTCAGGTACGGCAGGGGTAGAGCAGTCGACTGAGTCAGAGATACACGATCCGACGGCGTCGTTGGATTCAATCAGTGATCTGATCGACGTCGTATGCCGCTTAGCGCGCGATAGTGCCGATCAGATAGAGGCGATTGCTAAATTGGGGCTGATGGAGCTCCAGTTATCAGTTGCATCACTGAAGAAGATGGCTGGTTTGTGGGTAATATTTTGCTTCGGCCTGCTTAGTACCTGGAGCTTAGCAATTGCTACCATCATATTCGCAGGCATTTGGACCGGATTATCGGTACCAGTGGCTTTGCTGTTGTGTTTGATTTTAAATGCAGGAATTACGCTGTGGCTGTTTAAAACCTTGCGAAAAATCGGAAAAGATGTCGGATTTTCCAGGTTAAGTAATTTCCTGGAAGACGCAGGATCAGAAGATGAAACGAGTGGACGCTAAGAAACGTGCGATCGCACACCAGTACTCGCAAATGATAGCGAGACGCCAGCGTATTAAGCACGATTTGTACGAGGTACGGACAGTCGTACGCCACACGGCTTCAAAACCGTCGACTCTTGCGACAGCTGGATTGTGCGGTGCTCTCGTCGGCTATCTGGTCAACACCGAACAATCTGTCAGCAGTAAAGGCAAGCAACAACATGATTGCAGCACTGTAAACACAAGTGTCCTGAGCGCGGTGATACACTTCGCGACGTTAATTTAATCTACACGGGTTTTTCTATGTTGATCCTGAAGAGAGGTATATCCCAGAATCCTGTTGTAGCAGTGTTTCAGGCTAGCAATAGTGAGTCTGTTGATGCGTCGTAATCCCATAAAATCACGGCAGAAGCAAATGCGCTCCGTCGCTAACCTCGCAGCCAATACACGCTCTACTATTATTCCTGAGTGTCAGGGTCTGGGCACAAAGTCCTTAGCCCTGAGCCTACTTGCGGTGCTTGCTATCGTCTATTCTCTATACTTTGCTGCGGATATTCTGCTGCCAATTTCACTGGCAATCTATCTTAACCTGTTGTTGTCGCCGCTCATACGTCGTCTACAGTGCATCGGTATCAAACCAGCAGTATCAGCGTTAGTGCTGGTGATTCTGCTCGTGTGGATCGTAGTCGCCGCGATCAATTTGCTCAATGAGCCGGCGCAGCAGTGGATTAGTCAGGCACCAGAACGACTGCGGGATTTACGTGCGAACTTGGCCAATGTGAAACAGCCTATGGAGAACATTCGGGAATTGTCGAATGAAATGAAGGGCATGGCAGAGCTGGATAAATCTGGTGCAGAGGTTGTTCAGAAAGTTGAAATTGAAGAACCCGACCTGGTGAGTCAATTAGTGGATAGGTTACCGACATCGGTAACCTCAATAGGCATTGTTATATTTTTGACTTTCTTTCTGCTGGCTTCTAGCGGAAGTTTTAGTCGCAAGTTTACACATATGGGTAGGTGTTTCGCCGAGCGACGTCGCATTTTAGTGGTCATATCTGACATAAGGAAGAGTATATCGACATACCTCGTCACCATCACCTGCATTAATACTGTGTTGGGTTTGGTTGTTACGAGCACCATGTATCTTCTCGGTTTTGAAGATCCCTGGTTGTGGGGCATCGTCGCTGGCCTGCTCAACTTTATTCCCTATGTAGGGCCGATGGTTACCATATTAGTCCTTGCATTTGTTGGTATCACTACTTTTCCAGATTCAATAAAGGCCGCTATTAGCCCATTACTTTATCTCTGTTTAAGCACCGTCGAGGGGCAGGTTATTACACCGATGGTCATCGGCCAGCGCCTTGAGCTAAGTCCCGTTGTTGTCTTTCTATTCCTGGTGCTTTGGGGCTGGATCTGGGGCCCTATCGGCATGTTGCTGGCCGTTCCGATTGTTGTGGCTATAAAAATTGTGCTCGAAAATTTACCGAGTGTGTCCGCGCTGGCCCCTTTGCTATCAAAATGAACCACAACGACGATAGATCAGCATCGCAAAGCAGTTCGGTCCAGGAAACGTCGAAGTCGACGTAAAATGCGACTGTTTGTTTGTCTGTGTAAGTTCATAAAAAGCAACGTAGTTGCTGGGGGTTAATTGCTTCCGCTACTCTGTTCTGCGGCGCGGTGCCTACCAAGACAATGAAAGAGCTTAATGGTGAAGTACTCTACCCTCGATGCTACGCGATAAAATTCAAACAGTGGTCGTGGAAAATTGAGATACGTAACGTCCACTCGAACCTGAGAATGTAATTTTACCTACTAGGTTGACCTGTTTCGCCGCAAGCATATCCCGATCCTTGAGATCGAATTAAAAGGGAAGATATGCTGCGGCGTTACCAGTCTAAACACCAATATAGTTCGTGTACGACGAATGCGGTACGCCGTTATTATTCTCGTGCGCTACCGTGGAGGACGGCGGCCGGTAATGAAGAAAATAACGGCCAAGATCAGACCTACCACGAACAAGATCCAAGCAATATTTACCGCAGTCCCCGCTATTCCAGAAAACCCCAAGACGCCCGCGATTAGTGCGATTATTAAAAATGTTACTGCCCAACCTATCATATGTGTTCTCCTTTTTAACGTTATTAACGTTTTTTAACAGTGCTGAACGTAGAATACGATCAGCACTTGAGTTTGTATCAAGCAAGGACTATGCCACTAGAGATGCAGCTAGGTAGTTCGCGCATATTCGTTCTTTTTGCACCGCGCAGAGCAACACCATAGGTAATTTTTTCAAAAAATGGTAAAAATTACCTATGGTGTTGCTCTGCGCAATGAAAAAACGGCTTGCTTGTGACATTGAGTGTTCCTTGTGTTTGCGGTTTCAGATACCAAAGTTGCTTTACGGTTGATTCAAAGACAGATACTGCTAGGCAGGAGCTAAAGCTTCAGCTGCTTTTAAACCACCCGGAGAAGTGGGGTAGCCCCCCATCGGCACACTCTGAAATTATTTCGTTCACATCGATAAAAAGGGTCAAATTTTGTTCACAGAAAAACTGCTGGTCAGTTCCACTATTCTTGTTTAATCTGCCTTAGACCGTCGGCATTGCTACCGCAATTGGGCTGGTTTTGGCGCCTTACTTGCGTTAGCCGAGTTGAATTTACGGTTACACTTGGCGCAGAGATAATCGAGATGACTTCCACGGTTCCAAAAAAACGCATCAGCTTGTTGGTCAGTCGGCTTCGCGAGCGTCTTTGGGTAAAACCATTGACGGTTTGCTTGTTGTCGATTGGCCTCGTTTTTGTTGCAACACTTTTTGATGGACCCCAGTTAAGGCAATTTGTACCAAAGGTCACTTTGGAATCAGTCGAGAAGCTGCTGTCCGTCATGGCCGCCAGTATGTTGGTCATTGCCACATTTTCAGTGGCATCAATGGTTTCAGCCTACGCGGCCGCAAGCAACACGGCAACGCCACGGGCATTTGCGCTGCTCATCGCGGACAATGCATCACAGAACGCCCTTTCGGCTTTTGTTGGCACCTTCATTTTTTCCATCGTCGCACTCACAGCACTTAAGAACGACTACTACCAGACTGGGGGGATTTTCATCCTCTTTGTCATGACAGCGCTTGTATTCAGCATGGTTATTTTTATCTTCGTGCGCTGGGTCGATAGCATCGCCCGCCTTGGGAGGATGGGGTCTACGCTGGACAAGGTGGAGAAGGCAACATACGACGCCTTGAAGCGACGGCGTGATGCTCCAACCCTTCAGGGGGCCGTGGCCCGAGACTACCCAGTGGGGCAGGCGGTGTTCGCGACGAAGATCGGCTACGTACAAGACATCGACATTTCCATGCTCCAAATCTGGGCTGAGAAGGCCGACGGACGGGTGCTCGTTGCGGCGTTGCCGGGCACCCTCGCTACGCCAGATCGACCGTTGGCGTATGTCGTTAGCTCTAGTATCGACCCTGCCACATCTCACTGCAAAGATGTCATCGAGGCGTTCGAGATAGGTACCGATCGCCGGTTCTATAATGACCCAAGATTTGGTTTAGTTGTGTTCGCAGAGATAGCCGGAAAGGCCTTGTCATCCGCAGTCAATGATCCTGGCACTGCGGTTGATGTAATTGGAAGGCTTGTGCGGATATTGCATTTTTGGTCTAAACCGTCATCGGTTCAGTATGAAAATCGACCAATCTACGATCGAGTGGAAGTACCCGAGGTTTCGGTGCGGGATATGTTCGATGACGCGTTTACGGTGATAGCCCGCGACGGCGCTGGTCAAGTTGAGGTTTCAGTTCGGCTACAGAAGGCATTATCTACTCTGGCGTCGACCGGCGATGAGAAAATGCGAGATGCTGCCAATTATCACCGTGGATTGGCGCTGGAGCGCTCCAGAATGGCGCTGACTTTGCCCGAAGACCTGGCTGCAGTCCGCGACGCAGCTGACATTAAGTACACATGACGAGATCGGTGATTACTTATACCGTCTACAATCCGCGGATGCGACGCTAACTCGAGCCCACGTGAAGAACTATAGCTTCGCACGAAGTAGGTTCAAACCAAGGCCCACATATGCCTGCCCTGTAACTTTAACCGTAGCATCCTGACAAACGCGTGCTCGAGGTGGCTGTCCGAAATCAGGGTAGAAGCCAAACTGTGAAAGTCCCAGGAAAAGAAGCTTTTCATGTTTAACAGGTGAACGATAAGCGCTTTGTAGGTGGAGGAGTGGGGGAGCTATGGTTGAATTTATGGTGATATAAAGGTGAAATGTAGGTTTTTGTATGTAGCAGGGAATAAGTAAAAATTAAGGTGTAAATAGGCTGCCTATAAGGGATTAATAAGTAATCAATAAGTGGAAATAAGGGTTTTCCCCAAAACGCTTGCATGAGCGAGTATGTATATGCTTAAAATATTCTGCTATTGATAAGGTGCAAAGCATCGAAAATGGACTTAATTTTGACTTAAGTTGTAACTGTAGAAAGTATGGAAAGGCTAAAACTGGCCTAACTTATTGAAATATATGGTAGCTACGGGTGGACTTGAACCACCGACCCCAGCATTATGAATGCTGTGCTCTAACCAGCTGAGCTACGTAGCCATTGCCTGAATAACGGGCGCGAATTTTCTCGATTTTGCCGGATGTTGTCAAGGTGTATTCTGCCTGTAGTTAGTTGCTGCATCAGGGTAGCTGGCCGGGGTGTCTATGTGGTCATGGCGGTATTTTCAGGTTGCCACTGTGGCTGTTGAGGGTTAATTGTAGCGAACCCGGTAAATGGCCCCGGCGTAGTCATCCGAGATAAAAATGCTGCCGTCCATTCCCTCCTCGATATCCACCGGGCGACCGATCACGTCGTTGTCGGGGCGCAGAAACCCGCTGACAAAATCCTCGTTGGTAATTTTCCCCTGCTGATCCCAGTGCAGGGCGACGACTTTGTAGCCATCGGGTTGGGTACGGTTCCAGGAGCCGTGCAGTGCTACCAGAGCGGTGCGACGGTACCTTTCCGGACGGTCGGGGTGGTTTAAAAAGCTCATGCCGAGTGGTGCGTTGTGGGCTCGAAAGCCGAAGACCGGTGAAATACTGGTGGCGAGCAGGGCGGCTTGATCTTTCGCCGGTTTGTTTTGCCCCAAATCGGGGTCCAGATCGCCAAACCCGTTGATATAGGGCCAGCCGTAAAAACCACCCGCTTTGATCCTGTTCAGTTCACAGGGTGGGAAATCGTCACCAAGCATATCCCGGCCATTGTCCGTGGCGTAGAGGCTGTTATCCCAGGGTGCCCAGTCAAACCCCACACTGTTGCGCAGGCCGGTGGCGTAAATCTGTTCGCCGGAACCGTCCGGTCGGTAGCGCATCATGGCGGCTCGCCGGGGATCGGTTTCCTCGCAGACGTTGCAGCTTGAGCCGACAGTAAGATAAAGCCAGCCATCGGTGCCAAACTGGATCGTTCTGGTCCAGTGGCCGCCAGCATTGGGTAGGTTGGTGATCAGTCGTTGGTAGTCGCCGTTGGTGGATGCCGTTGACCAGTCTATGGCGATACGGCCTACCGCATTGGTTTCGGCGATGTAAAGCCACGAAGTCTTACCGTCATGGAGAATATCGAGTCCGTGTGGGCGATTCAGGCCACCGATTAGCGGGATGTGCTGATCGGCTTTGCCGGTGCCATTTGTATCGGCCAGCAGGTAGACGGTGCCGGTTTTCGGTGAGCTGACTAACAGTTGACCGGCGGGGGTGGTTTTCATAAAACGGGCATTGGGAATGTTGTCGGCAAAAAGCGTGAGTTCAAACCCCTTGGGGGTGACAAGCTGATCGGTAATGGTCTCCAGATCAACAGGACTGCCGGTTCCCGCCAGGGTGTTGACCAGCACCGGGAAGCTGCTGATCTGAAATCCCGGCACATGGCGCGTCAGTGCAACCAGTAGCAGGACCGTCAGCAGAAGACCGAGGATCAGGACCTTCAGTGATTTAGCCATGGCTGCATTATAGGGTTGGACGGCAGTCTGTACAGCAAAACGCCCGCATCAGCGGGCGCAGCAGTTCGGGGTGGGCGAGGCCGAGTGGCGTTGATTCTTCCGGCGGCGCTGGTCTCAGACGTTAAAACGGAAGTGGACGACATCGCCATCGTGGACAACATATTCCTTGCCTTCGAGACGCCATTTGCCGGCATCCTTCGCACCCTGTTCGCCTTTGCCGGCGACAAAATCCTCGTAGGCGATGACTTCGGCGCGGATAAATCCTTTCTCGAAGTCGGTATGGATTCTACCGGCAGCCTGCGGCGCGGTGGCGCCCACCGGGATCGTCCAGGCGCGCACTTCTTTTACCCCGGCGGTAAAGTAGGTTTGCAGTCCCAGCAGTGAATAGCCGGCGCGAATCACCCGATTCAGGCCGGGCTCTTCCATGCCCATCTCCTGCAGGAAGTCGAGTTTTTCATCGTCGCCCAGTTCCGCTATTTCGGATTCCAGTTTATTGCAGATAGGCACAACGACGGCATTCTCTGCGGCGGCTACTGTGTTGACCTGGTCGAGATATGGATTGTTTTCAAATCCGGTTTCATCGACATTGGCGATATACATGGTGGATTTCAGGGTCAGCAGGTTGAGCGAGCGTATTGTTTTCAGTTCGTCGTTACTGAGGGACATTGCCCGCAACGGTTTTGCTTCGTTGAGATGAGGCTGTATTTTTTCCAGCACGGTTTTTATCGCCATGGCCTCCTTGTCCTGACCCTTGGCTGCCTTGGCCACACGCAATAATGCTTTATCCACCGTATCCAGATCGGCGAGCGCCAGCTCGGTATTGATGACTTCAATGTCCGATACCGGATTGATTTTACCCTCGACATGCACCACGTTGTCATCATCAAAACAACGCACCACATGGGCAATGGCATCGGTTTCACGAATGTTGGCGAGAAATTTGTTGCCCAGCCCTTCGCCCTTGGACGCGCCAGCGACCAACCCGGCGATATCGACAAACTCCATGGTGGCGGGAACAATACGCTCCGGTTTGACGATGTCGGCGAGTTTGTCCTGGCGGGGGTCGGGTATGGGCACGATCCCGGTGTTCGGTTCAATCGTGCAGAAAGGGAAGTTTGCTGCGTCAATCCCCGCCTGGGTCAAAGCATTGAAGAGGGTGGATTTGCCCACATTCGGCAGACCGACGATACCGCAGTTAAAACCCATGACTATATAACCTCAATGCCGTTGTTTGTTTAGGGGGTGACGGAGTGCAGCGCTTTCATGGCGCTGTTCCACTGGCCAGCCACCGTGGGCTCAATGGCCTTGATGGCGTTATCAATACTCTGATCTATCAATTGTTGTTCTGATGCCGGTGCCCGCCGCAGCACAAAGTTGACCACTTCACTGGCGTGACCGGGGTGACCTATACCGATGCGGAGGCGTGCAAAATCACGCTGGTTCCCCAGGGAAAGAATCGTGTCTTTGAGGCCGTTGTGTCCGCCATGTCCCCCACCCAGTTTGAATCTTGCGATACCGGGGTTCAGGTCCAGTTCGTCGTGGGCCACCAGAATAGCCTCGGGGCGAATCTGGTAAAACCCGGCCAGGGCTGCAATTGCCTTGCCGCTGCGGTTCATGAAGGTCATGGGGATCAATAGCCAGACCGGCTTGCCATCGATCACGGCTTTGCCGGTGAGGCCAAAATATTTATTGTCAGCTTTTAGGGTGACGCTGTAGTGATTGGCGAGCGCCAGAACGAAATCGGCCCCGGCATTGTGACGGGTTCGATCATACTGGGGGCCGGGATTTCCCAGCCCCACAATAAGCTGAACGGGCGTGTCCAATGTCGGGGCCTGCTAACGAGAACAGTAAGTTCCTGGGATTGCTCCCCCTGAACTTACTCTTCGTCGCCGTTGCTTTCTTCGGTCGTAGTATCAGCTACCTCGTCAGCGAGATCTTCCTCGGTGGCGGCAGACTTGGGCTTGTTGACGGTGAATACGGGTAGGTCATGCTCTTCACCATGACTCAGGGCCACGCTCTCAACGCCGGACGGCAGCTTGATATCAGAGATGTGCAGGATGTCGCCAATTTCAACAGCTGCCACATCCAGCTCGATGAACTCGGGCAGGTCAGCAGGCAAACAGGAAATATCCAGCTCAGTCATGGTGCGGGAGATAATACCGCCACCGGGTTTAACGCCGACACAGGTATCTTCGTTGATAAAGTGAATCGGCACTTTGGTGTGCAGTTTGTGGGTTTTACTCACCCGCAGAAAGTCCACATGCAAGATGACCGGCTTGGATGGATGACGTTGTACATCTTTCAGGATCACCTGCTGGGAACCGCCTTCCAGGTCCAGGGTGATGATGTGAGAGTAAAACGCTTCATTCTCCAGCGCATGTTTCAGTTCGTTGTGGGCGATACTGATGCTTTGTGGTGCTTTTTGACCACCGTAAATGATGGCGGGCACCTGGTTGGCCAGACGACGCAGGCGGCGGCTCGCACCTTTCCCCATGTCCTCACGGGCCATAGCATTCAATTGAAAATCATTGGACATTGCCTTGACTCCTGTTATTACCCCTGCTGATCCGCGACCAGAATCGAGGCGGGGGTATTGAAAATCCCTTGCGGGAGTTAAAAAGCCCGGATGGGCGGTTTTTATCCAGTGCCTGTCAGTCGAACATGGCACTGATGGATTCTTCGTTGCTGACCCGGCGCATGGCTTCTGCCAGCATTTGCCCGAGACTCAGTGAGCGGATATTCGGACAGTTTCTGGCTGCCTCAGAGAGTGGAATGCTATTGGTGACCACCAGGGTATCCAGCTCAGAGTTTTCAATATTGTCGATGGCTTTGCCCGACAACACCGGGTGAGTACAGTAGGCAACCACCTTTTTCGCACCCTGTTCCTTGAGCGCATCGGCGGCCTTGCAAAGTGTGCCCGCCGTATCAACGATATCGTCGATCAGCAGACAGGTGCGTCCTTCGACTTCACCGATAATATTCATGACCTGGGCCTGATTGGCTTCCGGGCGGCGTTTGTCAATAATTGCCAGGTCGGTATTGAGCTGCTTGGCCATCGCCCTGGCCCGAACGACACCGCCAATATCCGGTGAAACCACCGTCAGGTTTTCGTAGTTCTGTCTTTCCACATCGGTCAGTAGCACGGGCAAGCCGTAGACGTTGTCCACCGCGCAATCAAAAAAGCCCTGGATCTGCTCGGCGTGGAGATCCACGGTCATCACTCGGTCAACCCCGGCATTGGTCAGCATGTCTGCTACCACCTTGGCGCTGATCGGCACCCGGATAGAGCGAACCCGGCGGTCCTGCCGTGCGTAGCCAAAGTAGGGCACTACAGCTGTGATACGGGTGGCCGAGGCTCGTCGCAGTGCGTCAATGATGAGTACCAGTTCCATGAGATTTTTATGGGTGGGTGCGCAGGTGGGCTGGACGACGAAGACATCGCGGCCGCGCACGTTATCCCTGATCTCGATGTTGATCTCTCCGTCCGAGAACTGCGAGACCAGGGCCTTGCCCATGTTCAGGCCGAGGTGACGGGTAATTTCGTTTGTCAGCTCCGGGTTGGCATTCCCGGAGAAAACCATCAAGTTAGGCACGGCTTTTTCCTGATCAGTTTCGAAATGTCTCCGGCGGCCCAGAGAAATCCAGAGAAATAATGGCTGGGGTGGGAGGACTCGAACCTCCGAATGACGGGATCAAAACCCGTTGCCTTAGCCACTTGGCGACACCCCAATATTAGTATTTAGACGGTAACTGCTGAAGTAACGGGGATTGGTTGACCCCTTTAGCAACAAAGCCCTGCCATTGATCTGGCAGTTGTTCCAGTACTGACTTTGCAGCGGTATCTGAATCAAAGCAGCCGAACAAGCAGGCGCCGGTTCCCGTCAATCGGGCTTCAGTAAATTGAGCCAGCCATAAGCGGGCCTCTTTTACCTGGGGATAGAGCGATTCCACTACTGCCTGGCAATCGTTTCTACCACCCCGCTCGAGAAAGGCGCGTATTTTGATCGGATGCGTGTTCCTTGTCAAACCCTGATGGGTGAATATTTTTCCTGTTGAAACATGGGCATCCGGCACGATGACCAGGTACCAGGCGGGTGGTAATTCGATGGCCGTGAGTTGTTCGCCAATGCCCTCGGCCCAGGCGCTTTGGCCAAAAACAAACAGGGGAATATCCGCACCGAGTTTTTCTCCCATGGCCATCAGTTGCTGTTTTGATAAAGCCGTCTCCCACAGGGCGTTGAGTCCCGCCAGGGTGGTGGCGGCATTGCTGCTGCCGCCACCGAGCCCACCGCCCATCGGCAGTCGCTTATGCAGGCGGATGCTGGCCCCCTGCCTGCAGCCAGTATGTTCCTGCAGGCAGCGTGCCGCCCGATAAATCAGATTTTCTGTGAGGGGGATACCGGTCTGCTCATCCGTGAGACAAATCCTGCCGCTGTCGTTAAGCTCAAAATCTAGCAGGTCGCTGTAATCGAGCAGTTGAAAGAGGGTTTGCAGGTTGTGGTAACCGTCCTCGCGCCGACCGGTAATATGAAGAAACAGATTCAATTTGGCTGGAGCGGGTAGTGATAGTCTCACGGTGCAGTATCCCCGGGATGCCAGCGCTTGACGATCAGGGTAAAGCTGAACTCCCCGCTGTTGCCCCTGATTCGGTTGGGCAGCACCCACTGCCCAACCTGTTCGTATCGGGTGAACTCCAACTGCCAGCCGGATTGCTGCAGTGCCGCAAGGGTACCCTCTGGGTTGTGGGTCCTGAGTGCTGTTGGTGCATGGGGTGAAGGGATTCCGCGAACCCAGAATTGCAGTTGGTCTACCGGCCACTGCCAGCCGAAAAGTCGTTCCGTCAGCGCTGCCGGGGATGCGGCCGTCAGTGTGTCTTCCCCGGACTGTTGCAGTTCCGCGTGGTTGTCGTCACCGAGAATGCGCGTTGCCCCGCTGCCGAAAGGCCCGTGCAGTTGCACATCGAAGGCGGTACCGGATTGCCGCCAGTTGACCCAGGCGCTGCCGCCGTCGCGACTGTCCCGGTAGCCGAGCTTGCCTTCCAGTAGCCAGATATCAAGTTGCTGCAATTGCTCTGTGTGTTTCTGCCAGTTTGCAATTGAGGCCGGTGGTTGCGGGCTTTGCCACGCACAGGCACCAAGAAACATGATCAGCCACGGGAGAAGCAGTCGCATGTGGCTACCTCTGGTTTTCCTGCAAACGTTCCATGGTCTCGAGGACGGTCGTATTGTCCGGATCTTGGTCGAGGATCATCTGCCAGACAGTGCGGGCCTCTTGCCGGTCACCGGAGACCCAAAGAACCTCGCCCAGATGCGCGGCAATTTCCGGGTCCGGCAATTTTTTCAGCGCCTTGCGAAGATGCACAATGGCTTCTTGGTGATTGCCCATCTGGTAGAGCACCCAGCCGAGACTGTCGGTGGTGGCCGGATCACCCGGGTTTAGCTCCAGAGCGCGGGTGATCAGCTGATAGGCTTCCTCGTAGCGATCGGTATTCACAGTCAATGTATAGCCGAGCGCATTCAGTGCTGTGGCATTATCGGCATCCCTGGCAAGAATGGTCCGGAGATCCTTTTCCGAGCTGGCGAAGTCAGCTTGTTGCTCGCTCAGCATGGAGCGGGTGTAGAGCAGGGCATTATTGTCGGGGTGCTCGTTGACGGCTTCGTTCATCAGGCTGCGGGCTTCATCGAGCGAGCCGTAATCGGCAAGCAGCTCAGCCTCAATCTGAAACAGGGGTGCCGAGTACTGAGGGTGGTTCAGTCGCAATTCGTGCAGGTAGAGCCGGGCATTGTTCAGCTCGTCATGCTTTGCCATGAACTGGCTGAGCCGGACTGCTGCGGGGAGGAACTTTTGGCCACTGCGTACCTGGGCATAATGGAACAGTACCGAATCGATATTTTCTGCCTCTTCCGCCATTTTTCCCAGCTCGAAATGGGCAGCTCCAGCAGTTCCCGGGTGACGGGTCAGGTCGGTAAGTAACTGGCGTGCTTCGTCAGTTTTATCCAGACCCCGACTCACCATCGCCAGAGTGAAAAGCAGTTCGGTATCGCGGGGGTATTTGTCAGCCAGCAGGCGCAGTTGGGCGTGGGCCCCTTCCAGATCGTCCTCTGAAAGCAGCCTGGCGTACTGGAGTCGCAGTTTCATGCTGTCGGGCAGGGTTTGCAGGCTGTCTGTGAGAAACGCTATAGCCTCTTTTTTTCGATCCAGTTGGTGGAGCAATTGTGCCTTGAACATCAGCGCATTTTCTTGCTCAGGTGCCAGTTCCAGCAACTGATCAATGGTATTCAATGCCTGTTGCAGCTCCTCTTGCTGGCTAAACAGCATGGCGCTGGCGAGCAGGAGTGTTTGGTTGTCGGGGAATTGCTCGCGGAGTTTCGAGTATTCGGTCAGCAACGGTACTCGCTGTTCAGGGCTGAGGGCACTGGCGGCCACGGCAATGGACATGACCGGTTCATCATCACCCTCACTCAGTGAAAAAACGGCATGGGTCATGGCTTCGCTGAGTCGTCCACTGCGTGCAAGCGAGAGGGCTGCCAGGCTGCGGGCATCGAGATTTTGGGGTTCAATCTCGCTCCATAACAGTGACATTTCCAGTAATGCCTCGCGATCCTCGGCGTAGGCTGCAACGCTGGTTGCCCTGGCGACAACACCCGGGTCACGGGTGATTCGGGCCTGCTTTAGATACTTTTTCTGCGCAATATCCAGATGATTGCGCATACCAGCCAGTTCTCCTACCAACAGGTCGTAAAAAGTATCGGTGGGGAATGGCCGGGGCGGCGCATCGGCTTTTGCCTCAGCGGTCAGCTGGTCTGGTGTCGTCTCTGCCGGTGGTTGCTTGGGCGCTGAGGCCTGGTGGTCGGTTTGCTCAGACACCTGGTGGGCACAGCCAGTCAGTACCTGGGAGGCCAGTAGCAGGGTCAGTAATAGGTGGCCGGGTATTTTCATAGGGGCTGGCTTCAGCCTGGTGCTCTGTCGGTTTTGATGAGGGACGTACGGGCGTGGTTCAATATGAGCCGCAACCCGCGATGACAGCATTGTATCCAATAACTAGGACAATAACGAAAGGGGAATATTACAGTCCGGGTTAAATTCGATACCGCTTGTCTTTGCCTGGCCAGAACCGGACAATTGCCGATCCACTGCCAAGCACTGTTGTAATGACGATTTTTGCCCTCGGGATCAACCACCGCACCGCATCTCTCGATATTCGGGAGAAGGTGGCCTTTGCCCCTGAGCAGACTGCTGAAGCGATACAGCAATTGTGTGATTCTGCCGATATTGAGGAAGTCGCGATTCTGTCGACCTGTAATCGCACAGAAATTTACGGTATCGGCGATGAGCCAGAACAGGCCCTGGCCTGGCTGGCAGATTATCACCGTATTACCCTGCCTGAATTGCACCCCTGCCATTATCTGTACCGGGATAATGACGCCGTCCGGCATATCATGAAAGTGGCCTGTGGTCTCGATTCCATGGTGTTGGGTGAGCCGCAGATCCTCGGTCAACTGAAATCCTGTTATGCCGTGGCCAGAGACGCAGGTAAGGTCTCAACCCAGCTCAATCTGTTGTTTCAGCAGGCCTTTGCAATTGCCAAGCGGGTTCGCACAGAAACGGCTATCGGCCAAAACCCGGTGTCGGTCGCCTATGCTGCGGTCAGTCTGTCCCAACAAATATTTTCCGATCTCCGCGAGGTGCGGGCGCTGCTGATCGGTGCCGGTGAGACAGTAGAACTGGTGGCTCGGCACCTCAAGGAAAAGGGCGTGAGGGAAATAATCGTTGCCAATCGCACCCTCAGTCGAGCCCAGGATCTGGCTCTTCAGTTTGGTGCACAGGCCATTCTGCTTTCGGAAATACCCGATTTTTTACCCCGGGCCGATATGGTGATTTCCTCCACGGCCAGTCAGCTGCCGATTCTGGGGAAAGGCGCTGTGGAGTCCGCCCTGAAGCAGCGCAAGCACAAACCCATGTTCATGGTGGATATCGCGGTACCCAGGGATATTGAGCCAGAGGTCGCCAAGCTTCAGGATGTCTACCTGTACACGGTCGACGACCTGCAGGCGGTGATCGAGGAGAACATTCGCTCTCGCCAGAGTGCCGCCAACAAGGCAGAGCAGATTATTGAAGAGGGGGTGACTGCCTGGCAGAACCAGCTGCGGGGCCTGGATGTGGTGGAAACCATCCGCGCTTTCCGCAGCAGCGCCGAGCAGGTGCGCGACCAGGAGCTGGATAAGGCCATCGCACTGTTGCGCGCGGGCCAAGCGCCGGAGCAGGTGCTGAAAACACTGGCGCGCAACCTCACCAACAAACTGATGCATGTGCCGACCACGCGATTAAAGCAGGCCGGTGAGGCGGGGCGCACCGAGCAGCTGAGCTTGGCCCACGACCTGTTCGGTCTTAACAAGCCCGATTCTGAACCCAAATAAGACGACGTCTATAACTCTCCACTAACGAGCATCAATGAAACAATCCATCCTGGAAAAACTGCAACATTTGGCCGACCGCTATGAAGAGGTGGGCGCGCTGCTGAGTGACCCCGAAGTGATTGGTCAGCAAACCCGCTTCCGTGAACTGTCCCGTGAATATGCGGAGCTGGAGTCGGTGGTAAAAAGCTATCGCGACTACTATCGGGTTCAGACGAATATGGAAGAGGCGCGAGCATTGCTCAAGGATGCCGATGCTGATATGCGCGCGATGGCGGAGGAAGATCTCCTTGAAAATCAAGGTCGGCTTGCCGACCTTGAGGTTGAGCTGCAGACATTGCTGTTGCCTAAGGACCCCAATGATGATCGCAATGTGTTCCTTGAAATCCGCGCCGGAACAGGGGGTGACGAAGCGGCGATCTTTTCCGGTGACCTGTTTCGGATGTACAGCAGGTATGCGGAAAGCCGGCGCTGGAAAGTGGAGGTTATCAGTGAAAGCCACGGTGAACACGGTGGCTATAAGGAGATTATCAGCCGTATCGTTGGGCAGGGGGCCTATTCCCGGCTGAAGTTTGAATCCGGTGTGCACCGCGTTCAGCGGGTCCCAGAAACAGAATCCCAGGGCCGGATTCACACCTCTGCCTGTACGGTGGCCATCATGGCGGAAGCCGATGAGCTGGAAGAGGTCAATATCAACAAAAACGACCTTCGGATTGATACGTTCCGCGCGTCGGGTGCCGGTGGCCAGCACGTCAATAAAACCGACTCGGCCATTCGCATTACCCACTTGCCCTCCGGGCTGGTGGTTGAGTGTCAGGATGAACGCTCCCAGCACAAGAATCGGGCAAGGGCGATGTCATTATTGGCGGCCCGGCTAAAAAGTGCTCAGGATGAGGTGGCCGCAAAAAATATTGCCGACGAGCGACGACTGCAGGTGGGAAGCGGTGATCGCTCCGAGCGAATCCGTACCTATAACTTCCCTCAGGGTCGGGTCACCGATCACCGCATCAACCTGACGCTCTATAAACTGGGGGAGGTGCTGGAAGGCCATCTGGATGAAGTGGTCGAGCCGTTGATTCATGAGCATCAGGCGGGCCAGTTAGCCGCGCTATCGGGCTGATCTGGTGGTGCCCGATATTGCCAGTCTGTTGGCGCGCAGCAGCGAGCTGTCGGACATCAGTGACAGCCCGCGGCTGGACGCTGAGCTGCTGCTCTGCCATGTGCTCGGCAAGTCGAGAACCTACCTTTATACATGGCCCGAGTATCGATTGCTGCCGGCTGAAATTGCCGGGTTTGATGCGTTGTTTGCGCGCCGCGCCCGGGGTGAGCCAATCGCCTATCTCATTGGCCGGCGGGAGTTCTGGTCATTGTCCTTGAGGGTCTCCGAGGCGACCCTGATTCCCCGGCCGGAGACTGAATTATTGGTGGCGCTGGCACTGGCGTTGCCGCTGGGGGGCGCTGCCTTGGTGGCGGACCTGGGCACGGGCACTGGCGCGGTGGCTCTGGCGCTGGCCAGCGAACGGCCGCTCTGGCAGCTCTCGGCGGTGGATGCTTTCCCGGATGCGTTGGCGCTGGCGGAGCGTAATCGCCGTGAGCTGGGCTATGACAATGTTCGGGTCTTTCAAAGTGACTGGTTCTCAGCCATTGCCGGTGCCCGCTTTGATCTGGTGGTGAGCAACCCGCCCTATATTGATGAAGCCGACACGCATTTGCAGCAGGGAGATGTTCGTTTTGAGCCGACCTCTGCGCTGGTAGCCCCTGATGGTGGATTTGGTGACCTGGTGGTGATTATCCAGAACGCCGGGGAACACCTGAATGCCGGGGGCTGGCTGCTACTTGAGCACGGCTGGCAGCAGGGTGAGATGGTGCGTCAGTTGATGAAACAGGCTGGTTTTTTGGCGGTGACAACCCATCTCGATTTGGCGGGGCGAGAGCGCGTCACCGTCGGTCGTAATGCGTAATCTGTTTCAGCGTTCTTCGCTATCTTTAAGCTGCCGATACTGGCCGCTGTGGAAAATCAGCGGGTCCATGGGGGCGTTGCTGAATTCGAGTACCCGACCCACCAGAATGACATGATCGCCACCGGGATAGCGGTGCTCTATTTGGCACTGAAAGTGGCAGAGGCAGTCATCCAGCAGTGGCAGTCCATGCAGCCCCGGGTGCCAGCGAACATTGGCAAATTTGTTGTCATCGGTGCCGGCAAATAGCTGTGACAGGTCGGCTTGGCCGCTGTGCAGGATGTTGACAGCGAAATAGTCCTGCTCCTGAAACAGGCCAAACAACCGCGATTCACTGCCCACACACCAGGACACCAGCGCCGGCTCGAGCGATACGGAGGAGAAGCTGTTGGCTGTCATGCCCCTGGCGTTTCCCTCTGGGTCCACGGTGGTCATTACCGTGATGCCGGTGGCAAAGTTACCCATGGCGTTGCGCATGTTGCGAATCTGGTCTTTGGTCATGATGGCTGCCTCTGGGGCCGGACACTGAACTGCGGCAAGGGTACCCCATGTCTTATCAGTTAAAAACCGCTATTCCCGAAAACACACCGTTTGATAGCGCCATGCCTTGAGTTTGTCGGCGGACAGCTCCGGTTCCAGGCCAGCCTTGCGTTTGAGATGGTCGAGAAACTGCTGTTTGTCGGGGAGGGTGGTCCAGACACTGGGTAAGAATGTTGCAAGCAGAGCCCCGGACTCTATAGTCAGGCCGTCGACGCCTGGCTCGAGTTGAGCCAGCAGTTCATCCTCACTGGAGAACAGCAGCGGCGTGGCCTCGGTGAGAACAGAAATTTCAATCGAAACAAGTGCTTCTTCCTGCAGCGAGAGCGGGGGGAAACGGGGGTCATCCAGTGCTGCCGAGGCGGCGTGGTGTACAACATCGACGACCAGTGGTCTCGACGCCTCTGTCGAGCCGATACAGCCACGCAATGTCTGCTTGATCTTTAGCGTGACAAAGCTGCAGGCCGGTTGTTGCAGGGCATGACTGAACACGGTCTCATCAATTTGCAGGTCCCGGTCAAACAGCAGCCGGACGCGGATACTTTCTCTGGCGAGCGTCAGCAGTATCTGCCGATCGTCCTCGCTGAGCTCAATAAATGACATAGGCGCCGTATCCCACTACGCGATCCCGGTCTCCGGCGGTGTCCCCGGAATTTCTGACATCCAGTGTGTGCAGTTTCAAATGCGCTTCCTCAGCCAATTGCAGCAGACCGTTGACCGCTCTGCTGCCACAGGCCTGTTCACCGGTGAGGTGGCTGTCAAATCCTTCAATCATGGCGGAGGTGAATTTATCCAGCCGTTGCGCGTCCTGATAGTGGTGATAGTGGCTCAGGTCCGTGCTGATTACAATCAGGGTCTCCCCATTGCCCCACAGCCGCCTTAATACATCGGTGACCCGTTCTCGGGGAGTATTCCCGACAACCAGTGGCAGCATCGTGAATTCATGCAGGACACGCTGCAAAAAGGGCAACTGAACTTCAATGCTGTGCTCGAACTGGTGGGCGTCATCATCCACTGTTACCAGCGATTGCCTGACCAGCCTGTCAATGCTTTGCCGATCCACTGGTACATCGCCAAGCGGCGTCTGAAAGGTGGCCGCAGCGGGTGCAGCCATGCCCCGGAGAGGTATGCGGTGGCAGGGGCCAATGATGACCACTCGGGAAATCTCCCGGCTCACCGGTAACAAGCAGCGGTAGGCTGTGGCGGCAGTCGGTCCCGAAAAACGGTAGCCTGCATGGGGAACAATCAGTGCCTTTGGTCTGCAGATATTGGGCGAGGCGTCAATGTCACAGGATGCCCCGGCCAACAGCTCATCCACTTCATGCTGCAATGCAGCAGGGTCGGCCGGATAAAATGTGCCCGCTACAGCTGCTGTTCTGATTGAGATCATGACACCCGTCACCGCCTGTGCTCGTTCTATAACCGTCTTTAGCTATCCTATAACTATAGCGTGCTTTTTTAATTGTTTTTAAGGCAAGTAGGGAACGCAAACAGGATGCCCCCATCTATGGCGACAAACAACCAGCTGCCTCCAATTACCCATCCCACTCACTATTGGCATACGCTTGCCGATGGGCGGTTGCAATGTGATGTTTGCCCGCGTGAGTGCAGGTTGCACGAAGGGCAGCGCGGGTTGTGTTATGTCCGGGGCCGGGAAGGCGATGAAGTTGTCCTCTACAGCTACGGTCGGTCGAGTGGCTTTTGCGTGGACCCTATCGAGAAAAAACCGCTCAACCATTTTTTGCCAGGCAGTGCGGTGTTGTCCTTTGGTACGGCAGGCTGCAATCTCGCCTGTAAATTCTGTCAGAACTGGGATATGAGCAAATCCCGCGAGATGGATACGCTGGCGGATTCGGCGATGCCGATGAAACTGGCGGAAACCGCCCTGGAGCTGGGTTGCCGCAGCGTTGCCTTTACTTACAACGACCCGGTTATTTTTCTGGAGTATGCCGTGGATGTCGCCAGAGCCTGTCGGGAATTGGGGGTAAAAGCGGTGGCTGTCAGTGCTGGCTATATTCAGGATGCACCGCGCCGTGAGTTTTTTCAGTATATGGATGCTGCCAATATCGATTTGAAAGGATTTACCGATGGCTTTTATCGGAAAATATGTGGGGGGGAGCTGCAGAATGTTCTTGAGACGCTGCGGTATGTGGCCCACGAAACAGATGTCTGGCTGGAGCTGACCACTCTGTTGATCCCCGGGGAAAACGATTCCGATGAGGAGCTCGAGGCCATGACCCGTTGGGTAGTGAGCGAACTGGGGCCGGATGTGCCTATGCATTTCACGGCGTTTCACCCCGACTGGAAAATGCGGGATACGCCGGCCACTCCGCCGGAAACCCTGACCCGTGCGCGGCAGATTGCACTGGCCAATGGTGTCCACTTTGCCTACACCGGCAATGTCCACGACCCTGCTGGCGGCAGTACCTTTTGCCCAAACTGTCATGAGGTCGTGATTGAGAGAGACTGGTACCAATTGGGCTTTTGGGGTATCACGTCGAAGGGTCGCTGCCACGTCTGCAATTCCCCGTTACCGGGGGTGTTTGAAGCGGAGCCAGGCCATTGGGGGCCTAGACGAGTGCCGGTAAAATTGTTGGAATAAGTGCCCTGTTACCGTTACCCGGCAAACAGGCAAGGCGGAATAGCGGCAATTGCTGTTTTTGATCGTACTGAATGCAGGCATTTTATCCCGTGCTATAATCTCGGCCTTTTCAAGACCGGGTTAATCCGGACATTCCCCCTGTTGGCATATTATGACTGAACAAACCACTTCCCAATCGCCTGAGACTCATCCCAAACGACCTGCCCGTCGCAGCCGCCGCCGCGGTGGTAAAGCACCCGCCAGGGCCAGGGATAACACATGGACACTGTCGGACTTCCAGGTGCCCGAGGAAGAGGGAAAGCTGCGCTTTCACGATCTGGATTTACCGGAAACCCTGATGCATGGCATTGCCGACCTGGGTTTTCGGTACTGCTCACCGATTCAGGCCCGGTCGTTGCCGTTCACCCTCAGGGCCCACGATGTAGTGGGCAAAGCCCAGACCGGTACCGGTAAAACAGCGGCTTTTCTGGTGACCATTATTACCGAATTGATGAATCACACCATTGATGATGAGCGTTTTGCCGGTGAGGCCCGCTCGCTGATTATCGCGCCCACCCGCGAGCTGGTTATGCAGATCGCACAGGATGCCAAGGACCTCTGTAAATACACGGACCTGCATGTGCATACCCTGGTGGGCGGTATGGATTACGACAAGCAAAAGCGTCATTTACTCGAGAATGTTTGCGACATCCTGGTCGCCACGCCGGGCCGTCTGCTGGACTTTGCGGGAAGCCGTGATGTCTATCTGGACAGGGTTGAAGTGCTGGTGCTGGACGAAGCTGACCGCATGCTGGATATGGGTTTTATTCCACAGGTACGCCGTATCGTCAGGCTTACGCCCCCCCGTGAAAACCGGCAGACGCTGTTCTTCTCTGCCACCTTTACCCCGGAGGTGCTCAATCTCGCCGAACAGTGGACAGTGAGCCCGGTGAGTATCGAGATTGAACCGGACAATGTGGCGACGGACAGTGTTGACCAGAAAGTCTTTATTGTTTCGGCGAAAGAAAAATTCCGTCTGCTGGACGGCATCATGCAGCAGGAAGCGGTGGAAAGCGTGATCGTCTTTGCCAACCGCCGTGACCAATGCCGGCGGCTACAGGAAAAGCTGAGAGCAAAAGGCTTCAGTGTCGGCCTGTTGTCCGGTGATGTCCCACAGGGAAAGCGGGTGAAAACCCTGGACGACTTCAAGTCCGGTGAGCTCAAGGTACTGGTTGCCACGGATGTGGCGGGCCGCGGTATTCACATCGACGGTGTCAGCCACGTCATCAATTTCACCCTGCCGGAAGAACCTGAGGATTATGTGCACCGGATTGGCCGTACTGGCCGCGCCGGAAAATTCGGAACCTCCATCAGCTTTGCCTGTGAGGACGATGCCTTTTTACTGGAACCTATCCAGAAGTTGTTGGGTAGAGAGCTGCACTGTGAACAGCCGGGCCCCGAATTACTCGGTCAGGATTGAGCCGGTTTTATCGCTGCGGCCCAGCTGTTGCGTGTCCCCGGCCAGGTGATCCAGCCAGAAGCTGGTGGCGCCGATCACCGACGCGGGCATGATAAAAAGATTCAGTAGTGGCACGGTGGTGGCAATCAGCACGGTGCCACCAAAGCTCAGTGACTGCAGGCGCTGTTTCTTCAGCGCTCCGCGCAGCTCGTAAAAAGACTGTCCATGGTTGTCTGCCGGATAGTCCAGGTATTGCAACGCCAGCGACCAGCTCCCCCACAGAAAAGCAATTGCCGGCCCCACCAGATTCAGTACCGGGATAAATGACAACGTCAGTGTCAGTACCAAGATGCCGACAATTCTCGGCAGAAAATACCCCATTTTGAACAATTCCCGCTTCATGGCACTGCCTGCCATTGCCAATAGCTGCTTCATCGAGGCCGGTGTTGGCTGAATATTGCCGGTGAGTACCTGCTCCGCCCGTTCCGACAGTGGGCCGTAAAATGGTGAGGCCAGTAGATTCCCGAGAATGGCAAACGTGTAGCCGTATACCAGCAGCAAGAATCCGCCGAATAGTATCCAGAAGATCCATGTAATAAATTCCAGCCAGGCTGGGATTTTACTGGTCAGCCAGGTCAGTAATTGCCCGAACTGATCAATCGCCAGCCAGGTGAGACCGACAAACAAAAAAGCATTGATCAGCAGTGGCCATAACACCAGCCAGCGCAGTTGCGGGTGATGGAGTAGCCGCATGCCCTGAAGCAAATAAGTCGGGCCGATCCTGGGAGCTTGTGTCATAAGGATTTCCGTTTTTTTGGCATTCGATCAGATTGCTGTACACTTTTAATTTGAACCGTGCGCTTTTATTTTGAGCCGTGCACGTTTATTTTTAAAGGACGCGAGTGGGGCCCCCTGGTCAAAGGAAAAAAATAATGAAAACTCTGTTGAAGATTGTAGCTGGTCTGGTGGTAGTGCTGATCGTTTTATTGGTGATCGGGGTGCTGAATCTTGATCGTGGTATCAAAATGGCAGTTGAAACTGTCGGCCCCAGGCTGACCCAATCCGCCGTCACGCTGGCAGATGTCGATCTTTCCCTGAAAACCGGTGAGGGAAGCCTGCGTGGTCTGGTGGTGGGCAACCCCGCTGGCTTCAGCAGCGCCGATGCCTTCTCCCTGGGGGAGATATTCCTCTCTATCGAACCGGGGTCCATCACCACCGATACCATTGTTATCAACAGCATCCGTATTGTTGCCCCTGAAATTACTTACGAGTCGGGGAAAAGTGGCACGAACCTCAGTCAACTGCAGAAAAATGTCAGTGAGGCTGCCGGTGAAAGTGACTCGACCGTTACTGCTGATGAATCCGGTGAGGGCGCGACCAAAAAGCTCATCGTCCGCGATCTGAAGATTACCGGTGCAAAAATGCGCTATGTGAACCAGTTGTTGGACATAAAACCCATTGAGCTGACCTTGCCGGACATACAGCTGACCGGCATTGGTGAAAGGTCCAATGGTGCCACCGCTGCAGAGGTCGTCAGGCAGGTGATGGTGGCGATCAATAAAAGTGCCGCCAATACAGCAGCCAATTCCGGTGCACTCAAAGAGGCGGGTGATCAGATCAAGAAACAGGTAGAGGACAAACTGGGCGGCTTCAAGGGCCTACTGGACAAAAACTGAGCCACCGGCGGTCTGTCCTGTAAAGCAGATAACTGCGCTGCAAGGGCGGTTATTAAAATAAGTTGTTCGACTTGTCAGGGGGGTGCTGTTATAGTGCCCCCCGCATGGTATCCATCGGTCGGTACCTGTTGTGTCCTCGGTACTTTCCTTTCGGTTTTTCCCTGACACCCCCCTTAATTAATTGTTGCCAGCCTAAGACCGTTACTGTGCTCTATGCATGGCTAGGCCGGTTCCGGAGTTAAAATCTATATGTCATTTAATGACCTCGGCCTCTCGGCCGAATTGCTTCGTGCTGTGTCTGATCAGGGCTACAGCAACCCCACCCCTATTCAGGCGAAAGCCATCCCTATTATTCTCCAGGGGCTTGATGTCCTGGCGGGCGCTCAAACCGGCACCGGCAAAACGGCTGGCTTTACCCTGCCACTGTTGCATCGCCTCAGCGGTAAAAAGCCCACCGATAATAACCGTCGCCCCGTTCGCGCCCTGGTGTTAACCCCCACCCGTGAATTGGCTGCGCAGGTAGCGGAGAGCGTCGTCACTTACGGCAAGCATCTGCCGCTGAAATCCGGTGTGATTTTTGGTGGTGTCAATATTAATCCGCAAATTTCCATGCTGCGCCGTGGTGTGGATATCCTGATTGCTACGCCGGGTCGATTACTGGATCACGTGAATCAGCGGACCCTCGATCTGTCACAGGTGGAAATCCTGGTGCTGGACGAAGCGGATCGCATGCTGGACATGGGCTTTATCCATGACATCCGCAAGGTTCTGGCCCTGTTGCCAAAGCAACGTCAGAATCTGTTGTTTTCCGCTACCTTTTCCGATGAAATTAAACGCCTGGCTGACGGTTTGCTCAATGCGCCCGTGCTGATCGAGGTGGCTCGCCGTAATACGGCTTCTGAACAGGTGGCCCAGACCGTTCATCTGGTGGACAAGGGTCGCAAACGCGAGCTGCTGTCTTATCTGATTGGTGACGGCAACTGGCAACAGGTGCTGGTCTTTACCCGAACCAAACACGGTGCCAACCGGCTCGCTGATCAGTTGACTGAAGATGGTTTGCGGGCGGCAGCGATTCATGGCAATAAAAGTCAGGGTGCCCGTACAAAAGCCCTGGCGGATTTCAAAAAGGGCTCGGTGCGGGTGCTGGTGGCGACGGATATTGCTGCCCGCGGACTGGACATTGATCAGCTACCCCACGTGGTGAATTTCGAATTGCCCAATGTGCCAGAGGATTATGTACATCGCATCGGCCGCACCGGTCGCGCTGGCAATGAGGGCGAGGCCGTTTCGCTGGTTTGTGTGGACGAGCACAAGTTGCTGCGCGATATTGAGCGAGTGCTTAAACGCGAGGTTCCCAGGGGAAATATCAAAGGTTTTGAGCCGGATCTCTCCATTCGTCCGGAGCCTATCCAGAATGGTCGCCGCAGTGGCGGTGGTGGTCGTCCCGGTGCTACAACAGGCGCACGTCGACCGGGCAGCAAACCCCAGCATGCCCGCAGTACTGGCAGTCGCAATGGTGGCAATGCCACAGGTGATCGTCGCAGATCGGCTGGGGCAAAACCGTCCCAAGGCGCGCCGCGACCAAGACGCGCGGCTTCACGCTAGACAAGCAGGTCAAAAAAACCGCACCCGACAATCTCGGGTGCGGTTTTTTTTATTTCAGATAACGGTAAACAGACGATTCGAAGTCAACAAAACCGGGATAGGAGGAAATATCCTTAAACGGTAATATTTGTGAGGCCCACATACCCCCGATTCCGTTCTGCCGGTCAATCCAATAGAACAGATTCGCCAGTCCCGCCCACATTATTTGCCCGGCGGGCCGGCCAGAGGGCGTTGGTTCATCGTTGATCTGGAAAGTATAACCCCAGGATTTTTTCAGACCCGGAAAGAACTCACCACTGTTGGACAGCGCCGGCATCGAGGTTGTCCAGCCGCCACTCTGCAATCCCCCAAGCCCATTTCTGGACATTTTTTCTACGGTTTCTTTGCTCAGTACTCGGCCATTTGGCCCGTCGCCATCATTCAGTATCATCCGGATAAATTTCATGTAATCCGGTACGGTGCCGTACAACCCGTGCCCTCCCATATCCATTTCCGGCGGTTGCGGGAGAACCAGATCCCAGGGAGCCAGCTGACCATCTTCGGCACGGGTGTGCAGGCTGGCCAGTCGTGAGCGCATGGCGGGGGTCAAGGTGAAGGCGCTGTCTGTCATGCCCAGCGGGTTAAAGATACGTTCCTGCATGACCTCACCCAGGCGTTTGCCGCGCACTGCTTCAACAATCTTGCCCACCCAGTCGAGGTTGACGCCATACATCCAGCGCTCTCCCGGATCGTGCAGCAGTACGGACCTGATACCGTCATAGGTGCTGGAGACCACCGAAGCTGTTTCGCTTACAGTGCGGAAGGCCAGGTCATCGTGGCTGAAGAATTCGTAACCAAAACCGGCGGTATGCAGCATCAGTTGATTGATCGTGATATCTGATTTCGGTGCCCTCAGCCTCGGCTGGCCGTTGCTGTCAAAACCATCGAGTACCTGAATCTCCGCAATGTCGGGCACATAGTCCCTGGCGGGGTCGTCCAGGCTTACCAGGCCTTCTTCAACCAGCTGCATCAAGGCAGTGCCGGTCAGGGCCTTGGTGCAGGAAAAAATGGCGAACACGGAATCGGTGGCAATAGGCTCTGTTTTGCCCATTTCTCTTACCCCGGCAGTCCCTTCGTAGACATTGGCCCCCTTGTCCGTGACCATAGCCACAACGCCCGGTGCACCACCGGACTCTGCGACAGTATTCGTCAATACGCTGTCCGCCGCTTCTTTCAGTCGATTATTCATTATGATTCCTTCTCTCATTGCCCTGTTTGTGGATATCAGGCGTTCCTATGGTTATTGATTTTGCTGTGCTGTTCAAGCGAAAGCAGGGCATATTCCCTTGGCGCGAGGGTAAGAATCTCCGGGCCGCGTATTGCGTCCAGCCCGTCACAGCACAATGCCGGGGCGGCTCCCGGAAAAAGGAATTTTAGTTCTGCCGATGTGGAGGAGAGGCCCGTTAAATCGGTGTTAATGTTTGCTGGAACCCTGTTTAAAAAGCCTGGTGTCAATCTGGTATTTCTTGATCCTCGATGCCAGTGTGGTGGGTTTGATATCCAATAGCTGGGCCGCCCCGTTATGGCCAAAGACCTTGCCATGGCATGTTTCCAGCGCCATCAGCAGATTGCGGCGTTCCTGTTGTTTAAGGTCGGAAGCCGTCAGAACGCTGTTGTCCGGTTCCTCGCCAACCCGGGTAACGTTTTGTTGATCTCTGGCCAGCAGATCGCTGAATCTCAGCGTTGGCCCTTGGGCAAGAATGACCTGGCGTTCAATCACGTTTTCCAGTTCGCGGATATTTCCCGGCCAGTGGTAGTCCTTCAGCTTTTCCAGCTCACTGAGTGAAATTTTCAGGCCCTGTTTATTGGTTCTGGTACAGCTTTTTTTTAAAAAATGCTGGGTCAGCAGAGGGATATCCTCTCTCCTCTCGCGCAGTGGTACCGATTCAATCGGGAAAACATTGAGGCGGAAATAAAGGTCTTCACGAAACTGGCCCCGCTGCACCTGTTCCTTGAGATTGCGGTTGGTGGCGGTGATGATGCGAACGTCCACACGGCGGGTTTTCGATTCGCCCACCCGCTCAAACTGCTGCTCCTGTAAAACCCGCAGCAGCTTGCCCTGCAGGTGCAGGGGTATTTCGCCGACCTCGTCGAGGAATAGTGTGCCGCCGTTAGCCAGCTCAAAACGACCGGGTCGATCATTGGTGGCGCCAGTGAAAGCGCCCCGGGTGTGACCGAAAAATTCGCTCTCGAACAGGTCTGCCGGAATGGCTGCACAGTTGACCCGGATCAGTGAGCGATTGGAGCGGTGGCTCATTTCGTGGATCGCCCTGGCAATCAGTTCCTTGCCGGTGCCGGACTCACCACTGATCAGCACCGTAGAATCTGTCGGCGCCACCAGTTCAATTTTTTGCAGGATATGCTGCACAGCACCACTTTTACCGATGATCTGGTGGTGATTGAATTCAGAGTTGATCTCTTCCTGCAAATAGGCATTTTCCAGTTCCAGTTGGTTTTTCAGTTTCTCCACTTCCGCCAGTGCTTCCAGGAGTCGTTTGCGGTCGGTTTTTTTCTGGGATATATCGCGAAAAATCACCACTGCGCCGACAATAAAGCCGTTGTCCCTGACCGGTGTGCTGGTGTACTCCACATCGATGGGTTTGCCGGATTTGGTCCAGAACGTGTCGTCCTCTACCCGGTGAACCGTGCCGTCCCTGAATGCTTCGAAGATGGGGCACTCCTGCATATTGAAATGCGAGTGATCCGCGTGGGAGTGGTGCACCATGTTGTGCATATTCCTGCCGGCCAATTCCTCCGCCCGGTAGCCGAGAATCCGCTCCGCCGCAGGATTGACGAACGTGGTAATACCATTGGCCTCCACCCCGTAGATACCGTCACCGGCTGCATCCAGCAGCAGCTGGTTTTCCCGCTCGAATTCCTGGAAGACCTGGGACACCCTGTTCCAGTGGCCGATACCCGACAGGTAGTGTCGTTCGGCACTGGAGCGCTCACGCAACAGTTCCAGGTCATCGGCCCTTTGCAAACCGAGGAAAAGCTGAGGTTGGCCGCCAGAATCAGAACAGCGGCCATTGACCTCCAGGCGGATTTCCCCGATGGCCGATTGCACCAGCAGGTGGTCACACCAGCCCCGCCCCTTCTCAATCAGCTCCTGGGTGAACAGGATCAGCGCCGGCAGGTTGGGTGCGAACAGTCGGCTGGCCCGGCCGGACTGAATCTCAATGACATCCCTGTGCAGGAGCCGGCAGGCCTCCTGATTGACGAACTGGACCCGGTCCTCAATCGGATCGATCACCAGTTGTGCGGTGGCGGAGTAATAGAAAAAACGTTCGTCCTGCATAGGGGCCTGCCGTTAAACCGTGGGGTCTGCAATACAGCTAACAAATTTCGGGCCAATAACGACGAAAAATCGTTTTTTTGCCTACGAATTTTCGTGAACTACGATTTTTCGTGGTGGGTATAACGGCTTGTTGTCAGTTGTTTATCTTTTTAAATCAGATAATTGACAGTTGTCAGCAGGGTTGGCACCAAAGTTGCGATGTAGTAGGGCAGCAGTTGCTATCAATGCGAGCAAGCAGGATTTGATAGAACACCGCTGCCCGTCCACGAGCGGTTCTCAGGGTTCAGTGCACCAGCACAGTGCACTGCCACAGCGTTAGCTACAAAACGAAGAGGAAATACATCATGGCGACGAAAAGTTTAGGTAACCCGTTTGATGCCGACACCAGTCTGATGCACACCAATGATTGTTCCTGCAGGTTATGTCAGGCCGAATCTGTAAACCCCGGTGGTCTTAGCGACGATCAGCGCCTGGCCCTGATGGAGCAACAGGCTGAACAGGGAGAGGGTCACAGCCAGTCGGCAAAAGCGGGGGGTATGGCCTTCGACAGTTCTGAAGATTTACTCGACCGCGCAGTGGAAAGTGCCATTGTGCGCGGTGTGTTTGGACACAACGATACCAGTCGTCGAAACTTTATCCGGTTGATGGGCGGCGGCACCCTGGCCACGGTGCTCGGCAGCATGATCCCGCTGGAAAAAGTGAAAGCGGCGGTGAAGGAGTCGATGGGTCCACTGGAGAAAACCAAACTGAAGGTGGGATTCGTGCCGATTACCTGTGCCACGCCCATCATCATGGCCCAGCCAATGGGCTTCTATGCAAAGTATGGCCTCGATGTGGACGTGATCAAGACAGCCGGTTGGGCGGTGGCCAGGGATATGTCACTGAACGGGGAATACGATGCCTCTCACATGCTGACGCCCATGCCGCTGGCCATGTCCATGGGGGCCGGATCAACGGCGACTCCTTACATCATGCCGGCCGTGGAAAACATCAACGGTCAGGCCATTGTGCTCCACAACAAGCACAAGGATAAGCGCGACCCGAAACAGTGGAAGGGCTTCAAATTCGGGGTGCCCTTTGACTATTCCATGCACAACTTTCTGCTGCGCTATTACGTGGCGGAACATGGGCTGGATCCGGATCAGGACATTCAGATCCGGGTCGTGCCGCCGCCGGAAATGGTGGCCAACCTCCGGGCCGGCAACCTGGATGGCTACCTGTCGCCGGATCCGTTCAACCAGCGTGCTGTGTTCGAAAAGATCGGCTTTCTGCATATTCTCACCAAGGATATCTGGGAGGGCCACCCCTGCTGTGCCTTTGCCTGTAGCCAGAAGTTTGCCACGGAGATGCCCAATACCTATGCAGCCCTGTTCAGGGCCATTGTGGATGCCACCCATTTTTCTGCCAAAGCGGAAAACCGTGAAGAAATCGCCCGGGCCATCTCGCCGAAAAACTACCTCAATCAGCCGGAGGTGGTGGTCAGGCAAGTTCTGACGGGCCGCTATGTGGATGGCTTGGAGGAAAAGATTTACGACGTTCCCGACCGCATTGATTTTGATCCCTTCCCCTGGCACTCCATGGCGGTATGGATTCTCACCCAGATGAAACGCTGGGGTTATATCAGTGGTGATGTGGATTACAAGAAGATCGCCGAACAGGTCTACGTTGCCTCGGAAACCGGCAAGGTCATGGAGGAGCTGGGTTATACACCACCGGCGACCACCTACAAGAAACACATCATTATGGGCAAGACGTTTGATTACAACGAGCCCGAGGAATACATCAACAGCTTTGCCATCAAGAGGGTATGACATGGCCTCACTGAATATGAAGGCAACCCTGCTCTCGCTGCTGCTGTTACTGGTTGGGCTCGGCATCTGGGAGGCGATGAATCAGGCGCCCTCGGCCACGGCGGGGTTGTCGGAGTATGAACTGATGATGGGCGGTGCGGATCAGGAGGCCCGCGTTCCACCCCCGTCTCAGGTCTTCAGCCATGCCTGGGATGAGCTGAGCGACCCCTTCTACGATGCCGGTCCCAATGACAAGGGTATCGGCATCCAGTTGGCCTATTCCCTCTATCGGGTGCTGACCGGCTATCTTGCGGCGGCGTTGATCGCAATACCTCTGGGTTTTGTGATCGGCATGTCGCCTTTGATGCACAAGGCACTCAATCCTTTTATCCAGGTGCTGCGTCCCATCTCACCACTGGCCTGGATGCCGCTGGCCCTTTTTATCATCAGGGACTCGGAGGGGTCAGCCATTTTTGTGATCTTTATCTGTTCCATCTGGCCCATGTTGATCAATACCGCCTTTGGTGTGGCCAATGTCCGCACCGATTGGATCAAAGTGGCCCGTACCCATGAGCTGAGTCCGCTGAAAACGGCCTTTCTGGTGATTCTACCGGCGGCAGCGCCCACCATTCTCACCGGGATGCGCATTTCCATTGGCATCGCCTGGCTGGTGATTGTCGCCGCCGAGATGTTGGTGGGGGGGACCGGTATCGGCTATTACGTCTGGAACGAGTGGAATAATCTAGATCTGAACAGCGTTATTTTTTCCATTTTAATGATTGGTATCGTCGGTATGTTGCTGGATATGACCCTGGCGGCGGTGACGAAACTGGTGCAATACGAGGATTAGCCCATGAGTCGACATTTTGTCAGTATCGAAGGGCTTTCCAAAGTCTATCCTTCAAAAGAGCAGGACCTGGTGGTGTTTGAAGGTGCCAATATCGGCATCGACAAAGGGGAATTTGTTTGCATTATCGGTCACTCAGGCTGTGGAAAGTCCACCATTTTAAATGTGATGGCGGGATTGGAGACCCCCACCACCGGCACCATGATTATGGACAACAAGGAAGCTTCCGGGCCGAGCCTTGATCGCGGTGTGGTCTTTCAGAATTACAGCTTGCTGCCCTGGCTAACGGCTCTCCAGAATGTCAGTTTTGGGGTCAAGGCGCGCTGGCCGGCGTGGAATAAAACCAAAGTGGACGCCCACAGCAGCCATTTTCTGGAAATGGTCGGCTTGTCCGGGGCGCTTCACCGCAAACCATCCGAGTTGTCTGGCGGCATGTGTCAGCGTGTCAGTATTGCCCGCGCCTTTGCCACCAGTCCCAAGCTGTTACTGCTCGATGAGCCGTTTGGTGCCCTCGATGCACTGACCCGGGGCGTCATTCAGGATGAACTGCTGAAAATATGGAGTGAAACCCAGCAGACTGTTTTCATGATTACCCACGACGTCGACGAGGCCATACTCCTGGCGGACAGGGTGTTGCTGATGACCAATGGTCCCCATGCCAGAGTGGCGGAATCCGTCAAGATCAATATTCCCCGTCCGCGCAACCGCGCCAATATTATTGAAGATCCTGCCTACTACAAGATTCGCAATTATCTGGTGAATTTCCTGGTGAAACGCTCCGGGCAATTGTCGGGCTCAGCCGGGCAGGTTGGCGGGGCCACACAGGAGGTAGATCCCTCCGTTGAAATCAACCCACAAAGTGAACAGTCGGCAGCCCTGAAAGCTGTTATCTAATGAAAAGTGAAGGAGTGTCCATGAACAAAATCTCGATGACTGAAACCATTATCAGTATCAAGCTGGCCAAGGGGTTGAGCTGGGAAGCCATGGCCAATGACCTGGGTATGTCGACGGTATGGCTGACCTCCGCCTGTCTCGGCATGAACAGTGCGCCACCGGAAAAGGCGAAAGCGATTGCCGACTATCTGGGTCTGGGGCCGGAAGTTGCCAGTGCGCTGGCGAGCTATCCAACAAAGAGCTGGGACAAGGCGGTGCCGACAGATCCGTTGATCTACCGACTTTATGAGGTGGTTGGGGTCTATGGCGATACCCTGAAAGAGGTTATCCAGGAAAAATTTGGTGACGGGATTATGAGTGCCATCGACTTTTCCATGGAGGTCGACAAGATTGAAGACCCCAAAGGTGACCGGGTGTTGCTGACACTGAACGGCAAATTTCTGCCCTACAAGAGCTGGTAATGTCCTGCCTGATTGTGCGGGCGTGGTTGCCACGTCGGTTTCTGCGAGGAAAAATTCATGAATGAACCACTGAAACCACCGCTGCCTCCGTTTACGTTTGAGGATGCGGTGCTCAAAGTGCGCAGGGCCGAGGATGCGTGGAATACCAAAAACCCGGCATTGGTAGCGCTGGCCTATACGGAGGATTCCCGCTGGCGGAACCGGTCAGTGTTTCTCTGTGGACGCAGTGAGATTGTTGCGTTTCTGGAGAGCAAGTGGTTGCGCGAGCTGGACTACCGGTTGATCAAGGAGATATGGGCCTTTAGTCATGACAGAATCGCGGTGCGTTTTGCCTATGAATGGCACGATGGGGAGGGTAACTGGTTTCGCTCGTACGGTAACGAAAACTGGCAGTTTGCCGAAAATGGCCTGATGAAAACCCGGCATGCCAGTATCAACGATATACCCATCACTGAGGCTGAAAGAAAATTTGACTGGCCGCCGGGACCCCGGCCAGCGGATTACCCCGGCCTGTCGGCTCTGGGGCTCTGATTCAGGGTTCAGTCGGGAGTGGAGGTGGTCATTACCGGTAATAGTGAAGCACCTGACAGGAGAAGGTCTCCGGCAGATAGTCGGTATTGGCTATTTTCTGCTGGCTGCAGGTGTAGCCAAGCTGGGCCATTTTTTTACTGAATGGCGCGTGATGGCCTCTGCCCGGATCTACGATGATGACTTCGCAGGTGGCCTGCGCGTGTTTATCGATGAAGGTTGCCAGCAGATCGACGTGTTCGCGCTCGTACAACACATCACTGCCGATAATCATATCGAATTTACCCAGCAGTTGGTCCTCATCGGCCCAGCCGGTTCGGACAAAAGGAATGGGTCGTCCCTGATTGAGCTGAACATTGATATCGAGGAACTCCCCTGCCCGGGGATGATAGTCCGTGGCGGTGATGTCTGCACCGCCATGATTGAGCACCAGGCTCGCCAGGCCAATACCACAGCCTACCTCAAGGATGCGTTTGCCACCGGTATCCTGGCTGAGCATGTGGTGTGCCAGCGCCCTGGCCGAATCCCAGACAATACCGAAAAGTGGCCAGCTGGCTGAGGATATACCCAGCGCTTCAGCGTCCCCGTCCGGATCGCTGTATTCCAGATTACTGCGCAAGGTTCGGACATGAATATCCAGTTCACCAAATTCTATGGTCTGGTAGCGGACGCGCAGCAGTGACATGGGAGCTCCAGTATGCGTTGGTTGGTAATGTCAGTTACATTATGGTTCGTCCACCTGGAAAGCAGGGGCGGTGATGACGGGTAAAATTGATTGTTTGCCCCGCCCCTGTGGGGGAAGGCGGGTTTTCGGCAGCTTTGGTACAGACTCGGTTACCACAAACCCGGTGAAGGGGGTGATCAGCCTTCAGGGTATATCACCAGCAGCGTGCAGCCGGTTTCCGATTGCGGGACGTGGGAAGAGTTCTTGGGTTGATGCACAAAATCGCCCTCGCGGTAGTCCTCCTTGCCACCACCGAACACACCGGAGATAACGTAGATTTGTTCTGGGCCCTTTTCGTGCACGTCAACATCGGCGAATTTGGCACCGGGTGTCAGTTCATAAACGGCCACCCAGCTACCATTCTCTCCGACCCAGAGCTTCCGCTCAAAGATACCCGGACAGACTTCGACAGCGTCAACATCTTTCCAGTTGACGCGGGTTACGCCCTCAAAATTCAGTTTGGTGGTCATTTTTATCTCCTTGTCGTAGCTTTAATCTAGCAACATTCAGGATAAAGCGTTAATAAAAAAGGGCAAGGTATAAACCTTGCCCTTTTTCTGTCCGCTTCTTCAGGAAGAAGCGGGCTGACAACTATTCGTTGTCAGCAGGTAGTCTCGGAGTCTCTGTATTAAGAGACGACTACGATGTTTTCAGCCTGGGGACCTTTCTGTCCTTGGGTGACAGTAAATTCCACTTTCTGGCCTTCGATCAGGGTTTTGAAGCCTGAGCTTGAAATGGCGCTGAAATGAGCAAAAACATCGGGGCCGGATTCACGTTCGATAAATCCAAAACCTTTTGATTCGTTAAACCATTTTACGGTGCCGGTAACTGTAGACATATTCGTTTCCTATCTATTCATTGGTAATAAAGTATTAATTGTTGCCTTTTTAGGAGGCGGTATTTGCTGGAAGTATTGCTAGTAATTATGAATAACAGGACGAAGTTCTAAAGATGAGACATCGAAATGGTGTACATAAATATAGGACGTACTTTCAAGCTTTACGCACTATATCGGGTTTTTTTGAAAAAAGGTAGATTTATTTGATCGTCAGTAGGTTTGGGGACTTGACGTCGCTTCTCCTGGGTTCAAGGTTCATCTAGCTTGGTGCGCTTGATTCGGCTTTGGTAGTTTTGGCGAAACTGATCGATCGTATCCAGCAAAATGGCATCCGATACGCCCATATCTGCCAATGCCATCCTGGCCAGTTCGAGACTGGCTTCGAGGTTTTCCGATACCACCCCGTTGGCACCCAGGTCACTCAGAGACTGGCATTGGGGCAGTCCGAGACCCCGAGCATAGATATGCTTCTTGGGATAGGTGCGTCGCAGAGAGGCGACGATCTCTTCTGTGGCTTTCGCGTCATTGATAGTGACGATGATGATCTGTGCGTTGGTTGCACCAGCGGATATGAGAACTTCCGGTTTTCGAACATCGCCAAAATAGACGGGGTGGCCGTTGGCTCGCTCCCGCTTAACGACGCCGGGGTCCGCATCCAATGCGACGAAAGATTTCCCGGAGCGGGTGAGAATTTCTCCGACATTGCAGCCAACCCGGCCAAAGCCTGCCAGGACAATGGGTGCTTCCGCGATAGTTTCTGGCTCATGATGTTCTCCATGGTGGGCTTTGGCCAGTTGTTCAGCTTTTCTTGCCAGCAGCGGAGTCGCCAACATGCTCAGTAATACCACCAGCAGTAGTTGTTGAAACAATGCCGTGTCGAGCAGACCGGATTGATTGGCCAGGGAGAAAATCACCAGCGAAAACTCACCACTTTGGGCGAGTATCAGTGCGACAGCCAGGCTGACACGGGTGTTCAGCCCAAACAGGAGGCAGACCGGCAACAGCACCAGCATTTTCACCAGTAACAGCAGACCGAGCAGGCCAAGGGAGAGGAACGGCTTGTCCAGCAGCAGGCCGATATTGAGCGACATTCCCATGGACATGAAGAACATGCCCAGCAACAGGCCGCGAAAGGGTTCAATTTCCGCAATCACCTGGTGGCGGTAGAAAGAGTCGGAGATCAGCATACCCGCCAGAAAGGCGCCCATCGCCATGGACAGGCCGGCATGTTCAGTGGCGAGTGCGGTACCCATCACAATCAGTACTGCCGAAGCCGTAAATACTTCGCGGCTACCGGACATGGCCACCCGGTGTAACAGTGGGTGCAGCAGATACCGCCCCAGAAAGACTACCAGAGCGACAATCGAAACGGATTTGATCAGCGTCAGCCAGAGGTCGTCATCCATTTTTATTTCGGGTCCGGAGAGCAGAGGAACCAGGGCCAGCAAAGGGACTACGGCGAGATCCTGCATCAGCAGCACGGCGATAGAAGAGCGACCATAACCTGAATTTATCAATTTTTGATCGGCGATTATCTGGATCACGAAAGCAGTGGAAGACAGGGCCAGAGCCGGGCCAATCAAAATGGCCGCATGGGAGGGAATGTCGAATAAAAAATAGGCAATGCTGCCGATCAGGATTGCCGTCAGCAGAACCTGCAGGGAACCCAGACCAAATACCAGGCGGCGCATCTGCCAGAGCAGGGACGGTTTCAGTTCAATACCAATCACAAACAGCAGAAAGACCACGCCGATTTCGGCGAGGTGGCTGATGTCGCTAATGTTGCTGATCAGTCCAAAACCGTATGGCCCCACTGCCAGCCCGGCGATCAGAAACCCCGGGACGGCGCCCAATCGCAGTGCCTGAGCCAGCGGTACAGCGATGACAGCCGCCACCAGCAGGGTGATGATGTCAGTGAGATAGGATGGCGTCATGATCGGGCATAATTTTCAATGGATTGCTGTAGTTTGTGATAGCAGGGGCCCGGTTAAGGGACTGCCATCGGTTAAATACTGTCAGGTGCAATGCGGATCAAGCGTTTGCCCAGATTATCGCCGCGGTAAAGGCTGGCGATTGAATCCGGTGCCTGATCAATGCCTTCGAGAATGGCTTCCCGGTATCGAAGCTCACCATCGCGAACCAGGGGGGTCAGCGTTTCAAGCGCCTCAGCATAGCGATCCACATAATCGAATACCAGAAAGCCCTGCATTCTTGCCCGGTTGACCAACAGTTGCCGGTGTACTCTTGGGCCCTGCGGGATGGGATCCCAACGAGTGATAGAGGCGGTGCCGCAAAGAGTGATACGTGCGCCGACATTGATGTGTCGCAGCACTGCATCGCTGATCGGACCGCTGGTGTTATCGAAATAGATATCCACGCCATCCGGGCAGGCCAGGGCGAGTGCCGCTTCGAAATCATCGGTTCGGTAATCAATCGCTTCGTCGTACTGAAAAACCTCCCGGCAAAGGCCCACTTTTTCGGGGCCACCGGTAATACCGACGGTGCGGCAACCATGCAGTTTGGCCAGTTGGCCCACACAGGAGCCCACTGCACCGGCGGCGGTAGACACCACCACGGTGTCGCCCGGGCTCGGCTGGCTCAGATCGAAAAGTCCAAAATAAGCGGTTAATCCATTGATGCCCAAAACGCCGAGCGCAGTGGAGATCGGCAGCCCGTTATCGGGTACCTTGCGTTGAATGGCGGCTGCCTCGACAGCCGCATAGTCCTGCCAGCCAAACATGCCCGTGACAACCTCGCCAATCTGGAAATCGGGATGGCGAGACTCCACCACACGTCCCACGGTGAGACTGCGCATTACGCCATCTATCGCCACCGGTTCCGAATAATTGGCCACCGCGCTGACCCAGCCGCGCATGGCAGGCTCCACCGAGAGGTATACATTGCGAACCAGCACCTGCCCGTCGTCCAGAGTGGGTACTGCCGATTCGATAACAGCAAAGTTTTCCGCCTGCGGAACATCGGAAGGCCTTGATTTGAGAATTACCTGACGATTGACCGGTTGCTGCATTGTTCATCCCCGCAATGGTTGACTTGGCTATTTGTCGTGCTGCGCCGACAAAACTGTAGGATAGTATGATACTGATTATGGCCCACAGCAGGTGGATTTGTCGGCACATGTCAGACATTGTCGGGAAATTCTTTCCAGGAAAACATCTATTGCCATTGCCCATCACGGGTCAGCAGTGGATGGTCAATCCGCCGAATGTACGCAGATATCGTGGTGTGCACGTACAGAGGCAATCTGGATACCACACTGGTGCGTATGGGGCTGACAGGTCATTGCAACAGGAGCAGGAGAGGAAGATGAGCAAGCAGACGGACATACTTTTTGAACCTTTCAAACTCGGCAATCTGCTGTTGCCGAACCGTATTATCATGTCGCCGCTGACCCGTTCCAGATCTACCCAGCCAGGTGATGCTCCCAATTCGATGAATGCTGAATACTATCGGCAGCGGGCCGGCGCCGGACTGATTATCAGTGAGGCAACCCAGGTCTCCCGGCAGGGCAAGGGCTATGCTTTTACCCCCGGTATCTATACGGACGAGCAAATCAATGGCTGGCGCAAAGTCACGGACGCTGTACACCAGGCGGGTGGCCGAATTCATCTGCAGCTCTGGCATGTGGGTCGGATTTCCCACCCCGCACTACAGGCGGAGGGTGCACAGCCTGTGGCTCCTTCCGCAATCAAGCCTCGCGGGGCGCAGACTTTTATCAGCGCCGACTCGGGAATGGTGGATGTCCCCCGGCCCAGGGCGCTGGGCAAAGATGAAATTCCCGGCATCATCAATCAATACCGAATCGGGGCGGAGAATGCCCGGCGGGCCGGGTTTGACGGTGTTCAGATCCATGCGGCAAATGGCTATCTGATCGACCAGTTTTTGCGCAGCGGCAGCAATCAGCGCGATGACGAATTTGGCGGCTCTGTGGGAAACCGGCTGCGTTTCCCGATGATGGTGGTGGACGCTGTCCTCAGTGTTTGGGGTGCCGATTGCACCGGCATCCGGGTCAGTCCCACCGGCAGTTTCAATGATATGTATGACGATGACCCGGTGACCACCTACGGGGCCTTTGCTGAACGGCTGAACCAGACCGGGCTGTCCTACCTTGAGGTGGTGGAGGATTCCTTTCAGGGCAACCATGCCGACGGTCGGCCCGAGCAGGTAATCGATGCTATCCGGGCGGGGTACAAGGGTTGTTACATGGCCAATGGCGGATACACGGCTGATGAGGCCCGCCAGAGGATCAAGGCAGGCCGTTGTGATCTGGTCTCCTTTGGTCGCCCGTTTATTGCCAACCCCGATCTTCCCGAGCGTTTCCGTCGCAATGCCCCGCTCAATGAATGGGATTCCGCCAGCTTTTACGGTGGCGATGAGCGGGGGTACACCGATTATCCCCGTCTCGCTGACGTGAACTGAAATACGGAATCTGCGCCTGCAACAGATTCACTGTGTGCCGGTGAGCTTGCGCAGCACGTAGTGCAGAATGCCGCCATTTCTGAAATAGTCGAATTCATTGGGGGTGTCGATACGCACTGTGACGGAGAAGGTGCGGGTGCCATTCTCGCCGGTTACCGTGACCGACAGCTCGCGCTGGCCTGCTTCAACAGCGGGAATATCGAAATGCTCGGTGCCGTCCAGGCCCAGCGAGTCGGCATCTTCCCCGTCACTGAACTGCAGCGGCAAAACCCCCATGCCCACCAGATTGGAGCGATGGATGCGCTCGAAGCTTTTGGCAATCACCGCCCGGACGCCGAGCAGAATGGTGCCCTTCGCCGCCCAGTCCCGGGAGGAACCGGTACCGTATTCCTGTCCTGCCAATACCACCAGAGGTGTTCCGTTTTGCCGGTATTTCATGGCGGCGTCGTACACACTGATCGAGGAGTTGTCGGGAAAGTAGGTGGTCCATCCGCCCTCGGTGCCCGGCGCCAGCTGATTGCGCAACCGTACATTGGCAAAGGTGCCGCGCATCATCACCTCGTGGTTGCCCCGCCGCGATCCGTAGGAGTTGAAATCCTTCGGCTCCACACCCTGTTCGATCAGATAGTGCCCCGCCGGGCTGTCCTTGGCGATACTGCCGGCTGGCGAGATGTGGTCGGTGGTGATGGAGTCCCCCAGTTTCAGCAGGCAGCGGGCCTGATCGATAGGTTTTATCGCCGCCGGCTCGGCGGTCATGCCTTCAAAAAAAGGTGGCTTGCGAACATAGGTGGATTCCGGCCAGCTGTAGAGCTCCCCACCGGAGACTGGCAGGTTCTGCCATTCCTCATCACCACTGTAGACATCTGCGTACTTTTCCCGGAACAGCCCGGCTGCCACATGGGCATTAACCAGCGCCTTGATTTCCTCTGAGGATGGCCAGATGTCTTTCAGGTAAACGGCACGACCTTCCGCGTCTTCCCCCAAGGGCTCATTTTTCAGATCCAGTAGCATACTGCCGGCCAGTGCGTAGGCCACCACCAGAGGGGGCGATGCCAGGTAGTTGGTTTTTACATCGGAATGAATGCGGCCTTCAAAATTGCGGTTGCCAGACAGCACCGACGCCACCGTGAGATTCCGGGTACGGATGGATTCGGCTATTTCATCGGGCAGTGGACCTGAATTGCCGATACAGGTGGTGCAGCCATAGCCCACCAGATAGAAGCCCATCGCTTCGAGATCTTCCAGCAAACCGGACTGTTCCAGATATTCAGTGACCACCTTGGAGCCGGGTGCCAGACTGGTTTTGACCCAGGGTTTTACGGTAAGTCCCCGCTGTCTCGCTTTCCGGGCGAGCAGGCCCGCTGCCAACATGACACTCGGGTTGGAGGTGTTCGTGCAACTGGTAATGGCGGCAATGACCACCGCGCCATCACGGAGCTGAAAATTTTGATTCCGGAAGGTGATCTCGTGAACGGTATCTTCCGGCTCCTCCATGGCCGCCCCTTCGTCATCCATGTCCCGTGCCTGAATCTGGTCAGTGCGTGCGGTGGTAGCATCGTCCAGCAGCCCGCGATAGTGGTCGGCCATGGCCGAGAGAGGAACCCGATCCTGGGGGCGCTTTGGTCCCGCGAGGCTGGGTACGACATCGGCCAGATTGAGCTCCAGCAGCGAACTGTATTCTGCGTCCGGGGTATTTTCGTCATGCCATATCCCGACAGTTTTGGTGTAGGTTTCCACCAGGGCCAGTTGCTGTTCACTGCGACCGGTGAGTTCGAGGTAGTTAATGGTTTCCCGGTCGATAGGGAAAATAGCGCAGGTCGCGCCGTATTCCGGAGTCATATTGCCGATGGTGGCGCGATCCGCGAGCGACAGACTCTCCAGCCCCGGGCCAAAGAATTCGACAAATTTTGATACCACCCCGTGTTTGCGCAGCTGTTCGGTTACGGTCAGCACCAGGTCGGTGGCGGTAGCGCCCTCGGGTAACTTGCCGGTCAATTTAAAACCCACGACCTGGGGCAATAGCATGCTGATGGGTTGCCCCAGCATGGCGGCTTCTGCCTCGATGCCGCCCACTCCCCAGCCCAGTACCCCCAGGCCGTTAATCATGGTGGTGTGTGAGTCGGTACCTACCAGCGTATCGGGATATGCCACTAACTTGCCGTCAACGGTCTTTGAGTAGACTGCCTGGGCCAGATATTCCAGGTTGACCTGGTGGCAAATGCCGGTGCCGGGAGGGACGACCTTGAAGTTTTCAAAGGCTTTTTGTCCCCAGCGCAGGAACTGGTAGCGTTCCCGGTTGCGAGTCACTTCAAGGGCAGTATTCTTTTTGAGTGAGTCCTCGTGACCGTAAAAATCCACCATGACGGAATGGTCAATGACCAGATCCACAGCGGAGAGGGGATTGATCCGGTCCGGTGAGCCCCCCAGCTCTCCCATGGCGTCGCGCATGGCTGCCAAGTCGACGACTGCCGGGACGCCGGTGAAATCCTGCAATAGAACTCTCGCCGGCACAAAACTGATTTCCTCGCTTGGTGTTGCCTGTGGGTCCCAGTTGGCCACCGCTTCAATATCCCTGTCCTGAACAAAATCCTCGTTGGCATGACGGAGTAGATTTTCCAGCAGGATTTTAAGCGAGTAGGGGAGTCGGGTAATGTCGTATTTGTCGGACACACCCTTAAAGTCGTAAAAGGTGTAGGTGTTGTCGCCGATAACCGACGTGGTTGTAGATTGATACTTAGACATGCTCGCTCCTTCAGCTCAATTGCCCAATCACTAGCTTAAGGGTAGTCAAAGCCTGCAATCGTGTCTGTATTAACATGATGGGCGAAATGAATGATTTTTTGGCACCCTGTGAAACCCGTTTATTTTGCCAGCTTGATCGCCAGTGAAGTACAGACGCCCCATACCCCGTTAAAAAATAGTACCAGCAGCGGTGTCAGCAACCCCAGTTCCAGACCGGCTACGCCTTTCTGTGCCTGGAGTGGGAACACGATGAACAATTGCACGGCGGTGGGAAACAGGCTCAGCATCATCCCTTTCCAGACTATTCTCGACTGCCATATCGGCAGTAAAAACAGCAGCCCCCACAGTCCGCCCCAGACGATCCTCGGGTAGAGCCATTGGGGGGAGAGGCCCGGGGCAATAGCGACTCCCAATGCTTGCGATATACCGAGATCACCAAAGAGCCAGACGGTGAGGCTGTTGGCCAGTGCACCCAGGCAGCCGGCTGCGAAAAAAATGAATGACTTGTGCATAAGTGCCTCCCCGAAAAGACTGGCCTGGCCAGCGCTGTTGTCTCCGTCTGTCGATCAGCAGCCAACTGGGTGCCGGGACAGACACTTTAACTGACGGTATCCCATACGGACAGGCCAGGTATTGGCCGTTTATTTATCAGGGGGAAAAGTGACAGTGCCGCTGGCAAAATCCAGCGCTGTTTCCAGCCGCTCGTTGCCCCAGAACAGTTCCCTGCCGACAAGAAACGAGGGTGCACCGAAGAGATGTTGTTCGATGGCCTGCCCAGTCTGCTGATGCAGTCGGTCCTTGGTCTCTGCGGAGCCGGTTTCTTCCAATACCTGCTGGGCGGGTGCGCCGCTATCGGTGAGGCAGCGGTTGAGGATCTCTGGCGAGGCGATATCCTCGTCGCGTTCAAAGTTGGCGCGAAATACCTCCCGACAGAACTGCGGTACCCAGTGGGCATCCGGTGCAGTACAGACTGCCCGTGCCGCCAGCAAGCCGTTGCGCGGAAATCGAGAGGGTTTTTGCCAGGGCAATTGCAGCTGGCTGGCGACTCGCGCCATATCACGCCACATGTAGCGCCCTTTGTCGGGGCAGATATTGAATGGCGAGTCGCTCCAGCCCTGTTGTTTGAAGATGGCTCCGAGCATGAAAGGGCACCACCGCACCGGGATGTTTTTCTCCCCGGCAAGGGCCTCGATACGCATGGCGGCGGGATAGGAATAGGTGCTGCCAAAGTCAAACCAGAATTCCAGGTGCATGGTGTTGATTGCTCCTCTGAATCAGTCGCCGGTGCCGTCTAATCGCACCACACTGACCCGTTGTGTGATCGGCGAGACAGCCGGGCCGAACTGATTGTAAATAGCCACATCGGCGGCGTCTCGACCATAGCCGATTGCCACATAACCGCCTTTTAGCGTTGGTTGTGTGGCATCAAAGGTATACCACTGGCCGCCCACATAGGCCTCAAACCAGGCATGCATATCGATAGGGTCAAGCTCGTAGAGGTAGCCGACGACCATCCTGGCCGGAATGCTGAGACTCCGGCACAACGCAATACCCAGGTGGGCAAAATCACGACAAACGCCCCACTGGCGCATATTCACTTCTGCCGCGGAAAGTTGATCATTGCCGAGCATCGGCTCATAGCGAATGCGCTCACGCAGCCAGCGCTGAATGGCATTAACCTGATCGTAGCCCGGTTGTTGGTCGGCGGTAATTTCATTGGCCATCTGGACAAAGCGATCCGACTCGCAGTAGCGGCTGGGAAGCAGATAGCAAAGCATGGAGTCCGGCAGATACTGTACTTCAATAAAAGGCGCGCCTGGGGCCTGTTCGATGACATCCACTGTCTTTACATCGGCCGAGGTGGTGATGGAAAAAGGGCCGGGCTGGCCCAGCAATCGCTGACAGAGGTTGCCGAAATTGTCGGTAAATTCCTCCATTGGGCAATCGGGCGTGAGCGTGTATTCCTCCCGGGCCACCCGTTGTTGCCCGCCGCTGCGCGGTCTGAGCATGAAGATAAAAGGTGTCGGAACGTCGATCTCGAAGCTCAGGCTGCAGGTAGTTCGTAACCACATATGGCAATGTCCAGTATCAAAACCGTCTTATGAACGGGGCCGATCAGGCCGCATAGTAGAAAATGGCAATATAGTGGCAAGTAGTCCCCGCCATGACAAACAGGTGCCAGATAAGATGGCCGTATTGCAAATAGCTGTCGGTGGTGAAAAAGGCTACCCCTACGGTATAGGCCAGGCCGCCGGAAGCGAGCCAGATCAGGCCCGGTGTCGGCAAGTGAAGCCACAGAGGGTTGGCTGCAATCACAATCAACCAGCCCATTAACAGATAAAGGCCGGTGGAAAACACCGGATGATTAAGTCTGTTGCTGGCCTTGAGTATGACGCCTGTGGCCGCCAGACACCAGATCGCTGTCAACAGGAACCAGCCCCAGGCACCCCGCAGAACCCCCAGAGTAATGGGAGTGTAGGTGCCGGCGATCAGTAAATAAATAGCCGAATGTTCTATTACTTGAAATAGCCGCTTTGCCTGCCCCCTGGGAAGGCCGTGATAGAGCATGGATGCGAGATAGAGCAATATCATCGTCAGGGCAAAGACCGCCGAGCCGATCAGGAACCCCGTGTTGCCCTGTTGGGAGGCACGGATTAGCAGCGGGGGTGTGGCAATGAGTGCTGCCAGGAGCCCTGCCCCGTGACTGAGGCTGTTAGCAAATTCTTCTTCGGAGGACTGCTCGCGCCCCGGTGATTTGATAGATGATGACACAATGCTCCATTTTCTCGGTTCTGGCAGGCATTAGGCCTTTAGTATCCACGCGAAAGGTTGAAACTGGCAAGCCCAACGTAGCACTCAGTCTGCCCCTCGCCAGTCACCAGTAAAACAAACCCCGAAGCGCTGAATGGGATGAGGGCATTTTTGCACATCCGGTTAACAAGGGTCCGTTGAGTGATCGCCGTCAGAGACGAACAAAAATACTTACCGCGTTGTTTTTCCGTTGTCTATGGGGTGGGGTCAGGGTGCGCTGTTCTTGGTCCGGTACATGGCATGGTCGGCGTGGCGCAACAGTTGTGTTTCATCATCGCCGTCGTCCGGGAACTGGGCCACGCCAATGCTGGGAAGAATGGCGATGTTGTGATTTCCCAGCACAAACGGCTGGTTCAATGCCTGGTGAATTTTCTCCACGATGGTAGTGGTGTTTGCCGGCGAGGCGATATTTTCCAGCAAAATCACAAATTCATCACCGCCAAAGCGCGATACGGTATCTGACGCTCTGACACATCCCTCAAGACGCCGTGCGACCTCTTTCAGTAAAAGGTCACCCACCGGGTGTCCATAGTTGTCATTGATGAACTTGAATTTGTTCAGGTCAAGGTAGAGCACGGCGAGCCGCTGCCCATCGCGACGGGCCCTGCTGAGGGCGGACTGGATACGATCCCCGAACAGTGCCCGATTGGGCAGGTCGGTAAGCTGGTCGTAGAGAGCCATATGCTGCAGATGGTCCAGCAGTTGTTTTCGCTCAATGGCGGCGGCAGCCTGTGTGGAGACAAACTGCAGCAGTTCCCGGTCCTCTTCCGAGTAGTGCGGGTTGTCCGGGTGGCTCAAAACGGCCATCGCACCTATGGTTCCCCGCTGTGACTTCAGCGGGACTCCCAGCCAGCTGGAGGAGGTGTCTGTCAGTCCCTGCAGTTCATTGATGTTCTTCGGCAGGAGCAATAGTGTTTCGCCGGTGCGGATGACCTCTGCGCAGTGAACCGTTGAATCGATCAGCGAGGGTGATACCTGATTGCCTGCATGGTAAGGGAAATACACGTCATCTTTCGCGCCATCATAGAGGGCGATCGAGAAGCTGGCAGCCGGCAGCAGGTTTTCAATAATTTGATGAATCCGTTCAAACAGGGTCGGCAGGTCCTCCGCGGCGTGAGCTGCTTCTGAAATGGCAAACAGGGCCGCCTGTCTGGCCTCAATGCGTTTGCGTTTGGTGATATCCCTGGCCACGGCAATACGCAGTTGATCAGAGTCGGACCAGCGCGCTGACCACATGATATGAACAATCTGCCCATCCTTGCGCACATAGCGGTTTTCAAAATGGGGTTCGTGCCTGCCGGACATGATATCCCGGGCTGTTTGCAGGGTCATGTCATGATCTTCGGGTAACACCAGATCAATCATGGACTTGCCAATCATCTCTTCACTGGTGTAGCCGAAGATGCGTTCACCACCGCCACTGACGTAGACAAACTTCCCCGCTTTGTCCACCACACAAATGGCATCCAGTAACAGATCTATATAGCTGCTCAGCGATGCATGAGTGTCTGCTTCCATAGTGAGCTCCTGAAAGGAAGGTGGGCTCTGAGACTGATGAGAGGAGCGGGCCTTGCGGCCGGTGGTGGTCATAATGCTTACCAGAGAGATCCAATCAATACTCTATCCTTGATGAGATGCCAATCGGTATAGGGCTTGGGGGCTTGGTGCGCCCTGCAGTCCACCTAGGTCGATCGCACGTTGTCTGCCATAAATAACAGCCCTGAGCCAGTGGGTGTTATTCACCTATCCACTCGACCTTGTAGAGATCGCGCCGCCGGTCTAGGAAGTTTCTCACCGACCCTTCGTTCTGCAACTTGTTCAGCTTCTCCAGATCGAGATCGACAATCAGGGTCATCTCTGTATTCGGCGTGGTTTCAGCCATGATCGCATCGTGGGGGAAGGCAAAGTCCGACGGCGAGAACACTGCCGACTGGGCATACTGGATATCGGCACCATCCACTTTCGGCAGGTTGCCGACACTGCCGGCGATTGCCACATAGCACTCGTTTTCAATGGCCCTGGCATGGGCGCAGCAACGCACCCTCAGGTAGCCGTTCTTGGTGTCGGTCCAGAACGGCACGAACAGCATTTGCATGCCCTGTTCCGAGAGCAGGCGAGCCAGCTCCGGAAATTCCACGTCATAACAGATCAGTACACCAATTTTGCCAAAATCGGTATCAAACACACGCAGGCCATTGCCGCCCTGCATGACCCAGGAGCGCTTTTCACCGGGTGTGGGGTGAAGCTTGTACTGGGTTTCAAGGGTGCCGTCGCGACGACAGAAATAGGCCACATTGAACAGCTCATCGTTCTCAATCAACGGCATGGAGCCGGCGATGATGTTGATGTTGTAGGAAACCGCGAGCCGGGAGACGGCCTCGACAATGTCATCCGTAAACTCGGCCAGCGCCTTGATGGAGTCAATGGAGTTCGTGTGATTTTCTATCCCCATCAGTGGGGCGTTGAAAAACTCCGGGAACAGGGCCAGATCACATTGGTAATCGGAGAGAGCGTCGACAAAGTACTCAACCTGCTGCATCAACTCCTCGACGGATCCGAGGGAGCGCATCTGCCATTGAACACAACCGATCCGGGCGGTGGTACGCGGTGCACCAATCAGCGGGGCTTTGCGCGGGTCATAGTAGAGGTTGTGCCACTCCAACAGTGTGGCATAGCCACGGGACTCCTTGTCTTCTGGCAGGTAATCGTCCAGCACCCGCTTTACTTCGAAGTCATTGGACAACTGGAAGGTCAGGATAGGGTCGTAAATTTCCTTCTTTTTGACTTGCTCGATGTAGACCTGCGGGGTCAGCTTGTCAGCAAAATTCTTGTAATTGGGTATCCGCCCCCCGGCGACGATGGACTTCAGATTCAGATTTTGGCAAAGCTCCTTGCGGGCTTCGTAGAGACGGCGACCCAGCCGCATGCCGTGGTAGTCGGGCGAGACGAATACGTCCACGCCGTACAATACGTCACCGCTCGGGTCGTGTGTCGTCAGATACGCGTCGCCGGTGATCTCATCATAGGTATGCTGATCCCCAAATTTATCGTAATCGACAATGACCGAGAACGCGGCGGCCACAATAATGCCGTGATCCTCGATACAGATCTGGCCCTCGGGAAACACAGCCAGCTGGGCGCGGAATTTCTTCAGTGGCCAGGCACCACCGAGACCCGGATAAACATAATCCATTAATGCCTTTAAGTTGGGGTAGTCCTCCTTTTTCAGATGTCGGAGGGTCAGTTTGTGTTCCGGTTCTTCGGGGTGCGTCGTTGCGTTCACGGGGTTTTTATTCCTGAATAAAATGGATGTCGTAGCAAATAGTTGGAGCCCAGCCCTGCTGCTGTCCAAGGTTACCTGATGGGGCACCTTGTTTTGGCACAAAATAGACCGTTCGCTGAAAGCGGGCTATGTGCTCCACCACAGATGATAACTCAAATTGGCCGGATTAATCGGCTGGAGAGCAAATGCCCAGGCTGTAAATATGCATGTATACGTGGAGTCTGTCAGAAAATGACTTGACTAAGACCGGGAAGATGGCGTGTAGCTTGTTTTGCAGAACGTTTTCGAAGGGTGGGGAAGAATCTTGACCCGGCAAAGCCGGGTCAAATTTCCCGTAGCAAAGAACTAGAAGTTGTCTTTTATTGTTTTGGTGCCGCCGCTGGCTTTGACCGCTGCCAGGGCAGTGTCGCGATCTTCGGCGCTTTTGAACATCTGGCTGGTTCCCAGCACTCGACGTTTTGGGGTTTTCAGTTCAAAACAGTGTTGACCATCTTCTGACTTTTTTTCATAGAGGGCATCGTACGCGCAGCTATGCTGGACGTCTGAGATGTCCATCTTTGCGTTGCCCTTGGAATAATAAGTTGGGCTTGAAAGCAATGTTTCGCCGCTTTCACTTTTGAGGTGAAAGTTGTACTCGCCATCTGGTGTTTTATTGAGCTCGAACCAACTTGACATATTTATCTCCTTTTTATTTTAGTAATGGGCGCACTGGGCACCATATGGTCTAAACGTCAGATGCCTACCCCTGGATCGGGTCACCCGTGAACAGGGTCGCAGCGATTGCGATCTGTCCAACGGGGGCATCCTTTGAAAAGCCCGTACTAGATATCACAGACCATAGCAAAATACAAAGCACCTTTTTGAGAGGCAAGTAGCCGCAGTACTGGGCGTCTTTGCAACAGCATTCCTGTACTGGTCACGATTAGCAGAACGAACATTTTTCCTTGATTGACGGTATCCCCGCCGGCCGAAGACTCCTGGCTGGCGGGGCTCCGAATGCAACTTATTCCACAATCACTCGTGCATTGATGGGTTGAACCGGCCGGTTGGTTGGGTGCTCCATGGCATTGCTGAATTTCTCAATCTGTTCCCTGGAGGCAGTGACGGGCTCCTTCATAACAAACCAGGAAACCCCTTCGCTGCATGGCGGCGTGGTCAGAGAGCCATTGAAGCGATAGTAATCATGATCTTCCGGCATCAAGGACAGGGCGCTGACGGCGGTGGTCAGTTCTACCGGTCCACTGGGATCTGACGGCATTTGTTGCCAGGCCTTTTCAAGCTCGGCATTGGTCTCGCCTATTTCAAACATCACCCCGATGACAGCCAGGTTGCCCTCTTTATCGGCGTGGACAAAGTGTGCATCCATGGGGTAGAGCTTGCCGTTAATGGCATTTTCACTGGGGGCGTGAACATGGAACTGTTTCAGTTCGAAGGCTTTACTGCCCACTTGCATGGTGCTGCCCTGTACATAATTGACCTGGACGGTATGACCATTGTTGATGACATGTTTGCCACCGGTCTTGTAATCCAGTTCCAGTGATGGGAGGTCACCCTCTATCGTGCCGGTGATATTCACCGGCGACTGGTTTTTGCCCGTCTTGCAGGTGGCATATTCTGTGGCGAGACTGCCCCAGTTTTCCGGTCCCTCGTCACCCAGGTAACTCCAGGCGACACCGTCGGCGGCGTGACAAGTCCCGAACGCCAGCATCCCGGCGGTTAGCAGTGATAGTTTCATTGAACATTTTTTCATCGTTAGCTCTCTATTGTTAAAATGGATTTTTATTATTGATACCTCGGAAGGTATGTTACCAAGCATTTCCGTTAATGCACTATTCCCTGTCTCTGGGTGTTATTCGGGCAATGTCACCCCTAACAGACTGACTCACCCCCCACAGGTCCAAGGATTGTGCATTCAACCAGAAATTCGTTGAATTGTTAAAGAGTCGTACAAGGCGCATCGCCATCTCCGGGCTGACGCACGGCGTTCCAGCAACAGCTCATTGACAGACTGTCGTGAAACGCCCAGTGCCGTTGCCGGCTTCGCGACGGTCAAACCGGACCTGCGCATAAACTTTTTCCGCAGTATTGCTCCGGGTACCGATCTTTAGCCGACGGAGGGATGAATGTGTTGTGAGTCAGTGGGGGCTTCAGCGCGGTTTTCGATGGAATAATCCCGGATAACGCCGGCGACGCGTATGCGGTAGTTGGCGAACAGCTGCTCCCGGCCCGTCTGTTGCGCGGCCCTGTGCGCGTGCAGATTACGCCATTCTTGAATGGCCTGCTCATCGTCCCAAAAAGACAGCGACAGTATCTTGTTGCTGTCAGTCAGGCTCTGGAATCGCTCTACAGAAATAAAGCCCTTTATCGAGGATAAAAACTGCTTCAGCTCGGCGGCAGTCTCGAGGTATTGGGCCTTGCCCTCCGCTGTGGGGATAACCTCAAAAATAACGGCAATCATATCGGTTCTCCTGTCACGGTTTGCATCATGGTGTGCCCGGCAGTTATCGACCTGCCTCTTTGGCTGGTTTGACTGTCGTCACTGTTACTTGTCCCCATTGGCGCCCAGCAGGAAGGCAAGCACTTTGCCCATTAAATGGTTAATCGTCCGGTATTGCTCCGGGGTGGCACTGAGAATAGTGGCGGCATTTTGCACGTGGTCGCCGGGCGTTAATTCCGCACCGCAGTGGGCAACAATCTCCCTGGCCGATGCCGGTGTCGTCTCCAGATGAAATTGCAGTCCTATCACCGACGTGCCCAGCTGAAATGCCTGCAGTCGGCAGACCTCGCTGGAGGCGAGGTGAGTTGCGCCGGGTGGCAGATCAAAGGTCTCTCCGTGCCAGTGGAAGACGTCCACTGATGAGGGGAAAGAAAAGTTGTTTGGCCCCGGCGCAGTGCAACCCTGGACAGGAAACCAGCCGATTTCCCGGGTCGGGTTCGGGTAAACCCGTGCGCCCATGGCGCTGGCGATCAATTGCGCGCCGAGGCAGATGCCAAGCACCGGCTTGCCCGCGTCGATGGTGCGGCGAATAAAAGCCTTCTCTGCCACCAGCCAGGGGAATTGTTGCTCGTCATTGACGCTCATGGGGCCGCCCATAACGATCAGTAAATCGATATCCGGGATGTCCGGCAAGGTAGTCCCATCGCTGTAGAAAGGTGTTCGGGTAATCTGGTGTCCCGCGGCTCTCAGCCAGGGCTCAATGCTGCCGGGGCCCTCGAAGGGCACATGTTGAAAAATATGGCTGCGCATGGTCGGTGTCCGGAATCCTGAGATTGTTCGGGTAATGTAGCAGTTGTCAGTTTTCCTGTAACTGCTGTGCGGTTTCCTCTTCGGCAATCTGCAATGCCTGATAGGCAGTAAAGGTAGACAGGAAAATCTCGCCGCTGAGACGCTCGGGGAATCTATCGTTTTCCAGTTGGCCGAGCACCGGGCCTTTCACTTCTGCCAGGTGCAGCTTCATGCCCTCATCAATCAAGCGCTCATTGAGCATGTCGAGCATTTGCATGGCCGTGGCATCGACGCTGCTGACTGACGACATCACCAGCACCAGGTGGTGAGCCTCTGGCTGTGCTTCGAGCGCGCGAAGAATGAATTTTTCCACCGATTCAGCATTGCCAAAGAACAGGTTTTCATCCACCCGGAGTATCAGGATTTCCCCCCGTGTTTCGACCTGATAGCGGTTCACATTGCGAAAGTGTTCGGTATCGGGGACCCGGCCGACAATGGCAATATGGGGCCGACTGGCTCGCCACACCAGGGTTGCCAGTGACAGGGCGATGCCGATGGCAATACCGACTTCCACGCCGGCCAGCAGTACTCCCAGAGCTGTTCCAGCCTGCGCCATGCCTTCGGCGCGATCGTAGTGCCAGTTGTGAATCAATGATTTGATATCCACCAGACCGATCGCGGCGATAATGATTGTGGCGGCCAGCACCGCCATGGGCAGGGCGTGGAATAACCCGGTGGCAAAGACCAGTAACAACGCGATCAGGACTGCCGCAAATATCCCTGAGAGTGGCGAGCGGGCACCCGCTTCGGCATTGACGGCGGTACGTGAAAAGCCGCCGGTGACGGGAAAGGCACCGGACAGCGCACTGGCGATATTGGCGGCACCCAGTCCGCGCAGCTCTGCGTTGGTATTGATGCGCTGCCGGTTCTTGCTGGCAAAAGCCTGGGCAATCGAGACGCTTTCCACAAAGCCAATCAAACTGATGGCCAGCGCCGGCAACCACAGTTTGGTTACGATCGAGAAATCAATGGTTGGCACCTGTAGTGCCGGCAATCCTCCCGGTAGGGAGCCGACCACGCGAAGGTCAGTTTCCCAGCCCATTAGAGATACTAATACAGCACTGCCGAGTACGGTCACGATGGGCATCAGTTTGGCAATCAACGAAGCCGTACCCTCGGCGAGGCCGAGGCCCATGAGCAGTTTTGCCAACCAGTGTCTGGCCAGCCATAACAGCACAAACGTGGCAAAGCCGAATACTGCCGTGAGCGGTTGAATGCCACCCAGGTTAGCCGCCAGCCCAACAGCTAGCTCGACACCGGTTTCACCGTGGCTGTTGATACCCAGTAACGGGCGCAATTGGCCGATAATAATCAGCAATGCTGCGCCACTGATAAAACCACTGATCACCGGGTGACTTAAAAACTGTGCCATGGCGCCGAGACGCATCAGGCCAAAGGTAAACAGCATGACCCCCGACATCATGGCCAGCAGAATAGCCCCGGCAATGTATTCAGCGCTGCCCGGCTCGGCTATCGGGGCCAGTGCGGCCCCGGTCATAAGCGAAATAACCGCCACCGGTCCCACCGACATCACCATGGATGAGCCAAACAGGGCGTAGGCAAGCAGTGGCAGCAGGCTGGCATAGAGGCCCAGTTGCGGTGGCAGGTCCGCCAGTGCGGCATACGCGAGCCCCTGGGGGATCAGCAGCAGAGTGACGACCACCGCGGCCACCAGGTCGCTGGGTAACAGTTTTGCCTGATAATCCGTCAGCCACGAGGGTAGCAGTTTGCGCATCAGAGAGGTCCTGTTGCCAATGGGAGGTCAAAGATAAAAAGGTACATTGTCATTATCAAAGGATGTTAGCCGGGCCGCTGGCGCTGGAGCAGCTCATAAACGGCCATGCCCGATAGCATGGCGACGGTAAATACCAGCGCTTTCAGTTCGCCTGCACCCAGTGCCACCAGTGCCGGGCCGGGGCAAAATCCCGCCAGTCCCCAGCCGATGCCAAATCCAAGGCTGCCCAACACCAGTGGCTTGTCGATATCCTGTCGGGTGGGTAGGCGCATGACGTCACCCAGCAGAGAGGTCTGGCGCTTGTCGGCCAGGTTAAAGGCCAACAGCCCTACTGCCACGGCGCCACCCATGACCAGTGCCAGGGAGGGATCCCAGGGTCCGGCAAGATCGAGAAAGCCCAACACTTTTTCGGGGTTGGCCATGCCGGATACCAGCAGGCCGATACCGAAAATCAGTCCCGCGATAAAGGCCGAGAGCAGAGATTTATTCATTTCATAGCCCCCCTAACAGATGGCGAATAATAAACACCGTCGCAAAGCCGCTCAGCATAAAAGCGGCTGTAGCAACCAGGGAGCGGGGCGATAGCCGGGAAATGCCACAGACCCCGTGACCACTGGTGCAACCGGCACCAAATCGGGTGCTGAGACCCACCACCAGGCCGGCAACAACCAGCATCGGAAAGCTCGCGTCAATCCGAATGACTGGTAGAGAAGAGACCAGCAGCCAGAGCAATGGTGCAGTGACCATGCCCCCCACAAAGGCCAGCCGCCAGCCGGTATCTGCTTTTTTGGGTGTGAGCAACCCGCCGACAATCCCGGAGATTCCTGCGATGCGGCCATTCAGTAGAACAAAGGCTGCGGCGGCCAGGCCGATCAGTGCACCGCCCAGCAATGATGTCCAGGGAGTAAAGGCTTGCCAGTCGATAGTCATGGATAAATACCTGTGGTGATTGATAAATCGGGCGACCGGGTCAATGGTCGACCTTGCAGTAAAGATCGTACAAAAGCGTCACCAGCGCTAGCGCCTTTTGATCCGCCAGCCGGTAAAAGATACGTTTACCTTCTCGCCGCGTGGTCACCAGCTTTTCCCGCCGCAATACGCCCAGTTGTTGTGACAGGCTGGGCTGACGGATTTTCAGTTGCGTTTCAATTTCCCCGACACTCAACTCATGCCTGCTGAGCAGGCAGAGCAGAAGAAGGCGGTCTTCATGGGCGACCCCTTTCAGCAATGCGCTGGCAGCGCTGGCGGCCATGCGCATATGGTCGATGGTCACAGCATCATCAATGGCTGTGTCGGGCGGTGCAGAGACGGACTTTGGCATAGTTCAATATATAATAATACATTATATTTAATTGTATATTATAGGCGGTCAGTTGTGTCAAGGTGTTGCAGGTTTGATGAGATTGCTGTGGAGGGTGTCTGTCAGAAAAAACGTCCTGACCTGACGGGGTTATCAGGTCAGGACGTGAAGGGGGGGGGGTTAATGTGAATTGATGACTTTGGTTGTGCCGACTGATTTGGCCAGACCAATAGCGTTTTCCATGGATTCCGCGGAGCTGAACATCGGGCTGGTGCCGATGATCTTGCGTCTGGGGGTCTGGAGTTCGAAATAGTGCTCGTTACCGGCCGACACGTTTCTCTGATAATAATTCTCATAATTGCAGATATGCTGCAGCTCAGAGATATCATTTATGGCAGAACCCTTGGAAAAATAGGGTTTGCTGACCAGAATTGTCTCGCCATTCTCTGTCTTCAGCGAAAAGTTAAAGACACCCTCGTTATCTTTGTGCAACTCGTATGAACTGGACATTCTCTTTTCCTCTCTTGTTGAGTGATCTGATGCCTGGGCACCGGATTGTTATAGCGCCTGCCTCAATATTTGTTCGGGCAGGATGAGTCGTCATATCCGTAGAGTTACCCCGCCCAATGACCGTTCTGAATCGACAACCGGGTTAAAAACAGGCCAGGTTGATACCCGATTGAATCGTGATCTTTCAGTTCAGATCGGCGGTGAAATTATTATATTTAATTGGTTATTTATTCAATATCCGATGAGTTATATTTTTATTTTTGGATTTTTGATAAGGCACATTTATTTAGTTAAGGTATTGTTATAAATGAATTTTATTATTTTTAATGGCGGGTTTTTATGAGGTAAAAAAAGAGAAACTATTTATCGGTACATTAATTTTAACGGGTTTAATATAAACCAAATAATACGCAATGAAAAAATAATACTGATGAATATTTTTTAATACGTTAAAAGGTGAATAAAATATTTTAATATGTGGTTTATATGTTAATTGGATGAGTGTTATGGCGGGTATGGGTGCGAGTGTCGCTCTGGTGGCGGATGGCCGAAAAGACCGATCTATAAGTTAGTTGTCGGAAGGGGTTTCGGTGTGCAGACCCACAGTGGAAAATAGCGCGCGCAACTGTTCTGGCCCCAGGCTTTCGAGGTGGGCGATATTGCGTTCGGGGATTTTGTCCGTGTCGGGGAAATTGGCGATGGCATTTGCCAGGCTATCTTCGCGAAGCAGGTGAAGCATGGGGTAGGGGGAACGATTGGTATAATTTCCCGGCGCATGCTTGAGGCTATTGAGAAACTGGTAGTCGGGATGAAAACTGGCAATCTGAAAAACGCCCCGGAGTCCCATGCGCTTCAACACCCGATCAGCCCAGATCAAAAATTGCTGATATTCGAAAAAGTCCTCTAACACCTGGGGGTGAATAATCAACGTTGTTTCAATGGACGGATCCCGATCGAGCCTCTCAAGCTCTGCTTCCAGGTCACAGACCAGCATCTCTTCGGTAGTTGCTACCGAAACAAAAAAACGAATTCGGTCTTTCACCAGCTCCCGTTTGGCAAAAGGGCACAGGTTCAACCCCACCACGATGGTTTCCAGCCAGAGCTTCACCTGTTCTGTCACCCGTTCGTGCGAAGCTGGCAAGTTCATTTGGGGCATGCCGTTCAGCTTTTTTTCACAAAGACTGACTTGAGCTGCATGGCACCAATACCGTCAATTTTGCAGTCGATATCGTGATCACCTTCCACCAGGCGGATATTTTTTACCTTGGTGCCGACTTTCACCACCAGCGATGAGCCCTTTACCTTCAGATCCTTGATGACGGTCACAGTGTCGCCGTCGGTAAGGACGTTGCCATTGGCATCTTTGATGGAGGGGTCCTGCTCGGTGTTTTCCGCCGGGGCCTCTATGGACCATTCGTGGGCACATTCCGGGCAGACATACAGATTGCCATCTTCGTAGGTGTATTCGGAGTTGCATTTCGGGCAGTTGGGTAAATTGCTCATACCGGTGGTTGTATCCTGTTCTGGGTGGGGAAGCGTAAGTCGTGTTTCAGCAGGGGTGCTATTTTATGCTTTTTCAGCTGACAGATGTTGGCACTGTGGCAAGGTTTTTGAGGGGTTGCTGGCACTTGCAGGAATTTCCTTCAGGAATCACTTTCAGGAGATCACTGTCACGGGCATGCCTGCCAGCCGCAGGTAAGTTCGGCGGCGGCGAACAATTGGCCACCATCGGTAGAGGAAAATCTCCATGGGTCGCCACATCGCCACCCAGCCGCCGATCATTAATCCTTCACTGAGTAATTCGGCAAATCCGCTGTAGGGAATAGGGTTTGCCAATAGGCGGCCGCCCCCGACACAGAGACCCAGAAAGGATAGGCCGATGACCAGGCTGAGTCTTCCCTCCCGCATTAATTGTCGCAACTCGTGCCGGCAAAATCTGGCCCTCTCGTTGAAATAGTTATGGATGGCCTGTTCCAGGCGGTTTTTTTCTTGTGCAGAGATCGCCGTTGCCAGGGTAATTTCCAGGCAAAAATCTCCCTTGGCCGGATATTCCTGGGCCCAGTCCATGATGAATGCCTCGGCATTGGTGTCCAGGTCTCGCCCGAGAAAAGGCGATGGGTCCAGCGAGTTGAAAAGCTGCTGGATATTGTCCAGCTGCAGGCGGATGACATGGGGGGCATGTTTTGACATACAGAATTTCTTTTGTGTGTGGCAGGTAATGTCTATCGGCAGCAGGTGGTTTGTCAATTGGCCGGTATGGCCTGCATCACAGGGATGCAGGGGGTTGAGGCTGCCGATCCTTGTGGCACTCGAAACGCGACAGAACGGCATCGATGGTGACCTCGAGGGTGGTCAATGCCGCCGCTTTGGCCCGGCCCTCTGCCGAAGCGCGATACAGGTGTGGTGTCATGGCAAGCAGATCAGCTATCGATGCGGCGTCTGACAGCGAGAGGCAGTAGCGAATGCTTTCGCTGGATCGGTGCGTGAACTCCGCCGGTTGCGGCGGCTCGGATGTGCGAGCTGGCCGGATACGGGGATAGATGATGTCGCGCAACTCCCGGAGATGATCTGGCCCGGCATCTACCTGATACAGGATGCCGCCGGGTTTCAGTACCCGGGCAAATTCGTTGTAGACGGGAAAGCCAAAAATACATAGCAGCCGGTTCAGCGTACTACCCAATACCGGCAGATGGGCATTGGTGCCCACGATCCAGTTGGCCCAGGGCGTGACGGTGGTTGTTGCAAGTCCCGGCATGGTGGTGGCCTGCTTGGCCGCAGAGATGACAGCCCACTTCGAAATATCCAGCCCCATCAGGGCGAGTGAGTGTTCCCCCCCGCCTGTCGCTGTCCTCAGCTGTCGCAGGTAGTAACCTTCGCCGCAACCGGCATCGAGGCAGCTCGCGGTGGTGTTGGTGGGGAGCTCCGCCAGAACTGCGCGGCTCACGGCATCTGCTATGGGCTGATAATGACCGGCATTCAGGAAACGTTGGCGTGCCGCCACCATCCTCTTGCTGTCGCCGGGGTCGGCTGACCGCTTTTTCTGAACCGGCAGTAAATGGGTATAACCCTGTCTGGCGATATCGAAGCTGTGTCCGCCGGCACACTGCCAAGTTGTGCCCTGGCGTGTCAGGGGCTTGCCATCCAGGGGGCAAGCCAGTGACGTGAACGGCGCTGTGTTAATGGTCTGGTCTCCGGGACTTTGCCGAAGCACAGCGGCGCATCCCGGCAAGATGCGCGGTCGCAATCATTTCTGGTCCATTGCCCAGAGCAACTCTTCGGCGCGCAGAATCAATTGTTCCTGATCTTTTAACAGCGCTTCCAGTAATAGCACGGGATTGCCGGATTTGCTCTGGGCGACCGCCGCGAGCTGATCCTTGCGCCGGAACAGGGTGTCGAGTCGTTCCTTGATGAGGTCCTTCTGCTGCAGGAACTGGTCCAGCTTTGGGTTGGTTGCCTGGCCCAATTTGTCTTTCTCGCGCTTGGTGAACGTCTGGCCACATTGTTCGCAGACAAAATCGCCGGTCTTTGAGCCAAACATGTATTCGTCGGCAAAAGAGGGGTGGTTGCAAGGCTTGTCGCCCCAGCTTTCGCGCAGTGCTTTTGCTTCTTCTAATTGCATGGGATCTCCGTGATATATCGCGTGAATTCAGGTGGTCTTGGCCGGGGGTGGTTTTGACACTGCCTGAGCAGGCCGTAAGGGTGCCAAACCGGCTGAAAAACAGCAAATATAAATAACGCTGCACAGCAGAGTGACGGTTCAGTATGGACGGCTCTTCGTCTTTAATGTAATGATTGAATCGTCTTAATAAAGTCAGGCCGGGCGCCATGAGTAAAGCTGTTACGATTCGTCAGACGTGCGGGGTTCCTCTTTCGCTGTTGGTGGTGCTGCTGGTGATGATGTTGGCATCGTGCAGCAGCGGTTTGCCCAAGGGTGGGGCCAAGACCAAATCCCAGTGGAACAGTTTTGAAGAGGCAAAGGCGTCCTACGACAGCATCATTCTCAATGAAACCACCACCGATGATCTGCCTGCCCTGGGTTTTGACCCCTACAGTGCCCCCAACGTCAGGATCCTTTCCTACCTCGATATCATCCAGAAGTTCAGCCCGAACAGTTCAGTGACAAATGATGAGCTACCTCCCAGTGTGAGAACCTGTCTCAAGTCCCGCGAGAAATGTCTGGCCTATGAGGCAACGCCCAGCGTCAGTAACAGCAAACGGGTAGGCAATGTGGTGCTGGACTTGCTAAAATTCAAACGCGAGCGTATTCGCAACGGTTGGAATTTCTATGCCCTGATCGTGATTGACCACAATACGGTGGTCTACAAGATCTGGAGCGGGGTTCCCCTGATCGACGAAGAGGAAACCCGCCGCAATCCACTGGGACCGCTGCAGGATTCTGTCGGCACGGCGGTTCGCAGCGGTGCTGAATAAGTCCGGCGCCGAGAACACCTTACTCTATCGGCGGCGATTACCTCTCCGGTTGATAAAATCCATTGTTGGCAGCTGTGTCTGTTACGCTACTGACACCACAGTTGCTGTGCCAAGTGATGAGTACCCAAGATTATGACCAGCAAAGATCAGCACGATACTTCGCCAGAAGCTGCCACCGAAGTGGACTCGCAACAGGTTGAAACCGAAGAGACCAAACCGAAAAATCTCAGTGCGCTTGAGATTATTACCCAGGCGTTCTGTCTGGTGTTTGCCCTGCAAAGAAGGCGTGGTATGAAGAGAGCATCAGACCTGCTGGAGACCAATCCGAAATCCGTGATTCTGGCGGGTATCATGGCAATGGTGATTTTCTTCTCTATCTGTTTTATTGCCTCGCAACTGGTCATCAGGCATCTGGTGCCATAACAGCTCCCGCAGCATGATGGGCTGGCAGGGTTTACTGCCTGCGCGCGGCAAAACAATCGATCGTCGGGCTGATGCTGCGCACAATTTCCCTGCCCACATTGGCAGTCAGTTTGTTAAAACCAAAATTTGATGTTAATACATCGGTTTCGTTGAGAATTTCTGCCTTATTGACGTTTTCGATTAACTCATACCTGAAGTCGATTCTCGTGAAGAGGTTGCCCCGGGCAATATTGAGCACCTTGATTTTCAGTAAGAGCCCGTCTGTTTTTGCCTGTTCGCTATCCTGGACGATTACCACCTCATCAACAATACCGGTCAGCGCCGAGGCGGTTTCCTTTCTGACCAACTGCGCAATACTCTCACGCGGCTGATGCTCTTTGTAGGCAAACAGATAAACCTTGTTCGAGCCGGGCAGGGCAAAATCACCACACAGGGTGTTTGTCTCAGCTGAAGCCGCATGGGCCTGATGCACCAGAAGGCTATAGCCATTTCCGATAATAAAAAAGGTCATGGCAAATAAAAATGTCATTTTATGTTTCATTCATCGTCCTGAATTTTTCTGTTCAATACGGTGCCCGAAAGTGGCAGCTTGTAGCTTCAGTCAGTTGAGAGAATCCCCAGCAGTTTCTGGGTGTGATCGACTGTCTCGAAACCCAGGTCGGTCAGGTAGCCTCCATCCCTGTTTGTGATCAAGCCTTTTTGATGCAAGCGCTCGGCTGCCGCCACCAGTTCGGGCGCCGCCTCGTGTCGGTGAACCTTGATGCCCTCCTGCAGTGAGGGGGTGCTGAACATGACCAGCAAGTTCAATTCGGTTAGATGTTCCGGAGAAAAGGGCATAGTGGTACCTCTTATTGTTGTTCTTGAAGGGTGCATAGTCGGCTGCCTCAGGCAAGACGTGGTAACCGCATCTCAGGGTTCACCCCTGCTGACCATAGAGCTCCCAACCTTGGGTAATGTTAACAGGAAAATGCACAGTTCTCGTTAACATTGGTGACTTATGCCAGCGGATGTGGCTGTCAGCTTTTTGCAATGAGATAACTCCCCGCTCCGATCATTACACCACCGGCTGTTTTTCTGATGGCGGGTTCAAACGGGAGGCCTTTCGACAGGGTGGCAATATGTGCTGCTGAAAAGGCATAGACGACTTTTACACCACCCACAGCGACCACTGTGATTGCCGTGATAATAAAAACATCAGTTAGCTGGAGTGCGGTTAAATCAATGAATATGGGAAACAGGCTAAGGTAGAAAAAAATGGCCTTGATATCCCCGAGCGTCAGGGCGAGGCCGGCAAGGAAGCCTGTTGTGAGACGTCCTTTGCCTGTCGGGTTGTTGGTCGTAAACCCGGTGGTGTGTTTTCTTGCCAGCAACGTCAAGCCAAGCCAGATCAGATAGGTTGCACCAAGATACCTGATGACCAGAAACAAGCTGCCCAGGGCCTCTGCAAGCGTGGATAGACCCAGTATCACCAACATGACAAAGAGCAGGTCGCCGACAACAATTCCTGCAGCAACCGCTATACCGTTTTTAACGCCCAGCGTGGCAGCGCGTGTGACAACCAGTGCGACACTGGTGCTTGGCATGGCCGCAAGTGCAACCATGATCCCCAGAAGTGCTATCGACTCGATGATGCTCATAGTGTGTAACGTCTTTTGTTCAGCCGTTCCTGCTTTTTTGTAACCGGCAATAGCGCTATCGCGTGTGTACAACATTATTGTAACTTAATGGCTGGAGAGAACTCATAAAGCAAAAGCAGTTTTTTATTGTGCCGGTTGCCTGGAAGCTCGGTTATCGCGGAGCCGCCAGCGATGCTTCGAGCTTCAAAGGCGTCACTCTCCGGATACCCTTGATAAACCGTTAAGTTCGTTGCCACTAACCTATTGTGGCAAAATCAGCTGTCGTATCGCTCGAACACAATATTATGAAACCAAGTACTTCGTCATTGCGCCTGCGGCAACGTATCCTTTTCGGAAAAGCTATCGCTATCGGCCCCGGTAAAGCTGAACTACTGGAGCACATCATTGCCACTGGTTCCATCTCGGCCGCATCCCGGCAGATGGGGATGAGCTATCGTCGGGCCTGGTTGCTGGTTGACACTATGAACCAGTGTTTTTCCTCACCCCTGATTGAATCCGCCGCCGGAGGCAGTGGCGGTGGGGGTGCCCGGATTACACCACTGGGTGAACAGGTGCTGGCCCTGTACCGACGAATCGAAGAAAAGACAGCAACGGCAGTGGCTGATGAATTGAACGAGCTCTCGGCCCATCTGGCTCCGTTCCCTCCCAGCAGTCCCCACTGACTCAGATACTCACTCTGAGTTGACGACCCGGCGATCTGGCCCTATTCTTCACGTTATATTCAGTTGGATATAACGTGATAGAGCATCCGGTCTGGCCACAGAAAAATCACACCATTCCTTGCTCGGAGATCGACAATGCCCCTATTCGTAAAACCGGGTCGGCTGCTTGTGATACTGACTCTTCTGTTGTTGACCACAGCGTTGCACGCCAGCGACCCGGTACGTATCGCAGCGGCCTCTGACCTGCGTTATGCGTTGGATGACATCGTGCAACTCTATCGTGAGGCGCACCCCGATGCCGCCATCGAGGTGATTTACGGCTCCTCCGGGAAAATGACCACGCAGATCATTAATGGTGCGCCCTACGATATCTTCTTTTCGGCCGACATTGCCTTCCCCCTGCAACTCAAGGACAAAGGCCTGACAACCACGGAGCCGGTTGTCTATGCCATTGGCCGGATTGTGATCTGGAGCAACACCCTGAACGCCGCCAGCCTCACCCTTGAAGACCTGACTTCAGATACGATTGCCCGCATTGCCATTGCCCAGCCCTCGCATGCGCCCTACGGCCTGCGTGCCAAAGAGGCCATGCAGTCGACAGGTGTTTGGGATGCTGTGCAGAGCAAACTGGTGTTCGGCGAGAATATTGCGCACGCCGCCCAGATGGCTGAATCGGGCGCTGCACAGGTGGGCATCATCGCCCTGTCTCTGGCCAGGTTTCCCGAGCTGGCCAGGCATGATCACTACCTGATCGATAACGCTCTGCATAATCCGCTGACTCAGGGTTATGTGGTCACCAGGCGCGGCGGCAATAAGTCCGAAGCGCTGGCATTTGCAGGGTTTATGGCGACCGACAAAGTGCATGACATTATGACTCGCTACGGTTTTGTCATACCGGAGTAAACAACACCACCGGGCCGGCGGTCTCCCGGAATGAGGAAACGCCATGTACACATTTGGACCTGCGGAATGGCAAGCCATTGAGGTCACCCTACGGCTGTGCCTGTACACCACGATAATCCTGTTGCTGTTGGCCACCCCGCTTGCCTGGTGGCTGGCAAAGGAGCGCTCCCGTGGCAGGGACGTGGTACAGGCGATTGTCTCTCTGCCCCTGGTGCTGCCGCCCACTGTGCTCGGCTTTTATCTGTTGGTGGCAATGGGGCCGCGGGGGATTGTGGGCAAAACGCTGGAAGACCTGGGTTTGCACCATCTTGCCTTTTCTTTTGAGGGCATTCTGATTGCATCCATTCTCTATTCCATGCCCTTTGCCGTGCAGCCGCTGACAGAAGCTTTCAGCCATCTGGGGCGGCGCCCGGTCGAGGTGGCCAGCAGTCTTGGTGCCGGGGCGCTGGACCGTTTCCGTACCGTGATTTTTCCACTGACACGCAGCGGTTTTGTGGTGGCGGCCACATTGACCTTCGCCCACACCATGGGTGAGTTTGGCGTTATCCTGATGCTCGGTGGCAGCATACCCGGTGAAACCAGGGTGTTGTCGGTATTGATCTACGATCATGCCGAAGCCATGAACTACGAGGCTGCCCACAGTCTTTCATTGATGCTGCTGGTCTTCGCCTTTGTCACCCTGTTGGTGGTTTACAGTCTCACCCGCCGCTTTCAGGTCGTCCGGTTATGATGCTTCGTATTCAGGCTCACCTGCGTTATGGCGGAGACTTTGAGCTCAAGGTAGATCACGAGTGGCCTCTTGAGGGCGTGACCGGGCTGTTTGGCCGCTCTGGTTGTGGCAAAACGACTTTACTGCGTCTGATCGCCGGACTGGAGCGAATCAGGGGGGCTGCAGTGAGCTTTGGCGACCAGCAATGGCAGCAGGGAAGCAAGTTCGTGCCACTGCACAGGCGGCGTATCGGTCTGGTTTTTCAGGAACACAGCCTGTTGCCGCACTTGTCGGTGGAGGACAACCTGCTCTATGGCTACAGGCGAACCCCAGCGCTGTTGCGCCGACTGCATCCGCCCGAAGTCTCCGCCATGCTGGGTATTGAAGATCTGTTTGGCCGCCGCATCGATCAGCTATCCGGTGGTCAGCGCCAGCGAGTGTCCCTGGGGCGGGCCTTGCTGATCAGTCCACAACTGTTGCTGCTCGACGAGCCAATGGCGGCACTCGACACCCAGACCAGGCGCGAGATCATGCCGTTTCTCGGTCGTATGGCGGTTGAGTCGGGTGTACCGATCATCATGGTCAGCCACTCCCCGGATGAGATCGAACGCCTGGCGGACCGGATTGTATTCCTGCAGGATGGCCTCATCCAGCGCATCGAAACGTTGCACGAGTCGCTGGCGCGTCCGGACTCGCCACTATTTGATGATGCCGGTGCCGTCTCGGTGCTGGAGGGGTCTCTGGGTGAGACCGGAGAGGATGGTGTCAGACCCTTTGGTCCACCCGAAGCCCGGCTGTGGATTCCCAGGGCGGAGCAAGCGTCTGGCTCCCGACCCACCCGGATACTTATTCGCGCCCGTGATGTCAGCCTGTCCCTGGTTGATCCCCACCACATCAGTATTCAAAACCACCTGCCCGTGACCATTGAGCGCATCGACCCTCCAACAGATAGCCGCTTTGTGGTGGCCTGTCGTACTGCGGATGGACAACTGGTGCTGGCAGAAGTGACCTCGAGAGCAGTCAGTCAGCTTGGCCTCGAGGCAGGGAAGTCGCTCTATATGCTGATCAAATCGGTGGCGTTGCTGGAGTGATATTTTATGCCACAGAGGAGGGCGACAGGGTGACGTTCATTTCTCGAAAATACGAGATCACTAGATTTCTGCCTGTTGAGCGCGGAGTGGGCTATTCTCCAGACAATTTACGAGCTTTTTACGTAAATATGGATCGTATTTGTATTCGTTTTCCTCATGGATGACCTTCATGATAAAGCTGTGAGGTTTGCCTGGACGATACGGCCTGGATGTGGCCATGGCATCGTAACAATCGGCCAGTGCGATGATACGCGAGAGAACAGGGATGTCCTCGCTGCGTTTGCCGTCGGGGTATCCGCTCCCATCAAACGCCTCATGGTGGTATCGAACCACGTTGGCCACCGGGCTCGCATAGGGTGATTCGACGGTGCTGAGAATCCGGAACCCGTGCTCCGGATGGTTCTTCATCACCTCCCATTCCTCTGCGTCAAGGCGCCCGGCTTTTAACAGGATTCGATCGGGAATCCCGATTTTTCCGATATCGTGCACAGACGCCGCAATTTCGAGGATCGCCAGCTCCTCAGCTTCCAGCCCACATTGCTCTCCGATATCCACCGCAATCAGCTTCGTTCGCTGATCATGACCCGCCGTGTATTCATCCCGCTTCTCAAGGGCGGCAACGAGAGATCGAAAAGGGTTGGTCAGATTTGAAAAGAAGTCATTCATTATTTCCTCCTGACTTGAGAGGCCTGACGCACCAATCCCCGCAGCTTTGTAGCAGCAGAGCTGCAACGATAAAACGGTTGCCGTGTTCGGTCTGTTGTCGTCAGGGTCTGTCCGTCTGCTTGTAAGGCTTTTCCGTAAACCATATGGGTGCTACCGGAGTAAATTGCATTTACAACTGGCTTAAAAGTTATGTTAGAACAGGTGGTTAGGCTGTCAAGGCCGCTCCCCGGGTCGGGAGCTATATGGTCTTTAGAGCCGATGGGTGGGTATAAAAAGCATGGAACGTACCCTAAACCAAGTATCCCCTATGTCATCCACTCAGCTCCTCGGGGCATGCCCCCAAGGGGGCTGTACCCCTGCGAATCGATTCGTGCAGGTGTGGTGGGAGAGCTATGATTCCGATACTGCAAAAAAGAGGGGGGGGGGAGGCGTGGCGATAGGCCAACAGAGGGCAAGATGTGCCCTCTGTTGGAGAGAGGTTGATTGAAAGCTTGCTAAAAGTCGTAACGAATTCCCATCTCTGCAGAGCGGCCGGGACCGTGGAGTGATTCAAAGGGCCCCGTCATGCCGTCATCACGCCATTGGGCCAGACTGACACCACCCAAAGGCAAGTCATGGCTCTCATCCAGCAGATTACGTACACCAAAATTGAGCGTGGTGTTATGCCAGCGGTATTGGGTGAATATGTTCAGGAGGGTATATTTGGCCGTTTTATTTTCCAGACGAATCCGGTCCACGTCGTCTTTTTCATCGACCCACTCCAGTTCAATGGTATTGGCCCACTGCTGAAAAGACTGTTCCAAAGCGATTTTCACATTAAGTGGCATGATGTGGTAGAGGTCTTCCGGGCCGTCCTTGCGTTTGCCTCGGGTGTAGGACGCACGGGCTTTCAGGTTCACGGTGCCCCACTTGCCAGATTGGGAAAGAAGGTGGGAGCCATTTACATCCAGACCGTAAAACTCGGCGTCGATATTGGTAAATTGCAACCTGGGTCGTGTAACGGACATTACCATTCTCGGATTGAATGTACCGATCTGAGTAGCATCAATAAAATCATCCACGTAGGTGTAATAGGGACTGATGGTGTATTCCCAACGGCTATCTGAAGCCTTTTTGCTATAGGCGGCGCTCAGGGTATGTGCAGTTTCCGGATCCAGGTCAATATCACCCACATAGCCATTGCCGTCGCCATACCAGCCAATCATGGTCATTGCCATGGTGTTCCTGCCCCATGTGTAGCGCTCATAGAGGTTGGGTGAGCGGGTTTTGCGTGCGTAGCCAAACTCTACAGTATCCTCGGACGTAGGCTGGTAGCGGAACAGCAGGGTTAAATCGATGTTGTCATCAACCTGCTTGTGATTGCGAGCATTAAACGCAGTTGCAGCCGGTGCATCAAGGTTGGGGCTCATCATGATCATCGGCATGGTGTTGTAGGGTTGCACATCATCGGTATCGGTAATGACATGCTCGTAGCGAATACCGTAGAGAGCGGTCCAGGATGTATTGATCCGATATTCTGATTCAGCCCACAGCGCGTAGCGGGTGCGCTCGCCATCATTGATATTGATATAGTCATCGGGGCCCATCATCATTGAGCCGGGCACAGCAGGCCACCAGTCGTCGAGTTCAAATTTGTGGTATTCATTGCCGATACGCAATGTGTGTTGCTCTGACAGTGGGAATTCTGCCTTCAGGACGTAACCCATGTCCTTGCCCTCGGTATACATGGGCATCGTGCCGGTCTTCTCCTCGGTGAAAAAACCCATTTCATGCTCGACATCATTCCAGCTAAACAGGACATCCAGTTTCATCCAGCTGAAATCGTGGAGGTAGTTGACAATAACGCCGTCACCTTTATTGCCTACCATGTCCATGTACTGATTGGGAAAGCCTTGATAGTGTACTTTCTGGTGGGTGAGTTTCAGGACGAGCTCCTGAACTTCACCTCTGGCACCAAAGGTAATGGCGTGATTTTCTGAACGATAGAGCGTATCAAGAACTTTGTCGCCACTGCCATCGCGATAGCTGTCGGAGCGGTCCAGGCTACCGCTGTAACCCAGACTTAGATTGCTGTTGGCAATGGTAGCGTTCAAGTATTCGCCATGGCGCTGCCCATTGCTTTCGTAAATGGCCCCAATAGAACCCTGCATAAGCAGTTCGTCGGAATCAGAATAGGCGGGTTTGCGGGAATTGACTGAAATTGTGCCGGCGATACTGTCGCCGCCCATACTGACAGGGGTAATTCCACTCAGGACCGTCGTCGATGAAATACGGCTGGCGTCCATATAGGAAAGCGGGGGATTCATATGGTTTGCACAGGCAGAAGTAATTTCACCGCCGTCAATGAGTACTTTGACCCGATCACCATTCATTCCGCGAATGCTGGGTAACTGGGAAATGCCACCGGCAGCAGAAAAATTGACACCCTGGTCGCCCAGTAAACTGGTGGCGTCGCCCGTTGTTGTAGGCATCGTTTGCTGAGGCTTGATAAGGATAATTTCTTCTACAGTCTCCTCAGCGTGTGAAGCTGCCAGCAAAACGACCGGGAGACCCGTGGCCAGTACAGCATGGAAAATAAAACGTTTCATTACGCGGGAATAGATGAAAGTCAAAACAAGCCACTCCTTAGTGAAGACTCAAAAAGAGCGCTATTCTAAAAGACAGGCGAAAAACAGAACATGCGACAAATTGACGCAGGCAGAAGGGCAGGAACGTCTAACAGTCAGGAGTTATTTGCCGGGCGCTGACATAAAGTGCTGAAGAAAAGCGGGCCGAGGCCGAACCAGCTGGCGGAGTCATCTGAACACAGGTCATGGACCTAAAAGTCCAGACTTTTCAGTCGTTTATCAGGCATGGGTAAGTTTGAGGCCAACAATGCCGGCACAAATCAGGCAAAGGCTCAGTATTCTGGGCAGATCGGCGGACTCGCCGAACAGGAATATCCCCAAAATCGCTGTGCCAACGGCACCGATACCAACCCAGACAGCATAAGCCGTTCCCACAGGCAGTGACCGCATGGCTATACCAAGCAGCACGAAGCTGACCACCAGTGAAATCACTGTCCCCACGGTTGGCCATAGTCGTGTGAAGCCCTCTGTGTACTTCAATCCAATAGCCCAGCCGATTTCGAGAAGACCGGCAACAAACAAAATAAACCAGTTCATTAAATATCTCTCATGTGGGGTCGTCCCGGTCTGCAGGGGCGAGAACCGTGGCTCGTTAAGCGGTATGTGTCAACATTTCAGCAAATAGTGCAAAGCAAAACCCAAGCACGGCACCCAGGGGCGGTGCCCAGTGTTTTTTCAATCGCGATTGTGGCGCGATATCCTGGAAAATCAGATAAAGAATGCCGCCAGCTGAAAATAGCATGATCGCCCCCATGATGGGCTCGTGCTCCGAGAGAAATGAATAACCAGTAATTCCCGCCAACGGCCCTACGGGAACCAGGAGGCTCATTGTCAGCAACGTTTTTTGGGGAGAGGTATTATTTTGAGATTTAAGCTCCCTGTAGGCGTTAAATCCCTCTGGCAGGTTTTGTAAACCAATCAGCAATGCCAGTAACGGAGCAACAGGTGATCCCAGAGCGATTAGCCCTCCCAATGCGATAGCTTCGGGCACGTAGTCCAGGACCATCGCCATCAATTGGGGAGACTCCCTCCGCCTTAAATCGAGTAATCGCTCAATGAGAAAGAACGTGAGACCACCGGCGAGGACAACAGGAATTGAAAATACAGAATCACTCATAAATGCGGTTCCTTCTGGAACCAGAACGACAGAAACGGCCCCCAGAAGAATGCCGCCACCGAAGGCAATCAGAAAATGTCGAAATTCCTGTTCGAGCCAATTGGGTCGAATATGCTCGAAACTCGCGATAAGTCCACCTACGGGGATACAGATCCCGGCGGCAGTGCCAAGAATAATAATTGTTGAAACCAGTGATATGTCCATATGATGTCCATTTGGCCAAGCGACAGTTGTTAAGTCGTCGTTTCGAACTGCTGTGATGCAGAAGCAGAGCCCGAAGCCCCGTTGGTCTGCACATCAATAACGATGTGGGAGTGGCTCCATCGGGTCACGACGAGGTTGCAACTTATTGCTCCGGAGGGCACTGGTCGGCATCGGTCAGGGTGCGTGGTCGATAGTTAAACCTGGCATCTTTCCAGCGCTTCCAGACACTGTTATCAACCGAAATATTGACCGCAGGGTGTCCGTTTATACCCTCGGAATATCTTCTGCAGAACCGGCCATCTCCCTCGCCTTTGATTTTGCGGAACCACGCGTAGGCGCCGTTCAGGAATTCCTTGAAGGAGTCTTTTGGCTCGGTTTGCCATGCGTCGTCGGCAGCCTTGAATGGATCTAGCTTCAGCCCTGCTTTCTCAGCTTTCTCCAGAATCCATTGCAACGGAATATCGGCAAGTGAATCCTTGGCACCATAGCCGCCGCCCACATTCGCGTGGGCGCCAATAAACCAGCGTTGTTCCACCTCCAGATTACGCTGTTTTTTGTTTCCATCGGTACTGGTCCACAGCGGTACGTCGTAGGCCGCCCTGTGCTCATCCAGTGCAACCGCATGGTAAGCATAATCCACAATGCTGGAGAGTTCGGTATCGTGCCACGAGTACTTCCCCCTTTCGGAAAGGACAGTACCGGGCACCCCCAGTGCGCCGACGGTATCCCATACGCCGATGAAGTGGATCCTCGGACTTCGGCTGTAGCGTTCCCTGAAATCCTTGCAGACGTCAGCATCTGGAGAGAGGCTTTCATCCCGGTAGATACTTTCAGCTTTTTCCAGCAAGCCCGGGGTGACGATATGCAGTAATCCACATTTGCGGATTAACCCAACGAGACTTCTTGCCGTATAGGCTCCACGACTGAAACCGAATATCCAGATTTCCTCGCCATCGGTGTAGCGTTTTGCAAGCCACTCGTATCCCGCCAGCAAATTTTTGCTAAGACCGTAACCGAACACGCCGCCTCTGAAGCGCTCCAGCTTCGATGTGCCAACACCGGCGTTGTAGAAAAAGCGTTGTCGCATATCGCCGTCATAATCATGAAGGCAGCGCGAGATACGATAAACATTTGTTTGATCTTCGGGATCGTTCCAGGTCCCGTCGAACAGCATAATCAATCGTTGTTTTGCCATAGGGTTTCCTACCGTCGCAATAATGGGGCTTCACCACGTACGTGGCGGTACCTCTGTAGCTGTTATGTGTTTCTTATGTCAGTACACCATGAATATGAACCTGATAATTAATTCAAATCAAGTTGATAAGTAACAGGGTTTGCAAGTGGTAAATCCTGCATCCATACTTTAAAAGTAATAACCCCCGTGTAGATCTGACTTGTTTTTTCTTCAGTAAGGAGAGCTTCATGAAATCTTTAGTAAAGTTTTTACCTGTTCTGATGATGGTGGCTGTCACTGGTTGTGCAAGCAACTCATCGGTAGATGAGGTCAGGGCAATGGCCCAGGAAGCTCAGCGCTCTGCTGCCGAAGCAAACAGGGCCGCCGTCGATGCCCAGCGGTCAGCTGATGCTGCAAATAAAGCTGCTGCCAATGCCCAAAGTACCGCTGACGAAGCAAAAACATCAGCATACGAAGCGAACGAGAAAATTGACCGGGCCTTTAAAAAGGCAATGGAAAAGTAGTCCATTTACTCAGTCATATCCGGTCGGTTTGAGTGGTCTGACCGGATATGATTTCGATAATACTCAAAATCTGATAATGAATGTGGCTGTATTCCCACCAGCACGGGCATACCCGTAGCTTTTGTTATTGCAATATCGACCCTGTTCCAGTCAATCAGAACCTCCGGCTGTTTCTCCAGCATCGATGTCAGCTTATCGACAACCCCTGTTCGGTTTTCCTCCTGTACCTCGCCATCAAGTTCCAGTGGATGATGTACCTCCAGGTAAAGCTTTTCGTCTTTCCAGCCGATTTTATAGGGCTGATTGACGATGGTGACAGGCGTATTAACCGGCGCGAGGTTATAGAGTTCTTCAATATGTTCGGGGTACATCCGAATGCAGCCGTGGGTGACCTGCATACCAATGCCAAAACGTTTGTTCGTACCGTGGATAAAGTAACTGGGAACATCCAGTGCCAGCAAATAGTCGCCCAGAGGGTTGTCCGGGCCAGCGGGCACGACTTTAGGCAGTAAATCTCCCCGGGCGGCGTGTTCCGCACGGATACTTTCGGGGGGATACCAGGATGGCTGTTCAACTCGCAGGGTGATGCGGGTTTCAGTCAGCGGTGTCGCCCAGTCCCTGCGACCCACGCTGATGGGGTAAACCGTCACGGTGTTTTGATTCTGCTCATCCCCGTGGTAAAAATAAAGGCGCATTTCCGCTGTATTGATGACAATGCCTTTGCGTGGCGCATCCGGCAAAATGACACTGAACGGCAATAATACTTTGCTCCCGTCATCGGGAAGCCAGGCGTCGACATCCGGATTTGCCGATCGGATCATGTTGTATCCCAACTGATATCGTACTGCGATATCAATCAGCGTCTCTTCTCTTGATATGTAGGTGCTGCTGTTACTGCCCACCAGATCCGTATTGGTCTCTGATGTCAGGATATGCCGGTTCTCAGCCAGGCAGGGCAGGCAACAAAGAGCAACTAACAGGAGACCAAAGGCCCTGGCGCTTGTCATGGTTACCTGAATTGGCTGCCAAGCTGCCATTAGGGACGAATATCAATAGGTGTTCCCGGCTTAATGGCCGGCCAGATTTCATCCATATCCGCATTGGTCACCGCAATACAGCCATCGGTCCAGTTGAATTTCTGAATCAGCTCGGGAGGCAACGTCGTATTATTTGGCATGCCATGGATCATGATTGAACCTCCGGGCGGTGCCCCAATGTCCAAAGCCCGCTTGATATCCTGCTCATTAGGATAGGAAATATGAATGGCCTTGTAATAATCACTTTTTTCAGTCTTGAAATCCAGAATATAGCGTCCCTCAGGCGTCCGCTCATCCCCAGCATGCAGCTTGTGGCCGCGGGGTCTGGGTCCCAGAGCGATGGAATACTCCCGGTACTTGATGCCATCCCGAAGCAGATAGAGCTTTCTCTCTGACTTGTCGACCAGCACACTATCTGCAAGAAACCGCTCATCAGACATAGCCAGCTGGCAAATCAGCAAGCCGATTATTAAAACTTTGTACATGACAGGTAAACTTACCCCAAGTGCTGTTCTGCTGTGAAAGTTGGCTGCCAATAGGCGATCAATTGGCCATTAAAAAGGCCGTAACGATTATTCTAGATCAAGGGTATTTGGTTTCGGGGTAATAGCGTTAAATTTTACTGATTCGGGATAAGTTGACCACTAAAAAGTACAGCGTGTCAGTCTCGCGGTGAAAATGGTTAAAAAATAATCGTTATCACCTATTTAACTGTTAGCCGTTTGCTGAACGATGCCTTTTCATCTGGTACATATTGTTATCTGCATAACTCAGCAGGGCATCGGCATTCTCCCCATCCAGGGGGTAGCAGGCGACACCGATACTACAGGTCGGCATTCTGACCACTTCGAGTTCGGCTCCCAATGGCTCGGCCATGATTGCGTTAATCTGTCCCACCTTCTCGAAAACGGCATCCGCCGACTGGATGTCCGTCAACAGCACAGTGAACTCATCGCCGCCCATCCGGGCCACGGTATCTGTCTCACGCACACAGCTTTCCAGTCGATGTGCAATTGCACAGAGCACACGATCACCCACCGCATGTCCATGGATATCATTGATAATCTTGAAGTCATTGATATCCACAAACAGCACGGCCAGGCTGCTTTGGTGGCGGTGGGCTACACGCAGAGCCGAGTCCAGTCGATCATAGAACAGCGCCCGGTTAGTCAGTTCCGTCAGTGGGTCGTGATGGGCGAGGAAACGTAATTCCGCCTCGGCCTGCCTGAGAGCCGTCACATCCCGCGCGACCCCGATCCGTACACCCTCCTCCTCGGACCAGCGGGCAGACCACAGGATGTGTACGATAGCGCCATCCTTGCGGATATAACGGTTACGGAAATCGATGTGGGGTTGGCCGTTCATGACCCGGAGAATGGAGGCGCGTGTGGCCGCCCGGTCGTCAGGATGCATGTAGTCGGTGATTCGCGTGCCGATCAGCTCGTCGGCATGGTAACCCAGCAATGTTTCGCAGGCACTATTCACAAAGACGATCTGGTTGTCGTTATCAACCACGAATACCGTGTCCAGCATCAGATTGATCAGTTTGGGATAGAGCGCTTTCAGGTCAACGGCCATAGGGCGGACTCCGGTTTACGTAGCCTGATTGTAGACTGATCTCACCGGAGGGTGGTAAAAAAGCCTGCAAAGGGCTCGATCCCTTTAGTTCGGTGTAAATAAATCTGGAGGCAATCATAAAATATTTTTTAGAACAGTTAGTTAGCAGTTCTGAGCCGCTTAATATGACCTGGATGGATAGAAAGGTCTGTGCGGTTTTGAGCGGAGAGGACCATCCGTCGCGATAATCAAATTTGTGTAAACAGGCCTTAGGCGCAATCTCTCTATGGATTTGACGGGTGATCTCTGCCACTGGGGAGGAGCTTGGCCCCTGCTATCTACATTGCCCGATAAGCGATTGGTCTGGGTAAACCGGGGGAGTAGAATAAAAATCCACAGCTCTCTCGCCAATGAGAACGTCAATTCCAATCTTATATGGACACAAAAGACAGTCGCAATCAGTTTTCCCGCTCGTTACTGCGCGCCATACAGGAAGCGTCGCCGGATGGTATTCTGGTGGTTGATCAGCACTCGCAGGTTATTTCCTATAACCAGCGATTCCTCGAAGTCTGGCAGATAGAAGAACAATGCCGCCCTGATGAGCAGGCTATGTACCAAAGCCTGTCCGAAGAGCCTTTACTTGATTCGGCGCTGCGCAAGTTAAAGAACCCCGATGCATTTTTGCAGCGCATTCAGGAGCTTTACAATAACCCGGCGCTGCACGATCACGCCGAAATCGAACTGAATGATGGACGGACACTGGATCGCCATTCAACCGGTTTATTTGATGATCAGAATAACTACCTCGGTCGCGTCTGGTTCTTTCGTGATATTACCCGGCAGAAACTGAATGAAGCCCTATTGCAAGACCTCGCCTGGCGTGACCCACTGACGGGAACCATGACCCGCGGGTATTTTCTCGAACGCGCTGAAGAAGAGCTGCAGCGGGCGCAACGCTATGGGCATACACTGGCCGTTATTATGCTGGACGTGGACCACTTCAAGGAGGTCAATGACCGTTACGGACATTACGCCGGTGACCGGGTGCTGGTGATACTTTGTCAGCGCTGGCTCGAAACCATACGGAATAATGACTTGCTGGGGCGCATTGGCGGTGAAGAGTTCACCATACTGTTACCACAAAGCGATCTGCAGACAGCCCTGCAAACTGCCGAGCGAGTCCGTTCAATTACAGAAAGCCAACCTGTACACAGTGATGGGGTCGCTATCAACTGCACAGTCAGTGGCGGTGTGGCCATGCTTGATAATAATCAAAATGACAGTGTCAAGGATGCCCTCAAGCGTGCAGATAATGCACTGTACAGCGCCAAAAAACTTGGCCGTAATCGTGTCGAGCAGTTCAGCGGAATTGTATAAATTCAGTTCGTAATGCGGACGTTTAATGCCTCGACAGGATGGACTGAACAGGTTCTGCGTTCGCCGTAGAATTGGAAAAGCCCCCTCAGTTTCCTGTAGGGGGCCGAGCTTGAGTGAGGTGGGCTGCTTAGTCGGCGTCGTAAATGCTGTTATCCACAGTGGCCAGTGTCTGAAAGGCAGGCCTGGCGAAGTAGAAGCCCTGGAACAGCTCGATGCCGAGAGATTGCAGGGTATCCCATTCTTCGCGGGTTTCGATGCCTTCGGCGATCACTTTGGCAGAGAGTTCATCGCTGACCTGCATCACGCCGCGCACAATGGCCTGGCGCACCCTGTCCTGATCGATGTTGCGGATCAGGGCCATGTCGAGCTTGATAATGTCGGTCTGGATTTCGCTGAGCAGGTTCAGGCCGGCGTAGCCGGCACCGAAGTCGTCGATGGCGGTCTTGAAGCCGCGCTTGCGGTAGTGGTCGACGATCATGCGCAGGTGGGACAGGTCGTCCACTTTTTCGCTTTCGGTGATTTCGAAAATGATTTGCTCCACCGGGAAGTTGTACAGCTCTGCCGCCGCCAGGGTGGTGCTTAGGCACCGTTCGGGTTGGTAGACGGCATTGGGCATGAAGTTGATGCTTAAAAAGCCGGGCACCCCGAGCTGCGAGGCGAGCTTGATGGCCTTGGTTCGGCACACCTGGTCGAAACGGTAGCGGTTGCTGTCGTTGACATGGCTGAACACCTGGCCTGCCGATTCGTTATTGAGTCCGCGTACCAGCGCTTCGTGGGCAAAAATTTGTCGGTTGGTGGTGTCCACGATGGGCTGGAAAGCCATGGTGAAGTCAAAGTCCAGTGCCTTGCCGCTGGCGCATTCGCGGCAATTGAGCAAAGGTGGGATTTCAGGTGTGTGCATAGTTGCGGCCTCCTGTCCTGTCTCGGCGGCGGTATTGTCGGTGCCGCACTCGATCATTCATTGTTTTATTGTGCCCCGTTGGCCTTGAGGTCGTCCGTGTAATCTTCGCCCAAACTGTGTTGACTGACCAACTGTAACAGGGTTTTTCCCTTTAATTGAAACAACGCGTAGGCTGACCCATAGAGCCCGCGCTTTTCGCGGCCGGAATGAACTTGACCGTCCTGTTATGGACAACTAAAACATTGTACATATTTAGACTCCCTTCTCGTTGCACAATTACGATATCACTACTGAAAGCGCATAACCGTAACCGGTACCCAACGCAGTTGGGCGTGGTTAACGCTGTTGTCAGGCAAATATCTACACAGGTGAAAACAATTTTTTGTGAGTCCTGTGAATCAGTAGGAGTGCCACTCCCAGTGCCAGCAACTCCGCCAGCGGGATTGCCGCCCAGACACCATGAATACCGATAAATATTGGTAACACCGTGACGCCAATCAGCAAGAACACCAAACCTCGCAGCACGGCAATGATGAAGGAGTTTTTAGCTTCGCCCAGTGCAGTAAAATAGGCGATAATCAGCACGTTAAGTCCGTTCACTAAAAACACGAAAGCGAAGATGTGCAAGCCATCAGATGCGATCTGGAACGCTTGGCTTTCATTGCTATCGAAGAACAACAGCATTGCGTGGCTTCCGAGTAACTGCAACACGATAAACACCATGACACCGATGCTCATATTGACCACTGCGGCAAAGCGAAATAATCCCTTGACCCGCTCGTGGTTTCCGGCTCCAAAGTTGTAGCTCAGCACCGGGATCAGGCCATCCGAAATACCGAGGAACAACAAAACACCCATAAAGTTAACGTAGTTGATAGCAGCGAACGCAGCCACACCGTCAGCCCCCAAGAGGCGAACGACAGTGAGATTGATGATCAGAATACTGACCGCAACCGCCGTTTCCGATACACCTTCGGATGAGCCGTTGTAAGCGGCACGGCGCAAGAGCAGCAGGTGGAAACGACCCTTCAGCATCGACAGCCGTTGTTTGGGATTGAAGGTGATACTGCCGGAAATCAGCAATCCGATGGTGAAAGCCAGGCCAGTGGCCACGCTCGCTCCAGTCGTGCCCCATTCCAGTCTCATCACAAAATAGAACGTCAGTAACACATTGATCAGCACGCTTAGTGACATGATAATCATCGAAAACTTGGGATGCCCCAATGCCTTCAGCATGGCATCGGAATAAAAGCATAACATCAGTGGCAATATGAACGGCACCAGCCCTTTAAGGTAGGCAAGCGAGAACGGCAGCAGCCGCTCGTCGGCCCCCATCAGTGTGGTCAGCGGTTCAGTGAACAGCAGCAGAAAAGCCGTTGCCATCAAACTGACTGCTACCAGCGCCCAAAAGCCAGTAGACATTGCGTCCTGCGCCTTTTCTGTATTTTGGCGACCCAGTTCCATACTGACCAGCGTCTGGCTTCCGATGCCGATGATCAGCGCCAACACCATAATAAAGCTGAAAAACGGCAGGATGATGCTGATCCCACCCAAAGCGTCTGACCCCAAATGGTTTCCCACTACGATGCCGTCTACCAGGCTTTGCACGCCAAAAAACACCATCGTGACGATGCTTGGTAGCGCGTATTTCAGAAAGATCCTGCTGACTGGGGCTCGTTCTAGTAAATGCTTATCGTCTAAATTGCTTTTCATAATTCACTTAGCTGCCTAACGCTTGGTTAAGGGGTAGGTTTAATGTGACCCCTTTAATTATTGGGAACCCTTTCTCATGTGGAGTTGGCTGGCGGGAGACGCTAGCGGAATGAAGTTAAGCTTGCCGAGGCGCATGGGCATAACGATTCGATAACCGGCCCAACCTCAGGAGGGTCTGGCGCGCTTTTTGCGCGAAGTTGATTGATTCGTTATGCAATTGATTTTGCGATGTAGCGACATTTTGGAAAAGCGCTGCATGCGAGAAATTCAGCGCCCTCATGTTCTCCCTTTCTCGCAACCTTCTTGATGAGTGGAGCAGAGCATTTTGGGCACACTTGTCTTTCTTCCACTTCAGCTTGAGGTGCTTCCGGCAACGAAGGTTCCTCCGATGCTTCAGCTGGTGGATCGAAAAGGGCACCCCTCACTTGGCTTATGTTGTAAGTTGCTGCGGCTTTGAAACGGTGTAAAGGTAACCCGGCAGCAGAACATGCGCTTTCAAGAAAACGATCGCGATCCTGACGCTTTCCTTTGGAGTGCGATTTATCATCTAACTCGATTGCGGCCAAAACGGAAAGGGTTTCAGGAGCGCAAATAACGTAATCGAAGTGCTTGGAAGAGATACGGTTGAATGCCTGTTGCCAATGGCTTCTTCCCATGCCCTTGGATGGGCGGAGGACATCGGCTACACGCACCTTTCCGAAAACAACCGCCTGACCTTCGGCAGCTTGGCTTAGAATACCGAAGAAAGATCTTTCAGCGGGCGAAAACAATGGCTCGTTTTTCTCGTACGAGAATTCATCCGTTGGACCTCTTTGTTTTGTAAGTATTACTAGCACTACGAGGGCAAGAAGAGCCAGCAATATCAACCATTCCATGTCGTTTCCTTTTTATGCATAACGCCCGCGTTCAACAGCGCAGTGGAACTGCGCCTGTTGCAACTGTTGGTTATGCGGCTGACTCATGCTCAACATCCCAGCCGGGGAATACCAATACGGCAGGATGACAGCGCAGCGCCTTGGCCAGCACCTTTGCGCGGTCAACGCCCAGGCGAACACGGCCGTTCTCAATGGCAGAAATCGTTGATTGGGGGATACCGGTCGCAGCCGCCAGATCGTTCTGGCTCATCTCCTGAAGCTCGCGCAAGATTCGAACCGAATCTCCTGTTGATACGTCAATTCTTTTAATCGCCTTCCGATAATCGCTCATTCTTCACCTCCGGTAGTCATGGGGAGTGACACGTTCAACCTCCACCTCCACCAGCACCTGGTCATTTTGTACCTTATAAATCACCCGATATTGGATATTCAGACGAGAGGACCGAAAACCTTTCCAGTTGCCAGATAGCCCCTCGTCTTTAAAACCCTTGATCAGTCTCAATCCCTGCGGGCCAGAAATTCTTACAATATCTTTCCATTTTTCATAGCGTTGCTGAACCTCAATTGGCGCTATCGCCAAGGCTTTATCAACACGTTTATGTTCGAGAATCTCCCACATACTAAATTTAGTATATATACCATTTATGGTATGTCAACTGGATAGCCTTGAGCTGGATTAAAAACCGCATAACTCCTTGAACAGGTAGCGTAAGCTGCGCACTGCGACCGAAGGGAGTGATCTGCTTCAACTGGTTATAGCCCACCACCCCAGACTCTTCGCCCCTGCCTAGACTCACTTTGGCGGGTTTATTGTTGCCAATCATGGGTTTCTTCAGAAAGCTCTACTGCAATTACGGTATCGAAAGCACCTCAACGCTTTCCGCGCGGCAGGCAGTCTTACTCCTGTCGAGGCTGCGAATGGGGTTGGTCACGTAGCGAACCCCGGACACCCTGACGGTGGCGCCTTTGGGGATATCCCACGGCACCGGCGCATTAATGTCGCCGACTAAAGCCGATGAGCGGCAGTATCGCTTCCAGTCATCGCGCCCTTGCGCAGCCACTAAGGCTCCGCGGAAGACACCGACTACATCCGGCATCGGCGCATACTCGGGCGTCCAGGCCATCTCAGGCGGAGCTTGCGGTTCAAGCTTGGCGTAGGTATTTCGACAGGACTCAATGTCGGCGTCCGACACCTCCCTGCCACGCGCGAGGTTCCGCGACGCCAAAGTGCAGGCATGGAAGCATTCGCTGCCTGCAGCACGACATTCAATGGCCATCTGTTGAAGCTCCGCCGCCAGGTCCTGTTGCGCCGAGGCGACCGGGAGTAGATTAACGGTCAGGATCGCCAGAGTCAGTGTGGCTTTGGCGACCTTACTAATAGTTATTGGATTCATTGGGAACCCTTTCTCATGTGGACAGTTGGCTGATGGGAGACGTAGCGGAATGAAGTTGAGCTTGCCGAGGCGTATGGGTATAACAGTATGTTAAGGCTTGGAGGCAATTGTATAAACATGCTTTTCTGGATATTGGTCTAGTTCAAGGTGCAAAACAGACAAGCCATTATTTATAAGCACCTGCACATTTTCATTAATACCAATAGAGCTGTAGTAAAAAGTGTCATCGTGCCACTGATCAGTATGTTCTCCCTCAGCATTCCCAAATGTATATATCAGAATGCCGCCTTCCGCTAAGAGCTGACACAGCTTTGATACGACAGGTTTTTGCATAGCCAACGGCAAGTGGAAAATACTATCCCATGCAACAATTAGATCGAACTTCTCTTTTGTTTCCCAGGAACAGATATCCTCATGCAAAAATTCGTGCTCTGGATGGTTTACGCTAGCCAACCTAATCATTTCTTTTGATACATCAAGGCCTATCACAGAGAAACCGCTGCCTTCCAATATCCGTACAAATCTACCACCAGAACCACAACCTACATCGAGGGCTTTTCCACCGCGCCGCGCAAATTGAACAGCTCGTTGAAACTGATTTACACCATAGCCAGACTCTACGTGTTGGTCATGCCACCATTGAGCAATTTTGTCGTATTTCGTTCCTAGTGCAGATGATTCCATTTGAAAGCCTTAACGCCTTGCTAAGGGGACGACAAAGCACAGCTTTGGTGTTCCCGCGGAGGGCTGAAGGCCCGGAGTAAACTTGTTAACTGGTTTACCAGTTGCATGCCACGCCATCTATGCCTGCTGAAAACATTCGTTGTGCAACATAGTGAGCGACTTCAACAATGTTAGAAAATGTTTTTTCTTCTATAAGTTTGAACTGCATACAACCAACCTCTGATTTAAGAATTGTGTGGTAGCTACTATTGGTCTGGGTGACGTATACACCGTCGAAGTTTTGTTCTGGACCCCAATCTTTGGGATAACCACCAAACCTATGAATGCTGTCCTTAATAGCACTACCTAGCTCATTGATAGAAAGCGGCTGGTCAAGAAATAAAGTCCTTTCCTCAACGTTAAGGTGAAAAGTGTTTATAAGTTTGATAATTGCTTCCGCACGTTCCATGTGAGTTTCCAGTTAACGCCCCGCTAAACGGCGAGCGTTAGCGAGTCCGGTGGAGGCCACGTTTTTTGTGGCCGGAACGAATTTGAGCGGCTTGTTAAAAGTTACTCTCTCTCTGTAGCGCACCAGCTACCCCCACTACCATGATATGTTTCTGCCGTGAGGTGATAGAGCTGGCCGCACTCAGGGCACTCAAAATAATAATCTACGAAATCACCCAAAGACTTACCATTTGCCAGCTCAGAAAATGGGCCACTATCGCAGCAATTTAGAACACCTTTAGGCCAATAATCGCTTTCGCGGATTGTACCGTCAGATAAATTGTCCGCTACAACTCGAATTGCCTTCTCAAGATCTATCGGGCTTCTAATCCGAAATTCTTGATTCACCTCCGAACAGTGCTCACATGCTTGATGGCTCATAGACTTTTAACGCCAAGCTTTGGGGCGGCTGGAGCGCAGCGTAAGCCGTCCCAGCCGCGATAGCGGCGACAACAGCGCCTTGTTAGCCGCACCTACGCTTTGACAGGGTAACGGCTGGAGATAGCAATACGATTCCATGTATTGATGACAACGGCAAGCCACTCAATGGCCGACACTTCTTCTTTGGAAAGACTGGTTGCGGCCTGCTCGTAGATTGCGTCAGGCAGTTGGCCGTCAGAGATCAGTGTAATTGCCTCCACAAGCTCTAACGCGGCACGCTCTTTTGAGCTGAAGCATTCGGTCTCTTTCCATGCGGAAAGGACTGCTACACGATCAGCAGACTCCCCGCTGGCAAGTGCATCCCGCGCATGCAATCTGACGCAGAAAGCACATTGATTTATCTGGGATGCGCGCAGGCGTAAGAGATGCGAAAAGCCTACGGCAATTCCTACATTGGTTAAGGCATCGGAGGCAAGCCGGTCAAGCTCAATGACTGCCTGATACAGATCAGGTGCTGACTTACCAAGGTTCACTCTTTCTGTCATGTGACCTCCTTATGTTGTACGGCTAACGCTGCCAACACGTGCAGCTTTGTAGTGGAGGCGAAGCCGGAACGTAAAAGCTGTCGCTGTGCTTGGCCTGGTTATGGCTAATGTGGCAGCTTATACGAGACATTACCATTACTCACCTTTATGTACTTGCGCTGCTCAAGATCTTTTACAATCGAGCTTAACTGCTGTTCAGATAGCTTCTCAGTAAACAGCGAATTAATAGTGTTTGAGAGTGTCTTTACCTTGCGGGGGCGCGACTGCCCACGACCAGCTAAATTTTTCACGATAGCTAGTACTTTGTCGTCGGTAGAGGTGGCAGTGGACATCCTTACAACGGGTATTTCTGCTAAGTCTCGCTCACGCTGGATCTTAATACCACGCGACTTGAGATGCTTGATAAGTGTGTCGAAACCAGTATCACGGCTGATGACGTGGAAATAAGCACTTGAGTCCTTCGCCGCCAACTCGCCAATATAGTAGGCAATGTGGAAATCAAGAGCGTTTTTTCCCGTACCGGTGATTTTTATGTACTGTGCCGCATTCCCAAGGGCTTGCATAGATGCAGCCAGATCAAATGGTATTTTTACTTGGTTTGCACCAACGAAAACCACCACCCTGAAAGGATGCTGCTTGAGAACCTCCAGATTACTCGGCTGCACATTCTCAAAATCTATAAGAACATAGTTTGTTACCAAGCAGGCTCTCCTTGATTTGGCCATAACGCCCGCAGCACGCGCGGCTTTGTAGTGGAGGCGAAGCCGCAACGAAAAAGCCGTCGCTGTGCCTGCGATTGTTATGTCTTGGTTGCCTCATGCCCGACTCTTTAGATATTCGTAAACGAACGAGCCGATGACTGAGCCGGTAATCCCAAGCATTAACGCAAATATACTTGATAGAACCAGCGCTGCAATTGGATGCTTTTTAACGTGACCGACTATTCTGAAATATAAATCTTTTTTAATGCGCTTAATGTCACCTTGGGTGTTTTCAATATCAGACTTAGACACTCTTTCCTGCTTCAATCTCTCTTGGCACTCATCACATATTTGCGGGTTATGGCAAGAAGCGACCAAATCAGTCTTTATACCATTCATGTCAAAGAGGCATCCACGCGTCTCGTCGTGTGTAAAACCTGGAGCCTCATCAAAATCAGGGATCTTGTTTCCCGCGCGCCGATACAAAAGTGTGTACGCATATAGTAAACGGTAAACGACATTTTCTAGCGGAATATTGTAGTGTTCGAGGATGTCTTTGATTTGATGAAACGTAAATACAACCTGATTATTTCCGAGCCTTCTCGAGTACCAGTTGTCCTCAATAGGAACGTTTACAATAGCGATCATAAAGTCAGCATTAAACTGGTTAGGGAGCTGTCCTTTTACTGCACTATCTGAGAACTCCCAATCAAAACCATCAGAGTCACAACGAAGTGAATAGTTGTCGATATCCTCGACAACCTCGAAAGTCTTAGACGACCAATTTTTGATTTTTTTAGACTGGAACTCTAAAGGTAAGTGCCCAATCGATACCAGCTTGATCCTAACTTTACTCATAAGCTTCCTTTAGAGACATAACGCCTTTGGAAGGGGCAAATTGTGGCGAAGCCACGCTTTAATTTGTCCCGCTTGCCAAACTTGTTAAGCATTGCTGGCACCTTATTTTAATTTCTGAAGATCGGATGAGAGCTTCTGTTGTAGCAGAATGACTTTAGGCTGAAGATCCACTGTTTGCTTTTCAGCTACAGCCATAAGCCCCTGATTTAACTCAACGCGCTTACTAATGTAATTACGGCCAGCTGCCGATTTATAGAACTTCGATATCTCTTTAAGCTCGGAAATTGAAAATGCCTCGGTATACACACGAATATATTCGTTCTTGAGTGTATCCCAGCCCATGGCTGTTTGTAGCAACTCGGTTAAATCAATGAAATATTGTTCCACCACAGGCGCAGCTTCGACGGGAAGATTCATTTGTTGAATCTGGCGTATTTGTGCCTGTTTAGTGCCTTCCAATACTTGCGTCATTTGTTCATTAACTTTGGTAAGCAGCAGAAGCTCTTCGGCCGCTTTCTTATGCTCGTCAGATGCTGCAAAGCTTATTCCTGAGAGCATGAAAGAAATTGCCATTACTATTAGATGCTTAAATTTCAACTTGAACCCCTATGATGCTTAACAGTCTGTTAATGAGGCCTTCGGCCTCATAATAATTATTAAAAGGCGGCCAC
>NZ_CAJXST010000005.1 GCF_913061305.1 uncultured Porticoccus sp. | reverse complement strand
CGTCTACCAATTTCGCCATCCGGGCATTTTTGAGGATGGGCTTTACTACTGATGTTCTCTGAAGGTTGCCAGCACGCTGTGCTGGTCCTTGCGGTCGCTCTCGGCTCCTGCCTTTCGCGACACTTGAGCATCCTGCTCATCGTCTACCAATTTCGCCATCCGGGCATTTTTGAGGATGGGCTTTACTACTGATGTTCTCTGAAGGTTGCCAGCACGCTGTGCTGGTCCTTGCGGTCGCTCTCGGCTCCTGCCTTTCGCGACACTTGAGCATCCTGCTCATCGTCTACCAATTTCGCCATCCGGGCATTTTTGAGGATGGGCTTTATTACTGATGTTGTCTGAAGGTTGCCAGCACGCTGTGCTGGTCCTTGCGGTCGCTATCGGCTCCTGCCTTTCGCGACACTCGAGCATCCTGCTCATCGTCTACCAATTTCGCCATCCGGGCATGTTCGAGGATGGGCTTGTTCCGGTTGTTACTGCTTTCGCTTACGCAATTGACGATTGATGGTCTGGGGGTTTATCGGGCTGGACGATCAAACGGCGGTGTTGCGTTTAACGGTTGAAAATGGAGGCGCGGGTCGGAATCGAACCGGCGTTAACGGAGTTGCAGTCCGCTGCATGACCACTCTGCCACCGCGCCTTTTGGATGCGGGATTGTACCCGACGAGATTTTCAAAGAACAGTAAAGAAGGCGGGTATTCTATGGATTGATCGGCGATAAGCAACCTCTTTTTCGCTGCGGGGGGAATAACGCCGGTATTGCGTCACCACTCACCCTCAGGTGACTTTGGACAACTCCGGCCAGGCAGCTTTCAGGTAAATCAGCATCGACCACAGGGTCAGCAGTGCTGCCACGTACAGCAGGGCGATGCCCATCAGATCCAGTACCGGATACAGCACCGGATCAATCGCCAGCAATATGGCAATGGCGATCATCTGCAGGGTCGTTTTCACTTTCCCCAGGTAGGACACCGCCACGCTGGTGCGATTGCCCAGTTCAGCCATCCACTCCCGCAGTGCAGAAATCACGATTTCACGGCCGATGATGACCAGGGTCGGCAATGCAAACAGCACATTGGCATGGGATTCCAGCAGCATGATCAGGGCCGAGGCCACAATCAGTTTGTCCGCTACAGGGTCGAGAAACGCGCCGAATGGGGTGAACTGGTCGAGTTTTCGGGCCAGGTAGCCATCGAGCCAGTCGGTACCGGCGGCGATACCAAAAATGGCAGCGCTGGCGAGGTGACGACCTTCCCAGGGCAGGTAGTAAACACCAATAAAAATGGGGATAAGCGCGATACGTAACAGGGTGAGGATGTTAGGGAGATTCCACATGATAGGTTTTACTGCAGTCCAGGCGGTGGAGACCCGCCCAAGTTACTCATTGTGGAGGGTGCTGTAAATAGTTTCGGCCACTTTCCTGCTGATACCGGGCACGCGCATCAGTTCGGCAACACTGGCCCGCACAACCTCCTGGGAGCCCCCGAAAAACCGCAGCAATTCCTTGCGCCGTTTTGGGCCAACCCCGTCGATCCCCTCCAGCGTCGAGGTACGGCGCTTGCGATCGCGGCGCTGGCGGTGACCGGTAATGGCGAAGCGGTGGGCCTCATCGCGGATTTGCTGGATAAGCAGCAGGGCCGAGGACTGGGCTTCCAGTTCCCGCTCGAGGCCATCCTGCGACAGCAACAGGGTTTCAAAGCCCGCCTTGCGGGTGGGCCCCTTGGCGACGCCCACCACCTGCACGCCAATCACACCCAATTCAGCAAGCACCGCGACCGCCTTGCGCATCTGCCCCTTGCCGCCGTCGACCAGCAGAATATCGGGCAGCTTGCCCTCCTCTTTCTGAATGCGGGTATAGCGGCGCACCAACGCCTGCTCCATGGCGGCGTAGTCGTCCCCGGCAGCGACATCTTTGATGTTCATTCGCCGATAATCCGATTTCAGCGCCCCGCCACTATCAAATACTACACAGGAAGCGACTGTAGCTTCCCCACTGCTGTGGCTGATATCGAAACATTCGATCCGTTCGGGCGGCGCCGCCAGTTGCAGCAGTTGCTGCAAGGCCTCCAGTCGCTGCTGGGTGGTCTTGCGTGAGGCAATGCGACCGTTCAGGTTCTGGCTGGCGGTGCGCTCGGCCAGTTCGACCCATTGCGCCCGGGTGCTGCGACCCCGGTGCTTGAGGAGCACCCGGTGGCCGGCCACCTCGGAAATTGCCGAAGCCAGCAACGCGCTGTCGGGCAATGCATGATTGACGACAATCTCGCGCGGAAAATCACCCCGGCCGCTGTCGCGCAGATAGAACTGCGGCAGAAAATCTGTCAGCAGCTCGGTAGCATCCGCTGCCAGCGGTACCTTCGGGTAATAGCTTCGGCTGCCGAGGATTCGCCCCTGGCGGATATAGAGCACGTGCACACAGCACTGGTCACCCACCAGCATGGCGGCCACCACGTCGATATGGTTGCTGCCGGATTCCACCACCTGTTCGGCCTGGATGGTGCGCAGCGCCACCATTTGATCGCGCAGCAACGCGGCCCGCTCAAATGCCAGCGCCTCTGCGGCCACATCCATATCGGCTTCCAGCTCGCGGATCAGGTTGTCGTTTTTTCCCTCGAGAAACATTTGAGTGTGTCGCACATCGCGCTGGTAATCCTCCGCAGAAATCAGCTCCACACAGGGGGCGGTGCAGCGATTGATCTGGTATTGCAGGCAGGGTCGGGAGCGATTGCGAAAGAAATTATCGTCGCACTGGCGCACTCGAAAAGTTTTCTGCAAAAAGTTCAGGCTGTCCCGAACAGCCTGAACACTGGGGAATGGCCCGAAATAACGGCCGCCCTGTCGCTTGCTGCCCCGATGAAAGGCCAGCCGGGGATAGGTATCCCGGTCGGACAAAAACAGGTAGGGGTAGGATTTGTCATCCCGCAGCAGAATATTGAATGGCGGCCGGTTTTGCTTGATCAGGTTCTGCTCCAGCAACAGCGCCTCTATTTCCGTCTGGGTAATAGTGACATCGATACTGGCGATGCGACTCACCAGAGCGGCAGTTTTCGGGGTCAGGCCGGTGGTTCTGAAATAGCTGGCAACCCTTTTGCGCAGGTTTTTTGCCTTGCCCACATAGAGCACGGCCCCGTCCTCACCCATCATCTGATAGATGCCGGGACGCTGGGTCAGTTGCTTGAGAAATGGCTGATGGTCGAAAGGCATGGGGCCATTGTACAGCGGATCAGATCAGTTCGGAGGGGTCTACCAGACCGTATTTTACCGCTGCCAGGGTGAGTTCAACATCGTTGCTGACACCGAGCTTTTCATAAATACGGTATTTGTAGGTATTGATGGTCTTGGGACTGACATAGAGGGTTTTTGCCACATCCTTGGCGCGGATACCGCTGGTAATCAGCGCCGCGATCTGCAGTTCACGTTGCGAGAGACGCGATAGCGGTGAGGTTTTGCCGCCGGATTTCATGCCATTGGCCACCATCATCTGGGCCAGCTCCGGGTTGACATAGATGCCACCGCTCAGGGCGGTTTCCACCGCTGCCTTGATCTGGTCGCTGTCCGCTTTTTTGGTGATATAACCGCAGGCACCCGCCTTTAACAGGGACGCCGGGTAAAAGTCATCATTGAAGGCACTGACCACGATAACCCGGGTTTTCGGGTAGTGAGACAGAATGCGCTCGGTGGCTTCCAGCCCACCGATACCCGGCATCCGCACGTCCATGAAGACAATGTCGGGGGACAATTCCCGAACCCGGGTAATGGCCTCTTCGCCGCTGGCGGCCTGACCAATCACGGTGATACCCGGCACTTCTGCCAGCAACTTGCAGATCCCCATGCGGATAAGATCGTGGTCGTCGACAACCAGGACGGTGTTGAATGCCTCGTTAGTGGTCATTGCGGAAACCCTGAAATTCCATCTAGCCTACCACCGCGCTTTTCGGTTGACCATAAACCACGTTGCGAAAAGTCACGTTCACTCGCGGACCCACAGCTGTGGCGAGTTTCGGCAGCCGGTGCCGCCAGTGGTGTTGTAATGCCCCGCTCATCAACAGCAATGAACCCTGCTCCAGTTCCAGCGTTCGCATCGGCAAGTCCTTCCGTGTTTTGTGTCGCAACTGAAAAGGCCGCACCGCGCCCAGACTCAAGGAGGCTATCAGCGGGTTTTCTCCCAACTCCGGTTCGTCGTCACTGTGCCAATCGACACTGTCGCGGGCATCCCGGTACAAATTGAGCAGAGCACTGTTGAAACGGTGCCCCACCGCTGCCTCAACTACCTGCCTGATCTCAAGTAGTTCCGGCAGCCAGGGAGTGGCTTTGAACTGGCGCCCGGAGTACTGGTAGTCGGCACCGGCGTCGCCATACCAGGCATTGAGACGGGGAATTTTCAGTCTGCGACCGGCGATGACAATCTCGCTCTGTTCCCAGGCCACTTGCTCCATCAGTACCGCCAGCCACCGATCCGCCGACGGCGCAGCTATCAACTGCGGCCAGTAGCGGAGGGCGCCACCGGGCAGCTCGATATCGAGCGGATCGGGATTGGCGGCAAACAGGTCGGATTGATTCATGGCTGAACATTCAAAGGGGGGTTTTCACTGGGGAGGGGTATATCGTCGGCTCGATTTCCAGCGCCACGGCAAACTTTTGCTGCACCGAGTCGCTGATTTCTTCTGCCAGTGCCAGTAACTCGGCACCGGTGCCACCACCAAAATTGACCAACACCAGCGACTGGCGGTCGTGAACGCCCACCCGGTCGCGCATCACACCGCGCCAGCCGGCCTGTTCGACCAGCCAGCCAGCGGCCAGTTTGACGGTCCCATCTGCCTGGGGATAGCACACGATATCGGGAAACTGCTGACGCAGTGCGGTTGCCTGATCCTCCGTCACGACCGGGTTTTTAAAAAAACTTCCGGTATTCGGCAGACTGGCGGGGTCCGGCAGTTTGCTGCGCCGTATCTCACAGACCGCCGCAGAGACCATGGCGGGCGTCAACGAGGCTGCATCGCAGCCTTCCAGGGCCTGTAGCAGGGCCGGATAGGTCAGGCGCAAATGCGGCCGGGCAGACAAGGATAGCGTGATGGCGGTAATCACATATTGGTTGCGACCCGCCGCCTGTTTGAACAGGCTGTCCCGATAGCCAAAACGGCAGTCTGCGGCCAGCATTGTATGCAACTCACCGGTGGGCAGGTGGACCGCCTCCAGCGAGTGAAACAGTTCGCTCAATTCGATGCCATAGGCACCGATATTCTGAATGGGTGCGGCACCGGCCAGGCCCGGAATCAGGGACAGGTTCTCCAGGCCGTACCAGCCCTTTTCTAGGGTGTGCAACACCAGTTGATGCCAGTTTTCCCCGGCACCGATGTGAACATTGCGCTGCTCGCCCAGCTCTGAACCGGGAGCCAGGGCGATGCCCGGAATGGCTATTTGCAGCACCAGCCCCGGCAGGTCGTCGGCCAGCACCAGATTGCTGCCACCACCCAATGGCGTTACCGGGATATTTTTCTGGCGGGCCCATTCCAGTGCTTCGAACAGGTCTTCGCGGGTGTTGATGCGGCAGAAAAACTCTGCCGTGGCAGGCAGGGACAGCGTATTGAAGGGTTGCAGCGAAACGGCGGCCTGAATATCAAGCATTAATCCAGTTGCCCGCGCAGATGAGCCAATAGACCACTGGTGGCATCCTCCACCAGATCCAGCACTGCTTCAAATCCCTCATCGCCACCGGCGTAGGGGTCAGGCACCTCTTTCAGGGGGCTGTTGCCGAAATCGAGAAACAGGCCGAGATGACCGGCAAACGCCGGCAGTGCCAGTGCCTGCAAATCCCAGAGGTTCTGCTGATCCATGGCGAGTAGATAATCAAACGCCAGGAAATCCTCAGGCCGCACCTGACGCGCCCGCAGATGACTCAGGTCATAACCGCGCTTCAGCGCAGCCGCACTGGCTCTTGAGTCTGGCGACCGCCCTACGTGCCAATCACCGGTACCGGCGGAGTCGACCAGAATCCGGTCCTGCAAACCGGCCTCGGCCACCCGTCTCTCAAAAATTCCGTGGGCGGTAGGCGATCGACAGATATTGCCCAGACAGACAAATAACACACGCAGCTGTTTCATGCTGAGGCACCCCTGAAAATCGCGATAACCCGCTGCAGATCCTGCTCGGTATCGACGCCGCCGGGCACATCGGCCACGGCTCTGGCCACGTGAATCCGCTCACCGTTCCACATGAAGCGCAACTGCTCCAGGCACTCCAGCGCCTCAATGGGTGCCACCGGCCATTGTACGAACCGGTTCAGCAAACCGACCCGGTACGCGTAAATACCGATATGTCGCATCGGTTGCAGGACGACAGACATGGCTGCCACCCGGTCATCAGAAAAATCCCGTGGCCAGGGCACCGGTGCACGACTGAAATACAGCGACATGCCCTGACGGTCCGTAACAACCTTGACCACATTGGGGTTGGCGAAACTCGCTTCGTCCGTGATCGGTTCGCAAAGCGTTGCGATACCTGCGCCGGGGTTATTGATGAGGTTTGCGGCCACCTGGTCGACGACTGCGGGGGGAATCAACGGTTCATCGCCCTGAACATTGACCAGCACGTGATCCTCGGCAAAGCCGTGCTGGGCCACCACTTCCTGCAAACGGTCAGTCCCGGACGGATGATCCGGAGACGTCATGCAGACCTCACCGCCAAACCGGGTCACCTCATCGGCAATCTGCTGGTGATCTGTGGCAACAATCACCCGGTCAGCGCTGCTCTGCCGGGCCTGCTCGTAAACCCGTTGGATCATGGTTTTGCCGGCAATATCCTGCAGTGGCTTGCCCGGCAGGCGAGTGGAGGAAAAACGGGCGGGAATCACAACAGTAAAGGTCATAGCAACTCAGTCATTTTCTGGGAGTACTTTTTTTGTGAGTACGTTCTACGGGGTGGAATTTGCCGTTTCAGTCAGGCTACCGACATCCCGTATCAATCGTTCGATAAATGGCGGATCGGGTTCGGCCTGCACATCCAGCACCCAGACATGATCACCGCATCCGGCAGCGCACTTTACCGCATCTTTTGCCGTGATAATAACCGGCAGATTATCCTCAAAACACAACTCCTCGCCCGTAAACCGGTGGTGATCCGGCAGCGGGTGAAGAATCGGCTCGAATCCCAGTGACGTGAGGGTATGGGCAAATCTGGCAGGATTTCCGATCCCGGCAACGGCATGTACCCTGCGACCGTGGGACCAGTTCTCGACACCCACCGATTCACCAGAGGCCAGGTGCCGAAAGTGAACGGGCGAGAGCTTGAAGGCACCCTGGTGGGGAATCCTCAGGCTGGCCACCGTTTCGTTTACCACCACGAAATCTGCCGTCTGCAACCGCGATAACGGCTCCCGCAGTGGCCCCGCAGGCAGGCAATGGCCATTGCCCGTGCCGCGCTCTCCGTCCATCACCACGATTTCAATATTCCGGGGCAATCGATAATGCTGCAAGCCATCGTCGCTGAAAATCAGGTTGCAGCCGGTCTTTTCCAACAGATATCGGGCCGCCCGATAACGATTCGGATCCACCACCACCGGACACAGCGATGACAGCAGCAAGGGCTCGTCACCGACATTATTCGCTGTAGAGGTGTCGGTAACCTGCTGCGGATAATGGGTTGCGGAACCGCCATAACCACGGCTGATAATACCCGGGCGGTAACCCTGCGCCTGAAAAATTACCACCAGCGCGGCCAGTAACGGGGTTTTTCCGGTGCCGCCGACGCTGATATTACCCACCACAATCACGGGGATAGGCAGGGGACAAGGGGGTTTAATCCGCCGGTAATAAAAACGCCGGCCACTGCTGACAGCCCGGAATAACCAGGATAACGGCAGCAGCAACAGGGCCCAGCTCATCGGCCGATACCAGGCCCTTTCCAGTGACAGACGGAGATTCATGGCCGCGGCGCCCGGTCAGATAGCCTGATGGGGCTCGTCACTAAATTGCTTTTGATGCAACTGCGCATAGCGACCGTTCATGGCCAGCAATTCACTGTGGGTGCCCTGCTCGATAATGCGCCCCTGGTCCATCACCATAATACGATCGGCGTTTTCAATGGTGCTGAGGCGGTGGGCAATGACGAACGTGGTGCGCCCTTTCATCAACTGCTCGAAGGCTTTCTGGATGTGGTGTTCCGATTCGGTATCGAGAGCCGAAGTCGCCTCATCCAGAATCAGCACCGGGGCATTCTTCAGCAATGCGCGGGCAATCGCCAGCCGCTGCCGCTGGCCGCCGGACAACATGATGCCCTCGTCACCGATCTGGGTATCAAAACCGTCCGGAAGACGATCGATAAACTCCAGCGCGTGTGCAGCACCGGCCGCCTCGCGCACCGCCGACAACGGGTTTTCACCCAGCGCACCGTAGGCAATATTGTTGTAAATCGTGTCGTTGAAGAGCGTTACGTTCTGCGACACCAGGGCGATATGACTGCGCAGGTTGTCGAGGGTGTAGTCCCGTATATCCACACCATCCAGCAGGATCGTTCCTTCACGGTGGTTGTAAAAACGGGGAATGAGATTCACTAACGTGGTTTTGCCACTCCCGGACTGCCCCACCAGCGCAATCACCTCGCCAGGCTTGACCTCCAGATCAATTCCGTTCAGTACGTTGCCAGCTTCTTCGGAGTAGGCAAAACTGACATTTTTGAACTGAAAATGCCCATCGACACGCGTCTTCTCGACCGTGCCAAGATCCGGCTCATCGGGTTCATCGAGGGTGGAAAAAATTGTGCCCGCCGCCGCGATGCCCTTCTGAATATTGCTGTTCACCTCTGACAATTGGCGGATCGGTTTGGCCAGCAAGGCGGCTGAACCGAGAAACTGGACAAACTCGCCACCACTCATGTTGGCCAGCACACTGGGGTCCAGTGCCAGCCACATCAGCAACGACAGGGCCATCGCAACCAGCAACTGGATTACCGGGGTACTGATGCCCTCCGCCACGGCCATTTTCATTTGCTGGCGACGGTTGTAGTTACTGGCACTGTGCAGACGTTCACGCTCGTATTCGACACCACCGAACAGGTGCATTTCACGATAACCACTGACTGCCTCCTGGGTCACATGGGTCACGTTACCAACCGATGACTGAATGCGGCGACTGAGTAACCTGAACCGATTGCTGATATAGCCCACTACCCCACCAATCAGCGGCAGCACGACGACAAAAATGGCCGCCAGACGCCAGTTCAGATAAAACAGGTATGAAATCAGGCCAATCACCAGTGCACCCTCACGGATGATGACTTTCAGCGAATTGGTAGCGGCGTGGGTCACCTGGGCCACATGGAAAGTGATACGGGAAATCAGGTGGCCTGACATGTTGGTATCAAAAAAACGGCTGGGCAATGTGGTGTATTTGTTGAATAAATGGGTGCGCAGATTGTGCACCAGAATCTGAGTCACATAGGTCATGCAGTAACCGCCCACAAAAAACCCGATGCCGCGAGTAACCGCAATCATGAACATGATCACGGGGATAATCCAGCGGCTCTCGGCGAGGGCGTCATCCCCACCCAGCAAACCGGCCAGCCAGGACGTCGAGCCTTTTCCCATATCGGTCATCTGGCTTGGCAACGCCGTCGATTCTCCGGAGATGGTGTTGATAACGTTAACGGTATAGCCGAACAGGTCTATAAACGCCACTTCCATGGCAGAGAACAACACCAGACCCACGATGCTGAGCAGGAAAATACCCCAGTAATTCTTCAGATAGGAAAGTAATCGCAAATAGACCTGCAGACCGGACATCTCAGGGTGTTCGGTATCGGGAACGGTGGTGGCCACTATGACTCCTCAGGATTCGCCGTCGGGCTGTATGGTAGTGATTTTCAGATGAACAAAGCCCATTCTACCTGCAGCATCCATCGCTGTAACCACCGCCTGGTGGGTTGCATTGGCATCGGCGGTAATAATCAGTGGCAAATCGGTATTGCCGGCAGAAACATCCTGCAACGCCTTCATCAGGGTATCGGTTTGACGGTTAATCAATAGCTGTCCATTGACGCTGTAGGCGCCATCCCTGTCGATCAACACTTCGATCTGGTCGGGTGGCAGCTCTGCCAGAGAGCCGTCGGCTTTCGGCAAATCAAGCACCAGATGCGATTCCCGGGTAAATGTCGTGGACACCATAAAAAAAATCAGCAGCAGAAAAACCACATCAATCAAGGGTGTCAGGTTGACGCCATTGTTGAGTTTTCGCTGCCTGCGGAACTTCACCCGGCGCTGGCCTCATCGCTGCGCATCACCCGGTCGCCGTGAATTGCATCAACCAGTTTAATGGCCTGATCTTCCATTTCCACAACCAGGCTATCGACCCGCCGCTCAAAGAAACGGTGAAACACCAGGGCCGGAATAGCCACTGTCAAACCCGCTGCCGTGGTGATCAGTGCCTCGGAAATACCACCGGCAAGCACCCCGGCATTGCCGGTGCCTTCGATCATGATCGCCGTAAACACCTTGATCATGCCGATAACGGTGCCCAGCAGACCGAGCAATGGCGCAATGGCGGCGACGGTTCCCAACGGAGAAAGATTTTTCTCCAGATTGTGAATCACCTGGTTGGCGGCTTCCTCAATGCTGTCTTTCATGACCTCACGACCGTGGCCAGAATTGCTGATACCCGCCGCCAGAATAGTGCCGAGTGGTGATGAGCTGCGCAACTGATGAAGGTTCTCCTTGCTCAGTTGATTCTGCTTCATCCAGTGCCAAACCTGGCCGAGCAACGTAGGCGGCACCACCTTGCTCCGGCGCAGCGTCCAGTAGCGCTCAAAGGCAATGGCTATCACGACGATAGAGGAAAGCAGAATAGGCAACATCAACCAGCCGCCAGCAATGATCAATTCGTACACATTTATCCCCAGACCTTAATATCGGCCAAAACTTTACCATAATCAGTGAATGGCACAGTAACTGTTAAGCGTTGGATACACCCAATCTGGCTGCCATTTTGGTATTTACGGGACGTCGTTCAAAAAAACGACGGGATTCGCCGGTGTCAAAACCAATAGCGACGGGCCTCCGTGCGCTGCGCCGTCGTGGAAAATTCGCCGTTGTCCTGCCAACGAAAGATCAATGCACCCTGCTCTGCGGTATTCCACACGGTTGAGCCCTGCTTCAGATAGCGCTGCACCACCGGCTCGGCAGGATGACCAAAATGGTGTCGATAGGCCGCGGAAAATACCACCTGCTGCGGCCTAACCACCGCCAGGAACTGTTGCGAAGATGAGGTTTTACTGCCGTGGTGAGGTGCTACCAGCAGGGCAAACTGCTTTTTCTCTGCCGCCACCTGCTGCAATTGTGGCAGTAAGCGGCGCTCCACGGATGCATCGATATCGCCGGGCAACAGAATCACCTGGTCGAGATAGCTGATCGCCAGTACACAGGAATGATTGTTGTTGTTTTTCTGCCGTGAATCGGCGGGATGGAGGACGCGGAATTCTACGTCGTCCCACTGCCAGGACTGCCCTGCACGGCACTGCTCAGGTGCAGGAACTGTCTCTTCAACGGCAGGGCTGCCAGCCAGCCACATGGCCGGGCTGTAATGGCGCAGCAATCCGGCAACACCACCGGCGTGATCGTTATCACTGTGACTGACCACCAGCGCATCCAGCCCGGTCACTCCCTGCCTCCGCAGAAACGGCGCGACCAAGGCACTGCCCGCATCGTAACCCCCGGCATAACCCGGCCCCGTGTCATAGACCAGTGTGTGCCGCCTGGTCTGCACCACTATAGACAACCCCTGCCCCACATCGAGAACTGTGACTGTCAAAGGCGCTTGACGGTCAGTCGGCAGATAAAACAGGGCAACTGCCAGAGGAATCGCCAGATAGCGACCGGGAACACCTCTGGGCAATAGAACTAGCCCCGCGATACAGATCATCAGGAACAATGACAGCCCCGTCAGAGGCCAGGGCGAATAAAGCGGCAACCACGCCGGGACTGTGAGCTCACCTGTCAGGGTGACAAACCACTCCAACTGTTTTCCCGCCACCCACCACAGCCATTCAGCCACAACCGGGCTGAGGGGGATAATCACCACACCGAGCAGGCAGAGCGGCACAACCAGAAAACTGACCCAGGGAATGGCCACGCTGTTGACCAATGGCGAGAACCAGGCCACCGGTAGCTGCCAGAAAGCCAATGGCAAAATCAGCAGGAGGAACATCAGCCACTGCACCCGAAAAAACAGCCGCCATTTCGGGACCTGATTCACAGCCGGAACCAGCCACAACAATCCCGCTACCGCACCGAACGATAACCAGAAACCTGCACCCATGATGGCCAGAGGGTCGATTAGCGCGACACCGACCAGCGCCAGGCCAAATATCATAGCCCTGCCAATGTAGCGATTTGCCAAAAGTGCAACCAGTGCGGCCATCACCATGATCAATGCGCGCTGTGTTGGCAGGCTGAACCCGGCCAGCGCACTGTAGGAAAGCGCAAAAACGAGGGAAAAGACGGCCCCCGAGTAGCGGGCATTGACCGGTCGACAGATCAGGGTAAAACACCTGGCCAGCAACGAACCGGTGCCGTAGCCCATCGCCGCCACGAAACCGATGTGTAGGCCCGAAACCACCAGCAGATGAATGACGCCCAGCAATGAGAGGCGATACCACAAATCCTTTGAGATAAGCGACCGGTCGCCAATCGTCAAGGCCGACATCAGCGCCTGTGCGTCCTCGTTGACATGGCTCCCGGCAATCTTTTGTTGCAATTGATAACGCAACCGGTCGAGGGACCAGCGCTGCTCAAGCAGCCGGTTCTGCGAGGATGCCCTGACATAGCCCGTGGCTGAAAAACCCTGCTGAATCAACCATGCCTGATAATCAAAGCCACCGGGATTGATATAACCTCTGGGGCGCCGCAGCCGGACTTGCAATTGCCAGATCTGCCCGGGTTGCGGAGACGCCTGTTCGCCATACCAACTGAGCCGGAGTTTCCGCAACTTGAGATTGGTCGAGGCTTCATCCAGGCGCAGATTAAACTGCACCCGGCGCCCATCGCGCACCGGGATTCCGTAAACCTCGCCAATGATAGTGAAATCCGTGGCGGTGAGCTCATCGGGTAACTGATGCCCCAATGTGTCATATCCCCAAAAGCAGCCATAGACCAGACCCAATAACAGGAAAGTGGACGGCACCCAGAACCAGCGCAGCAGGAAACCGGCCAGCATAAACAGCAAAACCACCCATAGAGGCGGCAGATGGGGCCAGAAAGCGACGCTGAAGATACCAGCGGCAAACAGGTAGGGAGATAACATTCGGGACATCCTTGTCACCAATCACCTTGCGGGTGGCAGATTATTTGCCCAGTATAATTACCCGCTGGACCATTGCCAGCGTTCCCATTGTCGGCGATCCTTCACAGGTACGCTGCTCAAGCTGGTGTTTCGCCAGCCAGCTTGGCATTGATGGGCGGATAACAAAAAAAGCGGGAACCAATTTGCTAACCATTTTTGGCACAAACCATGGGTAAACACGACAAGCCTGTCAAAGTGGGCCTGGTACTATCGGGCGGGGGAGCAAGGGCCGCCTATCATGTCGGCGTTCTGAAAGCCGTCGCCGAGACCTTGCCGAAAGACGTCAAGAACCCCTTCCCGATTATCTGCGGCACCTCAGCCGGGGCCATCAACACCCTGGCAATTGCCGGACGCGCAGGACCGTTCAGCCTTAGAATCAAAAAACTGGAAGCCATTTGGCGCCAGCTGGATGCGGACAAGGTTTATCGCACAGACCTTTTTGGCGTACTTAAAAACAGCTTTCATATGTTGCTGTCTTTTTTTCACAGTGGCTACGCCCTGGGCAAACCAAAAGCACTGCTGGACAACACCCCGTTGCGGGAGTTACTGGATAACTATGTGCGGTTTCGCCATATCCGGGAAGCCATTAACACTGGGGAACTCGACGCTGTCAGTATTACAGCCATGAGTTACAGCACGGGCAAATCGGTAACCTTTTTTGAAGGCTCCGACGTTCACGAACCCTGGGCTGTTTCCCGGCAACTGGGCCTGCGCACAGAGCTGTCCATTGACCACCTCATGGCTTCATCTGCCATCCCCTTTCTGTTCCCGGCGATTCAAATCAAAGACCAGTTTTTTGGTGATGGCGCTGTCAGACAACTCAAGCCGATCAGTCCCGCATTGAACCTCGGCGCGGACAAGGTGTTTGTTATCGGCGTCAGCGATTCACCCAATGGAAAAAATCGACCACCACCCATTGATCACTCGCCGTCTATCGCCCAGATCGTTGGGCACTTGCTTAGCAGTGCCTTTATCGACAGCATCGAAAGCGATCTGGAAACATTGAGAAATATCAATCGTCTCAACGAACACCTGTCTGAAAGCGAGCGGGAAAAACACGGCCTGACTGACCTGAAACCAGTAAAATTTCTGGCCATCCTGCCCTCCCAACCCATCGACAAGATCGCCTGTGATTATCTGAATGAATTACCCGGCAGTATTCGCGTGTTTCTTCGGCTCACCGGAGCCACGACCAGCGGAGGTGGTGTGAGCACAGCCAGCTACCTGCTCTTTTCAAAGGGCTTCTGCCGCAAGCTTCTGGAACTGGGCTATCAGGACGGGTTAGCGCAGCGGCAGGAAATTTTGCGCTTTTTCGAGGAAGAATGATGCCCGGTGAATGATTGTCAGTATCACGAACGGTAATCATTGCTTTGAAACTTACAGCTTGTAAGATATGTCCAACGTAAGAATTCAACATCAGGAGGCTCAAAAAGCCATGGCATACGAAAAAGCAGTTGTTTCGACAACAACACTCGACCCCTCAGTCATCAAGGTTCTGCGCAATACCTACGCGCTTCTGGCCATGACGCTGGCGTTCAGCGCCATCATGTGTGGCGTGGCAATGGCGGTCAATGCACCTTACATGGGGCTGTGGACACTGTTGCCGTTCTTTATCTGCCTGTGGATGGTTGAAAAGAACAAGAACAGCTCTGCCGGACTGATCTGGGTTTTTGCCCTGACAGGATGGATGGGATTTACATTAGGACCTATTATCAGTTTTTATCTGGCAACTTCCGGTGCAGAGCCGGTAATAACTGCGCTCGGCGGGACCGCATTGATCTTCCTTGCCTGCTCCGGTTACGTACTGGTAACCCGCAAGGAACTGTCGTTTATGGGCGGCTTCCTGATGGTCGGTATTCTGATGGCTTTCGTTGCCGCCATCGCCAACATTTTTCTGCAAATCCAGGGCTTGGCCCTGGCACTGTCGTGCATTTTTCTGCTGATCTCCTCCGGGGTCATCATGTGGCAGACCAGTGCTATTATTCATGGCGGTGAACGCAACTATATTTCAGCCACAGTCACTCTCTATGTAATGATTTATAACGTGTTCACCAGCCTTTTACACCTGCTCGGCATGAGCAGCGATTGATCTCAGGTGACTGAAACGACAACACCCGACCATCTGACAAAACTTCCTGCCTGGTCAGAAAACCTGGCCAGGCAGGAAGCCGCCAAAACTGAAATGCCGCTGACCGATGCCCACCTTGAGGTTATTCTGTTGGCACGACAATTCTATGCCTCCTACGGCTTTTCTCCTTCCATGCGGCCCCTGATTAAATTCATGGCCGAACACCTGGAGATCAGCAAGGCACGAAGTATCTACCTCATGCAGCTGTTCCCGCCAAGCCCGGCTAAACGGGTCGCCAGGTTGGCTGGCTTGCCACCTCCGAAAAACTGCCTGTAACACTTGCTGTAATCATGGAGCATTCATTATGACACTAGCCAAAGAGCACTGTGAGGCCTGTAGCGCTGATGCCCCCAGGGTTGACGATGCACAAATAGACTCTCTGATGAAACAGATTCCCGGTTGGGCTGTGCTGGATAGAGACGGTATCAAACAACTTGAAAAGAGCTTCCACTTTAGCAACTTTCGGCAGGCGCTCACCTTTGCCAATCACGTTGGCGAGTTGGCCGAAAAAGTTCAGCATCACCCCGCCATACTAGTCGAGTGGGGCAAGGTGACAGTGACCTGGTGGAGTCACAAGATCCGAGGACTGCATCGCAATGATTTTATTCTGGCGGCCAAAACCAGTGAGCTGGAGACAACTGACTCATCAAATGCAGTGTAGCCCCCGGCTCAAATAAACTGGAGCACAGAGTTTGCTCAGGGTGCCCATTTCGCAAAACGCTGCGCACCGTTTTCGGCACTGATCAACAGTTCATTGGACGATTCTTCACTGCCAGCGCTTGTCAAACCGGGATGCCGTTCAATAACACCCATCAGGATTGAACGCTGGTCGACTGTTACATCCACATAGAGAATGTGCTTGCCCTCTGCCAACGCCGCCTGAAAACGCCTGAAGCGGGAATTCGGCTGTTGAATGCCCCACATGCCACCTTCCCAGGTAATCAGGCCCATCACCACAAATGCCAGCATGGCAAACGGAATCCAGCCAATTGACGCAGTGGCGCCGGAGAAAATGGCAAAGGACATCACCAAAACCGCACTCAGAAAACCGAATACACCAGCGACTGCTGTTGCCCGAATCACATCTTTTCGCAACAGCGGAGCAACGTCATTCAGGTGATGGTGTGCCAACCCGTCATCATCGAGGCTCAAAACATGGATTTGCGGCCTGGTCATACCATGACCTTCCAGCTCACGCTCAACAACACTCAACTCGTCCAGCTCATCGCTGATAAAGTAATAGCGTCTCATACACTCTCCTCCAGATAACCAGGAAACCACCCGACCACCCCAGCTGTTTACTGCTTACTACAACAGACTCGTTGGGGTTGATTGCTACCTGAAGTATAGGCACGAATTCTTTTTCCACGAGCAGAGAACGAAAGAAAAATTGATATCAAAAGGCTATATCAGAACCCGGGGTGGCCCGCTATTTTCATCTAAAGAGAAGCGCATTCAGGCCGAGCGATGATTTCCAAAACATTCTTCAGCTGTTATCCAGGCTCCCGTCTACGACTTGTTCCAGAGCATGCCATGCCAACTATTCACTGTCTTTAGACAGGGGAAGGAGGTGAAGATACTTTCTCTTCAATCTGAGCCACGATCCCCTCTAATTTTATCAATAATTTTGTACAATATCCGTCAGGTTGTAACGCCCCCAGCCCAAAAGCCTATAACTTCAATTTCAATCTGTTTTTGCTTCTGAAAAACCGTACCTTTTTGGAGCCGGATGTTTTACATTAAGTTGACACATTTTGATCAGCCGCAGTAGCCGAGGTAACAATGAACTATCAGGGAAGCCCTATGGCCTTTTCCCAACTTCTTCAAGACTGGGAGAAACGGTCAGCCGAAAATGCTGATTTACTGCCCACGTCAATCAGCGTACACGAATCAGATCAGATCAAACTTCTGGCTCTTTCCGAAATGTACCAGCTGCCTGCCAACGAGATAGCAGCACATTTGCTGAACGTTGCTCTGGAAACACTGGAGGCTGAAATGCCGTATATACCAGGCTCCAAGGTTATCCGCGTTGAAGAGGGTAGTGAGGTATATGAGGATGTTGGCCCGATGCCACGCTACCTGGAAGCACAGCGTCGATTGAGAGATGCGAGCAATAAGTAAGCAGGAACACCTGCTTTTCCAGGGTCAGCAGTGATCGCAGTTTGACTGTCCACCTCACCTTTTAATGCATAGCCCTCCCTGTGCAAAGGGCTGTTTCAGTATCCAGTATCCCCCCCCCCCGATGGTGAGGTAATCAGTGCAAACCATTAACCCCGATAATTATCAGCAGCAGCTTGACGAAAAACTTACGGAACTACATGCCACCTTCCTGGATATTCCACTTCCTGAAAACATAGAGGTCTACCCGTCAGAGCCACTGCACTTTCGGATGCGCGCCGAATTTCGTATCTGGCACGAGAACGGCCGGGCGCACTTTGCCATGAATGAGCCAGGGCAGAAAACGCCCTATATCATCACGGAGTTTCCAATTGGCTCTGTACTGATCAATCGCCTCATGACTTCGCTGATCACAGAGATCAACGCGTCTTCGATATTGAGCCGGCGTTTATTTTCAGTGGAATTTTTAACCACGCTGAGTGGCGATGCATTGATCACATTGCTCTATCACAGGAAACTGGATGACGAGTGGCAGTCGACCGCAGCGGCGCTACAACAACGTATCGGCGTTGCGGTGATCGGCAGAAGCCGTAAACAGAAACTCACCCTTGAGCGGGACTATGTCCTGGAAAAATTGCAGGTCGATAACCAAGATTACCAGTATCAGCAGGTTGAAGGTGGTTTTACTCAACCCAATGCCGGCATCAACCAGCAAATGCTGGCCTGGTCACTGGACAAGACCAGGGGCGGTGGTGGTGATCTTCTGGAGCTGTACTGTGGAAACGGTAATTTCACCTGTGTTCTGGCACAAAATTTTAATCGTGTGCTGGCAACAGAGATCTCCAAAATTTCAGTGAAGTCGGCAACAACCAACCTGCACAGCAATGCAATTGATAATGTCACCATTGTGAGGATGTCCAGCGAAGACTTCTGTCAGGCGCTGGAAGGTGTTCGCCCGTTCCGCAGGTTGCAGGATATCGATTTGCAGAGATACAGGTTCAGCACCATTTTTCTGGACCCACCAAGGGCCGGCCTGGATAACCTGACGCTTCGACTGGCCATGAAATTCGACAACATTCTCTATATTTCCTGCAACCCGCTAACCCTGAAAGAGAACCTTAAAGTCTTTGGCAGCAGCCATCAAATTGAACATTTTGCGGTTTTTGACCAATTCCCCTACACCCATCACCTCGAGTGTGGGGTGTTATTGAAGAGGACCAATTCGTAACGCGCAGGCGCAATCACCGGAAATTAAAAACCCGTGCTGATAAACCCTGTTGCGCTTAACAGCTAAAGTTGTTTGAATCTCTCGAGTCTCAACAAGATATTCGCCAGACTATAAGCCTTATCCGAACCCCTGCTTAGGAACCTATGAATGAAATACTGTCTGCTCGCACTAGGACTCTTGATCACTCCCCTGCTCTATGCCTCACCCGATAAAATCGCTGAAAACTGCTCTGAATGGCTAGACGCCCGCAAGCAGAATAGTCACGGGCCGTCTCTCAACTGGTTACAGGGTTTTGTGGCGGGTTATAACGAATACAAATATGCCGGAAAGCACCCTCAGGGGGTGTTGGGCACCCAAAAGGACAGCGAAGTGGCAGCATGGATGGATAGCTACTGCCAGAAAAATATCAACAGCAACCCGAGAGCAGCGATCGAATCCATTATCGAAACGCGCCAGCATGTCAAAAAAGGGTGTCCTGTCAGAAAACAAAGCGGTCGGCCCTGCATACCCGCCGAGGAAGAGAAGCAGCCGGAGCTCAATCAGTAAAGCTGGAACAGCAGCACTTGGTGATGATGATGCAGACCATCGATTGGTAGTGGCTGATATGAAATGCTTACTACCAGCGGTAGCGGCAAAGACAGACAGAGATAGTGGAAAGGAGATAAAAAAAGCAGGTCTGTTTTGGTACCGGATTTAACCGGCCGGGCTCCAGAACAGACCTGCTATTTTTAGTATCTTATTATTGCTGATTGTTCAACCAGATGGAGTGCTCAACACTACCTTCCACCATGCCTTCAGGCAGAATCTTTTCCTTGGGAAGAGGAACCGCTTCTTCGGAAGCTTTCTTTCTTGCTTCTTCATTAGCAATTCTTGCTGCTTCAATCGCTTTCAACTCTTCTTCTTTGGCCTTGGCTTCTGCTGCGGCTTTTTCTTCAGGAGACAACGCTGCGGCTGCTTCTGCTGCAGCTTGCTCTTCGCTGACACCATTGTCCGAGCCGCCACATGCGGCCAGACCCAATACTAATACCGAAATACCAAGTAATTTTACAAAATTCATGTCGACTCCCTCTGGGTATTGAACAAAAAACGGGCACAACTGCCTGAGGATAGGGAGTCTAATGGGCCTCCCGACAAAAATCTAGGCCTATCCCCCCCCTGAGGGGCACTGATTGTTGGTAACGGCACCATCCGGACGATTTTCCAGTGGAAAATACTGGTGTATCAGACAGAAAACAGTCTTCTTGCCACCCATACCGCTGATCAAGGGATTTGCACTTGCGGCAAATCTCGTGTTTTATTGCGGCTGTTTTACCGGGAAAGCCTATTCAACCCGTCTATAACCCGTTCGATATAATCAACACTCTGGATAGTTAGTCACGCTTATGCAACCCATCAAAGCATCTCTCATCGGACTGGCAACTTTCTTTATCTTTTACCTGTCCATGCTCAGCATGCAGCTTCCATGGATGTTGACTGCCGGTATTCTCGGCTTGCTGATGAACACGTTCATTTCCGGATTCAGCGCCCTGTACAACCTCCGGGATGGCATGCTGACGGCCCTTTCCTATAGTGCACCAATGGCCGTTTTTTCAGCCCTGACCGTCGGCGATCTGGTACTACACGGCAAGAGTGGACCTTTCATTTTCTGGTGTACTAGCGCATTCATCACGCTCTGTTCAGGTTTTCTGGGGGTTGCTGCCATTTATCTGTTTCGCCTGGTCCGCGGTAAAAGCAACCAATAATATGGTCATCAATGCCCGGAACTCAGCAATAACGTCAAGACTTCGTTTGTATGTTCCCCCGGAGGCGATGCGGTGAATGATATTGTGATAAAGCAACCGGCTGTTTACTCCCCCCTGCAGGTCGGATTGGGGTCATTTTTCGGTGGGCCCATCGCCATGACATATTTTTTGTGGGACAACTTCCGCACCCTGGATAAGGCACCGGCTGCCAGGAATACGCTGGCGTTTGGTTTTTTATTTATCGTGGCATTACTGGTTTTCACGCCGATGCTGCCCGGCGAGCTTCCAGCTATCGCAGTGCAATTCATCTATTCACTGGTGGCGCTGCAAATGGTCGTTACCTGGCAACTGCGCAAGGATGCTATCACACACTCCATTCGTTACTGTTTTCAGTCAAACTGGCGCGTACTGTTATTCTGTATACCCTTCTATTTCACTTGGCTCGGGGTGTGCCTGTTGGCTGCCAAAATAAGCTAAACACAACCGTCGAAACACCAGACAATATCGGAGTATGAATTATGGCCGTTTATTTAATTGCTGATGTCACCGTGACCGATGAAGCATGGATAGCAGATTACGCTACTAACGTGCACGATATCGCCCACAAACACGGCGGCAAGTACCTGTCCCGCAGTGCCAATATCAGTACCGTTGAAGGAGAGCCGTGCAAAGCGGACATGATCGCCCTGGTTGAGTTTCCTGACATGGCGGCGTTACAGGCATTTATCAATGATCCCGAATACAAGGCATTCCGGGAGTCAAGAATAAAAGGCAGCATCAGCAACTTGCATGTGATTGATGACTCCGACGCGGCAAAGACCATTCCCTATTTGCCAAAAGGCTGACCATTCAGCCCGCTCGCCTCGCACCAGTCACTCCGTACCAGTCATCACTCTTTACCAGCCAGAGCCAGAGCCCCAGCACAACTTGCCGGGGCCGCAGGTTCTCAGCCACGCGGCTGCCTTGATCCCGGCTGCGGGTCGTCATTGCTTAGCTGCTTCTGTGATTCGACGGCGTGTGAAACTGTGCCAGGTTGGCCATCCGATTGGGGGATGATTCGACACACGGGCCAATTTTGCTGTTTCAGCCCCTGATTACCCTGTTGGATTGTTTTGTAAAACGACTGGGGTTTTGCATACAACTTACTCATAATCTAAAACTCCTTTTCAAATCTGACCTAGCCAAAAAGCGTGGCAAAATAACGAAACTCAATAGTATGAGGAGCTTCGCCGCAGTTCTGATAACTGGTGCACAAAATGCTCTTTAATCAGTATAGGTCTTCCCTTGTTGCAGGCTTATTTCATTTTCATGTTGATTTCGGTAGAGACTCATTACCCAGACAGACGCCATCGACTCAATCAAACTCCGGGTTGGTATCATCGGCGTGCACAACACGCAATTACTCTTTATGTAGGTTACCGCAGGACAGCCCCCGGGAATATAAGGACTTTTTCACCCCTTTACAAATGGCATTGATGCAAAACAGCCCGGCACCAAAAAAAGGCCCGCCAACTAATGACGGCCAACCGGATAGAATAACGGCTCTTCACCTTGCTCAGGCTGAGAAGGTTTCTGCAAAACCCTGCTGGCGGCATTCACCGCGAATTCCCGATACTTTGTTTCGATTTCTTCCCGCTCCCGGTCATAGCGCAGTTTATCGCGGGTGCTGAGCTTCTGCCATTCATCCAAAATTGGTATGTGCGCAGTGGCTTCCGTCAATTGAAAAAATACCTGGTAGTGCTCCCGCTCATGCTCGGGAAGATCCAGTTGCGCAGCCATCATACTGATACGAATCGCCCCTTCAGTGAGCGTGACCTGATCGGCCACGATGGCCGAGGCAATCACATGTATACTCTTTCGGTAGTGGGCTTTGCGGTCCTCCTGCTCTGCTGCCAACGCTTTTTCCCTGGCATTTTGTGTATTTTTCAGTTTGCGCAGTTGCAGGTAAAGGTATAAGGCATAGCCACTCAAGCCAATTAAAATAACCAGCGCCAGACTCGTGATCAGTTCCATTACAAACTCCTCTGAAAGATGTGCGACCAGATACCGGATCGCAGTCGTCCGATAAACCCGCTAGCGGGCAATTATTCCGGCTGATGAAGGCTGGCCCGCAATGAGACATCATCCTGTTCGGTGGCCTGCTCGACCAGATTATCGGGTAGTGAGCGCTTGGTACGGGCGCCCAGTTTTTTGATGTCATCAAATTTCTTGATCAGGTTGCCCCTGCCATCGACAAGACGTTTACGGGTTTGTTGCCAGGCCTCCTGACTCCTGTCGATATGCCGACCGAGATCATCAAGGGATTCCACAACCAGCACCAACTGGTCATACAGTTTGCCCGCTTCAGCCGCAATCTGCTGGGCGTTGCGGTTCTGGTCTTCATAACGCCAGATATTGTGAATCGTTCGCAATGTTGCCAACAGGGTGGAGGGACTCACCAGAATAATGCCCTTGTCATAGGCATCCCGAAAAAGTGTATGGTCATGCTCCAGCGCCAGCATAAAGGCGGCCTCCACCGGCACGAAAATCAGCACAAAATCCAGGCTATTCACGCCTTCGAGTTGCTCGTACGCTTTGCGGCTCAGGCCATTAATGTGGGTGCGCAGGGAAAGAATATGCTGTTTCAGACAGCGCTGTTTCTCGTCGGGCAGCTCTGCTCGACAATAACGTTCGTAATCCGTTAATGACACCTTCGCATCCACCACGATGTCCCGCTGATCCGGCAGGTGAATAATGACATCGGGGTTTCGACGATTACCCTCCTCGTTCTTCAGGGCCACCTGGGTTTCATATTCCCGCCCCTTGGTTAGGCCGGACTGCTCCAGAATCCGCTCCAGAATGACCTCGCCCCAGTTCCCCTGGAATTTGCTCTCACCCTTCAATGCATTGGCCAGCAGAACGGCGTCTTCCCCAACTTTCTGGGCCTGCTTCTGCAGCTCGACGATTTGACCCACCAGCTTGTTGCGCTCGGCGTTTTCCTTGTCATAGGCATCCTCAACTTTTTTGCGGAAATCGTGAATCTCCTTTCTCAGCGGATCGATACTGCTGTTGAGTGTCCGACTGCTCTGCTCTGAAAATTTTTGCTGTTTTGCATCAAAGATGCGATTGGCAAGGTTTTCAAACTCCTGAACCAGTGACTCACGGGCCTGCCTGAGCAACTGCAACTGCTCTTCGTAACGGGTCCGTTCACCTTCAAGACGCGCCTCGAGTGAGGCTTTGTCGCGATTGAGCGCACCGAGCTCCGTTTCGCGCTGATGAAGCTTGCTGCTTTGGTTTTCCAGATCTTCTGACAAGCGGGAAATGGTCACATCGGACACTGCACGCTGTTTCTCTGACTGCTGACGGGTCAGCAAAAAAGTCAGTAGAACGCCGACAATAAAGCCAGCTGCGAGCAATAAAAATGTATTCAGGGTCAGAAGCATGGCGTTTCCCGGGTACAAAAAATTTCAGCGCTGTCAAACAACACCATCACAGCACTGTTTTGGTAAACATTGAGGGTTGTGCGATCATGAAAGATGATTCAAGGATAACAAAGAAACCCACCATGATGCGCCCGCTTTTTGACATTGGCCCGCTCAGGGAAGACCTCGGTAACGGCGCGCTGATTCTTACGCCCAACAATCGACTGGCCAGCAAAATCCGCCAGGCCTGGGGCTTTTCGCAACATTCCTGCACTCTGCACTGGTCGGCACCCGAAGTTTATGCCCTGGAACAATGGGTCCATGAACAGTGGCTGCGCTGCTGTGACGCCGGTTTCATCGAGGCAGCAGCGGGTTCCGGACTGAGTACTGCCATGGAGTTATTCCTCTGGGAGCAGGTGGTTGCAGAAGACCGCGAGCGACCCGCCACGGTATTGCCGGCGAATTTTTCCAGATTGGCGAGTAACAGTTATGCCAACATCCAGAACTATCTGGTACCGGATACCCGTCTACAGCAGGAAGCACCACTGCTGTGGCGGTGGATCAGTCATTTTCGCGAAAAGCTCAGGCAACACAGCCTCATCACATCAGCCGATAAGGTAAAAATACTCCAGCGGGCCTATAGCTGCGGGATCCTGCCCGCCATTCCAACCGTAACACTCTGCGGGTTTGATAACCTGACCCCCTTGCACCGCAAACTGCTTGAAGGCATCAGCAATAACCTCGCTTTTAGCGAGACGGAACCCGTTCAGTCGCAGCCGCAACAGGTCGCGCTATACGATGAACAGGCTGAGCTGACTGCCGCCGCCGACTGGGCAGTGGCCCATTATCTGGCCGCGCCTGAAGCCCGCATTGGTATCCTTGTTCCGGAGCTGCCGAAACTGCGCAACAAAATTGCGCGCCTTCTGCGAACCCGCCTGCAACCGGGTTACGGTGCACCGGGGCAGTTGAGAGCCAGCGCCCCCTTTAACTTGTCGGCGGGCATACCGCTCGCTGAAACACCACTGATCGCCTCAGCATTACTACTGTTGACGCTCAATCGGGCCGAATTACCGCTGACGGATTTTTGCCGTATGCTCAACGCGCCCTTTTGGAGTGGCCTGTCTCCCGAACCGAGGGCCAAAGCGGAGCTATTGCTGCGCAAACAGGGCAGAGTCTCTCTCCGTAGCAGTGAATTCCGCCATCTGGTCAGTGAGGTGGAAAAGATCACCGGCTCCGCCATGAGCCAACAATTGTCACAAATGGACGTCCTGCGTCGGGCATTGCCGGCGACTGCCGGATTCTCTGCATGGCTGACACTGTTTCAACAACAGTTGACCACGCTGGGCTGGCCCGGTGAACGTACACTGGACAGCGAGGAATATCAGCAGCGACAGCATTGGCTGGACATGCTGGAACAATACCAGTCACTGGATCAGCTGAACTGCAAGGTAAATCTGAACGAGGCACTGCAACAGCTCCAACAACTGGCCTATGGCACCATTTTCCAGGCAGAAACACCCGATAGCAGCATTCAGGTTCTGGGGTTTCTCGAAGGTGCGGGACTGCATTTTGATCACCTCTGGATCATGGGCCTGGACAACCGCCGTTGGCCACAACCCACAGCGCTCAACCCGCTGTTACCGGTTGGCCTGCAGCGAGAATTTGGCATGCCGAGAACTGACCCCGGGCGAGAACGCGAACTGGCAGAACGGCAACTGGTCAATCTGATGAAAGCGGCGCCCAAAGTCATCCTGAGCTACAGCCAGTTTGACGGTGACCAGCAGCTGCAACCCACCAACCTGATTGCTGGCGTGGCGAAAATCGAACCGGATAAACTGCCCCGGAAAACCGGTCAGGTTACGGATTTTGTCACGCTGGAACCGGTTTCCTGTGAGTTTGCCCCACCGCTCGATACAGCAAAAGAAGCTGTTAGAGGTGGCACCCGTATCCTGAAAAATCAGGCCAGCTGCCCCTTCAACGCCTTTGCCATTCACCGACTGGGGGCAGAGCAACCCCGGGAGCCCTCTATCGGCCTCAATGCCGGGGATCGCGGCTCATTGATTCACGAATGCCTGAGGCAACTCTGGCAACACCTGGAAAATCAGCAACAGTTGCTGGCACTGTCCGAACCGGAGCTGGCTTCATTGATTGACTCAACCGTCAATACTGCCCTGAAACCCTGGCAGATGCGACGGGCAGACCTGTTCGGCAAGGCGTTTACCCGCATCGAACAACAACGGTTGGCAGGGTTACTGAAACAATGGCTAACCGTTGAGAAACAGCGGCCACCCTTCAGCGTGGCCGCACTCGAAAAGCACGAAAATACGCAGTTTTGTGGCTTACCGCTACATTTGGTCATCGACCGGATTGATCAGTTGGCTGATGGCCAGACGGTCATTATTGACTACAAAACTGGCAAAGCGGCGACCGGCCAGTGGCTGGGAGATCGCCCGGATGATCTCCAGCTACCGCTTTATTTATTGTGCAGCGAAACACCCGCATCGGCTATTTGCTTTGCCCTCATCAACCCATCGGAACCTCTGTTTACCGGCTATTCCGAGACCGACGGCCTGCTGGCGGGGGTAGCTCCACCCAAGGGCAAAAAGAACGAGCCGGAAAGCTGGCAGGCCCTGATGGATCATTGGCAACAGGCTGCGGCTACCCTGGCGGGCGAGTTCAAGGCCGGCTATGCCGCTGTCTCTTTCCATGGCGATTATGCCCTGCGGTATCAGACCGAGCTTGAACCGCTGAACCGGGTCGCAGAAAGGCAGCAGCTATTTGCAGATGAGGACGAGGTATGACCGTAGCAGATGCGGCACAACGCCAGCGGGCACTGGATCCGGAACGATCCTTTGCGGTTGCCGCACCGGCTGGTTCCGGCAAGACAGAACTGCTTACCCAGCGGGTATTGGGGTTACTGGCAACGGTGGAAGCACCGGAAGAAATTCTCTGCATGACCTTTACCCGGAAAGCGGCGGGTGAAATGCGACATCGCATTATTCAGGCACTGACAATGGCAGATAGTCATTCTCTGCCGGACAGCGACCACCAGCAGGCCACACTGCAACTCGCTACCGCGGCCCTTGCCAGAGACCGGGAAAAAAACTGGCAGCTCCTGCAGTCCCCCAACCGCTTGCGGATCCAGACCATTGATGGCTTTTGCCTCAACCTCGCCCAGCAACTGGGCCTGGAAAGTGGTATCGGCGACTATGCCGAGCCCCTGGAAGATCCAGAACCCCACTTTCGCCTGGTCATTGCCGAATGGCTGCTCCGTGAGCTGGAACAGCAAACATCCCTGGGGCAGGCGGTGGAAACCCTCCTCCAGCATCTGGATAACGACCTCGACAAGCTGGAGCAGCTGCTGATCGCATTACTGAAAAAACGCGAGCAGTGGCTGTCCCATATGTTCAGTAGCAGGGATGCCCGGGATTACCTGGAATCATTCCTGAACAATGTGATTGAAGAAACATTGACCGCAACAGCCAATCTTCTGGCCCCCTTCGCCAGCGAACTGGCCCTGCTGGCTGATTATGCCGGCAGCCAACTGCCACTGGAGAAAAATGATCTGTCTCTCCGGTGGTGCAAGGGGATGACAGGGTTACCCGGTCACTCCGCCGAAGAGTTACCCATCTGGCTGGGCATTTGTGAGCTCTTGCTGACCAAGGATTTAAAATGGCGGAGCCGCGTGGACAAGAACACGGGCTTTCCAACCGAGGTCAACGGCGACAAGATCCTGGCCAAACAGCAAAAGGCGAGCTATGGCGAGTTGGTCGATCAACTGCAGGCCATCAGCGGCCTGAAAGACCTGTTGGAAGATATTCGAGCACTGCCCGCGCCCCGCTATGAAGAAAATCAGTGGCTGGCACTCAATGCACTGACCTATTTACTCCCCACCCTGGCGGCGGCACTGAGCCTGCATTTCCAGCAGCACAGGGTGTGCGATTTTACCGAGATCACCCTGGCCGCCCTCCGCGCATTGGGCCCGGAGGATGAGCCAACCGACCTCGCACTGCGGCTGGATTACCAGATAAAACATATTCTCACCGACGAATTTCAGGATACCTCATCGGTACAGTTTGATATTTTGCGCCGCCTTATCGCAGGCTGGGAGCAGGGTGATGGCCGCACGCTGTTTATCGTCGGCGATGCCATGCAATCGCTGTACAGTTTCCGCAACGCCAATGTAGGTTTGTTCCTGGAGGCTCGGACACTGCCCATCGGCCAACTGCAACTCGAAGCACTGGATTTACAGGTCAACTTTCGCTCCCAGGAAAATCTCATCCACTGGGTGAACGACGCCTTTCCCCATATTTTTCCGGCACGCGACGAGATAGGTCGCGGCGCCGTCAGTTACAGCCCCGCCACTGCTTTTCATGGTGCTCTACCGGAGCAGCCGGTCACTCTGGATGCCTTCATCAATGCGCCTGACAACAGCGCTGAAGCATCGCGGATAGTGGCACTGGTCAATGCCGCCAAAAAACGTAACCCACAGGGTTCGATCGCCATACTGGTCCGCACCCGCACCCAGCTGCCCGACATTCTTGCAGCACTCCGGGAGGCAGGACACCACTGGCAGGCAACCGATATTGACCCCCTCGGCAACCGCATGCCCGTGGTCGACCTGATGTCCCTGACCCGCGCACTCCTGTCACCTGCTGACCGGATTGCCTGGCTGGCTGTGCTCAGGGCACCCTGGTGCGGACTGGACATGGCAGATCTCCTGGCGATCAGCGTGGCGGAACCCGTTGGTGACTATCCTGAAACAGCTCGGGAACGTTTCCCACTATTGCTGGGGCAATTGTCGCGCATAACAGCAATACCGGGATTATCGTCAGGCGGCCGGCAAATTCTCCAACGGGTGGGGGAAACACTGACGGCTGCCTGGCAACAACGCCAGCGACTGCCCCTGCGGTGCTGGATTGAGGGAACCTGGCGCGCACTCGGGGGTGCGGTTGCACTGAACTCCATCACAGATCAGCAACACTGTGACCAGTATCTGGACTTGCTGGAAAAACACGAGTCTGCGGGAAGTATCGAGCACTGGCCCACCTTTGAAAAAGCGGTCAAATCGCTCTACGCCAAAGCCGATGTCGGATCGGACAGTACGCTCCATGTGATGACCATACACAAAGCCAAGGGACTGGAGTTTGATACCGTTATCCTGCCTGGTCTGAACCGCAAACCCCGGGGAGAAGACAAGCAATTGCTGTTGTGGCAGGAGCGCACCAGCAGTAGCGGTGATAATCAACTGCTCATCAGCCCACTGTTCCGGGCGGACCAGCAGAATGACCCGCTTTATCAGTTCCTGAACCGCGAGCGAAAACTGAAAATCAAACTCGAAACCGCGCGGATCCTTTATGTTGCGACCACCCGCGCCATTGATCATCTGCATCTGCTCTGCACCATGTCTGGTGACAACCCAACAGCCGGCAGCCTGCTGGATAGCCTTTGGCCAGCGCTGAAAACCGACTTTGAAACCAGATCCACGTGGATTCAGTGGCACGACTACCCACCCGAGGAAAACACACCTGTACGCGCCCATGAAACGGTACTCAGCTCTCTGCGCCGCCTACCAGCTGGTTGGGGATGGCCGCCAACAACGGGAGCTACACCGACCTCACCAACCGCGGTGGAGGCAGCTGTAGCGCCCAATGAGCTGGGCAGTGGCAACAAGGCACCGGAAGCTCGCCATACCGGTACCGTATTACACCGTATTCTGCAGCAGATAGTTATTGACGGTATTGACCAATGGTCCACAGCGACCATCCAGCAACGCATGCCTTTCTGGAAGATTCAGCTACGGCAGCTCGGACTACATGACACCACAGCGCCACTGGCGGTATTGGCACAGGCTGTAGAAAACTGTCTCACCGATCCCACAGCCAGGTGGATTCTGGACAATCGGCATCCCGATAGCGCCACCGAACTGGCTATTGGCTACATGGCACCGAACGGAGAACCGAAAACGGCTGTCGTCGATCGAAGTTTTGTCGACGGGGGCATCCGCTGGATCATCGATTACAAAACCGCCGCCCCGGCAGTAGGGCAATCAGACCAACAATTTCTGAAGCAACAAGTGGCTCAATATCAGGAACAACTTCAGCGCTACGCCCGGCTGTTCGAGGAACCCACTGCCACACCCATCAGGAAAGCGCTGTATTTTCCTTTACTGCAGGCAATCGAGACCATTCCCTGAGTATTTTTTAGTGACTTGCCGCCCCCGGAGACAGCATCTTCCTCTCCGCAGGGCCTGTAGAGTGCCAAAGCACCCGGAGTTTCATGTAGAATAGCTTGCTGACTGAACCCTTATCGATTCGAGAAACCAATGACCAACGCCGTTGATAACATTAATATTCTCTCTCAGGATGTGCTGATCACGCCAAGAGATTTGAAACAGGAATTGCCCCTGTCCGATGCTGCCCGAAAAACCATCACCGAGGGCCGCCAAGTCATTCAGAATATCCTGAACCACAAGGATCACCGAATTCTTGTGGTCGTCGGGCCCTGCTCTATTCATGACACCAAAGCTGCGCTGGATTATGCCGCACGACTGAAGAAACTGGCCGATGAGGTCAGTGATTCGCTATTTATTGTCATGCGTGTGTATTTTGAAAAACCCCGCACCACCACCGGCTGGAAGGGGCTAATCAACGACCCCTACCTGAATGACTCCTTCAAGATATCCGAGGGGCTGCATGTGGGGCGCAAGCTGTTACTGGATATTGCCGAGCTGGGCTTGCCTACTGCGACCGAAGCGCTCGATCCCATTTCTCCGCAATACATTCAGGATTTGATTTCCTGGTCTGCCATCGGTGCGAGAACGACCGAATCCCAGACCCATCGGGAAATGGCTTCCGGGCTGTCGTGCGCCGTTGGCTTCAAAAACGGCACTGATGGCAGCCTGAGTGTCGCCATCAACGCACTGAAATCCGTTGCCAGCCCCCACCGTTTTCTCGGTATCAATGCCGAAGGCAGCGTGGCCATTGTTACCACCGCAGGTAATCCCTATGCCCATGTGGTATTGCGGGGAGGTGACGGCAAACCCAATTATGATTCCGTCAGTGTCAATCTGGCAGAACAGGAACTGAACAAGGCGGGTATTACCCCAAATATTATGGTGGATTGCAGTCACGCCAACTCCAACAAAAATCATGACCTGCAGACGCTGGTCATGGAAAATGTGAGCAATCAGATCCTGGAGGGGAATCAATCGATTATCGGTCTGATGATCGAGAGCAACCTGAAATCGGGCAACCAGAAAATACCTGCCGACCTGAGTGATCTCGAATACGGGGTATCAATCACCGATGCCTGTATAGACTGGGAGACCACGGAAGAGGCATTGCGCGATGTGCACAACAAGCTCAAGGCAGTTTTACCACACCGCTAAGCAATACCCCCATCTCTCTATACAACATTAAAAAACGGGCCTAACAGCCCGTTTTTTGATGTTTTTTATCATAATCTATCGAGTAAAAGCCGTACTCAGCCCGGCATCAATGACCCGCCTCAATACCGCTGTATTGGCACCGGATTTACACAGAGTGCGCAAACCTGCCACAAGCGCAATCAGGTAGTCGGCCAACCCTTCAATATCCTGCCCGGAATCGACCTTCCCCAACTGTTTCGCCTCCAACAACCGGGTATAGAATAATTGACGAATCCAGTGGACCGATTCCCGGGCTTTACCGGCCAGCTCAGGCTCATTATTACTGAGTTCGGAGATCGCGTTGAAAAACAAACAGCCATTGGCTAACTGACTCTGGTCGGGTTCAAAGAATGCTTTGTCAAAAAAAGAGGTGATTGCCTCACAGGGATCTTCGACACTGACCAGTGTACAGTTAAATAAATGGCACTGAAGATAGGCCATATAATGGTCAAGCACTGTACTGAACAACAAGGCTTTACTACCGAAAGCGCTGTAGAGACTACCTCTATTGAGGTTCATCGCCCTGAGAAGTTTACTGATGGAACTGGCTTCATATCCATCCGACCAAAACAAAGACAGTGCGTTATCGAGAACCTCTTCCCGATCAAACTCTGGCAGCCTGGGCATTTGATGCTCCTTACCGGCCTATTGAGAACCAGCTGCTGGATTATTATTTCAAGTTCACAGCATCAGTATATATAAAAAGCACTTGTGGTGCGGTTCTAGATATAAGCCTGGCTCCGATCAGAGTGATCAGTGACATCCCTGATACCTTTGAGCTCAGGAATTTTTTCCAGCATGGTCTTCTCCACACCTTCCTTGAGGGTCACATCGGCCATGCCGCAGCCCTGGCATCCGCCACCGAAACGCAGTACAGCCACATTGTCTACAATTTCTTCAAGACTGATGACCCCGCCGTGGGCTGCCAGTCCAGGATTGATTTCGTTGTAAAGCAGGTAGTTAATTCTGTCTTCAAGCGGGCTGTCGTCACTGACCCTGGGCATGCGTGAATTGGGTGCCCTGATGGTCAACTGCCCACCAAACTTCTCGTCGGCATAATCCACCTTGGCATCTTCAAGAAAAGGCAGACTGCGGTGATCAAAATACGCCCTGAAACTGTCAAGTTCCATCACCTCATCCTTCTCCTGCTCTTCACCTGGACGACAGTAGGCAATACAGGTTTCTGCCTTCGGTGTGCCCGGATCGGTGACGAACATACGGATACCGATGCCTTCGCAATCCTGCTTGGCCAACAGTCCCGCCAGATACTGTTCGGCGGATTCGGTGATAGTGATACTCAGCATAAGAACAACCTGATAGATATACCTGACTAATTTAGTCATGTATTCTAACAGCCTTGCTTGAACGCGACAATCAAACACCGAACTTTTTACCCGGACACAGTCCACCGGTAGAACCAGGTGCCCGGCAAGCTGAGAACCAGCTGATAAATCTGCTAGAATGCAGCCCCTTGTTTACCCCCAGTTACAGAGAAACACACCTTGAATAATCGGCAAACTCACATCGACGCTCTTCACCGGGCAGCAACACAACGCATTCTGATTCTGGATGGCGGCATGGGCACCATGATCCAGTCCCATCGTTTTACCGAGTCCGATTACCGGGGTGAACGCTTCGCCGACTGGTCACAGGATGTAGCCGGCAACAATGATTTGCTCACACTGACGCAACCCGAGGTGATTCGTGCGCTTCACGAGGCCTACCTCGAAGCCGGTGCGGATATTATCGAGACCAACACCTTTAACTCCACCGCCGTATCCATGACGGACTACGGCATGGAATCTCTGGCCCGGGAGCTGAACGAAGCGGGAGCCAGGATTGCCCGAGAAGCCTGTGATGCCATCGCCACACCGGAAAAGCCCCGCTGGGTAGCCGGCGTCATAGGCCCCACCAGCCGCACCTGCTCCATATCGCCGGACGTCAACGATCCTGGCGCGAGAAACACTAGCTTTGATGAACTGGTGACCGCCTATATGGAAGCCACTGAAGGACTGATTGCCGGTGGCTCTGACATTATCCTGATCGAGACTGTGTTCGATACACTGAATGCCAAAGCGGCAGTTTTTGCGGTACAGGCTGTTTTTGAAAAGCTCGACACCGAACTGCCCCTAATGATTTCCGGCACGATTACAGATGCCAGTGGCCGCACGCTGTCGGGTCAAACTCCCGAAGCCTTCTGGAACTCACTGGCTCACGCCAGGCCGTTTTCGATCGGTCTCAACTGTGCTCTGGGCGCCAAGGAACTCCGACCACACATTGAAGAGTTATCACGGGTTGCCAACACCCTGGTCAGTGCCCACCCCAACGCGGGACTGCCAAATGAGTTTGGTGAATACGATGAAAGCGCAGCCGAGATGGCCGAGATTGTCGAAGAGTTTGCCCAGAGCGGCCTGATCAATATTCTCGGCGGATGCTGTGGCACCACGCCCGACCATATCCGGGCAATTGCCGAAGCTGTGGCTACCAAGGCCATTCGACAGGTACCGGAGATTGCCCCTGCCTGTCGGCTTTCCGGTCTCGAAGCATTCAACATTACTGACGAATCGCTGTTCGTCAATGTGGGAGAGCGCTGCAATGTCACCGGCTCTGCCCGTTTCAAATCGCTGGTCATGAACGGTGACTACGACACGGCACTGCAGGTGGCACGACAGCAGGTGGAAGATGGCGCACAGATCATCGATGTCAATATGGATGAGGGCATGCTCGATGCCGTAGAGGCCATGACCACGTTTCTTAAACTGGTGGCATCGGAACCGGATATTTCACGTATACCGCTGATGATCGACTCATCGAAATGGCATGTGATCGAAGCCGGTTTAAAGTGGGCCCAGGGCAAATGCGTGGTCAACTCGATCAGCCTCAAGGAAGGTGAAGCGTCCTTTATCGAACAGGCCAAACTCTGCCTGCGCTATGGTGCGGCAGTGGTCGTCATGGCGTTTGACGAAGACGGTCAGGCAGACAACCTGGAAAGACGCAAGAAAATTTGCCAGCGCTGCTATGACATTCTGGTCAATCAGGTGGGCTTCCCGCCCCAGGACATTATCTTTGATCCCAACGTGTTTGCTGTGGCCACCGGGATTGATGAACACAACAACTACGCCATGGACTTCATCGAGGCCTCAAGCTGGATCACCCGGAACCTGCCCCACGCCCTGATCTCCGGTGGCATCAGCAATGTGTCTTTCTCCTTCCGGGGCAATAACCCTGTCAGGGAGGCAATCCACTCCGTGTTCCTCTACCACGCCATCAAGGCCGGGCTGCGCATGGGCATCGTCAATGCCGGACAGTTGGCCGTCTACAGCGATTTACCCGATGAGCTGCGGGACCGGGTTGAGGATGTGATTCTCAATCGCCATGCCGAGGCTACGGAAAACCTGCTCAATATCGCCGAAAAGTACCGCGGCGACGGCAGTGGCACAGAGCGCAAGGAAGATCTGGAGTGGCGTTCCTGGCCAGTGAAAAAACGCCTCGAGCATTCGCTGGTAAAAGGGATAACCAGCTATATCGAAGAGGATACCGAAGCTGCGAGACAGGAATCTGAGCGCCCGCTGCACGTCATTGAAGGCCCCCTGATGGATGGCATGAACGTGGTTGGCGACCTGTTCAGCGAGGGCAAAATGTTCCTCCCCCAGGTGGTGAAATCTGCCCGCGTGATGAAGCAGGCAGTCGCCTACCTGCAGCCGTTCATAGAGGCTGAGAAAGAAGAAGATGCCCAGGCCAATGGCAAGATCCTGATGGCTACGGTCAAGGGCGATGTCCACGATATCGGCAAGAATATTGTCGGCGTTGTACTGCGTTGTAACAACTACGAAGTGATCGATCTGGGCGTCATGGTGCCCGCCGACAAAATTATTGATACTGCGCTGAAAGAGTCCGTGGATATTATTGGCCTTTCAGGGCTGATTACCCCCTCACTGGATGAGATGGTACATATTGCCAGCGAACTGGAGCGACGCCAGCTGAACTTTCCGCTGCTGATCGGCGGCGCCACCACCTCCAAGGCCCACACTGCAGTTAAGATTGATCCAAAATACCAGCGCAATCAGACCGTTTACGTGCCCGATGCCTCCCGAGCCGTTGGCGTTGCCAGCAAACTACTCAGCAAAGACCTGCGCGACGCCTTTGTGGCAGACCTTCAGCTGGAGTATGAGCAGGTTCGACACCGCACGGCCAACCGCAAACCCCGCGGGACCATCCTCACCTACAAAGAGGCCCGAAAAGCCGGGCTGAAAACCGATTGGAGTAAATATCAACCAGCGGTCCCCGGCAAATTGGGGGTACAGGTCATGGAGGACTACCCGCTGGAAGACCTGGTGGAAATGATTGACTGGACACCCTTCTTCATTACCTGGGGCCTGTCGGGCAAATACCCGAAAATTCTTGACGACGACAGAGTCGGCGAAGCGGCGCGCAACCTGTTTGCTGATGCAAAAGACATGTTGCGAAAATTGATAGATGGCAAGCTGATCAAGGCCAGAGGTGTCTTTGGACTTTGGCCGGCCAATACCGTCAATGCGGACGACATTGAAGTCTATGCCGATGAGTCGCGCAGCGATGTCATCGGCACACTGCATCAGATTCGTCAACAAACCAGAAAGCCGGGTGCCCCACCGCAGATGATGTCACTTGCAGATTATGTGGCACCAAAAGACACCGCCATTCAGGATTATATCGGCGCCTTTGCGGTGACCGCGGGCATCGGTGCCGATGAATTGGCCAGGGAATACGAAGCCAATGGCGATGACTACAATAGTATTATGGTAAAAGCACTGGCCGACCGGTTCGCAGAGGCCTTCGCAGAGCGGCTTCACCAACGCGTCCGAACCGAGTTTTGGGGCTATGCCGCCGATGAAGCACTGGACACGGAGGCACTGATAAAAGAGGCCTATCGCGGTATCCGGCCCGCACCGGGTTATCCCGCCTGCCCTGACCACAGTGAAAAAGAAACGCTTTTCAGGTTGCTTGATGCCACCGCCACAACCGGGATTTCGCTGACCGAAAGCTTTGCCATGCTGCCTGCGGCCTCAGTGAGTGGCTTTTATTTTTCCCACCCGCAGGCCAAATATTTCAATACAGGCAAGATCCAGCGGGATCAACTCGAGAGCCTGGCCGAGAGAAAAGGCGTTCCTGTCGCCCAGATGGAACGCTGGTTGAGTCCGGTGCTGGAGGATTGAGCATGAACGATGACAACGACCAAAAACCTGGCTTCTGGCAGATTGTATTCAGCACCTTGGCGGCTTTTTTGGGCGTACAGAGCAGCAAAAACCGGGAGCGGGACTTCAAACACGGCAATATATACGCCTATATCGCGTCAGGCCTGATCTTCACGGTGTTGTTTATTTTCTGCGTGGTGATGGTAGTAAAACTGGTGCTAAAAAGTGCTGGCATGTAAGAGCTGCTAATGCCGGGATAGAATGCAGCGATTAAAACCCGCACATGAAGATAACCGGCCTAAAAAAGGCGGCCCACGGGCCGCCTTTTTGGTTTTTTTTGCTTCGAACCTAAAAAGTGGTCAGCCAGAAAACAACGGCCAGCACAACAATCGTCACAGCCGCGACGGTGGCAATGGCATCGACGCTACTGTCATCATTCCTGGATTCGTCAGGTTGGGCAACTTCCGCTTGGTCAGACATTTTTTAACCCTCTATGGCTTCATAAAAACGGCGCCCGGCATTGTAGCAATATCAATGGCCATTGTCCCAGCCATGACAGTCACCACAGCCCCGTTATTCCCCAACGGTCGGTACTTAGAGGGAAAAAGTTTTTCAAAATTGCTGCTGTGGGCGCTATCATCCACGTCCCACTGACAGTCTGCGGTAATACCTGTAGAATTTGCGCCTTTCTTTGTCCAGCTGCTGAAAACCTGACAATTTATGTACCAATATACTGAAAACGATCAAAAAATCATTGAAGAGCGAGTTGCCCAGTTTCGCGGCCAGACCAGCCGTTATCTGGCGGGGGAACTGACCGATGAAGAGTTTCTGCCCCTGCGCCTGCAGAATGGCCTCTACATTCAGCGCCTGGCACCCATGCTCAGAATCGCAGTGCCCTACGGTCTGCTGAATTCAACACGACTGCGCAAGCTCGCCAACATTGTCAGAACCTATGACAAAGGCTATTGCCATATCACTACCCGGCAGAATATCCAGCTGAACTGGCCACAACTGGAAGAAGTGCCCGAGATCCTGGCCCAACTGGCCGAAGTGCAAATGCATGCCGTTCAAACCAGCGGCAACTGTATTCGCAATATCACGTCGGACCAGTTTGCCGGTGTTGCCGCTGACGAAATTGAAGACCCTCGCCCCTGGTGTGAAATTCTGCGCCAATGGTCAACCTTTCACCCCGAATTCGCCTTTCTGCCGCGCAAATTCAAAATTGCCGTCAGCGGTACCGAAGGAGACCGTGCAGCCATTCTGGTTCACGATATCGGCCTGCAGATTGTCAGAAATGATGCCGGGGAAACCGGTTTTCAGGTACTGGTCGGTGGCGGTCTCGGACGCACACCGGTAATAGGCAGTGTTATCCGCGAATTTCTGCCCTGGCAACATCTGTTGACCTATCTGGAAGCCATTGTGCGTGTCTACAATCGCTACGGTAACCGCGCCAACAAGTACAAAGCCAGAATCAAGATTCTGGTGCGCGCCTGGACGCCCGAAGTCTTTGCTGAAAAAGTCGAGGCGGAGTGGGCCCATATCAAGGGCAGTCCGGAAACACTCACCGAGGAAGAAGTAAAACGGGTAAAAGCCTATTTTACCGAACCCGCCTATGAGGCACTGGACGATGCCTCTGCAGAAGCTTCACTCCGTAACCAGGCACAGGAACACAAGGCGTTCAGTCGCTGGCTGGAGCGCAACACCCACCCGCATCGGATACCGGGTTATCGAATTGTCACCCTGTCACTGAAACCAACCGGTGTTGCTCCCGGCGATGTGACAGACAGCCAGCTGGAAGCAATAGCCGACCTGGCAGATCAGTATTCCTTCAGCGAAATTCGTGCCACGCATAATCAGAATCTGGTCTTGGCAGATGTCAAAAAATCGGATTTGTTTGCCCTCTGGCAAAAAGCCAAAGTGGCCGGTTTTGCCACACCCAATATCGGTACACTGACCGACCTGATCTGCTGCCCCGGAGGGGATTTTTGCTCGCTGGCCAACGCCAAGTCCATTCCGGTGGCTGAAGCCATCCAACGCCGCTTCGATGATTTGGACTACCTCTACGATCTCGGCGATCTGACACTGAACATATCAGGCTGCATGAACGCATGCGGTCATCACCATGTGGGCAATATCGGGGTGCTCGGCGTCGATAAAAAAGGCGAAGAGTTCTACCAGATTCAACTGGGCGGCAGGGCTGGCACAGATGCCGAACTGGCCAATGTGCTGGGGCCTTCTTTCGGCCGCGAGGAAATGCCCGATGTCATTGAGAAAATTCTCAATGTGTATTTAGAAAACCGCCGCGGAGATGAACTGTTTATAGACACCTGTCGCCGCATTGGTCTCGATCCCTTCAAGGAGAGCGTCTATGCCAAAAATCATCATTAAGGACAAAATTGTCGATGACAAATGGGAGGTTCTCCCCAAGGCGTTTCTGGGAGAACCCCCGGTCAACAAGCTCCTTCTACTACCCATGAAGTACTGGCTGGAGCACTCAGAAAATCTCCGCCTGCCGGTACTGGGTATCTGGATAGACAGTGACGAGGAAGTGGAAGACATCGGCGAGAAAGCCAACATGTTTCCGGTTATCGCCATTAACTTTCCTTCATTTACCGATGGACGTGGTTTTACTGCCGGCCGGTTGCTGCGCGAGCGCTATGGTTACAATGGGCAACTGCGCGCTATCGGGCATGTGATCCGCGACCAGCTGTTCAACCTGAAACGCTGCGGCTTCGATGCTTTTCAGCTCAGGGACGGCACTGACCTGGAGGAAGCGCTGAAGTCCCTGAATGATTTCAGCGTTACCTATCAGGGTGACGCGAATGAACCCAACCCGCTATTCCGTCGCGACCAGTAATTTTTACGACAGCCCCCAACGTGGCCCAAGGCATAAAACCTGACGCGAAATAGCCTCCCTGGCAATACGTAACGGTTAAACAGGCTTGTCGCTCCAGAATCCATCGCGCACAATATGGATTCTGGAGTGGTCCTATGTCCGAAACGGTTTTTCAATCGTTCTTTCTGATTTTCACTGGCTCTGCCATTATTGCCTCCATGGCGATCTTTGGCCGGCAGCCATTACTGGTCGCCTATATCACCCTGGGTGCACTGATTGGTCCCTACGGCTTTGGCTGGGTACAGGACGTGCACCTGCTGTCTGAAATCTCCGAAATCGGCATTATTTTCCTGCTGTTTCTGTTGGGTCTGGACCTGCAACCGAAGTCACTACTCAGTGCCTTCAGGAAGGTCACGGTAGTGACGCTGATCAGTTCGTTACTCTTCGCCAGTGTCGGCTATCTGATAGCCCGGCTGTTTGGCTTCACAGCGACCGAATCCCTGATCATCGGTGCAGCGATGATGTTTTCCAGCACCATCATTGGTATCAAGCTGCTGCCCACGACAATCCTCCATCATCGCCATATCGGCGAAATGATGATCGGCCTGCTTCTAATGCAGGATTTTCTCGCCATATTTGTATTACTGGTACTGCTCAGTGGCGATGGCGGGCAGATTAATATCACGCAAATCGGTATCACTCTACTCGCCCTGCCCCTGTTGATACTGTTTGCCTGGGGATTCGTGCGTTGGGTGCTACTCAAGTTGATCGCCAAGTTCGATCAGATGGGCGAGTATATTTTTCTGCTGGCTATCGGCTGGTGCATGGGATTGTCTGAGCTGGCAGAGGTACTTGGCCTGTCGCGGGAAATCGGTGCCTTTCTGGCAGGTATCACAATCGCATCAAGCCCTATCTCTCAGCATATTGCCCTGACACTGAAACCCCTGCGGGACTTTTTTCTGATCATGTTTTTCTTTTCCCTGGGTGCCGGCTTTAATCTCGGCCTACTGCCGGAGATCGCCCTCGCAGCGGCGACACTTGGGGTAGCCATGCTGATTCTCAAACCCGTGATATTCCGCGTCTTGCTCGAACGCCAGAGCGAGAAGAAAGTACTGGCCTGGGATCTCGGTTTCCGGCTTGGCCAAATCAGCGAGTTTTCCCTGTTGATCGCCTACGTCGCCTTTAATGCCTCGCTGATCGGTGTCATGGCATCGCACCTGATTCAGGCTGCTGCCATATTGACCTTCCTGGTATCCAGCTACATTGTCACGTTCAACTTCCCCAACCCGATCGCGGTGAGTGAAAAACTCCGGCGCAATTGACCGGGTTTAAGCCGGGCCATTGATCAGACGGAGTAACGGCTATTGCACAACCGGTCCCACCACCTGAGCAACAGACTATCCACCCTGTTTTCCGTGGCCAGCCCCAGCTTTTCAGGCAGGGATTTGTGGTGCAGGTAACTGACCTGATAAATGTCAGCCTGGTTTGAACGATCAACCAGGTACTCATCACTGGTCATGAGTTCGTCCACCAGCGATTCCTCGAGCGCTCGGGTGCCCAACCAAACCTGCCCCGTAGCAATTTTGTCGATATCCAGATTTTTTCTGTGGCTACCGACAAAATCCTTGAACAGGTCATGGATTTCCTGGATATCCTCAATGAATTTTTCCCGTCCCTCATCGGTATTCTCGCCAAACATCGTCAGTGTTCGCTTGAATTCACCGGCGGTGTGTAACTCCACATCGACATCGTGTTTTTTGAGAAGCCGGTTGAAGTTGGGCAGCTGGGCAACCACGCCGATAGAACCGATCATGGAAAAAGGAGCTGCAAGAATCTTGTCTGCCACGCAGGCCATCATGTAACCGCCACTGGCGGCTACTTTGTCGACACAGACGGTGAGCGGGATACCCCGCTTCTTGATGCGATCGAGCTGACTGGCGGCCAGACCATAGCTATGTACCATACCCCCGGCGCTTTCCAGAAGCACAACCACTTCGTCTTCCGGCTTGGCTTGACTCAAGACAGCGGTGATCTCTTCTCTCAGACTTGCCACCGCGGAGGCGCGGAGATCACCCTTGAATGCCAGCAGAAATACCCGTGTCTTTTCTGATACCTGCTTGAGCCGCTCTTTAGCCTCTTTCTTTTTCTGCTTTGTCAGTTTTTTTCTTTCAGCGCTACCGAGCATGGCTGCCTGCACAGCATTTCCCAACTGCTCGATGGTATCGTTGATTTTCTCAACTTCCAGAACCCCCTCTTGCTTGCGAATGCGGCCACCAAGATTGATGAGCAATCCCATTACTATCACCAAAGACAACGCAACCGTAACGACTTTGGCCAGAAAAAGTCCGTATTCCAGTAAAAAATCCAATGTATGACTCCCCTATCTATCTGCTCTATTTGTCTACTCTCTAGAAATAACGCGCATTTGTTCGTGAAGATTATCGCCAACCGGATACTGCCCGCTTGGCTTCGCTATTGATCGGGCGGGCAAACAACCCGCCATAAGCCAGCGTCACCTCATAAACAGCACCGTCCGCCATCGGCTGATAAGTTGCGGTGCCCTGCTGGGTGCTGACCCACTCCTGCAACCAGGGTACCTGTCTGAGTGCCTGCCAGGTATCAAAACCATAGGGGCTGATTTTCAGCGGGTGTACCGTTTGCTCGCCGTGCTGTTGTTCAATTATATCGGCATAACGGCCACTGATTCGGTCCAAACGGTACTGGGATTTAAAGCCGATACTGGCCAGCGAAGGATGCCAACGCAAGGTCCGTGCATCCAGTTGCCACTGATCCCCCAGCAGCCGTAGGTGGTGCTCCTCTCCATCAACCTGAACAAGCAACACACGGTAGCGCTGTGGTGCCAGTTTGACAAACTGCAAGGTGGCCACGGGTTGCTCCACCAATAGTCGTTTATAGGTCAGCAGGTCATAGCCGCCAAGCAAAAACATGGCGCTGGCTGCCAGAAACGATAATCCCAGTACGGCTCGCACGATGGCCTTGAGCATGCCCCCGCTCAACAGCAACCTCAGTGCCAGCAGTAAAAAAATGACACCTACGATGATTGGCACTAACGTGGAAACAGTCATGGGCGCGAACCCATACCCCGACAGCCATCAACAAAATGCTGGATCAGTTGACCCGAGAGGGTTCGCGAATCCGGGCAGGGAGGCAAACGATCAAATCGCCACCAGTCCGCCAGGGCGATTTCGATACCGTCCACCTGAATATCGCCGGAGTGATAGTCGGCATGGAAGCCAATCATCAACTGCCCTGGAAACGGCCAGGACTGACTTCCGAAATAGCGCAGGTTATCTACCCGAACACCCACTTCCTCCATCACCTCACGGTGCAGGGTCTGTTCTGCCGACTCCCCCGGCTCAATAAAGCCTGCCAGCGCACTGTAAAATTTTCCCTGGCTGCGAGCACTGCTGGCCAATAGACAATGATCGCCCCGGGTTATAAGAACGATCACGCAAGGCGAGATTCTGGGGTAAAAAGACGCATGGCAAGCATTGCAGCACCGCGACCGGTCGCCCGGGGAAGCCACCGTCTGGCTGCCACAGAAACCACAATAACGGTGCTGAATATCCCATTGAGCAACCTGACAGGCCCGTCCGGCCAGATTGAAAAATTCAGCGGAGAGAACCTGCAACAACGCACGGAGATCACGCCATTCAGTCCCCGCCGGTAGTACCTGAGCATGTGTCATATCCACCACATAACAGGGGCAGCCCTGGAACAGCCCGAGCAGGTGTACCGAAAAAGCTGAGGTATCCACTTCAGCGCCATCAAACAGAATACCGGGATCCGGGCTCGCCCGGCAGAGCAATTGCTGATCACGTACCAGCAGAAATACCGGTTGGCGGCCATTATCTTCGGGAATGCTGATACAGGGCTCAAAGTGATAATCGGACATTGGCTGCTGTTTCTCTGGAGGTATAGCTAGCTTTCCAGTTTCTCAAGACACTCTTCTGCCACACCGAGAACGGTATCTTCGAAATTGGAATTCCAGCGGCGATTATCCAGGTAGTACTCCAGACTTACCACGGCATCGGCAAACACCTCGACGATGGATGACAGTGGCAGCTGACTGGCAGGCTCCAGGCTGTGATTGATAATATCGAGACAGCGAGCTGTTACGTTCTCCGCACGCGTCAAGCCGAGTATACCGACTGCACCCAATATCATTTTGAAGTTATCGGCCAGCGGCTTGGCCAGCTCATCGCCGGCAATGCCATCACAATAATCCGAGGTCAGCTGCATGATGCTGGCCAGATGACTCAATGCCTCCTGCAACACTCGCCGCTGCGCATGGCTGATAATATTTTCTTCAACAACCTCTTTAATGCTCAACGTATTAATTTGAGCCCGCTCACTTTCAGAGTGTGGCCGCGACTGGAGCTCCATAATAATAGAGTCCAGATACAGCAGCGTGTCTGCCATCTCCTCAATAATTCCAGAGGGCAAGGTACTGTCCATCAGGCCCCCAATGGCAAGAGCATGCTGAGAACAGCGCTCTTCAGCCAAACCCAGCCCGCAATATTTCAACTCTTCAGATAGTGAAGCAAAAAGCACGGCGGCCTCCTTGAGAGGTCTATTTCCAGTACTCGCCTGTGCCATCTGATCATCCAGCAAACTCCGCAATTGCTCAATCTGGGCAGCAATCACGGCAAGGCGCTCGACGAAAGACTGATTGCCCTCTTCCACAAACATGGCCCGCGCATTGCGGATATCGGCAGCGGTAAAATTCAGCGGGGAGATGCCAAGGCGAGCCGCCAGCTTGACAGCACCCCCGGTGTTCATACCGGACAGCAGAAAATTGGCCAACATACTCTGCTGCAGGGGTATTGGATAACTTTGTTCGGCAGGTGCATTGTCAGACAGCATGCGCAGCTGCCGTTCAACAGCCATAAGACTGCGCAGACGACTCTGTTCAAAACCAAGTGCGCCACGATAAAGCGCACCCAACACATCAAATACCAGTGCCCAGTAGTTAACCTCTTTCTCATCACTGAGCGAATTGCGCAAGCGCTGGATACCATGGGCCATTACTTTAATGGCAGTGGGACGAGTACTTCCCTTGAGAACATGGGCCAAACCCTGTTGATACAGCTGTCGAGCAACCCGGATCGCTTCGATTGAGTGATGATCCTTGTGTGCCACTGAGCAAATCATCGGGACATCTGGCATTAAACCGTTCAAAAGCTGGTATTCATTGAGTTGAGGCTGTTTGCGGGCTGCCCGCAACTGATTGATCTCTGGCAACAAAAACAGGGGGCTGTCCTTGCCATGCATTTGCAGCTGACTCACATAACCGGGCATCAGCTCCAGTGAGTGCCTGACGGTATTCACCGCCGCTGCGTCGAGGGAGCCACCCTCAGCTTTTATAAAGGTCTCCTGCATTTCACCCAGAAGCATTTCCCCGCCGACCATTTCCAGCAGCGAAAACACTCCGCGAAGTTGAGATAAACCCCGGTTACATTCAGACCAGTCAACAGACTCCACCGGCTGCGCAAGCAGATCGACCAGGAGACCAATTTCCTTATCCAGCTCTTCCCTGATCAGCTTTAATGCCTGTGTATTTATTTGATACATATCATCAAATGCCTATTTCACATCACCGACCAATACAAAAAACAGAGCGCAGCTATACCGTTCGCAACCACCTATGTGCATCGATAATAACATTATTAGCCACCGTGGTTTGAGCTCGGGTCGACAGACCCGAAAATTAAGGGCCATGACATATTTCAGCCAATTTTATCAGGCGGTTATCAACGATTTTCGGCAATCCGTCTGACTAATGCTTTTTCCTAACCATCGATAACGTGTTTATAACGACGGTCTCTATCAACAAAGTCCAAGGGATATTTAACCCAGGGGAACTCAGCCGGAAACATATTGGTATGTTCACTGTTGCCATCAACACGGGTGTCGAACTGGTAGATCGCCCTCCTGTTCCGGCGAACCCCTGCGGACGGGCGGTGCTGATAGCCTTGCCTTACACCTGTGTTTTTTTGGGGGTAGTCCTTTTCAGTATCATGTCTACTCTCGAGCGAGAGGTTTCTCTACGGCACCGGCTGTGGTAAGCCAGACACACTGGCCATCGCTGATTTGTTGAATACGGGCCAGCTGATCACGGTGTGCGGCAACCTCTTCTGCAGTGGCCTTGATGACAGGCAGCTGCGGCCGGTCAGATGGCAGGCGGCGTATTTCCTGTGTACCGAGATCTCCGGTGGTATGGCTCTGCCCGCCCAGAACAAGATCCACCTGACCACCTGTCATCATCAGGTAAACATCTGCAAGAATCTCAGCATCCAGCAATGCGCCGTGTAAATCACGCTGGGCATTGTCCACGGCATACCGCTTGCACAGGGCGTCGAGATTGTTTTTCTGGCCAGGGTGACGCTGTCTGGCCATCACCAGGGTATCCACGATAGTGCAGTAATCCATCACCTTGCCAAAGCCGTCCAGCTTTCTGAACTCATGGTCAATGAATCCCACATCAAAGGGGGCGTTGTGAATGACCAGCTCAGCGCCTTCAATAAAAGCCAGGAATTGCTCGGCTACGTCGGCAAACAGTGGTTTATCGGCAAGAAACTCATTACTGATCCCGTGCACTTCCATCGCACCATCGTCCACTTCCCGCAGGGGGTTGATGTATTGGTGATAATGTCGACCGGTGAGACGGCGATTAACGAGCTCAACACAGCCGATTTCTATAATCCGGTGATCCTGACTGGTTTCCAGTCCCGTGGTTTCTGTATCGAGGACGATCTGTCGCATGGTAATACCTTGTTGTGCTGTGTGATTTATTGTCCGTGGTTTGATAAAAGCTCGTCGATACCAAGATTTGCCAATTGATCGGCAATCTCGTTTTCACGGTGACCGCTGTGGCCCTTTACCCAGTGCCATTGAACTTCATGTCTGGCCACCTGCTGATCCAACTGCTGCCAGAGATCAATATTTTTCACAGGTTTTTTCGCCGAGGTTTTCCAGCCTCTCTGCTTCCAGTTGGCCAACCAGCTGGTAATTCCCTGCCGCACATATTCGGAGTCGGTGGTCAGCGCGACACGACAGGGTTTCTTTAATGCAGAGAGCGCCTCGATAGCAGCCGTCAGCTCCATACGGTTATTGGTTGTATCCACAGCACCGCCGTAAAGTTTTTTCTCAAGATCTCCGTATCGCAGCAGTGCGCCCCAACCACCGGGGCCGGGGTTTCCCCGGCAGGCACCATCGGTAAAAACTTCTACATCCTTCAATTACTGGTCTCCATCGAATGGTTTTTTCATGGCGCCATTTTTCTTTGTGACCGGCATAACCGGAATGCTGATTGAACGCCACAATCCAGGTTTAACCGGGGTTAGCCGGGCGGTATATTTTCTGGCCACCACAATATAAAAGGTGCCCCAAGGCAACTTGCTCTTTTGGCCAATAGTCTCCAGGAAGCCCGTTCGATCCAGCGTAGCCGGGTGTTGTAGTGGCCAGCCAAAGCAACCCGAAACAGCCTGAATGGGTTGCAGGTTGAGCAACCGCAACCAATCGAGCAGGCGGCTATAACGGAGGCTATGGTAAGACCATATCGCACGGGAAGAGAAATATCGTGCGACCCATTTACTTAAACCGAACAGACTGAGTGGATTCATCACGACGATCACCACATGGCCACAGGGAGTCAGAACCCTTGCCACTTCATTGAGCACTTCGTGGGGGTAGGCGGAAAATTCCAGTGCATGGTGCAACAACACGGTATCAATGGTTTCCGATGGCAACGGCAGGGCGTCGAAATCCGCGATTGCCGAGGCGCTCCCTGGCAACGCCGCAGAGGCACCCATCGAAAAACTCTGCAAATGATTAAAGTCCCCCGTCAACAAACGGTTTGAACTGGCACCCAGATACATGAGACGGTGGGCACCCGATCCAGGCATCATATGCTCTAGCATGGACCTTTCGCGATGCAACAACACCTGGCCGTAGCGGGACTGAAACCAACTGTCCAGCGAACCCTGCGAGTCAGCCAGAGGGCGGACAACATGCCGCTGCTCTAGAAACTCCCTTGCTGATAACAACCAGTTATACCGTTTCATTCTGATTTCCGGTTTTCACCCACAGGAAGAAGTTGGTTATTATGGGAAAGATCACTTTTTAAAACCACTGGAACCTATCATGCCTCTTATCGTGCACAGGTTGCCTGCATTTTCGGACAACTATCTATGGCTATTTCATCAACCCGGTAGTCGGTTGGCCTTTGTCGTGGACCCGGGAGCCGCGGAACCGGTTCTGCAGGCACTGACGAATTTTGACCTGGATCTATCGGGTATTCTGATCACGCACCATCATCCCGATCACGTGGGTGGAGTCGATTTACTGCTTCACCATACGGCAGTTCCGGTCTATGGGCCACCGGACATACACCAGACAACGCACAGCCTGGTCGATGGCGATCAGCTTACTCTCGACGACACCCACTTTAAGGTGCTTGGCGTACCGGGCCACACCCTGGATCACATTGCTTTTTTTGAGGCAGAAACCCCATTGGTATTTTGTGGGGACACCCTGTTTGCAGGGGGCTGCGGCCGACTATTTGAAGGCTCACCCGAACAAATGTGGCGATCACTGTCGCGGCTTGCCGCCTTGCCGCCGGAAACGAAAATCTATTGTGCCCATGAATACACCAAGGCCAACCTGTTATTTGCCCAGGCTGTGGAGCCGGAAAATCGTGCGGTGCAGGAGCGCTTAAAACAGGTCATTCAGCTGCGCAATGAGGCACAGGCCACGGTCCCTTCGAGTTTGGCAGAAGAGCTGGCAACCAACCCCTTCCTGCGCGTAACCCAGGCTCCCGTGAGGCAGGCGGCCAGCGCCAGGGGACTGCCTTCCGGAGCAACCGTTGAAGAGGTATTCGCCGCCATTCGCCACTGGAAGGATCAGTTTTAGTCCGGTTCTTCGCCACCGCTCGGCTCAATGCCCGCTGAATAGCGCCCGGCATACCAAACTGGGCGTGTGTTCACAACACAGCCCCGAAGTATCAGAGATAAATTGATCTTGATGCCGCAGGTAGTTAGAATCCTTAAGCTGATGCTGGCAAAAAGAACACAATACCATGCAGACTTTTTTTCGATCGTATCTTATTGTTTTTATTGCCTTAATATCCGGTTGCGCGCAACAGTCAAGTCACAATGCCCCGCATAGCGCAACCACCCACCCCAGCAAAGTGAAGAAGACCAATACACAGCTTGCCGCTGTGCCTCGGGAAAAACGGTGGATCATCTTCTCCGGAAAAAATACTGACAAAACCGAACCGGTCAACCCCATGCCCAGCACTCCCGATGACCTGTGGCACCGAGTGCGCGATGGCATGACCCTGCAAGGGCACTACAATGACCCCCGCATCGCTAAACAGGTCGAGTGGTTCAGCAATAACCAGAGCTATATTGACCGCGTCATGAGCCGCAGCGAGCTGTATCTCTACCATATTGTTGAGGCGCTGGAACACAACAAGCTGCCCCTGGAGTTGACACTGCTGCCGGTGGTTGAAAGCGCCTACGATCCTTTTGCCCACTCTGGCAGCCAGGCATCTGGACTCTGGCAGTTCATCCCGATGACTGGCGATCGATTCGGACTCAAACAGGACTGGTGGTACGACGGACGCCGTGATCCACTGGCGGCAACCGAAGCGGCGATCAGTTACCTGACATACCTGAACAACTATTTTGAAGGCGACTGGTTATTGGCTTTGGCGGCCTACAACAGTGGTGAAGGCACGGTCAGAAGAGCCATTGAGCGCAACAAGCGCGACGGCAAACCAACGGATTTCTGGTCACTGAAATTGCCCCGTGAAACCAGGGCCTATGTACCGCAATTGCTGGCGATATCCCGGGTAGTTGCAGACCCCGCATCCCACGGCATCGTGTTGCCTTCGATTCCGGACTCGCCCTACTTTGAGGTCGTCGATTTACCAGAACAACTCGATCTGGTTAAAGCTGCGGAAATGGCCAGCATTGACAGCGGCACACTGCATAAGCTCAATGCCGGCTACAGCCGCTGGGTCACCCATCCTGAAGGTCCCCACCGGATTGTCCTTCCGGTAGAGAGCATAGAAGGATTCAAACTGGTACTAAACAATACACCAGTCGCTCAGTGGGCACCGATCAAGGAGTATCAAGTCAGGTCCGGAGATACCCTGTCAGGCATTGCGGCTAAACATAGAGTCGGTATTCGTCAGTTACGCGTTCAGAATGGTCTGCAGGGGGATTTACTCAAAATTGGCCAGCGCCTGAAGATTCCCGGTACGGGCCTCGATCACCATCCACAGACGGTCTCTCTAGTCTCATATCGCGTGGAAGCCGGGGATACGCTTTGGCGGATTGCCAGGGAACATGAGGTCAGTGTTCAGGATATCGCAACATGGAGTCAGCTGGATATCAATGCACCCTTAAGGCCTGGACAACTACTTAATGTGAAAGCAGGTTCAGGCTCAGCAACGGCGACAACAAAAGAGAAAAAGGTCAATTATCAGGTTCGCCGGGGCGACTCGCTATACCGCATCGCCAGCAAGTTTGACCTGAAAATTGACGATATTCTGAGCTGGAATAAGCTGAATCCTGAGAATTATCTCAAACCGGGGCAACAGCTGACTTTATTTATTAATCCCTTGCGTATTTGACCCTCTACCGCAAACGCTAATAAAAAAGTGTTCTTATCGTCTGGTGGCGTCGTAGGCTAAATCACTGCGCGGACCTTCACCACCCGAATCGGCCTGGCTTATCTCATCGCATTTATTGGGATCATCCCCACAGATGTCACAGTTGTAGTTTTTTTCACCCAACGCAGCACCAACACCGCCACAGGATCCCTTTAATGGCTTTCTTCCCATCATCACACCAACAGCCATGGCTGCAATGATCAGCATCAGCACCATAAATACCAGCACAAACTCCAACATCATCTAGTCTCCGGACAGATAAGGGGCAAAGGCAGATGAATAGTAGCCTTTAAAAGCATCTCCCTCTTTGACCAACAAATAAACCGCCAGTTTATTTTTTTCAGCCACTTTAAGACTGGCATCAGCACCCAGCACCATAAATCCGGTGGCCAGAGCATCCGCAAAAACTGCCGTTTCAGCAATAATCGTAACAGAAGCCAGTTGATGGTCGAGTGGATAACCGGTGCGCGGGTCTATGGTATGCGAATAGCGCTTGCCGTCTTTTTCAAAATAATTGCGATAATCTCCAGAGGTTGCCACTGCGACGTCTCCGGGAATCAGGACTTTCTGAACCAATCCCCTTTCAAGGGAAGGCGCTTCAATGGCAATACGCCAGGGATCCTTGTTCGCTTTTAAACCGTTTAGGCGAAGCTCACCACCCACCTCAACCAGATAATTGTTAAACCCCTCTCCCTCCAGTAATTCTGCAACAGCATCAACTGCGTAGCCCTTGGCAACCGCAGACATATCCAGCGCAATATCGCTGGATCTAATAATGTTGGCACCATCCGGGGTGATCTGCAGCTTATTGAAACCCACCAATGCCAGTTCAGCGGCTATATCTGCTTCCGAAGGAATCCGGTCGCCTGTGTTATCCGGACCAAACCCCCATAGATTTACCAATGCACCCACGGTGGGATCAAATGCCCCGGACGTCAATTGATGTACTTCCTTGGCAGTTTTCAACACCTTTGACATATCTGACGAAACTGCATAAATCTGATCCACTGGTGCGCGATTCAACAACATCAATTCTGAATCCTGCTGATAGGTCGTGAAGGTCTGGTTCAGACTGTCCAATCTGGATTGAATTCTTTGTCCAAGGCCGTCACTGACTGATTGCTCACCCGGCACCAATTTGATCTGATAGGTAGTGCCCATCGTCCGACCGTCGAACACCAACTGAGACTGTCGATCGCAGGCAGACAACAGAAAAACCATTGCAGCGACAAATAAAAACGAGGCCATAGGCCCCGCTTTTATTTTTAGTCGGTTGATCAAATGATTCATTAACCACCAAAGTCATCAAGAAGGATATTGTCTTTCTCTACACCGAGGTCAACCAACATTTTAATCATCGCGGCATTCATCATGGGTGGACCACACATGTAATACTCACAATCTTCCGGGGCAGGATGGTCCTTTAGATAGTTTTCATAAAGCACCTGGTGAATAAAGCCAGTGAGCCCTTCCCAGTTATCTTCGGGCTGTGGATCCGAAAGGGCCAAATGCCACTCAAAGTTGGGATTTTGCTCAGCCAGTTCGTCATATTCCTCGCTGTAGAAACACTCCTTGAGGCTGCGAGCGCCATACCAGAACGTTATCTTGCGATCAGTTTTTATCCGGCGAAGCTGGTCAAAGATGTGCGAGCGCATGGGCGCCATACCGGCACCACCACCGACAAACACCATTTCCGCATTGGTGTCCTTGGCAAAGAATTCGCCAAATGGGCCGTACACCTTAATTGTATCGCCGGGTTTCAGGCTAAAGGTGTAAGAGGACATCTGACCCGGGGGAATGCCTTTGGATCCGGGCGGTGGTGTCGCACAGCGAATATTGAACTTCACCACACCCCGCTCTTCCGGGTAATTGGCCATGGAGTAGGCGCGGATAACGGTTTCATCCACTTTTGATTCCAGATCGAAAAACCCAAATCGTTCCCAATCCGCCCGGTATTCGGGTTCAATATCAAAATCTTTGTATTTGACATGGTGGGGAGGGCATTCGAGCTGGACATAACCACCGGCTCGGAAGTTGACGTTCTCACCCTCAGGCAAACGCAACGTCAGTTCTTTGATGAAAGTAGCCACATTCGGATTGCTGTCAACCGTGCACTCCCACTGCTTGACCCCAAAGACATCCTCGGGGACCTCTACCCGCATATCCTGTTTAACCGGCGTTTGACAGGAAAGACGCCAGCCCTCTTTAGCTTCACGGCGGGTAAAGTGTGACTCTTCGGTTGGCAGCATGGCACCGCCACCATCGAGGACAATACATTTACATTGGGCGCATGTGCCACCACCACCGCAGGCGGAGGGCAGGAAAAGTCCAGCGTTGGACAGAGTTTGCAAAAGCTTGTTACCAGCAGCTACGGTAATTTTCTTCTCACCATTGATATCAATGGTCACGTCACCGGAACTGACCAACTGTGATCTCGCTGCCAGGATGAAGGCCACCAATGCCAGCACGACAACGGTAAACATGACGACGCCGAGTATGATTTCCAGATTCATTATCTATCCTCTCTTCGCCGATTACAGGGATATGCCGCCGAAGGACATAAAGCCCAACGACATCAGGCCAACCGTGATAAATGTAATGCCCAGGCCACGTAGACCCTCCGGGACATCGCTGTATTTAAGCTTTTCCCGAATGCCTGCCAGGGCCACAATCGCAAGCGCCCAGCCAGTACCGGCACCAAACCCGTATACAGCACTTTCAGCCAGATTATAGTCGCGCTCCACCATGAATAATGCAGCACCCAAAATGGCACAATTCACGGTAATCAATGGCAGGAACACGCCCAATGCGTTGTAGAGGGCCGGAACATACTTGTCCAGAAACATCTCCATAATCTGAACGATGGCGGCAATCACACCAATATAGCTCAGCAAACCCAGAAAGCTCAGGTCTACATTGGCCAACGCCTCAATGCCTGTCCAGGCGAGCGCGCCTTCAGCAAGAAGGGCTGTGTAGATAATATTGTTAACCGGCACGGTGATCGTCAACACCACAATGACCGCTATGCCAAGACCAATAGCGGCTTCGACCTTTTTCGAAATGGCGATAAACGTACACATACCAAGGAAAAAAGCCAGGGCCATATTCTCGATAAATATCGCCCGTATCAGAAGACCCAGATAATGTTCCATTACATCGCCTCCTTGGTGCCACTATTGGCCGAAATTGTAAAGTCCGCCGGTTCTACCTGATCCTTTTTCCTGGCGCGAATCGCCCAGATAATGAAACCGATAATAAAGAAAGCGCTCGGGGGTAAAAGCATCAGACCATTCGGTACATACCAGCCCCCAACGTTGGTAGCGGTCATGATTTCAATACCCATCAGCTTCCCCGTACCCAACAGTTCACGGAAGAACGCCACCACAATCAGAATCATGCTGTAGCCAAGACCATTGCCGATACCATCCAGAAAACTGGAAATCGGTGGGTTTTTCATGGCAAAAGCCTCTGCACGGCCCATCACGATGCAATTGGTAATAATCAACCCCACAAAAACGGACAATTGTTTACTGATATCGTAAGCCACTGCCTTGATTATCTGATCGACAACAATTACCAGTGAGGCAATGATCGTCATCTGCACAATGATACGAATGCTGCCGGGAATGTGATGGCGAAGCATTGAAACAAACAGGTTGGAAAACGCCACTACCACTGTCAATGCAATGCACATAACCAGCGATACTTTCATACTGGATGTCACTGCCAATGCAGAACAGATGCCCAGTATCTGCAGGGCAATAGGGTTGTTATCGAAAATAGGTCTGACAATAATGTCTTTGATTTTCATAGTGATTACGCCTCCCCGGCTTTCAGATTGGAGAGAAATTTACCGAAGCCATTTTTACCCATCCAGAATTCAACGAGGTTATCAACGCCACGTGTTGTCAGGGTAGCACCGGACAAACCATCCACCTGGTAAATTGCCTCCGAGCGGGATTTATCAACAGAGCCCTTGATCACCGTCAGCTGAACGTCCCCATCATCCCCGTAAATTTTCTTGCCTGGCCAGTTGTCTTTCCACAGCGGATTGTCAACTTCACCACCCAGGCCGGGGGTCTCGCCGTGCTCATAAAAGCCCAAACCGGCGACTGTATTGAGATCACCCTCAATGGCGATAAAGCCATAAAGCGTGGACCAGAGGCCGGGACCCCTAATTGGTAACACCACCTTTTCAAGGTCATCACCATCGCGCACCAAATACACGACAGCATATTTTGCGCGGCGGGATATGCCAGCCACATCCTCCTCTTTCGAAAGACTCACCGAAAGCTCCGGGTTCTTCGCCGCTTTGCGCTGATCATATGTGTCTGGAGAAACGTCATCGGTAAACTTACCGGTGTCGATATTCACCATCTTGACCTCGATTTTTTTAAACTGCGCTTCAACACTCATGCCGGGCTCAAGCAATCCGGCAGCAGAAAGAATATTGGATTTCTTATCCCGCGCCTTGTTGGCCTGCTGGGCATCACGCAACAGCACCGCTGCCGACGACACTACCACAGAACAGACCAGACACAACGCGACAGCAACTGTCAGAACTTTACCTATCCGCTCATTACTAGCCACGTGCAAGTCTCCTTTTGATATTGGATTGCACCACAAAGTGGTCGATCAGCGGCGCGAATAGATTGGCGAAGAGTATCGCCAGCATGATGCCCTCCGGGAAAGCCGGATTCACAACACGGATCAACACCGCCATCACACCTATCAATACGCCGTACCACAGTTTTCCCGTGTTGGTCATTGAGGCAGAAACGGGTTCAGTGGCCATAAATATCATGCCGAAAGCGAATCCACCTACCACCATATGCCAGTACCAGGGCATGGCAAACATGGGGTTGGTTTCAGAGCCAATAAAATTAAACAGGGTCGACAACGCAATCATACCGATCATTACGCCGGCAACGATGCGCCAAGAGGCGATTTTGGTAATCAGCAACAGAGCACCCCCGATAAAGATGGCCAGTGTGGAAACCTCACCAACCGAACCATGCAGATTGCCAAGGAACGCATCCAGCCAGGTCATTTGATTCTGTAGTGCCGCCATACCTTCACTGGCGGCGACAGACAGAGCCGTCGCGCCGGTATAGCCATCGACAGCAGTCCATACCGCATCACCGGACATCTCGGCAGGATAGGCAAAATACAGAAAGGCTCGACCGGCGAGTGCCGGGTTGAGAAAGTTTTTGCCGGTACCACCAAAGACTTCCTTGCCAATCACCACACCAAAACTGATACCCAGAGCCACCATCCACAGCGGCATGTCAGGGGGGCAGACAAGGGCGAAAAGGATCGAGGTGACAAAAAACCCTTCGTTGATTTCATGACCCCGAACGGTGGCAAACATAACCTCCCAGAAGCCACCCACAACAAAGGTCACCACATAAATGGGAATGAAGTAAACGGCACCATACCAGAGACAGTCCCAGATGCTGCTCGGATCATGTCCGGCAAACAGGGTGATTAATGGTCCCCGCCAACCTTCTATGGATGTGGCATCCATAGCTGCCAAAATGGTGTTGGCCTGGAAACCGAGGTTGTACATGCCATAAAACATGGCCGGAAAGGCTGCCAGCCAGACGGTGATCATGACACGCTTCAGATCAATGCCGTCGCGGATATGCGAGCCGTTTTTGGTCACTGTCCCCGGGGAGTAGAAAATCGTATCTACCGCCTCATAGAGGGCATACCACTTGTGCAACTTACCGCCATGCTCGAAGTGGGGCTCAATTTTATCGAGATAATTACGCAATATTTTCATTATCAGCCCTCCTTCTCAATGCGGGCCAGATTATCCCGAAGAATCGGACCGTATTCATACTTTCCTACGCAGACATAGGTACAAAGTGCCAAGTCTTCCTCATCCAGCTCCAGACAGCCCAACTTCTGTGCTGTCTCCGTATCCCCGACAATCAGCGCCCGCAATAACTGGGTAGGCAATATATCCAGCGGCATCACTTTCTCATAGTTGCCCAGCGGCACCATCGCCCGCTCACTGCCATTGGTATTGGTCGTGAAATCAAACTTTTTGCTCTTGCTCAGGGATGACAGGTAAATAGGCATCGCTGAGTGCCGGTGGCCACCAAGAGAAAGATAACGGAAAAACTCCCGTTGCCGACCTTCCAGCAAAACCGATACCTGGACATGGTAACGACCCAGGAAATCAAAAGGTCCACTGGCCGCTCTACCGGAAAGCACCGATCCGGAAACCAGTCGATTCTGACCGTCCTTTAGCTCACCGGCAGTCAATTCTGAGAGATTGGCACCCAGTCTTGTGCGAACCAGTCGCGGCCTGGCAACCTGGGGGCCCGCCAGCGATATGACTCTGCGGGTATCGATATGGCCTGTCGTGAACAATGCACCTATCGCCAGTACATCCTGGTAACCCACCGTCCAGACCGTTTTGTGATCACTCACCGGATCGATAAAGTGGATATGGGTGCCGGCGAGTCCGGCGGGGTGCGGCCCAGCAAAGCTGTGCACCTGAACACCGGTAGCGCTTCCACTAATCGGGGAATCACTGGAGGTACAAAGATGCACTGCCCCGTCCGTCAGACGGCTTATCACGGTCAACCCGTTCTCGAAGTCATCTGCGCGTTCGGCAATGACCAGCGCCGGATCCGCCGAGAGCGGATTGGTATCCATCGCAGTGACAAAAATGGAGCTCGGTGACGTCGCAGATGGCGACGGCACTTTTGAATAGGGACGCGTGCGCAGTGACGTCCACAAACCTGAATTGACCAGATTCTCTACCACTGCCGCGCGGTCGAGGTGACTCAACTCATCATTGCTGTACGCTGCAAAGGTTTCTTCTTCATCACCCTCCACATCGATCACCACTGACTGGAGCACTCTCCGCTCACCGCGGTTGATGGCAGTGACCACCCCGGCAGCCGGGGCGGTATAACGGACGCCCTCGGTTTTTTTGTCAGTAAAAAGTAACTGGCCCAGTTTGACCCTGTCGCCTTCTTTGACCTCCATGGTTGGTTTCATACCAACGTAATCAGGGCCAACAACAGCAACAGATTTCACTGTGGGACCATCGTGAATGACTTGCTCGGGCGAGCCCGAAACAGGTAAGTCCAATCCCCGACGGATCTTAATCATAGGTAATGCCTATTACGAAATGTAATTAATTATTGCTCTTCTCGAGCCCCCAAAATGCAGCCGAAAACATCGTGGTCATCCTACGGCAGCACCAGTGCTTTTCGTGCAAGGTGGCTTGCTTGAAGCACACCGACACCGGCAAATAAATCGGCGCGATTATAAAGGCGGAGGCTTCCCATTACCAGTACAGACATTGTGGTAATTGATTCTCGACCAAGCACCCACCACCAACAATTTGTCAGGGCAACAGCTCCCGACTGCAGCGAGAGACACTGCCCGTCAGGCTGTTGGGTACATCGGCCAGGATACGCCAGCCAGATTTTCCAGACATCGCACCACTTGACAGCTATAACCAAACTCATTGTCGTACCAACAATACAGCACAACACTGTCACCACTCACGATCGTCGCCTCTGAATCATAAACACAGGCATGCCGCGAGCCGACAAAGTCGGTCGAGACCGCTTCGGAAGAAATTGTATAGTCAATCTGTTGCTGCAAAGACGAATAGAGTGCGGTTTTTCTCATGTATTCATTGAGCTCTTCTCTGGTTGTCTCACGACCCAGCTGCAAATTGAGAATCGCCATGGATACGTTGGGTGTCGGCACCCGAATCGCATTACCGGTCAACTTGCCGGCCAGCTCCGGCAATGCCTTTGCCACCGCCTTGGCAGCACCTGTCTCGGTAATCACCATATTGAGCGCGGCACTGCGACCCCGACGTGACCCTTTGTGATAGTTATCAATCAGGTTCTGATCGTTCGTGTAGGAATGTACGGTTTCCACATGCCCACGGTCTATGCCGAATTCGTCCATCAGGGCTTTCAGCACGGGCACAATGGCATTGGTGGTACAGGACGCGGCAGAAATTATTTTGGTATCTGCAGTAATCTCATTTTGGTTGATCCCATAAACAATATTCGGAATATTGCCCTTGCCGGGCGCGGTGAGGATCACCTTGCTGGCACCGGGGCATTGCAGGTGCCTGGATAGACCCTCTTCATCACGCCATACACCGGTATTGTCAATCACAATGGCATTGCTGATACCGTAGCGGGTGTAATCTACCTCCGCAGGAGAGTCGGCGTAGATCACCTGAATGGGGTTGCCGTTACACACCAGAATATTTTTATCCTCAATGACCCTGATGGTGCCGTCAAACGCACCGTGAACAGAATCGCGTCGTAGCAGGCTGGCTCGTTTGGCCAAATCATCCGCACTGCCCCCCTTGCGAACCACAATGGCACGCAATCGCAACAGATCACCGCTACCTGTCTTTTCAATCAACAATCTGGCCAGCAACCGGCCGATACGACCAAAACCGTAGAGCACCACATCCTGGGGTTGTGGCAGTGGCTTGCGCACGCAACCAATGTCATCGCCCACCTCCCGTTGCAGGAACGCAGTCAGATTCTCGCCATTACCGGACTCCTGGTATTTGACAGTCAGCTTACCCACGTCGATATGGGCAGGCCCCAAATCCATTTCCGACAACGCCAGAATCAGAGGGAAGGTTTCAAATTCCGAAAGCTCATTCTGTTCAATCTGGCGAACAAAACGATGAACCTTCATCAGATCAATCACTGAACGATTGACCATATTCTTGCCATACATGTAGAGAGAGACGTTATTTTGCCTGTAAAGCTTTCCGATCAGCGGGATCATGGCTTCGGCCAGCGACTCGCGCTCTTTCCAGTCAGCAAAAAAGTCGGCAGGAATGGGGCGATGTTGTTCGGTCACAGGTAAACCTCTCATTTTGTTGGTCTAACACGATGGGCGGCAATCCCATCACGGGTTGGGGCGCTATTATCGGCATTCAGTCTTTTAAGGGCAACAAAGTGCGGTGAATAACCGGTACTGCGGTTCGACGATGGTTGATCTGGATCAGCAAACAGCTATGCGGTCAAAAAACCGGACACCGCAACGGTGATTACTGGCCAGGGAAATTTTCAGAGGGGGATAAATGCCATGCTGGCCACATTCAGGGCAACTGTTTTGATGACTCGCTGGTTTTTTTGGGCAATGATCAAGGCGAGCATATCCTGATGGGCAATCAATTTACCGAACAGGCGCTCGTAACTGAGGTTATAACCCTCCCCCTTGCGACTATTGGTAAGAATCAGGGCCTTGCCCTGTTCGTCCAGGTGCGTTCTGATCCGCCACATGGCAATTTCAATGTTGCGGGCACTGTAATAAAGCTTCTGATAATCAAGCTTGCTGAGCATGAAAAACTCGGTTTTCATGCCGTAGGACTCCCTGATCATGCCCGTCATTCCCACCATCAGGGCAAACACGCGGTCGCCTCTGAATGCCGGGTCCACAGACAGCTGCATAGCATCGATCCCACTGCCGCCCAGCTCAGCAAATTGGGGCTTTCCCGGATGGGTAAAAATCTGTGTGACACGAAGGTCTATCGTCTTGCCGGGGACCTTCTGCAATTCTCGCGGATTCCTCTTATAGAGCTTCACCGTCAGCTCCTTGAGCAACAGCTCGACCTGCTGATAGTGCAGGTCCGCCACCATATCGATATCCGTTTTGGCCAGATCCTGGACCCGGAATGAGGAGCCGCTGCAGCCGGTCATCACCAGCAGATACAGCAAGCAAAAGCCTATCAGCAAACTGCCTCTGAATGGAAAACACGGGTACGGCATATCAATCTCTCTATTGCCCCGCTAAAATAGCATACCTTCAAGGTTAACCCACAGAAGTGCCATTCCAGTATGTCGATTTTGTCACTACCGCCAGCCAACACAGCTGGCGACAAGCGCGTTTGGCAGGATGTAAACGGCGGCAGCGCCCTGGTCATTGCCGAGGCAAGCCAACAAGTGCCGGGGCTGACCGTCGTCATTGCAGACTCGGCAAAAGCAGCAGCTGAGCTGGAATCCGAACTGAAATTCTTCCTCGGCGAAGAGGCCGCTGTACTCCATTTCCCTGACTGGGAAACCCTTCCCTACGATATCTTTTCACCGCATCAGGATATTGTCTCCGAACGGTTGCGCACCCTTTCCCGCTTACCGCAAACCCGTAGCGGTGTCGTGATAGTGCCCGTCGGCACCCTGATGCACCGCTTGCCGCCCGCCGAGTTCGTCAATCAGCGCGCCTTCGATTACCGACGTGGTGACAAGCTGAATCTCGATACAGTGCGCACCCAACTGGAGTCAGCAGGCTATCGCTGTGTTGATACCGTGGCCGAACACGGTGAATACGCTGTTCGGGGCGCTCTGATTGATATCTTCCCGATGGGTGCCACACTGCCCTTTCGTATCGACCTGTTCGACGATGAAATTGAGACGCTTCGCACCTTCGACCCGGACACCCAGCGCACGCTGGAGCAAACCGATCACATACACCTACTGCCCGCACGGGAAGTCCCATTGGACAAACCGGCTATCCGGCGCTTTCAGAACAACTGGCTGTCCCGCTTTGATGTCGATGAGCGACGCTGCCCGGTCTTCAGGGATGTCAGTGAGGGTATTCCACCCCAGGGAATCGAGTATTTTCTGCCTCTGTTTTTTGAAGAAACCGCCACCCTGTTTGATTACCTGCCCGATCACAGCCTTATCTTTACCGAAGGGGCTGTGGAACAGGCCGCCGAAAAATTCTGGCAGGATGCCAGCCAGCGCTACCAGGAATACGGTGTTGATCCAACCAGGCCGCTGCTCCCCCCGGCAGCCTTATTTATCCCGGTCGAAGAACTGTTCGGCCATCTGAAAGAATACCCCTGCACACGAATCAATAGCGAATCCGACCAGCAGAAAAATCATTTTTCCCTGCACATATCCGCTCCACCGCCGGTGGCGATTGATGCCAAGGCAGACAATCCCCTGAAAAAACTTCAGGAACATCTGGCCAACGCGAGACAGCGGGTACTGATCTGCGCGGAATCAGCGGGCCGCCGGGAAACCCTGCTGGAATTGCTCGGCCGCCAGTCTATTCGCCCAGAGGACGTAACCGACTGGGAATCTTTTGCCGAAGGAACACAAGCCCTCGCCATAACCGCCTACCCGCTGACCCGCGGCTTTGTTGTAGCGCCGGCAAATATCAGCCTGATTACCGAGACAGAACTGTTTGGCCAGCAGGTCATGCAACGTCGCCGACGCAACAAAGAGCGCACCGATGCCGACCAGGTCATCAAAAACCTGACTGAACTGAGCGTTGGGGCGCCCGTGGTCCATATCGATCACGGTGTCGGTCGTTACCTGGGATTGCAGACCATCACCGCCAGTGGCGAACCCCAGGAGTTTCTGACGTTATCCTATGCCGATCAGGCAAAACTCTACGTCCCGGTCTCATCGCTGCACTTAATCAGCCGCTACAGTGGTGCGGAAGACAGCCTGGCACCCTTACACCGACTGGGCACAGACCAGTGGCAAAGAGCCAGAGACAAGGCCCTGCGGCAGATTCGCGATACCGCCACCGAGTTGCTGGACATCTATGCGACGCGGGCAGCGCGCAAGGGGTTTGCCTGCCGCGACCCGGCAGCGGACTACCGCGCTTTCTGTGCGGATTTCCCCTTCGAGGAAACGCCCGATCAGCTGGACACCATCGAAGCCGTCAGGCGGGATATGCTGGCTGAGCAGCCCATGGACCGACTTGTCTGTGGGGATGTTGGCTTCGGGAAAACGGAAGTCGCCATGCGCGCCGCCTTTATCGCTGTGGCCAGCGGCAAACAGGTGGTGATGCTGGTGCCGACCACCCTTCTGGCCCATCAACACCTGGAAAACTTTCGCGACCGATTTGCCAACTGGCCAGTCACTATCGAGGAGCTATCGCGATTCCGTTCTGACAAGGAACAACAGGAGGTTCTCCACCGTGCCGGCCTGGGAAAAGTCGATATTCTGATCGGTACTCACAAGCTGCTCCATGCCAAAGTGAATTACAAGAATCTGGGACTGCTCATTATTGATGAGGAGCATCGCTTCGGCGTCCGCCAGAAAGAACAGATCAAGGCTCTGCGAGCCGAAGTGGACATCCTGACACTGACGGCCACTCCCATTCCACGCACCCTGAACATGTCGATGTCAGGCATTCGGGATCTGTCGATTATCGCTACCCCCCCGGCGAGAAGACTCTCGGTAAAATCGTTTGTCCGCCAGAATGATCCCCGAGTGACCCGGGAGGCGATCCTGCGGGAAATTCTGCGTGGCGGGCAGGTCTATTATTTGCACAACGAGGTCAAGAGCATTGGCAAAACGGCGCAGGTGATAGAAGAGCTGGTGCCGGAGGCGCGGGTTAATATCGCACACGGCCAGATGCGCGAGCGGGATCTTGAAAAAGTCATGTCCGACTTTTACCACCAGCGCTTCAATGTGCTGGTATGCTCCACCATCATCGAGACCGGCATCGATATCCCCAGTGCCAACACCATCATCATTGACCGCGCCGACAAACTGGGGCTGGCCCAACTGCACCAATTGCGGGGCCGAGTGGGACGCTCTCACCACCAGGCCTATGCCTATCTGCTCACTCCCGAGCCAAAAACCATGACGGCTGACGCCATCAAGCGACTCGAGGCCATCACCCATGCCGATCACCTGGGATCCGGGTTTACACTGGCCACCCATGATCTGGAAATTCGCGGTGCCGGCGAACTGCTCGGCGAGAATCAAAGTGGACAGATTCAATCGATTGGTTTCACGCTTTACATGGAACTGCTGGATCGTGCTGTTGATGCGCTGCGCAAAGGCAAGGCGGTAGAGTTGAATGTGCCTCTGGCGGAGGACATTGAGATCAACCTGAACCTGCCGGCGCTGATCCCCGAGGATTATTTGCCGGATGTCCACATGCGTCTGATGATGTACAAGCGCATTGCCAACGCCACCACAGAAGATGATTTATGGGAGCTTCAGGTAGAGATGATCGACCGTTTCGGGCTGCTTCCCGATTATCTGAAGACGCTCTTTCAAGTCACATCACTGAAACTTCAGGCCAGACAACTCGGCATCTGCAAGGTAGAAGCCGGCGCAACCGGTGGACGGATTGAATTTGGCAGTGATACCTTGGTGGAACCACTGGTGATTGTACAAATGGTACAAAAAGAGCCCACTGTTTTTCGACTTCAAGGGGCTTCAACCTTGAAATATACTCTACCGATGGAAACGAAAGAACAGCGACTTGAACAGCTACAGACGCTATTGACCCGGCTTACCCCCGCAAACAATGGACATTAAATGAGACCACTCAAAACCGCTGGCATGCCTTTCAACTGTCTGCTGCTATTGGCAGTCACCTTAAGCACAAGCCTCTCCGACCAGACCCGGGCGGATCCAAATGAAGACTGGTATCAGGTTGAGCTGATCGTATTCAGCCAGCAGGATCTTTATCAGGATGAACAACATCCGACCAACATCAGACTGCAATACCCGGAAAACTGGCAACGGCTTGAGAACGATACATCCACATCGGCGGACAACCCCCAACCTGCGGAACAACTGTTGATTCGTCTCGAGAAGGAAGATTTCAGCCTGGGACCCGATGAATACACACTGAACCGCGCCGCAGGCTATCGAGTACTGACCCACATGGCATGGCGCCAACCCGGGCTGGGACAGGCACAGAGCCCCTGGATTATTGTTTCCGGAGGCCATCGCCATGGCAACCACCATGAGCTGGAGGGCAGTATACGGCTGGTAGTGACCCGCTATCTGCACATTCAGGCAGATCTCTGGAAAACCAGTTTTGCCACCACAGCAGGGACTGGCACCGCCTCACCTGGCAATCCGGACCGACCAGACAGTTGGCCACAATTACCGGTAAAACCCTGGCTAGCGGCTCTTCCGGTGCCCGGCGACGCCTCGCCAGCGGCCGCCATCGATACCAGCAGTCCCGTCGATCGACGCCACCCGCCGGTTAAAAAGATCATTGTTCTCAATCAGTCGGAACAGGTGGACCTGAACAAACTGACCTATCTGGATCACCCTGAAATGGGGGTACTGGTTCTGGTAACACGTCATACTTCGGCCGCAGCTGACTGACTTCAGCACTCAAAAATTCTGACGGTGATAAGGCGTGAGCCGGAAAAATGCCATCAGTGCTGTCGGCTCGCCAAGGCCTTGGCCAAAACCTTGCGCACCAGCGGCATATTGTTTGCCATCACCGCCTCCATCTGCCCAAAAGAGATCCGCTCGTCACTCAAGCCAGCCGCCATGTTCACCACCAGCGCCAGACAGGCGTACGGAATCTGCAACTCCCGAGCCAATGCCGCCTCCGGCATACCGGTCATGCCGACGATGTCACAGCCGTCATTCGCCATTCGCGCAATCTCGGCAGCGGTTTCCAGCCTGGGGCCCTGCGTGGCGCCATAAACAGCCTCTGCATGAACCCTTACCTTAGAGGCAGTCCCACAGGCAATAGCCGCCTGCAACAATCTGTCCCGCAGGCTATCGTCATAGGGAAAAGTAAAGTCGATGTGCTGTAATGCCTGATCCGCGCTATCCGAGTAGGTGTGACCCCGCCCGAATGTGTAATCAATAATCTGATCGGGAATAACCAGATCGCCCGGGCCCATTTCACCATTGATACCACCCACCACATTGACGGCATAGATCGCCTTCACTCCCGCCGCACGCAATGCAGCGATATTGGCCCTGTAGTTGACCCGGTGAGGCGGCAGCTGATGATTCACACCATGTCGCGCCAGAAATACAACCTCCGTATTGCCCAGCGTGCCACAACAGAGGGGGGCAGACGGCTCCCCCCAATCTGTGCTGACCTCACGCTGCTCCCGAATGCTCAGATCGGAAAAGCTGTCCAGCCCACTGCCACCGATAATGCCGATACTCATTCGACCTCCGAGGCCTGCAACAATCGCAGCTGGTCGGGAATATGGACAGTGGATGTTGGGAAAGCAATCTCGGCACCGTGACCGGCTACGATGTCGCTTACCTTTAACAGCACATCCTGTTTTACCTCGTGAAAAACCACCCACTTGGTGGTTTTGGTAAACGTATAAACGAAGAAGTTAACCGATGAGGCACCGAAAGAGACAAAATTGACGATCATGGTCTGGTTCTGATCAATTTCCGGATGATCGCACAACATCTGTTTCACGTCGGCCACAATTCCCGCCATTTTATCGACATCCTGGTAGCGAATACCCACCGTCTCGTAGATCCGCCGGTTAAACATACGCGAGGGGTTTTCCACGGCAATACTGTTAAACACCGAGTTCGGAACATAGAGTGGACGCTTGTCAAAGGTGCGAATACGTGTCAGTCGCCAGCCGATATCTTCGACAGTGCCCTCAATCTCCTTATCCGGGGATCGTACCCAGTCCCCCACCTTGAAGGGCTGGTCCAGATAAATCATCAAACCACCAAAGAAATTTGCCAGCAGATCCTTGGCGGCAAAACCCACTGCTAGGCCGCCGATACCACCAAAAGCGAGCAAGCCAGAAATACTGTAGCCAAAAGCCTGCATGGCAATGAGCGTGGCGGTGATGATGACCGAAGCGCGCAGCAATTTGCCAATGGCCTTGACCGTGGTCTCATCCATGGGATCACTGGTATATTCTGGATGCACCAGATTCAGTTCAGCACGCTTAATCAGGTTGAGTAAAAATAGCGCCGCCAGAAAGATAATGACAACCCGGTTAATAGGTGCCAGCAATTCATACCATTCGGATCCGGCCTGCCTGGCGGCGACAGCCGCCGCATAATTAACCCCCAGTATCCAGATGGCCCAGACTGCCGGACGGCGGCAGGCCTCAATCAAGGCGTCATCCCAAAAATTTGACGTCTTGAGCGCCCGCGTTTGCAGAAAGTTCAGTATTCGCGTTGCCAGAAATCCCGCTGTCATGGCTGCCAGAACGATCAGGAAAATCTCGGCGATCAACAGATAGCTTTCCCCGGTGATATTGACTAACCACGCTTCCAGTTGCTGCATGCTATGGATTCCTGTTCACGACTTTTTCAGCAGTTTTGCAAATTTCTGCGAAGTGATCTGCCAGCGTTCGGAGGATCGCAGCGCGTCCCAATCCGGATACTGCCTGGCCGCCATTTTATCTAATCTTCCAGACGGCTTCACAGGGTTTTCAGAAAGAAAATCAAGCACTTCCAAGGCACCCGCACGGTTGTTACAGACCAGCACCATATCACAGCCGGCCTGAAGGGCACGGTCGGCTTTTTCCGGGTAACCACCCACCAGATCCGCCCCTTTCATGGACAGGTCATCACTGAAAATGACCCCCTCAAACTGTAATTCCTCGCGCAGTATTTTCTGTAGCCAGATACGGGAAAACCCCACCGGCACAGATTCAACATCCGGGTAAACGATATGGGCAGGCATAATCGCATCCAGTTCACCGGCAAGTCGGACAAACGGTTGCAAGTCCCGATCTCGCAGTTGCTGGAGAGAGCGGTTGTCATAGGGTGTTTCGTGATGACTGTCGGCGATGACACCACCATGGCCCGGGAAGTGTTTTCCTGTTGCCGCCATGCCGGCCTGATGCATACCGGCAATAAACAAGTGGGCGGCCCGAATGGCTTGCTCCGGATTATCAGCAAACGACCGATCGCCGATCACCGCGCAGTTTTCACGATCCAGATCCAGTACGGGGGCAAAGCTGAAGTCCAGTCCGCAGGCAAGTAATTCAGAGGCCATCAGCCAACCGGCATCCTGAAGCAATGCTTCGCCATCCTCGTCCTTCAACAATAAATCACCCAGTAACTGCATCGGTGGCAAAGAGGTAAATCCATCGCGGAAGCGTTGCACCCGGCCCCCTTCCTGATCGACACAGAGCAACAACTCAGCTCTTGTTGCGCGAATATCTGCCACCAGCTCCACGAGCTGACTGCGGCTGGCAAAGTTTCGGGCAAAAAAGATAATACCGCCCACTGATGGATTGAGAATCAGGGCCCGTTCTTCCGGGGTCAGTACCAGTCCTTCCAGATCGAGCATCAATGGGCCAAGCGTCATGTCTTAAACCTTTGTTAGCAGGGGGCGCAACATAAGAAGGCTGCGGTGACTTGTCAACCTTTTGGCAAATTAGACAAATTTTTCATTTTAAAAACAATCTGTTATGACATTCAGCACTTAAGGAATTTTTATTTCCGAGCAACCAGAGAAATTATCTCTTTCCAGGAAAGGTAGTTACATCGGTTTTTTAAATAGAAGTTCATTAAAAAGCGACTTTCCTCACGGTCACCGGTTGCTCCATCCGTCCGAAACACGCCCGTGAGCCAGTGCACTTTCCCCCCGTTGGTGATACGTTCAATGAACAATGAGGAGGATTAAACCATGGCTTCACAAGTTCCAGTCATCGGCGTCTGGTACGAGGACGCCTCCCAGGATGACATTTTCGAAGTTGTCGCTCTGGATGAGCACAGCGGTTCCATAGAAATCCAGCACGTCGGTGGCGAGGTCAGTGAAATTGACTTCGAAACCTGGCAGCAATTGATACTGCTACCGGCTGAGCAACCCGAGGATTGGCGGGCATCGTACGAACTGAGCAACGAAGACAGCCACTTTCCAGATGACATCTATATCCCTGATAACTGGAATGACCCATTGACGGACATTGATGCCGATACTGTTTACGGACTCGATGATTTTTAGAGTGTCGGTGGTCGTTCCTGATACCCGGGTTATTCAGCGATCTCCTGTGCCTGCAACATGCGAGCATGTTGCAGGATGATCTTTGCCGCACTTTCGGCATCGTCAACCAGACTGAATAAATGTAAATCTCTTTCCGATACACAGCCGTGCGTCAACATCGTCTCTCTCAACCAATCAAGCAGACCCTGCCAGTAACTGGTTCCCAATAGAACAATAGGAAAGGGCCGCACTTTATTGGTCTGAACCAGTGTCAAAGCCTCAAACAATTCGTCCAGGGTGCCATAGCCTCCGGGAAATATGACAAATCCCACCGCATGTTTCACAAACATGAACTTGCGCACGAAAAAGTAGCGGAAATCCAGTGATACGTCTTGAAAGGCATTGTGATTCTGCTCCAACGGCAGGGAAATATTCAAACCCACTGAAGTTGCACCGGTGCCGTAACAGCCCTTGTTCGCTGCCTCCATAATGCCGGGCCCGCCACCGGTGATGATAGGTACACCCTCTTTTCCAAGAATTTCACCCAGTTCTATGGCCTCCTGATAGTAGCGGGAGTCGGGCTGAAGACGCGCACTACCGAACACAGATACCGCGCCACCGAGGCCTGACAGCGACTCAATGCCATCCACCAGTTCAGACTGAATACGCAGGACACGCCACGCTTCAGGGACTTTGATTTCTTCCATAGACTATTTCTCCAATGACCGAAAAAACGCTGTCGCCCTGTGTCAATGATCCACTTCGATCAGCGATCATAGTGATACTCTGAGAATATACCGTCGAAAAAGGTTTTTCCCGCTATCAATTTAACTTTATACTGTAAATAATTACAGGCTATATTTATTTACAGCAGTCTGGACAGCAACGTGCCGACTGCTGCAATGCATCCCGATAAGCCCCGAGGTTAGAGAATGGCGAGTACATCACTGACTGCCCGACAACAGGAAATCCTGAACCTGATCAAACAGCATATTGATGAAACGGGGTATCCCCCAACCCGGGCGGAGATTGCCACCGAACTGGGATTCAGGTCGCCCAACGCCGCAGAAGAGCACCTCAGGGCACTGGCGCGCAAGGGAATGATCGAGATGGTTTCAGGCGCATCCCGCGGTATTCGCCTGCTGGATGAGGAGCCCGCCGGCCTCCCATTGATTGGCCGTGTCGCCGCCGGGGATCCTGTTCTTGCAGCAGAAAACATTGAGGACTATCTCGACATCGGCGCAAACCTGTTCAATCCGAGAGCGGACTACCTGTTGCGGGTTCACGGGATGAGCATGAAGAATGCCGGCATCATGGACGGCGATTTACTGGCTGTTCACAAAACGGGGCAGGCCCAGAAAGGTCAGATTGTGGTCGCGCGCATTGAAGATGATGTGACCGTCAAGCGCCTGGGCAAAAGCCTGAAACGCCATGAGGTCCTGCTCGAACCGGAAAACGAAGAAATGTCCCCTATTGTGGTCGACCTGCGGGAACAGAGTTTTGTCATTGAAGGCCTGGGGGTCGGTGTTATTCGGACAAATACCCAATAGTATTGGTCCAGTTACAGGCGCTGTAAGTTCGCTGAACCGACAGCACTGCGAACGGCTATCCTCGGCGGTCTGATATCAGTGGAGCACCCGGTTTTTGATCATGGTGCCCTCCTCCATCTGAAAATTGTCTGCACCCAACTCCTCAAAGACCTCGATTCCCGCATCGATCATGGCTTTGGCGACATCAACCTTGGCCTCCTGAAGAAACGCCTTGGCCTCTCCCGAAAAACTGATTCTGATCAACGGCGCGTCCTCTTCATCCGTCCGCTGCAGGGCAATATCTCCATCAGGTAAAATTACGATTTCAAACAGGGAGATAGCCATTGAGTATTCCATCGGGTTTTCAAAAATAACATCCCTGCATTGTACCAGAGGGGTACTGCATTATTAACCCGACAACAGGAATTAGCCTGGGAGCTAATTCAGCCTATATCGGTCAGCATTCAACCATGTGCTCGCGATGACGCTCAATTATGCTCCGAAAGGCTTCCAACCATCCGTTGAGCACATCAGCACTCAATTCACGTCTGTCCTCACCCGGCTCAATTTGCACGACGGCAATGGGCGAAGCAGCATTGGCCACTTCCTGCGGGCAAACCTCAAGCAGACGATCACGGGCATTCAGCATATTGGCAAGCCAGCTCCCTTTATCCGCCTCCAGGTTAGCCAGCTCCCCGGCCTCAGACGGCGATTGACCAATGGACGCCATGGCCGCAATCAGCTCCCCAACAGAAGAAATTGTCTCGGCGGCCCTGTGTCGGTAGGTTGTCGCTACCTCGCGCAAATAGAGGCGATAGGCTGCTTCGAGTTGGAACAGTGCTGACTGGCAAAGCGCCAGTTGCAGGTTTGCCGCTGGCCCAACAACATGAGTCTGATCCCGGTCAATCTGGTGCAACAACAAGTCACAGAAGTAGAGCTTCTGATTGACGGCCGGCAGAAAGGGATTCACTGGCAGCCCCTCCTATTTCTTACCCTTGCGGTCATCTTTTTCCCGCCAGGCACCCTGGTCATAAAATGCTTTCCATCCAGTGGGCTTACCCTCCTGCTCAGACTGGACATACTGCTCGCCAGTTTTACGACTGAAGCGAATCACCGTGGGAATACCATCGGGATCGGCGACGGGAGCATCAAAGAGGAACTGATACTTGGGATCAATTTCTTTTGTGTGGGGCAACAGTTCGACAACCAATGGCGCACGGGTTTCACGATGCCGGGGAAACTGGCTGGCCGCCAGAAACAGACCGGATGCACCATCCCTGAGGATATAATGATCCGTTACTTTTTCGCAGGTCAGCTCTGGCATCGGGACAGGATCCATCTTGGGGGGAGCTGGCTGACCACTCCGGAGTAGCTTGCGGGTATTTTTACAGTCATCGTTGGTACAGCCGAAATATTTGCCAAAACGGCCCGACTTGAGCTGCATGTCACTACCGCATTTATCGCATTCAATCAGCGGACCTTCATACCCCTTGAGCTTGAAAACACCGGTTTCCACTTCAAAGCCATCGCAGTCGGGGTTGTTGCCACAGACGTGCAGTTTTCGTCCCTCATCAATCAAGTAGGCATCCATAGCCGTATTGCAGAGGGGGCAACGGTGGCGATGCATCAACTGCCTCGATTCAGCCTCATCGTCCTCGTCGACGTTGACGGCCTCATCACCGGGAATAAGATTCAGGGTACCTTTGCAGCGCTCTTTAGGTGGCAGGTTGTAACCGGAACAGCCGAGGAAAACTCCCGTCGTACCCGTGCGAATCATCATCGGTCGACCACACTGGGGACAGGGAATATCCGTGAGCGATGGCTCATTGGGGCGCATGCCGCCATCAGCTTCAGCCCGGTTCAGCTTGGCAGAGAAATCCGAATAGAACTGGTCGAGCACCTGCTTCCATTCCAGTTTTCCCTGGGCAATTTCGTCCAGGTAGGCTTCCATTGTGGCCGTAAAACCGTAGTCCATCAGGTCGGTAAAGTTTTCGTTCAAACGGTCCGTAACGACATCACCGATTTTCTCGGCGTAGAAGCGGCGATTGTCGACCCGCACATAGCCACGATCCTGAATCGTGGAAATGATGGATGCGTAGGTCGATGGGCGACCGATACCGCGTTTTTCCAGCTCTTTGACCAGGGAGGCCTCTGAGTAGCGAGCCGGGGGCTTGGTAAAATGCTGCATCGGGATCAGCTTGTTGAGCAGCAACCGGGCACCAACGGACATTTCAGGCAACTCGATGTCGTCACCTTTTTTTGACATCGCAGGCAGCACTTTCAGATAGCCGTCAAACAGCGTGACCCGACCTTTTGCACGAAGTTCGAAGTCCTCTGCCTTCACTGTCACCGTGGTGCTGGTAAATTGTGCCGGCACCATCTGACAGGCGACAAATTGCTGCCAGATTAACCGATACAGTTTTTTGGCATCCTCTTCCATCGCATCCAGGTCACCTGGCTTGATATCAATATTGGAGGGTCTTATCGCTTCGTGCGCCTCCTGGGCCCCGGCTTTACTGCCATAAATCGTGGGGCTTTCAGGCAGGTAGTCAGCACCATAGCGCGTTTTGATAAAGTCACGGCAGACAGTCACTGCATCAGCACTGAGGTTGGTGGAGTCTGTTCGCATGTAGGTGATATAACCGCCTTCGTAAAGGCGCTGGGCCAGCATCATGGTTTTTTTCACCCCATAACCGAGCCTGGTGCTGGAGGCCTGTTGCAGGGTTGAAGTGATAAACGGCGCCGACGGCTTGCTGGAGGTGGGTTTGTCCTCACGGGCAATCACTTCGTAGGAAGCATTTTTCAGCGCGGCCAGCGCGGCGTCTGTCTGGCCCTGGCTGACAGGCCTGAACTGATCGGAGCCCTGCTTCTTCACCTCAAAGCGGACCATGTCCTCAGCCGTGGTCTCCAGATCGGCGTGCACCGTCCAGTACTCTTCCGGTTCAAAAGCACGAATTTCACGTTCGCGCTCAACAATCAGTTTAACTGCTACCGATTGCACGCGACCCGCAGAAAGCCCTCTGGCCACCTTACTCCAGAGCAGTGGCGACACCATAAAGCCAACGACCCTGTCGAGAAAACGGCGGGCCTGCTGGGCACTTACCCGATTGGTATCCAGCTTGCCCGGTTTTTCGAAAGCCGCCTTAATCGCTTTTTTGGTGATTTCATTAAAGACAACACGCTGATATAGCTCGGGATCACCGCCAATGGCTTCCATGAGGTGCCAGGCAATCGCCTCCCCCTCCCTATCAAGGTCCGTGGCGAGATAGATATGATCCGCGTCCTTGGCCAGTTTTTTCAACTCAGCGACAACTTTTTCCTTGCCGGGCAGAATCTCATAGCGCGCTTTCCAACCATGCTCGGGGTCTATTCCCATGCGATTGACCAGCTGTTCCCTGGCTCTTCTGGAGCGCTGTTTTGCTTTTTCATCGTCCGACAGCTTGCGGGTGGCCGCAGCCGTCCTGGCCCGTTCTTTTGGGTCAACCGTTTTACCACCACCCGTAGGCAGATCCCGAATATGCCCGATACTCGACTTCACGATGAAATCGTTGCCGAGATACTTGTTGATCGTTTTCGCCTTGGCCGGCGACTCGACGATAACCAGTGATTTACCCATGAAGCAGCCGTTTATCCTGTAAATTGATTGCCTAAAGTGCTACCAGGTGGCACCACCAAAGCCTGAAAGGGAGCGAATATACATGTGCCGCCGGTGGTTTGGTCAAGGTAATTTTTCACTCAGTTGTCAATCTGTCGAGTGATTGTTCGGGCCGGATCGCACTTCTGAGGTGTTTCAACTGGGCATCTATCCGGTCAATATCCGCCAGCTCACCACGCTCCTGCCAGACAATGGCTACACCCTCACGGTTGACCTCAACAGCGATTACGTCAGCTGGCAGGGCCGACAGTGCTGCCCCAATAACCGGTATTAACCGGTCGTTGGCCTCATGGCCCATCCATTGCCAGCCCTCCCAGGGCGAGTGGTCGCCACGGCGGGTACCCCGAACCAACAGCCACTTTTCCATCCGGGAAAATGGCGATGGACTGGAGTCTGGCACCCAAAGCAGGGTATAACCTGCGTATTCAAGGCGACCTTCTCCCTCTCTGGCATCCGGGGCATGCACGAGGCGAACCCGAAGTCCTCGGGACGAGGCCAGGCGTCGCATCTCGGTGATCATTTTCTGGCGGGGGCTCTGGCGAAACCAGAGCAGCGGTGAAATGATAAGCGCCAGTATCAGTAGAATTAACAAATAGGTCATTATCTGCTACAACCTTATATACTTGAGAAAGCGTTGATAAACCAGTTACGGGAGATACTTCATGTCCGCCTACAAACACATCCTGATCGGTCTGGACCTATCTCCAGAATCACAGCAAGTGGTCGAGAGAGTCAAGTCCCTGTTTGGCAACGGTGAGTGCCAATTGAGCCTTGTCCATGTGCAGGAGCCGCTGTCATTTGCCTATGGCGGCGATATCCCGATGGACCTTACCGAGGTCCAATACCAGCTGGAGGAGCAGGCGAAACAGCGTTTGACTGTTATCGGCAAAGATCTCGGAGTTCCCCTTGAAAGCCAACATGTGATCATCGGCCAACCCGCCCAGGAGATGCACCGGTTTGCCAATGACAACAACGTGGACCTGATTGTAGTCGGTAGCCACGGCCGTCATGGTATCAGTCTGATACTGGGCTCAACGGCGACCGGTGTACTGCACGGATCCCACTGTGATGTGCTGGCGGTCCGGGTATAAGCCGGGCATCCAGGCTTATTGATCCGAGTATCTAATTTCACAAGACCTGTCTAACATGGTCACAGCTGAATCCACTTCTTTCCATCCAAGGAACACCAAACAAACCTTTATGAAAAAATGTCATGGCAGCGTCGTCGGTACACTCTTTCTGGCAGCATGCCTGCTATTACCCGGAACTTCTTTTGCAGGAAGCCCGACTTTAGACGAACAGCGGGCACTCTACCGAGAGGCCAAAATTGCAGTGGCAAGGGGCAGCGAAGCCAATGTCCGAAGACTTGTCAGTGCCCTCGGAAACTACCCCCTTAAACCGCACATCGAATTTTTATGGTTAAGCGACCGGTTGAGGCATGCGAAAACCAGTGAGGTTTCGACCTTTCTCAATAACTACGAAGACAGCTCCCTGGCCAACCGGCTACGCTATCGCTGGCTCGACACCCTGCGCAGCCAGGGGCGTGAACAGGATTTTCTGGCCTATTACCGACCAGCCAGCGCCAGCACGAAACAGCAGTGTTATTTTCACCACATAAACCTGAGCAGAGGGAACAAGGAACCTTTTCTGGCAGAAGCCATTAACCTCTGGAGCGTGGGGAAATCCCAGCCCAATGGCTGTGACCCACTTTTTGATTACCTGATTGCCAACCAGTACATCACTGATGAAATTGCCTGGAATCGTTACTCGGCCGCTGTTCTAAACCATCAGTACCGGCTGGCACGCTACCTCCAGCGTTTTTTTACGTCGGATCGCTACCAACTGTTGGCCAGGAATTTCCTGAAGGTAGATCTTGAGCACGAACTCATAGGCAACTACTCATTGTTCAGTGATTTCAACGACGCACTGAGCGGTGATGAAGTGCATGCCATCATTGCCCATGGACTGACTCACCTGGCAAGAACCGATGCAACCACTGCACTCAAACACTGGAGTTATTACCAACAGATCCACCCCTTTACCAACGAGCAAAGAAAACAGGTCGTGACAGACCTGATCAAGGGTCTTTATAACCAGGAACACCCTGATATTGCAGACAACTATCTGATTGATTATCTCGACATTGCTGATCCGACCCTGCTGGAATGGCGTACCCGGGAATTTATCAGTCAGGCGGATTGGCAAAGTGTTCTCACCTGGATAGAACGCATGCCGCTCCAGCTCCGGGAGACTGATCGCTGGCTATACTGGCGGGCCCGGGCGGCAGATCTCAACCACACCGCCAAACAACCACCGCAGCAAAACAGCGCCTATCAGGTACTGTCCCGCAGTCGCAGTTTCTACGGTTTTCTTGCCAGCGAATGGACCGCCAATGGCTATTCAATGGCGTTCAAAAAAGCCCGTGTTTCCCCAACCGACATCGCTGAACTGGAAAAACAACCGGGAATCCTCAGAACCCGGGAATTCGTCTTTCACAAAGATTATCTGGCCGCCCGTCGGGACTGGTATCACACCACACGCAATTTCACCGAACAGCAGTGGATTACCGCGGCCCATATTGCCAGCAGCTGGCAATGGCACAACGGGGCCATCACCAGCATGATCAGTGCCGGATTTTGGGATGATATCGACCTGAGATTCCCTCTGGCTTTCAAGGAAGCGTTCTACAGTCATGCCGACAAGACTGGTGTTCCGGTGCATTTGCTGTTTGCCGTAGCGCGCCAGGAAAGTGCACTCGCACAGGACGTACAATCCCGCGCCGGGGCAAAGGGATTGATGCAACTGATGCCGGCAACAGCCAGGGAAACGGCGCGCAAAAACGGTATCAGCTACCGTGGTAGCCACCAGCTGTTTGAGCCGGAAATCAATATCACGCTGGGCAGTCGCTATTACCGGGAAATGTTGCAGCGCTTCGACAACAACCGAATTCTTGCCACAGCTGCCTACAATGCCGGCCCCCACCGGGTCAGCACCTGGTTGAACAAAAGCCAGGGATCACTGCCCTTTGATGCGTGGATTGAAACAATTCCCTTCCTGGAAACACGCAACTATGTACAGAACGTCCTGGCGTTTTCCATGATCTATGCCCACCACCTGGAAAGTGAAGCACGCATCCTCTCGGAAAAAGAAAAACAGCATCGGCTATGAATGACACGCCAAACAGCACGCCACTGATCGATATCGGGGTAAACCTGAGCAACCCCTGCTTTCAGGATGACTGGCAGAGTGTGCTGCAGCGAGCACTGGATGCCCATGTCACCCAGCTGATTCTGACTGGCACAAATCTGGCTGAGAGTGAGCAGGTGCTCAGCCTTTGCCAACAATCCGGCGACGACTTCCCCGACATGCTTTACAGCACCTGCGGCGTCCATCCCCATGAGGCAAAGCAGTACTCCGCCGAGACAGGCGCTCAGCTGCGCTCGCTGGCTGAGGCACCCCAGGTCGTGGCTATTGGGGAAACCGGGCTCGACTTCAATCGCAACTATTCCCCACCCAGTGACCAGGAAAGGGCCTTTGAAGCACAACTGGAACTGGCCATCGAATTACAGCTGCCGGTTTTCATGCACGAGCGGGATGCCCACCAGCGCCAATTTGAGATCCTCAAGAACTACCGCGATGAGCTGCCGGACGGCGTGATCCACTGCTTTACCGGCGATCGGCAGGCGCTGTTCAACTATCTCGATCTGGACCTGCATATCGGCATCACGGGGTGGATCTGTGATGAACGGCGCGGCGAGCAACTTCAGGCACTGGTGAGCAGCATCCCACTCAACCGGCTGATGCTGGAAACTGATGCCCCTTTTCTACTGCCCAGAACCCTGCAGCCGCGACCCAAAAAACGTCGCAATGAGCCCGCTTTTCTGCCCTGGGTACTGGAGGAAGTTGCCAGATGCCGACAGCAATCAGCGGCCGTTATCGCCGAACAAACCACTGTGACGGCCAAACGTTTTTTCAGATTAAGCTAGGACCTGCTCACCCCTCTTCAATACCGATCGACTCATTTACCCGCGCCTCTGGACGGCCAGATCGATTAAGCTAAACTGGTACAGAAACTGTAGCTTTGAATGGAGCGCGCCCATGGCTTGCAAGACAGTATTTCGGAGTGTATTTTTTTGTGCTGTTATCACGATGCCCGCGCTGATAAATGCGGGCGGTGACCCTGTATCAGCACTCGAACAGCAAGCGGAAAGCATCGTCAAACAGTTTGCCGGCTCATTGCAACCACGTCTGCTGGAGGCAATCCAGACCGGTGGGCCGGTGGAAGCCATCAGCGTCTGCGCCACGGCGGCACCGGAAATAGCCAATCGACTTAGTCGGGAAACCGGCTGGTCCGTCAAGCGAGTCAGCCTCAAGGCCCGCAACAAATCCGCTGAACCCGACCACTGGGAACGGAATACCCTTTTGCACTTTGAATCTCGCCTCGCCGCAGGAGAGATGCCTGCACAACTGACCCGGGCCGAACAGGTCGATGGGCGGTTCCGCTACATGAAGGCTCAGATTGTTCAGCCACTCTGCCTCAACTGCCATGGCAGCGCGCTCGATCCAGACGTTACACAAGCACTGCAAAACCATTACCCGGACGACGCCGCCACAGGCTATCAACTGGGCGAAATCCGAGGGGCATTCAGCCTGTCCGCTCCGCAGTAATCTAGCCAATCTGACGAATTGATTTCCCCTATGCACCAGGAACACTTACATCGCTGGCAACACCAGCACGACTTTTCCACGGCAAACGCTCATGGCGAGCGCCGCACCAAATATGTATTGATACTGACTGCCGTCACGATGGTAGCGGAAATCACTGCCGGTACGGTATTTGGTTCAATGGCCCTGCTGGCAGACGGCTGGCACATGGGCACCCATGTGGCTGCCTTTATGATTACGATTTTTGCGTACCGTTATGCCCGAAAAAATGCCGACAATCCGGCCTTCAGTTTCGGTACCGGCAAAGTCGGTGTGCTGGGGGGCTTTGCCAGTGCAGTGGCGCTGGCAGTTGTCGCCCTGATGATGCTGGTCGAGTCGCTACAGCGACTGGCATCTCCACAGCCGATTCAACTCGATGCCGCTATCGCGGTGGCTGTGCTGGGACTGGTGGTCAATATCATTAGCGCCCTGTTGTTAAAAGATCACCATTCACACCAGCACCAGGACGGTGACGATACGCATCAGCAGACTGCCGAAGGTCATCGCGACCAAAACCTTTATGCCGCCTATATGCATGTACTGGCGGATGCTCTCACCTCGTTGCTGGCCATTTTCGCGTTATTGTCGGCCAAGTATTTCGGCTGGTATGCACTGGACCCCGTGATGGGAATTGTCGGTGCAGCGATTATCACCTACTGGGCAATCGGTCTGATCCGGCAATCCAGTCCGATTTTATTGGACGGCGGCATGAGCGATTACTATCAGGAGCGAATTACCCGGGCCATTGAAGAGGATGCCGACAATCAAATCACGGATCTCCATATCTGGAAGATCAGTGAGCACGACTACGCGGCGATTATATCCCTTGTCACCCACCACCCCAGACCCACGGATTATTACAGATCACTACTGGCCGACTTTAAGTGGCTCTCACATCTGACCATTGAGGTGCACCACTGTGAGGACAATCGTCTTACCGAGTCCGGCATTAAATGATTGACCAGAACTTCCATCAAGGAAAAAATTCATGAGAATCAATAAATTATCAATTATTCTGCTCGGCGGACTGCTGGCGATGCCCCCCGTCAGTTACAGCGACACATCAGAATCGGTCGGTCTGGCTGCCGGGATAATGGCCAATGCGCTGTTTAGCGAAACCGAAAAACGGGTGTTCGGCGAGTACCTGCGCCGCGATTATTCTGGCGACGACCACAAGGGCAGCGGCAAGCAGAAGAGTCTGCCCCCCGGTTTGCGCAAAAAACTGGAACGCGGTGGTGAGCTGCCACCGGGTTGGCAGAAGAAGGTTGCACGGGGTGAAGTTCTCGATCGCGAACTTTATTTGATGAGTCGGGACCTGCCAGAGGATCTACTGGGACGGCTACCCAGATCACTGGATGGCACGTCGCTGCGACAAATTGATGATCGTATTTTCAGAGTCATGGATGCAACAAATACCGTTCTCGATGTGTTTTATCTGACCACAGGGCAATAGCCTCCGGTCAAATCCGGACCTGTTCGCTGACCGTCTTTTATCACTCGTTGTTAATGACCACTTTGACGCCTCCCGCAACAGCTATCCCGGTCAATGGAGTCCGTCCCGCTCGATGTAATCCATCGCATCGCGCAACACAGCAAACCTATGCCGTTCATCGAGAAACTGCAGCGCACCCAGTCTTTTCAGGTCGGCGCTGGTTTGTTCGGAAATGCCTACCAGCAACACATAGCGCTGGTGATGCTGTTCGTTGCGAATCAGCTCATCGAGAATCATTGCGGTCGAAGTACCCACCAGCTGGGCACCAGTCAGATCCACAATAATAATTTCGTGAGAAACATGACCCGCGAGGCGACGGCGCAACCCCCGCCCCACCCCAAAACTGAGGGGACCGGCGAGACTGAGCAGGGCAACCCGGCCCTGTTGAGCCGCCAGCCATTCGTCGACAGGATCCGGATCAGGCCCTGTCACCTCACCGCTTTTAAAATGGACATTATCCAACTGAATAGTCGTCAGACGCTCGACGGTAATCATGTTGGATAAAAATACCCCCACCAACACGGCGGTAATCAAATCGACAAAAACCGTCAGGAACAGCACCAGCACCATCAGTGCCGCAGTATCCAGAGGCAGCTTGCCAAGCCGCCGCAGGTAGGGCCAATCGATGATATCGATACCCACCTTGATCAGAATGCCCGCCAGCACCGCCAGGGGTATATAACCCGCGTACTGACCCGCGCCAAGCATCACCGCCAGCAACACCAGCGAGTGAATAATGCCCGAATAGCCAGTCTTGCCGCCCGTTCGTATATTGACCACTGTGCGCATGGTGGCACCGGCACCGGGCAACCCGCCGAAAAAACCGGCCACCGTATTGCCAATACCTTGCCCGATCAATTCACGATCGGAATCGTGCTGCTGTTTGGTGAGGTTGTCGGCCACCAGTGACGTGAGTAAAGAATCGATGGAACCCAGTACAGCCAGTAAGACTGCGGCATACAAGAGATCATCCAACATGTCCAACGAGAACATTGGCCATTGCAGCGACGGAAATGCCGAGGGAATTGCACCGATTGTCGCCACGGCCCCCTCGGGGAGCCAAAGCACACAAAGCGTTCCGAGTAACAGCACCAGCAGAGGCGATGGCAGCCAGACATTCCAGCGATGGGGCCATAAACAGACACCCGCGATCGCCAGCAAACCCAATGTCAGGTCATGCCAGCTGATCGCTGTTAGCCATTCGGGAAAATAGTCCAGCGTTGCCAGCAGTGAAGGGGTGCCCGTGTGCCCAAGTATGGGACCCAGTTGCAGCACGATGATGATGACGCCTATCCCGGTCATAAAACCTGAAATAACCGAATAGGGAACCAGAATGAAATACTTGCCCAACTTCAGCAACCCAAAGCCGATCTGGAGAATGCCGGCAAGAATCACGGCGCTGAAGCCCATCAACAGGCCCGCTTCCGGGTGTTTCGCCTGAATTGAGGTAAACACACCGGCCATCACCACCGTCATGGGGCCGGTAGGGCCGGATACCTGGGCGGGCGTACCACCAAACAGCGCGGCGAAAAAACCGACAAAAATGGCACCGTAAACACCCGCAGCAGGTCCCGCGCCGGATGCCACCCCAAACGCCAACGCCAGCGGCAAGGCAACCACAGCGGTGGTTAGCCCACCGGCAAAATCCCTGGGTAAGTGACGAGTGGAAAGAGAATTGAAAAACGTAATCCCGCGCATGACAGCCTCTAACCGACATCTGAAGTGACAACATACCCCAGACATACCGCCACTGACAGCAGTGGTCGGGGTTTGTCACCCGGTCTAGGGGCCTGAAATCAGGCGCCGCACCTGGCCAGCAGTAAAGGGCCACCCTTTATCACGCCCATCCGGAGTGACAATCACCGGGATGCGAATACCGTATTTTGCCGTCAGCACCTCATCCTCATTGATATTGACCTCATGCAGACGCCAACCCTTCTCCTGGAGAACCGGATAGAGCAGCGCCTTGGCCTGATCACAGAGAGGACAGTGGGTACCGCTGTATAGCGTCAGAATGTCACTCATTGTGGATGCCTGATCAACCAACAATTGTGAAGCTTCTGATCGCGCTGAAAATCCGGATCAAAGGTTTGCTCGGTGATCGCCTCCACCTGCCAGTTCTGCAGCACCGCCTGATCCATGGAAAATTTACGGAAGTTATTGGAAAACACCAGGGTACCGCCCGGCGCCAGCACAGCCATGGCATGCCCGATCAATGCCCCATGGTCTCGCTGAATATCCAGTACCTGTTCCATTTTCTTGGAGTTGGAAAAGGTCGGGGGATCGAGAAACACAAGATCAAAGGCACCCTGCTCTCTCTCCAGCCACTCCAGACAATCTGCCCGCAGCAACTGATGTTGCTTCAGGTCCAGTCCGTTCAGGGCGAAATTGCGTCCGGCCCACTCCAGATAGCTGTTTGACATGTCGATGCTGAGACTGCTTGTCGCCCCGCCAAGCGCCGCATGAACACTGGCGGCTGCGGTGTAGCAAAACAGATTGAGCACCCGTTTGCCCCTGGCCATGGCACCGATCATCCGGCGCACCGGTCGGTGATCGAGAAACAGGCCGGTATCGAGATAATCTGACAGATTCACCTCAAAGCGGGCAGCACCCTCTGTGACTACCTGCACCGCATTATGACTGGAGCCGCTGGGCTGGCGCTGGTACTGGTTATCACCCTTCTGGCGGCGGCGCTCTTTAAAAAATAATTTACCGCGGCTTTCCGGATAAAGCGATAGCAGCGCCTGACGGATCTCGGTGAGGTGGCGGTTGGCGCTCGCCTCATCAACAGTGATGGGTGGGGCGTACTCCTGCACATGGATGGCGTCCTGATAGACATCGATAGCCACGGCATACTCCGGCATATCCGCATCGTACAGACGGTAACAGCTCACCCCTGAAGCCTTCAGCCAGCCCGCCAGTTTTCGGGCATTTTTTTTCAGCCGATTGGCAAACATCTGCGCGCCTTCACCAAGCGCCGCTGCAGACTCTTCGGAGCGCGGCTGCGGGTTCCGGTCATCAGCCTCCCGAAGCTGAAAGAGCAATAGCTGACTGGGAATCGTGCCGTTAAAAAACTGGTACTTCTTGTCGGCGCGCAAACGCAGCTCGCCGGCCAACTCGGTATTACCGGTAATCACCGCCATACGCCAGCCGGGGCATTCCCTTTTAGCCACTTCACCCAATGTCTGGTAGAGCGGTTTTAATTCTTCCATCTCGCCCCAGCGTTCACCGTAGGGGGGATTGCAAATAATCAGTCCATCTCCCGTTTCACGGTGTGTGGGCTTTTTGAACGCCTCGATGGGTTTCGCCATGACCCGCACCCACTTTTCCAATCCCGCACAGGCAATATTTTCCTGGGCTGCACTTACGGCCCGGGTATCCTTGTCATAGCCACGGATTTCAGGTATCTCGCGGGACAGGCCTGCCTCGCAGCGAACCAGCGCCTCCTGCCTGATGTCTTGCCACAATGTGTCATCGTGCTTCGCCCAGCCGTGGAAACCAAATCGTTCCCGAATCAGCCCGGGGGCCATATCGGCGACCATCATCGCACCTTCAATCAAAAACGTGCCACTGCCGCACAGGGGATCAATCAACGCGCCACCCCGTGCCGCGATCTCCGGCCAACCCGCCCGTAACAACAGGGCTGCGGCCAGATTTTCCTTCAGCGGTGCCGGCACCATGGCCACACGGTAGCCCCGCTTGTGCAGGCTGCCGCCGGACATGTCGAGGCTGACGGTGACAGCATCCTTCGCCAACCGCACATTGATCCGCAGATCCGGGTTTTGCAGATCCACATCCGGCCGTTCACCGAAACAATCCTGGAGCTGGTCGACGATCGCATCCTTGACCTGCTGGGCACCAAATTTGGTGTGCCTGATGGCATCGTTGGTACCAATAAAGTCAACCGCGATGGATTGTCGGGGGGTCAGATGCATTTCCCAGGGAATCGATCTGACGCCGCGATACAGATCATCGGCACTGCTGACTTCAAACTTCTCCAGGGGCAGGAGCACCCGATTGGCCAGACGTGACCACAAACAGGCCCGATAAGCGAATGCCAGTGTGCCCTCCACATAAACACCCGCCACTGTCTCCCGGGTTTTTTCCGCACCCAGCGAGGTCAGTTCACTGGCCAACAGGGATTCAAGTCCTTTCGGACAACTGGCAAACCACATACCCATAAAAAATGTTCCAACCCACGAATCAAGCCGTCATATCAGGAGAGCAATGGAAACACAAAATCGATTGATTACATAAGGGAATTAAAAACTACTACTTATAGACAAATAAAATCTTCGACAGCGTTGACAACTTTTGGTGTGATGGAAGGGCTAGACAGAAAAACCAGCAAACCACTTTAATCACAGAAAGTGGCCCTAGAAATCAGGAGTTCATGTCATATGAAAAGACAAAAACGAGATTCCTCCCACCGCGCTTTCATCAAAGGTTACCAAGCAGGCTACCATGGCCGAAACAAGACACTATGTCCTCACTCAGAAGAAACCACACTGGCTCAGGACTGGTGCAACGGTTGGCGGGAAGGTCGTGAAGATAACTGGAGCGGCTACAAGGAACAGGCCGTTCAGCAGAAAGTCAGCAACCTGTAAATTTCTACCCATTTTCCCTAACGGGGCACTGTCCCCCTGAAAAGTCCTGACCGGACTCAGGAAGCGGCTTGTGGAGGCAAATAGCCTCCCGCCGCTTCCAACCAGTACCGTGCCGCCATCCCCAAGCAACGTTCAAATCGCGCAAAAAGGCGCTGTTTCACGGTGATTAATGGTTGCCTGAACAAGGTCCAATAACTCCCGCAGCGCCACCGAGAACATGGCAAAATCCCGACCTGGCGTAGTGTGCAGCTCATGCATCATATCCATCCAGCGGGCAATCAGGTGCGGGTGTGTCGCTTTCCAGGCCTGGATCGCCCCATCGATATCCCTCACGCCATTAACCTCGGCCAGCAGTGCCCCGCACAACGCGCGGCGCTGCCCCTCCAGATCATCCACATAAGATTCACGGGCGAAATCCTGCCAGCGATTGTCCGGTTCGAGATGAATAATCTGTTCGCCAAACCAATCGAGATCCAGTTCCGTGCCCAGTTTAAAATAAAGCTCCAATACCAAGCCAACAGGTTTCCTGTCGGTGGCTGCCAGGTCAGCAATACCAAAGCCGAAAAACAGAAAATTGGCACTGGCCACCAGCATCGCCACATCCTCCTGCACCCCGAGCTCGATCAGACGCTGCACTTCTTCCTGCCAGTCATTGGCTTCTTCCCGAAGAAACAGCGTCGGCAACAGGAGCTGCAGCTCCACCAGTTTAGGCCTGAGCGTTTGCACTTCCTGTTGTGGGTTGAGGCAGGAACGGCGATTCCGCAATACCCACCGCGAGGCTCGACGCCCCATACGCATCAGGGCGTGAAACAGCTCGAATTGCACCTCTGCCGGGACCAGGTAATCCAGGGATTCGACCCGTCTCCAGAAATGGTCGATGCGCAACAGGTCTCTGGCGACAGCAAATGCCCGCATCACATCACTGACACTGGCACCAGTGGAGGCAATCTGCCGCTGAAAATAGGGGACCCCCATCAGGTTGACCATCTCGTTGACCAGCTGATTGGCTATAATTTCGCGCTTCAGACTGTGTTGTAACAGTCTGTCGGGGTAATTCTGTGAGAGGCTCTTGGGGAACGCCCCGGCAATCATTTTGGTCAGATAGGGGTCTTCTGGTGCATCGGATTTGAGCACCTCATCCTTAATCAGGATTTTGGCATAGGACACCAGAATCGCCAGCTCGGGATGCGTCAGGCCAAGCTGACGTTTCTCACGATCCTTGAGCGTCTCGTCGTCGGGCAAATACTCCAGTGAGCGATCGACCAGGCCACTGGCTTCCCAGTCCACGATCGCCCGCCAATACTCTGAAAAATTGGTTTTACAACGGTAGTGCGCAAGGCTTATGGCCAGGGTCTGGCGATAATTATTGGCCAACACCAGTTCGGACACTTCCTCCGTCATGTTCACCAACACCTGGTTGCGTTGCTTGGTGGTGAGATCTTCGCTTTGCACCAGCCCATTCAGCAAAATTTTGATATTGACCTCATGGTCAGAGCAGTCCACTCCTCCCGAGTTATCAATAAAGTCAGTATTACAGGCACCCCCCTTGAGCGCATATTCAATGCGGCCCCGTTGGGTCATGCCGAGATTGCCGCCCTCGCCGAATACACGGCAGCGCAATTCCCGGCCATCGATACGAACGGCATCATTGGCGCGATCACCAACGTCCTGATGGCTTTCCCCTGCCGCCTTCACGTAACTGCCTATACCACCGTTCCAGATCAGATCAACCGGTGCTTTCAACAGGGCATTGATCAGCTCGTTGGGCTTGAGTGCCGTCTGGCTGATATCCAGCGACGCCTGAATTTCCGGGGTCAACTCGAGTAGCTTTGCGTTGCGGGAAAAAACGCCACCTCCGGGCGATATCAACGTCTGGTCATAATCTTCCCAACTTGAACGCGGGAGGTGAAACAACCGCTCCCGCTCTGCAAAACTCGCCTCGGGATCGGGGTCGGGGTCGATAAAGATATGTTGGTGGTTGAACGCGGCCACCAGCTTGATATGCCGGGACATCAGCAGACCGTTGCCAAACACATCGCCAGCCATATCGCCGATACCGATGACCGAAAAATCCTCTGCCTGAGTATTGAGCCCCAATTCTCGAAAATGGCGCTGTACTGAAACCCAGGCGCCTTTGGCAGTAATACCCATCTTTTTGTGATCGTAGCCGTGGCTGCCACCGGAGGCGAAAGCATCACCCAGCCAGTGACCGTAGGCCAACGATAACTCATTGGCATAATCGGAAAAAGTGGCTGTTCCCTTATCTGCCGCGACCACCAAATAGGGGTCATCGTCATCGCGCCTGACCACACAGGGCGGCGGAACAATGTCAGCACCAACCACGTTATCGGTAAGATCGAGGAGCCCTGAGACAAATAAACGGTAACAGGCAATACCCTCCTGCATCAGCTCTTCCCGACCCGGATTGCGCGGCATCTGCTTCGCCACAAAACCACCCTTGGCACCGGTCGGAACAATCACTGCATTTTTAACCTGCTGGGCTTTCACCAGACCCAGCACCTCGGTGCGATAATCCTCCAGACGGTCGGACCAGCGCAGTCCACCCCGCGCCACCTTGCCCATTCGCAGATGAACACCCTCCATCCGTGGGGAATAGACAAAAATTTCGTAAAGCGGCCGCGGTTCCGGCGCATCGGCGATTTCTCTGGGGGCGAGTTTTACCGCAATACAGGGCTTTTGTTGGTCATCAGCACTGAGCTGGAAGTAATTGGTGCGCTTGGTGGCATTGATCAGTTGCTGGTAGCTGCTCAACACCTTGTCCTCATTGAGGTTGCTGACCTGCTCCAGCGCATCGAGAATTTTTTGATTGAGGCGCTCGGCACGACCATATTCTTCGCTCTGAGGGGTCACAATCTTGGGATCAAACAGACAGCGGAACAGCGCCACCAGGTTTCGGGTAATGTCGAGATTGGCCGCGAGTGTATCCGCAATAAAATCCTGACTGAAGTTGCTACCCAATTGCTTCATGTAGCGGGCATACAGCCGCAACAGGGAAACCATTCGCCAGTCCAGCCGGGCACCGACTACCAGATGATTGAAGCGATCATTTTCGGTTTGCTGGGACCAGACGGCTTTGAACGCATCCTGAAAGGTATTTCTGACCAGTGATACATCCACATCCACGTCCAGCCCGAAGCGCAGTGTGAAATCATGTAGCCATATCTCGCCACCCCGCCGCGGCGCAATCTGGTAGGGATGCTCTCCCAACACCCTGAAACCAAGATTTTCCAGCATCGGCACAAGATTGGAGAGCTCTAACTGGTGGTGGCGATGGAACAGCTTGAAGCGCATGACATTCTGGTCTGCACCCGCCTGCTGATAAAAACCGGTGGCAATTTCCGCATCATTGCTCAGCTCATGGAACAGCTGAATATCATGAATGGCCGAGCGGTGATCAAAGTGATCCATATAGCTGGCGGAGAAGGCATCCCGATAAATGCGGGCCATATCCCTGCCCAGTGACTCACCCCACTCATCCAGCGCCGCACGTTCTAACTCGTCATTCCAATCGAGAGTCAGCTCAATAATCCGACCGATCAGTTGCTCCCGGTCAACTTCCCGGTAGCGACTGGAATTGACCCTCAGCACAAACCGGGTTCGAGCCAGCAGCGACTCGGAGAAACTGGTATTGAACTCGCACTCGGTGGCATCAAATTCGTGTTTGAGCATGTGTTCAATCGCGGTCCGAATGGAAGTGCGGTAGATATCCCGCGGCATGTATACCAGACAGTTGACGAATTTCTCGAAAGGATCAACCCGAATGAAGAGCCGCACCAGACGCCGTTCACTGATCTGCCAGATACCGACCAATGTTTCGTACAACTCATCGGCAGAGGAATGAAAAAGCTCGTCCCTCGGATGAACTTCAATCAATTGGGAGATCGCTTTGAAGTCATGACTGCCCGGACTGAAACCGGTACGATCCAGCACGTTTTGAACGCGCTGGCGGATCAACGGGATCTTGAATGGGCTGACGTTATAAACCGCTGAAGTATAAAGCCCCATAAACAGGTATTCACCAATGACAACCCCCTTTTTGTCATAGTGTTTCAGCACAATAAAATCCGAGTAGGCCTGTCGGTGAACCCTGGAGCGCAGGGATGACTTGGTAAAAGCCATCGGGGCATCGCCCTCGTAAAATGCCTGGATACCGGGGCTGAGTTCGCTCAGTGCCTTTTTTTCAATATCGATCTGATGGCGACGAAAAATGCCGAGCTGCCGTTCCGGGAGATGTTTCAGCGCGGGCGAGCCGCGCTCTTTTAAAAGCCGAAACTCCGAACAACCCTGAAAGATAAAAGCGCCGTCACGCAACCACTCGAGAAAGGCAGCCAGTTCATCCGCCTCACATACCGGTAGGTTTGCATGATTTTCCCTGACACCGGCTATTGCGTGATCAAGTCGTTCCGACATCGGGATAAAATCGTCGGTCACCACCTCGACATCGCGCAATACATCCAGTATGTCGTGCTCCAGCGACTGATGCTCGTCACCCGACGTGCGCAGATCCACATCGATATAGATCAGCGCTTCAGCGCGGCTACCGGGCGTTGACGGGTCGGCAAACAGATCGACCAGAACGCCATTCTGATCGCGAACAACCTGAAACACCGTGCTCTTGATCAGCTGGATATTGAGTCCTGCACGGTTAAGCTGGATGCGTACAGAATCCACCAGAAACGGCATATCCCGTTGCAGGATGAACAACGCAGTGGCATCACTGACCCAGCCATCCTCCTCCAGGACCGGGTTGAACACGCGAACAGTAGGACGATCTGGCACCACCTTGCGGGTAAAGTTGTACAGACTGAACACAAAACCCTGAACATCATCCAGCTGTTCATGGGCCAGCTCGTGCAAAGGAAACAGTTCGAAGATTTTTCTGGAGAATGGCACTAACTGCTCTGCCAGTTCCGCCGGATATTTTTCGATTAACTGCGCTTCAAGGGAGGCAAAAAAATCACCTTCAAAAACTCGCTGCATGATCACCCCTTTCCCGTGTTTTTATGAGTAAGCCCGCTACCTGATCATTCCCGGTGCTCAGCGCGACAGAATAAGCCATAACTGAACTTCATCTGCTACCTACAGTCTAGATTAACCTCATATGATTGCCCTGTTTGGGTTAGCGGCCACCAGGCATTACAATCTCTGACCACCGTTATAACAAGAAGTAAGCATCAGCATGACTCATCAGCAAAAAATTTTGCAGCTCCGCGATTATCTCAATACCCAGATTGTCGGTCAGCCCCACCTGATAGACCGGCTGATTATTGCCATTCTGGCAGATGGTCACCTGTTGGTGGAAGGCGCCCCCGGGCTGGCAAAAACCAAAGCCATCAAAACCCTGGCGGATGGCATTACCGGTGATTTTCACCGTGTCCAGTTCACGCCCGATCTGTTGCCCTCCGACATCACCGGCAGTGATATCTATCGCCCGGAAGATGGCAGTTTTCAATTTCAGCCGGGACCGATTTTTCACAACCTGGTACTGGCCGACGAGATCAACCGGGCGCCGGCCAAAGTCCAGTCAGCACTGCTGGAAGCCATGGCAGAGCGCCAGATCAGTGTGGGCCGCAGCACCTACCCACTGCCCAGGCTTTTCCTGGTCATGGCCACTCAGAACCCCATCGAACAGGAGGGCACCTACCCGCTGCCGGAAGCGCAAATGGACCGCTTTCTGATGCACGTCAACGTAGACTACCCCGAAGCAGAGGCCGAGCGGCAGATTTTGCGCCTGGCTCGCAACGAGGCATTGCACGAACCGATAGCGGCCATCGATAAAGTCTCAGAGGAGACCCTGCTGGAAGCCCGCAAGGAAGTTTTGTCAGTCCACATGGCAGAACCCGTGGAGGAATATATCGTCCAGTTGATCCTCGCCACCCGCAACCCCACCGATTATTGCGAAAAACTGGGCAGCTGGCTTGATTTTGGTGCCAGCCCAAGAGCCACCATATCGCTGGACCGCTGTGCCCGGGCCTGCGCATGGCTCAAGGGCCACGACTACGTTTCCCCGGACGATGTGCGCAGCGTGATTCACGATGTCTTGCGCCATCGCCTTATTCTGAGTTTTGAAGCAGAGGCCAGCGGCATCAATCCGGACCGGGCAATCGATACCCTGATCAGCAACGTACCCTCTGCCTGATCAATGGACGACCCCGATCTCAACAATCCCGCCATCGCCGATGTCACCACCCTGGTAGGCATGCGCTTCGGCACGCGCGACCTGAAATTCTTCCCCCGGCGAATGGCGAAAACCTCGTTGATGGGAGGGCACCACTCGCGGACGCGAGGCCGGGGCATGGACTTTGAAGAAGTCCGGCAATACCAGCCCGGTGACGATATCCGCTCGATCGACTGGCGTGTCACGGCCCGCACCCTGACGCCCCACACCAAGTTGTTTCGGGAAGAACGGGAGCGACCCATCCTGGTGATTACTGACCTGCGCCCCAACATGTTCTTTGGCTCAAAAATGCTGAAATCCATCACCGCCTGTCAGCTGGCCGCAGCGCTCGGCTGGGCCGGGCTGAACGCCAATGATCGGGTTGGCGGACTGATTATCGGTGCGGAGCAGCATCGCGAAATCCGCGCGCGTCGCAGCAGCCACAGCGTCTTGCAGTTGATCCACCAGTTAAGGGACTTCAGTGCACTGCTGACCCGCTCCGTGCCCGGCAAATACAGCATGGTCGATATCATGCGGGACAGTCGGCGGGTAGCACTACCCGGCTCAACACTGTTTCTGATCAGTGACTTTCATGACCTGGACAAAGACTGCGAACAACACCTTTTCGAATTGGCCAGACACTGTGACGTCAACCTGTGCCAAATCCATGACCCACTGGAAAAGCAGTTGCCACCCCCGGCCCTCTACCAGGTCAATGACGGTAACCAGCAATTTTCACTGAACACCCGAAGTCGTGAATTACGCGAGGAGTTTGAACAGCACTTTCTCCGTCATCAGGCACGGCTGCGACAGCTGTGCACGCAATTGCGCATGGGGCTGATGACTTTTGAAACAGGAACCTCTGTCATACCGACCCTGCAACAGACTTACAGCAGAAAAAAAACCGGCCGTCACTCATGAATCCCCAGGATCCACTCTCACAGTTGCGCGACATTCACCTGCCCGATCCGGTCGGCTGGTGGCCCCCTGCCCCGGGCTGGTGGTTGCTGGCACTACTGCTATTGAGCGCAATGACTTACTGTCTCTGGAGGTTGAAAAAGCGGCACCAGGACAATCGCTATCGACGGGAGGCACTGCATTGCCTGGCCGAGCTGGAGCAATCCCTGGCGGGACAACCGCTCGAATATTGCCACGCCATGCTGGCACTCCTGCGCCGTACCGCGAAAACAGCCTATCCGGATCAGGCCCTCGAGTCGGAGCTGACACCACAGTTATTGCAACGGCTTAACCAGCAATGTCGGCGAACGCTGTTTGACGAAACACTACAGCAACAGTTGACAGTCCTGCCCTATCGGGCTGACCCGGAAAATATCGACCACCTGGTTATTTCCCTGCACACCGCTATCAAACGATGGCTTGAACAACATCAGCGGAGTAAATCATGCTGACGTTTGAATGGCCCTGGCTGTTTATCCTGTTACCGGTGCCGGTACTTTACCGGATGCTGCGCAGCCGAGCCGAGGCGACGACACCGGCCCTGAAGGTGCCCGTCTACTCGGCGCTGTCGAGGAATGTATCGGTGCAAAAAAATGGCGGCAGCTGGCACTGGTTTGCACTGGCACTGCTGACAGCCACCTGGATTGCTCTGCTCGCAGCGGCTGCCCGTCCCACCTGGGTTGGCGACCCCATTGCCATACCCAGCACTGGCCGGGATCTGCTGATGGCCGTGGATATCTCCGGCAGCATGCAAGAAACCGATATGCAGATAGGCGGCAATACCGTTGACCGGCTCACTGCCGTCAAACAGGTAATCGGAGAATTTGTCGAGCGCCGACAGGGCGACCGCATGGGGCTGATTCTGTTCGGTACCCGCCCCTACCTGCAGACGCCGCTGACATTTGATCGAAGGACCCTGAATGTGCTGCTCAATGAAGCCCAGATTGGCTTTGCCGGCGACCGCACCGCCATTGGTGATGCCATCGGTCTGGCGGTGAAACGCCTGCAGCCTCGACCCAAAAGTCATCGGGTCCTGATTTTGCTGACGGATGGCGCCAATTCTGCCGGCCGGGTTAAACCACTCGAAGCGGCCGACATCGCGGCCAGGGAAAATATTGTCATCCATACCATCGGCATTGGTGCAGAAGTCAAGCTGGAGCGCAGCCTCTTTGGCACGCGACGGATCAACCCCTCCAGCGACCTGGACGAAGCGACCCTGACTGCCATCGCCGAGAAAACCGGTGGCCAGTATTTCCGTGCCCGCAACCCGGAGGAGCTCGAGGCGATCTACAGACAGCTTGATAAGCTGGAACCGATCGCCCAGGAAGCGGAAACCCTGCGACCGACCAAAGCATTATTCTACTGGCCGCTGGGGTTCGCACTGCTCTGCAGCTTTGCAATGGCAGCCCTGACAAATCGCGGGGATAACCGCTGATGAGCATGCTGCAAGCGCTGTCCGACTTTCATTTTCTGCGACCGGCCTGGTTGCTGGCCATTCTGCCGGCACTGCTCACCAGCTGGTGGTTACACCGCTCCCAGATCAGGCGGGGCAACTGGCATCGGGTCATTGCACCGGAACTGCTACCACTGCTACTGGATGAATCCACCCACCACAAACGGCGTTCACTGGTCGCGGTTTCACTCCTCGGCTGGATCATCGCTGCGCTTGCCATGGCTGGTCCCACCTGGGACCGAACACCCCTGCCAATCCACAAACAGGAAAGCGCGCTGATTATCCTGTTTGATCTCTCGCCCTCCATGTTGTCCCAAGATCAAAAACCCAACCGGCTTACCCGTGCACGGCTGAAACTGATCGAGTTGTTGCAGCAACGCAAAGAGGGGGCAACGGGGTTGATCGCCTACGCTGACGACGCCTTTGTGGTCAGCCCTCTCACCGACGACGCCAACACGCTTGCAGCACTGGTTCCGGCTCTGGACCCCAACATCATGCCCGGCCCCGGTAGCCATGTTGAATCCGCCGCACAAAAAGCCATGGAGCTGGCGCTCAATGCAGGAGCCACCCGAGCGGACATACTGTTAATAACCGATGGTGTCGCCGAGCGCGCCCGGGATGAGCTGAGTGGTATCTTTCGCGGTATGGGCGATTTCCGCCTCTCGGTGTTCGGTATTGGTACTGCAGAGGGGGCGCCCATCCCTATTGGCGGCGGCGGATTTGCCAAGGACAGCAGCGGCTCTATCGTTGTGCCGCATCTGGATGAGCGGGGGCTAAAACAACTGGCAAACCGGCATGATGGCCGCTACACCGCCATCACGGCAGATAACACCGATATCAACTACCTGCTGGAGGGCTTCAAAATCGGACCAGACTCTTCCACCCGTCAGCTTGAGCGCAACTTCGATAGCTGGCATGACACGGGCTATTGGCTGGTGCTGCTGTTATTACCGATACTGGTGCTGGCTTCACGTCGCGGCATAGTCCTTGCTTGTCTGATACTGACACCACTGTTTGGTCTACCCGTGCCCGCCCAGGCCCTGAGCTGGGATGATCTCTGGCTGACACCTGACCAACAGGCATCACGGGCCTTGCAGGAAGGCGATACCGCCACCGCCCAGGAAAAATTCAATAACACGCAATGGAAAGCGGCCGCCGCTTACCGCAATGGTCAATACGACCAGGCCACCAAACTGTATCAGGGTGATTCAGCCATCGATCACTACAATCGCGGCAATGCACTGGCAAAAGACGGCAAGCTGGAAGAAGCCATTGCCAGTTACAACCAGGCCCTGGCGCTGGTACCGGAAATGGAAGATGCCCAGTTTAATCGTGAACTGGTGGAACAACTCAAGCAACAGAATCAGCCGCAAGATCAGCAAAGTCCTCAGGATCAGCCAAAACAAGACCCCCAGGAAAAACCTGAAGATCAGCAAAATCAGCAACAGCCCGGCGAACAGGACCCCGAAGATGCCAATGACGGTTCTGACAATCCGTCCGGAAGCAATAACCAGAATAGTGCCGAGCCACCTGACTCTGGAAAAAAGGAAGGGGAAAAAGAAGGAGAACAGGAAGGCGGACAACCGCAGACGGAAAACCAGCCAGAATCCTCCGAACAGGCGACCGACCAGCAACCCTCTCCCGGCGATGCGGAGGAAAGCGAACAGCCCTCACAGGGGTCACTGCCGGAAATGAGCGAGGAAGAAAAACAGGCCATGGAGCAGTGGCTGAGAAAAATCCCGGATGACCCCGGTGGCTTGCTGCGGGAAAAATTTCGCTATGAATCAAGAAAGCGTGAATTCGAGGAACGCCGCGGTATTAACCCGCCCGGCGATCAGGAACAGAGGTGGTAAAAGTTGATGAACGCTGATTGGGGTAGATCACTGTTATTTTACGTTTTTGTTCCGCTGTTACTGTTGCTGGGCAGCGCCGGGGCCACTGCTGACGACTTGTCGGCGACAGTGGACCGCAACCAGCTCAATCGCGGTGAAACGGTCGAGTTGCGGGTTCGATTCGACAGCCAGACATCTGGCGAGCCGGACTTCTCTGTGCTGGAAGAGAACTTTGAGATCCTCTCCCGCCGCCAGCAAAACCAGTTTTCACTGATCAATGGCAAGGCGATCTCCTACACAGAGTGGCTTCTGGAGCTGCTGCCCAGAGAAACGGGGGAAATACTGATCCCGGAGCTTGATTTTAAAGGCGTGAATAGCGAGGCAATCACCCTGCAGGTGGAAGATCGCCGCCCTGCAGCGAAAAACAGGGATCCGATATTTGTTGAAACCGAGCTGGATAAAACCACCGCCTATGTTCAGGAACAGCTGTTACTGACTCTGCGGATTTTCACATCAGAACCCCTGCTCGGCCTCAGCAGTGACGGCTTGTCAATAGACAACACCTCCATACTACAACTGGCGGAAAACCAGTATCAGACCCGCGAAAATGGCGTGGTTTATCAGGTCAATGAAATCAAATACGTGTTGTTCCCGGAGGCCAGTGGCGAACTGGTCATACCCCAGATTCGTCTGAATACGGCTATTCCGGATCGCCGCGATCCTTTCTCGGGCTCTCTTTTCGGAAACCGGGGCAAGCGTGTCCTGCTCTATTCGGACGAGCAAAGCGTGACTGTTCTGCCCCGCCCCACCAACTCGGGTGGTGGGGCCTGGCTTCCAGCCAAGGGGCTCAGTCTCACCGAGCGTTGGAGCCGCCCGCCCGATGAACTGGTGGCAGGGGAACCGATCACCCGTACCATCACACTGACCGCCCAGGAACTGGCGGCTACTCAGCTGCCCCCCTTGCAAATCCCCAATGGCGATGGTTACAAAATTTACCCCGACCAGCCTCAAATGGATAACAGTGGCGACAGCAGTGGCGTGATCGGATCACGGGTGGAATCAATGGCCATTGTGCCATCCAGAGCCGGAACCATCACACTGCCCCCGGTAACCGTCCAATGGTGGGACACCGTCAGTCAGCAACCGAGGCAAGCAGTCCTTGAACAACGCACGCTGACAGTGAAAGCCGCTGCAGGCCAGGTGCCGGACGTGACCGGAACGGATGAAACCGACAACAGCAACGCAACCGAACCGATAGTTGCACCCGTTGTCGCTCAGGAGTCCGGCCTGCTGATATGGATATTGATCGGGGTGAATCTTTTGCTCCTGATCGCCGTGGCAGTACTGTTTTTGCTGTGGCGCAATAGCCGTCGTCAACCGGCATTGAAAGTCACCCCGGTAGAAACACTGAATGAGCCCGAAGAAACCACATTATTTGCCGAGCTCCAGCGACAATCCAAAAGCGATAACCCGCGGGCATTCCGCCATGCTCTGCTGCGCTGGGCGAGAATATACTGGGACACACCCTTATTGACCCTGCAGGATGTGGCCACCACAGCGCACAGTGACGAGCTGGCCGGAACACTGGATGCGCTGGATCGCACGCTCTACAGCGGCACCGCCCCGGACACGGTCAGCCTGCCGGCGATCTTTGAACAATTAAAACAGCTCAGAAAAAACCGAAAAAACCTGGGCAAACAACAAAAAGGGACGCCACTGGCACCGTTGTATGGCAAGTAAACCGGCAGCGGGTTTCTGTTGACGGGAATATCGCCTGTAATGAATAGCGCCTGTAAAAAGTGCACTGAAATTCAAGAAATGCTGCTCTTTTGTGCATTTTCCTGTTGTGAAGTAAATTGCTTTCCACCCATTGATGAGCGCTTATCCACAGCGGGGGCGAAGAAGCTTCGCGCCGGCCAAGGGATTCAATAAAATGACAATTTGGCATTTTTCATGCAGGATGCTTTACCGAAAAGTCACTCATTTCAACGCTAGGCAAGGATCCAGAGTATGCGTCGAGTTGTTTTCAATCAAAAAGGCGGTGTAGGCAAGTCCAGCATCACCTGCAATCTGGCGGCTATCGCTGCCCACAGTGGCAAGCGGACGCTGTTGCTCGATCTCGATCCACAGGGCAACTCTACCCAGTATCTACTGGGTGAAAACCCTGATACGGCCAACACCATTGCCGATTATTTTTCTCAGACCCTGTCTTTTAACCTCTCGCCAAAGAAACCGGCTGAATTTATCACTGAAACCCCCTTTGCCAATCTGTCGATCATGGCGTCAGACCCCGAACTGGAAGAGATTGAGCAAAAACTGGAATCCCGCCACAAAATCTACAAGTTGCGTGACCTGCTAAACAAGCTGGAACCGCATTTTGATCAGGTGTTTATAGACACGGCACCGGCAATGAACTTTTATACCACCTCAGCACTGGTGAGTGCCGACCGGGTATTGATCCCCTTCGATTGCGATGCATTTTCACGACATGCGCTGTACAACATTCTGCATGTCATTGGCGAAATTCGGGATGATCACAATGAAGACCTGCTGATCGAAGGAATTATCGCCAATCAGTTTCAGCCGAGGGCCAATTTGCCGACACAAATCATCAATGAGCTGATTGCAGAGAAGCACCCGGTACTGCCAATTTATCTGAACCAGTCGGTAAAAATGCGCGAATCGCATCAGGCGGGGAAACCGTTGATTCACTTTGCGCCCAGTCACCCGCTGACCCAGCAGTTCCTGGCACTTCATGAGCATTTGAACAACAAAAAGCGGCCAAAAAAACCCGCGGCCAGGTAATCAACTCAAAGGGGACATTCAGAGCCGTTCTGAATAGAGGGCAAAAAAAAGGAGAGCCAGAGGCTCTCCTGAATATTGACGATGGAACACCCCTTCATCAGGGGTTGGCTGTCACTTCGGAGACGCGCCTCCTTGGCACATCTACCCGGCCAGTGTCTGCCAATCCATCACCTTTGTCATTGACCCGTATCAAGTCGACAGGGCCCAGCAGCCATCTCTCAGAGACTTTTCGAAGCGATCTCATAGGTATCTCTGGACAAGCCAGGCGCTGCCAGCACACGGGAAAGTTGCTCCTGCATCAGTGACTGCGCCGACAGGTCATAGCGTCGCCACTTGGTCAGCGGCGTCAGTTGACGGGAAGCGATCTGCGGATTCAGCTTGTCCAGTGCCAGCACATTATCAGCCAGGAACTGGTAGCCAGCGCCATCCTGCCGGTGAAAGTTAACCGGATTACTGTTACAGAATACACCCACCAGCGCGCGCACCTTGTTGGGGTTATGGAAGTCAAATGCAGGGTGCTTCATGAGTTTTTTCACCCGCTCCAGACCACCTGGACGCATGCAGGAGGCCTGTACCTGAAACCATTGGTTCAACACCAGCGGCTCCTGTTGCCAGTCCTGATAGAACTTGTCCAGCGCCTTCTCTGCCAGCATCACCGCCGCGTCCCGCGGGTCATTAACCAGGCCCGATAATGCCGCCAACCGGTCGGTCATATTGTCCGCTGTCATAAACTGGTCATGGGCCAGCGACAGGGAATCCTCGACACCGCTATTCAACAGGTAGCGCAGGGAAAGGTTTTTCAGACTCCGCCGCGCCATGGCAACACCGGAAAGCGCATATTGTGGCTGCACGTTATCCAGATAGGCTTTACGCCAAGCGGGCGCCAGGGTTTTTCCCAACTCACCACAGACAAAACGACGAACCTGATGGATGGCTTCCACATCAATAACGTCGGCCAACTCCGCCAGCAGAAACTCAGTGGGTAGAGTCAGCACCAATGCCTGCATGGCCTGATCGACCCCGGTTTCATCCAGCACCTTGGCAAATGCCTCTGACAAACGGCTATCCAGCTGCAGTGGTTCACCGGTACGAAAATCTTTCATCAGCGACTGCATTAACGCAATGGAGAGCCGCTGACCGGCATCCCAACGGTTGAAGCCATCGCTGTCATGGGCCATTAAAAAACCCAGCTCATCATAACTATAGGGATAATTCAGTTTTACGGGAGCCGAAAAATTGCGCAGCAGGGAGGGCACAGGGCGACAATCGATGTGCTCAAAAACCACCGTCTGCTCGGTTTCGGTAATTTCCACAACCCGACTGGTTTCGCCCGTCGGACTCAGCGGCAAATCCCCCGCTTCTGTCACCAGTCCCACCGTTACCGGAATATGGAAAGGCTGTTTGTTCTGGCTCTCGGGAGCGGACGGACAGCTCTGCGAAAAGTGTAAGCTGAACTGTCGCTGCTGTTCATCGTAATCACCGGTGACCGTCAGGCGGGGCGTGCCGGCCTGGCGGTACCAGTTCATGAATTGGCTGAAATCCCTGCCACTGACCTCAGCCATGGCGGCTACAAAATCCTCGATGGTGACAGCCTGGCCATCGTGGCGCTCAAAATAGAGGTCAGAGCCGCGACGGAACAGGTCCGGACCCAGCAGCGTATGAATCATCCGCACCACCTCAGCCCCCTTCTCATAAATGGTGGCTGTGTAGAAATTGGAGATTTCCATATAGGAAGCGGGCTGCACCGGGTGAGCCGTCGGACCGCCGTCTTCGGCAAACTGCACCGTGCGGAGCATGGTGACATTTTCAACCCGCTTGACCACCGGGGAACCCATGTCCGCAGAGAACTGTGAATCGCGGAACACGGTAAAGCCCTCTTTCAGGCTCAGCTGAAACCAGTCCCGGCAGGTAACACGGTTGCCGGACCAGTTGTGGAAGTATTCGTGGGCCACCACAGACTCTACCCGATTGAAGCCATCGTCGGTGGTAGTGGCCTGATGGGCCAGCACACAGGAGGTGTTGAAAATATTGAGCCCCTTGTTTTCCATGGCCCCCATATTGAAGTCGTCCACCGCCACGATCATATACAGATCGAGATCGTACTCGCGACCATAGACCTCCTCATCCCAGCGCATGGCGTTTTTCAGGGAGGTCATGGCGTGATCACATTTCTCCAGATCCTTGGCTTCCACATAGAGTTGCAGCACCACGTTGCGGCCACTGCAGGTGGTGAACTTGTCTTCCACCACCGACAATTCACCAGCCACCAGCGCAAACAGGTAGGCGGGCTTGAGAAAGGGATCGTGCCAGGTTGCCCAGTGGCGGCCATCGGGTAGCTCGCCGGTTTCCAACAGGTTGCCATTAGACAGCAAGACCGGACACTCGGCCTGGTCGGCCACCACCGTCGTGGTAAATTCCGACATCACATCGGGGCGATCCAGATAGTAGGTGATACCTCGGAAACCTTCTGCTTCACACTGGGTGCAGTAGATGGTGCGGGATTTGAACAAACCCTCCAGTGACGAATTTTCCTTCGGACGAATAATCACTTCCGAGGTCAGGGTGAACTGATCGGGCACCTCGTGAATCAACAGCTCATCGGCTGTCACACTGAACTGCTCGGGCGTCAACGGCTTACCGTCGATGCTCAGAGATTGCAGCGACAGGCCCTGGCCATCCAGCACCAGGCCGGTTTCCCGGTCATTGGTATCGGGGTTGCGCCGCATTTCCAGCGTGGCCAGAACAACGGTGTCATCCTGGCGGATTTCTACCCGCAACACCGTTTTATCGATCAGATAGCGTGGGGCCCTGTAGTCTTTCAGGTAAATATTGCCCGGCTGGGCATCTCTCATCATCATAATCAATGGGTCACTTCTACATGGTAGGCTGTGTATTTGCGAATATTGATGACCCCGCTGTCAAAAATCAGATACTGGCCTTTTATACCCAGCAGGGTTCCCTCTAACAAGGGCACCTTATCCAGATTGAAACTGGTCACTTTTGTGGGGTACTCCAGCACCGGGTAATCAATATTCATGGGGGCTACATCATCGAGCCGCTGGAGGGCCTGAAGACCGAAACGGTCTTCCAGAGCAATCAGCTGTTTTTCAGTTCGGTCGAACAGTGCATCCCGGATAGCCGGCAGGTCGGCGGGAACAATCTCGCCCTTCAGCATGGTTCGCCAGTTAGTCTTGTCTGCCACATACTGACGCAAAACATCCTCCACCAGGCCGGATTGCTGACGGGTCTTCACTCGCATGATGGGCAGTGCCTGCAAGGCTCCCTGATCAATCCAGCGGGTCGGTAGCTGGCTCTCGCGGGTAATGCCAACTTTCACCCCGGATGAATTGGCCAGGTAGACAATATGATCCACCATACAATGTTGTTCACCCCATTCCGGTTCCCGGCATGTGCCCTCAAAATAATGGCATTTTTCCGGGCTGACAATGCAGCTATCACACTGCGCCAGTTTCGTGAAACACGGGTAACAGTAGCCCTGGCTGAAACTCTTGTTACTGCGCCGGCCACAATGAAGACAGTGAATCGTACCGCTGTACTGAATACGTAGAGTTTTGCCAAGCAGATCGTTCAATGGCAGGCAATCATCGTCCAGCGGCAAACCGTACTGCACCGAGCCGTCCGCCAGAGCTACCCGCATCTTCTTGAGGTGTCCCGAATAATCAGGCATTAATTACGACTGCCATTTGAGGGGCTGCGGGTCATCGCTGTGATCAGGCCGCTTGTTGGTGTCACAGGGTTCAGTTTTTTTCTTGGGCGGAATATAGCCAACGCGCTGGTCTTCAGGTGTGTGGCGGAGATCATAGGCAATGATTGCCTGCATACTGTGTTCCCGCTGAGCTGCGGTAAGCTTTCTGCCATCGGGCCATTTGCCCCGTTCCACAGCCAGTTTGAGACTTTCGTAAATATCGGGAGTGATGGAGTCGATCAGTTGCTGAAAATCCATGGTTTACCTCAGTGACAGCTCGGTAGCAGCTGTCACCCAACCACTACTTCAAGGATTTATATCTGTGGAAAATTATACCAGCTACTGACGCCGTCCGCCGGTATCGATAGACCCGGCCCAGCCGCCCAGCACCATGCCACTAATCAGACCGATCGCATGGGCGGCATTGGCGATATTGACCCCCATCAATAGCTCCATAAAACCACTCATACCGGCCAGTAGCCAGATCAGCATAAAGCCCAGCAAGCCCCCGGGAAGAGAGAGTATTGGCCTGGGAGACACCCGGTTTCTTATCCAGATATAGCCGAGCAGACCATAAACCACACCGGACATACCGCCAAACAGCGCGGGACCGCTCCACAGATATTGCCCCAGGTTAGAGGCAATCGCCATCAACAGAACAATCATCAGCATGTGCAGGCTGCCGGCGAGGGTTTCGATTCGTCGCCCCAATTCCCACAACCAAAGACCGTTGAACGCCAGATGGAAAATGCCAAAGTGCAAGAAAACCGGCGTCACCAGCCGCCAGTATTCACCTCGACCCAGAGCGATCTCCGCATACTCAAAACGGATGTTTTCGCCAATCAGAAGGTAGTCCTGGAAGGTCAGCCAGTGCACCAGAGGAAACGCATAGCTGACCATGGCAGCACCGATGACACTGAACAACAGCAGCGTCAAGACCACCGGGGCTTTTTGTAACTGCTGCTGAAAGCCCAAGGCGGGGGGGGCCGGTGTGGCGGGAGAAGATGTTGACCTCGCCTCCTCCAACAGGCTGATAACCTGTGGCAATTGCTCGGGATATTCTATCCACAGCTGAACCCACTCACCATGGGGTCTGAGCCGATGGGATATACTCAGGCTGTTTAAGCGGGCATAGAGATCGCCCATATCCAGCTGAGAGGGGATGTCTGCCACATGCGTCCAGGTTGAATCCAGTTCACTCATGGCAATTAGTTGACCGGCTTACTGATGCGCTCACTGGTGCGCTCATCAATGCCCAGTCTGCTGCCCCACCCAAGCTTGGTACGACAGGTTTCATAAAAATTGTGGGCCACTGGATGAATCAACTGCACCTGGCGGGTTTTCTTGTGGATCCGGATGATATCACCGGGCTCGGACTGCAAATCGGTCTGGCCGTCACAGGTGACCAGTGGGTGCAGCTCGTTGCGGGACCCCACCCGGATTTCGATTTCACTCTTACCGCCCACGACAATAGGTCGACTGGACAACGTATGGGGATTCATCGGCACCAGAACAATCGCATCCAGGTTGGGGTGCATGATCGGTCCACCCCCCGAGAGCGCATAGGCTGTAGATCCCGTCGGGGTAGAAACAATCAGGCCATCGGAACACTGGCTGTAGACAAACTGCCCATCGATATACAGCTCAAACTCCATCATCCGGACGGATTTCCCCGGGTGGAGCACCACATCATTAAGCGCGGCACCGGTTCCAATAACAGCACCTTTTCTGCTAATGGAAACATCCAGCAGAAAACGGCTGGAAAGAATAAACTCCCCGGCCAGCACCCGTTTCATCTGTGATTCCATTTCATCCGGCAGAATATCGGTAAGAAAACCCAATCGCCCCCGATTGACACCCAGCAACGGTACATCGTATCTCACCAAGCTGCGTACAGCGCTCAGCATACTGCCATCGCCCCCAACCACAATGATCAGATCGACAGGCGTCTCGAGGCTATCACTATCAAATACCGGTAATTGGCTGTCGCCGACCAGTTCCGCCGTTTTCTGCTCAAGCAACACCTGATAGCCGGATTGCGTCAGAAAAGTGATCAGTCGTTTCAGGGAATCGATAATCTCGGGCAACTGGATGTTGGCCACCAGTGCGATGTGTTTGAAGTCAGTCATGGAGTAACCGGAAGAGCCCCTCTAGGAATACCGTTGGATTATATACCCAGAATCCTGTCGGTTTCGCCCAAAAAGGGTGATAAAGATCCGTTGCTGAAATACGACAAAGGCCGCTGATGGGCCAATCCAAACAGTCGAGGGTGGAGCATACTGCGTGGCCCGGCAAGACCCTGTTATGCCAAAGTTCAGACCAGACTGCTTTTTAGCCAAAGCGTCGCGATAAATGAAGGCATCCCTGTCCCAGGACAATAAAAACTACCTGCCTGAAAAAACCAACGATGGTCGACAGTGCAGTAACGTTCGCTGTCCTTTATGGATGCAATCTGGTGACTGAGAACCCCATTGGGTACAGGGTCACAAAGTCTCAGCGCCACCAGACCAGCCATCTCCTACCAGCTCGTATTAAAGCGAGCGGCTTGAGGTTGAAGTGCTACTTATCGAATCCTTGTCGCTCGGTACAAACAGCACATGGGGCAAGTCATCGGCTGTCGCCCAGCAGAAACCCAGCTTGTTCAATTTTGACAGCTTTTGCTGTGTGAGATAATTGTTTGCCAAATCTGAACGCTGCCTGGTTACCCACATACTGAGATCGACGCCCCCTTCAACCAGATAACCCTTCGGCACAAGGCAATCGCCGTGCTCTTTCTGATAGGCCTCAAGCGCGGCGTACATCCGGTCCCATGCGTATTCACGCAAATCCCAGACAAAGCCGAGCTCGGCGAGTCGATGATATTTTTCTCGTGGATAATTGCCATCAAAATAACGTTGATCCCGCGCCCATATGCCAAGGGGATAATCATCCCTGGTCACATAACCATCGGGGACCAGACAATCGCCGTACTCTGCTTTGTAGGCCTGCAATGCAGCAAATCCCTTCTCCCAGGACAGGTCTTGCAGGTCCCAGACAAACTCCAGACTGTTGAGTCGTTCTATCTGACCCGCTGAAAGCTCGCCACTGGATTTATCCCGGCACATCTTCCTCACCCAATACCACAGGGGATATCCCTCCGGGGTCTTGTAGTTATGAGGCACCAGGCAGTGGCCCTTTTCCGCTTTAAAGGCCGTCAGCATTTCAAACCACTGATCCCATGGGGTCGCAGTAGTCTCTTCCATTTTTGTATCAAGGTCTTTCATGAATATACCTTTCCAGATTAACTGGGTTAAATCAAAGGAACGAATTACTTCAAGGTAGAGGAAAAGACGTTGAAAGGAAAGGGATCATTTGCCCATACGGGTTGAAAAGGGGCTGCTGGACCAACCCGATAATTTAACAGCAACAGGATGAAAACCGCGCAGTTCTTGCCGTTACCCTGATTATCATGACCGGACCAGGTATACGGATAAAACACCAGAATCACTGGAAACCGTACTACAGTGCAGTAAAATGGCACAAAATCCGACAAGTGGCTTCCGGTCAACATTCAGGGACTATATCGGTGAGGAAACCGGCTTTCCCCACAAAATCGCGGAGTTTGCCATAGCCCATGTCCTAACAGATGAAGCGGAGAAAGCATACGCGCGAGGCGAGCTGCTGAAGAAGCGCTTCAAAATGATGAATGCCTGGGCGGCGTATGTCGACTCAGCAAGCAGCAACGTCACTCACATAAGGAAAAAGCAAAAAGCCTAAAAAATTTGCCCAGATGGGCAGATAATCAGGGTTGGTGGTAATGGGACTACTGTACGTCGTCAGACCTCATGGAACCATTTGACCCTATTTCCAAGAGACACTCCTCTGCCGGTTGCTTCTCCAGTTTGCCTGCTAACCGTAGGTTATGTATTTTCGGTTTCGTCATAGTCTTAGCCTTAACCAGGGCTCGCTGACCCAAAATCTCGTTACGCTTACTCTCGCATATATCAGTTTAAAAGTAGCAGAAGTCTCTCTTAAAGTTCATCATTCCTGTGAGAGTCTGCCAATTAGTATCCTCTGCTTGACTTCAAAAATGATGTCTTCATACCTAGTTGCTTTGCCGGTTCTACAGCAGGAGGAGACAACAGTCGCACTGAGCATCCGGCTTATTGATGGAAGGTATGAATAATGTGTGAAACGAACTGTCACAATATTATCTTCTATATTGATGCATCTTTAATTATAACAAAGCAGTCAGTCTCGCAAGCGGCCAGCGATGTTATGTAACCCATTGATACAGTAAGATCCAAATCAGAAGAATGGGAGAATGATGCATTATCCGAAATAATGATTGAAGTCGAATCTAGCTGTCCAATGGGAAGCTCAATGAAAAAACAACCGCTTCAAAAAATCCCCTTTATCGTCTCGACCCTAAAAGATCTCGCAAAGTTGACAAATTATTCACTGATGGATTTTCTCACCTGCGATCCTGACGCAAATAAGCATGGAGATGATCATGTCTCACGCCAAGTTTTCAGGGGCCACTATGTCCCTGTCGCCCCTACACCAATCGAAGCCCCTGATTACATCGCCCACAGCCAAAACCTGTTTCACGAATTAGGCTTCGCCGACAGCATGGCGCAGTCGGCAGACTTCATCCGCGTGTTCTCCGGTGACATTTCTTTTGTTCCAGTCCCGATGAGAAAGGTTGGCTGGGCATGTGGTTACGCACTGTCAATTTACGGCACTGAATACACCCAGCAGTGTCCGTTCCAAACTGGTAACGGTTACGGTGACGGTCGCGCGATTTCCATACTTGAAGTCGTTATCAATGGTCAACGCTGGGAGATGCAGCTAAAAGGTGGTGGCCGAACGCCATACTGTCGTGGCGCCGATGGTCGAGCTGTTCTGCGGTCAAGTGTGCGGGAGTTCTTGGCGCAGGAGTACATGCACGCACTCGGGGTGCCAACGTCACGGTCTCTGAGTTTGTACGTTTCGAAAACAGAGAAGGTTAAGCGGCCGTGGTACTCGGAGGGTTCCCGCGCAGCCGATCCGGACATACTTATCTCGGAGCCAGTCGCCGTTTTGACACGGGTTGCACCTTCATTCATCCGGGTAGGCCAACTCGAACTCTTCGGTCGTCGTGCCCGCAAGAAAGAATATCCGCAGGCGATGGAGGAACTTGAAAAAATTGTATTGCACTTGATTGACCGAGAATACGATGACGTTATCGAACCAAATCTAGGCATCGAAAAAAAAGCAGTGGTACTTGCACGTGAGTTTCGCAGCCGACTCATCTCTCTCGTGGCAAACTGGATTCGCGTCGGTTACTGCCAGGGCAACTTCAACAGTGACAACTGCGCAGCCGGTGGCTTCACACTTGACTATGGCCCTTTCGGGTTCTGTGAGGTATTCAACCCATACTTCCAGCCATGGACGGGAGGCGGACGTCATTTCTCTTTCCTGAACCAACATGTTGCAGCAGAACGTAACTTTCAGATGTTTTGTTCCGCTTTACGGCCATTGCTAGCGTCACACCCAGACGCTTTAAAACAGCTCGATGCGCTTCAAATTGAGTTTCCAGCGTTGATGCAAGTGGCAATGGAAAAAATGTGGGCAGCCAAACTGGGCCTTGACGCTTTTAACACAGAATTATTTAACGAACTCATCGTGCTAATGAGGCAAACACCTGTTGATTACACCCTCTTCTTTCGCGAGCTCTCGTGGGTGCCTGATGATATTGGTCCACTTAAAAAAAGCTTTTATACAGACACGAATCCTTCTGGTGAGCCAATACAATCAAGGCCTGAAATAAATAACAAGGAAATTGACGAGCGATGGACAGCGTGGCTCACAAAATGGAAATCGCTAATCAGTGCAGGCAGCCCAGGTCGCTCTAATGAAACAATTTCCAGCCAGATGAAACGCATTAACCCAAAATACAGTTTGCGGGAATGGCTGGTTGTTTTAGCGTATCAGCAAGCGAATACGGGTCACTATGCTCAACTTCGGGAGCTGCAGGAAGTCATGTCACACCCCTACGCGGAGCAATCAAAAGAGGTGGAAGAAAAATATTATCGGCTGAAGCCGTCGGCATTGTTTGGGGTCGGTGGATTGTCACATTACAGCTGCTCGTCGTGACATAAATAACAGAAAAATGATCAAAGGCCACTTGATCTGAACGCCCAAAGACTACGCTGACCAAGATAAAACGGGTTCTTCCCCGATTTTACGGACAATTCAAAGAGCGGCGGGCTTCGGCAACACTGTAACCCTGGTCAAGCAACAGACAGGCAGCTTTCCGTTTGAACTCAGGCGTAAAAGATCGTCGTTTCCTGGCCAGCAGACACCGCTTATGGTGGCGATACTACCCCCTATGTTGGTGTCCAGAATCATTGAACCACTACATTCAGCCGAGTTCGGCGTGCCAACATCACCAGCTTGTTTTACGCCACACTGCGCTGCAGAATGTGTAAGGGGCGACTCGGTTATCACTTATTCTTACGCAGCCTGTTGCCGATGCCCCAATATGAATTGGCACTGGCATTGCATTGCCTGGATCGGGTTGAATTGACTGATAAAGAGTTGGCACGGGTAGATCAATTACCTGGCGGTCAGTAACAACGGGTGGGTATCGCCAGAGCACTGGCTCAACAACCAACCATTATTCTGGCCGATGAACCGGGGGCAAGCCTGAATCCATCCACCTCAGAAAAAGTTCTGTCCCAACTAAAACAAATCTGTGCGAAAGACGGCATTACTGTAGTGGTTTCCTTACATCAACTCGAATACGCCAAACGCTTTGCGGATCGCATCATTGGTCTGGCCAATGCCCGGGTGGTATTTGATGTGGCACCGCAACACTTAGATGACAAGCCGTTGGCGTTGATTTACCAATAATCTGTCAGTCCTGCACTCTAACGCTTTCCAACAGCCAGAGTGGCTAGGGGTGAAAATGCGATTTCTCGGGACCACCGAGCATCAGTCGCGACCGGTTCGGGATGCCGCTCAGTCGCTCTCAGAACCGCATTGGACCTCAGCACAATTCAATCCACTGATGAATAGCTCGGCTCCTGAATTTTCGTTTATGCAGCGCCAGGTAAAACTGTCGGTCCATAGGGCGTTCGGGTACAGGCAGTGGCACAAGGGTGCCACGGTCAAAGGCGTCTTGTAGGCAGAGCCGCGACAGGCAGCCCAGCCCCATGCCAGACTCTACAGCTCTTTTAATGGCCTCCGTGTGCTGTAGCTCCAGCGGTGGCTTGAACTGTGGCAACAGGCCGTGCATGGCGCGATCGAACGCCTGACGGGTGCCGGAGCCGCTTTCGCGCAATATCCAGTCTGCCCTTACCAGATCGTCATCCCTCAGCCAGGGCTTGCCTGCCCAGGGGTGATCCGGGGCGCAGATGATCACCAGCTCGTCTTTCTGCCAGGGCTGAAGAGAGAGGTCCGGGTGATTCAGTTCGCCTTCGATCATGCCAATGTCGAGCTCAAAATTGGCAACCTTTTCGACGATGGTAGCGGTGTTGGCCACTTCCAGGACCACTTCCGCCTCCGGGTGCTCACCGCGGTACTGAGTTAGTATGCCCACGGCCAAGTAGTTGCCAATGGTCAATGTGGCGCCTACCTTCAATGCCCCAAGGTCAGATTCCTGCTTAAGATCCTGATTCAGTTCCCGGGCTTGGTCGCGCAGGGCCTCGGCCCGAGGTCGGATGGCGCGGCCCAGGTCGTTCAGTACGAGGCGTTTGCCCAGGCGGTCAAACAACATGATGTCGTACTGCCGCTCCAGCTCTTTTAACGCGCTACTGGCTGCAGACTGGGAAATGCTCAGATAGTCAGCTGCCCGACTGATGTTGCCGGTCCGGGCTGTTTCCAGAAAGACGTCCAATTGCCGCAGAGTAAAACGCATATAGATAAATTCGATTGCAATTATTCATATAAACCATTTTTCTTATAATAAAGTTCTGTCTATGCTCTTGGCAAATCATTCGACAAGGCTCTGGTTGTCCCAGAGAAGGCGGCATAAATGGCAGTTTTAGAAAAAGAGACGGTTCTGGACGTTCACCACTGGAACGAGTCGCTGTTCAGCTTCAAAACCACTCGTGATCTGGGTTTCCGCTTCAAGAATGGTCATTTCACCATGCTCGGTCTTGAGGTGGACGGCAAACCACTGCTCCGCGCCTACAGTATTGCCAGCGCCAATCACGAGGAAGAGCTGGAATTTTTCAGCATCAAGGTGCCCGATGGTCCGCTGACCTCTCGGTTACAGCTGATCAAACCCGGTGATGAAATTCTGATCAGCCGCAAGCCCACCGGCACCCTGATCACCGACCACCTGCTGCCGGGCAAGAATCTTTATCTGCTGGCCACCGGTACCGGCCTCGCACCGTTCATGAGCATTATCAAAGATCCGGAAGCGTACGAGATGTACGACAAGATCATTCTGATCCACGGCGTACGGCACCTGAACGAACTGGCGTATCAGGAAGAGATTACTCAGAACCTGCCAAACAACGAGTTTTTAGGCGACTGGGTGCAGGAGAAGCTGGTCTATTACCCAACGGTCACGCGCGAAGCGTTCCGCAACCAGGGCCGAATTACCGACCTGATGTTGTCCGGCAAACTGTTCGCTGACCTGGGCATGCCGCAACCAAACCTGGACGACGACCGCTTCATGCTGTGCGGCAGCCCGGCCATGCTGAAAGACACCTCCAAGATTCTGGATGACTGGGGCTTCAAGGAAACCCGGCATGGGGATTATGGGCATTATGTTATTGAGCGGGCGTTCGTAGGGTAAAAGAAGTTGTTGGTTGTTGAAGTCGAAAGTTAAAAGGAGTGCGGGGAATATAAACCCGTTTTTTCTTCGATGCTTTCATTTTACCCGAAATTCCTAAACACTTTTACCGCTTAATCTCCAAGTTTCCAGCCTTTTCACAACCGTCCGTGGAAACGGGGTAGAACTCCAGGAATTGCTCTGGAACTGGGGCAGGATGCGGTAAATATTCTAAGCCTACCGTTAGCCCGAATCTTCAAGAAAATAGATAACGATACGGTGCCAGAGCTTTATGATAGGCGAAACAAGGATGTCGATAGTTATATTTCCGCGTATCAAAGGCACAATGCGACGCTGGAACAGCTTATGTCAATTGACAGGCGATCGAGTATGGAATAGCTGGACAAGGACTGGATGGCAAAAGATCCAGAGACTTAACAAAGCTTATCCAATACACACTGGCAAACAACCTACACAAACAGACAAACAAATGACTGACAAACGCAAGCACTCCTTCAAAGTGGTCGACGGTATTGAAAAAGCACCCGCCAGAGCCATGCTTCGGGCAGTGGGTTTCAACGATGATGATTTTAAAAAACCCCAGATCGGCATCGCATCGACGTGGAGTATGGTCACGCCCTGCAATATGCATATCAAAGAACTGGCGGATGAAGCCTGCCATGGCGCTGACAAGGCCGGCGGCAAAGGCGTTATCTTTAACACCATCACCATATCCGATGGTATCTCAAACGGCACCGAGGGCATGAAATATTCTTTGGTGTCACGAGAAGTGATTGCCGATTCTATCGAGACGGTAGCCGGCTGCGAAGGCTTCGATGGGCTTGTGGCCATTGGCGGTTGCGATAAAAATATGCCCGGCTGCCTTATCGGGCTGGCCCGTCTCAACCGTCCATCGGTCTTTGTTTACGGTGGCACCATAAAACCAGGCAAACACCATACTGATATTATCTCGGTATTCGAAGCCGTCGGTCAGCATGCCCGCGGTGACCTTTCAACGATTGAAGTCAAACAGATCGAGGAGACCGCCATACCCGGTCCGGGATCCTGCGGTGGCATGTATACGGCGAACACCATGGCTGCCGCGATTGAGGCACTGGGCATGAGCCTGCCGGACAGCTCGTCACAGGAAGCGGTGTCGTCTTCCAAATCGGAAGATAGCCGTCGTGCCGGAGCCGCGGTTCTATCGTTACTAGAGCGTGACATCAAACCCACCGACATCATGACTCACAAGGCATTTGAAAATGCCATTACCGTCATCATTGCACTGGGTGGTTCCACCAATGCCGTGTTGCACTTGTTGGCCATGGCGCACGCCGTTGATGTGGAACTGACTCTGAATGACTTTGTTCGGATCGGCAAAAAGGTTCCCGTGCTCGCTGACTTGCGCCCCAGCGGTAAATACATGATGTCTGAATTGATCGCCATTGGTGGTATTCAACCCTTGATGAAAATGCTGCTGGATAAAGGCCTGCTCCATGGCGACTGCCTGACCGTCACCGGTAAAACCCTGGGAGAAAACTTAGCGGATATTAAGCCATACCCGGTAGAACAGGACATTGTTCACGGCTTTGACAATGCCATTAAAGACAGCAGTCACCTGGTGGTGCTCAGGGGTAATCTGGCACCAGACGGTGCCGTGGCAAAAATCACCGGAAAAGAAGGCCTGACATTTACCGGAACAGCACGAGTGTTCAACTCCGAGGAAGAAGCCTTGGAGGCCATACTGGGCGGCATCGTGATAAAAGGTGATGTGATCGTAATCCGTTATGAAGGGCCGCGAGGCGGACCGGGCATGCGGGAAATGCTCAGCCCTACCTCCGCAGTCATGGGCAAAGGCCTGGGCAACGATGTGGCGCTGATAACCGACGGTCGCTTCTCCGGTGGCAGTCACGGTTTTGTGGTGGGCCACATAACACCGGAAGCGATGGACGGCGGGCCGATTGCCATTATCGAAAATGGCGACGAGATTACCATTGATGCGGATAATGCTCGGGTCAGCCTCAATATATCCGAATCGGACATTCAGGGACGCTTGACACAGTGGCAAGCACCACCGCCACGCTACACCCGGGGCGTACTGGCCAAATTTGCTAAAACCGTATCATCGGCTTCAGAAGGCGCCGTCACCGACAAAGATCTGTGATATAAACCGGCCAGTTCTAGTCGCTTGCAGTTATGCCGTGAATGCGAGTAAACCTTGTCCGTTTCGCTCCCGCAACAAACGGTAGCGGTTAAACAATAAAGCCTCTAAAGCAACACACCACACCCAAAACAGAACGGGTTCTACACCAATTTACGGACACTTCAAAGAAGCCCGATAATGGGCAAAAGGAGTGTTTCTGTCGAAGGGAAGAAAACACAGCCCCGGGTTCAAGCGAGGAGCAATTGGGCAAATCCGTCAGCTGGGTGTTAGTTGTACTCAGGTTGCCCGAGAGTTGGGTATTGCGTCCAATTTGCTGATGCGCTGGAAGCGCGGATCAGAAGTCGAAGGTCGCGAGGCTTTTGATGGTGCCGGCAAATCCACAGATGAGGAAGTGGCGCGTCTCAAGCGTAAGCTGGCACGTGGTGACAGTACGGCCAAGGCCCATTGCACCACTTCCACGATTTATGGCGGAATCAGCCTTGAGCACTACCGTGTCGGACTGTGCCATCCTGGAACTACAGGGGCATGACGCCCATGCCGATCGGGTTGGTGCAGTCAGAGCCGACTAAATTAAAGCCCAGCTGATCCACGTTACCTTGAAGACCGGTTACTTTCAGTTAGTCAGTAAATATACCGCTGCAGGGTAGACACATCGTGCATAAGCTGGACAGTGGGCTCGATAGATAATAGCGACGACTTAACAGCAAAACAGCCACGCTGATTCGCCGCCGGTTGAACAAGAGCCTGAGCGTGTTAAAGATAAGTCCATCACAATGAAACGCTAGTGGGATATGGGCCTTGCTACTATGAAGCGCCACGGCAACGTCAATCGGCCACCTGCACGGCTTTTGTCCGGCATAATCAGACTATGAAGAAACCTGACACCAATATCATTGATTACCCGGTAACGCCGGCTGCTGACTCCAGTCTGGCGCGGCTGCTGGCAGCGATCGACCATGCCAACAGCGCCGACCCGCGCCGGGAAACACTAGACGGCGAATCGTTGCCGAAAGAGCTGGCCTACAGTATTCGCATGAGTCAATGGCTGTTTCGCCTGGAGGAACAGCCTTCGGAATTGGCACAGATCGCCTGCCGGGCACAGCATATCGAACGCTGGACCATCCCGCGTGATGAGTACCCTGAAGGTCGATCCGGCTATTACCGCTGGCGCCAAGCCTGCGGGCGATTTCACGGCGAGCGCACCGCCGAACTGATGACAGAAAACGGCTATAATGAACAGGATTGCGCGGCCATAAAATCTATTCTCAGCAAGAAGCAAATCAAGCAAGACGCTGTTACACAGCTTATGGAGAACGCAGCCTGCCTAGTGTTCCTGCAGCGTTACCTGGAGCCGTTTTATCAGGAACACACAGATTACGACCTGGAGAAATGGATGCGCATCATCACCCGCACCTGGGATAAAATGTCAGAGAGTGGACATAAACAGGCGCTGGCCATGCTGGATGAACTACCCAAGCATCTGCAGGTGCTTCTCAAGAAAGCTTTAATAAATTAAAAACTCCTTATGCTACTTTCTAACTCTGATATTATTCAAAACCGGCGGCTGATCGAATTGGAAAGCGGCGAAGCCGCCGAGGCGCTGGAGCTCAGGGATGGACTAACCTTGATTCTAAAGCCGGATGCCATTGCCCTTTACCGTTCACTGGATTCCTTCTTTGACCCGTTAGGTAGCGGCTGTATGGCCTATGTCGAGTTACCGACAGAACAACAGCTTGCCTGGTCAAACAATCAAATCATGCAGGAACATGAGGCGGGTTATGTCGGCCTGTCAGAAGGCAAGGTATTATTGATCACCCCCAATCATATCCGGGTATATCAGAGCAAACATAATGCCCTGCATCATATCGACCCGATCGGCGAGCTGATGTTGGATTAAATACCGGGGGCAGGTCAATAGCTTTAGCTAATACAAGGAGGTATTTACATGCTAAAGATCAAAAGAAGGTCAGGCGAGACTTTGATTCCTAACACTGCTGACGGCCTAGTGCGAATTGAGTTTGGACTGGATGGTCGGCAGTTCAATTTGGCGATTGACGCCCCGGCGGAGGTTGAGGTACTCAGGAGTTGGCTTGTAGAAAAAGAGGCTGACTGAAACTCTCCGCCATTTCTGATGACTAGTTAGAAGCCGCAACAACATGCTTTTCACGAAGCACTCAAAAGACTCCGGATCACTCACCATGACCACGTTTTTGTGCTGGTTGGAATATGACCACTGACTGCCAGGAGTTAGGTTTTAAAAGGGAACAAAAAAGGGCCAACATTGCTGCAAGCCCTTTTAAGTCGTGGTGGGTAAATGGGGGGGAGCCTATCTATCTCTCTGAAAACCTCATAAACCCTATAATAATGGCGGACCAGACCGGACTGACTCGCGCCCAGGGGCGCTCGGGGTAAACCCCGCCGTCGTTCCTCCGGCGCCCTGATTGGCTGCGCCAATCGGTCGAACCGCTTCGCGGGTTCTCGTCCCTGAAATCTCTTCCCATAAAAAAACCACCCGGGTGGGTGGCTTTTTAAAATATGGCGGACCGGACGGGACTCGAACCCGCGACCTCCGGCGTGACAGGCCGGCATTCTAACCAGCTGAACTACCGGTCCGCAAAATGCTACTTTTACACTGGTGGGTGGTACAGGGGTCGAACCTGTGACCTACGGCTTGTAAGGCCGTCGCTCTACCAACTGAGCTAACCACCCTCCTCAGAGAGAGGCGCATTCTACCGAAATATCGGTCGGTGTCAAACATTTCAGTCACTGGTTTGTGTACAAGGGAAGATCTGCAAATTACCATAGGCCAACTTTTTAAATGACCGGCATACCCATGGAAATTTTCAAGGAATTTACCTTTGAGGCGGCACACCTTCTACCCAATGTGGCAGAGGGACATAAATGTGGTCGGCTGCACGGGCACTCTTACCATATCAGACTTTATCTTGACGGCACCGTCGGCGACAAAACCGGTTGGGTAATGGATTTTGGCGATCTGAAAGATTACTTCAAACCGGTCTATGACCAACTCGATCATCATTATCTCAACGAAATCGACGGACTGGAAAACCCTACCAGTGAAAATATCGCACGGTGGATCTGGGCACGGTTAAAACCCACCCTCCCCCTGCTGAGCAAAATCGAGGTTCGTGAAACCTGCACCTCCGGCTGCATTTACTGCGGCGACTGAGTTGGTAATCCTGTGCGACTGTTTATCGCCCTGACACTGACTAAAACAGTGAATCAACTCCTGGATGACATTTGCCAGCAACGGTTGAGCGATGCCAATTCTAACCGGGTACCCGCACAACGCCGCCATCTAACGTTGAGGTTTCTCGGGGAGCAAACAGTCGAGCAGACCGCCGTTGCCGTACAGATCGTCCAAGCCCTCCGCGTTAAAAAATTTGAATTATCACTGAAAGCTATCGAGCGGTTTCCCGCTAGAGAAAGTCGGACTATTGCCGCCATTCCCGAATATTCGACATCATTAATGGCACTGTATCAGCAGCTTTCCACGTCACTGGCTGCCGGCGGCTTTGAATCGGTTCAACGGGGATTCAGGCCGCACATTACGCTGGGGAAAGTCGCCCGAACATCAGTTACAAAAATCGACCTGGAAATCGACATTTGTTTACCCGTTAGGCAGATAGTCCTGTTTCAGAGTCAACTGACAGCCAGCGGACCTTTGTACAGCCCCCTGTCGACAGCTAACCTGTGCTAGACAATATCCCCAAGCGCTTTATCCAGTTCGGCAAAACGGAAGGAATAGCCGCACTCGAGCAGTTTTCGTGGACACGCCCGCTGCCCCGTCAGCAATAACTCCTTGGCCATTTCACCAAACAGCAGTATTGCCACGGGCCCCGGCATGGGGAAGATGGTTGGACGGTGCAGCGCCGAACCGAGCGCCGCAGTAAATTGACGATTCGTCACCGGATTCGGGGCCGTGGCGTTGACCGCTCCCTGCATGGTGGATTGTTCCAGGCAATGAAAAATGATCGCCACTTCATCGGCTATATGAATCCAGGGCATCCACTGTTTTCCAGAACCCAGGCGGCCGCCCAGCCCCATGCGGAAAGGCAACAGCATTCGGCTCAGTGCGCCACCGCCTGCCCCCAGGACAATGCCGGTCCGCAGATAGCATATCCGGGTTCCCAGCGCAGCAAACTGTGAGGCGCTCTGTTCCCATTCCAGACAAAGACGGCTGGCAAAACAATCGTGCTGAGCGCCATCCTCCCCCAGCGGCTCGTCCTGGTGAGGGCCGTAATAGCCTACGGCGGAACCACTGACCAATACCGAAGGTGGTGCAGATGCTTTCTTAAAATGCTCAAATAACCGGTTGGTAGTGCCAACCCTGCTGTCCATGAAGGCCTGTTTGCGCCGGTCATTCCAGCGACCGGCAACCAGCGGTTCACCGGCCAGATTGACGATATAGTCGATGGGTTGTTCCGGAGACAGAACGTCAAGGTTCTCAACAAACTCGACGCCGGGGAGTTTTTTCTGTGCCTGTTGCGCATCCCGGCTTAGACCGATTACCCGAGCACCCCTGGAGAGGGCCTCACGGCAGAACCGGCTGCCGATAAACCCGGTGGCACCAGTCACCAATACTGTTTTATCCTGCATGACACGCTCCCGGAAGTGCTTGGTTAGTTTACTGGTTCCGAACAGGCCAATCGCACCCAGTGAGCCATACCACTTACCTCAATCGGCACCCATCAGGCTGAGCAGCTCAAGGGTTTTCTGTTCCATCAAGGCCCGGTCATTGGCTTCCACATTGAGCCTGACAACTGGCTCGGTATTACTGCTGCGCAGATTAAACCGCCAGTCAGTATAGGCCACACTCAGTCCGTCCACCCGCTCAATGCTCACTGCGCCATTGGCGTAGTGTTCTTCAAGTAGTGTCATCACCCGTTGGGGGTCATCAATACGGCGGTTCAGTTCACCGGAACAGGGATAGTCTTCCACCATCGACTGGATCATGTCTGACAGTGGCTGACCGGTCACACTCAGCAGCTCGGCCACTAAAAGCCAGGGAACCATACCGCTGTCGCAATAAAAGAAATCCCGAAAATAATGATGGGCACTCATCTCACCGCCATAGACAGCATCCTGCTCACGCATGACCTGTTTGATAAAGGCGTGACCGCATTTACTTTGCACCGCCTCACCACCAAATTCCCGGCAGACCGCTTGGGTGTTCCAGATCAGACGAGGGTCGTGGACAATCTTTTCACCCGGATGCTTGCGCAGAAACGCTTTTGCCAGCAACCCGACAATATAGTAACCCTCAATAAATTCGCCCTGTTCATCGAACAGAAAACAACGGTCAAAATCACCATCCCAGGCCAGACCAAAGTCAGCACCGGAGGACTTCACCAGATCACTGGTGTGATGGCGGCTCTCAGGCAACAGTGGGTTTGGAATACCGTTGGGGAACTCCCCGTCCGGATCATGATTCACCTTGATCAGCTCAAAGGGTAAAAAGCTTTCCAGCGCATCGAGCACAGGACCGGCAGCACCATTGCCGGCATTGACGACGATTTTCAACGGCCGAAGTTTGCTTCGCTCCACATACGAGAGCAGATGTTCAATATAAGCATCGGAACAACTGATACGACGATAAGTCCCACGTTGACTGAGCTCTACCGGGGGAAAATCTGTTTCTTCGGCTAATGCCTGGATCGCCTTCAGGCCGGTGTCGGCACTGATTGGCCTGGAGTCCTCCCGCACCATTTTCATGCCGTTATAATCAATGGGATTGTGACTGGCCGTCACCATGATGCCACCGGACAGGTTAAGGTGCGCCGTCGCAAAATAGATTTCCTCGGTGCCGCACAGCCCAATATCCAGCACATCGACGCCTTCATCGCGCAACCCCGAGGCCAGCGCACTTTTCAACGTCGGGCTGGAGGTGCGAATATCCCCGCCAACCACCACAGTTTCAGGTTTCAACCAGCGGGCATAGGCCCGGCCAATACGGTATGCAATCTCTACGGACAGCTCGGAACCGAGCCTGCCCCGAATGTCATATGCCTTAAAGCAGGTAATTTTCATAGTACTCACATCACAGGGACACCCACCCAAAACCGGTATGGGTCATCACAAAGGGCAGGTTATCGGCGCGGTTTTTCGAATGTGGCTGCAGCGTCAACATGGCGATTGTTTTTGAGGTAGTCTTTCACCCCTTCACCAATTTCATCGTGCTGCAGGGCATAGGCAATATTGGCCTGTAGGTAGCCGAGTTTACTGCCGCAATCATGGCTGCAACCTACGATCCGGTAGGCCTCGACCACCTCCTGCTTGAGCAGTTCTTCCAGGGCATCGGTTAACTGGACCTCACCACCCACCCCGAGTGGCGTTTTTTCCAGCAGATCCCAAATGGTCGGTGACACCACGTAACGTCCCACAACAGCCATGTTGGACGGAGCATTCTCCGGTTTCGGCTTTTCGACCATGCTGTGGATTCTCGCCACACCGCCGGCCATCAGCTCAACGCCCTGACAATCGACAACGCCGTATTTGTTAACCTCTTCCCAGGGAACCGCCTCCACCATAATCTGGCTGTGACCCGTGGCGGTAAAGTTTTTCACCATGGACGATAAATTGTCTTTTTTCGAGTCTGCCCGATACTTGTCCACCAAAACATCCGGCAACAGAATGGCAAAAGGCTGATCACCTACCACCGGCCTCGCACAGCTGATTGCATGCCCAAGACCCTTTGCATAGGGCTGTCTGACCGAAATGATGGTCACCTCCTGGGGCACGATCGAGCGGACATCGTCAAGTAGCTGACGCTTGACCCGCTTTTCCAGCTGCGCCTCCAGTTCAAAACTGGTGTCGAAGTGGTTCTCAATGGAATTCTTACTGGCGTGGGTGACCAGCACGATTTCGGTAATGCCCGCCGCAATAGCTTCATTAACGACGTACTGGATAAGCGGCTTGTCCACCACCGGCAACATTTCTTTTGGAATAGCCTTGGTGGCCGGCAACATACGAGTGCCCAGCCCGGCGACAGGAATAACAGCTTTGCGTACAGTTAGGGTCATATCGGGAGAAATCCATTTTTGGGTAATTAAAGGTGCTGCACCATCGCAGACACCGTATTGATGAGTCGAGCACCGGCAGTTGGCAGCACCCATCGGCGGCTATTATGCCGCAGTAGGCCACTCTTTGCAGGCGCCAGGGCCGCAAAAGCCAACCTGATTATCAGCGACGACTGACCTCGGCAGAAGCTTACTACCCTCCCGCTTTACCGGATAAGTTTCTACAGCAGCCCCGACAGCAGTGCCGCGATCCCCAGAAAGGCAAAAAAGCCGATGATATCGGTGACCGTGGTAAGAATAATGGAAGATGCCTGCGCCGGGTCCTGACCCAGCCGCACCAGCACAATCGGTACCACCGCACCGGCAAACCCCGCCGCAATCATCGCCAGCACCATCGCCGAACAGATCACCAGCACCAGCCCTATTGACTGGCTCCAGACGAACACGCCGATGCCGCAGGTGACCGCAATACCAATACCATTTATCAGGCCCACCCGCACTTCCTTGAACATCACCCTGAACCAGTGGCGGACCGTGATCTCACGCAATGCCAGACCTCGCATGGTAACCGCCAGGGCCTGGGCCCCGGCATTGCCCGATTGACCGGCGACCACCGGCAGCAGCACGGCCAGAGCCGTAAAACTGGCAATCGTACTTTCGAATATTCCCACCACGGAAGCGGCCAAAAAAGCCGTGAGCAGATTGACCTGTAACCAGGGCATGCGCTTTTTCACGGCAAACAGTGGTTTCGACAGGGCACGTTCTTCACGGCTGGCACCCACCATGGCCAACACATCGGATGACATATCCTCCTGGGAAACCTGAACCAGACTGCTGTGATGGATGATGCCCAACAAACGCTGATCAATCTCAACCACCGGCAAATCGAGCAGTTGATGTTTTTCGAACAACTCGGAGATTTCTTCTTTTCCCGCGGTACCGGCAACCACCGCCGTAACCGGCTTGGCAATTTCCCCCAGAGACGTGCCGGGATCGGCAATGGCGATGTCCTGCAAGTGAACCTTGGCGCTCAGGCGACCCTCGGTATCAACCAGAAAGACACTGCGCGCCGTCTTCAGTTGGCGCTTGCGGAGAATCTCCAGCGTCTCGGAAATAGTCATGCTGTCCCGAAATACCAGAGCACGGGTATCCATCAATCGCCCGGCACTGCTCTCCGGGTAGCTCATCAGTTCCGCCAACTCCCTGCGGATCGATGCATCCAGGTTCTTCAGCAGGGCATCCCGCGATTCGTCATCCAGCTGACCGATCATCCGCACTGAATCCAGAGGTGGCAGTTCGCTGAGCAGTTGACGACTGTGCTCTTCTGGCAAACAAACCAGAATCTCAGCGGCGACATTGGGCGTCAAATACCGCCACAGAAATAAAAGCACATGTACGGGCTGCAGGCTCAGCACTGCGGCCACATCCCGGGGAGCCAGAGCCTCAATTTTCAGGGCTGCATCCCTGGGGTAATCCAGCAGAAATTTGCGGGTCAGCGCCATATCAACCGTACGGGGATCCGGGGAGGCATTAGTCGTCATGGTATGACCCTCCTGTGTCAGACAACCAGGACGCGTGACTGTCCGGTGCCATTTGCACCATCCCGGTCGCAGTGACAATCATGGCACGGGCAAGATGGGACAACAGTGAATCGCCCAGTGAGGCATCCGCCGAGGGAGCCTTTTTCAGTGCCGTGCGCAATACCGAACGCGTCACTGTTCCGAGGTAAACACCACTCGAATTGCGGACCGGCAGCAACGGGTAACAATGCCAATCAGACAGATTGACAGCCATCTGGATGCTCATCTCTGCGGCCAGCGGTTGCTGCGCCGCATCCATCAATTGACCCAATATTTTCTCATCGGGGCTGGCCAGCAACTTATCCAGGCCCACCATGCCAATCACCTGATGCGACTGATTGATAATCACCAAGCTGGTACCAAATGAATCCGCAGACTTTTTCAGTAACGCCAAACACTCAGCGGCCGTGAGCTCGGGGAAAAAGCCCGGCGTGGACATATCCATCCAGGCACCGACCGTATTTTCCTGATAAATCAGCGACATACTCAAAGACCGGGCAAGCTTGGCGGGCAGCACCGCCAGCAGCTCGGTGCGCCGTTCGCGCTGCTGCAATCGCAATAACGCAGCGACTGTCTGGTATGGGAGCTGGGCAAAAATAGCAGCGTTCTGCTCCAGCGATAACTGGTCCAGAATACGCGATGCCGGCCACACCTGCATTTCCTGCAGCACCGGGGCAACAATCCGGACCGGCACTTCCTGCAGGTACATTGCCGCCTCTTGATCCTCCAGCGACTGCAACACCTGGGCTGCGGCCTCGGGCTTACTGATAAGAAAATCCAGACTCAGGGGATTAGAGTTTGTCATCCATCGACTCCCGGGTAATCACACTGAAAGACTGCTGCATACAGAGCCGGGCCGGAATCAGTTTTCGGCCATCAGCTGTTTCCACCACCATTCCGGTGGCAGTGAACTCCAATACCCTGCCCCGCTCATTGCCGGTCTCGACAATCTGCCCGGGGCGGACAAATTCCTTGAGATGACGCGTTGCAATGAGGTTTTCCACCAGCGGTCTGGCACCGAGGCCAAAGGCCAGGGAAAACCCTGTCAAAACGGCCGCAAAACCAATGCCAAACAGAATGACCAGGAAACTGACATCGACGCCCACCTGGCCAAGACCCATGACCACGCCGACAATAAAAAAGGAGATCTGTGCAATCTGGCCGAGCAGCACTGCCTGGGCAATATCCGCTGAGGCCGCCGCGTGGGTGATCAGATGGCGCACTACACTGCCGAGAATATAGCCGCTGATAATAATCAGGCCACCCGCCATCAGGGAGGGCAGATACACCATTAAACGGTCGAGCCAGACAGTCGCCCCGGCAACACCCACCACCCGAATTGCGACAATGGCAAATATCAGAATAGTGGCCCAGTACACCACAAAACCAATCAACCTTTCCGTGGCAGCCGGTATCCGCACAAAGTGAAGGTTTAAGTTTTGTAACTGGCGATCCAGCAGATGATTGAGGGTGCGGATAAAGCGGGTAACCAGCAGATGTAAAAACCGGGCCAGCAGCCAACCGGCCAGCAATAACAGTAATCCACCCACCAGATTGGGAATATGAACGATCACCGAAGTTAAAACATCCAGAATTTGTTGCTGGATTGATTCGAGCATGGAAAGCCCCTTTGTCAGATTCAATCTGCCTGTTGAAACCAATCTGCCTGTGTCAAAACTGACCCGACACCCACCAACCCGGAACCACCGTCAACAGGCACCTTAAACCTGATATGAGACTAGCACTGTTTATATGACCAATGGAAATACCCTAGCAAGCCGAAGATATCACAAGAGATATGACCATTGACTGCTTCTGTGATGAATTTACCCCCCGCTGGAGCTGGAAAATAGCCTGTCGGTATTGCCACCTATCCTGTTTTTCGAAATAGCTTAAGGAGGTTGTGGACGCCGCAGATAGCGGAAACAGAGAGGGCTATAACAAGTTAATGCTTAGGCGATATGCCCCGGGGGAACGTGGCCTTTGCCGCCTATGATGATCAAGAAAACCGAACAGAACTGCTATGGCGAAGCCAGTAAGACGCTCCAGAAGAAAGTTGTACCTGGTTCGACTTATCACACGTTATGGAGCGCGACTACCAAAATCTTGCGCTTTTGATTGCTAGTGACAGTGATATGGCTTTGAACCTGCATGGCAACATAGCCCTGGAGGACTATCTTTGCGGCAACCCCCACTGTGAGCTAGAACCGCTGACGAAAAAACTACAATTGAAATGAGTAGGAAAAACTTTTTCATGGACGTTCTCCGATATAGCTATTAGCGAATAACTAAACGTCCATATTTAGTGACACTACAATAATACCATTAATACCATTCGTCGGTGCTTTTGGCTCCCATTCAAAAAAGATAAAGAAGTCCGGCTAATATCCGCCCTGCCTGATCACCTAATCACAAAAGTCCCGCTTGCTGGATGGCACGAACGGGCACAAAAAAGCCGCTCAAGCTAGGCTGTAAGCGGCTAATTCATTCAATTTTGGTCGGGACGACAGGATTTGAACCTGTGACCACTACACCCCCAGTGTAGTGCGCTACCAGACTGCGCTACGCCCCGAATAGGAAGGCGCACATAATACCGGATGCACCCCACAATTCAAGAATAAAATCAGCCCTTCAGTACCTGCAACAGGTCTTCCAGCTCGCCGACTGTCTGGTCGATCAGCTGCCTGACCTGCGTGGCCTCTTCCTTGGCATCCTCACCGGTCATGCGCTGACGGGCACCGCCAATGGTAAAACCCTGCTCATAGAGCAATGAACGAATCTGCCGGATCAGGATGACATCCTGGCGCTGGTAGTAGCGGCGATTACCACGGCGTTTTACCGGGCTGAGGGTGGGAAACTCCTGCTCCCAGTAGCGAAGCACATGGGGTTTGACATCGCAGAGCTCACTGACTTCACCGATGGTGAAGTAACGCTTGCCGGGAATGGCCGGCAACTGATCGTTATTGCTCGGTTCCAGCATAGCTTTCTACTCTCGCTTTAAGTTTTTGTCCGGGTTTGAACGTCACTACTCGTCTGGCAGAAATGGGGATCTCTTCACCGGTTTTTGGATTGCGACCGGGGCGGGTTTTTTTGTCGCGCAGTTCAAAGTTACCAAAACCTGATAGTTTGACCTGTTCATTTTTCTCAAGGGCCGTGCGGATCTCTTCAAAAAACGATTCGACGATTTCCTTGGCCTCGCGTTTATTCAAACCCAGGTCTTCGAAAAGCATTTCTGCAAGGTCGGCTTTGGTAAGTGCTGACATAACTCGCTTAACCCCTGAGACTCGCTGAATGTTGTTCTTTTATGGTGCTGACCACCCGGTCGACAGCCGCTGTGATTTCTTCTTCGGTAAGAGTGCGCGAACTCTCTCTAAAGGTCAAGCCAACCGCGATACTTTTTCTATTGATTTCAACACCTTTCCCTTGGTAGACGTCAAATATCTTTAAGTCGACGAGGTAACGGCCCGCCGCCTCTCGAATGGTTTCACAGAGCGTACTGGCGGAAAGGTCCCGATCCACAATCACCGCCAGGTCACGGCGAACTTCCGGGAACCGGCTGACACCCCGAAAAGCGGGTAGCTCACCTTCGACCACAGCACCGAGGGCAAGCTCAAAAACGTACACCGGCTGGGATATATCCAGCAGCTTCTGAACACGCGGGTGCAGCAAACCGATATAACCCACTGGCTCACCGTTTCGCTCAATGGCGGCACATTGTCCGGGGTGCAGCGCGGGATGTGCAGCAGGTACAAAGCGATACTGATCAAACACATGGTTCTGCTTGAGGAGCGCTTCCACATCGGACTTGATATCAAAAAAATCCACCAGATCACGCGGGTTTGACCAACGTTCAGGCAAACGAGTGCCGGTGACGGCACCGGCAATCATGGATTCCTGCTTCACGCCACCCGCCTCGGGCATGAAGCTCAACCCGGACTCAAAAATCCTGACACGGGATTGCTGGCGATTGAGGTTGCGGCGTATCGCCGGCAGCAGGCCGGACCAGAGGGTGGTTCTCATCACCGACATATCACTGGCGATGGGGTTGGCCAGTGCGACACCCTCTATCTCTGGCAGCAGGTGTTTCTGGACATCGGGATCGACAAAACAGTAGGTAATGGCTTCGCGGTAGCCCCGGGCAACCAACTGCTGGCGCAACAAAGGCAAACCGGTGCGGGTTTCGCGACAAACCTCAATCGGCAGACTGGCGCTGATCGTGGCGGTCGGCAAGCGGTTGTAACCGTAGATGCGGGCCACTTCCTCAATCAGGTCCACTTCAATCGCAATATCGAAGCGCCAACTGGGAACCCTGCAGCGCCAGCCGTCTTCATCCTCGGCAAGAATTTCCAGACCGAGACGCTGTAACATGCCGCTAACCAGCTCGGCATCCAGCGACAGACTCAACTGCTGTTGCAGTTTGCGCCGGGTCAGCCTCACCTCTGCAGATCGTGGCAAATGTGCTGCCGACTCGGCTACAGTTATCGGCCCGGCCTGCCCCCCGACGATGTCCAGCAACAGCGCGGTGGCCCGTTCGATGGCGAGAGACTGCAACTGCCAGTCAACACCGCGCTCGAAGCGGTGGGATGAATCCGTATGGAGTCCGTAATTGCGTGGACGACCGGCAATCGACAGCGGATCAAAATAGGCGCTTTCAAGGAAAATATCCCGGGTATCTGCCGTGACGGCAGACAGTTTGCCGCCCATGATTCCGGCGATAGCCAGCGGTTTCTGGTGATCGGCAATGACCAGTGTGTCGTCGTTCAATGTGGTCTTGGAGCCGTCCAGCAATTCGAGTGACTCACCCTGCTCCGCCATGCGCACCCGAATGCCACCATCCAGCGTGGCGAGATCAAAGGCGTGCATCGGCTGACCCAGCTCGAGCATCACATAGTTGGTCACATCGACCACCGGATCGATACTGCGAATACCGCTACGGCGCAGTTTTTCCTGCAACCACAGGGGAGATGGCGCAGCCAGATTGACATCGCGAATCACCCGACCCGCATAACGGGGGCAGGCAGCGGGGGCGTCCAGCGCAGTGAGCAAATGGTCATCGACCGTGGCTGAGACAGGATCAAGGGAAGGCCCGGCCACCGCGACCGTATTTAATACGCCCACCTCGCGGGCCAGACCCCGAATACTCAGACAATCGCCGCGATTGGGGGTCAAGTCGACCTCAATCAATTGGTCGTTGAGACTCAGATAGTCGCGCAGATCCGCACCCGTTGGTGCATCGGAGGGCAGCTCCCACAGGCCGGAGCCATCACCGCCCAAACCAATTTCATCCTGACCGCAGAGCATGCCGAAGGACTCCACGTCCCTCAGCCTGGCTTTGCGGATTTTCATATCGCCGGGCAACGTGGCGCCCACCGTTGCAAAGGGCACTTTCAGTCCCTGGCGGGCATTGGGTGCGCCACAAACCACCTGGGCCGTTTCACCGGCAGCGCCGGTCACCTGACAGACTCGCAATTTATCGGCATTGGGATGTGGGTCCACGGCGCTAATTTCACCAACCACCACGCCATCAAACGCCGGGGCCACGGCCTCAACCGCGTCTACCTCGAGACCCGCCATGGTTAGCTGAGCAACCAGCTCTGCCGTGTCAATACTTGGACTAACCCACTCACGCAACCAGGATTCACTGAATTTCATTGCTCACCAAATCAAATTATTTACTTTAGATAAATAATGTATCTATTTGTTTTAAAACTGTTTTAGAAACTGTATTTCGTTATCAAAAAACAGACGAAGGTCACTGACCCCGTAGCGCAACATCGCCAGCCGCTCGACGCCCATGCCGAAGGCAAAACCCGAATATTTCTCGGCATCAATACCGCAATGACCGAACACATTGGGGTGCACCATGCCGCAACCCATCACCTCCAGCCACCCGGTATTCTTGCAGATGCGGCAGCCGGCACCGCGACAGTTGGTGCACTGGATGTCCACCTCGGCAGAGGGTTCGGTAAACGGAAAATAGGAGGGGCGGAAGCGCACCGGCAGGTCCGCCTCAAAAAAGGCCTTCAGAAACTGATCGATGGTCCCCCTGAGGTCGGCCATGCTGACATCGCGATCCACCACCAGACCTTCCACCTGATGGAACATCGGGGTGTGGGTCAGATCGGAATCACAGCGGTAGACACGCCCGGGGCAGATAATGCGAATTGGGGGTTCCTGGGTCTTCATGGTACGAATCTGCACCGGCGAGGTATGGGTGCGCAGCACGGTATTTTCCGTCACATAAAAAGTGTCGTGCATGGCCCTGGCCGGATGGTGTGATGGAATATTCAGGGCTTCGAAGTTGTGATAATCGTCTTCAATCTCGGGGCCCTCTTCCACCCGGTAACCAACCCGGCTGAAGAAGGACTCGATCCGCTCCATGGTATGGGTGATCAGATGCAGTCCGCCGCTGTCTTCACCCCGCCCGGGCAGTGTCACATCCACTGCTTCACTGGCCAGCCTGGCCTCCAGATCCGCATTTTCCAAATCATCGCGACAGCGATTGATCTGACTCTGGAGCTGCTCTTTAACTTCATTAATTTTCGCACCTGCTGAGGGGCGCTCTTCAGCCGAGAGTTTGCCCAACCCTTTTAACAGATCCGTCAGCCTGCCTCGCTTGCCGAGATATTCGACCCGCACCTGATCCAGTGCTGCCAAATCCTGCGCCTGCTCTATGGCCTGCTGCGCTTCACGGGCCAGAAGCTCAAGGGTTTCCATGCTCACAACCTTATCAACCGGTTCATATCAAAAACAAAAAAGGGAAAGAGCTGAGGCCCTTTCCCTTTTCAATCTGCATTATTTAATGCCGGGAAAATCCCGGCACAAATATATCAAGCCAGGGCAGCCTTCGCCTGTTCTGCGACAGCAGCAAATGCCGCTTTATCGTGAACAGCAAGGTCAGCCAACACACGGCGATCCAGCTCAATATTGGCTTTCTTCAGTCCCGCGATCAGACGGCTATAGCTGATACCCTCAGCGCGTGATTGCGCATTGATCCGGGTAATCCACAGGGCGCGGAAGGTACGCTTTTTGACACGGCGGTCACGGTAGGCGTACTGACCCGCTTTGGTGACAGCCTGTTTGGCAACGCGGAATATACGACTGCGAGCACCGTAGTAGCCCTTTGCAGCCTTCAGAATTTTCTTGTGGCGACGGTGTGCGACAACACCTCTTTTTACACGTGACATATCAATATCCTCTCAAATAATCGGTTAATCAGGAGCGCAACATACGATCGACCAGGGGCGAATCAGAACCATTCATGGTGCTGGTGCCACGCAGGTGACGCTTACGCTTCTGCGACATTTTTGTGAGGATGTGACTTCTGTTGGCGTGTTTGTGCTTGTAGCCAGCGCCGGTTTTCTTGAAGCGCTTGGCCGCACCGCTATGTACTTTTGCTTTTGGCATTTTGTGTCTCCGTTTATAGACGGGTTAAATAATGAAGAAGTCACTCCCGGACAGTCTGCCAGGGGCTGCGCGCGGGTAGTGCCCGGTGAATCCTGATACGACCAGAGGCCAGAGGGGTCGGGTTACTTCTTCCTGCTTTTGGGGGCGATCACCATAGTGAGTTGCCGCCCTTCCATTTTGGGGAATTGCTCGACAGAACCCAGTTCCTCCAGGTCCAGCTCAATACGCTTGAGCATTTCCATACCGAGTTCCTGGTGAGCCATCTCGCGACCGCGAAACCGGAGGGTTACCTTGGCCTTGTCCCCATTTTCGAGAAACCGGATCAGGTTGCGTAACTTGATCTGGTAGTCTCCGATGTCCGTTCCCGGACGAAACTTCATTTCCTTGACCTGAGTCTGCTTCTGCTTCTTGCGTTGTGCAGCCTGCTGCTTTTTCACTTCAAACAGCTTCTTGCCGTAGTCCATGACCTTGCAGACGGGCGGCTCGGCATCCGGGGCAATTTCCACCAGATCCAGACCGGCAGCCAGGGCTGCACTCAGGGCATCTTCAATGCTGACAATGCCAGCCTGTTCACCATCGGCGTTAACCAATCGAACCTCGGGGACGTCGATCTCTTCATTCATTCGAGACCGTTTTGCTGCCCCCTTGCCATAATTTTTCTTGATAATTTAATCTCCGACTATTGTCTTTAAATAACGCGACCGCGGCGCTGTACGTCTTGTGCGAGAAGTTCGGCAAAATCTGAAACCTGCATGATGCCCAGATCTTCACCGCCTCGCGTGCGCACTGCCACGGTCTGCGTTTCTACTTCCCTATCTCCGATTACCAACAGGTAGGGAATCTTCTGAATTGTGTGCTCGCGGATTTTAAAGCCGATCTTTTCGTTTCTCAAGTCATTTTCCACCCGGAAGCCCTTGTTTTTCAAGGTATCAGCCACCTGATGGACATAATCTGCCTGCGCATCGGTAATATTCATCACCACCGCTTGCTGGGGTGCAAGCCAAACCGGGAAAGCGCCCTCAAAATGTTCGATCAGAATACCGATAAATCGCTCGAAAGAACCGAGGATGGCGCGGTGCAACATTACCGGCACCTGGCGGGAGCCGTCTTCGGCCACATACTGGGCATCCAGCCGTCCCGGCATGGAGAAATCCACCTGAATCGTACCGCACTGCCAGACCCGTTCGAGGCAGTCTTTCAGAGAGAACTCGATTTTTGGACCGTAGAAAGCACCCTCTCCTGGCAACAACTCATAGTCCAGCCCTTTTGCAGACAGCGCATCTGCCAGTGCCTGCTCCGCTTTATCCCAAACGGCATCACTACCAACCCGCTGCTCGGGACGGGTGGAGAGCCGGATGATCACGTCCTCAAACCCGAAATCCCGATAGACCTGAAACAGCAGATCCACAAAGGTGGAGACTTCGTCCTGAATCTGCGCTTCGGCACAGAAAATATGCGCATCGTCCTGAACAAAACCCCGCACCCGCATCAGACCCTGCAAAGTACCAGAGGCCTCGTTGCGGTGGCAGGAACCGAATTCTGCCAATCGCAGTGGCAGGTCGCGATAACTTTTCAGGCCCTGATTGAATACCTGGATATGACAGGGGCAGTTCATCGGCTTTACTGCGTAATCTCGCGATTCGGATTCCACGGTAAACATGTGTTCCCGAAAAATATCCCAGTGACCGGACCGCTCCCAAAGGGATCGATCGACCACCTGGGGCGTTTTGATTTCCCGATAGCCATTGCTGCGCTGCACATCGCGCATGTAGCTCTCAATCTGGGTATAGATGCTCCAGCCCTTCGGATGCCAGAACACCATCCCCGGGGCTTCTTCCTGCATATGGAACAGATCGAATTTCTTGGCCAGTTTGCGGTGATCGCGCTTTTCCGCCTCTGCCAGCCTGAACAGGTAGGCATTTAATTCTTTCTTGCTCGACCAGGCCGTACCATAGATGCGCTGCAGCATTTCATTACTGGAGTCACCCCGCCAGTAGGCCCCGGCCACTTTCATCAACTTGAAGTGTTTGAGTTTTCCCGTTGAGGGCACATGCGGTCCACGGCAGAGGTCTTCAAAATCTCCCTGCCTATAGAGAGAGAGCGTCTGGTCCGGGGGAATGCTTTCGATGATTTCCGCCTTGTAGGCCTCACCGATGCCGCGAAAATAGGCCACAGCCTCGTCGCGGGACAATTCACGACGTACCACCGTTGCATCCGCCTCGGCAAGCTCGGCCATTTTTCGCTCGATGGCGTCGAGATCTTCCGGGGTAAATGGCCGCTCATAGGCAAAGTCATAATAAAAGCCGTTATCAATTACCGGGCCGATGGTGACCTGCGCACTGGGAAATAACTGTTTTACGGCCTGGGCCAACAGGTGGGCGGTGGAGTGACGAATCACCTCCAAACCCTCGTCGGACCTTTCAGTGATAATGGCCAACTCGGTATCTGCGTCAATCAGATAAGAGGTGTCTACCAGATCGTCGCCAACTTTGCCGGCCAGTGCAGCCTTTGCCAGTCCGGGGCCAATATCAGCGGCCACCTCATGGATAGTCACAGGGTTCGGGTAATTGCGTTGACTGCCGTCAGGGAGGGTTACTACGGGCATTTTCTAATCCTTTCCAGTGGTGGCCCCTACCAAAGGCCACATGGTTTATGCTGCGGGGGCAGCGCCAATTTGTGAGCCGGCCATTTTACCGGCTTACCCTGCATAAGCAAGCCGCCATCAACAGCGGGAAAAGCGACATAACGCTTGTCAGGACCCCATAAAGCTTGTCAGAAGAGATGCTCGCTGGTAAATTACGCGCCTTCCTGATTTCAGCAAGTCAGCAGGCACGTAGCTCAGTTGGTTAGAGCACCACCTTGACATGGTGGGGGTCGGTGGTTCGAATCCACTCGTGCCTACCAAACAGAAAGCCCATCGACAACGATGGGCTTTTTTTATCTAAAAATAACAGGTTAATTGAAAATATTAACCTTTTATATCAAATAGATAAAATAGTTACTTAATGTTAATTATTTTGTCATTTCTGGCTGCCACTACGCCCACCAAGCAGCTGGCCACGCCATGTTCCGAACAGCACCACCTATCGACAAAACGCCCGCAGCCACATACAGACCTGATCCAGTGCGGTAACATGTTAGTATGTTTAGCAACTGAGCCCCCCAAAAAAACGGGGAGGCCGTCAACTTGATAAAAGGTTTGGTCATTATGAAAAAAGGTATCTTCGTTGCCTTGTGTGCGTCACTGCTGATGAGCGCCAACCTGTATGCAAACGAACAAGAGCTCCATCTCTGCAGGTATGTTCATATCTATCAGGTGGCAACCGGCTCGGGTGTCAGCACGGATGGTGGTGACCTGGAAGTGACCATCGAGGGCGATAATCTTCGACTTCATGGTGACAACAAAGACGCATCGGGGACCTTTGATCTCGAGATAACAGAGCGATCAGGCCGGAGTATCACTGCCAAAAACGAGTCAATACTGTTCATTCTGAAGCCGCTTACCGGTGATTTCATGCTTAATACCGGCATTGGAGAATTCGGGTTTAATGTCAACCAGGGGGGCCATAAAGGCCGTCAGATGCGGTACGCCGGCAAGTGTGAGCGCGTCAAAAGCTTCTGAGGAAAAGTCGATGGGCAACATTGCCCGTCAGCCAACCCCGTCTGCCAACCGCTTGAGCTGGCCCACTTCGTCCCGAAGTCGGGCCGCCTCCTCGAACTCCAGGTTCTTGGCGTGTTCGAACATCTTGTCCTCCAGCGCCGCTATTTGACGCCACACATCACCGCTGCTGACTATCGGCCTGTCCTTGAGTGACTGATAGGTGGCCTGCGCATCCGCCACCTTGCGCCCTCCTTTACCGGGGATCATTCGGGCCCCTTCCATAATATCCGCTACCGATTTATAGATACCCTTGGGTGAAATACCGTGGGCAAGATTGTGGGCAATCTGCTTGTCCCGACGACGTTCGGTTTCATCCATGGCCCGTTGCATGGAGCCGGTAACCTTGTCCGCGTAGAGAATGGCACGGCCAGCCACGTTTCGCGCCGCCCGGCCAATGGTCTGGATCAGCGACTGCTCGGAGCGCAAAAATCCTTCCTTGTCGGCATCAAAGATGGCTACCAGAGCCACCTCCGGCATATCCAGCCCCTCCCGCAACAGGTTGATGCCCACCAGCACATCAAATTCACCGAGCCGCAGGTCGCGGATAATTTCCACCCGCTCCACCGTTTCAATATCCGAGTGCAGGTAGCGCACCCGCACCCCGTGTTCCGCCAGATACTCGGTGAGATCCTCCGCCATCCGCTTGGTCAGCACGGTAATCAGCACGCGCTCCTCATTCGCCACACAGCGGCTGATCTCGGAAAGCACATCATCCACCTGGGACGTCGCCGGACGAACCTCGATCAATGGATCCACCAGCCCGGTGGGCCTGACCACCTGCTCCACCACCTGCCCCGCCTTCTCTGCTTCATACTTGGCCGGGGTGGCGGAGACAAAGATCATCTGTGGCGCCAATCGCTCCCATTCATCGAACCGCATAGGGCGGTTATCCAGCGCTGAAGGTAACCGGAAACCGTATTCCACCAGGGTTTCCTTGCGCGAACGATCACCGCGATACATGCCACCCAACTGGGGAATCGTCACGTGGGATTCATCAATCACCATCAAGGCATCCGCGGGCAGGTAATCGTAAAGCGTGGGCGGCGCCTCACCGGGTTCCCGGCCAGAAAGATAGCGCGAGTAATTTTCAATGCCGGTGCAGTAACCGAGCTCCTGCATCATTTCCAGGTCGTAGCGGGTGCGCTCGCGCAGGCGCTGCTCCTCCACCAGTTTGTTCACCGAGCGCAACTGTTCCAGTCGCTCCGCCAGCTCGGTTTTGATGTGTTCCATCGCGTCAAGTATGGTCTGACGAGGTGTCACATAATGGGATTTGGGGTATACGGTGACACGGGGCACCCGGCCAAACACCTCACCGGTCAGCGGGTCGAACATCGACAGGTTTTCCACTTCATCGTCAAATAACTCGACCCGGACGGCCTCGCTGTCCGAATCCGCTGGATAAATATCGATCACATCACCCCGCACCCGATAGGTGGCGCGCTGAAATACAGCATCGTTTCGGGTGTACTGCAACTCGGCGAGGCGCCGCAGGATAGCGCGCTGATCCACCCGGTCGCCCCGCACCAGGTGCAGGACCATCTTCAGGTAGGACTCAGGATCACCCAAACCGTAAATTGCCGATACGGTCGCGACGACAATCACATCCTTGCGCTCCATCAGTGCTTTGGTAGCCGACAGGCGCATCTGCTCGATATGCTGATTGATGGAGGCGTCCTTCTCGATAAAGGTATCCGATGAAGGCACATACGCTTCGGGCTGATAGTAATCGTAGTAGGAGACAAAGTACTCCACTGCATTGTCGGGAAAAAAGTCCCGAAGTTCGCCGTAGAGCTGAGCTGCCAGCGTTTTATTGTGCGCCAACACAATGGTGGGACGCTGTACCCGGCTAATCACATTGGCAATGGTAAATGTCTTGCCCGAACCGGTGACCCCCAGCAGCGTCTGCGCCGCCAGCCCCGCTTCAAGCCCGGCCACCAGTTTCTCAATCGCTGCGGGCTGGTCGCCCGCTGGCTGGTAAGGGCTCTTGACCGTAAAGGGTTTTGACACGTTTGAATCGCTCCGAATCAGTGCAGAAAACCGCGTATTATACGCCAGAAAAGACCCCAGTGACGCGGCCCCGACGGGGCTTGACTACCCCAAAGTCGATCTATAAGATACGCGCCTCTTGACCGTTCCGCCTTAGCTCAGTTGGTAGAGCAAATGACTGTTAATCATTGGGTCGCTGGTTCGAGCCCAGCAGGCGGAGCCATATAAAACAAAGGGTTGCAGAAATGCAGCCCTTTTTTATTGCTTCAATTTATGAGCCTACAACCGTTTCTCTACTCTTGAAATGACGGCCCTGACTGACCTGTCTCCGGTATTTGATCCAACTGCTCCCTAGTAATGTCCGTTACTTTTGAATCAGTGGTTCCAAACCGGAGGGACAGAGACAAACTCCAAGGATGCCTGATGCCTCAAGGATGAATGCGGACGGCCAGTCCAGCCTCACGGTAAAGCCGATAAACTTTCTTGTGATTCACCTCAGCATCCTTATGACGCAACGACGCAGCAATTGGTGAACGCACCCATACATAGTTAAGAGCTTAAGAGAATACCAACCCCAGACGTTCGGAAGCAGTCATGAGCTGCTGTTGCGGATACCATGCGAAGCACAGGCGCATACTCGAGAGGAATTGACCGTTGGCGGAACAAACCTTACCGGGTAAAAAGCCGACACCAGCTTGCCTGGCCTCATCAAGCTTTGCAGCGACGTCTCGCCCATCAACAAAACTTGCCCATAAAAAGTACCCACCGTTGGGCTTATTGATACTTATCCGGTCACCAATCGTTGACACTAGCCCATCAAACAGCACTTCAGATCGGGCTGCATAGCTTTGCCGCAAACACTCAAGGTTCTTCTGAAATTCACCGCTGGCAATCAAAGGCCCAACCAATGCCGAAGTGACAGGCGCCAAGCCGCCGCCACTTTGCAGTAACGCCGAATTCTTGAGCCTGTGAAAAATATCACCGGCACCCTGAATCCAGCCAAGCCGCAATCCGGGTGCAAGAATTTTTGAAAAAGAGCCTACAGATAAAACAGGCGCGTTATGGTCATAACACGCCAAAGGTGCAGGGGGTTTCTGACCAAAGTAAAGCGACTGATAAACGTCATCGGCAACAACAGGGCATTGCGTTTGTGCTGCCAGTTTTACTATACCTTGCCGCCGGCTAAGCGACTGCGTAATACCTGATGGATTATGAAAGCTGGGAATTGTATAAAAAAAAGCAGGCTTATATTTCTGCATGGCCTGTTCGAGCGCCTGTAGCTCGACACCGTCTTCATCCATCGGCAATGCAACAACATTGAAACCGCGCTCTTTAAATAAGTTAAGTGCAATAAAATAGCTGGGGTCTTCTACCAGGATCGTTGCACCGGGTTTGCTCAATTGTGAACAAATCATATCGAGCGCATTGGACGATCCGTTCGTCAGCAATAGCTGTTCAGCGCTGACCGGCTGATCGTAATCTTCTGACAACCATGCAGACAGCGCCTGCCGGAATGTTTCGTCACCGGCCTGCTCGCCATAAGCCAGGTTTTGTTGTTCAACCGACAGTGAGCCAAACAAATCAACCGGCAACAAATCCGGTTCTGGTTGGCCTACCGCCAGGTCTATCAAGTGATCAGGACGTATAACCTGGGTAGCCATTATTGGGTCAGACTATCCATTTTACGGAAGTAATGATGCGCTGCTTCGTTGACTCGCGGTGCTAACAAAAAAGTAGAAATCATCGTTGGTATAGCCATCACCGCATACATACCAATTAATAAACCGTTGACCAACTCAAGCGTGGTGACTGCGCCTACGATCACCATGAGCAAATAGAGCGGCGTGTAGTAATGCGCTTTGTCTGCACCCAGTAGAAAGCCAACGCACGTGGAGCCATAAAACCAGAAAGTGACGATGGTCGAAAAGCTCAGTAACGCAACCATCAGCAAAAGCAAGTAAATGCCACTATGGGAGAAAACCTTTTCTAACGCTGCAGCAGTGAGTGCAACACCTTCCATGTCGCCGCCGGTTTGCCAAACGCCTGTCAGTAGAATCATAAATGCGGTACATGAGCAAACAATCAGCGTATCGATAATCGGGCCGGTCATGGCCACGACACCTTCACGTATTGGCTCGCTGGTTTTAGCTGCACCATGGGCCATCGATTCTGTGCCAATACCCGCCTCATTGGAGAAAGCACCACGGCGCACGCCAATCATGATGACGGTTCCCAGAGCTCCACCGGCTACACTGGCGCCGCTGAACGCGTCGTTGACAATAAGCATGAACACCCCAGGGATATCCTGCCAATATCGTATTAACACAATCAGTGTCATGCCAATATAAAGCAGCACCATACTCGGTACCAGTCGCACCGTTAACTGGCCAATGCGTTCTATACGACCCAGCACGACGAGCAAGGCCAAAATGGCCAGAACAACGCCCGCAATGATATCAAACGCCATATGCTGGCTTTCTGTAGCAAGGCCTATCGGTATTGCCACGACCTCACGCAACAGGCCGACAAACTGATTTGTCTGAAACAATGGTAATGTCCCAAGCGCGCCGGCTACGGCAAATAAAACAGCTAAGGGATACCAGCGCTTACCAAGGCCTTCGCTTATCACATACATTGGGCCGCCACGAAGTACACTGCTTGAATCCTTGCCTCGATACATCACCGCCAGCGACGCAGTATAGAACTTGGTTGTTACACCGATAATGGCCGTCACCCACATCCAGAAAACAGCGCCCGGCCCACCCGCGCTGATGGCGATCGCAACCCCTGCGACATTGCCGAGACCCAGCGTGCCCGACAAAGCTGTGCTCAAGGCCTGGGCATGGGAAACATGCCCAGGGTCGTGCTCATCGTTATAGCGCCCACGTAATAAGGCCAGCGCATGACCCAGATGGCGGTATGGACGAAAACGTGAATACAGCATCAAGCCAATGCCGCCACCCACCAAAAGCACAACCAAAGGCGTGCTCCACATAAAATTGGCGAACGCATTAAATGCTGCTTCAAGCTGATTGATAACAGACATAAGAATCCCGACGAGCTAAAACCTCACTGCCGAACGCCTACTTGTTCGTGAGTTAAGAGTGATGGGTAAGGACTGGAATTTATTGCCAAAAACTCTATATTTACTACTAGCAACTCGCTTGTTGCGTGGCAAGCCTTGGATAACAATAAATCAACAAGGGGGTTAACCAGCATGAAAGTTACATTTGACAGCAATATCTGTAAACATTCAGGCGAATGCGTGAAAAGATCACCAGAGGTTTTTAAGGTGATTGACGGCAACATGGTGATCGATACTAGTCAAAAGCCAGATGATAACATTCGAGCGACGGTTGCCAAGTGCCCTACTGGTGCTTTGAAGTGTGTTGATGAGTAATTAGACAAAAGTACCATTTTTATGTAAGCCCACCACGCGCATCGAGCTAAAAAAACTCGTATAACAAGGCTCTTTTATGGGTAATACCTATTGAGGCTAATCATTGGGCCACTGGTTTGAGCCCAGCAGGTGAAGTCATATAAAGCAGGAGCCATATAAATTAAAGGGTTGCAGAAATGCAGCCCTTTTTTATTGCTTTAATTGCTTGACCGGCGACTCCGTCTCTCCTGCACCAATCTGCACCAAAGCCAACTTCCGGCACTGTTCAACCCGCTACACGATCAACTGTCCCTCTTCACAACAACACTGGCCAGCACCCTTTGGGTTGGCGACGAACTGTATTCTCGTGTCCTCTGAACACAGTTACACAATGAGTGCGGCATGCTCGGGAGAAACCCCATCGCCTGCTCGCTTAACCACTTGGCAACAGCAAAATCCAAAAGCCAAAAGCCAAAAGCCAAAAGCCAAAAGCCAAAAGCCAAAAGCCAAGTGCTTATTGATGTCCAATAAATGCGAGGAGTGGGTGAATAATATTAAGGTGTCCCCCCGGATTATCCGGGGGGACAAATGGAGATATAACAGCTATCCGACACGCTTGCCTTTCACAAAACCTGACCTTGCTGAGAGGTCAGGACTGAGCCTAGCCCAGCATTCATTGCGTACCGGTCCAATCAGGCAAGCAGCGATGGGCCATCTGGAATCGCTTCACAGCCGGCCCAAAGCGTAGCCATCAGGATTGGCGCTGCCTTCTTGCCACCAACAGCAGGGCCCCCAGCCCTAAGCCAAGCAACGGAAGAGAACCCGGTACTGGCAACGCGGTTGGAGGGGTGGGGTCAGTGGGCGTATCCGGGTTATCAGGATTGGTTCCGGGGTCGCCCAGAAAGAAGCTATCGATGCCCAGGTCAGCCCGATCACCAAACGTGCTGTGTGCAACAACTTCGAGCGTCTGAATCTCACTGGTCGCAGTAAAGATTAACGTCTGCCAGATCCAGTCAGCAGCTTCCCCGAAAGTGGGCAGCTCCATCGGTGCAGCGTTCTGCGATTCCGCTCCAAAGATAATTTCCCAGTAGCCTCCGGCCTCAGAAAAATCACTGTGGCTGATACTCTGTTCAAACGAGATCTCGTATTGCTGCCCAATCACCAATCCACCCAGACCAACCTGCAGAGCACTTTCGACGTAAGGCGATCCCGCCCTGCCGTCCCAACCAATGCCATGCAGAAAATCACCGCCAGTGCTACTGGCCTTCCAGGTAAAGCCTCGGAAATTCGTGCTGGCATTAAACACATCCGGTGTCCCTTCAGTGGTTGTCCAGCCGGGCGGGACATCGGAATTGAATGAATTTGTATTTCCTGTATACCCTTCGAACCCCCCGTTCTCGAAGGCATCTAACAATGCCGCAGAGGCATTCCCACCAACGAAAAGTAAGCTCGACGCCAGAAAAAGAGATGGAATCTTGCTTCTAAGTGCTAATGACATGTTAATTCTCCATGCTTAAATTAATTAATCCGCACCACTTTGATCCTTGCGGTACTGTCGAAAAGCTCAACCAAGAAAAGCTCAACAAGTGGTCAATGTATCTATAAGCATAAATGATGCCAATCGAATAAAAATATATAATTTACAGCAGGTTACCGTAAATGATGACCATTCTTAGCACACACATTGTAAAATTACCTGACACGGCTGTTTGCAATAATACCGTCAATACAAAACAGGGCGAGAACAGGGGGCTGCTGTTTACCCCCCCTTTATTTTAGCTTCGACTGCATCAACATTTGTGAGTCGCTGCAAGCCCCTGCCAATCTTCCAGCTCCAGCACAGGTTGCTCGACCCGAAAACGGGCATACAGCGCAACACCTAACGGATCTTCCAGAATGTCCACCACCACACCCTTACTGCGCAACAGCGGCTCAGCACCCGAAGCATTGCTGACATCGCCTACCACCACCCGGGCAAAACCACGCATGTGTAACAAAGTGGCACAGATAGCACAGGGACTCAGTGAAGTGAACAGTGTGGTAAGACTGAAATCCAGCCGTCCGGCATCACGAATGGCCGCAGTTTCACCGTGGTTGTAGGGGTGATTCTCCTGCACCAGCGTATTGTGGCCCTTCCCAACAATCCGGCGCGAGGCATTATCGATAATCACCGCTCCGATGGGACAGCCTCCCTCGTCATAACTTTTCTTCGCCAGCAATACCGCAATGCGCATCAAATCGGCATCACTCAGTCGCAGGGCAAACGCATCATTCATCAACACTGGTAAGCTTGTCGTCGGCATATGGGCAACGACGGCGAGCACTTCATCGGTAACAGGGGTACAACTATCAAACAGTGTGTTCATCGTTAGGGTCCACCTCTATCGAGCGGCTTCATCGGTGGCAAATCTAAAGCAACCGAGGTTAACGCGCCTAAAATTTTCCACATCTCTGCCCATGCCTAATTATGGTGCTACAAAGCAGCATTAAAGGTGAAATAATTTTTACTCTGGCCCCATACCTCTATACCCCACCCCAATATCTCAAGGAACCAGTATCGCAGGTTGCAGCAAAGGAATTCACCGAGGCGCCAGGGGCAGGGAAACAGGCGACCGACAGACTGCCCGGCCTAACCGGAAAAGGACTTGGCAAACTGGCTGCCAAAACGCGCTATCCACTCTTGTGCCGCCGCTTCACTGTCCAGCACCCGACCCTCCCGATCGAGCTCCCGACGATAGTGTTCTATCAGGCAGACCTGCTCTACCATTCTGCTTTTAAAGGACTCCGCTTTATCGTTGAACTGGATGCCGACCCGAAACCCCCTGGCACAGGGGATGCATCGCGTCACCCGACCGGAGACCCGATAATCCGGTTGCAGTGAGGGAATGTACAGCGTCACAGCGGTGCCCAGCGAGAACGCCCGTGGCAGCCGGCAGGCAAAGCCACCCTGACTGATATTGCAGAGACTGGCCTGATCGCCGTTGCTGCTCTCTTCAGAGGAAATGAGAATGGGGAAATCTGAGGGGTGGCGGATAAAGTGTCGCATAGGCCAACTTCCCTGTGGGTATATTGCCCATAGTAGGACATTTGCAGGTCATGCGCTGCCCGATCAAGAAACAAGGCATGTAATCCGAAATCCAGAGCCCCAAGCGTGGCACAAACGGATGCCCACTTTATTTCGACAGTTTTTTCGGTTTTGCCAGCCATTCATGCCCCTTCAACATGACCTGCCAGTAAAGCATTGGCAGTTGTTTTGCCTTTAGCCACCAGGCTGCCCGGGTGGCTTTAGTGCCGTCATTTACCCAGGTCGGGAAAGTCGGCTGTAGCTCGCCGCCGTAGCCAAATTCGGCAAGGACAATCCGACCTTGCTCGACAGTGAGTGGGCAGGACCCATAACCCAGGTATTCAGCCGTCGGCGGCTGGCCGTTGAGATGGGCGATCAGGTTTTCGGCAACCACTGGAGCCTGCTTGCGAACGGCAGCGGCGGTTTTCGCATTGGTCGTGCCGCTGACATCCCCCAGGCCAAAAATATTTTCATGGTGGCTGTGACGAAGCGTATCGCTCTTCAGATCCAACCAGCCGGCTTCATTAGCCAGACTGGATTCACGGATGAATGCAGGTGCCCGCTGGGGTGGCACCGCATGGAGCATATCAAAGCTTATTTCCCGATCCTGACTGCCGCCCTCGGCATCCGAGATACGAAACACGGCTTTCTGGGCCGGGCCATTAACCGAGACCAGATTGCTCTGGTAATTGACATCAATCCCGTAGCGATCGATGTACGACTGCAGGGCCGGCACATAGTCCGGTACACCAAACAGCACGGCACCCGCGTTGTGGAACTGAACCGAAAGGTTGTCCAACACACCATTGCGGCGCCAGTGATCCGATGACAGGTACAGGGCCTTCTGGGGGGCGCCGGCACATTTGATGGGCATCGGCGGCTGGCTGAACAATGCAGTGCCTTTTTTCATTTTCTGGACCATTTCCCAGGTGTATTGGGCCATACCCTCCTGATAATTGGAGGTGACACCATTTTGTCCCAGACTTTCCGCCAGCCCGTCAATGCCAGCCCAGTTCAGTTCCAGCCCGGGAGCAAGCACCAGGGTCTTGTAGCCCAGAACCGTGCCATCCGAGAGCGTTACACAATTCTGACCTGGCTCCAGGGATACAACCTGTTGTTGATGCCAGGTGACAAAACCGGGCATCACCTTGGCCATCGCCTTGGCTGTGATCTCCGGGCGAAAGATGCCCCCGCCCACCATGGTCCATCCGGGCTGATAATGATGCGTATCCGACGGTTCAATAATGGCTATTTCCAGTTTTCGGTCGCGCTTGTGGAGGCTGGCCGCCACCGCAATACCCCCGGCACCTCCACCGACAATCAGGACGGAATAGATTTTTTCGGGCTGCACGTGATTTGGGTCTTGATTACTCATGGCGAGGACCTCCTGTTTTCATACCAAACCTGTTCACTTGAATGACGGGATAGACGTCACTTCAATTTAGTTATATGCATATATCATAAAAGAATAAGTAGTCTAGCAAGGACGGGGGTGACTGAATACCCTACAGAGAGGCGATGATGCCGCCCCGAAGGCTGGCGACCTGCTGAATGCCGGCCTCCGTCAGAATCGACACAGCCATCGCTGAACGTCGCCCGGACCGACACAGGGCCACGACGGGCCTGTCGCTCGGCACCTCGGCCACCTGCTCCCGGAGTTTATCCAGGGGAATCAGCAGGTCAGACTGGAGGGCCGGGGATTTGTCCGAGCGAACCTCATCGATATCCCGCACATCCAGCAGTGTGACCTCTGAACGGTGGGACTGCAGCCAGTCAATATCCACCTCCGGCACACCGGCATAGGTCACCTTGATATCGGCCCAACCGGGTTCTTCCGGCAATAAACCATTTTCCGGACAACCACTGCGATGATTGGCGGGAACTGCCTCGTCAATTTTCTTGGGATGAGGCAGTTTCATGGCATGCATGTATTCAACAAAGTCATGCTCATCGGCTCCCCCGCCGACACGGGCGTTAAAGGCTTTTTCTTCGCCAATGGCACTCTGGGTTCTGCCGTTGTAATCGTGCGCGGGATAGACCATATAGTGATCGGGCAGGCTGAACAGCTTATCAGTGATCGAGTGGAACAGGTTGTGGGCACTGCCCTCCTGAAAATCACTGCGACCACAGCCCCGGATCAACAGCGTATCGCCGGTAAAAACCATCGCCTGATCTTCCAGCACATAGCTCATGCAACCGTTGGTATGTCCGGGAGTTGACAGGGCTTTCAGCTGAATACCGTCAACACCAAAAACCTGCCCGTCTTCCAGAGCGAGATTGACGTGCTCCGCACCGATCACTTTTGCCGAGGCGATCTGGCAACCGGTCTTTTGCTGCAATAACCAGGCTGCTGTCACGTGGTCGGCGTGGGCATGGGTATCCACTACCAACGCCAGTGACAGATCCAGCTCCCGCAGAAGCGCTATGTCCCGCTGGGCCTGCTCGAATACGGGGTCGATAAGAATCGCCCGCCGAGTGGTTTCATCGGCCAGCAGATACGTATAGGTGGAAGAAGTATTGTCAAATAACTGCCTGAATAACATAAAACATCCTTCTATTGATGGCTGTATCTGGTTGATTATGGTTGAATCTGACTGATCTTGCATAAGACAAAACAATTGGACGAGCGTTTATCGCCAATCGTAGATAACTGTGTAAAATGTTTGCTTACCCTTCGCGGTGCCGGATGTTTTAACCTCCGCAACACCCGCCTCAAAAGAAAAGTGTTCGTTAAGCCTATGAAAACTACCGCCAGACTGATTACTGTTATTGTCGTGCTAACCCTGGTTCTGGGCAGCCTGTTCGCCTGGAAGATGCAGCAGATAAAACAGCAGCAAACCCTGATGAGTCAGGCTCCGCCACCTGCGGTGGTAGAAGCAACCCGCGTGGTGGAAGATTCCTGGCCGCAGTCACTCTCGGCGATCGGTAGTGTTCGGGCAGTCAACGGTATACGGATTGCCAACGAGATGGCGGGCGTGGTTGAGAGCATTGAATTTGAATCCGGCCAGCAGGTCAGTGCCGGTGATCTGCTTTTAAAACTCAACACCGATACAGACCAGGCCGGCCTGGAAACCCTGAAGGCCGAGCAGCGGCTGGCGCTTCAGCAATTCGAGCGCTATTCCAATCTGATCAAGGGAAAAACCATTTCCCAGTCGGTTTTTGATGAAGCAAAAGCCACTCTGGAAGCTGCTGAGGCCCGGGTTCACGAACAACAGGCCATTTTGAACAAGAAACGTATCCGGGCTCCTTTCGACAGCATTATCGGGCTGCGTATGGTCGATCTCGGTCAATTTCTTCAAGTGGGCACTCCGATCGTCCAGCTCAGTATGCTCGATCCCATCTATGTGGATTTTACGATTCCCGAACGGGAGCTTCCGCGCATCAGTGTGGGGGACAGGGTTGAAGTCCGTGTCGCCGCCCATCCCGGACAACTGTTCAGTGGCGCAGTGCTGGCCCTGGAGACCTCCGTCAGCACGGAAAGCAGAACCCTCACCGTACGCGCCGAATTACCCAACCCGGAACATCGGCTGCGACCGGGAATGTTTGCCAATGTCAGCACCTATCGCGGTCAGCAGGATCGGGTGCTCACCCTGCCGCGCACGGCAATCTCCTACAACACCTATGGCGACTTTGTGTTTGTCATCGAGTCCGGAGAAGACCAGCAAAAAATGGTGCAGCGGCGCAGTGTCACCACTGGCGAAGTCCGGGACGGCAGGGTATCGGTCACCAGCGGCGTGAAAAAAGATGAACAGGTGGTTGCCACCGGCCTGTTACGGCTCCGCAACGGCCAGGCCGTTGAGATTGTCGATTCGGTGACCTCTGACAAGGCTACCAACTAATGCGTTTTACGGATATTTTTGTTCGCCGACCGGTGCTGGCCACCGTGGTCAGTCTGCTCATTCTACTGATGGGGTTGCGCGCAATTCTGGAACTGGAAGTCCGCCAGTACCCGGAACTGGAGAGCACGACGGTGACAGTATCGACGGCCTATCCGGGGGCGGATTCCGAACTGGTCAAGGGTTTCGTGACCATCCCGCTGCAACAGGCCATTGCTGAAGCCGAGGGGATAGATTACCTCTCCTCCACCAGCCAGCAAGGTATTTCGACCATTGAGGCCAGAATGGTCCTGAACTACGACGCCAATGATGCACTGGCGGAAATTCAGGCCAAGGTCGCCTCGAAGCGGGATGTGTTGCCGGAGGCCGTGCGGGACCCGGTCATCAGCTCGACCACCGGGGACAGTACCGCGCTGATGTATATCGCTTTCTACAGCGACACCATCAAGGTTCCACAGATCACTGACTACCTTACCCGACAGGTGCAGCCGAGACTGCAGGCGCTGGCCGGGGTCGGCAAGGCCGAGTTGATGGGCAGGACCTTTGCTCAGCGGGTCTGGATTGATCCGCAGCGACTCGCCGCAATCGACATGACCCCGCGCGACTTGATCGAAATTCTGCTGAACAACAATTATCTCGCCGGTATCGGCAGCACCCGGGACGAACTGGTGCGCATTGATCTGACCAGCAACACCGACGTCAACAATCCGGAGCAGTTTCGCAACCTGGTCATTAAACAGACCGACGACAGCATCATTCGTCTGGGCGACATTGCCCGCAGCGAGCTGGGATCACAGACTTACGACTCCATCAACAACTACAAAGGCAAGCCCTCGACCTACATCGCCATCGAGATCGCACCGGGCGCCAACCCCCTGGATGTTGCCGCGCTGGTGCGCGCTGAATTGCCGGATATTCGCTCACAGCTGCCCGAAGGCATGCTGGTGGAATTGCCCTACGATGCCTCGGAGTTTATCGACAGCTCCATCAAGGAGGTCATCAAAACCCTGGGCGAAGCGGTGATTATCGTCCTGCTGGTGATCTTTCTTACGCTGGGTTCCCTGCGGGCCGCGATTGTTCCATCCATCGCCGTACCACTGTCGCTGATTGGTGGCGCACTGATCATGTTGATGCTGGGCTTCTCCCTCAACCTGCTGACACTGTTGGCGATGGTGCTGGCCATTGGGCTGGTGGTAGATGATGCCATTATTATTGTGGAGAACGTTCACCGACATATCGAAAACGGCGAAAGCCGCTTCGAGGCAGCCCTGAACGGCGCCCGGGAGATGGCAACCCCGATTATCGCCATGACCACCACCCTGGTGGCCGTCTACGCACCGATCGGCTTCATGGGCGGGCTGGTTGGCTCCCTGTTTACGGAGTTTGCCTTCACACTGGCGGGCGCCGTACTGATATCCGGGGTGGTCGCCCTGACTCTGTCCCCCATGATATCCGGCAAGATACTCAAACCCCACGGCAACCCCTCCCGCTTTGAGGGGTTTGTGGAACGCAGCTTCAACCGACTCGCCAGCGGTTATCAGCGTTCACTGGCTTTCGTACTGCAGTCGGTCTGGGTCGTGGTTTTTTTCGCGCTGGTACTTCTCGCATCCATCTATTTCATGTTGCAGCTGAGCCAGAACGAGCTGGCGCCGCCAGAGGATCAGGGCATTCTGCTATTTATGGGAACGGCCCCCCAAACGGCCACACTGGAATATATGGAAGGTTACGGCAACCAAATGCAGGAGATTTTTGAGGAATTGCCGGGCTATGACGAGACCTTCCTGCTGATCGGCAGAGGCAGTGCCAATTCCATGTTTGGCGGCTTCAAGATGAAACCCTGGGACGAGCGGGAGATATCCCAGTTCGAAGTGGAACCCCTCATGCAGCAGGCCATGTCCAGAATCCCCGGTGTGCGCATCTCTGTGTTTCCCCGGCCGCCGATACCGGGAGCCGGCAATGGCCTGCCGCTGCAGTTCGTGATTACCTCGGGCAAAAGCTATGAAGAGATCGATACGCTGGCCGATGAACTGCTGGGAAGCGCCATGGCCAGCGGCAATTTCATGTTCCTGCAGAAATCCATTGAGATCGATCGCCCGATCAACAAGATTGTGATCGACCGCGACCGGGCCGCCGACCTGGGACTATCCATGGGCGATATCGGTCGCTCGCTATCCAATATGCTCGGCGGCGGCTATATCAACCGTTTTAACATGCAGGGCCGCTCCTACGAGGTGATTCCCCAGGTGGAGCGCAGCGCTCGGGCGTCAATAGACGACCTGAAAAACTACTATATCCGGGCCGATTCGGGTGACCTGATTCCACTCAGCAACCTGGTGGATTTCGAGCAACAGGTCGAACCCTCGTCCCGTACCCAGCACAATCAGCTCAATGCCATCGCGCTGGAAGGTGTCACCCAACCCGGCGTCGCCATGGGCGATGCCATCACATTTCTTGAGCAAAAAGCAGCCGAGCTGTTTCCGGCGGGCTTCAATTACGACTACAAAGGGCAGTCGCGGCAGTTCAAGCAACAGGGCGGCGCCCTGATGGTGACTTTTTTCCTCTCCCTGCTGGTCATTTACCTGGTGCTTGCCGCCCAGTTTGAAAGCTGGCGCGATCCGATCATTATTCTGGTCACGGTACCGCTGTCGGTGGCCGGGGCCATGGCGTTTATCATGATGGGCGCGGCGACCATGAATATTTATACCCAGGTGGGACTGATCACACTGATCGGCGTGGTCAGCAAGAACGGTATTCTGATCGTGGAATTTGCCAACCAGCTGCAGGCCGACCGACAACTCAGCAAACTCGACGCCGTGATAGAGGCCTCAGCCATCAGGTTGCGTCCTATCCTGATGACTTCCGTGGCACTGGTTGTTGCCATGGTGCCATTGTTAATGGCGGCGGGACCCGGTGCAGAGAGTCGCTTTGCCATTGGCCTGACCATTGCCACCGGGCTCGGTATCGGGACATTGCTGACCCTGTTTGTACTGCCAGCCTTCTACTGTCTGCTGGCGGGCAGCCACCAAAAAGCGCATTAACCACGGCCGGATAGTGCGCTCGCCCCTAATGGCGGAGTGAATCAATCGCAACTATTGGTGAGAATGCTGTCCGCTATCTCTGCGGCCTTGAGCGATGCCAGCTCAATCGCGGAGAATCCTCAAGCTGGGACCCTCAAAACGCCAGCCGTCGTTGATCGCCACTCAATAATATAGAAGCGGTAAATTCATTTCTCGCTCCCTCCTGGATTGGCATTTTTTAGTCACAACAGATGCAACAAATAAGCTGTGGGTGGACCCTAGCGAATTAAATCGCTGATTTCCTTTACCAGCCCCGGCTGACTGCGTACCAACGCGTTCAGATTGCTCCGCTCCTCGCCCAGCCACCCGGCGATGTTTTCAGCAGTAAGATTTTTGCCAAAACCATCATGACTGTCGTCGTTGTTCCACAAGCGGTCGATGACCATCCGCCCCATTTGATGATTGTAATGACTCGATTCCCAATACCATTGCATTCGATGCTGTTTATCGACCGGCTCGGGAAATGGCTCACTGGTGTAGAGGGAAATTGTCGAAAAATCCGTCAGCGTTATCCAGCACCACTTTTTTGAAAAGACCAACAATGAAAATACACATTCCCAGGGAGAAGTTGTCCGGGTTCCAGCGAAACAACCCGGCCTTCCTGAACTGGGGCTGGAGTTCACGGTAATGAACAATCGGACCCATAATTAACTGTGGAAAGAACGTGATAAAAAGCACGTACTCCAGTGCACTGCCTTCCGTAAGTTTGCCCTTGTAGGTATCCACCAGAAAGGCGATTTGCTGGAAAGTAATAAAAGATATCCCAAGGGGGATCAGAATATGGTGGGTCGTACTGAAGGCTGCGCCGTTGCCACCAAAAACAGCAATGACCAGCTTGAAATAAAACAGTAGCGCCACATTGGCCAGTACTGCAATCCATAGGCACAGCCGCCGGTAACGGGGCAGTTTACGGATGAGCAGTGCAGCAAGATAATTGAATAACAGTGATGCCAGTAATAGCCAGAGGTAGGACAGCTCCCAGCTGGCATAAAAAATCAACGAGGCAACAACCAGCCAGAGCAACCCTCCGGTACGCCCGGCAAGATGCCCCACGCCATAAAAACCGGCCAACACCAGTGGCAGGAAAACCAGCAGGAAAAGATAGGAGTTGAACAACATTGTGGCCGGACTCTAACCAATGGGCCGGCGATAGAACAGAAAGCAGGTGTGGTAGGTGGCCTGAATTTCGCGGCTACCGGGTTTTTGATAGAGCGCTTCGTAGTAGTGGGGCATATCCCTGAGCACAGCCCTCGGAATCGGTCGTTGGCCCACCTGGGAGTTCACTGCCCCGGCATCTTTAATGGACTGTAAAAACGTCCTGACATCGGCAAAATGCGCGAGAATATCCCGCTCAACCAGCTCGGCCTCCGGCAGTATCTGGCGGAGATAATCGACAGACTTCATCGGCACCACATGATTTTGAACAGCGAGCTGATTTTTCTGATAGGCGCAATTAAATGCGTCTGCCAACTCACAGAAGGTGCGCTCGGCGAAGGTGCCCAGCGCCAGGAACCCGCCTGGAGCAAGGACCGAACACATTCTTTCAATAGCCTTATCGAGATGAACAAACCATTGTACCGTTGCATTCGAGACAATCAGATCAAACTGCCGATTCAGTGATTGCAAGTACTCTTCAGCGTCGATAACCAGGTAGTCAGGTCCCGGCACCTGTTTCGTGGCATAGTCGATCATCTCCTGTGAAATATCGATGGCCGTTATCTTCGCTGAGGGAAACAGGGCTTTGAGCGCCCTGGTCAACCGACCGGTGCCGCAACCCACTTCAAGAATTTCCTGAACATCCGCATCGGGTTGCTCGCGGCGGATTTTGTCCAGCAGGCATTGCCCCATGACCTGCTGAACCGGCGTCGCAGCCTCATAACTCCCTGCACGGGAGCCAAAACGATTGGCCAGTGCTCTCTTATCGAGATCGAGGTGCGTGTTTTTGATCGCAGACAAGGGTGACAAAAGATCCTGTTTTATCGATGGTCGCAGTCAGCTCCGGGAGCTCGAGCCGGAACTCAATGGTGATCCATTGCTGTGAGATGCTCTCTCACCTGCGCCAAATCACTGCAGGTCAGAAAATCCAGACTATCCTAGACGATCATGATGATACAACAACCACTGGGCGAGAGGCACGGAATCGTCTAAGGTTGCAATCATTGGTATGCAAGAAGGCCTCATAGGCCTGCCGAAAAAAGGGTGAAAAGACTATGTTGTTATCACTGTTGCTGTTTATCGGTTTACTCACAGCTGTATTTTATTACCGCCCGCCATTGCAAACCGGCTCTCTGGTGATGGTGGTCGGCAGTGTTTTACTGACGATCTATTGCAGCAGTATGTGGCTGATATTACTGGTGACGATCGGTGTGTCCATCATCCTCAACCACCCCCGGTGGCGTCGGCAGTTGCTGATTAAACCGATGTATCACATGCTGCGAAAGTCCATGCCCACCATCAGTAAAACCGAGCAGGAAGCCCTGGAAGCTGGCACCACCTGGTGGGAAAAAGAGCTGTTCAGCGGCAAACCGGACTGGCATCAATTTGCTGCGATTGCCCTACCCCGGCTCAGTGAGCGGGAACAACAATTCCTCGACCACGAAGTGGTGGAGCTTTGTCAGCTTATCGACGAGTGGGATGTTCATCAGCGACAGGATCTCTCGCCAGAAGTCTGGGACTATCTGAGGCAACACGGCTTTTTCGGTCTGATCATCCCGGAGGAGTTTGGCGGGCTGGATTTCAGCCCTTATGCCCAGAGCCGCATCATGAGCAAAATTGCCAGTTGTTCACCCACGGCCGCGGTCACCGCCATGGTACCCAACTCACTTGGGCCTGGAGAACTACTGGTAAAATACGGCACAGAAGAACAGAAACAGCGCTGGCTGCCAGGCCTTGCCAACGGCACAGAACTCCCCTGCTTCGGTCTGACGGGACCGGAGGCCGGATCAGATGCGGGCTCGATTCCGGATCTCGGTATTGTCTGTAAAGGGCAACATAACGGCGAGGAAGTACTCGGTCTCAGCCTGACTTTCAGCAAGCGCTGGATCACCCTGGCACCGGTGGCGACAGCAATTGGCCTCGCCTTCAAACTGCGGGATCCTGACGGCTTACTCGGCGACCCGGACACCGTGGAATACGGCATTACCTGTGCTCTGTTGCCCGCCGATCACCCCGGAGTCGAGATTGGTCGCCGCCACAATCCGGGGGCTCCGTTCATGAACGGGCCTATTAGTGGCACTGACGTGTTTATTCCTATCGATTGGATTATCGGCGGTGCTGAAATGGCCGGTAAAGGCTGGCGGATGCTGATCGAATGTCTGGGCGCAGGACGCGGTGTATCCCTGCCGGCACTGGCAACCGCCAGCGGCGAAATGTGCTACCTCACGGTCGGGGCCTTTGCCCGGATCCGCCGCCAGTTCAATATGGAAATTGGCAAATTCGAGGGCGTTCAGGAGGCCACCGCCGAAATTGCCGCAGGTGCCTATACACTGGAAGCGATGCGGCAGATGGTGACCCGGGGACTGGCGGATGGTGCGCCCTCGGTGCTGACCGCCATGGCCAAGCTCCATGCCACTGAACGGATGCGGCAGATCGTCAATCACGCCATGGACGTGGTGGGTGGCCGGGCCATTCAATTGGGCCCACGCAATTTTCTCGGCTCGATGTACCACTCGGTACCGGTGGCCATCACCGTGGAAGGCGCCAATATTCTGACCCGCTCCCTGATGATTTTTGGCCAGGGTGCCATGCGCTGTCATCCCTATCTCTATGCCGAATTAAAAACGTTGCAACATGACGATGAGCAAGCGGGACTGGCAGAATTTGATCCCCTTTTTCAGCATCACCTGGGACACATTTTCAGCAATATCGCACGGCTCAAGCTGTATGGCGTCACCGCGTCACGCTTCAGCCCGGTGCCCGACGACGCCTCTGATTTCAGTCGCCGCTGGTATCAGCGCATCAACCATCTGAGCGCGGCTCTGGCCAGTTGCTCCGACGTGGCCCTGGGTATCCTCGGTGGGGATATCAAGCGGCGGGAGCTGTTGTCCGCCCGCCTTGGCGACGTCCACAGCGAACTGTTTATTGCCTGCAGCATCCTCAAATACCACGATGCCAACCAACAGAGCGATGCTACAGAAGCACACGCCCGCTATGCGGTGCAGCGCTCCCTGTTCAGAGCCCAACAGGCGTTGTTGTCATTTTGTGACAACTTCCCTCTGCGGTGGCTCGGCAGAATTCTGGCCTTCACCTGCTTTCCTTTGGGGCGTATTCACCGGGCCCCGGATGATCATCAGATTCGTCGACTCGGCGGTCTGATCATGGAGCCAAACCCCGTGCGGCAGGCACTGAGCCAATTCGTGTATCTCAACGAAGATCCACTGGATCCTGTGGGGCGGGTTGAATCCACCTATCAGGCATTGCTCAAAATAGACAAACCCTGGCAGGCATTCGTTCGGGCACGCAACAAGGGGCTTCTGCAGCATCCGGATAATCTGGATCTGGCTCTGGCCAGTGCCGCTGAGCAGGGCATCATCGGCGTTGCTGATATCGAGCCGATTAAAGCCTACGACAAACAGCGTTATGACTGCCTGCTGACAGATCATTTCGAGGCGCTATAGACGGCTATAGAGTCAACTATAGAGTCGGCGATAGGCAGGCTGGCAACCCGGATGATCTTTAAGTCACACAGGATTCATAGGGTTTTTTGGGTCGCCCGGCGCATCAGTGACAAGTAAAGCCGATTGGGCAGCAGACGCAGCAATTTCATCCAGAACACAAATCGCCGCGGGAAAGCAATCTCGAAGCGACTGGACAGCAGTCCCCGATAAATAGCCATAGCGGCATCATCCACCTCCATCAGCGCGGGCATCTGAAAGGTGTTTGTATCGGTCAACGGTGTTCGGACAAAACCGGGGTTAATCACCTGCAATCGCACCCCGGTGCCGTGTAAATCCATGTACAGCGATTCGCACAGACTGATCAATGCCGCCTTGCTGGCACAGTAAGCCGCCGCCGTCGGCAGGCCCCGGTAACCTGCTACGGAGGCCATCACAGCAATGTGGCCTTTTCGGCCCGCAAGGTAACGATGCAGCACCGGATCGAGGCAGTTGATCGTGCCCTGAAGGTTGATATCCAATAGTCTGCGACAGCGCTGGGCAGAAAAGGCCTCGGCACTGGCGGGGTCGTGGGTCCCTGCGTTCAATACCACCAGTTCCGGAAACCGTTGTTCTCTGTCCCAGCGTTCAAACAGAGCGGCTATTTCGGCGGGGCGACGGATATCCAGGGGAACCGGAATAAATTTCCCGGGCGCAGAGACCAGCGATGACTGCAGCTGGTTTAGCTCGTCGAGATTGCGGGCAGAACCATAGACCGTTGCGCCACACTCACAGAGCAAGCGTGCCAGTGCCGCACCGATACCCCGCCCTGCACCGGTAATCCATATACAGTGCCAGGGTATTTGCATTTCCTGTTTAACATTCATGATTGTCTTTACCGTCTCAAAAATAATGCTCTAAATGATAATCCAGCAAAATGACACCCTAGGACTGACAGGCTGGCCAGGCATCATTGGCCGGTTGATCAGACTCACGGCGAATGTAAAGCGTGATCTCACCCACAGGGATACCAAATTTGCTCATGGTGGCGCGGTTGATCAAATTGTTCTCATCCACCAGATAGAGCCAGTCATTCAGCTTGATGTGGCGCACCTTGCCGTTGACAGGAATTTCCAGCACGTATTGCCAGTTCAGCGCATTGCCTTCGGTAGTGCCCGATGCCTGACCCACCACATCACCGGCCGTACCGGTATATTGATTGCCGGTTTTGGTGAGGCGCCAGCAGCGGGTTTGCTGTTCACCGTCATTGAAGAAAAATTGTTCATCCAGAACCCCTTCGCCATCCTGCCAGGAGGCATTGATTTCCGCCCTGAAACGGCGAATCACCTTGCCGCGAAAATCCTGTACCATGCCATAGGCCACCAGATGGCCGTTGAAGAATCTGTCCAGGTGCAGCTCCGGCGTTTCATGCTGGTAATCCGTGATCGTGGAGGAGCAACCAGCCAATAACAGGCCAGCGAGACAAATACTTTTTGATACATTGCGGACCATTAAAAACTCCTCTTTTCAGCGTTCTCCCCGAAGTTTTCGGGTCAGTTTTGGATAGGCACTATCGTCTGCCAACCAGATATTCAAAAAGGCCTTGGCAAACACAGGATCCTCCAGGGAACCGATGTATTGACCATTGTGATGAAAGTGACCCCGGCCTTCCGGATCCATATAAAAGGTCAGCTCATCCCCCTCTGCCAGGTTTGGCCACATATTGGCCAGGCGCGTCATCCATCGATCCAGTTGCTCGTCCGGCAAATCACCGATCTGTTTACGGGTTTCACTCACCAGTCTGGTGTTGCTGATATCCCGTCGGTAGGTGAGCCTCAGCATCAGAGGCCCCTGTAATTTTTCGTAGCGTCCGGAAGCGCTGTAGAGTTCGGCTCTGTATATCTTCATAAAAAAGACCCGGAGCTCTGCATGGCCGACAGAGTGCAACCGATCCGGCACGGGCACAGCCTGTACCGAAGCAACAAACAGTGATAACAACATCAGCAGCAGTGACGCACTAAACCTGTACACGGTCACCTCCCAGCCGGTCTGCCAGCGACATCAGTGCGGGAAACAAAGCCATCCAGACGACCGCCAGAAGCATCAGGGAAGGAACCACAGCAAAACCGAAGTCTGCTGCCCCCAGCTTAACCGCCGCCCAGTAGGTCAGTGCCCCGGCCACCGATCCGGCGGCTGCGGAGAGCAGGTAGCGCCTGGAAAAAAACCGGAGGCATTGACGCAGGGTGGCGGCAAAACCCAGCCACAGCAGCACCAGCCAGACCGGGGGCCAGGGGCTACCCTGATTGAAAACAAACACCCCGCCGAGGGTAAGCAGAGCATCAACCGTAAAGCCCAATATTGCACACACCAGTAATACGCGGATCTCCCCTACAGGCTGACTGTGAAAGGCGATATGCAACGCCAGCAGTAATAAAACTACTGGAGCTGCACTATTGCCCAATAACACAGATAACCACCAGATGAGCTGAAAACCGGTGAGGTTGATCCAGAAACACTCGGAAATGCCAGAAAACAAGATTTGATCTCCCGTTGTAATGGAACTGTTACGATTTACCACTACAGTCAGATCATCGGTCACTGATCCAGGCAACCCGACAGCGCGTATTGATCAGAGACAACAGCACCATCAACAGGTGGCAATAAATGACAATCAAGCTTTTGAAGCGATTACGAAAAATGCGGCAATTGGATACCGTCCGGTTTATCCGGAACACCTGTGCCCCCATGGTGCTTCAGGTGGCCTTTTTTGATAATGGGCAATTGCGAAAGCAACTGATCAGGACCCGCGAGGGAGGGGTGGTGACCTGCCGCCATTTGGGTGAGGCCTATGCGCTTTGTCGCTCCGCTGGCGTGCACCGCGCTGAACTGTTGCAGATCGTCAGCCACGATGAAGCCTGTGCCGGTAACGTTACCACCGCCACTGGGCCCGTTATGTCGCTGACCTTTTAGGAGTGATATTCCCTTGAACAGACTCACCCTGATCATGACCATTTTTCTGTCAATCCTCTGCGTCAATGTCGCCGCATCGGAGGAAGCAATAACGACAGACACTGACACCCAACAGGCCAACTGCATGAATATCTATCAGTTTACTGCGCCGGATTTGATCGATGAAAAACCGGTGGACTTTTGCAAGACCTACGCCGGCAAGGTGCTGATCATTGTGAATACCGCCAGCAAATGCGGGTTTACCGGGCAGTACGAGGGACTGGAAGCACTTTATCGTGAATTCGGCGATCAGGGCCTGGTGGTGCTGGGTTTTCCGTCCAATCAGTTTGGCAATCAGGAGCCGGGGACAGCCGAAGAAATTCAGAATTTCTGCCGTGTCACCTATGGTGTGCAATTTCCGATGTTCGCCAAGACCCGCGTACGCAAGGGTGATGCCGACCCTATCTGGACCTACCTCGGCGACACGTCGGGCACCTATCCGAAATGGAATTTCTACAAGTACCTGATCAACCGCGAGGGCGAAGTAGTCGATGTGTTCAGCAGTGTCACCTCACCGGAGAGCCGGCGGTTTCGCAAAGCTGTCAAGGCACTTCTTTGAATTGAACCGATAACGTCCACCAGAGTCGGAGCACGCCAAGTTGACGATACCAATGAGAGATCAGAGCATTGCCGTGATCGGTGCCGGTCTGGCTGGCACCACCTTGACCGAGCGCTTACTGGAGGTGGGTTATCAGGTCACCGTCTACGAGAAAAGTCGTGGTACGGGGGGCCGCCAGGCCAGCAGTGGTCTATCAGAGGCAACCGTGGACCTCGGCGCACCCTGGTTTGAACCCGTTTCAGACAAGTTCCGGAGCTGGCTGGAGGATCGGCCCGAAATACAGCGTTTTACTCCATCACACAGGGACTTTACCGGTCTGGAGCTGGATCCTATTTCGGTGTATCTGGCAGCACCAAAACAGACCACCCTGACACGAAACCTGCTGGGTAACGCAGTATTCTGTTCGGCAACCCGGGTGGGCAAATTGCATCCCGGCTCGGAGGGCGTCGCCGTCGAAAGCGATACCGGCCAGCTGTTAAATATTCACCAAGCCGTCATTGTCACGACCCCGGCAGCCCAGGCCGAACCGCTGTTGGCAGCAATACCCCGCTTTGCCGAAGTGGCAAGATCTGCAGAATCGATACCCAGCTGGGTGGTCGCTCTGGGTTTGCGTCAGAAGACCAAAAAATCGGTTGATCTGTTCAGCGGCAGACACCCGCTGTTGGCGAGGGCCATCTGCAACAGCAGCAAACCCGGGCGCAGCGCCGGACCATTTGCTGAAACCTGGCTGCTGGAAGCCAACCCACAGTGGAGCGCAGCTCATAAAGCGTCTGCCCCCAAACAGGTGGGCGCCGAGCTGATTAAAGCCTTCCAATCCATCATGGAGGAACCCCTGGAGATTGCCGCACTGCGCACCCATCGCTGGCTATACGCCAGGCACCGGTCTGCTGATTCCGCCGAGTATCTGTGGTGTCCAAAAAACAGAATTGGGGTCTGCTCCGACTGGCTGGCGTACACCGACAGCGAGGGGGCGTGGCTGAGCGCCAATCATCTGGCCGACAAACTGCTCACCAATCTTAAAACTGTTTCCATCAATCTGCGGGCATACCAGGATGACGAATAAAGCAGCTGTATCCGACCCTGGAATCGGGAATACCTACCCCTTGGCGCTGAACAAGCCGGGCAAGGTCATTGTCTTCTATGATGGCAGCTGCCCCCTCTGCCAAAAAGAAATCCACCATTACGTCAGGCGGGATCATACCGGTCAGCTTGTCTGGAATGATATTTCAAAGGGCACCGAGCTCCTCGATGAGTTCGGCATCACACTGGACGAGGCCATGCGCCGGTTTCATGTGATCGACAGGGCCGGCAACGTGACCCGGGGGGCCGAGGCATTCCTCACCCTGTGGCACGCCCTGCCCGTCTACCGATATCTGGCCAGAACCGTTGAATACCTTCATCTGACGCCACTGCTGGGTTGGACCTACGAACATTTTGCACGGGCACGCTACCGCCGGGCCTGCCAAAGGGGGATCTGCAACGCTTGCGCGATCGACACAAAAAAATCCTGATGGGCTGCGCTGCCAATCTGTTAAAACGGGACACGTTGGCAAAACAGGACCGAATGGGGTTACTGCCGTTGGTAGCCCGCAAGGCTGGCAGCTCTGGCCTTACTGTAATCGATGATGGGCGCGGGTCGCCCGACTTTGGCGGCAAATGCCGGGTCGTGTCGCTGCATGCCCTTCAGCTCCTTGAGCTCAGGCAACCAGTGCGCCACGTAGTCACCTTTTGGATCGAACCGCTCGGCCTGGCGCATGGGGCTGAAAATACGGAAGTACGGTGCGGCATCCGCCCCCACCGATGCACTCCATTGCCAACCACCCAAGTTGGATGCAAAGTCCCCGTCGATCAGGTGATTCATAAAGAAACAGGCGCCCTTCCGCCAATCCTGCCGCAACAGCTTGGTCAGAAAAGAGGCAGTGATCATGCGCAGGCGATTGTGCATCCAGCCGGTCGCCAGCAGCTGTTTCATACCCGCATCGACAATTGGAAAACCGGTTTCACCCCGACACCAGGCAGCAAATAACCGATCATCGTCCAGCCAGCGAATACGGGATTCAACCTCGGGTCTGAAGGGTTGCCAGCAATTCATGTCCGGGAAATGCATCAGCAGATGGCGGTAAAACTCACGCCAGATAATTTCGGTCACCCACTGGTTGTCCAGCCAGATCGTGCTTTCTGACGAGGCCGCCAGTGCCGCCAGACACTGGCGCGGAGAAATCACACCACAGCTGAGATAGGGGGATAGTGTCGAGGTGCCGTCCAGCGAGGGGAAATCCCGGTCAGCGGCATAATCCTCTACGCGAATCGAAACAAAATCCGTCAATCGAGTATGAGCAGATTCTGTGCCCGCTGGCCACAGCGACGGAATCCAGTGGCTACCATTATTGATCGCATAATCCACCCTGTCGGGAATCACATCGGCGACCAAACCGTTCGGTAAAGGGGGCGAAAGTTGTACCGGAGGGGCCGGCAATGGCATAGGGTGCTGCTCGATAAAAAGGCGTCGCCAGACTTTGCTGAAAGGTGTAAAAACCCGAAATGGCAGGCCCTGGCCGTTCATCACTTTTCCCGGGGCAAATACCAGATCACCGTGCAGGCCGTAAACCGGAATATCGGCTTCGCGAAATCTGGCGACAACCTGTTTATCGCGAAGATTTTCATTCAGGCAATACTCACGATTGAGATAAAGGCCATCACAGTGAAGTTGCTCGGCCAGTGATAACAACTTTCCTGGCAGGTCGGCAAAGCTATCCACATGGACCAACTTGAGCGGAATCCCCAGCGCTGTCAGTTGTTGCTGAAGACCCCGCAAGTTGGCCAACCAGAATTCCACTTTCGCCGGGGACTCATCGTGACGGGCCCACTGCGAGGGGCAGATGGCCGCCACAGCGAGCACGCCCTGACCGACGGCATCGTCACAGGCCCGGAACAGGGCGGGGTTATCAGCTACGCGAAGGTCGTTGCGGAACCAGACGAATTTCACTGAGGGTTTTCCTGTAGACAGGTCCGTTAAATGGTTTGCACAGAGCGGCGGGGCATGCCACTGGCTAGAAACCGAAAAGTGGCTGGGTAATTTTGCCAAATAGCGTGGTATAGCGGAGTGGGTACTCCGTAGCGATCAGACAGATACAATCGTGATCGCTATCCACCAGTGGCTGGTGAGTAATCTGATCGTCCAGGTCGGCAACATCGCCCGTACTGAACCGCCCCACTTCGTCGGAATAGGAGCCCCGCAGCAGCAGGGTCAGCTCACTGCCCCGATGACTATGGGGTAACGCGGCTTTGCCCGGTGCGACACGCAACAGGCGGGTGATGCCCTTACCCTGGCTGGGCAGGTCATGCACCCAGACGCCCGGTACCAGCTTTTTCCAGGACAGATCCTCCAGTGAATCCCCCACATAGCTTGCCAGTGGTGCCGGAATTTCACTGTTTGCCACAGGTGCCGGTCGTGCGGCAGCTTCGGGGATAACATCCTGATCCAGTCGGTCGAGCACCGATGCCAGAGTACTGTCACTGACCGCCGCCAGGGCAATGTTTTCCAGCAATGCACCGCCGATTGCTTCAAGCTCGCGGCACCGTTGACGACAGAGATTACACATCGCCAGATGTGAGGCGACCACAAGGGCGGGACCCTGACCCAAGGCGCCAGCCACATAACTGAATAGAGTCGCCTCATCGAGATGATGATTAATGGTCATGGTTACCTCTCAACGCCTGTTTTAACTTTTCAGATGCCAGACGAATTCTGGATTTGACGCTACCCAGGGGGATCGACAGCCTGTCGGCAATCTCCGAATGGGAGCGCCCCTCGTAGAAAGACATAATAATGACCTGGGCCTGATTATCAGGGAGTTGACGAATGGCCATGGCGACCTGATCAGACATGACAGCCTGCTCAGCCAACTCCAGCACAGGGGGCTCACCCGCCTCTTCATGCCAGCTATCCAGGTCGTATTCCGGATATTTCTGTTTGCGCATCCAGTCAATGCTCAGGTTTCGCGCCAGGGTATAGATCCAGGTGCTGGCAGCAGCCTTGCCGGGATCGTACAGATGGGTTTTTCGCCAGACGGATAACATGGCCTCCTGAGTCAATTCTTCGGCGGTGGCCTCCGTGAGGCCCAGTTTCATGATGTAACCTTTGATTCTGGGCGAAAAGTGACGAAACAGGCGGATAAACAACTGCCGGTCCCGGGAAATGGCCAGTTCTGCCAGCATTGCAGACCAGTCTTTCACCGGTGCCTCGGATGCCTTTTCTGCTCTTAATGCCACGACGCTCAACGCTTCATCTCCCGGCGGTTGGTCTTGCATGACTCTCCTTACGCGTGGTCAGTCTCGATAGATCACAGAGATTAGCGCTCGCGCCCGATAAAGCCAAATAAAAGGGTGATCCCTCTCCGCACTTCCTGCGTAATATCAGCAACCCATTTGGTACGGACTGAACAATGAAGACCTCCACCCCGAAAAATTCAGCGCAAGACGCCCCACCCCGCAAGAATATTGCGGTGATTGGTTCGGGCATCTCGGGTTTGAGCTGTGCCTGGCTACTGAGCAGATCACAGAATGTGACGCTATTTGAAAAGGATGATCGACTGGGGGGACACTCCAATACGGTAACCTTTGATCTGGACAAACGGGCCATCAGTGTTGATACCGGTTTCATTGTCTACAACCCCGTCAACTACCCCAACCTGGTGAAGTTTTTTGAGCAGTTGGGGGTGACAACCTGTGATACCGACATGTCGTTTTCCGTGTCGGTGAACGGCGGGGAGCTCGAATATTCCGGCAGTGGTCTGTCGGGGCTGTTGGCACAAAAACGGAACCTGTTCCGACCGGCTTTCTGGGGAATGGTGGCCGATCTGCTGCGCTTTTATCGGCAATCACCGAAATTGCTCCAGGCTGCCGAGCTTGAGCAACTTTCCCTCGGGGAATTACTGGAAAAACACCACTACGGCAAATCCTTTATCAACAACCACCTGCTGCCCATGGGCGCGGCAATCTGGTCAGTACCTGTCGACAAAATGCTGAATTATCCCGCCCTGAGTTTTATGCGTTTTTGCAGCAACCACGGTTTGACCCAGGTAAATAACCGACCACAATGGCGTACGGTGGTCGGTGGCAGTCGTCAGTATGTGGATAAAATTGCTGCCGCACTGCAGGGTTCCATTCGATTGAATACCCGTATTCAGTCCGTCACAAGACTGGGGGAACAGGTAGCTCTGGACGACATTCACGGCAACCGGGAAATATTCGATGGCGTCGTTTTTGCCTGCCACAGTGACCAAGCACTTGCCCTGCTGGCTGACCCGACAACCGAAGAGCAGGCCCTGCTCAGCTGTTTCCCCTACCAGCGCAACCGGGCTTTTCTTCATCTGGACACCGATTTGATGCCAAAACGTAAACAAGTCTGGTCCAGCTGGAATTATCTGACCAGCAACAAACCCGCATCAAAAAACGAGCAGCTGGTCAGTGACCAGAAAAGGAAAGTGTCCGTCAGCTACTGGATGAACCAGCTCCAGCCGCTTGCTACCGAACAACCGGTAATGGTCTCTTTAAACCCCCTGAAAATGCCCAGGTCCGGCACGATTATCAGAAGTTTTTTTTACGACCACCCCGCGTTTGACCAATCATCACTGGCCGCCCAGAAGCAACTCTGGTCACTGCAGGGCAAACAGCATACCTGGTTCTGTGGCGCCTATTTCGGTTACGGTTTCCATGAGGACGGCCTGCAATCCGGACTGGCTGTCGCCGAAGCGCTGGGTGGTGTGGCACGCCCCTGGCAACTGGAAGAGCCGAACTCCCGGATTGCAATCAATACTGATTCAATGCCCAACACTGCTGCGGAATTGTACTGTGCCTGAGAAACTGGAATCGGCGCTGTACAGTGGCCAGGTCATGCATCAGCGTCTGCGCCCAAAAAAACACCGGTTTACCTACCGGGTTTTCTCGTTGTATCTCGACCTCGATGAGCTGGAAATACTGGATCGTCGGCTACGGCTCTTTTCCCTCAATCGTTTCAATCTGTTTTCCTTTTACGAGAAAGATCACGGCAGCGGGAAATCAGACCTCGGGGGACGAACCCGCCGGTTGTTGGCCGAGCGCGGTTTCAGTCACGCCACTGCCCATATCAAGCTGCTCTGCTATCCGAGGATACTGGGATATGTATTTAACCCACTGAGTATCTATTTCTGCTACAACAGCCAGCAGCAGTTGTCTGCCGTGCTCTACGAGGTCAGCAACACCTTCAAACAGAAACATACCTACCTGATTCCGGTGGACCCACAGCGGAAAGCAAACCTGGTTGACCAGCGGGCCGACAAGGCCATGTACGTCAGCCCGTTCATGCCGATGGCGACCCATTATCGCTTCCGGATTCTGCCACCCGACCAACAGCAGGTGTCTGTCTTCATCAGGCAATCCGATGAACGGGCAGACAAACCCGGCAACCACGTGCTGCTGGCCACCTTGAACGGTCGGTATCGAACACTCAACGATGCGACATTGCTGCGGCTTTTTTTCAGCCATCCGCTAATGACCCTGAAAATTATCGGTGCCATTCACTGGCAGGCGTTGCGCCTGTGGCTGAAGGGGTTACCCCTGCAACCCAGGAAAACCACGAAGAACGCCCGCAATTTTAGCTGGCGGGACAAAGATGGAGTATTGCACCATGAACAGCTCTGACCTCGATGCCGACGGTATCACCCCAAGGCAACCGGCAAGTTCACCAGCGTGGTTGGAAACGCAAATTATTCGGCTGTTGCGGAGAAAGCTGGCTCACTGTCAGGGAGTGCTATCGCTGCAGTTTCCCAGTGGCCACAGGCACCTGTTTGGTCAGGGTGATACTGCCGCCTCTGTCAGGCTTCACTCAATGGCCCCCCTGTTCCGGTTATTCTTTGGTGGCACCAATGGCTGGTCTGACAGTTATCTGGGCGGTGAGTGGGACAGCGCTGAGCTGACCGCCCTGATCCGCTGGGCGATTCAGAATGAACCGACGCTGAACAGTATGGCGAAAGCCGGTTATGTCAATGACTTGCTCTATAACCTCTATCACTGGAGCCGTCGCAATACGCGCCGGGGCAGCCGCCGAAATATTGCCGCGCATTACGATCTGGGCAACGATTTTTATCGGGAATGGCTCGACCCCGGGATGACTTACTCTGCAGCAATGTTTGATGATGATCTCCGGCAATCCCTGCAACAGGCTCAGACGAAAAAATATCAACGTATTCTCAATCTGCTTGCGCCCAGAGAACAGGATCAGCTGCTGGAAATTGGTTGTGGCTGGGGTGAGTTTGCCCTACAGGCTGCCGAAACCGCTAACGTCCGGGTTCACGGCATCACCCTGTCTTCGGAGCAGCGGCGCTGGGCCGAGGACAAGCTCACGGATGCAGGTCTGGCAAATCGGGTCACGATCGGTTTGACCGATTATCGAGACCTGAAAAGACAGTACGATGGGGTCGTTTCGATTGAGATGTTTGAGGCGGTGGGTGAGGCCCACTGGGACAGCTACTTCAAAAAACTCAAAGGCGTATTGAAACCCGGTGGCAGGGCCGTACTGCAGATTATCACCATCGATGAAAAGCGCTTCGAGGTCTACCGCAAGCAGGCTGACTTCATTCAGCGCCACATATTCCCCGGTGGCATGTTGCCCAGCGTGACGGCCCTGCAGGAAAAGTTTTCACAACACGGCTTTTGTCTTGTCGACCAGGAAATGTTTGGTGAGGGCTATGCCAGAACAATTGAGCTTTGGCGGGAGCGCTTCGAGGAACGCTGGCCGAAAATCAGTAGCCTCGGTTTTGATCAGCGTTTCTATCGCCTGTGGCGCTATTATCTGAGTTACTGCGAAGGGGGGTTTAAAGAAGGTGCCATTGATGTGGGTCTGTTCGTACTGGAACACCAAAGCAACAGATAACAATGACGACCGGGTTCAACTGCTGAAACGTCAGTGCTCCCGGAAGGCAACCCGCCGTCTCAACCAGCGAAACAGGGTGCCCAGCACAGGCACTTTTTCATAGAGGTCGGCGCTGTCCCAGAAATCCTGATGGCGGACAATTTTGCCTGATGCATCAAAGGTCAGTCGACTGCTACCTTGAAACTCCAACTGGCCGGTCACATTACTGTTTCCAGAAAATGTCCAATATAAATAGGCGACAGTATCCTGTTGCTGGCTGTCGTGAACGGTAAAGCTCACACTGTCCAGCCGCTCAAACATCTCACGCAAAAGCGCCAGATAAGCATCGGCACCGTTCACTTGATTGAACGGATCAGAAAAAACCACAGCCTCGCTGAGCACCCCTTTCAACTGCTCAAGATTCGACCGGTCCAACGTTTCCAATAGGCGGATATAGTCAGTCAGGCCGCTCATATTCAGTCTCTTCAATCAACGAAAAAGGCCAGCCAAAAGGCTGGCCCCGGGGTTTCGGTATAAACTACTTCACCGAAAGGTTAGCACGATTCTGCTCCAGCACCTTTTCACCCACGCCCTTAACCGACTGCAGTTGTTCCACCGTCGTGAATGGGCCATTTTCCTCCCGGTAAGCCACTATTGCCACGGCTCGCTTTTCACCGATACCCTTTAGCAGACTGGCTAGTTCATCAGCTGTGGCGGTATTGATATTGACCATCGCGGTCTGCTGCATCACCTCTTGAGGGGAGGCCTCTTCAGCCGTAACTGACTGCCAGAACGGTAATACTGCAAGCAGAGATAACAACAGAACGCCGGGAAGTGTTTTTACATTTTTCATTTCGAACTCCTTGTGCCAGGGGCACTCCATTTCATAGAAGCGACACATCGTGTACCGCGAATCAATCTTGCAAAATTTCTCGATTGATGGCAAGTAACGCCTTCACCGGATCCGGCGACTGGGTAATCGGTCGGCCAATCACCAGATAACTGCTACCATTGGCAATCGCCTGCGCAGGAGTGACAACCCGCCGTTGGTCATCCGCCACAGCCGACACAGGACGAATACCCGGTGTCACCAGGGTAAAGTCGTTACCGAGCAAATTGCGGAGTCCCCGGGTTTCCATCGCGGAGCAGACAACACCATCCATACCCGAAGCCTTTGCCAGCGCTGCCAGTCGGTGCACCTGCTGTTCCGGGGTACACCCGATACCCAGTTCCGCGAGATCTTCTGCAGAGAAACTGGTTAATACGGTCACTGCTATCAACAGCATATTGGTACCGGATTGATCGCTGGCCAATCGGGCAGCTTCCATCATCCGTCGGCCACCGGACGCATGCACATCGGTCATCCATACACCGAGATCAGCAGCGACTTTGACTGCAGCGGCAACCGTGTTCGGTATATCGTGAAACTTCAAATCCAGGAAGACATCAAATCCCCGGTTAACCAGGGTAGTAACAAACTGTGGGCCTGAACGGGTAAAAAGCTCCTTCCCGACCTTCAGTTTGCACAGATCGGGGGAGACTTCGGCCACAAATCGCTCTGCCGCAGCCGCTGTATTGTAGTCCAGTGCGACGATTACCTTACTGTCAGTGGAGTGTGTCATCGGTTATTCTCATGTTAAAAATAGTGCCTTCGGTCAGTGGTCACTCGCCATCAATTCCCCGAACAGGTTGGACCGTTTCCCAACGCAGGCATTGGGGACAGAGCCAGTGGAGCTGAGCGCCGCTGAAACCACACTGAACACAGCGGTATTGCGAACGGCGCGCCAGCAAACTGTCCAGTAGTCCCTGCAACAAGTGAAACTGCTCTTGTTCTGCACCGGCATCTCTGTCGGCAGAGATCCTGAGCAATGTTTGCAGTCCCCGGATGGACGGATGCTCTCGCAAATAGCCCATTAAAAAATTTGTTGCCTGCTGTTCTCCACACTGTTTTACCATCACATCCGCCACCATTTGCAGCAAACTGGTGCCGGGATAGGCTTTCAGCCAGGACTGCAGTTGCACTAGAAGTCCGGATTCATCACCAAGTTGTTCGTAGCACTGCCTGACCAGGGGGAGGACTTCCGGTAAATATTCGGGTTGTTGCCGGGGAATCATGCTGAAGCGCTTTAGTGCCTCTCGGCTGTTTGATGCGTGTATTTCCAGACGCCCCCAAAGTATATTCGCTCTGGCTGAATTCCTGTTGTACTTCAAAGCTGCTTTAATATGACGTCTGGCCTGCAACAGGTCACACATATCAATCGCTTGTTCGGCCAGCTCACAACAGAACTGCGCCTGCTCGATATTCAGCTTATCCACAGACCGTGAAAACCGCTTTTTATCCATCATTCCGGCAGCGCGAATGGCTTTTTCCCACTCCTGCTCACCACGGTATATTTGTACAAGGTGTTGCAGTGACACCTGCCGAAAATCACTGCCAGGGTCTTCCAGCAACTCCAGAAACAGGCGTTCTGCACGGTCGAACAAACCTGCCTTTAAAAAATCCCTGCCCAGTTCCAGGTGGGCCTGTTGCGACTGATCGTTATTGAGATTAGGCCGTGAAAGCAGATTTTGATGAACCCGGATGGCCCGTTCTATTTCACCCCGTTGCCGCATCAGGTTCCCCAGCGCCAGATGGGTTTCCAACGTATAGGGTGTGACTTCGACAGAACGGATAAAGGTATCGATAGCCTGGTCCGGCTGTTCGTTGAGGAGGAAATTGATGCCCTGAAAGTAATGGCGAGCAAGGTCCCCTTCACTGTTCGCCAAACGCTTGCTCTTGCCACGGGTATAACCGGCAAACCAGAATAGCGGAAAAGACAGCAATAACCCGATAATTAATAAGTGATCCACCATGTAGGGTATTGGGCTACTCCGTTTTGTTTTGTGCGCGGGCGGGAGCCACTCTCAATTTGATGAGCTGCTGATTTAGCACATGGACACGTCGCCGGAGCCGCAGCAGCATCGGCAGGCTGGCAAGCACACCCATCAGGCAGCCAGCAAAAAGTGCCGCCAAGAGCCAGAGGCCGCGGGGCAACGGCCCCAACTCACGGCCAAAGAAATCAATCGTGATGGTATCCGGGTTGGTTAACACCAGACCAATACCCAGCAGAATTGCCACCAAACCGAGCAACAACAAACAGAGTTTTTTTAGCAATGCCATAAAATCCCCATAAAAAAACGGCAAGTCAAAGTACTTGCCGTTTATTGTAACCAAACTACCGATGGTTGGTCTTGTTTATCGTGTCATCGAACCCGCAGACTCAATCTGCCTCGAGACTGCTGTTAACGCGTTCGCGAAGCTCCTTGCCAGGTTTGAAATAAGGAACATATTTACCCGACAACTTAACCGAATCACCAGTTTTGGGATTACGCCCTACCCTGGGTGCACGATAATGCAGGCAAAAGCTGCCAAAACCGCGAATTTCAATGCGATCATTGTTCACAAGCGCATGGGTCATGCGCTCCAGGATCATTTTGACAGCAATTTCCACATCCCTGGGGGGAAGCTGATCCTGCTGGGTAACGATATAATCGATGAGTTCTGATTTTGTCATAACGTTCTGATTTCATAAGAAAAGGGGTAATGTCTCCATTACCCCAATCTAATCATTACTTCTCTTTGGTGTCCATCTGGGCCTTGATCAGATCACCGATGGTGGTCGGTGCAATATTATCTGTTTCAGACTTGCGATGTTCCTTGATGGCTGCCTTTTCCTCAGCGACATCTTTGGCTTTGATAGAGAGGTTGATAGTGCGGTTCTTGCGATCCACATTAATCACCTTGACCTCCACCTCATCACCAACATTCAGCGCGTTGCGGGCATCTTCGACCTTCTCACGGGAAATTTCAGAGGCTTTTAAATAGCCTTCGATATCACCGCTCAAAGTAACCACTGCGCCCTTGGCATCCACTTCCTTGACGACACCATTGACGATCGCACCTTTGTCATTTTCAGTGACGTAGTTAGAGAAGGGATCATCTGACAACTGCTTCATGCCCAGAGAAATACGCTCTCTTTCCGGGTCGATGGAAAGTATCACGGTTTCAACTTCATCGCCTTTCTTGAAGTTGCGTACCGCCTCTTCACCGGTTTCGTGCCAGGAGATATCGGAGAGGTGAACCAGTCCGTCAATACCACCGTTCAGACCGATAAAGATACCGAAGTCAGTAATCGACTTGATACTGCCGGAGATTTTTTCACCCTTGCTGTGATTCATGGCGAATTCATCCCACGGATTCATATGACACTGCTTGATACCCAGTGAAATACGACGGCGCTCTTCGTCAATGTCCAGCACCATGACCTCGACTTCATCACCCAACTGAACAACCTTGGATGGATGAATGTTCTTGTTGGTCCAATCCATTTCAGAAACGTGGACCAGACCTTCAACACCATCTTCCAGCTCGGCAAAGCAACCGTAGTCGGTGAGGTTGGTAACGACCGCTTTGACACGGGCACCTTCCGGGTAGCGACCGGAAATATCGGCCCAGGGATCTTCACCCATTTGTTTCATGCCCAGAGACACACGGCTGCGCTCACGATCAAACTTCAGCACCTTGACATCGATTTCATCACCGACATTGACGATTTCGCTGGGGTGCTTGATACGCTTCCAGGACATATCCGTGATATGAAGCAGGCCATCAATACCGCCGAGATCGACAAAAGCACCGTAATCGGTGAGGTTTTTGACGATACCTTTCAGGGTGATGCCTTCTTCCAGTTTGGCGAGCAGTTCATCGCGCTCTTCGGAATTCACTTTTTCCATCACGGCACGGCGTGATACCACGACGTTGTTACGTTTCTGGTCAAGCTTGATGACTTTAAATTCGAGAGGTTTGTCTTCTAAATGAGCCGTATCGCGAATCGGGCGAACATCGACCAGGGAGCCGGGAAGGAAAGCCCGCAGACCATTGACATCGACCGTGAAGCCGCCTTTGACCTTGCCACTGATTATGCCGGTAACCACTTCATCCGCCTTGTGGGCGGCTTCCAGTTCAATCCAGGATTCTGCGCGACGCGCTTTTTCCCGGGACAGGCGAGTGGCGCCGAAGCCGTCTTCTACGGCTTCAAGGGCAACCTGGACTTCATCACCAATATTGATGTCCAACTCACCGTTGTCATCAATAAACTGTATTTTTGGGATCACACCTTCGGATTTTAGCCCGGCATGAACCGTTACCCAGTCCTTGTCGATATCAATAATGACACCGGTGACGATTGCGCCGGCGTTCATTTCAATAGTTTTTAAACTTTCTTCAAACAGATCTGCGAAACTTTCGCTCATTGAGATGTACCTGTAAAAATCGAGTCATTTGACTCTCAAACCGCACTACCAGTTATGCGGGCTGTTGGTTTCAGGGTGACATGGTGCGTTACTGGCCAAACACCACAAACCCGGTTTATTGCGGTGGCTGTATGCCGCTTGCCGCGACCACATCCACCACCTTTTGCAATACTTCCTCGATGGTCAAGGCTGAACTGTCCAACACCACGGCGTTGGTCGCAGGAATCATCGGCGACACTTTGCGTGTCATGTCCCGTTCGTCCCGTTTTTGAACCCGCTCTACGAGGGCGGCAAGGCTAACACTTTCCCCCTTATCTATCAACTGCTTATAACGTCTTTGCGCCCGCTCTTCCGAGCTCGCTGTCAGGAAGACTTTGGCGATGGCGTCGGGGAAAACCACGGTCCCCATATCGCGGCCGTCCGCCACTAAGCCCGGCGACACGGCAAAAGCTCGCTGACGCTGCAGGAGGGCATCGCGCACTTCCGGATACGCGGCAACGACTGAGGCGTTAGTCCCCACTCCCTCGGAGCGAATCAACGCGGACACATCCTCTCCCTCCAGCATCACTTTTGGCGTGTTGCCGTTATCGCGCGTCTTGAATGAAATGTCCATATGGGCCGCCAACACAGCCAAAGACTCCATATTATCCAGCGATACACCATGACGTTTTGCCGCCAGAGCCAGCAGCCTGTAGAGCGCACCACTATCGAGATAGTGGAACCCCAATTTGGCAGCCAGCAACTGACAGATGGTCCCCTTTCCTGAACCACTCGGTCCATCAATGGTTATGACTGGTACTCTTTTTTCACTCATCGTATTTCCTCGACAATTCTCAAACCGACACTGTTGGCCAAAGCCACAAAGCCCGGGAATGATGTCGCCACATTGTTACAATTTCGTATCAGAATATTTCCCTGTGCCCTCAGCGAGGCAATCGCAAAGGACATGGCGATACGGTGATCGCCCAGACTGTCCACCTCTCCAGCACGCAATGTGCCACCCTGAATTTCAATGCCATCCGGGGTAGGAAGCGCCTGGATACCCAGGCAGGTCAGGCCATCTGCCATGGCCTTGATCCGGTCACTCTCTTTCACCCGCAATTCCTCGGCACCGGTCAGGCGGGTTGTTCCCTCAGCACAGGCTGCCGCCACAAACAGAGCGGGAAACTCATCAATGGCCAGAGGCACCTGATCTTCGGGAATGTCAATTCCATGAAGTGGCGCATAGCGGACCCGGATATCGGCCACCGGCTCGCCGCCGACTTCACGGTAATTGGTGAGCTCCAGGTCTGCGCCCATCATCTGCAGGATATTGATGACACCGATGCGGGTGGGGTTAACGCCCACATGGGTCAACGTCACATCGGAACCCGGCGCGATGGCCGCCGCCACCATGAAAAAAGTCGCAGATGAGATATCTGCCGGCACATCGATGTTCGTGGCATACAGTTTTCCACCGCCGTCGAGCTGCGCAACCGCACCCTCTCGCTGAACCGGATAGCCAAAACCCGTCAACATCCGTTCGGTGTGATCCCGCGTCGGCGCCGGCTCTGTGGTCCGGGTAGTCCCATGGGCATAGAGACCGGCCAGCAATACCGAGGATTTCACCTGGGCACTGGCCATCGGCAGGCAATAATCGATGGCCTTGAGCGCCTGCCCTCCCCTGATACGAAGCGGCGGCCTGCCACCCTGTTCCGATTCTATAACAGCACCCATTTGCCTCAAAGGTGCTGCCACACGCTCCATAGGCCGCGTCGACAGAGACTCGTCTCCCGTCAGTTCCACGTCAAAGGCCTGACCGGCCAGTAATCCGGCCAGCAGACGCATTGATGTCCCGGAATTACCGAGATACAGCGGACAGGCCGGCGCCTTGAGACCGGCCATGCCAACGCCGTGTATCACCACACGGCCGCTCTGCGGACCCTCGATAACCACACCCATATCCCGAAACGCCTGAAGCGTGGCGAGGCTGTCTTCACCCTCGAGAAAGCCGGTCACGGTGGTGACACCCTCGGCAAGCGAACCCAACATGATCGAGCGGTGGGATATGGATTTATCACCGGGCACACGAATGTTGCCGGTAACTGAATTGCCGGGGGAAACCCGGTAGTCAATAGTCTGTGTCATGGGCTCCAGGTAAGCCTTGTTTTCAAGCATTTTAGCGAAATGGTTGCGCGCTTCCCTGGCGCGGGTAAACACCCCCAGCAGGTACTCGCTGTCCTTGTTCTGAATAGCATCTTTCAGCTGATCCACATGATCGGTAAACGTTTCCAGCACGGCTAGCAGCGCCTGGTCGTTCGCCATGACAATGTCGTGCCACATCATCGGATCACTGGCGGCAATACGCGTAAAATCTCTAAATCCACCGGCCGCGTAACGGAAGATCTCGCGGTTTTCACGCATACCTGCGAGTGTATCCACCAACGTGTAAGCCAGAATGTGAGGTAAATGACTGGTGGCCGCCAAAACCTCATCGTGTTCTGCCACCGTCATTTCACTGATCACGGCACCCGCGCCCCGCCAAAGATCGCGGACGCGCTGCAAATGCTCCTCACCGGTTTCCTGCAAAGGGGTCAAAATCACCCTGTGCTCGTCGAACAAAGCGCTATTTGCCGCATCCACACCGCTTTTTTCCGAACCGGCGATCGGATGCCCCGGCACAAACTGGGCGGGCATTTTGCCATAAGCTTGCCGCACTGCGGCCACGACACTGCCCTTGACGCTGGCCACATCGGTCACCGTTACGCTATCCGCCAGCAGTGGTTGCAATTGGCGCATAATATCCGGAACGGTCAGGGTCGGCACGCCCACCAAAACCACGTCGCCCTCACCCAAGTCCGCTGCCAGATCACCAATATCGGTTACGATCCGGTCAACCACACCGGTTGCCAGCGCCTTGCGCAGCGTATCGGGATTTCTGGAGCTGCCAATTACCTCCCGGCAAAGTCCCCGCTCACGGGCGGCCTTCGCCAGGCTGCCGCCAATCAGGCCAAGCCCCACTACCAATAGACGGTTGATGGCAGGCCTCATCAGGCTCTGTCCCCATCAGCAAGCAACCGGCCCAGTGAGTCGAGAAAGCGCTGATTTTCATCGGGCAGACCGATAGAAACCCGTAAATGGTGGGGCATACCGTACAGAGCAATGGGGCGAACAATGACGCCCTGGCGCAGCAGTGCCTCGTAAAGGGTCGGCGCATCCCCCGGGACCTGAACAGCGATAAAGTTACCTGCCGATGGAATATACCCCAGCCCGAGGGCATCAAGACCGGCCACCAGCTGGTCGTAACCAGCGCGATTGACGTCGATACTGCGCTGCAGGTAATCATCGTCATCCAGTACCGCCAGTGCGGCGGCCAGTGCTGGACTGTTAACGTTGAAGGGCTGACGAAGACGGTTGAGGATATCCGCCACATCCGGATGAGATACCGAGTAGCCGATGCGCAAGGCCGCCAAACCATAGGCCTTGGAAAAGGTTCGGGTAACAATCAGATTGGGGTAGTCGTCAATCAACTCGAGGGCAGAGCCATAACCGGGTTGGTCCACATATTCAAAATAGGCTTCATCCACCACCACCAGCACAGTGTCTGGCAGCTCTTGCAACAACGCTTTAATTGATGCAAGCGACACCCAGGTCCCGGTCGGATTATTGGGGTTGGCGATAAACAGCAAGCGCGTGTCTTCATTCACAGCGGCGGCCATAGCTGATAAATCATGGCCCCAGTTACTGGCCGGAACAACAATCGCGTTGGCATTTTGCGCAGTGATTACCAGTTGGTAGACCACGAAGGCGTGTTCAGCAATGATGGCATTGTGCTGTTGACCGAGAAAACCTCTCGCCAGCAGCTCCAGAACTTCATTGGATCCGTTACCCAGCGTCAGCTGACTGACAGAAACAGCCAATTTTTCGGCGAGCCGGCGCTTGAGATAAAACCCGTTTCCGTCGGGATAGCGAGCACCATTTTCAAACGAGGCTTCTATAGCGGCTTTCGCCAGCTCACTCAAACCCAACGGATTTTCATTGCTTGCCAGCTTAATTGCACCGGAGATACCGAGCTCACGTTCCAGTTCATCGAGGGGCTTGCCGCCCTGATAGGGTTGCAAATGTTGTACGCCTGGCAACGCCAGGCTCTTCAAGTTCATACGCATAAGTATCAACCCAACGCCTGGTTACAAGACGGCTTTTGGATAGGAGCCGAGCACTCTGAGGTCAGCGACGAAAGCAGCCACCTCTCGGAGCACTTCCGCCACTTTGGGATTGTCACAATGTCCTTCAAAATCAATAAAGAACACATAAGTCCATTTTCCGGTCCGCGATGGTCGCGTTTCCACCCGAGTCAAATCCACACCCTGGCGGTGGAAAGGCTCCAGCAGCTGATGCAGGGCACCCGGCTCATTGCGAACAGCTGCAATGATAGAGGTCTTGTCGTCACCGCTGGGCGGTATGGCATCCCGACCGATAATAAGAAACCGGGTGGAGTTATCTGGCCGGTCTTCAATTTTTTCTGACAACTTCTGCAGGTCATAGAGCTCAGCGGCCATATCACCGGCAATAGCGGCACTGTTCCACTCACCGATGACACGTTTGGCCGCATCTGCATTACTGCTGACCGCAACACGCTCGGCTTTTGGGTAGTGGGCATCAAGCCACTGACGACACTGAGCCAATGACTGCGCGTGGGAATAGATTCGGGTAATCCGGTCGGGATGCGTGTTGGGTCCGACCAGCAGGTGGTGATGAATTCGCAGCTCCACTTCACCACAAATCTTCAGGGTGGAGTCAAGAAAGGTGTCCAGGGTGTGGTTAATCATGCCTTCCGTGGAGTTTTCCACGGGCACAACACCATAATTCACTGCACCGGCGGCCACTTCCCGAAAGACTTCATCGATTGCACCGAGGGGCACGGCCAGTGCTGAATGGCCAAAATGCTTGAGTGCGGCTTCCTGGGTGAAAGTGCCCTCGGGGCCCAGAAAAGCGACTTTTACCGGCTGTTCAAGTGCCAGGCAGGCGGACATGATTTCCCGGAACAGCCTGGCCATTTCTTCGTTATCCAGCGGCCCCCGATTTTTCGTCATGACATGGCGAAGCACCTGGGCCTCCCGCTCAGGCCGGTAGAATATGGTATCCCCCTCGGCACGTTTGACCTCAGCCACCTGCTGGGCACAACTGGCGCGCTCACTGATCAGGGTGAGGATCTGGTCATCTATTGCATCGATTTGCTCGCGAAGCTGGCTGAGCTTGTTTTCGTCTGCCATACCGTCTCCCTGCTAGGCTTCCAGCTCTTCGTCAAGCAACGGTTCCTGTTCCTCTATCCTGGCCATACCCACCAGCGCCTCGCCCTCTTTGAGACGGATGACACGAACCCCCTGGGTATTGCGACCCAGCACAGAGATTTCGCCCACATGGGTGCGAACCATGGTGCCCTGATCGGAGATCAACATAATTTCATCGCCATCAAATAATTGGACAGCACCGACCAGGGGACCATTGCGGTCAGTGGACTGCATGGCAATCATACCCTTGCCACCGCGACCCTTGGTGGGAAATTCAGTCAGGGCCGTCTGCTTGCCGTAACCTTTCTGTGACACTGTCAGCACATAACCGTTTTCCTGGGGAATCACCATAGCCAGCACCTGATGACCGGCGGGCAACCGCATACCGCGGACACCCTTGGAAACCCGCCCCATGGCACGCACATCCGCCTCCGCAAAGCGAACTGCCTTACCTTCGCTGCTAAACAGCATCACATCGCAGTTACCGTCCGTAATCGCAGTGCCCACCAGGTGATCACCCTCCACCAGATCCACCGCCCGCAGTCCGACACTGCGCGGACGGGAATATTGATCAAGCGATGTTTTCTTTATGGTGCCATTGGCCGTGGCCATGATCACGAACCGGTCAGCCGTATAATCCTCTACGGGAAGAATGGAGGTAATTCGCTCATTTTCTTCGAGGGGCAGCAAATTCACCATAGGCCGCCCACGGGAATTGCGGCCAGCCAGAGGGATCTGGTAGACCTTCAGCCAGAAGACCTTACCCCGGCTGGTAAAACAAAGAATCGTACTATGGGTGCTGGCCACCAGCAGATGCTCGACGAAGTCTTCATCCTTAACCGCTGTGGCAGACTTGCCCATACCACCACGGCGCTGTGCCTGATAATCACTGAGGGGCTGGGTTTTTGCGTAACCACCGTGGGAGATGGTCACCACCCGGTCCTCTTCGGTAATCAGATCCTCAATGGTCAGATCGTGCTGCGATTCGATAATTTCTGTGCGGCGATCGTCACCGAATTCCTCACTGACTTCACGCAATTCCTCCCTGATGACGTCCATGAGACGACTGTGGGAATCAAGGATCGCCAGATACTCGGCAATTTCTGCAAGTTTTTCCTGGTACTCGGCCAACAGTTTGTCATGCTCCATCCCGGTCAGGCGGTGCAGGCGCAATTCGAGAATGGCCTGGGCCTGGGCCGGAGAAAGGAAATACTTGCCGTCACGTATACCGAATTGCGGATCCAGATCTTCGGGGCGACAGGCGTGGCTGCCGGTATGCTCGAGAAACTGGCCGACTGCCGAGGCATCCCAACCGCAGGCAATCAGACGCTCTTTGGCTTCGGCGGGGGACGGAGATGCCTTGATCAGCTCGATGACAGCATCGATGTTGGCAATGGCGACGGCCAAACCTTCCAGCAGATGGCCCCGTTCCCGGGCCTTTCTCAACAGATAAACGGTGCGGCGTGTCACCACTTCGCGTCGGTGGCGAACAAAGGCTTCCAGCATTTCCTTGAGGTTGAGTGTGCGGGGCTGCTCGTCAACCAGCGCCACCATATTGATACCAAACACGTTCTGCAGCTGGGTTTGGGCATACAGATTATTCAGTACAACGTCGCCCGACTCCCCTCTTTTAAGCTCGATAACAACCCGCAGGCCGTCCTTGTCGGACTCATCCCGCAGCTCCGAAATACCCTCAATTTTTTTCTCTTTGACCAGCTCGGCAATGCGCTCTATCAATCGCGCCTTGTTCAGCTGATAGGGGATTTCGTGAATAATGATTATTTCGCGACTGGTTTTCTCATCGCGCACCACTTCTGCTCTGGCCCGCACATAAATGCGACCTCGGCCTGTGCGGTAAGCCTGAATAATGCCGGCTCGACCATTGATAATGGCCGCCGTAGGGAAATCCGGACCGGGAATAAAGGCCATCAGCTCATCAATAGTGATGTCTGGGTTATCGATCAGCGCCAAACAGCCAGCCACCACCTCCCGCAGGTTATGCGGCGGAATGTTGGTGGCCATACCGACCGCGATCCCGGAGGAACCGTTTACCAACAGATTGGGGACACGGGTCGGCAGCACCTGGGGAATCAGTTCTGTACCGTCGTAGTTTTCAACAAAATTGACGGTTTCTTTCTCGAGATCGGCCAGCAACGAGTGGGCAATCTTGGACATGCGGATTTCGGTGTAACGCATTGCCGCCGCAGAGTCACCGTCGATGGAACCGAAGTTACCCTGCCCATCCACCAGCATGTAGCGCAGGGAAAACGGTTGGGCCATGCGGACAATCGTGTCGTAAACAGCCGAATCACCGTGGGGGTGATACTTACCAATCACATCACCCACAACCCGGGCAGACTTCTTGTAAGCCTTGTTCCAGTCATTATTCAGAACGCTCATGGCAAAGAGTACGCGCCGGTGAACCGGTTTAAGACCATCGCGAACATCGGGAAGTGCCCTGCCGACAATGACGCTCATCGCGTAATCGAGGTAAGACTGACGCAATTCGTCTTCGATATTGACGGGCAGGATTTCTCTGGCTAATTCACCCATACTGCTGCTCGATCCCTTTCTGCTTGTTTTGGACGTTCAGGCGCCTGAATGGCGCCAAAACAAGCGCCGGATCATACCACAAAATACACCTGAAACGCCCTTGTATGCCTTTGTTTAATGATCTTTTTTCTGCGGGTATACTGCGCGACCTGCTACCGATTCAAGGAACGGCCCATCATGACGCCTGAACCCATAGATCTGTTGATTTCAGCGCGCTGGATTATCCCGATCATCCCGGAAGGCCAGGTTTACGAAAACTGCTGCGTGGCTATCCGCGATGGCGACATTCTCGCCCTGCTGCCACGCATTGAAGCAGAGCGAAGGTACTGCGCCCGTGAACAGGTGTCGATGCCGAATCATATTCTAATGCCGGGGCTGGTCAACGCCCACGGTCATGCAGCCATGACATTGCTGCGCGGCTATGCTGACGACTACCCACTGAAAACCTGGCTGGAAGAGCATATCTGGCCCATCGAAATGCACTGGGTCAGTGACAGCTTTGTGCAGGACGGCACTGAACTCGCGGTTGCGGAAATGATTCGCAGCGGTACCAGTTGTTTTTCTGACATGTATTTCTTTCCCGAAAGTGCTGCCAGGGTGGCCAGCCATGCCGGCATTCGCAGCCAAATCGCTTTTCCGGTTTTCGACTTTCCCTCCCCCTGGGGACGCGGACCCGATGAGTATATCCACAAGGGACTGCAGTTGCGGGATGACTACAAAGGACGCGACCTCACACGCATTGCCTTTGGCCCCCATGCACCCTACACCCTCTCCGATGAGCCACTCCGCAAGATAGCCACTTACGCCCAGGAGCTGGACACCTGTGTCCAGATTCATCTGCATGAAACCGCGGGTGAGGTTGCAGACAGCCTGGGCCAGTACGGATTGCGGCCCATTCAGCGACTCAAGGCTCTGGAGTTCCTCTCACCCCTCACCCAGTGTGTACACATGACGGCATTGGACGAGAGCGACCTGGAAACCATCGCCAGTTTCAACGCGCATGTTATTCACTGTCCGGAGTCCAATTTGAAAATGGCCAGCGGATTCTGTCCGCTGGCGCAGCTCCAGGAGCGTGGGATCAACGTCGCACTGGGTACTGACGGTGCCGCCAGCAATAACGATCTGGATATGTTTGGCGAAATGCGCACAGCGGCGATCGTCGCCAAGGCCGTTTCCGGCGATCCCGGTGCTGCCGATGCACATAGCACCCTGCAAATGGCCACTATCAATGGGGCCAGAGCGCTGGGCTGGGGAGATCGCATTGGCAGTATCGAAGCGGGCAAAGCGGCAGATCTGGTAGCGATAGAGGTTGGGACAATCGAAACTGAACCGCTGTATAATCCAGCCTCTCAACTGGTTTACACCAACTCCGGAAGTCGCGTCAGCCACCTGTGGGTCAATGGTCGAGCCTTGATGCTGGAACGGCAACTGCAGACCATCAACGAACAGGAAGTCATCATCAAAGCCAGACAATGGCAACGCAAGTTTACCGGTAAAAGCTGAAGCACCTTTAAATTCGCCACATGTCCAACTGGGGATCCAACATGTCATCGTCCAATATCGATCGTGCCGAGATCGCCAAATTTGAAGCCCTGGCCAGTCGCTGGTGGGACCGGGAAAGTGAATTCAAGGCCCTGCATGACATCAACCCGCTGCGGGCTAACTGGATCGACAGCTACTCCCCGGTGGCAGAGCAAAAATTACTGGATGTGGGCTGTGGCGGAGGGATTCTGGCTGAAGCCATGGTTCATCGTGGCGCCGACGTCACCGGCATCGACATGGGCGAGGCACCGCTGGCGGTCGCCCGACTGCACGGGCTGGAAAGCGGTGTTGCTGTGAACTATCTGCGCAGTACTGCAGAGGATATGGCTGCACAACATCCCGAACAATTTGATATTGTCACCTGCCTGGAAATGCTCGAGCACGTGCCAGACCCGCTGTCCGTCATAGCCGCCTGTGCGCGACTGGTAAAACCAGGTGGCTACCTGTACTTTTCAACGATTAACCGCAATCCCAAAGCCTACCTGTTTGCCATTATCGGTGCGGAATATCTGCTGCGTCTTCTGCCGAGGGGCACCCATGACTACGGCAAATTTATTCGCCCCTCAGAGCTCTGTCAGTGGGTCAGGGAGTGTGGACTCGAGCTGCAAGCCATGACGGGCATGGTCTACAACCCATTGACCCGCCGCTACCGGATGACAGATCGCGATGTGGACGTCAATTACATGATCTGCGTGCGCAAACCCGCCTGATGGGATATCCAGTTTAATGGCCAAACAACCAACATTTCAGGCTGTCCTGTTTGATCTTGACGGCACCCTGCTGGATACCGCACCGGATTTTCTGACCTGCACCAACCGGTTGCTGGACAGCAGAGGGATGCCCCTGCTGACCGAGGGCGACATTCGCAAAATGGTGACTCACGGCTCGGCGGGGATCATCAGCAAGACTTTCTCACTACACAACAGCCATCCGGATTTTGAGCCCCTGCGCCAGGAGTTGCTGTCGCTGTATATGGATAACCTGGCAGAACGGACCCGGCCCTTTCCCGGCATTGTCGAGCTGTTGGCAGAATTGGCTGAATATCAGATCCCCTGGGGCATTGTGACCAACAAACCGGAACGGTATACCCTGGCCCTCCTGGAGCGGCTCCACCTAACATCCGCGCCAAGCACCATTATTTGCCCGGATCATGTCACCCACACCAAACCAGACCCGGAATCCGTCCTGCTTGCATTGCGGGAACTGGCTATTGCTCCAGAGGCGGCCGTCTTTATTGGTGATCATCTCAGGGACATCGAAGCAGGAATGCGCGCCGGCACCGCCACTATCGCCGCCGCCTACGGCTATCTGGACGACAGCGAAGATCCGGGCAGCTGGGGGGCCACCTATACTGTCGATGATGCCCATCAGTTATCACCCTTGATTTTTCAGAGGAAACCCCATGAATCACAAGCAGTATCAAGCACCCGATAACCTGCTGAACGGAAAGGTTATCGCTGTCACCGGCGCAGGCGATGGCATTGGTGCCGAGGCCGCCAGAACTTTCGCGGCCCATGGCGCCACCGTCATCCTCATCGGCCGCACGGTCCCCAAGCTTGAAGAGGTATACGACCAGATCGAAAAGGCTGGCGGCGCACAACCGGGTATTTATCCCATCTCTCTGGATGGTGCGGTGGAGAAAGATTACCGTGACATGCACGACCGTCTGGAAGAGGTATTCGGCCAACTGGACGGTCTGCTTCACAATGCCGGGGAATTGGGACAGCGCACACCCATCGCCAATTACACGCTGGCCAGCTGGCAAAAAGTCATGCAGGTGAATGTGACGGCCGAATTTCTCATGACCAAAGCGCTCCTGCCCCTGCTGGAAAAATCAGATAGCGCTTCGATTATCTTCACCAGCTCCAGTGTCGGCAAAGTGGGCAAACCCTATTGGGGTGCCTATGCGGTCTCCAAATTTGCCATTGAAGGCTTGTCACAGGTATTGGCCCATGAGCTGGAGGGTACCAGCAACATCCGGGTGAACTGCATCAACCCCGGGGCAACCCGCACTCGCATGCGGGCAACGGCATTTCCGGCGGAAGACCCTGCAACCGTAACCACTCCGGCAGCCATTATGCCCACCTACCTTTACCTTATGGGCAGTGCCAGCGAAGGGATAACCGGCCAATCTCTGGACGCGCAGTAAACAAACCCAGGCCTTGCCCCTAACCACTGACCGGCATCGCCGGAACTTCACGCCGGCGACCACCGCGCATATTCATAAAGGGCCGCTCTACGAACAAATACACGGCGGTGGCGATCAGTAAGCTGAGGGGAACGCCCGCAACCGTTGCTATGGCAATTTTCTGAAGGGTTGGCAATTCAGCCGCCAGCTGGAAAAGCGCACCATAGAGCGCACCTCCCACAAACCCGGTGGCACCGGTTACAAATGCTCGTTTTGTCAAAACACCATTCCCTGTCACCCCACAGCTGGACCGAATTATCGGGACGATGGCCCCTTGGAACGCAGTCGTTTCATCTGGCGCTCCCAGCGTTTTCTGTCTTCAGGTAACTGTTTACGCTGTTTTTTGCTGGCAGGCATATTGGTCGCAGCCAACAGGTCTGCCAACGCACGGTCATCAAGCTCTATCCACTGCCCCATGCGCACATAGGAAGGCATAAAAATTGGCCCGAACCGAACGCGTTTCAGACGGTTGACTTCAACGCCCTGGGACTCCCACAGACGCCGCACCTCACGGTTGCGGCCCTCCATCAGCGCTACGGTATACCAGCCATTGCTGCCCACCCGCTCTCCGGGCACCACATCGCTGAATTTGGCCGGACCATCTTCGAGCAACACGCCCTCACGCAGGCGCTTGATCATGGCGTCGTCAACAGCACCGTGAACCCGTACCAGATATTCCCGATCCACCTGGTAGGAGGGATGCATCAGACGATTGGCCAACTCACCATTGTTGGTAAACAGCAACAGACCGGTGGTATTAATGTCCAGCCTGCCCACCACGACCCAGCGCTCGCCTGTCAATCTGGGCAGGTGGTCAAACACGGTTTTACGGCCTTCGGGATCAGACCGGGTACAGACTTCGCCCTCGGGCTTGTTATAGAGCAGCACGCGAATTTTCTGGTCAGCCGCAGCTAATTTGATGCGCTTGCCGTCGACGCTTATGGCGTCTTCAGCGGTGACACGATCGCCCAGCTTCGCCGGCTTTCCGTTGACCTCCACACGCCCATCAGTAATCCATTGCTCAAGTTCACGACGGGAGCCATAGCCAGCAGCAGCCAGTACTTTTTGTAATTTTTCAGACATCAGTGTTGCCAATCGCCGGAAGGTGGGTTGATTTCAGTATTGTCATTATCATCTGGGCAGGATTCGACCCCGGCATCCTCTGTTTCAACTGCTGCCACTGAAACCTCACCAGCATCTATATCACTCTGCTTCTGTGCGGACATATCAAGTGTCAATGAGGGATTGATATCATCAATATCGCGAATATCATTCAATGGCGGCAATTGGTCGAGGCTGCTCAGGCTGAAATAATCGAGAAATTCGCGCGTGGTTGCATACAATGCAGGACGACCCGGCACATCACGGTGACCGACGGCCCTGATCCACTCGCGCTCCAAAAGCGTTTTGATAATCTCCGAACTGACAGATACCCCCCGAACTTCTTCAATATCACCCCGGGTAAGCGGCTGGCGATAGGCGATCAGCGCCAGGGTTTCCAGTAATGCACGGGAGTATTTTTTGGGTTTTTCTTCCCAGAGGCGATTGATCCAGGGCGACAGTTCCTGCCGAACCTGAATCCTGTAGCCGCTGCCGGTACGTTTCAACTCAAATCCGCGATCGCCGCAGTCTGCATCGATCTCTTCAATGACCGCCAGCAGCTGATCCTTTTCCGGTACCTGATCGATATCGAACAGCTGTTGCAGATGACCAATGTCCAGTGATCGCCCAGCGGCCAGCAAAGCACCTTCTACGATTTTTTTTAACTGATCATTTTCCATCGTTATGACGCCTGTTACCCCTGCTAGGAGCGAGCCTTAACATGAATAGGTCCATAGGGCTCGCTCTGTACAATTTCAATGAGAGATTCTTTGATCAATTCCATCAGCGCCAAAAAAGTGACCACCACACCACCGCGACCTTCTGACAGTTTGAACAAACTGACAAACGGCAGAAACTGCTTACCCCTCAGGGCTTCCAGTACCTGGGACATTCGCTCCCGGGTGGACAATCGTTCCAGTTGTACCTTGTGACTCTCGAACATCTGCGCACGGCGCAGCACATCGGCAAGCACCAGCAGCAGTTCTTTCATGGCAACGTCTGGCTCAGGCCGTACCTGCCGACAATCCGGTGCTTTTGCCGTGGCCAGAAACACATCGCGACCGAGGCGCGGCAGGTCATCAATGTCTTCGGAAGCCTGTTTGAAGCGTTCATATTCCTGGAGCCTGCGGATCAGCTCGGCCCGGGGGTCCTCTTCGTGCTCTTCAGCCACCTGACGGGGCAACAACATACGGGATTTAATCTCGGCCAGCATGGCTGCCATCAACAGGTATTCGGCAGCCAGTTCCAATTGCATGGATTGCATCATCTCGATGTAAACCATGTACTGCCGGGTAATCTCCGCAACGTTGATCTCGAGAATGTCCAGGTTTTGCCGTCGAATCATGTAAAGCAACAGATCCAGGGGACCCTCAAATGCCTCAAGGAAGACCTCCAACGCTTCAGGTGGAATGTACAGATCCTTGGGTATCTCAGTAATCTGACGCCCCAACACGACAGCAAAAGGCATTTCCCCCTGTAAGGGGTGAGGCAGTATCTCGGACACCGGATCCGCTTGTGTTGTCTCTCCTTCCGGAGCAGCTGTCATGATCATAAATCACTTTAGGCAGATGGTATGGGGGCCCTGGTATTGGGCCCGGATATTATACGGTGACTGGCAATCACAGCCACTGGTCGAAGATAATACGGTCAGATAATAACGTCTTCAAACCGACCAACCCCCTGGCGGGTAACCTGGGGCACCTCACCGGAGAGGTCAACCACGGTGGTCGCCTCAAGACCACAATAGCCCCCGTCAACGATCAGATCCACATGATGTTCGAGGGTATCACGAATATCATAGGGATCCGTCAACGGGTATTCATCCGTCGGCATAATCAGTGTGACACTCATCAGGGGTTCACCCAGCTCTTCAAGTAGCGCCAGTGCGATTGGGTTACCCGGGACCCGGAGCCCAATCGTTTTCCGTTTCGGGTGCATAAGCCGACGGGGTACTTCGGCGGTCGCGTCCAGGATGAATGTATAGGGTCCTGGCGTATAGGTCTTCAACAGGCGAAACACCTGATTGTCCACCCTGGCGTAAGCCGACAGCTCGGAAAGATCACGACACATCAGGGTAAAATTGTGATGTTTGTCCAATTGGCGGATCTGACGGATTCGGTCCAGCGCTTTTTTGTCGCCAATCTGACAACCGAGGGCATACGCAGAATCGGTGGGATAGACGATAACACCACCGGCACGGACAATTTCCACGGCCTGACGAATCAGTCGCAGCTGGGGATTTTCAGGGTGAATAGAGAAAAACTGACTCATGGGGCAAACATCTGTAAATTTCCGCGCAATTATTACACATTTGCCGGTCAATAAAGGCAGAAAAGTATTTCTGATTGAAGTGGTCAGGGGCCATTAAACAGGCACGCCAATCCCAAGAACAATCAAAAACATTCATGCATCAAAAGCGGGGCGAAGAAAAGTCCTCTCAAAATCTGCCGCCGAAACAGGTTTGCCAAAATAATAGCCCTGACACGTATCACAACCCAATTGCTGAAGAAGACGGTATTGCTCTTCCGTTTCCACACCCTCGGCAACCGTACTCAGCCCCATGCTCTTGGCCAATGCCACCACCCCGCTGACAATCGCCTTGTCATTTTCGTCCCGATCGATATCCCGGATAAACATCCGGTCAATTTTGAGCACATCGACCGGCAATCGCTTGAGGTAATTAAGTGACGAGAATCCACTGCCGAAATCATCAATCGCCAACGTCAGGCCCATCTTGCGAAGTGCATTCAGGTCGGGCTCCAAGGCTTCGGGATTTTCCATCAGCGTGTTTTCAGTAATTTCCAGCTCCAGAGATTGCGGGCTGATCTCGTATTTGTCGATAAGATTACTTATTTTCTGACGAAAATCCTCCAGCTGAAGATCCTTGCTGGAGAGATTTACAGCCATCTTCATCTGGTTGCCATTGTCACGCCAGATTTTGAGCTGTCTGCAGGCATTTTCGAGAACCCAGTCACTGATTTTGTTGATCAGTCCAGATTCCTCCGCGAGGGGAATAAACGTATCGGGGGACAGTAGTCCGTGTTTGGGGTGCTGCCACCGGATCAGAGCCTCGGCTCCGATCATTTTCCCTGACGCCGTATCTATCTGGGGTTGATAATAGAGTATCAACTCATCATCTGCAGCGGCGTGGCGAAGCTCGCGCTCGACTTCCATACGACGCACCATTTCGTCTTCCATGCCCTTGATGTAGAAACAATAGCCATTGCGGTGTTCCTTGGCACGGAACATCGCTGAGTCGGCATGTTTCATCAGCGAGCCCACATCCTGTCCATCATCGGGAAAAACCGAAATGCCGATACTGGTGGTGACAAACATTTTTTGCTGTAAAAAAACAAACGGCTGGCCCAATGCATCGCATATTTTGCCCGCAATTTTGGAAACGATATCCCGATCCGTCACCCCCTCGAGAACCACAGTAAACTCATCACCGCCGAGTCGTGCCACGAAATCCTGGTTTCTTACGCAGCGCTGTATCCTCTCCGATACGGCTTTTAACAACAGATCACCGGCATCATGACCCAGTGTATCGTTAATCATTTTGAAACGATCAAGGTCGAGGAACATGATGGCAACCATCTTTTCCTCAATCTGTGCACGGTTGACCATCACCCTGAGCTGTTGCATCAGATTGGTCCTGTTGGGCAGACCAGTCAACGGATCATGATAGGCCAATTGTCTGACATGCTTCTCTACCTTATTCGCCTGAATCAATCGCGATACACGCTGCTTGAGCACGGCAAAATGGATGGGTTTTGGAACGTAGTCTGAAGCACCGGCAGCGAAAGCCTTGACGATGGCTTCCTCATTATCCAGTGCCGTAATCATCAGTACCGGCGTATTGGCGCCGTTAGGTAGTTGACGGATTCGTTCACAGGCAGTGAAGCCATCCACCTCGGGCATCATGGCATCCATCAACACCAGATCGGGCATATCACGTTGACACATGGAAATCGCCTGCATGCCATTGCCGGCCTCCTCAATCACGTAATCCTCATTTTTGAAAACGTTTTTTAACGCCAGTCGCATGGAGCGGTCATCATCGACCACCAGTATGTGATAGCTCTTTTTGCGGACTTTGTCGGCATCGTCCGACTCGGGTATGTATTCCTGAAGATCCTTGCTGAGAACAGAAAAGGCCTCTTTGAGTTGTTCGAACAGGCCATCCACACCCGTCAAATCGTCTATCGCACCTTTCTCTTCAATCATTTTGGCCAGTTCTGTGACACGCCGGGCACCAAAGTTGGACGCGCTACCCTTCACCGTGTGTGCGAGCTCTCTCACCTGGCGCCCGTCATTTTCTGTAATCGCGTGTTTTAGTGACTGGAGGTACACAGGTGTGTCTTCGAGGAACGCTTCAATCATTGAAACGATCACTTCCCCAACGCTTGCTTTCAACTCCTGAATGACCAGCGGGTCATAACTGAATCCAGAGACGTCCACACCACGAACAGAAAAGAGATCATCACCCGTCTCGTTAGTGATGGATTCATCCTTGTCTGCCGGCACCCACTTCAGGAGCATTTTTTCCAGATCATCTATCCGCAGGGGTTTTGACAAAAAGTCGTCCATCCCCGCATCCATGCAACGATCCATTTCCAATTGGGTATTGTTGGCGGTCATCGCAATAATAGGAATGCCGGGGCTGTCATCATGACCACCTTCGTACATCCTGATTTGTCTGGTTGCATCATATCCATTCATGACCGGCATGTAGCAGTCCATCAAAACCGCATCAAAGCGGTTGCGAATGACCGCCTCGACAGCGCCCTTACCCGTCTCGACCAACTCGCACTGGCACCCCATACGCTCAAGCATGGCAATCGCTACTTTTTGATTGGGACGGTTATCATCCACCACCAGAATTCTTCGCGGTCGGCTATACAGCTTATTGATCGTTTTAGAGGTTGTTTTTTTCTCATCAGACTCGGCGATACCAAGGAATAGTTGTTCCAGGCAACCTTTTATTTCGGTGGTTCTCAAGGGTTTGTTGAGACGCGCCATGCCAGCCATTTTTTCGAGGCCGCCAGTTACCCAGGGATTATTGAGAATCGCTATCAAGGTATCTTTCAGGGAATGCTCTTCCTTGACCAGCTTGAGAAAATCAGGCCCCTTCAGTCCCGGCATATCCTCATCAATCAAGAGAATATCCAGCACCTCATCATCCGCAGACATTTTGCGGATGAGTTCCAGTGCCTTGAATCCTGAATCGGTTGAATCGCAACGAATGCCCAACCGATTCAGTTGTTGTACGCCAAAGGCGCGCACGATGGGACTGTTATCAACCAGTAAAGCCCTCTTGCCAGAAAGGGTGGTAGCTGTAGTCGTCCCGGTATTTTGAGCGCCTCTTATTTCTGTGGGCAAGGTGAACCAGAACGAGCTGCCGTTGCCCTGCTCACTGGACACCCTGATATGGCCACCCATCAGCTCAACAATTTGCCTGCTGATCGCCAGCCCGAGACCGGTGCCCTCATATTGTTTTGTGCTGGACGAATCCACCTGGGTAAAGGCCTCAAATATACGATTCTGGTCTTCAACCGTAATCCCGATACCGGAGTCCCGAACCTCAAATTGCAACATGACCTGCTCAGGAGGGGCATTTTCATCTTTTTCAATGACCGTCACATAGACCGCGACTTCCCCAATATCGGTAAATTTGATCGCATTGCCCAACAGATTAATCAGTACCTGCCGAATCCTCGACGCATCGCCATGAATGACGGACGGCACCTGCTCACTGGTCAGGTATCCCAGGTCAATTTTCTTCTTCAGCGCCTGATTTGCCAGCAGGCCCGTCACTTCATCCAGCAGCTCGGAAAGATAGCAGTCTTCCTTCTCAATGGTCAGGTTATGGGTATCAATTTCCGAGAAAGTAAGAATTTCATCGATCAATTCCAGCAAGCCTTCACCAGAGGTCTTTGCTGTTTCCACATACTCAAGCTGCTTGGGGCTCAACCCCATGGTCATCAACAGATCCAGCATGCCGAGGACTGCATTCATCGGAGTGCGCAATTCATGCGTCACATTGGCCGCAAATTCTCCTTTGATACGGGCGGACTCCAGCGCCGCAGACATGGCTCTCACCAACTCCTGCTGCCGACTTTCCAGGGCCTCCATCATGGAGTTGAAAGCGTGTTGCATGTCGGTAATATCGGCGGGGCCACCAAGATCCGCACGAATCACTGAATCCCCTTCTTCAGCGCGCTTCATGGTTATCGATAGCTTTTCCAGAGGATTGGTCAGGCGACGGGAAATTCCCAGCAGCAGCAACAGCAGAATCACAGCAATAATCATGGAAATGAACAGGTTGCTCTGCAGAATACTTTGTTCCATCAGAATCAACGCATCCTTACCTACAACAACCGAGATATAACCCAATGTCTCCCGCTCTGATTTGCCATCATCAGAATATTCCTCCCAGAGGGCATCCTCAGTCTTCCCGGCGACAACAGGCGCGTTGAACACCCAGTGGTCATCATCTTCGTGAATGAGGCTGACTTCATCTGAGTGATCTCCTACCTGCAGCGTCTCATCACCACCGGCATAGAGAATTTCACCCGTTTCCAGCATCACGGTTACCGCTTTGACGCCGGGGAAGTTAAGTGCGTTATCCACCAGATCCTTGGCGCTCTCACGACTCTGGTAAAGGAGCGACAACTCACCTTGTCTGGCAAGCGACTCTGTTACCTGAAAGCCCTGTTGCAGTTGGCCATCACGAAAAATTTTACTTGAAATATTGCTGACAGCGAGAGAAGTGATCAGTGCCATCACCAGAATACCAACCACAAAAATCAAGGCCAGTTGGTGCCTGAATTTCATGTTAGTGGTTTTGTTTCTGGAAAGCCCCATAGTTCAATAGTTACCTGGCTGGCAACAACAGATTGACTTCGTCCCTGACCTTGGAAGAAAGAGACAGACCCAAGTGATTTCCCGTCCGCTCATTAACCGCCAGCAGGACGTCCTGAAGCGGGCTCATCTTCTGATCAACGTCACTGGTGAGTATTCTATTGGCAAGGTTGCCGAGGCTTGCACCCATCTTTCGATTATCCGGATAAACGGCAAATAATGCACCGTGTTTCACGTGCAGTGGATTCGAGGAAAATACCACCAGATTTTTTTTCCATGCTACATCCAACAGCATCGATAAAATCGCGCTATTCACAAAAGAGCCATCCTGCAAAATCCAGACGGCATCACCCGAGCTTGCGTGTTTGGTCAGCTCGGCATAAATAGCGGCTGCCTCTCTGATATCTGAACCCTGATGAATAATCAATTCCTTCCCCCGGCTGGCCAGAAACTCACTGGCACCAAGTAACTGAATATCCTCTCCCTGGGTTTTTTTTACCACATGAACCCGCTTGACAGCAGGAGACAGCATAATCAGTTTCTCCAGAATCACCTTTGAATCGGGAATCATTAAAATTCCCGGAAACGGATATTGTGCATCATTGACTGCTCCCAGCACGGTGGGTATCTGATTTTTTTCCAACGCCAGGCTTAGCACACTTCTCTGGCCCAGGGCCAATACAACATCGGGGCGATTTGCTTGAAGAATGGGCGAGGCCAGCTCATTTTCGTCCAGAGAAACAAGCGTTGTTCGCCCCCGGAATTCCTCTTTTGCGCCGGCCGAAATATCTTCAAAAATTTTTGAGAAAGGAGCGCGAATCTCCGGATAGAGAACCAGCAACTCAGCACTGACTGTATGGCTACTCAAGCCCGATAAAAATAGCATAGAAAACAGCATAGCCGCCCTAAAAAACGAGCGGCTGGAAAATACAGAAGCGTTAAGAAAAAGTTGTTTCATCCTTGGATCCTGTCGAATGACCGACTGCAGCATTCCCTAATAGTTATAACGTATTTCAGCCATGATAGTCTGACCCGCCAATGGTAGATCATCGGGTATAAAAGCCCCGAAATCCGAATTTGGGCTGGGCTCACGCGCATTTTCATCAAAGAGATTTTTGACAATCAACGCCACATCTATCCCGCTCCACAGGGACTTGCGACGCAGTGTCACATCGATGAGGGCATAATTATCAATATCAGAACGGAGGTCACCCCCTGCACGATTCCGATCCATGACCCAGTTCGCCTGCAGGTTTAGATTCCAATGCTCGGAAAACTGCCAATCCATCTGAGCATAAAGTTGTTTTTCCGGCGAGTTTGCAGCGTCTGTATCGAGATTTCTGTCTTTAGATTTCTGCCAGGCGAAATTGCCAATCAGTTTGAGGCGCTCCGTTGCATTCCAGCGTGCCTCAAACTCCATGCCGTGACCGGTTTGCTCACCCGAGTTTTGGGCCGTGCTGGTACTGCCACCGGGGTCAGAGACAAACTGAATAATATCGTCCCATTCATAATAAAACGCATTGACGTTGAGTATCAGATCGTAATTCGGACGATAGTCAAAGGCAATTTCGTAACTTTTCAATTCTTCAGGATCCAGTGTTGGATTCCCCAAAAGAAGCGGGTTGTTAATATTCCGTGTTTGTGCGAAGGAGGGTGCCCTGAATGCTTCACCATAAATGAGTTTGGTGGTCAGTTTCCTGGTGGTGGACCAGACCAGTGCAAAACGCGGGTTTACCGTATCGCCAAAATCCGAGTAATGGTCATAACGAACGCCTGCGGTCAGCTCCCAGTCGTTGGCAAGCTGCCAGATATCCTGCAAAAAAAAGTAGCTGTTTTCGCGCTCGTCTTCTTCGAGGAAAACAAAAGGTGTGTCACTCACATCCACCACCGGGTCTCCAGGCATAATGGGGAAACCGGTGGACGGATTGATGCCAAAGTTTTTTGATTCCTTTACTTTGTATAGATCACCATAATAATAGCCGGTACCAAAACCAATTTCGTGTTTTTCAATCCCTGTATAAAAACTGGAAACATTCAACCTGGAGTGACGCTCGTAGACTTCCGGGCTACCGATCACACCGTCCGGAAAGCCACCCGGATAGAGCGGCACACCGAAAGAATCAAAGAAGGGCCCCGTCGATCCCGCCGGGTAAAGCACCAGATCGCCCTCCACTTCTTGGGTGGTGTGCAGGTAACTGGCCTGGACCTTTAAAGAGAGATCTTTGATTATCGCCTTATTGTCATAGGTCAGATCAGTGTTGAATCTTTGGCTGGAAAACCTGTTATTTTCTGCCAGCGCCTGCGCGGCACCAACGCCATCACCCGCATTATTCCGCGACTGCAGTCCACCACGAAGCGTCAGGTTTTTATAGACCAACTCCAATCGGGCATCATAGTTTTCGCGCTGGGTGTTCACGGAACCCGGCGCCAGAGAGGCATTGGTGCCGCCAAACATATCCCAGAGGGATTGGGCGTCCGCTTTTATTTTTTCGTTAAAACCGTCGGTTTTTTGCCCCTCCAGGATGCCGTAAAATTTCAGCTCACCTATCGAACCACCTTTACTGACCCAAAAGTCCTTGGTATTAAATGTACCGTACCGGGCACCAGCCTCAAAATGCTCTTCACCGCTAGCCTCATGAGTGACAATATTGATAACACCGGCAAAAGCATCCGCGCCATACAGGGCGGATCCCGGCCCTCTAATCACCTCAATTCGGGATATCGACTGGACTGGCATACCTCCCCAGACAAGGTTTCTGTCCCCTTGAAACAGGTTGGTAATCGGGATGCCATTAATCAACATTAAAACCTGGGGGTTTAAGCCCGCGTAAATGCCACGGAAGGTATAGATCGGATTATAGCCAGTACTATCTTTTGCCACGTGCAATCCAGGTATGGTTTCCAGCACATCATCAATATCGCGCGCGCCGATTTTTTCTATTTCTTCTGCGGTAACAACGGAGGCAACGGCCGGGGCCTTGGCAATGGGCTGGGTCACCCCGGTGGCAATACTGATAAATTCTTCGCCACCATACAGGGACATCAGCTCCAGATCGGAGTCAACCACCGGCTCATCGGCAATGGCTATTAATGAAGCCATTATCAAGAATGACGCAAATATCATTTTTTTCATTGTTTATTTACCCCAAGCCCTCAATTCTTCTGTGCCTTCATAATTGATACGAGATGTCCGCAATGGAAAAAAAGCACCTTCCGGTTTCTTGCTGGCATCCATAAAGCAGGGAATAACCCCCGCCGTAAAAGTAAGCGTAGCCAGATGGTAATGTTGTTCGGGGTCTATCCCTTCATCCGCCAATAATCCCGCGACCACACCAGATGCGTTGATGCGATACTTGTATCTCGAGTTTGCCAAATAGTCATCCACGTCAAATGCCAACTTGGTAAATGGCCCCTGGCCAGCATTAAGAGACTGAGCAAAGGTGAGCAGAGGACCGACGCGTTCATCCTGATCGACAACAGGCCGACCATAACCATAGATACCCCGGTATTTTTTCATTTCAGCAGAAACCAGATCCCCAAGCTCTTCTCCAGCATAAAGTTTTTCTGATATACGATATAAAAAGTCCATTCCGCCTTTAATGGGCTTTAATCCGTATATTGTCGCCTCTGAAATAGCCAAGGCTCCCGCCGAGCCGAGAACTCCGGTAGAGCGGGCAGTGCCGGCCAAAGCTGCGATACGGTTATTCCATAAACGGGGGTCCGGGAAGCTGGTACAAATAACCCACATGCCCTCGATGAGTCTTGCCAGCCTGGGGGAATAGCGACCAGTGACACTAAACAAGAGGTACTCTAACCAGCGATAATCGTTCAATTCCGTTAGAACGTCTTTGCCCCTTAATGTAACTTTTTCTCCCGGGAACCATGCCCCCATGGATGTTTCCCAATTGTCTTCGTACTTTTGCAGGTCATCGGGCATGCTCAATCCTCATCACTCACTTGATCGTAAGGCATAAGTTTCAGGCCATTTCCAAAAAAAGGATATCGACGCCATCCCAGTTTTTCCTGCTCAATTGAATGCGCCGCTGCGCCGGGCAACCGAAGCAGCATAAAAAGAATTTCCGATTCTTCAGCGGAGAGTGACAAATCGTTCATTGCGGCAGCCGCGACACCGGACATCGCCAGAGGCGCCTTCGCAAAAGCTTCAAGTTTTTCACGGTGCTGCATCAGCCAGGCAAGGCTATTCCCATCACTTATTTCAGCAAGATACGCCAGGGTTTGTCTGACAGGTTTAGGGCAGCTGACCCCATTCGGATCAAAACCCGGGGCATGCTCCATCGGCATCCAGACATCAACTCGTTCTTCCTGTGGGGGGGATTTAATGATCGCTTCCCAAGCAGCAAGATCCGTACCGCATGCCTGCCAACAGTTAACCGCCGTATAAACTTCGCGGCCACCACCCAGGTTTCCCGCCCCCACTGAAATTGAGGCAATCAGTGCCGATGCCCGGGTAGACCCGCCCACAGCCGCACACATCGCTGCACGTACACTGTGGTCGCGCAGCCCCGGATTGGCTAAAGCAAGTGCCAGACCCTCCAGAAGCTTTGACGCCCCCGCTGTGGGCGGCTCGTGCTTGAAAAGCAGGTACAGATAATCAATGTAGCTGGCATTGCGCAACACATCCCCAAACACGTCAAAGCCGGCGCAATAGCAGGCAGCTGCCGCAAATGGATTGTCGTCCTCGGGCACTTCACGCCAGATTTTGGTGGTGATCTTTTCCTGTTTATCTTCGTCAATCATAATTATTGTGTAATCAGGTTGGTTCGGACGCCGATAGGTGGAACCTCGTCCCTATCTATTCTGACATCGAGCAATGTGGGACCCTGTCGATTACAAATCACGTCGATATCCAGTGACAACAGGTCGTCCGGTGAATTGATGACATGAGATTCAACCCCCATCGCCTTGGCAAACGCAGCAAAATCAGTCTCAGGTATTTCAGTACCAATATTTTCTGCGCCGGTAAGCCTCTGCCCATGTTTTACCATACCGTAGCCCCCATCATTGAGCACGACAAAAATCACCGGTAATTTTTCCTGTGTGGCAACTGTAATTTCTTGCCCATTCATCAAAACACTGCCATCACCCGTAATACATACAACGGGATTACCCGGTCGGGCCAAGGCTGTACCAATAGAACTCCCTATCGCCCAACCCATAGAGGCAAACTCCAGTGCTGCACGAAATAACCCGCCATGGGCATCTCGCTTACCTGCAATCCGGCGATCATAGGGATGAAGGTAATGTGTCGCCCAGGCAAAGCTCGCACCCGTATCTGCAAGGTAGCGTGTATTGGGCGGAAACAGGTTGGATAACTCCCTCATCAACCGTTGAGGTTTAATAGGGGAGGCATTGGAAAGATAGCCCTCTTCATCGTCCATGGTGAAATAGCGCTCATGCTCAACATCATCAGCATGAGTTTTATTGGGTACGCTCGCATCGATTGCATGTAGCTTAATCCTGCAGTCACCTTCGTAGCGTGAAACCAGTCGCTCAAAAATTGAAGAAAGGCGGCCGCGCACATGCAACTTGGCCATAGGGCTGCGGGTAAAATTAACTTCGGCAGACTCCACATGAATCATACGTTTGGTTAGCAGCCATTTTGTATCCCACCCATCTGTTGCCCACTCGCCCAAACTTGCTCCAATTGCTACCACGAGATCAACAGACTTATCCGCTAAAACCTCTTTCGCACTACCATGTCCGGCAAAACCAATCACTCCACGAAAAAGAGGGTGGTACGGGCTCACCAACCCTTTGCCGTGCGGTGTCACCAATAATCGCGCGCCAACTTCGACAGCGAGGCTCAAAATACTGCCAATGGCTTCACTGGCTTCATCACCAACCAGAAACACCGGATTCTTGGCAGAGACAATCTCCTCATAAAGCTTGTCGACAGCAAGATCATCCATTAATGACGGACGTTCCAGTAGGTCGGAGAGGTTATAGGCAGGTGTTTTGGTCTCGGTCACAGCCCGCATAACGTCAAGGGGCACACTGAGATGAACTGGGCCGGAGGGGGACTGGAAGGCTGTCATGACAGCAGTTGCCAGCTTGCTTTCAAACTGCTCGACATGAGAGATGAGAGTATTGTAGCGAGTGCAGTGCTCAAACAGGCCGACCGTATTGATACCCGTACAGGATGACTCCTGAAATGCACCTCGTCCAAACGTAGACAGTGCTGTCTGGGCTGTAATCACCAACATAGGGATATTGTTTTCATAAGCTGAGGCCACACCTGTAATCAGGTTGGTGGCACCGGGGCCGGTGGTTGCACAACAAACACCCAGCTTACCGGTATTCCGGGCATAGCCGTCGGCCATAAAGGCAGCACCGGTTTCATGCCTGGCGATAACCGCACGGGGGCCGCCTCGGCGTTCGCTCCGCGCTAATGCATTGTAGAGAGGCTCAATAGCTCCACCAGGAATACCAAATATATACTCCACCCCAAGCTGTTCCAGGTAGGCTATCAACAGGTCGCCAAACTCCGCATCCGCTTGCAGCTGCTGCTTCGGCTTTTTACTCATACCGAGAACGCCCATATTTTTTTCCTTTTTAATCAAGGAGATAAGACTTTTTCTTAAATCTATTGCGATGATTTCTGCATTATTGCCTTATTTTTATTCAAAATTCAATAAGTTGGCTGCTTTTTATCTCTTCTTTTCCGGCACCCGAAGGGTATTGACAAAAGGTCACTTCCGGTCGATAAACTGATCGCCTTACCTTACAATGGCGGGCCACACACAGACTGACTTATAACCCCGCTAATGAACGAACTGTCCCCAACGCCCCAAAACACCGAAGCCCATAACGGCAAAAGTGAAAGCCTGCTTCTGAACCTGCTCTTCAACATCATTATTCCCACAGTAATTCTGACCAAACTCAGTGGTGACGACTACCTCGGCACCCGGCTCGCTATTGTGGTGGCGCTGGCTTTTCCTGTCATCTACGGACTTAAAGACTTTGTTACTGCCAGAAGAATTAACTTCTTCTCCGCGCTGGGTGTGGTCAGTGTTTTTTTGACGGGCGGAATCAGTCTTCTTGAACTGGACCCGGCCTATATCGCCATAAAAGAAGCGCTTATTCCCGCCATATTCGGGCTGGCCACCATTGTCTCCCTGAAAACGCCCTACCCACTGGTAAAAACGTTTCTCTACAACGACAAAATACTCCAAACAGATCGTGTGGCCGCCGCACTGACAGAAAGAGGCAATGGTCTGCACTTCGAAAAATGTCTGGCCAATGCATCATGGATGGTAGCTGGATCTTTCTTCCTTTCATCATTACTGAATTATCTGTTGGCTACGCTGCTGATCACGGCGCAACCGGGTACAGTTGAATTTAACGATCAACTGGGCAAAATGACGGCGCTGAGTTTTCCGGTCATTGCCCTTCCAGCCATGTTGGTGTTGATGGGAGCACTGTTTTATCTCTTCAGGGGAATTACCAAATTGACCGGTTTATCCCTTGAAGATGTTATCCACCACCACGATAAAAAAGAGAAATGAGCCCATGTGGTATGCCATTATCAGCCAGGATGTAGCAAACAGCCTGAAACTGCGACTGGCCTCCAGACCCGCCCATCTGGCGAGACTCGAGGCCCTGAAAATGGAAGGGAGATTACTGCTTGCAGGACCTCATCCTGCCGTCGATAGCGAAAACCCCGGCGAAGCGGGCTTTTCCGGTAGCTTGATCGTAGCAGAATTTGAATCACTGGAAGCTGCAACAAAATGGGCCGACGCCGATCCTTACAACAGTGCTGGGGTCTATGCCAGCGTTATGGTCAAACCATTTAAAAAGGTACTGCCTTGAACTCATCACAGCCGTTAGAGACATTTATGCTCAAAATCATGCGACTACTTTCAATGGCAGTATTAGTACTGCTCGCAAGTCCGGTTAATGCGGAGACAATTTATGTCTCTGACGAATATACAGTTCCATTGCGATCCTCACCGTGCGCGAGGTGTGCCATCCTGCACCGTGGCATTAAAAGCGGCACCGGCATGACACTGGTGGAAACCAACGGTGAGGGCTGGACACATGTCACTACGGCGAGTGGCCTTGATGGCTGGATGCCATCACAGTATCTGCAGAAAGAACCTGTTGCACGCGACCTGGTCGAACGCATGAAAACCCAGCTGGCTGCCGCCGAGAAAAAAGTCCAGCAACTGACAGAAAAGCTAGCACAGCTTGAGGAAGAGAACGCCCAATCGCTTTCCGAGCTTGATCACTTAAAAGAGACGAATGATGAAGTGAGCAGCGAACTATCATCTATCAAGAAAATGTCTGCCAATGCCATTTCAATGAATGCGCAGAACCAGGAGCTGCTGGAGCGTAACGGGATATTGCAAAATGAAATCGATGTATTGAAAGCAGCCAATCATCAACTGGAGAGCAGCGAAAGAAACACCTGGTTCCTCTATGGCGCCCTCGCCGTGCTTATGGGGTCAATGTTAACCGTCATCCTGCCCAGGTTAAAAAGACGCAGACGATTCTCGGAGTGGGGATAAACCAATGAAACATCTCATAACAGCAACGGTATTACTGTTGAGCACAATGGCCACTTTTGCAGCCCCCAGTAAACCTGTGCAGGTCTTGCTAAAAACCAGCATGGGCGATATTCAGCTGGCACTGGACCCGCAAAAAGCACCCACGACCGTCGCCAACTTCGTCCAGCTCCTGAAAAACAAACATTATGACGGCCTGATTTTCCACCGAGTCATACAGGGTTTCATGATTCAGGCCGGGGGCTTCAATGAGTACATGAGTCCCAGGGAGCCCGCCAGCAAACCGATCAAAAACGAGTCCTATAATGGACTCAAAAATCATAGGGGCACGGTGGCCATGGCGAGAACATCCGATCCCAATAGCGCCAGGGCCCAGTTTTTTATCAACCTTGACGACAACTGGAATCTGGATAAGACCCCGCAGAATCCCGGTTATGCGGTATTTGGAAAAGTGACCAAAGGCATGGAGGTGGTAGACAAAATTGCCCGTGTCCCGGTCGGGAAGTCAGGCCCCCATGATGATGTCCCGAGGCAACCAGTGCGGATTATTGAAGCAACCCTCCTGGATGCCCAATAAAACATGAGTATCGCCCTCAGCGTCAACCTCAATAAAATCGCCCTGATTCGCAACTCCCGTGAAGGGAACTACCCGGATCTGATGGAGCATGCCAGGGCCTGTATCAGCCATGGCGCGAACGGCATCACGGTGCACCCCAGACCGGACCAGCGCCATGTCCGACCCGGCGATGTATTGCAACTGGCCGAGCTGCTCAAACCTTTACCTGAAATAGAATTCAATGTTGAGGGCAATCCGTTTGCAGCACAGAAAGGCGATTATCCAGGCCTGACAGCGCTCGCAGAATCCGCACTGCCCGACCAGTGCACACTGGTGCCGGATACGGATCACCAACTCACCTCTGATCACGGTTTTGATCTGACCAAAACAGCAGACAAACTATTACCGGTTATCGAAAAACTGAAGTCTCTCAAAATCCGGGTCAGCCTGTTTATGGATCCCATTCCTGAACAGATTGAGCTGGCAAAACAGCTCGGTGCGGACCGTATTGAGCTGTATACCGGTCCCTATGCCGCAGCCTGGAACAGTAGTGCCCCGGATACACTGGAAAACCTGTATCAACAGCACCGACGGGCGGCGCTACTGGCCACAGAACTCGGTCTGGGTGTCAATGCCGGACACGACCTCAACCTGCACAACCTGCCCAGGTTCTCGACCATTCCCGGCCTGAAAGAAGTCTCAATCGGTCACGCGCTGATTGTGGACGCGATTACTCTGGGGCTGGCAGAAACCATCAAAGCCTACAAAGCCATTCTTGAATCGGCGACAAATCCGCAAGAAATCAGTTAACGAACTTTTCAGTTAACGAACTTTGCAGCATCAGGTTTCCCCGGTTTCACTGCGCTGCTGACAACCAATACAGCGAGCCGATTCAGGTTTTATCTCAAGCCGCCGGGTATCAATCAGCTCGCCGCATTGCTCACACCAACCGTATTCCCCGTCATCCAGTAACCGCAAAGCTTGCTCTACCGCCACCAGGCGCTTGCGATAAGCAGCTCTACTGGCATGGGACATCTGCTGCTGTTGCAGTGCATCCATTCTCGATAACCTGCCGACCATGGTCTGGTCGAGGGCCACGGTTCGGCTCGCATCTGTGGATAGATCCAGCGACTCACGGAGCTCGATCCGCAAGCGTTCCAACATATCCCTGAAATGATCTAACTGTTTATCGGTTAACTTCTGCATAGGCTTATAATACGGGTTTATCGATTACCGGTTGCACACAATGACACAGCATTATAATGCGCCCGCCCAAAGGGGCGAGTATCTCGAGCGAAAGCGTTTCTTTGACAAAATGCTCACCATCTATGGGCGAAAGCCGGTGCTCGAAGCACTCGAAGACCATAACATTCCCTGCTACCGGCTCCACCTTGCCGAGTCCAATCAGACGGGGGGTATCATTGCCCAGATCATGAAACTGGCCGAAGTTCGGGGCGTGGAGATAAAGTTTCACAGCCGTCAGGCGCTGTCGCGTATTTCTCGCAACGGCAAGCAGGATCAAGGCGTGGCAGCGGATCTGGCTTGCCCCCACCACCTGTTGCTGGAAGACTTTCTCGCCAAACCACCAGCGGGCAATTACAGCCTGATTGCGCTGGACGGGATCACCAATCCACAAAATCTCGGCATGATTATCCGCTCGGTAACCGCCAGCCCCTGCCATGGTCTACTGTTACCCGCCCAGGGTATTGCCGCCATTTCTCCGCTGGTCATAAAGGCCAGCGCGGGAACACTGTTCAAGAGCAGACTGATTCACTGCGACAATCTGACAGAGGCGCTTGAGGTGCTCAAGCAACGGGGCGTCACCTGCTGCGCACTGTCCTCCCACGGAGCAAGCACACTCACTGATTTCCGACCGAAAACACCAGTCATTTATGTGCTGGGCAATGAAACAGAAGGGGTTTCCAAAACTGTCAACGACTGCTGTACAACCCACCTTCGTATTCCCATGCACAATGGCGTGGAATCACTGAATGTGGCAGTCACTGCAGCCCTGCTGGCTTTTCGCGAATCCTGCTGAACCGATCAACCTTCACGAGAGTCGTTGGGTAATGGTTGCCAGAGATCGCTGAACTTAATGGCAACCAACGCCGCCACTACGGTCAATGCGCCCAACGTACCAATGGCTGCCAGCACCCCCACGGAGGCAATGGCATGACCGCTGAGCCACGCACCGACTGTCGCAGCACCAAACAGCGATAACTGGTAAACAGAGACTACCCTTGCCCGATACTTCTGAGGTGACTCCTCATGGGTCAGAGAGCGGCCCAGCATCATTGCAACCCCCGAGGCGCCACCCCACAGCAACACCAGTAAAAATAATAGCCAGACGGGTGGGTGAAGGGCGATGATGATCAGAAATAGTCCACGTATCAGCAAACTGGCCAACAGCACTCTGCCGGGCTGTCTGAACCGCCCCACCAGTCGAATAATAATCACATTGGAAATGATCACACCCAACATAAAGGTAAACTGGATGGACGCAAAAAAGGACGCCCCCTGCTGGTAAACCTCACGGGTCAGGAGGGGCATGGCAACAAGGTAGAGCCCAAAACCGAGAAAACCGGTTGCCGCAACCACCATCATCAACTGAAATAACCGCCGGTGATGCCAAACCAGTTTCAAGCCGGACATCATGTCCACCCACGTAGAACCGCGGCGTCCCATACTGCTCTCAGGCAAATAACCGAGACTGTTTCGCAGCAACCAGCCGGAAGTGGCCAGCATTACCAATTGAAGACCAATCAACGGCAACAGGCCGATGCGATCCATATAGCCGGCCAGCAGAATACCGGCACTTTGGGCGGTAAACTGCACAAAAGAGGCCCTCGCGACAGCCTGTTGCAACTGACCGTCAACAACACGCGACAACAGACTTTCCCTGGCGGGCTGCACAAACGCGGTGATGGTGCCAAAACAGACCCCGTAGAGCAGCATCACACTGAAGGATAGCTGCCCTGACCACAGTGTTCCCATCAGCAACAGGCAAGGCAGATTATAGAGCAGGTAAAGCCGAAACAGGTGCTGTCCGGGGTGGCGATTATCCGACATGACACCACCCCACAATACAAATAGCAGCTGTGGCAGCATCAGGGCCATCTGCGCGATACCAACACGCTCGGCCGGTTCATTCAAGACACCGACCAACAGCCAGGGAAACAGCACGATTTGCAAACCGTGCGCAAAGGAGCTCACGCCCATACCCTGCAGGTAAAAACGAAAGCTGCCGGTCGGACTCTCCGTTAAGGCGTTAGGGTTGTCAGTCATTTGCGATAAAAACAGTCAGAAAAAGTGCCTTTAAGGGCTCACAAAGCAGCTATTCAGGAGACAGTGAAATTGTTGTTTTTCAAAACAGTCCGTGCGTCTTGAAAAGGGCCAACAGCTGATCTTCATCCATGACCGGCACCGCCAGCTCTCTGGCCTTTGCCAGCTTGCTACCGGCGCTGGGCCCTGCCACCACACAAGCAGAAGCAGACGAGACAGTGCCCGCCACACGTGCTCCCAATTGCTGCAGCTTCTCTTTTGCCTCGGATCTTCCCATCGAGGTCAGTGTGCCGGTCAGCACCCAGGTTTCGCCGGCCAGTGGCAGCGATGATTTATCAGGTGCCACCATATCCGGCCAATGCACACCCGCTTCACGCAGCGCTTCCACAATCTGCCGGTTCTCCGGCTGTTGAAAAAAAGTGCTCACAAAATGTGCCACAACCGGTCCCACATCGGGTACTTCCCGGAGCTGCTCTTCATCCGCTGACTGTAGAGCCTGAAGATTGCCAAAATACTCTGCGAGACTGCGCGCCGTAGCCTCACCCACTTCACGAATCCCCAGTGAATAAATAAAGCGTGGCAGCGAGGTCTGCTTTGAAGCGGCCACAGCAGCCAGCAGGTTGGCAGCAGACTTGTCCGCCATTCGCTCCAGACCCGCCAGTTGATCGACTGTCAGTTTGTAAAGGTCAGCTACCGAGCTGACCAGTCCCCTATCCACTAGTTGCTCAACCAGCTTGTCGCCAAGGCCATCAATATCCATCGCCTTGCGGGAGGCATAATGCTTGATCGCCTGTTTGCGCTGCGCAGGACAAATCAGTCCACCGGAACAACGGGCTACCGCTTCGCCCTTGACCCGTTCCACCGGTGATCCACAAACCGGGCAATGATCAGGAAACACCACATCTCTGGCGTCGGATGGCCGATCTTCGAGGATGACTTTAACCACCTGGGGGATGACATCCCCGGCACGGCGCACAATCACCCTGTCGCCAAGCTTGGCACCCAACCTGGCCACTTCATCCTGGTTGTGCAGGGTTGCATTACTCACCGTAACACCGCCTACAAACACCGGCTCCAGCCGGGCGACAGGGGTTACTGCACCCGTTCGCCCCACCTGAAACTCGACATCCAGCAACCGGGTCACCTCTTCCTGAGCGGGAAATTTACGGGCAATCGCCCAGCGGGGAGCCCTGGCCACAAAGCCCAGCCGCCGCTGAACCCCGAGGTCATCAACCTTGTATACAATCCCGTCAATATCGTAAGGCAGCTGCTGCCGAACAGAGATCATTTTCTGATAGTAATCAATACAGCCTTGAATGCCCTCTGCCAACTCAATATGGGGGCTGATCAGAAAGCCGAGTTTTTTCAACAAATGGAGCGTGTCCATATGCGTAGCTGGCCGCGGGAGCCCTTCCAGACGACCCAGACTGTAAGCCATCATTTCCAGCGGTCGCGACGCGGTGATTCTCGAATCCAGTTGCCGCAAGCTCCCCGCTGCTGCATTGCGGGGATTGACGAACAGTTTCTGGTCAGTGGATCTGGCCCTGGCATTCAGTTGCTCAAACCCGGACCGGGGCATATAAATTTCACCCCTTACCTCCAGAACCGCCGGCAAGTTCTCACCTTGCAACCTGAGAGGAACAGAATTAATCGTGCGAACATTCGTTGTAATGTTTTCGCCGGTGGCACCATCGCCCCGCGTGGCAGCGCGCACCAAAAAACCGTGTTCATAGAGCAGGCTGACCGCCACCCCATCCAGTTTCGGCTCGCACACATAAATCAGCGAATCTTTGCTCTTAAGGCGATCCTGCAAGCGGCGATTAAAATCCACCAGCTCCTCGTCACTGAAGGCATTATCCAGCGACAACATAGGAACTTCGTGGGTAACCGGCTCAAAGCTGCTGAGCGGTTGGCCGCCCACACGCTGGGTGGGTGAGTCCGGGGTCTTTAGCGCGGGGAACTCCGTTTCCAGCCTGTTGAGCCGCCGCATCAAGCGATCATATTCAACGTCCGGAACCGAAGGCTCATCCAGCACATAGTAACGGTAGTTATGATCATTCAGCTGCCTGCGCAGCGCAGCCGCTTCCTCCCGAACGGCAGAGTCCGGTGAGGCCATTACTCAATTCCGGATAACTGGATGCGGCAATAGTCTGCTATGCGCTGCCGATAGTGCTCTTCGGTCTGCCGGGTGAGGACACTGCGGCTTTCATCTTTCAAGGTGCCGCCGAGGTCAGTGGCTATCTGTCTGGCAGCGCCCAACAACAGTTCAAAAGCAGCGGCAGGATCATCAACATCCTCCATGGCAAAGAAGAAGCTGACACCCGGTGTGGTAAATTGCTCCATGTCGTTCAGGTCAAAAGTACCGGGATTAACAGAATTGGCCACACTGTAAAGTACCGGCCCGGAGCCATCGTCACTGACATGGCGATGAAAAATCTTCATTGAGCCATAACGCAGTCCCTCAGCAAGCAAGGCATCCAGTAGAGACTGCCCTGCAAACACCTTGCCCTCTCCTGCCATCAGATGCATCACCACCACACTGACGACAGAGGCGGGTTTCCGAGGGGCACGCTCTGAACCCGATGCTGTTTTCTCAGCGGCATTTTTGTCGAAATCTTCCTTCTCAACGACCTTCTTCGCAACAACGTCCTTTTCAACAACGTCCTTTTCAACAACGTCCTTTTCAACAACGTCTTTCTCAACAGCTTCATTCTCAGCAACCTCCCCAGTGGGAACGGAAGCAGTCTCAACCGGTTCCACATGGACAGGTCTGGACGGTGGGACCGGATCCTCCTGAAAAAGACTGGATTGTTCCGGTTTCTTGAAGGGCGTCGTCAATTTAGGTTTATTGGCCTCGGCACGCTGCCTGACAGCCCGACTCATTTCCTCAACATCAGATTCATTCCGATAGCCGACAACCCGTGCGCCGCCGCCGGGCAACTCACTACCGTATTCATCCCGCCCGGCATCGCTATCAAAAATGGGCTGTTTTCGTTTAGACATATGAATTCTGTCGTAACGGGCATTACGCACACGCCGGATCACATCGAGGACAATCGCCAGTACAACCAGCACGCCCAATGCAAGCATCATTTCGCGAGCACCAAATTCCATCGTCTTTTTTATCCTGTCAAAATTTCGCTTTGCGAATTTAATAACCTTACGGCAACAGCAATAGCCGCCTGGTCAACCGGGGTAATTTACCGGGGCCTGTTAACAGGCCCTAGGCTTCCGCCAACTCCACGGCCTGATTAACATCCACACTGACCAAACGTGACACCCCAGGTTCATGCATGGTAACCCCCATCAACTGATTGGCCATTTCCATGGCAATCTTGTTGTGGGATATGTAAATAAATTGCACTCTGGCAGACATTTCTTCCACCATTCTGGCATAGCGGCCAACATTCGCGTCATCCAACGGTGCGTCCACCTCATCAAGCATACAAAATGGCGCAGGATTCAATTCAAAAATTGAAAACACCAGTGCAATAGCTGTCATGGCTTTTTCACCGCCCGACAACAGGTGAATGGTAGTATTTTTCTTACCCGGTGGTCGCGCCATAATCGTAACGCCAGTATCCAGTAGGTCATCCCCCGTCAGTTCCAGATAGGCGTGACCGCCACCAAATAATTTAGGGAACAGTTCCTGCAGGGAGCTGTTGATCAGATCAAAGGTCTCCCTGAATCGGGTGCGGGTTTCCCTGTCAATTTTTCGGATTGCATCCTCAAGCGTCTGCAGCGCTTCTTCAAGCTCGGCATTTTGGGCATCCAGATACGTTTTTCGTTCCGACTCCAGCTTGAACTCATCAACTGCAGCGAGGTTGATCGGACCAAGCCGCTGAATGCGGTTGGCCACCCGCTCCAGTTCGCCCTCCCACTGGGAGAGATCCGCATCATCCGGTAGCGCCGCCAGCAGACCATCCAGGTCAAAGCGATGCTCACTGATTTGTTCCGCAATCGTTTTACTGCGAGTAGCCAGATCCTGGGCGGAAAGCCGATGCTGTTCCAGCTCCACCCGTTCGGTCTGTATCTGCTGCTCCAGCTGGCTACGCCGTTTTTCGGTTTCGCGCATTTGCTCTTCGATCGTCTCCAGTGCCTGTCTCGCAGTGGTGAGCTCTCTCTCTACTGTCAGACGCCGCTCCAATTGCTCAGCCAGATCTTCCTGAAGTTGCAGTGTCGGATCTTCATGCTGATTGAATACCGCATGCAGCTGTTCGCGGCGCTCCTGAAGCCGGGCCACCTGCACCTGCAAACGCTCAATTCCCTCGAGGATAGCGTGCAACTGTGTACTGACCGACTTTTCCCGCATGGCCAGCTCATGGCAGTGATCGCGGTCGTGTCGGGCGGCCTGCCGCGCCTGATCGAGCTCAGCGCGAAAGCTGTCTCGCTGCTGCAGCAACTGCTCACGCCGGACGCTATCCTGCTCCATCATTTCAATGGCGACTGACAGGGATTGTCGGGCAGTTTTGAGATTTTCCTGCTCCAGTTGCTGCTGCTGCAACGCTTCATTGAGCTCATTTTCGGCGCGGGTGCGACGGGCAGCAAACTGCTCCACCTGCATCTGATTGGCAGCCAGCACGGAGCGAAGCTCCGCGTAGTGGCGCTGCTGCTCAGTCATGTCGCGGCTAATTTCTTCGCGACTGACTTCGAGCTCCCGCAATACCTGCTCTGTGGTACTTTTCTCGTCAGACTGCACATCAATAATCGATTGACATTCAGACAGCTCACGGGTCAGTGACTCGAGTGCCTGTTGTCGTTTTAAAACACCGGCACGGGCATCCTGATCGCGAGCCACCCTGAGCCAGTTGGCACCGAGCCACAATCCGTCTCGCGTGATGACAGATTCCGCTGCGGCCAACGTCTTGCGCATCGACAATGCTGCAGAGAGATCTTCAGCGACCAACACGCCAGTTAATAATGACCCGGCCCATTCACCCGTGACTTTGCTGGCCAGAGAGCTGGCTAATGCCGGTTGACTCACATCACTTCCGGCGCGATCCAGCAAAACCAGATGCCCCTTGCCGAACGTATCGAGCTGACGGCTCATCGAGGTGAAATCATCAACGCAAACCGCTTGCAGGTAATTACCCAACACTGTTTCCACAGCCGTTTCCCAACCCGGCTCCACCTGAAGGGTTTCTGCCAGTTTCGGGTGTCCGGTCAGTTCCTGGTTCTCGATCCACTGTTGCTGGTCACCCTCGCCACCTAATGCAGCCTGCTGCAGCGCCTCCAGCGATGACTGTCTGCCAAGCATGGCCTGCAGTTGGCCCCGTTGTTGATCCAGCTCAGCGCCAATTTCAAGACTTTTCTGGCGGGTATTTTCAACCTCAATATTCAGGCTATCCAGACGTGCCTGCTGATCTCCGAGGGCCAGCTCGACCTCCGCCAGCTGCGCCTGTACCAAGGCAATTTCTTCCTGCACCGGACTGTCACTAAGGCCCTGATATTCCTGTTGCACTGCCTCTATCCGCTCGGCCAGTCGACGCAACGCCTGTTCCAGGTGTTGAATACGGGACTGCTCTACTTCCGCCTGTTGGCGGGGCTCGCCGGATCTGAGATTGAACTCGTCCCACTGGGATTGCCAAGCCTGCATGGTTTCCTCAGCCAGACCTAATGCACTCTGGGAAAGCTTCTCGGCGGCATTCGCCTTTTCCAACTGAGGCGCGATTTCCAGCAATTCACCCTGCCACCTCTCAGCCTTCTCTCGATCGACACGCAGATGCTCTTCAGACTCGGCAAAATTACGGTCCGTTTGCATCAGGTCCTGTTGCAGTTCGCGGGCCCGATCCTGCACATGCTGGATGGCCTGCTCGATTCTTGCCACCTCAGCGCCAATGCTGTAATAGCGCCCCTGCACCTCGTTAAACCTGTCACCCGACTCCGTGTACTCGGTACGGTGACGCTCCACCGCTGTATCACAAGCACTGCGTTCGGTAACCAGTGCCTCAACCTTTAACTCAAAACCGGAAATGACCTGGCGGCGCTCGACAATCTGTTCCTCCAGCAATCGCCAGCGAAGCGCTTGCAGCTCTGCCTTGATTCGGCGCTCTTCCTTTTTGAATTCGGTGTACTTCTCAGCGGCCTGCGCCTGGCGCTCCAGTCGGCCCAGTTGCCGACCCAGCTCTTCGCGGATATCGGTGAGGCGCTCCAGGTTTTCCTGGGTGCGACGGATGCGGTTTTCTGTATCCCGTCGACGCTCCTTGTATTTTGAAATCCCCGCAGCTTCTTCGATATAAACACGCAACTCATCGGGGCGGGCTTCAATCAAGTTGGAAATCATGCCCTGCTCAATGATGGCATAGCTGCGCGGGCCCAGCCCGGTACCGAGAAATATGTCCGTGATATCCCGTCGACGGCATTTGCTGCCGTTCAGGTAGTATTGGGATTGGCCATCTCGGGTGACTTTGCGCTTGATGGAAATTTCACTCCAGCTCGCATACTCGCCACCCAGAGTGCTATCGGAGTTGTCAAAGACCAGTTCTATCGAAGCCTGGCCCACAGGTTTTCGCCCACCGGAACCGTTAAAAATGACATCGGTCATGGACTCGCCGCGCAAATGTTTGGCAGAACTTTCGCCCATAACCCAACGCACTGCATCAATGATATTGGATTTGCCGCAACCATTCGGACCGACAACGGCACAGAGGTTGCTTGGAAAAGACACAGTGGTCGGGTCAACAAACGACTTGAAGCCTGCCAGTTTGATACATTTGAGGCGCATGATGTCTCTTTTTAATGGCATTCCTGCCAGAAGTTTTGTTGCATTGACAGCCGTATCAGCCGGTCGTTATCGGACGACTGGAAAACTGCGATTTTACACAGCTGGGCAGCGTCCACAAGCAACGGTGATCCTATAATTTCCTGTCGATAAGGATGGTTGCGGCAATGCCCTGTTTTTTCATGGAGAGGACCTCGCTGGCACCTTCCAGATCACCTGCTGACGGAGCCACTGAGCCCGTTGCTGAAACCCTCGCCACCACCTCAATCCGATCAGCTGAAGAGAGTAACTTGCCATTGGGCATTGCCATTGAATCATCAAGAATGACGGTGGTCGGCAGGTCAGCCACCTGTAATCTGGCCACGGCCAGAGGCATTGGTGAGCCCTGCCATTCCCGGGCAAACACATAAATCACCTGTCCTGAATCGGCAGTCAGCTCCGGTGCCAATGAGACATTCACACGCAGGGAGGGCAAGTTATCTCCCATTTGTTCACGGGCACGCTCGATTCCCGCCTTCAGGGATTCAGCCTGGGGCGTAGAGGGGTGGATCGCCTGCAGGGCATTTTGCCAGCTGGCAATCGCCACGAGATAATCGCCCGATTCAAATGCACGGATGCCCTTCAGGCCCAGAGCGGTGAGATTATTGGGGTCAAGGGCCAATGCACTCTCGAGCGCGGAATCAGCTTCAGGACTGAAACGGTTTCCGGAGGAGAAATAAGCCGCCTGGGCATATTCTGCCTGAAGGTCTGCGTCTTCGGGAGCAATCCGCACAGCACGCTGGTAAGTGGCACTGGACTGTAGAAACTCACCGTCCTCAAGCAGCATACGGGCCAGCGTAACAAGGTAATACACATTATCCGGTTGGTCTTGCAGACGGCCGGCAATCTTCTGTTGCAGCTGCTGGCGGATTTCAGCATCTGCTTCGCTGTCCCGGTTTACAAGACGCTGCTCCATCAGCTCACTGATCAGCACATCCTCGCTGGAACCCAGTTGCTGGTAAAGACTGAAAGCCAACAGGGGCACCAGCAACAGGCCCACCATCAACAACCAGGCGCCACGGGATCGAGTGGATTCTGTCACCGGTAAATCTGACTCGTCTGCCAGTAGCAGGCGTTTCTGTTCCGCGACCAGCTCGCGATACTGCGGCTCATCCATTTCACCATCGGCCAATTGGCGGTCGAGCTCCGACAGCTGTTCACGAAACAAGACAATGTTGGCCTGTTGCCCTTCCTCTGACTGCACGCGGGGCGCTTTTCGCAGCAGCGGATAAATCACAAAAATAGCGGCCAGCAAGGTAAGAGAAGCCAGGATTGACCAGATCATCGCTCTACCCCACCGCTGTTTTTCTCATCATCTGACCCCGACTGTTCGCTCTCCCCCAGCAGCGTTTGTAATTGCGCCTGCTCTTTCGCCGATAATGCTTCACTGCTGCCGGCCGTTGCCAGCGCTCCGTCGGGCCGGGTATTTACAGGCTGCGCATCCATGGACTGGCGACGATATACCCTCCATAAAATACCAATACCAATCACCACCAGAAGCAATGGCGTCAGCCAGAGTATCAGTGTGGTATTTTTGACCGGCGGGCGATACATGACAAATTCACCATAACGATCAACCAGAAAGTCGACAATTTCACTGTCTGTTTTCCCGTCTTCCAGCATCCGGTAGATCTCACCGCGGAGATCCTGGGCTATAGGGGAATTGGAATCTGCCAGAGTCTGGTTCTGGCATTTTGGACAACGCAATTCAGCCACCAGCTCGTGAAACCGTTGTCGTTTGTCATCGGAGGAAAATGTCTGTACATCTTCAGCGGCCCCGACCGATCCGGCACCGGCCAGCATCAACAGTAAGAAAGTCCCGACGGTTAAAACCCTGTGCATACCTGATCCCGTTTTTCCTGCGTTAACATCCGAACAGTCCATCGTTGAGCGAGCTGGCGAGGCATCACCTGATGTTTCCCAGGAGGACATAAACAGACTGGCTGTGCCGTGTCCCCCCCTCACTGATCTTCAACGATTTCCTTTGCTGCACGAAACGCCTCCTGGAGGGCAGGCGCGCCGATATAGGGTGCCGTATGCAACAATACCTCGCGAATCTCCTCAACCGTGCAACCATTGCGCAGCGCACCGCGCACGTGACCTTTTAACTCCGCTGGTGCTTTGAGTGCTGCCAGAACGGCAATCGTAATCATGCTGCGGGTTTTTAGAGGCAAGGAGTCACGCGCCCACACGGAACCCCAACAGTTTTCATTGATATAGTCCTGAACGGGTTGCGTAAACGCGGTAGCCGCCGCCATGGATCGATCGACAAACTCATCGCCCATCACCTGGCGACGCACTCTCATTCCTCGTTGATAATCTTCTTCAGACATACGACCTGTCACCTCATTGAATTTCTTGCCATACGGGCAGCAACTTGTCTCTCCAGACGCGCTCATCCACAACACCAATATGCTTGTAACGTATAGTGCCGGTACGATCCACGACGTAGGTTTCAGGCGCACCAAAGACGCCGAGGTCCAGCCCCATTCGTCCCCGCGCATCAATCACACTCAACGCATAGGGGTCACCTTTATCCATCAGCCATTTTTTAGCCGCATCATTATCGTCCTTGTAGTTGAGACCGATAATACGTATCCCCTGATCAGCCAACTTGTTGAGAAAGGGGTGCTCGATCCGGCAGGCAACACACCAGGTGGCCCAGACATTAAGCAGTGCGGGCTCACCCTGAAACAGCGCCTCCGTCACTGAACGCGTCTCATCACCCAGTACCGGGAGAGAAAATACCGGAACGGGCCGATCAATCAGCGCCGAGGGCATGGCATTGGGGTCACGCTCCAGGCCATTGAGTAAAAAAATGGCCAGCACCACAAACACCATCAAGGGCAAAAAAAGCTTTAATCTGGACACATCACCACCCGATCATTCAAACGTTGCCTGCCAGGATACCCGAACCGGTCTGGGTAACCCGCTGTCGCCGATATCGCTTGTCCAGCACGGCAATCAATCCGCCAATGGAAATCAGCAAGGCGCCCAGCCATATCCATCGGACAAAGGGTTTGAAATGCACCCTGATCGCCCAGGCCCCACCCTCTAACGGCTCCGCCAATGCCACATAAAGGTCACGCCACAGGTTTCCGTCTATGCCCACCTCGGTCATGGTTTGACCACTGGCCACATAGCGCCGCTTTTCAGGCTTTAGTTCATTCACCCGTTTTCCATCGCGGGTCACTATGATCAGTGCCTGGTCCGCAATATAGTTGGGTCCCTGTACCTTGCGGACCTCAACAAATTCGAACTGATACCCAGCCATCTCCACCTGGTCGCCCGGCACCATCCTCACATCCCGCTGAATACTGTAAACCGTTGTCACAGCAGCCCCCACCATACAGACCACCACCCCGAGATGCGCCAGGACCATACCATAGTAACTGCCTTTGAGCCGTGCCAGGCCGTGCCATCTCGAACGGGAATGGCCGGATTTCTGCCAGAGATCAAGTGATGTCACCGCAAGGACCCAGATTGCCACGACCATCGTCACCGCAATGACCAGAGAATAGTCCGTATTAAACAGCAGTGGCGAGAATGCGCCTGCCAGCAATGAAATCAGCAGTGGTGGCGTCAGAAACCGCCGCAGGCCGGCAAGGCTGTTCCGCTTCCAGCGCATCACGGGAGCTACCGCCATAAATACTGCCAGAATGAGCATCAGCGGAACAAAAAACAGATTAAAATAGGGCGGCCCCACAGAAATTTTTCCCCAGTCAAGCACATCGGCAAACAGGGGATAAAGTGTCCCCAGCAGAATAATGACCATGGCACTGACCAACAGAATATTGTTGCCCAGCAAGAACATTTCCCGGGAAACACCGGTAAAATGGGTCACTCCCTTCACCGAAGGTCCCCGCAGGGCATAAAGCAACAACGAGCCACCCACCACCAGCGCCAGGAACACCAGAATAAAAACCCCTCGCTCCGGATCAGCAGCAAACGCATGCACCGAGGTCAGCACCCCGGAACGGACCAGGAACGTCCCGAGCAGGCTGAGCGAAAAGGCAAAAATCGCCAACAACAGCGTCCAGCTGCGAAATACGCCACGCTTTTCCGTCACTGCAAGACTGTGGATCAATGCTGTTCCCACCAACCATGGCATGAAGGAGGCGTTTTCGACGGGATCCCAGAACCACCATCCGCCCCAACCCAGTTCGTAATAGGCCCACCAACTGCCCAGCGCAATACCGAGTGTCAGAAATACCCAGGCCATATTGGTCCAGGGTCTGGTCCAGCGAGCCCAGGCGGCGTCCAGACGACCGGCGAGCAGAGCCGCCACAGCAAACGAAAAAGCCACCGAAAAGCCCACATAACCCATATACAGCATCGGCGGGTGAACAATCAGCCCGACATCCTGCAACAGCGGATTCAGGTCGGCGCCTTCCGCAGGATAAAACGGCAGGCTGCGCTCAAACGGGTTGGAGGTGAACAGCATGAACAGGTAGAAGCCGACACTGATCAACCCCATCACCGCCAGCACCCTTGCCACCAGTTCCTTCGGCAGAGTCTGACTGAACAGTGCCACAGCAAAACTCCACGCCGCCAGGATTAATGCCCACAACAACAGGGAACCCTCATGGGCGCCCCACACGGCACTGACCTTGAAATAATCCGGGAGTAAAGAATTGGAGTTGGCGGCGACGTAGCGCACGGAAAAATCGTCGTTGAGAAATAACGCCACCAGACAGCCAAAACTGAAAGCCACCATCACGGTCTGACCAACCACCAGCGGTCTCGCCGAGGCCATCCACAAGCGGTTGCCCAAAGTTGCACCAGCCAGGGGTATCCCAGACTGCAACAAAGCTAAAATCAGTGCCAGGATAAGCGCAAAGTGACCGTATTCTGCAAGCATAGGTTAGTACCCGGTTTTTTCTGTCAGGATTCATCCGCCGATTGCTGGGCCCGTTCGTGAGCGGCATTCATGGCATCTGCCACTTCCGGAGGGGTGTAATTTTCATCGTGTTTTGCCAGCACTTCAGACGCCATAAAAATGCCCTGCTCATTCAACTCACCTGTGACCACAGCAGCTTCGCCCGCAGCAAACAGGTCAGGCAGAATACCGGTATAGTGGACTTCCACCTCGGCTTCACCGTCTGTCACCAAAAAACGGACAAACAGCGAATCACGTGCCCGTTCGACACTCCCGTCTACCACCATACCCCCGGCGCGAATGCGGACACCCGATGGCGCATCACCAGCAGCAATCTCAGAAGGGGGATAAAACAAATTGATGTTATCCCGCAGGGCATAGGTCATCAAACCCACGGCCAGGGATGCCGCCACTACAATAAAAATGACTAAAAACAGTCGCTGTCGACGAATCGGATGCATCATAGTCTAACTCTGTTTTTTGCAAGCATGCTTTGGGGTCACTCTTTACCTGCCTGGCCTGAACTGCCCTGCCTGACAGTTTCACGACGCAGCTCCCGGGCAACAGCCTGTCGCACGCCCGATTGCCGAAATAACGGACTGACTACAAGCCAGACCATGACAAGGATGGCTATCAGGTAGGCCGACCATACGTAGGCACCGTGCCCGTCCATCTGCAAAAAATGCTGAAAACTGTCAAAACGGAATATCAACGTCCATCACCTTTGATTTTGTAACACAACATCCTTTACCCAACTGGACCGACGCTCGCGATGCAGAATTTCCGAGCGGGTATTGAGAATCAGCACCAGCGCATAAAAACAATAAAAGCCCGCTATCATTACCAGCAACGGGTGAAACATATCAGGGTGCATGGTGGGGGCTTCCGTAAATTTGATGGTCGCAGGCTGATGTAGTGTGTACCACCAGTCAACGGATTTATAAATAATCGGAATATTCACCATACCCACCAGTGACAATACCGCACTCGCCCTGTTCGCGGCATCGACGCTTGTGTAGGAGTGCTGCAGGGCCATCACCCCCAGGTATAAAAACAACAACACCAGCATGGAGGTAATTCGAGCATCCCAAACCCAGTAGGTTCCCCAGGTGGGTTTTCCCCAAATGGCTCCGGTAACCAGCGCGACAAAGGTCAGCGCTGCACCAAGTGGTGCCGCTGACTTCATCACCATATCCGCCAGCTTCATTTTCCAGATCAGACCCACGGCACCGGCAATCGCCATCACGTAGTAACCGGCCAGTGCCAGAAAAGAGGCTGGCACATGAATATAAATAATTCGGAAACTGTTTCCCTGTTTCGCATCCCGGGGTGCAAAACCGAGCCCCCACACCAATCCGATGATCAGTAATAGAAAGGTGATACCCCCCAGCCAGGGGAGCCACTTGCCACTGGTCTGATAAAACCAGCGGGGCGAGCCCAAGCGATGAAACCATTGCCACATAGTGTTTTTAACCTTATTTTTGATCGAACCACCGACCAAATAGTCAACCGTGCATACTGACCCGCAGAGCACCGGCCGTGGCAAACGGTGCAATCAGTAGCGAAAAAGCCAGCAGCGCGCCCATGACCGCCAACGGGCCCTGTACCGAAAACCCATCTACAGATCGCTGAACCGCGCTGGCACCAAAGATCAGCACTGGCATATACAGTGGCATCACAATCAGTGATAGCAACAATCCGCCCTTGCGCAGGGCAACCGTCAGTCCGGCACCTATCGCACCCAGCAAACTCAATACTGCGGTGCCCATCAGCAGGCCCAGAACCAATGGCAGATATCCCGCCGCGGGAAGGGACAACATCATACCTAAAACCGGCGCCAGGAGGGTTAATGGCAGCCCCGTTATCAACCAATGAGCCAAAATTTTTGCCAATACCATTAAATAGAGCGGCTGTGGGGAAATGACCAACTGTTCCAGTGTGCCATCCCGGTAATCACTGTGGAACAGCCCCTCCACTGAAAGTAGCGAAGCCAGCAGCGCCATGACCCACAAAATACCGGGTGCAATTTCAGCCAGGCGGCTGGGCTCAGGTGTCAACCCGAGGGGAATAAGGGTCACAACAATGAAGAAAAAGATGATCGGATTCGCTATCTCACCCCGGTTGCGGAATGCCAACAGCAAATCGCGGCGCAATATCGCGGCAAAACCATAGCCCATACTCAAACGACCTCCGCCGAAGCCACCAGAGGAAAACGGCGCACATTGGCAATACCCAGGTCCTGATGTGTCGAGAGGACTGCCATACCACCGCGCCGGGCATGTGCAATCAGGAGTGCCTCGAGGTCGGCGACCCCCTGTTTGTCAATCGCGGTAAACGGCTCGTCAAGTATCCAGAGGGGCGCTTCTGTCACCAACAAACGGGCCAGTACGGCCCGCCGCTGTTGGCCGGCAGATAGCGCATAACAGGGGATATCCTCATAGCCGCACAAACCCAGCGAGCCAAGGATTTCTTCATTTGTCAGGGGGCTACGGTCCCGGTAAATCCGGCGCCACCAGATCAGGTTTTCAATGGGTGACAGTGATTGCTTCAGACCAGGCAAGTGACCAAGAAATAATAGATTCTGCAAATACAGCTGGCGATGGCGGGCCACATCATTGCCCTGCCAAAGCAGCTTGCCGGCGGTGGGCATCAAGGCTGTCGAAAGAATTCGCAGCAATGTGGTCTTGCCGACCCCGTTGGGCCCTTCTATTTGTAGAATTTCTCCAGACTCCAGCGACAGACAGATCCCGGAGAACAACAAACAGTCGTCCCGTTCAAAAGCAATCGAGTCCAGTATCAGTTGTGGAGTTTGGGACAACAGAAAACATCCAGCCAGAAGCGCAGACGATATTATGCCAAAACTCGGGGTGGTGAGGGAAAAAGTTACCCGTCATCAAGAAAAAACCGTGAATGACGGCCGTCAGTCGATATCGTAGTCGTAATCACGTATCAATTTTTGCAGTCGACGCTCTTCGAGGCGATCTTCGAGACGCCTTCTGGCCTCTGAGTTGACTATTTTCACGACAACCTCAGCCGTTTCAGTTTCCTGACCGGCATCGTCACCCTCACCATCGAAATCATCATCTTGTAAAGCTTCTTCGCCACTCATATCGAAACTCCTGGATCCCGATAAAACGACCCCTGCGGGACGGGGGTCAAGCACCACTGATTTTGCGCAAAAATAGGCGCAAAACAGAAACTGGTCAAGAAAAATAATTCTTTTAATATCAGCAAGTTAAATATTTCTTAAAAAATAATTCCCGCTCAACGCTACTTACTAGATAGTGCAGATCTTCATTTCGGTCAATATCGACCAGTGTATCCAGCTCAAGCCACTGCAAACAGTTCGCCATCAAGCGCTGCCGCGTCACCTCCATAACCCTCCCGGTTCCCCATGGCACGTCTTCAAAAATACCCGGACAAGGTCGATTGAGCCCCACCAGCACATAGCCGCCATCACGGGCCGGACCCAATACAGCGGGGACTGTCTGCAACGCCTTGAGCGCAGCCGCAATATAATTACCATCAATTCCCGGGCAATCGCTGCCGATCAACAACACGTTGCGGTAATGCGGTAGTCGATCAGCAAAAGCGTGGGACATGCGCTGGCCAAGGTCGGTGCCCTCCTGCAGGCGAAACGGCACACCCGCAGGATCCAGGAGAGCATCGAAAAAAGGGTGCTGACGGTCAGACCAGACTTCGCTGTCAACCTGCCCCACTGGCAAATGGCGGCTGAATACCCAGCTGACCAGCGCCCGGTGAAGCGCCACACAACCCGCCTGCCCCAAAACGGGTTCCAAGCGGGTTTTTACAGCACCCAATAGTGGAGCCTTGGCAAACTGTATCAGGCAGTTATCGGAGGATCGGGGCATCATTCTGGGTAATACTGCCTGGCCAGACGTGCTGGGGACACGCCCAGAAAAAACGCCAACCGCAACCACCACATCTGCAGTACCGTGTTCACAATCCCCCGCTGCTGCCAGCGACGAACAGAAGTCTCAACAGGGGAAGGCAGCACCCTGGGTGGGCAGAGGGCCTTCAGGCGCCGACAGATTTCCACATCTTCCATCAGCGGGATAGCGGCAAAACCGCCAATCTGATTAAACATATCGCGGCGTACAAACAGCGCCTGATCGCCAGTGCCAATACCGGAGAGACGCGCCCGATAACTCATCGCCCGCTCAATCACCCGAAAAGCCCAACCGGCTCCTCTCAGTTTGACCGGGAAAAATCCCCAGTCATTGTCCGACAGCCAAAGGCTGGAAAACTCGTCAGGCAATCGCGTATCACAGTGCAGAAACAGCAGATAATTACCGCAAGCCTCTGCCGCCCCGGCATTCATCTGCAAACTGCGGCCGCTGGGGCTGCTGATGACGAGATCAGCCTGGGCACTGGCTCGTGCCACCGAATCATCCGAGCTTCCCCCATCCACCACGATCAGTTCAACCCCGGCCTGGCGAAGCCCTTGTAAACACTGGAGACAGGACGTTATCTCGGCACCTTCATTGAGCACCGGAATAACTATACTGAGCGGCAAACCGGCCATTAGCCCAGCGCACCGCCACAGCTACTGCCACTGCCCGCAGTACAGCCGTAGCAGTGGTCACCAATGGCAATCGGTCGTCCGGACAGATCATTCTGCAATAGTTCGCGCAAATGTGGTCGACGGTCTGAGGCAATGTGTTCGCTAGGGGCGGACATGGGCATCTCAAGCATCTGGTTGAAATCACAATCATAGAGATAGCCCAGCCAGTCCACACTGACGGTATCGCGGCACATGACCGTTTCCAGATGCTCGCGGTGATAATGGTCCTTCAGCAATTGCATATAGGATTCATAGTTACCCCGGGCCAGCAACGTGGCACCGAAGCGACTGATCGGCATATTGGTGATGGTAAAAAGCTGATTGAACACGATGCCATAATCTTCCAGCAGACGGGTTTTGTATTCCTGTTCAAGCTGCTGCTGCGGGGGTGGAAGAAATACCCCGTTGGGGTTGTAAACCAGGTTTAATGCGAGGTCTGGCTCTCGCCCGTAACCCAGCGCATTCAGCTTTTGCAGCGCCTCGATACTTTGCTGAAAAACACCCTTGCCGCGCTGCTCGGCAACATTCTGCTCCGTGTAACAGGGCAACGATGCGACTACAGTTACACCCTGGGCTGCCAGGAACTCCGCCAGATCGGCCTGGTCTGGCTCAAGAAGGATGGTCAGATTACACCGATCAATGACGGTAACACCCTGCTTGACCGCCACTGATACCAGAAGGCGAAAATGGGGGTTCATCTCCGGCGCACCACCGGTCAGATCGAGTGTAGCAATCTGTCGTTCGCGCAATACCCGCAATACCAGCTGGACAGTCTCCCAATCCATCAGTTCGGTGCGGTTTGGCCCGGCATTGACGTGACAGTGGCTGCAGCTCTGATTGCAGAGATAGCCCAAGTTCACCTGGAGCGTCGACAAACCCCTTCTCTGCAACTGGGGGAAATCGGTAGTGAGCAGAAACGGTCGGGTATCTCTCATTGTATTATCCTGCGAATATTCGTCTGGTTTCTGACCCTTGCGGGCTTGTACAGAACCAGTGTCGGTATGGCGATAGTTGCCGGCCAAACTGAAAAAATTGGAATAGATGCCCTATGTCCACCAAAACCTGTCAATCCGTCGTTGTTTTAACCGGTGCCGGAATCTCCGCTGAATCCGGCATACAGACCTTCCGAACCAGCGATGGGCTCTGGGAGAACCATCGGGTAGAGGATGTTGCCTCACCCGAGGGCTTTGCCCGTGATCCGGCCACAGTACACCAGTTCTACAATGAACGCAGACGGCAACTGCTGGATCCGGGTATCGTCCCCAACCCGGCCCATATCGCACTGGCTGAATTTGAACAACGCTTCTCCGGCAACTTCACGCTGGTCACACAGAATATCGACAACCTGCATGAGCGGGCCGGTAGCAGCCATGTTCTGCATATGCATGGTGAGTTATTGAAAACCCGTTGCAGCGCCACCGGGAACATTTTTGACTGCCACCAGCATACTGCGTCATCGATACCCTGCCCATGCTGCGACAAAATAGCCACGCTCCGCCCCCACGTGGTCTGGTTTGGTGAAATGCCACTTTTTATGGATGAAATCCACCGGGCTTTACACCAGTGCGATTTGTTTATTGCTATTGGCACCTCAGGTCATGTCTATCCGGCTGCCGGCTTCTTTGCCATCGCCAAAGCTGCCGGGGCACAGACGGTTGAACTCAACCTGGAGACCTCGACCAACGGTTCGCAGTTTGACGAATGCCATCAGGGACCGGCCTCGATATTGGTCCCCAACTACTTTCGATCACTGTAATCCCGGGCTCCAGAAGCAATCGGATCAAGTCATCAGGGTCGTTTGCAAATGGGTATGATCCACTTCTTTCACCGCATAAAAAATACAATCACTCACCGCTATCGAAGGATTGGTCGTCACCATAAAAAGCTTCAGGAAAATTCGCGGGTAAAGTTTACCCTCCCGTGAAACAAAATAGTCATCAATGACATCACGGCCACTGGCATCGACCACCCTGAGATTCTCAATACCCTGTCGGCTCAGCCAGGCCAGCGGCGAATCCGGACCGACGATGCCGAAATTTCGCCGGTCGAGGTGGAGCGGCAAGGTAATATCCATATCGGGGCAGGGTTCCTCTGCGTAGCACAGACATCCTGCAGGTTTCAGCTCCACCCTTACCGGATGCCGATAGATATCCCGCTCCGCCAATTTCTCTGAGTCGGGGAGCATCGGCCTGGCGAGCTCTGCTTCCGTCATAAATCGTTTTAATCCCTGTCGGGCAATCGTGTCTGACAGCGCCTGAGCAGCGCCGCCACACTCGATCGTCACCACCGGACAATTGAGGTCTCGTGACTCCATCAACGCCCCCAGACGGATATCGGTAATAATGAGCCGATGGGTAAAGAGAATGGCGATATCCATATGTATGGGCTGCTCTTCCACAGCGACCGCAAAAGCGGGTCCATCACCGGAAGTATTGTGGAGGTCAATAACGGCCTCGGGCCCCACCCGGCGAATGATATCCAGCAACTCAGCAGCCAACATCGCTTGAGCATCTGTGTAGGGGGGAGCAAACAGCCGATTCATGTCACGCTGATCTGGCAAATAGCGGTGACTGAACTGTGGTTCAGTCAATGCCGCCTCGACCGAGACAATGGCCAGATAGGTATCCACCTCCGGTTCAAAGCCCTCGCGCAACAATTGGTGGATCGCTTTCAAACCGGAGGGTTCATTGCCGTGCAGCAGGGTGACCACAAAACGGCAACGGCGGTTATCGCGACCATCCAGCTTGATCACCGCTGGCCCGCCTAACTGAACAAGAAAATCGGCAACGGATGCAGGCACATCTTCTGCCGAGAGCTTCTGGAGCATTCTGAAGGCCTTGCTAAACTGCATATTCACGCCTCTGCCTGCTCAATATCAGCCCATTGGGATACCGGGATGTTGGCTATTGAGCGCGCCTGGTAAGCGGCCAACAGCTGCCGGCAAACCTCCTTCCGGTTCATGCCGGTTGACATCAATTGATTGAATTGAGCCAACTGCCAGCTCGCACCATTAGTCCCGGTTGATAATCTGTCCTTGATGACTTTCAGCCACTTACGGCGCTCTTTTTCATCGACCCCGATGCTGGCCAAACCCCGCTCCGCAGTGGGTAACAACTGCTCTAATACACCGACCAAAGATTGCTCCTGCAAACCGTTCTGTCGCGCATTCGGCCATAGTACCTGGGCCTGTAGACCATCCCGGGCCGCCCGGTAAAAGTTCTCCTCGGCATAGCTAAACGGCAACGCCGACAACAAGGGTTCCAGCTGATCGGCCAGCCCCTCGGCGAGCCCGATAAACAGCGCCGCATTTGCCGCCATGTCCAGTGGCGTAGGTCCTGCTGGCAATGATCTCATCTCTATCCTCACATGAGCGTCGTCCTCGGGATCAAAAATTGGCCGGTTCCAGGACCAGATGGTTCCATCATGCAAACAGAGTTCATCAAGCAGCGGCATACCACCACCTGCCACCACGGCCCGGGGATCTTCCGCACTGACCAGCGGCATCAGAGGTTTGTAGAGTTGCACGGTTTCCCGGAACAATTCCAGTGCATTACCCCGCAACCAGCCGTGACCAAAGCTGACTCGGGCCGGCTTGCTCCAGCCATCAGGCCCGACTTCAGGGTCATCAATGGATTGCCTGAACAAGGGTACCCGGGTTTCGTGCCAGAGTCGGTGACCCAGTAACAGTGGCGAGTTGGCGGCGACACCAACCAGCAATGGGGTAACCAGCTGAATGGCGTTCCACAGCATGCCAAACCGGGCGGGGTCAGCGCGGTAGTGCAACTGAAAAGACGTGCAGGCGCCCTCCAGTGTCACATCACCGTGGACCAGATGAATAGGGTCGGGACCGTCGATATTGATGCCGAAAACATCCGTTCGCGATTGCCGGATGGCCTCGGCGAGAACTTGATAACGCGGCGTATCAGTCATCACAGCTTCGCCGAAGTGGTCGGGCCCCAGGGTGGGCAGAATACCGATGGGTACGACGTCACTCCCCTCTTTATCCAGCAGAGACCGTAAATCCGCCAGGGTTTCCAGCATTTGCTGCTCGATGGCAGTAAACGGCTGGCCAGCAGCAAACACCGGCGACAGATTAAACTCGAGATTGTAGCGGTTCAGTTCAAGGGTCAACCTGGGATCGTTGCTTTGCGCCTGAACCTCCAGATTACGCAATAGTGGCCCACCTCGCCCGTCGACCAGATACAACTCCAGTTCTGCGCCAATACTGGCGCGTCCCTGGCCAAACCCCGGCCGGGCCAAAAGACTATCCAGCGCTTCGAGGCAATGATGCAATTTTTCTTCAAACCGCTTGAAGTCAGCAGGCGTGAAGCTGGTTTTATCGATGGATTGCCCCATGAACCATACCCCTTTTCTCCCGGCTGACCGGTTTTAACTATGACATCGCTGTGACGTCATTGATCAATATTTCCCGGGGGAAACAACCTGGCGCCCATCTGTTCCGAAGGATAAAGACTTTCAAGGCTTTCCGAACGCCCGGAACTGGTAGCCACTCTGGCGTGATGGCGGCGCAACTGGCGGGGCTCAAAAACACCACAGGAATGGGCAATCATACCGACATCGTAGGTCATGTTTGCCACATAATTTGCCACCCGCTCGGACTTCAGGGTGGGATCCAGCCCCCGCTGCAATCTTGGGTCATGGGTCGTGACACCGGTGGGGCAGGTATTTTTATTGCACTGCATGGCTTGAATACAACCGAGAGAAAACATGAAGCCACGCCCGGAGTTGACAAAATCCGCGCCCATGCAGAGCGCCCAGGCCACCCCGGAGGGCACAATCAGTTTTCCCGATGCAATTACCTTGATGCGCTCTTTGAGACCATAGCCATGCAACAGGTCAACGACCGCCGGAAGGCTCTCGCGGATGGGTAGCCCCATATAATCCATCAACGCCTGAGGCGCGGCACCTGAGCCACCCTCTGCTCCATCGATCGAAATAAAGTCGGGGGCCGATTCAATGCCCCTTGCCAATATCAGTTTGAAGAGATCTTCCAGCCAGACGGTATCGCCAATGACCGTTTTGAATCCTACGGGCTTTCCCGTAACCCTGCGCACCTGCTCAATCATATCCAACAGGCTCCCGGCATTGGTGATTTCCAGGTGCCGGTTGGGACTGATTGCGTCCTCACCCACCGAAATGGCCCTAATCAGGGCAATCTCTTCAGTGACCTTGGCCCCGGGCAGAATACCGCCCTTACCCGGCTTGGCACCCTGACTGAGCTTGATCTCAAACATTTTGACCTGCGGATGTGTGGCAATTCCGGCCAACCGTTCTTCGCTGAGCCGCCCCTGTTCATCCCGAACACCAAATTTGGCAGTGCCAATCTGAAAAACAATATCGCAGCCGCCCTCAAGGTGGTAGGACGACAAGCCACCTTCGCCAGTATTTAACCAGCAACCGGCTTTGGCCGCGCCTCGGGATAGCGCCTGCAATGCCGGCCTGGACAGCGCACCGTAACTCATACCGGAAATGTTCAGAATGGAAGCCGTTGTGAAAGGGGTTTCACAATAGGGGCCAATGGTGATGGGGCTGGGCGCCACCGCATCCTCGCCACGGGTGGGATAGGCGCAGTTGACAAAAAATACCGACCCGAGTGGGCGCAGGTCACGGGTTGAACCGAAGGCCAGCGTTCTATCCACATCCTTGGCCGCCCGGTAGACCCAGGCGCGCTCGGCCCGATTGAAGGGCATTTCCTCGCGGTCCATGGCATAAAAATATTGACGGAGAAATTCGCCCATGTGTTCAAACAGGTAACGAAAACGACCGACAATGGGGTAGTTTCGGCGAACCGCATGCCTAGTCTGGGTAATATCGATGATATAGAAGACAACCAGCGTGAGGATTACCAGACCAAAAGTAAGCACAAAAATGACGGCCAGAGAATTTAGCGTGAAGTAAACCCAACCTGACGTGACTGATTCCATATTTTATTTTGACCTGTTTTTAATGATAGGTAAGATTCAGGAGATTAAAATAATCTCACCGATCTGACCATGTTACGCTGGTAGAAACAACTATCCAGTTGACCTGATCAGTGGCCTACGGGGCAAAAACTGATCATAATTCCGGCCCCGCACGCCACCACATCAGCCCGAACTTATGCCCAAAAAAATTTTACGCCGCTTTCTGCCGGATCCACACAAGATCCTTCACGTGCGCCCTATCCGCTGGATGGGTCCCCTGCTGAAAGACCCCAACCTGTTTCATATCAACCGTGCCTCGATTTCAACGTCTTTTTTCATCGGGCTATTTTGTGCTTTCCTGCCGATTCCGGGACAAACCCTGGTGGCGGTGTTGCTGGCATTGATATTCCGCAGTAATTTGCCTCTGGCGGTGGCACTGATCTGGATCAGCAACCCGCTGACGATCACACCGATGTTCCTGTTTGCCTACAGCGTGGGCACTTGGCTACTGGGTCAAAGAGAATCTCACCTTGTCATTGAGCTCAGCTGGGACTGGGCGGTTGCACAGGGTAGTAGAATTTGGCTGCCATTGCTGACCGGTAGCCTGGTCTGCGGGTTGGTCAGCGGCATCATGGGCTATCTGACCATTTTGAATCTGTGGCGGTGGAAGGTGGTCAAAAACTGGGGTATTCGCAAGAAAAAACGCCAGGGGCACGCGGCCGCACTATTAAATCAGAGAAATAAACCTTAACCGATAACAAGCGATTATTCGTACCTCAGAACATCTGCAGGGCGAGTATTGGCAGCACGGATAGCAGGGTAAAGAGTCGCCAGAAAATTCAGTGCTAAAGCCACTGCGACAATCATCCCCACATCATTCCACAGCAGCGCCGAGGGGAGGTAGTCAAGCGGGTAGATTTCCGAGTTGAGTAACGGGCGACCCATCAACAACTCAAGCCACCGAGCTGCGGCCGTCACATTCAAGGCCCCCACCACACCCAGCAGCACACCCAGCAGGGTGCCAAACAAACCAATCAGCGCACCCTGTGTGAGGAAGATGGCAACAATCTCATGCCGGACAAACCCCTGTGTTTTGAGAATCGCGATCTCGGCACGCTTGTCGATCACAGTCATCATCAACATTGAGATGACATTGAAAACAGCGATGGCAATAATCAGAAAAACCAGCAGGGAAACCAGGTTACGAGACATTTTTATGGCTTGATAGAGGTTGCCATGGGTCTGTATCCAATCGGAAAACCGGTAACCGGACGGCAGCACTTGCAACAGGGCATAACCGGTCTGGCGCGCCTCAAAAACATCGGCCACCCGCACCTGCAACCCCTGGGCCAGACCCGTATGTCCCGCCAGCCTGGAGGCTGTTTCAAGCTTGGCCAACACCAGGCTCTGGTCAGCCGCCGTACGGGTATCGAAGGTACCCAACAAGGTAAACGTCGACACCTTGGGGGCTTGCTGGAGCCCGCCACCTCCGGAGGCAGGCACCAGCAATGTCACCCGGTCGCCCGCTGACAACGACAGTTTTTTGGCAATCTCACCCGCCATCAAAAGGCCATTGGAATGAACAGCCAGCTGCCCCATTAGTTCCGCAGAGACAAACATACCCATGAACGGATCGGCCAGGGACGGCTCCAACCCCATCACTTCCACTGGTCTGGTTCTGCCACGAGACGTCAGCATGCCCTCCAGCCGGGTAAACGGCATCACGGCGCGGACATTCGGCTGCTGCTCCAGAATATCGCGCAACTTGTCGCTCTGCTGAACACCATGCTCGTTAAACAATCGTATGTGGGGCACCGCTGCGAGGATGCGAGATTCCATTTCCCGATCAAATCCGTTCATCACTGACATCACCACCACCAGCAGGGCAACGCCCATCACCAGTCCCAGGATGGCCAGCAGTGAAATAAACGACACCATCCGGTTGCCAGCACCAGAGGTAAAATTACGCAATCCGATAAAGACGGTTAGGGGTCTGAACACGGCCGGCTACAATCCCTGACCCGTGGAGCGGGATCCAGTGACATCCGTCAGACAACCCTCCGTGAGGGAGAGCACCCGATCCATCCGGGCCGCGACCTGCGCATCATGGGTGACCACCACAAAACTGATCGCCAACTCACGGTTTAATGACATCAGAAGCGCCAGCACCGTCTCTGCTGTGACAGGGTCAAGGTTGCCGGTCGGTTCATCCATCAACACACAGGCCGGTTTTCTCACCAGCGCCCGGGCAATGGCGACCCTCTGCCGTTCACCACCGGACAGCTCAGAGGGTTTGTGATCGCAACGTGCACCCAGGCCAACCCGGTCGAGCATTTCCCGGGCCAGCGCCTTCGCTTCGGCCACCGGTGTTTTTGCCACCAGCAGCGGCATGGCGACATTTTCAAGTGCGCTGAACTCGCCCAGCAGATGATGAAACTGGTAGACAAACCCCAGGTGCTGATTGCGCCAGCGAGCCCGCTTCGATTCGTTCATTGGCTTCAACGCCGCCCCCATCACATTGACGAAGCCCTCGTCCGGGTCATCCAGTCCACCCAGCAGGTTCAACAGGGTGGTCTTTCCGGAACCCGATGTTCCGATGATCGCAATTCTCTCGCCACTGTGAACCTCCAGTGACAACCCCTTTAACACATCAATCCGCTCTACTCCCTGACGGTAGTGTCTGGCTAGGTTGTCACAGTGCATCACTGCGGTTGAATCAGTGGTCATAACGCAAGGCCTCCGCCGGTAAAATCTGTCCCGCCCGGTATGACGGATACAGGGTTGCCAACAGGCTTAAGCCGAAACCCAGTCCGCTTATCATCAGGACATCCTGCCACAACAGCCTGGAGGGTAGCTGGCTGATGAAATAGACATCCGGATCAAAGACCCTGAAGCCTACCGCATATTCAAGCCAGTGGACGATGTCGCCAATCCACAGGGCCAGCAAACTGCCAAAGATCACACCACAGAACACCCCAAAAGCACCTACGGCACTACCCTGTACCATAAAAATTCGTGAAATCGTTCCAGCCTCGACACCCAGGGTGCGGAGCACCGCGATATCCTGGCGTTTATCAGCCACCATCAAAATCAGGCTGGCAATAATATTAAAAGCCGCGACGGCGATAATGGCTGCCAACAACAAGCTGACTACCTTTTTCTCCAGCTCTATCGCCTGGAATAAATTACCCATGTCCTCCGTCCAGGCTTTGGCTTTGAATTTGGGACCCATATCGTTATTCAATGTGGCAACAATGTCACCTGCATCAAAGGGATTGGCGAGTCGCAACCTCACGCCTGTGACTGCATCCCCGGTGCGAAACAGCTTCTGGGCATCCCGATAATGAACAAAGGCCAGCCCCGAATCCACCTGCGCACCCACCTGAAACACACCAAATACGCGAAACCGTTTATATCGCGGAAAAATACCCGCCGGCGTCACATTCAGCTCAGGCAACGACAGCATCACATAATCGCCCCGAATAACCCCAAGCGACCGGGCGAGCAGATGACCGATAACGATGCCGTACTCGCCCGGTTGGAGTAACGCCATCTCACCCACCATCATATGCTCGCTGATCGGGCTGACTGCGTCTTCCAATAGCGGGTCTATACCCTGTATCAAAACACCCTGTCCCTGGGCATCTGAAGACAACAGCCCATACCCCTCGACGTAGGGAGCAAACGCCTCAACACCCCGGACGAGGTTTGCATCGGCACCCAATTGCTGCCAGTTGTGGACACCGTCTTCATTAAATATTGCCGCATGGGCTACCACATTGAGAATTCGCTGCCTGATTTCGTAATCGAAACCATTCATCACCGAAAGAACCAGGATGAGGGCCGTCACCCCGAGTGCCATCGCGACAAAAGACAATAATGATATAAAGGATACGAAACCATTTTTGCGTCTGCTGCGGATATAACGCAGACCGATAAAAAAAGGCAGGTTAGTAGTCATGGGAAGGCATTAAATCGGAATCCCTGGAGTCAAACAAGGGAACATTTTATCCGACAGGTAAACGGTTTGTCTGATCCCCGCCAATTTGGCAGTTGCACTTCCCGCATTTCAGCTTACTATAATTAAAACCGACAAAGGCAACCCCGAACCAAACCGGATACGCCTGAACTCTAGGGAATTTGATCATGAATAAACCACTGATACTGCTTTTTTCTGCGCTATTAAGCCTGCCCCTGGCTGCGAGCGCCGAACGGATTATTATTCCCATTGGACAGCAGTCTGCGGAAAATCAGGCCATTGCGAAGCCAGATCGAGGCATCAGCAAGGACAGGGTTCGCGCTAAATTTGGTGAGCCCTTAAGTATGAAACCCGCGGTGGGAGAACCGCCGATTTCATCCTGGGAGTACCCTGAATTCCACGTCTATTTTGAATATGAGCACGTACTCCATTCGGTGCTAAAACGCACCGAACCGGAAAGTACCGCCACAGAGTAATACCTCTGCAGCCCTGCACAATCAAACGGCGCAGGGTTTTCCAGTTCCAGCAATCAGATCACCAGTTTACGCGACTCGCGACACAGCCGATTCATCCCATTAATAGCAGCGATCCGGTAGGCTTCCGCCATGGTCGGGTAGTTGAATGTGGTACGAATAAAATACTCAATGGTATTGGCGTCGCCGGACTGGTTCATAATGGCCTGGCCGATATGAATAATTTCCGATGCCTCCGCACCGAAACAATGGACACCGAGGATTTCCAGCGTTTCCTGATGAAACAATATCTTTAACACACCAACTTCTTCGCCGGAAATATGGGCGCGGGCGATGTTCTTGAAGTAAGCCCGGCCTATCTCATAGGGAACCTGCTGTTCGGTGAGTTCAGACTCGGTCTTGCCGACAAAGCTGATTTCCGGAATCGTCCAGATACCGGTGGCAACGTCTTCAACGTGATATTCGCGTGCGGCACCACACATGTGTGCGGCAGCAAACCGCCCCTGGTCATAGGCCGCACCTGCCAATGATGGCCAGCCCACCACATCGCCGGCCGCATAAATATGCGGGACTGTCGTCTGGTAGTGCCCATTGACCTCCAGCTGACCGCGCTCATTAACAACCAGACCCAGCTCTTCCAGCCCCATACCTCTAGTGTTACCAGAGCGGCCATTGGACCAGAGCAGCGCCTCAGCGTGAATCCGTTTACCCGATTTCAGCTCCATAGTGACACCGTTATTACGGGTTTCTATATGATCATACTCTTCATTGTGCCGAACGGTGACATTCAGATCGCGAAGCTGGTAGCTGAGTGCATCTGAAATCTCATCATCGAGGAACGACAGCAGCCCGGAGCGACTGTTCACCAGGTCGACACGGGTATCCAACCCTGCAAAAATCGAGGCATATTCACAACCGATCACCCCGGCACCATAAATAATAATATTGCGAGGTGTTCGATCCAGGCTCAGGATGGAATCACTATCAAAAATACAGGGATGATCAAAATCCACATCGTCCGGGTGATAGGGACTTGAACCCGTTGCGATCAAAAAGAATCGTGCTTTGATCGTTTCACGTGTGTGATCAGGTTGTTTGATGGAAATATGATGAGCATCCGTAAAACTGGCTCGCCCTAAATGGAGCTTGATGCGATTGCGGGCATAATCTTTCGTACGACCTTCAACCTGTTTGCGAATGACATCATCTGCAGATTTCATCAAATCAGGGAAGGAGAACCAACGGGGATCGCCCACTGCACGGAACATGGGCATGGTATTGAACTGCACCATGCGCCGGACTGCATGGCGCAAGGCTTTTGAAGGGATGGTCCCCAGATGGGTACAGTTGCCCCCCACCATAGGCCTGTCGTCAACTACTGCCACTGACCAGCCCTGTTTCACTGCGGACATTGCCGCACCTTCGCCTGCCGGGCCACTGCCAATTATTACCAGATCATATTGATAATCTGCCATGCTTTAAAACTCCAGATCCATCGGTTGTATACTCGGTACCATATCTTGGCTACCACATCACAACCCCATTATCACAACACCTCCAGTGCCACCGTTATAAACCATAGCAAGTGAGACGAATCCTGGTGTATCGATACACCTCTCTAGTATTTAGATGCGATGTCTGCCTGTTCAACCAACAGGGTCTCATAAGCCTGGTAATCGCGACTGGCGGCTGTCAGGGCAACCGTGGTGGAAAGCACTTGCTTCTGCTCAGCACTCAGCTTGCTGAAGTCTCCCTCGGTGACCCGGGTCAGAGACACAATCACATGATCGCCATCGGTAAGGGCAAAATCACTAACGACAGCACTATCCACAGGCTCTGCCATGGAAAAGACCCACTGGCGAATCTCTTCATTGAGCTTACCGCTAAAGCGCTTTGTGTTCAGATTAACCTGCCACTGGAGCGCCCCCTCTTTAGCCACTTCTTCAATTGACTCACCCCCTTTAACACGGGCGACCAATGTCTCAGCACGCTCCATCAATTGACTGTCCGCACGATCCTTCCTGATTATCTGCTCGATACGAGGCTTGACCTCCGCCAGGGGTTTTAGCCGTGAAGGAATTCGCTCCCGAAGCGACAAAACGACCACGTGGTCATCTGCCAGGTCGAGCACTTCACTGGTGAGACCTTTTTCCAGAACCGGCTCGCTGAATGCAGCAGTAATGACCTGTGGTTTGCCTGCAATGCCCTCGCCACCGTTGCGGCTGAATGGTTCGGTAACCTGCAGTGTCAGATCAAGCCTATCGGCAACACTTTCCAGGGAGGGCGCATTATAGGAAAGATCCTTGAGCTCCTCAATTCTCTCTGGCAACAACTCCAGTGCCAACTGCCGTTGAAGCTCACGCCGGATACCCGGCTCGATGTCATCGCGGTTGGGCAAGTCAGCCTTTTGTTCTGCCACCAGCTTGACCAGATGGACACCGAGATCGGTTTCAACCGGCTCAGATATCTCACCAACAGACAGGCTGTCCAGCGCCACACTCAATGATTCCGGCAGATCGCCTCGTTGTACAAAGCCAAGATCGCCCCCCTGTTCAGCCGTGCCGTAATCCTCGGAGTACTGCTCCGCAAGCACAGCAAAGTCCCCACCAGCTTCCAACTGCTGTTGAATGTCGGAAATTTTGTCGAGATGACTGCCATCGTCCTGCTTCTCAAGCAGAATCTGCGCGACCTGTCGGGATTGCTTGGCACTGGCGGCACTGATCCTGGCCTCGATCACATCGTTGACAACGCTCTCTTCCACTACGACTTCCTGCACCAGATCGTCAGGACGCAATTCTATGTACTCCATCACCAGCTGTTCGTCTGCCATAAACTGGTCTTTGTTGCTCTCATAGAAAGACTCGATTTCCTCATCAGTGATGGAGATCGCTTCCAATACTGGCGCCCGTGGAATCGTCAGATAGTAAAAATCCCGGGTTTGCTCAGTGATGCTGGCCAGCAGCTGGTTTTCCCGCTCCGTGGAAAATCCGGTATTGCTTACCCCCTGCATAAACTGACTGTTTAACATATCTGCACGAAGCAATTTGTTGTAGGAATTCGGGGTGTACCCCATCTGCCTGAGCACAAACTCATAGCGCTGGGCATCAAACTTACCTTCCACTTGAAAGTCAGGGACCTCAAGCAGCAGGCGATAAATCATTTTGTCGTCGATAGCCATGCCCTGTTCCCGGGCAGCAAGCTCAACGGCTTTCTGGCGAATCAGTTGTTGCAGAACGGGGCCGCGAAGCTGCTCATCGTTGATCATGGATGGATCGAGATCTTCGTACCTGTTGAGAATCTGTTGCTTCTGAAGCGCCACGGATTGTTGCAGACGAAGCTCTGTAATGGTCTCACCATTGACGCTGGCAGCTTCTTCAACTGAGCTACCGCTGAGAAAAATTGCATCCACACCGAACAGGGCAAACGGCACAATAATAATAGCGACCAATACAATTTTGGCCGAGCCTTTGAGGTTGTCTCGAAAGTCCTGCAGCATAGAAATCTCTTGATTTGGTTTTGTTTGAACGGATAGGGTTATTTTATAAAAAAAGGCGCATCGCTGATGCGCCTTTCAACATACAACAAAGACAAACAGCAGACGCCGTTTTATTTATTAACAGCGTCCTTCAGAGCTTTACCAGCTTTAAAGCTAGGTACGTTGGCAGCGGCAATCTTGATTTCTGCGCCGGTCTGAGGGTTGCGACCAGTGCGAGCGGCACGCTGTTTAACAGCAAACGTTCCAAAACCTACCAGCGAAACCGGATCACCTTTTTTCAGGGTACGGGTTACAGCGTCAATAGCGGCATCCAGCGCGCGGCCGGCAGACGCTTTGGAAAGATCAGCGGCATCGGCAATAGCATCAACGAGTTCAGATTTATTCACAATAATCCCCTTGTTATGTTTAGTAAGACTGTTCACCTGTAACACACGACTTTACTGCTTTCCCGCAGGCTGTGGCATGTAAGATGACTACAACGTTATACCAACCCCCCGAAAACCGGTCAAGCAGTTTAGTGAGTATTTATGCGGGTTCCAGCGTCACCGTGGGTTTTTGTCTCATCTTTGTCGACGCGATCATACTCTTCATCAGACAACGGTTCAGGTTTGCGAATCAACGCAATTTCCAGAACTTCATCGATCCATTTGACCGGATGTATATCAAGATCTGCTTTAATATTCTCCGGTATCTCTTTGAGGTCACGCTCATTTTCGTAGGGTATAAGCACCGTGCGAATACCGCCGCGATGCGCGGCCAGTAATTTTTCCTTGAGGCCGCCAATCCTTAATACCTGCCCGCGCAGGGTAATCTCTCCGGTCATGGCCACATCAGCGCGCACCGGGATACCAGTGAGCACCGAAACAAAAGCAGTACACATTCCGATACCCGCGCTGGGGCCATCCTTGGGTGTCGCCCCTTCGGGCACATGAATATGCAGATCTACTGTCTGGTAAAAATCGCGTTTGATGCCCAGTGCTTTTGCCCGACTGCGAACTACCGTCAACGCCGCCTGGATAGATTCCTGCATCACATCACCAAGGGAGCCGGTTTTAACCACCTGCCCCTTACCTGGCACCGCAGAAGACTCGATGGTCAACAACTCACCACCCACCTGGGTCCAGGCGAGACCGGTAACCTGCCCAATCTGACTCTCTTCCTCAGCGCGACCAAAGTCATATTTGTAAACACCCAGCAAATCTTCAAGCTCAGCGGAAGTAATGTGGTGAGATTCCCTGACACCATCACGTACGTTCCGGGTAACCACCTTCCGACAGATTTTAGCCAATTCGCGCTCCAGACCCCGTACACCCGCTTCACGCGTGTAGTAACGAATAACGTCCATCACCGCGGTGTCGTCCATGGTCAGCTCGTTCGGCTTCAGGCCATTGGCCTTGCGTTGCTTTGGCAGCAGGTATTTGAGCGCAATATTGATCTTCTCCTGTTCGGTGTAACCGGGAATCCGGATAACCTCGAGACGATCCAGCAGAGGGCCGGGGATATTCATCGAGTTTGCCGTACAGATGAACATGACTTCGGAGAGGTCGTAATCGACTTCCAGGTAGTGGTCGTTGAAGCTGTTATTCTGCTCCGGGTCGAGGACTTCCAACATCGCTGAAGCGGGATCACCGCGATGGTCCATGCCCATCTTGTCGATTTCATCCAGCAAAAATAACGGGTTTTTTACCTCGGCCTTGGCCAGCTTCTGAATCGGCTTGCCTGGCAGGGACCCGATATAGGTTCTGCGATGGCCACGAATTTCAGCTTCATCACGGACACCGCCCAGAGACATACGCACGTATTTTCTGCCGGTCGCCTTGGCGATAGACTCACCCAGCGAGGTCTTGCCCACCCCCGGCGGCCCCACCAGACATAACACGGGTCCTTTGAGTTTTTTTACCCTTTGCTGAACCGCCAGAAATTCCAGAATCCGCTCCTTGACCTCCTCGAGCCCGTAGTGGTCCTCGTGGAGAATGCGTTCAGCACGCTTGAGGTCGTGGCGAACCCTAGAGCGTTTTTTCCAGGGCACACTGACCATCCAGTCAATATAGCCGCGCAAGACGGAAGCTTCAGCCGACATCGGCGACATCATTTTCAGCTTATTCAGCTCTGACTTTGCCTTGTCCAGAGCGTATTTCGGCATACCGGCTTCATTGATTTTCGTTTCCAGCTGCTCGATATCATTGCCGCCCTCCTCAACTTCGCCGAGCTCTTTCTGAATCGCTTTCATCTGCTCGTTGAGGTAATACTCTTTCTGGCTTTTCTCCATTTGCTTTTTGACGCGCCCACGAATCCGCTGTTCGACTTCAAAAAGCTCGATTTCGGATTCCATCAGGCCCAACAATGTCTCCAGTCGATGCGCCAGAGAAGGTGTTTCAAGTATCCCCTGCTTTTGTTCAACACTGAGAGCCATGTGTGTGGCCAGGGTATCGGCCAAACGACTGGGGTCCTCTATGCCGGCGACTGTACTGACGACCTCTGAGGGGATTTTTTTACTCAGATTGACATACTGTTCAAACTGAGTGAGTGCCGACCGCATCAATGCCTCGGCTTCTTTACTGGCTAACACCTCGTCGGACATCAGGTCGTAGACACCCACAAAGTAGCCGGGCGATTCATCAATCTTCTGGATAGTAACGCGCTCAACCCCTTCAACGAGCACTTTGACTGTGCCATCGGGCAGCTTCAGCATCTGTAACACCGTAGCAAGTGTTCCCACACGGTAGAGATCATCTGGCGTGGGATCATCTTCCGCCGCAGCCTTCTGCGCCACCAGTAGAATCTGCTTGTCCTGCACCATGGCTTCTTCAAGGGCCAGAATCGATTTTTCCCGACCGACAAACAGTGGAATCACCATATGGGGATACACCACCACGTCTCGCAGAGGCAGCATTGTCAATTGATTATGCACAGCGTTCTGTCCCATTCTTTAACCTCTATTAGCGAGCGGTTCAATCCAAATTAGCTTACTGCAAATATGGGGTTTACACGGGTAAATACAAGTGACCGACGACAGATAAATGTCTTCAGGCAAAAAAGAAGGCCCCGCAGGGCCTTTCGGGGATAAAAAATGACTTACTCATCACTGGCAGCTTTTTGCTGCTCTTTATTTTCGTAAACCAATAGCGGCTCTGACTCACCGCGAATTACCGTGCTATCGATCACCACTTTGTAGACATTATCCATAGAGGGAATGCTGTACATGGTTTCCAGGAGGACATTTTCGATAATCGAGCGCAACCCGCGGGCGCCGGTTTTCCGCTCCAGCGCACGCTCGGCAATGGTCTCGAGCGCATCGCGACGAATATCCAATTCCACCCCTTCCATTTCAAACATGGCTTCGTACTGCTTGATCAGGGAATTTTTTGGTTCGACAAGAATGTTCACCAACGCATCGCGATCGAGCTCCTCTAGGGTGGCGATCACTGGCAGACGACCCACGAACTCCGGTATCAGGCCAAAGCGCACCAGATCTTCCGGCTCCAGGTCTGCCAGGGTCTGGCCAATATTCTTGCTGGTGTCCTTGCTTTTCACCTGGGCACTGAAGCCAATACCACCTTTATCGGAACGCTCCTGGATAACCTTCTCCAAACCGGCAAAGGCACCCCCGCAGATGAAAAGGATGTTACCGGTATCCACCTGCAAAAATTCCTGCTGGGGATGCTTGCGTCCACCCTGTGGCGGCACCGAGGCAACTGTGCCCTCAATCAATTTCAACAGGGCTTGCTGAACGCCCTCGCCTGACACATCACGGGTAATGGAGGGGTTATCCGATTTGCGGGAAATCTTGTCAATTTCGTCGAGATAGACGATACCGCGCTGGGCTTTCTCAACGTCATAATCACATTTCTGCAATAATTTCTGAATAATATTTTCAACATCTTCCCCGACATAACCCGCTTCCGTCAGGGTCGTCGCATCGGCAATAGTAAAGGGAACATCCAGCAGGCGAGCCAGTGTTTCCGCCAGTAGCGTCTTACCACTGCCCGTGGGGCCAACCAGCAAAATGTTACTTTTGCCCAGCTCGATATCCTTTTCGGTACCCTTGGCACCACTCTGCAGGCGCTTGTAGTGATTGTAGACAGCGACAGAGAGGATTTTCTTGGCACGCACCTGACCAATCACATACTGATCGAGAATCGCATTGATTTCTTTGGGCTTTGGCAGGTCTTCGCCAGCGGATTCTGTGTCAGCCTCCTGGATCTCCTCCGTGATAATGTCATTGCAGAGGTCTACACATTCGTCACAGATGAACACCGACGGACCTGCAATCAGCTTGCGAACTTCGTGCTGACTTTTGCCGCAGAAAGAACAATACAGCAGCTTGCCGTCGTCTTCCCCTTTTCCGGTTTTCTCATCACTCATAATACTGTCTCTATAAATCTACTTATCTTTAACCGATAAGGGAAAATAAAACTCTTCTATATCAAATAGATAAAACAAATCTTCTCTTTAAAAAGCCTAGCGGCTCTAGGGGCGCTTGTCCAGCACCTCGTCAATCATGCCATACTTTTTCGATTCTTCAGCACTCATGAACTTATCCCGCTCAGTATCCAGGGCGACTTGTTCTATTGACTGGCCGGTGTGGAAGGCAAGACGCTCATTCAAACGTTCCCGTATCTTGAGAATTTCCTGAGCCTGGATATGAATATCAGATGCCTGCCCCTGAGAGCCGCCGCTGGGCTGGTGAATCATGACTCTGGAATTTGGCAGGCAGTAACGTTTCCCGGCTTCACCGGCGGCCAGCAGAAAGGCACCCATACTGGCGGCCTGACCAATGCACATGGTGCTGACATGGGGCTTGATAAATTGCATGGTGTCGTAGATTGACATCCCCGCGGTCACTGATCCACCGGGCGAGTTGATATACAGATGGACATCCTTATCAGGATTCTCCGACTCCAGAAACAGCAACTGCGCCACCACCAGATTGGCCATGTAATCTTCTACAGGTCCCACCAGAAAAATAACACGCTCCTTTAATAAACGGGAATAGATGTCATAGGAACGTTCACCGCGGGCAGATTGCTCCACCACCATGGGTACCAGACCACCTGCGTTGTTCACATCGAGACCGGACGTCGAAGATAGATCAAATTTCATAGATATTTACTCAAGAAAAAACCTGTTGAAGCATTGTAACCAGCGGTAGGGAGAAGGCAAGCAGCCCGGGCTACTCCCGGTCCCTGAAAACCAACAGGCCCCAAACATCCGTGAAGCTTGGGGCCCGTCGCTACACACCACCGGGGACACAACTGAAACCCAGGTGGTCTGATTAAAGGAATACTAGAAGTCTGCCGTGCCGTCCTGATCCGGTTGAATGGCTTTCTGGTAATCGACTTCCTCTTCATTGACTGTCGCTACTGAAAGCACGTGGTCAATCACCTGATCCTGGAGTACTGCAGACTCTACGCCCTTCATCAACTCCTGGCTGCTGTAGTAATATTTGACCACTTCCTCCGGCTTCTCATAAGTGGAAGCCATCTCTTCGATGCGGTCCCGAACCCTTTCAGGACTGGTTTCGATTTTCTCGGTTTTAACGATTTCATTGATGATCAAACTGACAATGGAACGACGCTTCGCCTGGTCAATAAACATGTCATCGGGCAACAACTCGGGATCAAAGTTACTGGTGCCACCGCCCATGCGCTCGGCCATCTGTTTTTTCATCTTGGTGATTTCGCTGGCAACCAGCACCTCCGGGATTTCCTGCTCACTGTGCAGGTTACATAGCTGCTCCATGACCCGGCCCGTGGTTTTGGTTTGCAGTGCCTGCTTCAGGTCGCGCTCCATGTTCACGAGAACCACCTCACGGAATCGTTCTTCGGTGCCCTGCTCCATGCCATAGAGCGCAAAAAACGCTTCATCCAGCGGCGGCATGACGGCCTCGGTTACCGCATTGACCTTGATGGTGAACTCGACAGGTTTCCCTTTCAGCTCTTCAGCGTGATAGTTTTCAGGAAAGGTCAATGAGAGTACTTTTTCCTCACCGGCAGACATGCCCACGACGCCTTCCTCAAATCCCGGAATCGCCTTACCCGCACCGAGATCAAGCATAAATTCCTTGGCGGAACCCCCATCAAATTCCTTGCCATCCATAATACCGATATAGTCAATATTGACCTCATCGCCATTAATAGCGGGACGGCTGACTTCTTCCCAGCTGGCATTCTGCTTGCGCAATGCATCAATCATCGCGGTGACATCGTCCTCTGTCACTTTGGCGAGCGGCTTGGTGACGCTCACTTTCGTCAAATCTGTCAAAACAACCTCAGGCATGACCTCAAAGGTCGCAACAAACTCGAGATCCTGACCCGGTTCATCTTTCACCGACTCTATCGCAGGACGTCCAGCGGGCTTCAGCTTTTCCTGAGCAATTGCTTCTGCAAATGTGCGACCCAGCTCGTCGCCAATAACTTCCTGGCGGATGCTCTCACCAAAACGTTTTTTTAATACATTCATGGGCACTTTGCCCTTGCGGAAACCGTCCAGCCGAACTGTCTTGCTGGCTTTATTCAGGCGTTCGTTCACCTCGGCGTCGATGCGCTCTGCCGGTACGCCCAGGGTCATTTTACGTTCGAGACCAGAAGTTGTTTCGATAGAAACCTGCATGATTGTCCTCTGAATAGTTCGCTAACTTAATTAATTTCATGGTGCGGACGGAGAGACTCGAACTCTCACATCTCTCGATACCAGAACCTAAATCTGGCGCGTCTACCAGTTCCGCCACGTCCGCAATAAGCCGGGTAATATCGAATCATGCGGCAGGCAGCCGCTTTCGACAAAGGGGGTGGATTTTGCCACAGCGCACACACCTGAGCAACAACCGATGGCCTCGTATCACGATCCGCAGCAATGTTAAAAAACGTCAGGTTGGCCGGGCAATCAATACGACAGCATCTTCTGCAGACTGATTGATCAACAGCGTCTCCGTTCGTTCAGCGGGCAACAAAACCGCCTCTTCCATCAGGAGATGGTGCCCACCCAATACAACCACACCATCAATCGCCATCAACAGGCCATAACAGCCCGTCGCAGGCACCAGATAGCCTGACCCGGGCAGCAGGGTCAGCCGCCACACACGGAAATCATCGAAGGTCACCACTTCAACCAACAGATAACCCAGGCTCTCCTCCAATATGGTCAGCTCCGGCAAACCCGGGGTCTCAAGCAACATCATGGCTACCGCCTGCTCCGTATCCCAATGTCCCTGGGTGAGAACCTTCTGGGCGAATGACAAAATCCTCCGCTCATAGACTGGGGTCTGGAATTCCACCGTGCGAACCCCGTGTTGCAGGGCATGGGGTGTCAGTAGCGGGACCTTGACCACATTGCCTACGGAGAGTGGCAACAGGGCCGTAAACCGGTTCATATCCTCTCGCAACTGACGCTCCCGCTGCTGCAGGTGCTCCGGCAGCTCGTCGAACCAGTCCTGCAGGCTACTGGCCGGCACCGGCACATTGGCGTCAATACCGAGCGCTTCGCGCCGCTCGTCAAAAAGGTCATCGATCTCGCGGCGAACAACTTCATAGCGTTTCACGGCCGCCAGAAAGTCCGCCCTGAAATCATCATCAGAGGCATAGGCCGCCTTGACCTCGGGATCAAAACCAAAACGGATGGCGCCCTTGCCTTCCGGCCAGGCGTGGCGGTCAATGTGCGTGACCACGTAGACTTCGCGTTTTTCCTCATGCAGCTCAAAATACAGGTCGCCGTAAACTTCCTCCGGCAATGGGTCGAGTATCTTGAGCAGATTGATATGGCGTTCTGCGCCAGCCGCCAGTCGTCGTGGTGCAGCCGAGAGCACCCAGGGCAACGGGCTGCGAGCGGCTCCATCACTGACATAGGACTGGCCGCGTTGCTCGATACCGGTAAACCAGATTTCCCGCCCCCAGGGCTTGTCAATGGCTACTGGCTCCAGGCGCATGGGGCGATCGAGGAAAAGCAGTGGGAAACCATAGGCAACACAGAAATCACCCAGGTCGAAACAATCGTGATCCAGCACTGTCAGCTGATCGACGAGCAATTTATCCAGCGCGGTTACCGTGAAGGTTGTCTGACCCTCCAGTTTCTGAAAAATAGCCAGTAACTCAATGATTGGCGAACCGGGCAGGTAATACTGCACATACTCATAGCGGAGAGCCACACAATCCCAGGGGGTCACCGACTTGGCAAGCCATTGTTCAAGGGCATGTTCAGGGTTTTTCGTTCGGAGAATATCCAAGCTGATCAGCTCCGGTCATTTTGCAGCAGAGTCTAGCAAAAAAGCCGCCATCCCGCCGAGTGAAATCAATGGCGTGACTGCTGGAGAAACGTCTACGTCGAGAAAGTCTTGCGGCGATTAACTTGACGAACGCCAATCGAGTGTCTTTACTGATGGAAGAAAAATTATAAGAACCTAAGATCCACTACAACGAGTCACGCAACATTTACCGAACCAACAGGATAGTATTATGAACAAACCACGCAAATTACTGGCGTATCTGGCAACACCGATCATAGCCGTTTTTTTACTGTCAGCCTGCGCAGAAGACGAAGGAGCCGATGAGCGACCCGTGATGGAAGAGGCTGCTCAGAATACCGAACAGGCGATGGAAGAGACTGGCGAGACCGTTGAAGAAATGGCAGAGGACGCGAAGGAAGGCATGGAAAACATGGCGGAGGACGTGAAAGAGACCTCTTCCGAGCAATGGGAAAAGACCGAAGAAGCCACTGAAGAACAGTGGGATAAAGCCAAAGAGGCTTCTGACGAACAGTGGGATAAAGCCAAAGAGGCCTCTGACGAACAGTGGGATAAAGCCAAAGAAGCCGTCGAAGAAGATAACTAATAATGGAATAACCGGGTTATCCCTACATTCCCAACCCAAAAAAGCCGGCCTAAGGCCGGCTTTTTTGGGTTGTATCAAGTGGCGAGATTTAGCCGCGAATCGACCAAAAACCTCCTGCTAACTCAAGCGCTCAAACACAGTCGTCACACCCTGCCCCAACCCGATACACATGGTTGAAACCCCCAGTGTACCGTTGTGCTGACGAAGAATATTCAACAGTGTCCCGCTGATCCTGGCACCGGAGGCGCCCAGCGGATGTCCCAGCGCAATGGCACCACCATTGACATTCACTTTCTGGTCCATCACGTCCAGCAGACCAAGATCCTTTAACACCGGCAGGGATTGAGCGGCAAACGCCTCATTCAATTCCATATAATCGATATCAGCAATGGTCAGTCCGGCCTTTTTCAATGCCGCACGGGTAGCGGGCACTGGTCCATAGCCCATGATCGAGGGGTCAACACCCGCAGCCGCCACCGAAATGATTTTTGCCATGGGCGTCAGACCCAAAGCGGTAGCTCGCTCGGCAGACATCACCAGCATCGCCGCTGCGCCATCGGTAATCTGCGAGGAAGTACCAGCAGTCACCGTGCCGTTGACCGGATCAAACACCGTTTTCAGCTGTGATAATCCCTCTAGGCTGGTTTCAGGGCGGATCGTTTCATCTTCCTGCATTAAATAGAGACCGCCATTCTCATCGTGGGCCTCAAGCGGAACAATTTCGTCGACAAACCGACCTGCTGTCCGTGCTTTGGCCGCCAGGTGATGGGAGCGAACGCCAAATTCATCCTGCTGTTCACGGGTAATACCGTGAATCCTGGCCAGGTATTCTGCCGTCAAACCCATCATTCCCGCCGCTTTGGCAACCCTGAGATTCTGCGCCGGATTCGGATCGTGATCGTGTGTCATCGGCACATGGCCGAGGTGTTCCACCCCACCCACCAGATAAATATCGCCCAGCCCTGCCATCACATTGGCCGTGGCAATATGCAATGCCGACATGGAAGAACCGCACAAGCGGTTTATCGTCATCGCGGGAACGTGATGGGGAATGCGGGTGCGCAGGGCCGTCATTCTGGCTACATTGAAGGATTGTTCGCGACCCTGCATCACACAACCCCAGAGGATGTCATCTATTTCAGCGGGGTTTAGTTGCGGATTGCGATCCAGTAGACCCTCAATCAGCGCCGCGCCGATTTCATCGGCACGGCAATTCCTGAAGGAACCATTTTTCGAGCGACCCATAGGGGTTCGCGCGCAATCAATAATCACCGTATCTCTTGGTTTCAAGCTCACAAAAAATCTCCTGTTAACCTCTGGTCCGGCGATCAGCCGTAATAACCTTCACCGCTGGCGGCCATCTCTCGCATTTTTTCAGTGGGCGCATAGAGCTTACCCAGGTGGCCAAGGCGATCGGCCATGGCGCAGAAATTGTCCAGGCCCATTTCATCCATCCAGCGGAAAACGCCACCGCGAAATGCCGGAAACCCAAGGCCATAAACCATCGCCATGTCCGCTTCGGCGGGCGAACCCACCACACCGGATTCCAGACAGTGGGCCAGCTCAATACACATGGGCACCATATAGCGGGCGACGATGTCCTCATCGGTGAGCTGGTGATAGTTGGAGACCAGGGGTTTGAACAGCTCCGCCACGGAGTCGTCGGCAAACTTTCCGGGCTTGCCGCGCCGGTCTTTTTGGTAAAGATAAAAACCCTTGCCATTTTTCTGACCCAACCGGTCGTTCTCAAACAGGGTGCGGGTGGGTGAAATATCCGCGGCATTTGCCATGCGATCCGGGTAACCCTCGACCATGCTGGGAAAACAGTGCACGGCGGTATCGATACCCACCACATCCAGCAGGTAGGCGGGGCCCATCGGCCAGCCCCAGGCTTCCATCACCCGGTCGATGTGCTGGTAGTCGGCACCGTCGACTATCATCATGTCAAAGCCGAACACTGCGGGGAACAGCACCCGGTTTACCAGAAAACCGGGGCAATCATTGACCACAACGGGTTTCTTGCCGAGCGCCAGCGCGTGGGCTACGACGGTACCCACAGTCTCATCGGAGGTCTTGCTGCCGCGAATGACTTCCACCAGTGGCATGGCGTGAACCGGATTGAAGAAATGCATACCACAGAAATTTTCCGGCCGCGTCAGGTTTTCGGCCAATAGATCAATGGAAATCGTCGAGGTGTTGGACACCAGAACAGCATCCTGCTGGAGCCGCCCCTCAACCTCCGGCAGCACCACACTTTTGACCTTGGCGTTCTCCACCACGGCTTCAATCACGATATCGGTATGCTCGATCCCGTCATAACTCAAAGAGGGCATGATTCTCGACAGTACCGAGCCCGCTTCCAGCGGACTCATTTGACCGCGTTCCACCCGCTTGGCCAACAGCTTGTTCGCCTCACTCATACCCAGCGCCAGAGAATCGGTGTTGATATCTTTCATCAGCACCGGAAAACCCTTGATGGCGTTCTGATAGGCGATACCGCCACCCATGATGCCCGCGCCCAGGGCCGTGGCATGGGCAATCGATTTAGTCGCCTGTTTGGCGTATTTTTTCGCGACACCGCCGATAAACTGGTCGTTGAGAAACATGCCCACGAGTGCCCGACACTGCGGTGTCTGAGTCAGGTCACTGAAAGCTTCAAATTCCACTTCAAGGGCTTCGTCACGACTCATTTCGGCGGCCTGCGACAGGACGTCTACCGCGGCCAGTGGTGCGGGATAGTTGCGACCCGCTTTCGCCATCACCGCAGCGCGACTGGTGTACACGGACATTCCGAGCTCAATCGTATTGAGTTGTATGGGAGCCTGTTTGCGCTGACGACGGGCCGCATAATCGAGTTCGCCACTGGCGGCACGCATCAGCATCTTCAGCGCTTCGTCTTTCAACAGGTCCGGATCAACCACAGCATCCACAGCGCCGTCTTTGAGGGCGGCAGTCGCTTTCTTGTGCTCTCCCCCGGCAATCCACTCCACTGCATTGTCAAAACCGATCAGCCGCGGTAGCCGGACCGTGCCACCCCAACCGGGAATAATGCCCAACTTGGTTTCCGGCAGCCCCACTTGCGCCTTGCTCGACATCACCCGAAAATCACAGGCGAGACAGACCTCAAAGCCGCCACCGAGGGCAAAGCCATTGATGGCCACCACCGACGGAAACGGCAGTGACTCAATCTGGTTAAACGCTTCATTGGCGCGGGCGAGAAAATTGCGACGCTCGGTTTCAGTGCCCTTGAACACGTCATCGAATTCGGTGATATCCGCCCCGGCCACAAACACGCTTTTACCGCTGGTCAACAGCAATCCCTTGATATCGGTCTTTTCCGACAACAGCGAGAGTGCTTCCAGCAACTCCAACAGCGTAGCCTGGTTGAAAATATTGACCGAGCCCTGCTGCGCATTGAAATTCAGTTCCACAAAACCGCTTTTGAGCGGCTTCAAGCTGAGGGTGTTGCCCTGAAACATGGGTGCTCCTATCCTGAAAAAGTGGTGGTGATTTGAGACCATTGGCCGACAGCGCGAATCAGCGAACTGCCGGGTGATAGTATGCAGGGCCACCATGACCGGCAAAGGGCATTTGTGACCCATGGGTACTGACCCCGGCATTTCTGTCTGTCAGAGTTCATAGCATAAACCACGATCGGGCTTCCTGAACAAAATCACGTCATCTTCCGGCCGCTCAATACTGGCTCCCCATCGGGTGTGAAGATAATCCATGGTGACAAAACTGAAAAAACTGATATGGGTCGGGTCATTTTTGTAATGCCAGCGCTCAAAGGCTGCTTTGTCACGCACCAGCTTGGTCATCAATCCCAGCCAGCCACGCGGCTCCAGCATTGTCCACAGATGACCGAGCACCTCGCCGGGACGGGACAGGTGTTCGACCACTTCCGTGGCGGTAATGAAATCATAGCGTTTGGCCAACACCGACGTATCCGGCGCATAGTAAATATCGTAAATCGCCACATCAAATCCGGCTTCCTGCAACATCACCGAGAGCGTCGGCCCCGGCCCGGCACCAAAATCCAGCCCACAGCTTCCCGGGGCAAGCTTGCTGATCAAGGGAGTACAGAGGCGGCCGAGGAATGCCCGGTAGCGCTGATCCCCGGGGTTGTTCTCATGGAGATCGTAATGGCCCTTTTCCTGCGCTGGCGAGAGTTGCTGCCCGGGCGGGACAAACACCAGCTGGCAATGCTCGCACTGCAAATAATCCCGTCGCCGATCAGACCAGTAGTGCACCAATGTCCGGTCACCACAGAGCGGACAGTGAATATTGTCACCCACAGCCATATTTTAATCTCGGGGGCAAGTCTGTTTCGGGCCGGGAGAATCGCCCATAATCGCGCTCTTACTCTGTCATTACCAGCATTCCTGCCATAGACAATACGATGGACGATATGAATAAAATCCAGCACCAGATCGCCACGGAAATCAACGTCAAGCCAGCCCAGGTTGCCGCCGCCATGCAGCTGCTGGACGACGGCGCGACGGTACCGTTTATCTCCCGTTACCGCAAGGAAGTGACCGGGGGCCTGGACGACACGCAGTTGCGCACCCTGGAGGAACGGCTCGGCTATTTGCGGGAACTGGAAGATCGCCGATCCACCATTCTCGCCAGCATTGAGGAACAGGGCAAACTCAACCCCGAATTAAAAACGGCTATTCTCAGTGCCGACACCAAAACCCGGCTGGAAGACCTCTACCTACCCTATAAACCCAAGCGTCGCACCAAGGGGCAGATTGCTATTGAAGCGGGCCTGGAACCGCTGGCGGACGCACTGCTCAATGAGCCCGAACTGAATCCTGAGCGAGAGGCGCAGGCCTATATCAATGCGGAACTAGGCGTCGCGGACAGCAAGTCCGCCCTGGATGGTGCCAAATATATCCTGATGGAACGGTTCAGCGAGGATGCCGACCTGATCGGCCGACTGCGCCAGCACCTTGCCGATGAAGCGTTGCTATCAGCTACCGTGATGGCTGGCAAAGCCCAGGAAGGCGAGAAATTCCGCGACTACTTCGAGCACAGTGAGCCCCTGAAAAACACCCCATCACACCGTGCACTGGCCATGTTCCGTGGCCGCCGCGAAGGTATTCTGTCAATCAAGGTGGATCTTCCCGTAGATGCCACCAACCAGCACCCCTGCGAAACCGCGGTTGCCCGTCATTTCAATATTGATCACAGGGGTCGCCCCGCCGATGACTGGCTGGCTGAGGTGGTGCGCTGGACCTGGAAGGTCAAGCTGCATGTGCATATCGAAACCGACCTGCTGGCAGAACTGCGACAGCGGGCCGAAACCGACGCCATCGACGTGTTTGCCACCAATATCAAGGATCTGCTGCTGGCCGCACCGGCGGGCCAAAAAGCCACCATCGGACTCGATCCCGGACTGCGAACAGGCGTCAAGGTGGCGGTGGTAGACAGCACGGGGAAAGTCATGGATCACGATGCCATTTTTCCGACCCCACCGCAGAACAAAACCCGGGAAGCGGAAGCCAAATTGCTGGCATTCTGTCAAAAACACCAGATCGCGTTGATCGCCATCGGCAACGGCACCGCCAGTCGGGAGACCGAACGCTTCGTCAGGGATATGCTGAAAAACCACCCGGAGCTCACCACACAGGCGGTGGTGGTAAACGAATCCGGCGCCTCCGTGTATTCAGCCTCCGAGCTTGCCGCGCGCGAGTTTCCCCATCTGGATGTCACTATTCGCGGCGCCATTTCCATTGCCAGGCGACTGCAAGACCCACTGGCGGAACTGGTAAAAATCGATCCAAAATCCATCGGTGTCGGCCAATACCAGCACGACGTCAGTCAGGTTGAACTGTCCCGCAGCCTGAATGCCGTAGTGGAGGATTGTGTAAACGCCGTCGGTGTCGAGGTGAATACTGCCTCCGCCGCATTGCTCAACCGGGTGGCGGGCCTGAACCAGACCATCGCCGACAATATCGTGACTTTCCGGGATGAGCACGGCCCCTTCAAAAACCGTTCCGCTTTGAAAAAAGTACCGCGACTGGGCGACAAAACCTTCGAGCAGGCCGCCGGCTTTTTGCGCATAGCCAATGGTGACAACCCGTTGGATGCCTCCGCTGTTCACCCGGAGAGTTACCCGCTGGTGTCGCGCATGGCCAAAGATCTCGGCAAACCCATCCAGTCGCTGATCGGTGACACCGCCACCCTGCGCAGCATCTCCGCAAACAACTATGTGGATGAACGGTTTGGTCTGCCCACTATCACGGACATTCTCAGCGAACTGGACAAACCCGGTCGCGATCCGCGTCCGGAGTTCAAGACTGCCACCTTCAAGGAAGGCGTTGAAACCCTCAAGGACCTGGAACCCGGCATGATTTTGGAAGGCACCGCCACCAACATCACCAACTTTGGCGCATTCGTCGATATCGGGGTGCATCAGGATGGCCTGGTGCACATTTCGGCACTGGCGGATAAATTCGTCAAAGACCCCAGGGATGTCGTCAAGGCCGGTGATATTGTGCGGGTCAAAGTGCTGGAGGTGGATATTCCGCGCAAGCGTATTGCACTGACCATGCGGCTGGGCGACGAGCCGACAAAGAACAGAAGCCCTTCAGAAAACCCTCGCCGCAGCAACCAGGGGGCAACAAACAGGCAACGCCCCGAAAAACCCAGGCAGTCCGCGCAACAGCCCGCGAAAACCGGCACCCTCGGCGCACTGTTCGCCGAAGCGTTGAAAAAACCCTGACTTGGTCTTGCGGTGGCATACAGGAAAACAGCCCAAGGCTCAGCGGCTGGGATGCCAATAGCCGGGAGTTGGTAAATCCAGGTACCAGCGGGTAAAGTCCTCGGCAGCCATCGGGGCTGCAATGAGATAACCCTGCAAAAGATCAAAATCCTGCGCCACCAGAAAATCCAGGGCCTCAAGGGTTTCCACCCCTTCAGCTACGATTCGCATGCCCAGCTTGTTGGCAAGGGGTCTGGCCATTTCCACAATGCTTGCAGCACTCTCATCGTCCGGCAAAGCAAAAATAAAGCTCTGGTCCACCTTAATCACCGATGCCGGTAACGCATGAAGATACTTCAGGGACGAATAACCGGTACCAAAGTCATCAATGGCAATCGAAATATTGGCCCCTGAAAGGCTGGTCAGTTCGTTGATGCTTTGATTAGAATCAAAAATCAAACTGCCTTCCGTAATTTCCAATTCCAACAAATGACCGGGAACCCCGTGTTTTTCCAACAGGCTTGTCACTCGAACAGCAAATTCCGGGTCCACCAGGTCCCCGGCAGACACATTGACCGCCATACCCACTTCAAGGCCGGCCTCACGCCAACGCACCAGCTGAGCCAGACTGGCATCCAGGGCATAGTCAGTCAACTGGTTGATCAGTGTGCTCTTCTCGGCCCTCGGAATAAATTTACCGGGTGGAATACTGCCCATTTCCGGATGGTGCCAGCGAATCAGCGCCTCCACACTTTGAACATGTCCATCCCGCGCAGAGACCTTGGGTTGGTAGTACATTTCCAACTGGCCAGTCTCCAGTGCCTGTTTCAATTCGCCCAGTAAATGGATGGTGTCATTAATATCCGCCTCGTTATCACCCGTGTAGCTAGCCAGATGCTGACCTTTTTCCCGCGCGATCAGCAACGTCGACTCGGCCCGCTGTAGACAGACTTCCGCCAGGCTGCCATTTTCTACGCCGACCACTGCAATTTTGATATCAGCATGTAGAGGGATGTCCTGGTAAAACACGGGCTGTTGGTAAACGCCGATCAACTGGTGCAATTCCTCATTCAGGCGACCGCTATCATGGGTAGCTACAATAAAGCAGATATCCTGGAGGCCGGTGCGACACACCAGCTGCAACCCGGACAAAACCTCACCACTATAATCAGCCAGTTGACGAATAATTGTGTGAGCAACCTGGGGGCCGAAGGCTATTTTCAGCTCGGAAATATTTTCTACGGATACCAGCACCAACGCCAATACTGTCGGTTCGTTATACGGCTTGGTCAGCGCATCGTTGAGGGCCAACTGGTTTGGTAGACCGGAGTGTTCATCATGGCGTGACACCCACCAGAGATGCCTTATATACTGGCGAATAGCGTCACTGCCAATGCCCGCGATAGCGCCAATCAGCACAAAAAAGCCTGTTCGATACAACCAGTTGATCGTCAATTGCATTTCACCGGTAACCGTATCAATCGGCATCATGGGACCAAGTACGAAGCCCCCGAGAAGACCAATCAGAATGCCACCGGTAATCCCGAAAACTACCCCGCCAAGTAGTACGGGTATATACATGGAGTGGGAAAATACGTACTTGATACCGCCAGTGGCATAGACCAGCGCAAAAACCCCGATCATTAATCCCAGGATCACCGGAACCATCAGCCACCGAAGTTGACTGCTGTGCTTTTGACTCCAGGAGAAGAAACGTATGGTTGCATCGGTCATAGCAGTCCCTTCCGCAGTTTTTTAGAGACACCGCCCGTGTACGCAGGCGCTTTCATAAAAGATCAATCGACGTTGCTATTTTTTTATCAATACCCTGAACAACGGCATACACCCTGACACTGACATTTTATGAAGCTAGAGCCTACCAACTGAATAATAATTCCAGATGGCAGATAAAAACAGTATCTCTTGATCGGGTGGTTTTGATTCGTCAATGGCCAGACGACCACCCCGGAAATATCAATAGAGCAGACAGAAGCCCGCATGGGAGCGCAACCTTTAGCTGCTTATCCAGTGATGGCATAACCTTTGTCCCTGAACAGTCTCAGGCAGGCAGCGACGGCATCCAGGTCATATAACTTGCCGGCATTTTGCTCAATTTCAGCCAGAGCCACATCAATGCCCAACCCCGGACGATAGGGGCGGTGGGAGGCCATCGACTCCACCACATCGGCAATGGCAACGATTCGAGCCTCTATGATGATCTGCGGGCCCTTCAACCCCAGAGGGTAACCGCTGCCATCGATCCGTTCGTGATGCTGCAGGACAATGTCAGCCACCGGCCAGGGGAAATCGATATTTTTCAGCACCTCATAACCGAACTCGGCGTGCTCCTTCACCAGGGCATATTCTCCGGCACTCAAGCTGGTGGGCTTACCCAGAATTTCGGAAGGTATACCGATTTTACCAATGTCGTGCAGTAAACCGGCGATGCTCAATCCCTCCTGAAACTTTTTATCAAATCCCATTTCGGCCGCAATCGCCGCAGCAATTTCGCCGACTCGTTTTTCATGACCCGACGTGTAGGGATCTCTGAGTTCCGTTAACTTGGCGACGGCATCAACTGTCTGGAGCATCGCCTGTTCCAACTGCCCTGCGTATTGAATTGCATTCTGCTCCAGTTGGTATCGCTGGCTGATATCCGTCCATACCCCGATAAAACGGGGAACCGGTGAGGCTAACCGATGCAGCTCATCCTGCACGAAAATATAGTCGCCATCTCCACGCTGGAACCGGTATTCATGTACACCTTTTCCTTTCGCAAAAATTCTTTGACTGCTTTCAATAGCTTCCTCGCGATCATCCGGATGAAGATGTTTCTCCCACCAGCCAGGTAGCAGTGCATCCTCTATTGAGTATTGCAGCACCTCCATGATGTTGGGGCTAACCCAGGTGGCATTAGACCCTGTATCCAGAGGCTCAAGCACATAAGCGATAACTGGAGCCGCAGCAAAGAATTCCGGCAGTGTAAACAAGTTCAACTCAGAGGCGACTTCCGCCTGTTGCGCACGTTTTTCAGAGCATTCAAGCCGGTACAACAGGAAATAGAGCAGTAAAGACATCAGCGCAACAAATAAAAGCCCCTTGATCGCGCTGCCTAAAAACGTGGTTTCAATGTCACCAAAAAGATGAAATAGCAGCCAGTCACTGCCCAGCACCCAGACCATGCCGATAAAGGCATAAAGAATCACAACCCATAATTTCTTTCGGGACAAAACGTCCATTTCAAGCCATTCCTTAACTTCAGGGCAAACCGAACTTTTGTTATATAACCACCCTAAAGTAGTACTCTCTGTGTCATTGAGCAACGATTTTGTTCGTCACTCTAACTACTTAGCCCTCAAGCTTGGCCTGATCACAGTCAACTTCAGCGGCAAAGGTTGCCATCTGCAGACCAACTCCCGCTCCATGCACATTAGTCCAGTGAAAAGACAGGCTTGACGGACTTTCGACACCCGCCTACTATAAATGAGAATGGTTATTATTAGGTTTTATGCGGAGGGTCAGAATATGGGGTATCTCATCCACACTCACCTCAAAGAGGGTCGCCCGTGCCTTCGCATAGTCGATGCCGAGTCCGGCCAGGAATGCCTGCATTGGTGCTGTGAGTGCCCTCCCGGCGCAGAAGAAGAAACCGCCCAGCAGGAAATGCACAGATTGGTCAGCAAACTATTGCTGCTCAGTTGCCAGCAGACGTTATGCAGCCCTGCAGAAGCACCTGCGGTTACAGGAGGGCAGCCCGGGCAGGGACGAAGAGGCGGGACAAAAAAAAGCGAACCGACTGGACGGTCTTCTGAAATATGGGGTGGCTTGTGAACCGCACCGGAACCGGTGCAATGATATCGAAAGCGTGGAAGTGTCGTCCTCCAGCCACATTCTGTTATGTAACCGGGTTATCAATTACATAAGCGGATTGAGGCCTTCTGAAACGACCCCGATCTTCTTCAGCATCAGCAAAGGTCTGCCATCAACAGAGCAATAAACAACCAGTGACTTACGCTGTATTCTCGTCTTCGTTAAATAACCAATTCGGCAGTTGACTACCACCGCCCACTCGTAGGCTGCTACCTTCAACCCAACCATCGAGCCAATGCAGCGCATGGCGGAGACTACTGCTACAGGCAGCATATTGAGATCCCGGGAGGCCAAATAAACCTTCCAGGAACCCCCTCGCAAAAGACTCGTTTTTTCTGAACTTATTTTCCAAGGCTTGCATACTCATTCACCTCATCTTCCCTAGACATCATCGTTAATCAACAAAGGCGAGCAGGGATGCACAACATGGTTTCATCTCCTCTTCCCGGCAAAACCTATCCCCGGATGCAAACGGATTAAAATTACTCATTTGATTGATTCCACAACCCATAGAGAGGTGCCAGGCTTTCGTACATCCATCTTCTATTAACAGGGTTTTCCCATTGTTCCAGTGAAAAGCCTGAAATATTACCAATGGGCATGCCCACTCGATTGCCACAGCAGTAACAACCCATCAACATCCGAACTTCTTCTTCGTCTGGTTCAATATAAAAATGCCTCCCTCTGCACACCAGACAGTTATTCAGCACATTAGGAGGTTGGTCGGATTTAAATGAAACGCTGATCGCCCTATTCACGCTTTAGTCACCAACATAAAATTTATCAAACCAAAAACAGCAAATTCACAATAAATGACGTAAAGCAGCAGGTCTATTTCTCCTTTAGGCATAACCCGAAAGTCAGCAAGGAATAAGAAGAAAGCATGCATCAACACAGACAGCCCCACTGCAAAGACCATGTATCAAAGCAAGATGAAAGTTGACCAGGCATTAAAAAAGGCGGCCCGAGTGGACCGCCTTCTGGAAGATGAGATGGCTGACGGGGGACCGAACCGGCGATCACGCAACACCATCTTTCCTATATAGAAAACCACAAAAAACCTTATACAGTGTAGGTTTTTTTCGAATAGTAAGAGCCATAAAAAGGCTTTGGCATACCAACCAAAGCACCCTGAATAAAATCGACACCCATTTCCTTCACAACATAAAATTGCTTAAGGTTTTCCACACACTCGGCGACAGTGTCGGCACCAACTTCAGATGCCAGAGCTACTATCGACTTCAAAGCAGCTCTGGCGCGGGAATTGGTTGCCACATGTTTGATAATACTACCGTCGATTTTAATGGTATCAATTGGTAAATTGACCACATAATCAAGCGAGGAAAACCCCTTCCCAAAATCGTCCAGGGCAAAGCTACAACCCAACTCCTTCGCCTGATGTAAAAACGTTGCTGTTTTTTGCAAATCATCTATTTTTGCAGTTTCAGTCAACTCAAAACAAATTCGGTTAGGAGGGAGAACGCCACAGCGCAAAAGACGTAAAATTCGCGCCATGAAATAGGATTTGTTTATGCTGTGGCCGGAGAGATTAAGATGAAGCCTGGAATATTCGTCCGTACAGAAGTACTCAATGATACTAGCGTTCACCACGCCGCTCATCACCAAATGATCCATCAGAACGGATCTTCCCATAAATTCCAAATTTTCAACAAGGCCAGAAACATTCATGGCATCAGAGAAAGAGTTTTCTTCAAAACCAATTAAAATTTCATACGACCGACTTCCCTTTGATCGCTCAGAGACGGGAACTATTGATTGGCATCTGAGGAAAAACTTTCTTTTTCTGAAAAGATTTTTCAGGTCATCAATAAAAAAATCACTACCGTGGAAATCATTTACTAAAATAGCTCTTTGCATCATTCCTAAATACTCCACAGGTAGTACCGGATCCTACTTATCACCTGATAAACACCCGGCATCCGCTTGCCGACAAATAGAGAAGGCGCCTTAGAATCAGCTCGTTCTCCGCCTTCAAGCGGCTCGCATTCCTTCGCCACAGAATCACCCGGTCGCATAGCAAACCACCGTATCTCTCACACTGCACCAGTCAAACCGATCGTTAAGCTACTCCAGTAGTTCAGGGAAAATCCCTCCATTCTCGGGATGGAGATATTCACACTGTTTCCACGCCGGTAACAGCCCATCAATATCACCGTTTCATCTTCATTTGGTTCAAAAAAAGCGCCCTCAACACATCAAGCAATCATTCAGCAGGGTGTCGTTGCCTCAAGAATCCTGGATTTGCAGTATTATCAGACGGATGTACGCCCACCTTTCCAACTATCAAACCTACTGCGGATACTCGGGCTCGCGATGGTTAGATCGGGACTACCCATCCATAGCATGAGCAATCTCGCTAGATCCTAGCATTCAGCGCAACGGGGCCTGAATCCTGAAGCTTCATTATTGCGTATCTAGAGATAGCGTCTACATCTCTTTTGGTAATAGCACGAAGGTTAGTGGGGACATGCTGACCATGCGACCCAGAACCCCACTTGCCCGCAGGCGCTTGACAGGAAATATTCAGGAATCGGCAAACTCGGGTAATGCCCAGGTCCTGGATTTGCCTCTGGCCAGATCGTTTTTTTACAACGGTCACCCCATCGTCTTGCTGCAGACATCAATAACTGGCTGAAAGGACCGAGCCTTCTGGCTGACTTCAGATAGTTGCGATTCCAAAACTCCTTTGCTTTCTGTGCAGGCGTCAGTGGACGTATGGGAACTGAGCCTATTCAGGACGGAGCAAAACCAATGAAAAAGGCGGCCCGAGTGGACCGCCTTCTGAAAGATGGGGTGGCTGACGGGGATCGAACCCGCGACCACAGGAATCACAATCCTGTGCTCTACCAACTGAGCTACAGCCACCATTGTATTACTTGCTGTCTATTGCGCCAGAACTGGATGGCACGCCCGGCAGGATTCGAACCTGCGACCTACGGCTTAGAAGGCCGTTGCTCTATCCAGCTGAGCTACGGGCGCTCAACAAGCAGTTTACAACAGTTTCCGAAGATGAGGGTGGTCGGGGAAGAGGGATTCGAACCCCCGACATCCTGCTCCCAAAGCAGGCGCGCTACCAGACTGCGCTATTCCCCGTTATCACACTGAACCCTCATTTCGAGAGCAGCGCATAATACTGACGCCAACCCGCTTCGTCAATCAAAAAGCCGGATCGGGTGCCATCGGTTATTCGCTTCACAGACAAGAGGCGAAGTGCGAAAATACACGGCTTCCCACCCGGACTCAGGAGTCAAACCCACCATGGCAGCAATCATTCTCGATGGCAAAGCCGTCGCCCAACAGACCGAGGCCGAACTGAGCGAACGGGTAGCGCGACTGAAACAGAAAAGTGCTGGCCAGGCACCGATTCTCGCCACCATTCTGGTGGGCGGCGACCCGGCATCGGCCACCTATGTGAAGATGAAGCAGAATGCCTGCAAACGGGTGGGCATGGAATCCATCGCGGTAGAAATGCCCGATTCCACCACCACCGAACAGCTGCTGGCGAAAATTCAGGAGCTGAATGCCAACCCCAACTGCCATGGCATTTTGTTGCAGCACCCGGTACCGGAACAAGTTGACGAGCGTCTCTGTTTTGACAGCATCGCCCTGGAAAAGGACGTGGACGGTGTCACCTGCCTCGGTTTTGGCCGCATGGCCATGGGTGAGTTCGCCTATGGCTCTGCCACACCCCAGGGCATCATGCGTCTATTGGCCGCCTACGACATCCCCCTGGCAGGCAAACACGCCGTGGTCGTTGGCCGCAGCCCGATCCTCGGCAAACCCATGGCCATGATGCTGCTCAATGCCAATGCCACGGTGACCATCTGCCACTCCCGGACGGAAAATTTACCGGCGATCATCGGTGGTGCCGATCTGGTGGTCGGCGCAGTGGGAAAACCCGAATTCATCAAGGCCGACTGGATCAGGGATGGCGCGGTGGTGGTGGATGCCGGTTACCACCCCGGCGGGGTCGGCGATATTGAACTGGCGCCCCTGCACGATCGTGCCGCCGCCCTGACCCCGGTGCCCGGCGGTGTCGGTCCGATGACCATCAACACACTGATCCTGCAATCCGTCGATGCCGGTGAGAAAAAACTGGGCTGAACAGCCATCATCCACCCCGATAGCGATTGTCGTCACCCCTGCCCTGCTCTAGGATGAAGAGATAGACGCAGGACAGGATATCATCATGATAGCGAAGCGACTGGTCGCCCACCGGGGTTACCCCAGGCACTACCCGGAAAACACCCTGCTCGGCATGAGCAAAGCGATTGAAGCCCGGGCGAAATTTATCGAGACCGACATCCTGTTCAGCGCCGACCAACAGCCGGTGCTTTACCACGATACTCTCATGACCCGTATCAGCGGCGTGGAAAACGCCATTCATCTGTTGACCCTGGATGAACTGCGCCAATACCCGGCCAACGAACCGGGACGGCTGGGCCAGGCATTCGCCAGCGAGCACATCACACCCCTCTCGGCGCTGGTCGGGTTGTTGTCGGAGCATCCCGATGTCACGGCCTTTATCGAACTGAAGCGCACCGGGCTGGAGACTGCCGGCATCGAAAACGCCTACCGCATTGTCACCGGGCTACTTGACCCGGTTATCGGGCAGTGCGTACTGATCAGTTTCAGCGACGAATTTATCCAGTATGCCCACGAACAGCAGTTTCCCCGGCTCGGCGTGGTACTCAAGGACTGGCAGGACCGACAGGGTCCCTGGATCACCGATATCCAACCGGAATTTATTTTCTGCGACACCGACAAGGTGCCGGAAGGGGCCACGCTGGACGAACTGCAAAGCACTGTGGTGGTCTACGAGGTGGAAGACCCCGATCAGGCCATCGACTGGTTCAACCGCGGTGCCGATATGGTGGAAACCTTTGATATCGGCAGCATGATTACCAATCTTGCCCACCGGGCCCTCTGACAGTGGCCGACAACAACCCCAGTGAACCCCATTCAGGCAACCATTTCGATGTGGTGGTGATCGGCGGCGGCATTATGGGCGCCGGGGTGGTACAGGCCACACAGGCCGCTGGCTACAATTGCCTGGTACTGGAAAAAAACAGCTGGGGCTCAGGCACCTCCAGCAAATCCAGCAAACTGATTCACGGCGGTCTGCGCTACCTGCAGAGCTGGGAGTTCTCGCTGGTGCGGGAAAGCCTGCGGGAGCGCACACGCCTGTTATCGCTGGCTCCGCAACTGGTTTATGGCAACTGGTTCTACATCCCCCTTTATGAAGGATCGCGCTTGCGCTCCTGGCAGCTTCGCGCCGGCCTGACGCTCTACCGGCTCCTGTCGGGCTGCCGCACCGATGCCCGGTTTAACGTGGTTCCGCCGACCGAGTGGTCCAAGCTCGCAGGGCTGAAAACAACCGGACTGAAAAAAGTGTATCGCTACCGCGATGCCCAGACCGATGACGCCAAACTCACCAGCGCAGTCATTCAGTCCGCCGCATCGCTGGGGGCCGAGGTTTGCAGCCCGGCCGAGGTCATCGCTGCGGAAAGCACGCCGGAGGGTTATCGTGTCCTGATGAAAACGGTGTCGGATGAAAGAACCGTCCACTGTCGTTTTCTGGTGAATGCCGCTGGCCCATGGGCCAACCAGATCGCCCGGCGGATAACCCCAGCACCCGGTCATCTCGACGTCGATCTCGTGCAGGGAACACACCTGTTGCTGGACAGAAAAATCAGCGATCGCTGTTTTTATCTGGAATCCCCCAGCGATGGCCGCGCCGTGTTTGTATTGCCCTGGTATAACACCACCCTGCTCGGCACTACCGAAACCGGCTTTGACGGCGACCCGGATCAAGTGCTGCCCACAGTGGCAGAGAGAGACTACCTGTTAGGTGTGTTGAAGCATTATTTTCCCGGCTATGATGGTCGGGTTTGCGGCGAAATGGCGGGGCTCCGGGTGCTTCCAAAAGCCGCTGAAGGATTTCACCATCGCAGCCGCGAAGTGGAGTTTGTCGAAAATTCCCACTATCTGGCGATCTATGGCGGCAAACTCACCGGCTACCGCGCCACCGCCGAAAAAGTCCTGGAGCGGATCGAGAAAAAACTGGGGCCGGCCAGTGCCGGACGACGCGGTGACACCCGCCAGTTACCCCTGCCGCCCGCTGAAGAGCAATCCTGACTCCAGGCCCTGTCAGACAGACATTGCCGTCGCGTCCGCCATGGCTTTGAGCCAGTCCGTGTAACGCTGCTTGATAGCCCCATCAGACTGCGGCTTAAACTGCTCAAATGCCGACGGCCAATCTCCCGGCTGACCTGCCAGCAAAAAAGCCGCGCCTCTCGCGGTGCTTTCCGTTTCACCACCGCGCAATACGATCAACCCGGACAGGTCTGCCAGCCGCTGACAGAAGCCGTCGATCATCGACAGACCGCCGCCGACCACTATCTCCACGACAGGATCGCGATCCTCGCGAAGGCAGGTCAGGTTCACCATCAACAAAAACACCACGCTTTCCAATACCGCAACGAGCTTACCCGCCGCCGAACCCTCACCGATAAATCGGCTTTGAAAATCACTCTGCCACCAGGGCGCACCCAACCCGCCAACACCGTTGAGAAACAGCGGCACATTCTGCTCGGTCTGACACCACTCCCCCAGGAAACGCGGGTAATCCTCGACACCCAACTCGGCGCTGATGCTGTCGAGAGCACTGGCCGCGCCATTCACCGTGCCTTCGGCAACAAACAGACGTTGCCGGGCAGACTGATAGACGAGAGTTTTCAGCAGGCCCGCCGGTGCCGGATCATCGGCCGGCCACGGCATGGCGATAAATGCCCCAGTGCCAGCATTGATATAAAGGCGATCGGGCTGCAGCGGGCCAACACCAAAAAAAGCGGCATTCTGATCGCCATTCATCAGCGCCAATGGCACTACTTTGCCACCCAGATCGAGGTCGCCGAAATCCGATTGAGTGAAACAAACCGGAGGCAGCACCCTGCGGGGAATAGCAAACTGGCTCAGCAGGGTTTCATCCCAGTCGCCACGATGAATATTCCACAACAGGGTGCGCTGAGCATTGCCGGGATCGATCGCCACCGAGTGCTCCCGGGTAATGGCAGACAACAGATAGCTTGCCAATGGCCCGCAAAGCAACTGATCGGTAGCCATTGCCTCGCTTACTGCGGGAATGTGATCCAGACACCAGCGCAATTTGCTGGCCCCATAGTGGGCATTGGGGCGCAGACCCGTGAGATCGGCTATGGCTGCCGGGTCGAGCTCGATATCGGCCAGATACGCGGCAGCGCGGGTATCCTGCCAACTGATGACTGGCGACAGCGGCTCACCGGTTTGCCGATGCCAGCACACCAGACTGGAGCGCTGGGTCACCAGCGCAGCGGACTGCAGCCGTTGCAGATCCGGCCCCAGCCTATCGGCAACGTCTTCCAGCAACTCGCGAATGGAATTCACCACGCCCGCGGGCACCTGCTCCACCCGGTTTCCCGCAATAAACCGTGTCGCCACAGCGCACCGAAGCAACAGCGTAGTCGTGCCATTGGCATCAAATACCAGCACCCGGCTGCTTTGACCACCCTGGTCAATGACTAAATAAAGCGAATCATTCATAGGTGTATTACAGATCAGTGGGGCAAGTTTCTCAACAGCGTGATCAAGAATCTCTGGCTACCCCACTTTTTTAAAATCTTCTTAAAGGGATCGGGTGGATTGGCGCTGGCCGGCACTACCGCCCGGTTGAGACCGGCTTATGCCCGGCAACAGCCAGCGTTAATTTGAGTTCACCACCCACTGTACTAGTAAAGAATTAACGCTGTCAGATCGATTCCGATCCTGGGGTTAAGTTGATAGGCTGGCCGACTTGAACATTGAGTGATCGTCAAACCATGCCAAACGCCTCCCAACATCTTGCCCGACCGCTGGCCATTACCATTTTGGTTGCCGGGTCCTTCCTGTTTGCCGCCAATCATGTCGCAGCCCGGGTGGCCTTTGACGACGGTACCGGCGTGTTGCTGGCTATTCTGACGCGCGGCAGCATTGCCTTTCTGATGATGCTGACGCTGGTGCTTGCGCAAAAACACAGGCTCAGCATTCCCACAGGTAAACGGCACTGGCAGTGCTTGCTGGGTATCATGATTGCCGGGCAAAGCCTGTGTCTCTATTCGGCGGTAGCACGCATTCCGGTGGCCGTGGCCCTCTTGCTGGTGAATACCTGGCCCATTCTGTATACCTTGTTGACCTGGCTGTTGGGCGGACGGAAACCCACGCGAAGACTGGCCCTGATCATGACGATCATTCTGATCGGTCTGGTCATGGTGCTGGATCTGGGCACGTGGCTGGCAGACCCCGCCGCAATGGGGCCGGATTGGCTGCCGGGCGTGATACTGGCTGAATCGGCTGCATTGTTCTTTGCTGTTGCCATCTGGATGACCGAGAACCGGCTATCCCAGCTGCCCGGTGCGGTACGCAGTGTGTACACCATGATGACGGTGCTGGTGTTAATGGCCGTCGGTGGCGTGCTGGGCATCGTGCCTGGTGGGTTGAATTTGCCCCAAAGTCAGGCCGGCTGGGTCGGGCTGGCTAGCCTGGCGGCCCTGTATGGTACTGCCTCCACTATATTGTTTGTGCTGGTGCCGCGCCTGAACATGGCCCGCAACGCCCCGGTAATGAATCTGGAACCGGTCGCTTCCCTGCTGCTGGGTTTTCTGATTCTGGGCCAGGCACTGGCGCCGGTTCAGTTGCTGGGCGGCGCTGTAGTGCTGAGTGGCATCGTCTGGTTGAGCCTGATGCGACAGGGATAACGGCCCAATCACACCAGCCCGTAACGCATGCTGATCAGCATAAAACGAAGCTGTTAACTGGTTTTGCGTACGGAGCTTTGCTTTCAAACTGCTGTAATAGAGCCTACAACTTGAACGCCGGCAAACAAACGGCTTATTTATGCAGCCACCACGTCGAGGTAGTATTCGCTGGAGCAGAAGAAAATCACCAAGCCCATATTATTGGGCTGTGCCACCGCCGCATGAAATTCCTGTGCGGCCTGGAGGGCCCCTGCTGCACACGACTGTGCGGTGCGAATTTGCCTGATTCAGGTTGACCCCTTATGACCCCTTAGGTTTGCCGATACTGTACGTCCAGCAAATCAATTCTTATTAGTTACCATGGCATCATCTACATCATCAAGCTCAAGCTTGATACCCAATGCCCGGCACAGCGGAAAGATGGGGGCGCAGAGGAGCAATTTTGGCCGGAAGCCGAAAGGATCGGAAGGGGTTACATGAGCTACATACCAGAGATCGCCAGCGGCACCGGTTGCTGGCGATAAAACTGGCACAACAGCCGATAGACCTCGGGCATCGCTGCCTTCATGGTTTCCGGCGTCTCGAAAAATGCTTCACTGCACACCGCAAAGAATTCCGCCGGACTGGTCAGCGCATAGTCATCAAGGGGCAGTGATCGGTGGTGTTGCCGGTCATTTTGCAATCGATCCCACGCCGCCGTAAAAATATCGTGCCACTCGCCGGGGCGCATGTCGGGATGCATCGGCGGCGCACCATTCGCGCCGTCGCGCAGCATATCGAGTTTGTGGGCCAACTCGTGGATCACCACGTTAGCGGCCTTGCCATGACGCGTATCCGCACCGCTGTCACAGATCGACTGCCACGATAAAATCACCGGACCACGATACCAGGCTTCGCCGCTCAGGCCGGGGCCTCTGTCGTGAACCACGCCATCCTCAGTGCGATGGGGGCGGTTCGGCACAAAATCATCTTCGTAGAGAATCACCGTCTGCCAGCGGTCATACCAGTCCAGGCCGAGATGTAGAACGGGCACACAGGCCATTGTCGCGAGTTTCAGGCACATGGCATCAGTGAACTGGAACTCACCGCCGGGAACGAACGTTTTACGCGCGAGCAAGCGAAAGGTCATATCGCGCAAGGCATCGCGCTCGGACCCCTGATAACGATGCATCACCGGCCAGTCGGCAATAGCGGCCTCCCATTGCGCGGCGGTAAAACCCATCTTTTTAACGCGCCGACTTTCGAGCCAGTTGCGCAATCGCTTAAACATATAACGCACCATACCTAACTAACTGCAGCTAACGTCTTGAACGGTTCAGGAACGACAGAATTGGAACGTCTGAGAAACACGATTTTTCATGCAGACGCTCACTGCGAACAGCTTACGGAAAATTCTGCTTTCTGGCACCGCCAGTTTTCGAAAGAACGACACAGGAATCTATGGAGCGGCCAATGACCAATCCACACACAAAATATCGTCAAGGAAATCAGTGAAGCCGATAAAGAAAGGAACTCAAACCACATGAAACGAATTGCTTTACCACAATAAAACAGGTGGTAAATGCCATGTAAGCTGAACCTATTAAAAAGATATCACATATAAAAATGTGGGCCAGGCCTCCATGAATCAGAGAAGCCTGGGCCACAAATATTTTTAGTCAGATAAGTCTGTCACTCCAGTCACTGGTTCATTAAATCCGAACAGCAACCGAGTCCTGCCCCATTTGACTTTATCCTGTTATCAATGGGGCTACTGGCAATCAGGCCAGAGCACGTCTCCGGCGTTGCAGACCCAGGCCAGCCAGGCCCAGACCAACCAGCAACAGAGTACCGGGGACTGGAATCTGACCGGTAGTCCGGGATGCTGTATAGGCCAGATCGTCCGATGCAATCTCTGACCCGGAAATGGTGATTGACCCAATCGCAACCGTAGACAGCACGCTCACAAACTCCATAGTGCCGTCACCCGGGCCAAAGCCGGTAGCCCTGGAAACGATATCCAGCGATTCCGCGGCAAGACCAAAAAACTCGATAAACTCCGAACCGGCACCAGCAGCACTGAACCAGCCGCTGAATCCGAAAATGCCGCCCAGTCCAGAAAAATCCAGGGTATAGCTACCGAACCCATACCCTACACCAAAGCGTGAACCGGAATTCGGGACAATCGCACTTGAAGACCTGAAGTCAGTCCAATTACCCGCATCAACCGACCGATGATTTACTGACCCATCAACAACACTCACGTCTCCGCCAAACAACGTGGTTAAAATTGTTCGATTGCCAGGGGTGCCTTCGTAGTCTTCAACGGCATCGGGAGTGAACAGCCCGCTGGTAATGGGACTCGCATGAACACTGAAGGCGCTAACCGACATGGCCATTCCCAAGCCCAATCCGAACAGAATTTTTTTGTATTGACCACGCATTATTTAGTACCCCTTCTTTTCGATATATTCATTGTTTGACGATAAATCAATCGTCACTTTTTACATTCAAGTTTAAGGCATAAGCAAAATCCAGGCCAAAATAAAAATATAGCTATAAATCAATCGGTTAATGAAAATCCTTTGATACTGGAATCCCAGTAATGTAAAGGAATCTGACGACCTCAACGCCATGATCCTTTTACCAGCTTTACAACGAAGCCGAAGGCTGGAAGTCAAATACCGCTTTGAATGAAAACTCCCCGTTTAAAGCAGCGTTGGAAGTTATCGGCAATATTTATCTTTACCCTGCCACAAACTCATGCCAATCCTGAATACATTAACAACATCAGCACCCTGTCCGGCATTAGCCCATCTTTTGACCTGGGGATTCACTGCCCTGAGCTCCATGCCGCCTTTGGGTGTTTGGCACCATTGTGCATGGTAGATTTCAGACCTTTTTGGGTGCGTTTCGGTACGGGTCGGGGCACCAAAAATCTTAATCATAAGCGGTAAAAAATCAGATTTCATAAAGCTGAAATCTCGTGTATCACCGCTTTTCAATGAAGCGCTGATATTACAAATAAAGGGGGGATCTATCCCGGCCGACTGTTGATGAGACAGCCACATTTTGAATCCTTGACCGGGAATTTCTACTTCGAACTCCCAATCGTCGATGGTTTTTGTGGGTGTGCTACCCCGAGAAGATTTATTTAAGCCATCCGCAACCAAACTGGGCATGACATGCTTGATGTCATCTGTCTGGCACAACTTGATATACTTTTCGGTCAGATCCAGCACTTCCTTTATGCCGTCAGCTGCGACCGAATGAACAGAAAAGCTCAAGGTAAATAACAAGATAAAGCCTGTAAAAGCTGATTTCATAATGCCTTCTCCTTTTGACATATCAGGTTAAAATTCTCCATTCCCCACCCGATAGTTGCAATTCAAGCACATCCGGATTTTGTACATCGAAGGGTAAAAAACACGGCCGGGAAACAGGATTAAATCATTCCCAGCACCTCGTTAAACCGAACCCCATCAACTTCAGGGCTACGTTTTATTAAAAGTTGATGTCACTGATATTAATCCAGACCTGACCGATAATCACAAGGGCGACGATAACAACCCAGCTACCGTAAACAAGGTTACTACGGCCAATTCTGCCTTGCCGGTGCAGCCTGAATCCGTACAGAATCATCGCCGAAAACATCACCTGAATTCCAAGAATTCCGAGCGCCGAAGCTACCGAGCCAATGTCCGGTTTAAATCCCAGGGCAACTGCCAGAAATCCAACGACACCAAATGTGAACAGCAACCAACTAAAAATTCGCAGAAAATTGAGCATGCGCCCCCCAAAAACCACCTTATTATCACAGTCGCGTTACAGGCAGGAAATAACCTGTTGATGACCAACCTTATGAGCGTTTGCCACTTGGCAGTCAAACTGCTTGATCAGCGCAAGTAGCCAAAGCAAGCAGCCAAAAGTAGTCATAATAGTTTAAACATACCTGAATTATGTTAAGTGATGAAAACAGCTAACGAAAAGTGGTTAATAAATAATTGTTATGCCCCTTTCCATTTGAATTCCCACCTCCCCCTTTAATTTATTCTCAGTTATTACCAATTCTTTCACCTTCTAAAAATTGGCATCACGTGCTTCCCCGGCTTACTGTCAAAATAATTTACAGTCAGTCACCACCAACACCCCTGAATATCCACTAAGCCATTGTAATTAAATCAAATAACAAACATGGCACACTTTATGCCTAATATAAGCCACAAGACTTGGGCAACGTCTGGCAGTGTTTGGACACTACAGCGAAGACCACCTAACTGGCAGTAAAATTTGGAGAACAACATGATTACAAACAAATTCCTGGGGAAGTGCGCAGCCATATGTGCACTGGTATTCAGCAGCTCCCTGTTCGCAGCACCCATTTATGTCGGCAGTTGGGATACTTACAATGCCGATGGCCCGAGCTGGAGTGACTTCACAACGCCAACCTACACTGGCCAGGAAGTTGCCGCACTGCTGTTTGGCGGCAGTTTCAGCAATTACGCGATTTCAACCGTGAGTGCCGATCCCCTGGCCATCAACAACATGGTCTGGCTTGATCAAATCTATATCGGGGTCGACCTGTTCGGCGAAAGCTACCGGGTAGATTCCAACAACAACGGCATCTACGACATTGAGGGTGACACCAGTGCCTGGGTCAGAGACAACGGTCAGGGTGACGGATACATCAACTATGCCTTCCTTATTGAGCAAACTCCCGGCGGCACTGTGCCCGCACCCGGCACCTTGCTGCTGCTGGGCATTGGCCTGGCGGCCCTGAGCCTGAGAGCCCGCTTCGCCGCACGCTGAACAGGAACCACTCGGGTTTCGCCCAGGGAATACCCCTGGGCAGTACAGCTTGCTTCATCTTGAAGTCCGCCCCGCATCGCGGGGCTTTTTTATTCTAATTTCTAATGCAACGCGTCCACTTTTCAGGGAAGTCGGTCAGCAGCCTGCTCAAAACTCGTGATTTTGCACCTTCATTAGAAATACCTTCCCCATTGGCAACCTGCTCTTCGGCTTTATAAAGCTCCTCCAGCATCTCGAGCCGCCCTTACATCCTCTCATATTCCCGGACGTCCACCAGCACAGCAACTCCACGCCCTCTCGTGTTAACGCCATAGGACGGCCGGTTTCATTGATCTGCTTTACAAATATGGAGACACCCGCCCGAAACACAGAAAGCGGGCGGATATCTTTACCTGAGTGAACTCTTGACGTGGGAATTACCTGCGTACATTTAAATGCACTTCTATATTGTGAAGCTGGCAAGGTGGGTCGCAGTGAGTGGTTTATCGGCGTAGCGCGCCGATAAATCGGTACGATGGCATGAGCTCTACGCCAATCAAAATGGATGCCGGGCCCTTTGTTAAACTGTACTCAACAGGTTGAGAAAACCATGTTTTGAAGTTTAACCAGGACCCGGGGTATTGCGCGAGGGTAGAACCCCCTGCGTCGGCGGCTACTTCAAAAGACGAGCTCGACTGGCCCAGATCCCGGCAAGCCCAAGGAGGAAAAGGGGCAGTATCGCGGGTGTTGGCACTGGAGTCGCAAACCGGCTTGCGAGTTCTTCGGTGGAGAAAGGGCCATCAGAAGAAAAGGTCCATGTGGCAAAGTTTATGAATTGCCCTGAGAGCACCTCGTTGTTCAGGATTGCAAGGGAGAGACTGATCAGATCGTCCGTGATCTTGAATGAGAGGATGTCGGACAGCAGGTAGTCGTTCAAAAAAACGCTGTTGTTGCCTGCGCCGCCGTCGAAGATGCCGTTAATCAGCAGGCCCGAGGTCAGCCCCTCTACAGTTAGCAGATCGTCGCCCGCACCAAAGATCACATCGCCGAAGATCTTGCTGTCGCCCGACACCAGCAGACTGCTATCGCCCTGTTCGGGGGCAAGCTGGATGGCGGTGCCGGATCGGCCACGCAGGGTGCCGCTGTTCTCGATGGTGATCTCGGAGGTGCTGGCCTCATCCGTGCCGATGGCGCGGACGCCTTCGATATAGCCTTCGTTGATGATGGTCAGTGGGCCTGCGGGGCGGACATCGCCCTGCGTAGGCTCAAATAATGTATCCACGTCGATGCCGCTGCCGCCATCCATTGAGTCACTCGCAGATCCGGTGGAGACAATCACGCCGGTGGCATGGTTGTGCACCCGCCCCTCGTCGACGTCGATCCCGTCATCGGTACCGAGAATCACGCCGTGGTTATCCGCCGTTCCGCTGGCGAACTGCACACCGTCCTCGTCGTCGGTCGCAATCGAGCCGTCTATAGACCAGCTGCGATTCGTCGCATCCCACTCCAGCCCGCGGATGGCAATGGTGCCACGGTTCTCAATGGTGAAGTTCTCTCGCGCTTCGACCACTTCCTCGCCGCCCCTCAGCGTGCCGTGGTTAATCACAGTGCCACCCGGTCCGCGGCTCTGGATGGCGCGGCCCTCGGTGCTTTCGATCAGGCCGTAATTGGTGATGTTAGCGTTTTCCAGTTCATCGCCATTGTCCAATCGCACGGCCTGATTGCGCGCGAAGATTTCACCACTTTCCCGGTTGATCAGGGTGAAATTGTCAGCATCGTCCTGAAGGCGGATACCCCGGTCCCCGCCACGGATAGTGCCGGAATTGTCAACCGTCAGGTTCAAACCCGTGCCCCGGATCGCGTCATCGTCGCCGCTTTCGATCAGGCCCTGATTGTCGACCGACTGATCCGACCCGCCCAATTGCACCGGGCGTCCTTCCGTACGGACAATCTGCGCATCGCTTTCGACGGTCACCGACAGATTGTTTCGGTCGTCGTCAATATTGCCACTGTCTACCGCGGTACAGGTCAGCGTCGGGGAATCGACAGTGCCGCCTTCAATACATTGTTCCGCCATTGCTGGCACGCTGGACCAGGCCAGTGCTGCAGCGAGCACCAATTTATGGGTATTTTTCACGTATGCCTCCAAGACTGATCATTAACATCAGGACTGATGCTAGAGGTCTATCGTGACAACCCGATGAATCTTGTATGACAGAGGTGTCGGCCGCGACGCACCAGAAACCAGGCAACGCGATGACTACGAGAAAAAATCAACCAGCAATCAATATTCAATGACCAGAGCTTTGTATGACTCTTCCATCGCGTCAAAAAGTATTTTGGCATACCGCCACCTCCTGAGTTATCAGAAGGTATCCATCAAAACGGGGGAACTACATGGTCCACGTGCTGCAACTTGTTATACGCTAGCTGCAGGTGATATTTCCATTTCAACAGCAATAAATGCATCCTCTACTTTACGACCATATTTGGCAATCGCTTTGCTAACCACAATAGAATCAATATTTGCTCCATGGGTAAGCATTGTTGTAGTAATAATATTCAAAGAGATAACTGCTGATTGGGCAGGCCTTGTCAGACCAATGTCGCTGGGACCGGAAAGAACAATATCTTCCTCGGGAAATAGGCCGAGACTTTGCAGAACGCCTGTCGGATTGCCATGAACATTTGCACTTGCAGCTTTGTAATAGGGGCGATGGTGATCAAGAGCAATGGAAGATTCTATGTCTCGAAAAGTTGGTTTTTTTAAGGATAGTGCATCTGCCGCCCACCCATAGTCATGCCTATAGCTTTGCCCATACAGTTCAAGTAGTTTTAGGTAATCTTTCCGCATACGCTCCATTTCTTCTAGGGAAATTGGCTCAGCACCTAAACGAGTGTAGTAGTCATTATATTGGACTGCTGCTTTGTATGTGTCTATTGCTTCATGGCTGATGTAACGCTCAGCAACTTCTTCTCCATGCTCGGAAATAAATACGCTGATTACTGAAAGCTCATGAAGCGTTCTCCATCGTGCCTGCGCTCCATCTGGAAATCCATTTCTTAACAACGTCAATATCTCTTTCGCTACTTGAACAGATTTTGCATGGATTCTTACCAAAAGATCTTTGATAAGGTCATTCTTTAAGTACTCATCAGTTCTCGTAGCATATCCCTGCGCTGATTCGTCAGCGATAACAATCAGACCTTGCATCAAACCTAAGGGCTCGCCCCAAATTGATTCGACGTTATTGGCAAATACATGATAAATCGCATCTTGGTCATCTAGCATGTCATCCATACGATCTTCAAGTGTCTGTAGAATTGACTCAGCCATACTGTCGGTAACGCTATCTACCAGACCTTGCATAGTCTCATCTATATTACTTGAAAATTTTTCAACCTTACTCGAAAGACCTGCAACGACCTCCCTCAGCTTTGGTTCAAGTTCGTCTTCAGACGAGAACCCAGCTTCATGAAGTTGTTCGTCGCTAAAATCAAAGTTTAAAGTACCCGAATCGATTTTAGAGAATTGATCTTCTAAATCCGTTCTCTGCGAATCAGTAATAAAAATACCGATACCTTCAAGCCCATTTTCTAGAATGCGAACGCCTAGCTTGTTTGGGCGAAACTGCTCTTCTGTCTGCTTATCAAATAATTCTTGGAGACCAAACATTGAGATTTCTCATAAACTTATTGCGTATAACGCTTTACATCAGCCGACCGCAAAAGCAGAGCGAAGCGGCGCATTTGTGGGTCGGCTGGATGTGATTGTTAGAATCATTTGCTTGCGCCTGCCACCCATTTGTATGTTTTGAATGCTAACCACACAGTCAAAATTGGCAGTATTACATTTGCAAAAAACATATCTTCATCCCAATCATTGAGATAGATTCCTAATATTTCCCAATCATCGGCGGTTCTGAAAACCACCCAGACAAACCAAGCAAGAGAAGCAGCAATAAATATTCTTGAATTTTTTGAAAGTGATGAAATCCGTTGCTTAAATGTAAAATTCTTTTTTGGAAGTTTATTTAAAACAGCCTCAAATTTCTTTTTTTCTTCAGCCCAGTCATGATTCTTTTTAGTCGTGATTTCATTATCTGTTGCTAATAACCGATCGAAAACATCCATAACTTCCGTCGGTGGTTTGACCTCCTTAAATGAGTAACCGGATTCTTTGTACTGCTTTTCATAGAAATCGAATGCCTCTTGAAGTTTGAATGACGGTGCAAGACCTATTGCCAAATAAGCTTTCCATCCCTTACCGATTTTCTCTTCCTCTACGGGCGTGATATTGCCACCTCGACAATCAAGCCATTTTTCTATTACTTGCCAATCTTCTAATTGCCCAGCCGAAGCATCCCCACCCAAAGCTGTTTTTCGAAGTATATGGATGAAGAAAACGCCAGAATCTACGAGGAAATCAGAATTCCCACCTAAGGTGATCGTATTTGTATCTTTATCGAATGCCATTTCTGTTCCTTATTTGATTCTAACAGTACGTTAATGATGGCTTTGCCAACATAATAATTATTAGAGTGTATTCCTTATAATTCGTAGCACTCAAAACAAACCCCTTTAACTTTTTGAATAACAAGCTGTTATTTTTCACATTGGAATAAATATTTTATTAAAGTGGACAAGCCCTCTTTAATTCTGCTGCCACTCTGGATGGGAGGTGCGACAGAATCCATGAATGAGGCTGGCATGGCGAAATATGCTTTTCCTGAATCCATTGCTTCGTTTATGCCGGTTCGCAATTACAACCCTCTCTGCCACTCCTCTCTCAGCGGAATCACGCCGGGCCGCTGGATAGCGGTGCGCACCTGCTGCAACAACTGCGCTTTATCGCGGTTGAGGGTGCCTTTCAGGACCAGGTAGTTGGAGGCGTGGTCGCTGCGGAATACGGTGCGCTCCAGTTCCAGGGTATCCAGCAGAATTTCCATTTCCCCAAACAGTTGCCGCTGGGTCAGCGGTTGGAATTCGCCACCAAACCCCTCTTGAAAACGCGCTTCACCCATTGGGAAGCTCACCACCAGGGTGGAGAGAAATTCCGGTTGGGCCTGGTTCATTAATTTCGCGGAGTTGATGGCGTGCTGCTCGGAATATTGCTGGCCGCCGAGGCCGTTGAGGATCATCACCGAGCTTTTCATATCCGCTTGTTTGATCTTGTGTAGCGCGTCCAGTGACGAGGCGTAGGTTTCGCCCTTATCAATTTTTTCCAATACCAAATCGTCGCCAGATTCACAGCCCACGTACATCAGGCTGAGGCCGAGCTGTTGCAGCTCCGCCAGTTCATCCACGGATTTGTTTTTCAGGTTGCGGGGCAGACAGTACGAGGAAATGCGCTGCACATCCGGAAAATGTTGGCGGATAGCCAGCAGAAGCTCCCTGAGGCGGCGAAAGGACAAAGTCATGGCGTCGCCGTCGGCCAGAAATACCCGGCGCACGGGGTAGCCGCTGCTGGCCACCTGTTGCAGTTCCTGTTCAATCTCCGACTGGGGTTTGACGCTGAATTTTTTCTGCGGGGCGGTGTACATCTCGCAGAAGGTGCAGCGATTCCAGGAACAGCCGTTGGTGACCTGCAGAATCAGCGAGCGGGCCTCGCTGGGGGGACGAAAAAGGGGTTCTACGTAGTTCATCAGCCTATCTTACCCTCTTGCGGGAAAGTTAGCTTTTAACTGAACCCCTTTAGGATATTTACTCCCTTCTCCATGTGGTGCCTTCTCTGGAGTCTTCGAGAACGACACCCTGCGCCGCCAGGTCATCGCGAATCTGGTCGGCGCGGGCAAAGTCGCGATTTTTCTTGGCAGCGACGCGCTCGGCAATCAGTGTTTCGATTTGTTCGGCGTCCGGGCCATCGCTGGCGATCCCCTGCAGGAAGGTTTTGGGTTCCACCGTGAAGATACCGAACACACCGCCCAGCGCTTTTAACTCGGCAGCCAATTTCGCCGCCTGCGCCGGGTCGGTTTTGGCACAGGTGTTCATGTCCCGCACCAGGTCATACATGGCGGCCAGTGCATCGCGGGTGTTGAAGTCGTCATCCATGGATTCGACAAAACGACAGTAGTAGTCGCTGGCTTCCAGCGTAGCGAGTTGCGCCGGAGCTACCCCGGTAAAGGGAAGCAACGCGGTGTAGAAACGGTCGAGGCCACCCTTGGCCTCAATCAGATTCTCTTCGGAATAGTTGATGGGGCTGCGGTAGTGGCTGGACAGCAGGAAGTAGCGCACCACTTCCGGATGGTATTTTTTCAGCACTTCGCGGATGGTGAAGAAGTTGTTCAGTGACTTGGACATTTTCTCGTTGTCCACTCGCACCGCACCGGCGTGCATCCAGTAATGCACGTATTTTTTACCGGTGGCGGCTTCGCTCTGGGCAATTTCGTTTTCGTGGTGGGGAAACGGCAGATCCGGCCCACCACCGTGGATGTCGAAGGTGTCACCCAGACAACAGGTGGACATGGCAGAGCACTCGATATGCCAGCCGGGACGACCGGGTCCCCAGGGAGACTGCCAGCTCACTTCGCCGGGTTTGGCGCTTTTCCAGAGGGCAAAATCACGGGGGTCTTCCTTGGCTTCGTCCACCTCGACGCGGGCACCGGCCAGCAGGTCTTCGGGGTTGCGACCACTGAGTTTGCCGTAGTCGGCAAACCGGCTGACCCGGTAGTAGACATCGCCATTGTCGGCGGCGTAGGCGTAATGGTTGTCCACCAGAATCTGCACCATGGCGAGGATATCGTCCATGTAGGCAGTGGCGCGGGGTTCCAGGTCGGGCCGCAGCACGCCGAGGGCATCCTCGTCCCCGTGCATGGCGTCGATCATGCGGTCGGTGAGCGCCGTATAGGGTTCGCCGTTGTCGTTGGCACGGTTGAGAATCTTGTCGTCGATGTCGGTAATATTGCGCACGTAGGTGACGTCCCAGCCCCGGGTTCTCAGGTAGCGGGTGATCACGTCAAACGCCACCAGTACCCGGGCGTGACCGATGTGGCAGTAGTCGTAAACGGTGATACCGCAGACGTACATGCGAATCTTGCCCGCCTCGATGGGTTTGAAGACTTCTTTCTGCCGAGTCAGGGTGTTGTATAGAGTCAGTGCCATGGTATTCAGTTCTTTCATTAATTGGGACCATTTGCCCGGCCCGCGGTGAATTCAACTTCCTCTAGCTTCAACTTGCAGTGGTTCTAGCGACATGACAGCCCACGCAGATTTCAGGCCAATGGTGCGGTTGAACACAAGCTTGTCAGCGCTGCTGTAGTGGCTGTCGAGACAGAAATAACCTTCCCGCTCGAACTGGTAGTTATCCCCTGCAACGGCCTCTGCAAGACCGATTTCGCCCTTGCAACCGGACAATACCGTCAGCGATGCCGGGTTGATGAAGTCGAGGAAGTTGCGATCGCCCGCGTCCGGCGCCGGATCGCTGAACAGCCGGTCATAGAGCCGCACTTCACAGTCCACGCACTCCGTCGCGGATACCCAGTGAACCACACCGCGGGGACGAATGCCCTCGGGCGGGTCTTCGCCGTGAGTGCCGGGAATCATTTCTGCCAGAATCTCGACGATCTCGCCACGGTCATCCTTCACCACTTCGTTGGCCTGAATGACACAGGCACCGCGCAGCCGCACCCACTCGCCGGGCACCAACCGCTTGAATTTCTTGCGGGACAGACTGCTGTCTTCGTTGAAGTCCTCGCGGTCGATATAGATTTCCCGGGTAAAGGGCAATTGGCGCTCGCCGAGGTCATCGCGATTGGGGTGACCGGCCACAGTACGCATGTCCACCTCGCCCTCGGGCACATTGGTGAGGGTCACTTTCAGAGGACGCAGAACGCACATGGCTCGCGGAGCGTTATCGTTGAGATCGTCGCGGATAAAGTGCTCGAACTGGGCCATGTCCACCACGCCGTCGGTTTTGGCCACCGCCAGACTGTCACAGAAATTGCGAATTGCCCGGGGGGTTACGCCGCGACGGCGCAGACCGGAGAGTGTCGGCATGCGCGGATCATTCCAGCCGCTGACATGGCCCTCGTCCACCAGCTGTTTGAGCTTGCGTTTGCTGGTAATGCTGTAATTAAGATTGAGCCGGCCGAACTCGAACTGGCGCGGCTTTGACGGCACTGGCAGGTTGTCGATAAACCACTCGTACAGCGGTCGGTTGGCAGCGAATTCCAGTGTGCAGATGGAGTGGGTCACCCCCTCGATCGCATCTTCCTGGCCGTGGGCGAAATCGTAGGAGGGATAGATGTTCCAGGTGTCGCCAGTGCGGTGATGGGACCTTTTCTTGATCCGGTACAACACCGGGTCGCGCAGGTTGATATTGGGCGACGCCATGTCAATTTTGGCCCGCAGGGTCATGTGGCCCTCGTCAATGGCACCGGCCTTCATCTGTTCCAGCAGCACCAGATTGTCTTCAACGGAACGATCCCGCCAGGGGCTGTTTTTGCCCGGCTCGGTAAGGGTGCCACGGTATTCGCGCATCTGCTCGCCATTCAGCTCGCAGACAAAGGCCTTGCCCTCCCGAATCAGGTACTGGGCCCACAGGTACAACTGCTCGAAATAATCGGAGGCGTAGCGCACCTCGCCAGCCCACTGGAAACCGAGCCAGCGCACGTCTTCGATAATCGCCTTGACGTACTCGTCCTCTTCCTTTTCCGGATTGGTATCGTCAAAACGCAGGTTACACGCGCCACCGAACTGCTCGGCCAAACCAAAGTTGAGGCAGATGGACTTGGCGTGCCCAAGGTGCAGATAACCGTTGGGTTCTGGTGGGAAACGGGTCACCACGCTGGTCACCGAGCCATCGGCCAGCTCCCGGGAGATCAACTGCTGAATAAAATTGAGCGGTTTATTATCGTCTGCCATACTGCAGCCCCGCCGGGCCATCCTCCGCAAAAAAGAGCCGGATTATAGCCTCCGGGGAAGCCTGTATAAACAACTGATCGCCAACCGCCCGGGATTCTTCTGCTTCCGCCCTGCATGAATCCTCTGTAAAACACCAGAATCGAGCCGCGAGTTAATCCTATTCCCGCCATGCACCCCAATCTCCGAGCCATTCTCTACCTGCAGCTCTGCCTGGTGTTTTTCCTGGTGGGCGACTCGGTGGCGAAGCGCCTGCTGGAGACAATCCCCCTCGGCCAGATGATCTGCCTGCGTACCGCCGCTTCACTGCTGGTGCTGACGGTGTTTATTCTGGCCACCGGCCGCCTGCGAACCCTGCGTGTCAGCAAACCCGTGCACCAACTGTTGCGCAGCCTGTTCTTTACCGTGATCAGCCTCGGCTACTATGTGGCGATCAAGCATTTTCCGATCAGTGCAGTGAGTGCCGCTACTGCGGGTGCACCGATCCTGATCTCGGCCATATCGCCACTGATTCTCAAGGAGCGGGCCAATGCCATTCAGTGGCTGGCCACCATCACCGGTTTTATCGGAGTCTGTCTGGTGCTGAAGCCGGATGTCAGCAATTCCGGCTGGCACTATCTGGCGCTGACGGTCCTGCCCCTCGCTTTTGCCATCATGATTCTCTGGTCGCGCTATCTGTCCCGCACCGAATCGGACTGGTCGATGAACTATTACATCTATATCCCGCTTTTGCTGGCGGCATTTTTCTGGCAGCAGGAGGCCTGGATCGCCCTGGACAACAAAACGCTGATGATGGTTCTGGTCTCCGGCAGCGGCGGTGCATTCGGTTTTATCATGATGGTGGCGGCCTACCGGGTGGGCAAGCCGGTGATCGTGGCACCGTTTCAGTACACGGCCATCATCATGGCGCTCGGCGTGGACATGATCTTCTGGCAGTTTTACCCCAATCTGGGCCTGTGGATCGGGATCGGCCTGATCCTGCTGTGCGCTGGAATACAGGGCTGGCAGGCACGCATTGAGGAGCCGGCGATCACCCCGCACCTGCGCCCGGAGGATACCCACACCCCCTGAACTTGCTGTGAAGCCCGGGCATCGCCGCCAACCCGCTGCAAAGCAGTTTAAATTCAACCCTGAAAAACGTAATATACGCACCTCTTTTGACAGTCACAGGATCCACTACAGATGATTACACTGCACACAAATTACGGCGATGTCAGCCTTGAGCTGGACTTCGAAAAAGCACCGGTTTCCTCCGCTAATTTTTTGCAGTACTGCCGCGACGGTTTCTATGAAGGAACTGTCTTCCATCGCGTCATTGACGGATTCATGATTCAGGGCGGCGGCATGACCGCCGATATGCAGAGCAAACCCACCCGCGATTCCATTCAGAATGAGGCCGATAACGGCCTGGCCAATGAGACTGGCACCCTGGCGATGGCGCGGACCAATGACCCCCATTCCGCCAGCTCGCAGTTTTTCATCAACGTCGCCGATAACACCTTCCTCAACCACAGTGGCAAGAATCCCCAGGGTTGGGGCTATGCGGTATTTGCCCGGGTCACCGATGGCATGGATGTGGTCAACAAAATCAAGGGTGTACCCACTGGCCGTCACGGCATGCATCAGGATGTACCCAAGGATCCGGTAGAAATCCAGAAGGTCACCGTCAGCGATGCCTATGCGGATAAATGATGCCTATGCGGATAAATAAGGCCGCTCCCGGCCACGGCAGGTGGTGCTGATGACCACACTGCTGATTTCCGATCTGCACCTCTCCCCAGAACGCCCGGCGGTAACCCGGGCGTTTTTTGCTTTTCTGGAAAACCAGACCGACGACGTCGAGGCACTGTATATCCTCGGCGATCTGTTTGAGGCCTGGATCGGGGATGACGACCCCGCACCATTGGCCCGCCAGGTAATTGCCGCGCTGAAAAAACTGTCCGATAGCGGTGTCAGTCTGTTCTTTACCCACGGCAATCGCGATTTCATGATCGGCAAACAATTCGCCCGGGAAAGCGGAGCCACCCTGCTGCCCGACCACCATCTCGCGGAGCTGGGCGGCCAGCGCGTGCTGCTTCTGCATGGCGATACTCTGTGTACCGGCGATGCCGACTATCAGAAATTTCGCCGCAGGTACCGCCATCCGCTGGTGAAATTTCTGTTGCGCCACCTGCCCCTGAAAAAACGCCAGAAGATGGCGGTGGAATGGCGACAGAAGAGTATGCGGGCCAACGCCAACAAGTCGGACAATATCATGGATGTGTCGGAGGAGGCGGTGGCACAACTGATGGCAGAGTATCAGGTGAAACTGATGATTCACGGCCACACCCACCGTCCCTATCACCACTATATGGCCTACGGCGAGCGGCTGGTACTAGGTGACTGGCATCAACGGGGCTGGTATATCCGCATCGAAAGCGAGCACGCACCGGAACTGGTTTCTTTCCCCATCGAAGAAAGCTGAACCGGGCGTCTATTCAGCCCTTAGGGCATCGATGGGGCTGAGCCGGGTGGCATTCAGCGCCGGTCGCACACCGGCCATCAGGCCGATCAGCATGGACACGATAAGTGCCACCAGCACGATCTCTCCCTTCAGAGCCACCGGCAGTCCCGGCACAAACAGTCTTACCCCCACCACCAGCAGGGCGATCACCAGCACACCGGCCAGTCCGCCCACCAACCCCAGCATCACCGCCTCACCCAGAAACAGGTTGCGCACCTGACTGCGAGTGCTGCCCAGGGCCCGCAACAACCCCACCTCGGAGGTGCGTTCGGTCACGGTAATCATCAGGATAGTGGTGATACCGACGGCCCCCACCAGCAGGGAAATCGCCCCCAGCCCACCGCCGGCGTATTTCAGGATGCGCAGGATATTGTCCATGGTCGCCATCATCTGATCCTGGGTGACGATGGTGAAATCCTCGAAACCGTGGCGCTCGATCAGCAACCGTCTGATGTTTTCCGTGAGCCGGTCGGTGGGCACGGCGGGGCTGTAGAAAACGTCCACCTCCATGAGGCTTTCGCGGTTGAATATCTGCAGTCCCTTGTTGGCGGGGATGTAGATCATGTCATCCAGGTCGGTGCCGAGGAACTGCCCTTTCGGCGCCATCACGCCGATCACCCGGAAGCGGTTACCGCCAATGTGCACAAATTCCCCCAGGGGATTGTCACCGCCGAACAGCTCCCGTTTCAGTTTGCTGCCCAGTACCGCAAAGGCCCGCGCCCGCTGAATGTCTTCCTGGGGCAGGAACGAACCCTGTGACACCTCCAGTTTCCAGGCCTTGTCCGCCAGGGCGCCAACGCCGGCCACGTCGGTGTAGCGGCTGCGCCCCACCGCCTTGATCTGCGCGGTACCGAACACCACCGGCACCACCTGTTCCACCCCCGGGATGCGCCTCAGTACTTCGGAGTCCTCCAGGGACAGGGGACGGGTGGTATTGAGGATGCCGCCCATGCCAAAAGTCTCGGTCTTGCCCGGGGTAATGGCGACGATATGGCTGCCGAACTGGGTAAACTCCTGGATCACGAATTGCCGCAGCCCCTCACCCAGGGAACTCAGCAGCACCATGGCGGCGATGCCGATGGCAAAACCGACAATGGTCAGCACGGATCGCAGGCGCTGCATCCACAGGGCCAGGAAAATCCAGCGCAGGTAATCGAGAAAATTCACAGGTCCTGCCCCCGCATGGCCAGCACCGGGTCCAGGGCCGCCGCGCGCCGCGCCGGAATCAGCGAGAACACCAGTCCCGACAGCAGCGCCGTGGCCACCGCTGCGGGGACCGACCACCAGGGTGGTGCCAGAGGGAAGGCAGGCCAGAGCCGGGCGACAACCAGCACCGCCACCCAGGCCACGGCAACGCCGGCCACGGAACCCAGGCTTACCAGCAGCAGGGATTCCCCGAGAAACAGCTGCCTCACCTGACGGCTGCTGCCGCCCAATGCTTTCAACAGACCGATTTCCCGGCGCCGCTGGCTGACGGAAATCAGGCTGATATTCATGATCAGGATGCCCGCCACCAGCAGACTGACGGCCGCGATGGCGGCGATGGCCAGTGTCAGGGTGGTGAGGATATTATTGAAGGCAGCGAGCATGGAATCCTGGCTGATCAGGGTAACGTCATCCTCGCCTTCGTGGCGCTCGCGGATTACCCCGCGTACCCGGTCTTCAACCCGATCGAAATCGGCATTGGCATCCAGCTCCAGCAACACCCGGAACAGTCCCGGCGAGTTGAACATCTGTTCGGCGGTGCGCACCGGCACAATGATCATGTCCCGCAGATCCAGTCCCAGGGATTCGCCGCGTTCCTCCAGCACGCCGATCACCCGCATGCGGCGGTCGCCCGCCCGCACCCACTCGCCAATGGCGCGGCGGTTGCCAAACAGCTCCAGTTTCAGCTTGGAGCCCAGCACGCACACCGCCAGGGCCTCACTGCGTGCACGCTCCGGCAGGATTTTTCCCTGAGCCACATCCATCTTGCGCACCTGAAAGATGGCCGAGGTGCTGCCCAGCACGATCACCTCCCGGGAGCGACTGCCCCGAGAAACCGGCGCGGTGCCGGCGATCACCGGGGCCACCGCCCTGACTGCCGGCAGGCGCTCCAGCGCCTGGGCATCTTCCAGGGTCAGGTCCCGGGGCGCAGCGCCGTAGATGGGTGGCGCGCCGCCGGTGGTTTCCTTGCGACCGGGCAGAATGATCAACAACTGATTGCCCAGTGCCGAAAATTCCCGGTCCACATAGCGGCGGGCGCCTTCACCCAGGCTGGTGAGCATAATCACCGAGGCCACGCCCAGCCCCACCGCGAGCAATAGCAGCACGGTGCGCACCCGGTGGCGCAAAAAGAGCTGGCCGTTAAAGTGCAGTTGATCCAGCAGGCGCATTGCCATCACCAGTGTCGGATTCGATCTGACCATCCACCATGCGGATGCGCCGCCGGGCCCGCTTGCCGAGCTGGGCGTCGTGGGTCACCACCAGCAGGGTAATGCCCTCGCGATTGAGATTTTCCAGCACCTCCACCACCTCGGCGCCGGAGGCCTGATCCAGGTTGCCGGTGGGCTCGTCCGCCAACAGGATGCGCGGCTTCATGACGATGGCCCGGGCGATGGCCACCCGCTGTAGCTGCCCCCCGGAAAGCTGGTTGGGCCGGTGCCCGGCCCGGTCCGCCAAACCCACCTGCTCCAGCACACCCAGCGCGCTCTGGCGGCGTTTTTTGGGGGAGATGCCCGCCAGCATCATGGGCAACTCGACATTTTCCAGAGTGGTCAGGCGATTGATCAGGTGAAATGCCTGAAAGATGAAACCGACGTAGTCGGCGCGCAATCGCGCCCGCGCCTCCTCGCCCAGTTCTTCCGTGGCGGTTCCCTCCAGGCGGTAGCTGCCGCTGTCCGGGCGATCCAGCAGTCCGACCATGTTGAGCAGGGTGGACTTTCCCGAGCCGGAAGGTCCCATCACCGACAGGTACTCCCCGGCGTCGATGGTGATATTCACGTCCCGCAGCGCCCGAAGCGGCGACTCACCCACCAGATAGGTCTTGTTGACGTCCTGCAGTTCAATCATTGGCGGTCCGGCCAATTTTTGCCGGAGCGCCGGCCTCGACGCCCTCGCTGCCGATATTGCTGACGATCAGATCGCCTTCTTTCAGCCCTTCCAGCACCTCGGTGTAACGCCAGTTGGTCAAACCCTTGTGAATCTGGCGGCGTTGCAGGATACCCTCGCCGTCCACCACCAGCACATACTCGTCATCCACCACCAGTTCCGAGGGAATGCGCAGGGCGTTGTCGCCGCTGTCGAGAATGATTTCCATATCCGCGCTGTAACCGGCCAGCAGTCTGACATCCTCCGGTAACGGCTCCAGCTCCGCCTCCACTTCCACGGTGCGGGCCTGTTTTTCCTGATCGAGAATGTAGGGCGAAATGCGCCTTACGGTGGCGGGGAAAACCCGGTCGCGGAAGGCATCAAGGGTGACGCGTACCGGCAGGCCCAAAGCGATATCCGAGGCGTCCACTTCGTCGATGGGCGCACTGATGTAGTGACAGTCATCGGTGAGCAGGTCGATGGCCGGCGGCGTCATCACACCCGGCGGGGACGGCGTGGCATATTCTCCCACCTCCCCGGTCACCTCGGCGACGGCGCCGTCAAAGGGTGCCCGCAGGAAGGTCTGCTCGAGCACGGCAGCGGCGGCGGAGGCGGCGGCAGCGGCCTGCACTACCCGAGCCTTGGCCGCCTCGCAACTGGCAGAACTGGCCTGGGCCCTGGATTCGGCCAGATCCGCCGACTCCTCGGACACCAGATTTCTTTCCGCCAGGTTGGTCAACCGCCGCGCCTCGCGCAGATCGGATTGCGCGGAAATGCAGATACTCTGGCGCTCCTGCTGGGCCGACACCTCGGAGGCTTGCGCCACCTGTAATTGCGCTTCGCGATCCTTGTTCCACAGCACCATCAGCAGTTGCCCGGCCACAACCTGATCGCCCTCGTCCACCAGCAACCGGTCGATGCGGCCGCCAATGGACAGCGCCAGCCGGGAGCGCTGGCAGGCTTCGACGGTGCCGGCACGGGTGTTGGCCACGGTGCGCTCCACCACACCCCGCTCAACCGGAACAACCGTGACAGTGACCGGTTCAGGGCGCGACCAGTAATAAAAGAGTGCGGCAAGGACTGCCAGAACGACCAACGTGATTAGGCTTTTTTTCATCCGCGACGTCCCATGCAAGTTGAAGTTACGCTATGACATCATAAGCTTTGTTGTGCGGAATGCGCGTTGACCTGTATCGGCCTATCTGTAAAAAATGATACCGCCAAAAAAAACGGCCCGCAGGCCGTTTTGATTAGACTACCGAAGCACCGTCCATGAAGGGGCCATCCACGCAGATTCTTCGCCCGTCCGGGGCGGCGCAGGCACCACAGAGGCCAACGCCACATTTGGTCAGGTAATCAATGGCACTGAAGATCTGATCATCACCGCAGAACTCCCTTTCCACGGCCACAGCAGCGCGCACCATCGGGGACGGCCCGCAATTGTAGAAAATGAGATTTTTTCGTTCTGCCGGGGGCAGCTGTTGTAAATACTCCCGCAGCAACTGGGTGACAAACCCGTGGAAGCCTTCGCTGCCATCATCGGTGGAGACATGCACCGGGGCAATCTTGCGGCACTCGTCGAGGAAATACAGCCGCTCCGCGGTGCGCGCGCCGGTAAAAATTTCACTGTTGGGGAAATCCCTCGCCAGCTGGTAAACCGCCGCGAGACCGGTGCCACCACTAACGGTAATGATTTTGGCACCGGCCGGCGGGGCAACGGCCATGCCATGGGGGCCGCGCACATAAGCTTCAGTGCCGGGCTGCAGTGACATCAACTCGTGGGTAAACAACCCCACATCAATCACCGCCAGCGAGAAGGGGTCGTCGGTGAGAGCCGAGAAGGGTTTTTCACCCACCCCGGGTATCCATAAAAAGACAAATTCACCGGCCTGCACGTCTACCTTACGATCAAACGTAAGAATGCAGATATCGTCCGTTACCCGCTCGTTGGACACCAGTATCACCGGGCGAAACTGCATATCCACATCGTAGCGAATCATCTGCTCCGCAGCGTTGCTGCCCTGCGCCATGTCGCGCTCCAGAGTACGGAAATACTCGCCCATTTCGTCGGTGGTCAGGCCAATCAGCGCGGAACCCACACCGACAATATCGGCACCGGCATCGCGGAAGGCCCGCACATCGTCAGCACTGCTGACACCGCCGCAACCGATAATGGGACAATCCACCGCCTCGGCCATTTCCCGCACGCATTTCAGGCCGATGGGCAGAACACCCTTGCCGGACATGCCGCCGACACCGTTGCTGAGTACCGGATGGCCGTGGGCAGAGGTGTAACCTGGCCCCACGGTATTGATCGCGCAGAGCGCGTCGGCACCACCGGCCACCGCCGCTTTGGCGATCTCGGCGATATTGTCGGTATTGGGGGTCAACTTGGGAATCACCGGAATATCCACCGCGGCCTTCACCGCCGCAGTGATCTGGCGGACCAGCTCCGGATCCTGGCCCATCGCCATGCCGTAACCCTTGGCGTGGGGACAGGACAGGTTCAATTCCAGGCCATCGGATACCGGGGCGACAATTTTGGCCACCTCGACAAATTCCTCGACACTGCCGCCAAAAATGGAGGTGAGTAGGAAACGATCTGCCGGCACCCGCAGGGTTGCCAGTTGAGCGGCCAACTGCTCGGCACCGGGATTGGTGAGCCCCACCGCATTGACGAAACAACCGGGCGCGTACTGGCTGATCACGGGCTCCCGATAACCGGATCTCGGCGTCAGGCCAACACTCTTGGTTGTGATGACGCCCACTTCCGGCATGGTGTCAAAAATACGCTGAATAATTGACGTGGCCGTGGTCACAATACCGGAAGGAATGGTGTACGGGGCGGTAATCTGCTTGGTAAGAAAAGGGACTTTTGACATCGACAGGAACTGACCTGGGAGAATAAGGAAGGTGCAGAAGGATAAACGTCCTCGGCACTGAAATCCACCCGACAGCAGTGCAAAATACCGCCAAATAACAACCGGTCAGCTACGCGGGGATCTCCACCGATTCGACAACGGCCGTTACCCCCGTCGAGGTGACGGGCGCACCGGAATGAAAGCGAAACGTTGTATCCGGCGAGGTCACCAGCTGCTGCTCGCAACGACGGATGACCTCAACCCGTTTCTCGACCTCCCCGGCTTTGCCAACCCGGCGGGCCAGGGTCAGGTAGTCCCGGTAGTGGCGGCCTTCCGATTGCAGTAATGACCGATAAAATGTCTGTAGCTCAGAATCCAGATAAGGTGCCAGGCAGGCAAAACGCTCACAGGAACGGGCTTCGATAAACGCGCCGACAATCAGGGTGTCCAGCAATTTTGCAGGCTCATGGGTGCGCACCTGCTGACGCAATCCCGCCGCATATCGGGAGGCACTGAGGCTACTGTATTCGATATTCCGCTTCGCCATGATGGCAATGACCTGCTCGAAGTGACGCATTTCCTCCCGGGCCAACCGGGACATTTTATTGAGCAGCTCAAAATTGTCGGTGTAGCGGTAGATCAGGTTTAACGCCGTGCTGGCAGCTTTTTTCTCACAGTTGGCATGATCTATCAGCAAAACATCCTGATTTTCCAGCTTCACAGCCTCCTCGACCCAGCTATCGGGCGTCGGACAGGGTAAGAAAGCCTGAATTTCATCGAGCGCGGAGACTGCCACAACAACGTGCCTTTTGTGTTTGAATCTGTCGATCAGGAATCAGCTGAAAAAGTGTCCTGTTCGCTGATCAGTGTATTGTCCATCTGGTGAACGATCGGTCGAGTGGCGACGGTGTTGCGCCAGTCTGCCAGACCGGCCATATCGTCGATCACTGTCCAGGGGCCAAACTTTTTCATGGTGCTGTTGACCAGATCCAGAGAGTGGTAAGCAATGACGTCCGCATAACTGAAGTCTTCGCCACACAGGTAAGGGTCAAACCTGGCCAGTCGGGACAATGCGTCCAGGCCCTGCCCCACCTCAACCGCCACCTGATCCACCTGTGCCTGATCCACCTGTGCCTGATCCACCTGTGCCTGATCCGGCGTCCCTCCGCTGTCGGCATGATCAAGCAGACGGCTGACCGGCTGTTCAATATGCTGCAGCAGGATACTCATTAACTCCCTGACCTTGGCCCGCTCGAAAACATCCTCCGGCAACAGTGGCACCTCCGGAATAATTTCCTCGAGAAATTCCATAATCACCGGGACATTGCTGATGTAGCCCTCCCGGGCTTCCAGAAAAGGCACTTCGCCCATGGGACTCATGGTCAGGAACAGGGGCTCCCGGCTGGGATAACTGTGGACTTCCTCAAATTCGAAGCCTTTTTCCAACAGTGCCAGTTTCACCATATTGAAATAGTGGCTGGTATGAAATCCGTATAATTTGAGCATGGCGGTTACCCGTTCTGAAACCCTCATCGGGCCTGATGGTGATGCTGGAAATTGTAACAGAGAATTTACTGGGTGAATGACCGTTATCAACTGGAGCCAAGTTACCCTGAATTTTGATCTGTAGTAAGATAGCGACCCCTATGGGCACGCCAGTACGCCCAGCCAGAATACCCACATCGGTGACCCGTCACCGATAGCCCAACCGGTGTTGATCCCGGATTGGGTACACTCACACAAAAAGAGGACACAAACCGTGCTTGAAGCTTATCGCCAACATGTGGCAGAACGTGCCGCCGAGGGAATCCCACCCAAACCCCTGACACCCGAGTGGACCGCCGATCTGGTGGAACTGCTGAAAAACCCGCCCGCCGGGGAAGAAGAATTTCTGCTCGACCTGATCGCCAACCGCGTTCCACCCGGTGTGGATGAAGCGGCTTACGTCAAAGCCGGCTTCCTCAGTGCAGTAGCCAAAGGCGAGATCACCTGCCCACTGATTGACCGCCCCGCTGCGGTAACATTACTCGGCAATATGCACGGCGGCTATAACGTCGAAACGCTGGTTGAATTGCTGGATGATGCCGACCTCGCCAACGATGCGGCGGAACAGCTGAAAAGTACCATTCTGGTTTTTGACGCATTCCATGATGTCGCCGAGAAAGCCGATGCCGGCAATGCCCAAGCCAAAGCCGTGCTTCAGTCCTGGGCCGATGCCGAGTGGTTTACCCGACAGGATGCTGTCCCCGAAAGTATCAAGGCCATTGTTTTCAAGGTGACCGGCGAAACCAATACCGATGACCTGTCACCTGCACCCGATGCCTGGTCTCGTCCGGACATTCCCCTGCATTCCCTGGCGGCCTATAAAATGACCCGCGACGGTCTGACGCCCGATGAGCCGGGCAAAATCGGCCCGATAAAACAGATCGAGGAGATTAAATCCAAAGGTCTGCCGGTCGCCTTCGTCGGCGACGTGGTGGGTACCGGCTCCTCGCGCAAGTCTGCAACCAACTCGGTATTGTGGTTCTTCGGCGACGACATCCCCGGTGTGCCTAACAAACGTTCCGGTGGCATCTGTATCGGCAACAAGGTCGCCCCGATTTTCTTTAATACCATGGAAGATGCCGGCGCCCTGGTCTTTGAAGCGCCAGTCGACGATATCAACATGGGCGACGTGATTGAAATCCGTCCCTATGACGGCAAGATTCTCAGCGAGTCCGGTGACGTATTGTCCGAATTTCACTTCAAATCCGGTGTGATTCTGGATGAAGTACAGGCCGAGGGCCGCATCAACCTGATTGTGGGCCGCGGCCTGACCCAGCGTGCCCGCGAACATCTGGGGCTGCCCGCTTCCGACCTGTTCCGCCTGCCGGCGCAACCGGCCGACACAGGCAAGGGCTACACCCTGGCGCAAAAAATGGTCGGCAAGGCCTGTGGTCTCGAGGGCGTCCGCCCCGGCACCTATTGCGAACCGAAAATGACGACCGTGGGCTCACAGGACACCACTGGCCCGATGACCCGGGACGAGCTCAAGGATCTGGCCTGCCTCGGCTTCTCCGCCGACCTGGTGATGCAGTCTTTCTGCCACACGGCCGCCTACCCGAAACCCATTGATGTCGAAACGCAACACACCCTGCCCGATTTCATCATGAACCGCGGCGGTGTTTCCCTGCGGCCGGGCGACGGTATTATCCACAGCTGGCTGAACCGCATGCTGCTGCCCGACACAGTCGGCACCGGCGGCGATTCCCACACCCGCTTCCCCATGGGTATTTCTTTCCCCGGCGGTTCCGGTCTGGTGGCTTTTGCCGCCGCCACTGGCGTGATGCCACTGGACATGCCTGAATCAGTACTGGTTCGCTTCAAGGGCGACCTGCAACCGGGTATCACCCTGCGTGATCTGGTACATGCCATCCCCTACTACGGCATCAAGGATGGCCTGCTGACCGTTGAGAAAAAAGGCAAGAAGAACTTCTTCTCCGGCCGTATTCTGGAAATCGAGGGTCTCGATAAACTGACCGTGGAGCAGGCGTTTGAATTGTCTGATGCATCGGCCGAGCGCTCTGCTGCCGGTTGTACCATCAAGCTCAGCGAAGCCTCCGTGACGGAATACCTGAAGTCCAACATCACCTTGTTGCGCTGGATGATCGCCGAAGGCTATGGCGATGTCCGCACCCTGGAACGCCGGGTGGGCAAAATGGAAGACTGGCTGGCCAATCCCTCGCTGATGAAAGCCGATGCCGACGCCGAGTACGCTGCCGTACTGGAAATCGATCTGGCAGACATCAAGGAACCGATTGTCTGCTGCCCCAACGACCCGGACGATGCGCGGCTGCTGTCTGACGTGGCGGGCGACAAAGTGGACGAAGTGTTTATCGGTTCCTGTATGACCAATATTGGCCACTTCCGGGCAGCGGGCAAGTTGCTCAATGAAGCCCCCAGCATCAACACAACCTTCTGGATCTGCCCGCCAACCCGGATGGACGCCCATACCCTCAAGGAAGAAGGCTACTACGAGATCTATGAAAAGGTCGGCGCACGGACAGAAATGCCCGGTTGTTCGCTTTGCATGGGCAACCAGGCACGGGTCAACGCAGGGGTCACCGTACTGTCCACTTCCACTCGCAACTTCCCCAATCGCCTGGGTGACGGGGCCAATGTCTACCTCACTTCTGCCGAACTGGCTTCTGTGGGTGGTATTCTGGGTCGCCTGCCCACCACGGCTGAATACATGGAATACGCGAACAAGATCAACTCCATGTCCAGCGATATCTACCGCTACATGAACTTTGACCAGATCGCCTCCTTCCAGAAAGGGGCAGACGAGGGCAAACGGATTGCGGCAGAACAAATCGTCAATGTAGCCTGATCATATAAGCTATTGAAAAACCCCGCTTTTGCGGGGTTTTTTTTGCTCGACACAGAAAATTTTGCGAGCTCTGGCGATTAGGTTGCCTATTCTAATCTGCTGTGACTAAATGATTTCACACTGTTTTTGGCAGGTGCTGTATATGCATTATCACTTTTACGACCTATACCGTCAGTCCCTGATGCCGGTCAACACCGCACTGGATCTGGCACACGATATCGTCACGCACGAAAAGAACCCTCTCTCAAAAACGCGTCTTGGCCGACTGCGCAAAGCCTTTCTGGAATCCACGATTCGCCTCCTGAAACACTACCCGAAACAAGGGTTTGAGTACGAACCGGTGGTGATTGATGAGGTGGAATATCCGGTTCATGAAGAGGTGGTGGTGGAGAAACCCTTCTGTAATCTGCTGCGCTTTCGCCGCGAAGGTTTACCCGCCAATGCACCGAAACTGCTCTGTGTGGCGGCACTTTCCGGCCACCATGCCACGCTGTCCCGGGAAACCTTCGGTCAGTTTCTCGATACCTATGAGGTGTACGTCACCGACTGGCTCGATGCCCGTGACGTGCCCCTGTCCGAGGGCAAGTTCGGCTTTGAGGAATACGTGCAGTACGTCATTGAATTCATGGAGCATGTCGGGCCCGGCAATCACATGTTTGCCATCTGTCAGGCAGCGGTGCCGGGATTGGTGGCCGTAGCGCACATGAGCAAGCACAACAATCCCGCTCGACCCAAATCCCTGATCATGATGGCTGGCCCCATCGATATCCGGATCAACCCGAACAAGTTCGGCAGAAAGGTCGAGAAAATCTCCGCGCCCCTGCTGCGCCGGGTGGCCATTCACAGGGTCCCGTCGCGCTACGACGGCGCCGGAAGGAAGGTCTATCCGGGGATGCTGCAACTGGGTGGTTTCATGTCGATGAACATGAAGTCCCACGCACAAAAGCATATCCAGTTCTTCAAGGACATCGCCGAAGGCAAAATCGCCGAAGCGGATCGCCATCGCGATTTCTACGATGAATACATGGCAGTACTGGACATGGATGCCGATTACTACATGGAAACCATGGAGCGCGTGTTTCTCGACCAGCACCTGCCCAAAGGCATCATGCAGTATCAGAGTGAAACCATTGACTGCGGAGATATCAAGGATGTCGCCATTCTCACTCTGGAAGGGGAAAAGGACGACATGATCAGCCTCGGCCAGACCGAAGCCGCTCTCCATCTCTGTACCAACCTACCCAAGAAACTGAAAAAGCACTACGTCCAGATGGGTGTCGGCCATTACGGCATTTTCAACGGCAGCAAGTACCGTGAATTTGTGGCTCCGCTGATGAAAGACTGGATCAACCGCCACAACAAGTAATGTTGTTCAGGCACGGACAAAGGCCGGTCATCCACCGGCCTTTTTTCATTGCTTTTTTCGGGATTTATTTGCCGATCTGATCAATGAGCCCAACGATGCCGTCTGTATAAATCCTGTACAACCCTGTAGAATCCGCCCTCCTTTACTCCAGGTGATTGACATGACAGAACTCCTCTCCCCCGCAGGTTCTCTCAAAAATATGCGCTACGCACTGGCCTACGGTGCCGATGCCGTCTATGCGGGCCAGCCCCGCTACAGCCTGCGGGTGCGCAACAATGAATTCAATCACCTGGACGTGATGGCGGATGCCATCGCCGAAACCCATCGGCAGGGCAAACAGTTTTATATTGCCAGCAACATCTCGCCCCACAATGACAAGGTGCGCAGCTACCTGAAAGATATGGCGCCGGTGATCGAGATGAAGCCGGATGCCCTGATCATGTCCGATCCGGGTCTGATCATGATGGTCCGGGAAAAGTGGCCGGAGATGCCCATTCACCTCTCGGTGCAGGCCAATGCGGTCAATTACGCCACCGTCAGATTCTGGCACCAACAGGGAATTGTCCGCACTATCCTGTCGCGGGAGCTGGGTCTTGAGGAGGTAGAGGAAATTCGCCAGCGCGTGCCTGAAATGGAACTGGAAGTGTTCGTGCACGGCGCCCTCTGTATTGCCTACTCGGGCCGCTGCCTGTTGTCCGGCTACATGAATCACCGGGATTCCAACCAGGGTGCCTGCACCAATGCCTGCCGCTGGAAATACGATGCCCATGAGGCCACCCAGACTGAAACCGGCGACATTATTCCCACCAAAACCTGGGAACCGGAAAAACCGGACAGCCACGACGAGGTTGAACCGATGATGCTGCTCGAGGAACAGGGGCGCCCCGGAGAAATGATGCCGGCCTTTGAAGACGAGCACGGCACCTACATCATGAATTCGAAGGATTTGCGCGCCGTCCAGCATGTGGAAAAACTGATCGCCATGGGCGTCCACTCCCTGAAAATCGAGGGTCGCACCAAGTCCCATTATTATGTGGCCCGCACGGCCCAGGTCTATCGTCGCGCCATCGACCACGCCCTGGCCGGTAAACCCTTCGATATGAGCCTGATGGCTGAACTGGATCATCTGGCCAACCGCGGTTATACCGAAGGCTTCTACCGCCGCCATGTGCCCCAGGAATATCAGAATTATGAACAGGGCGTTTCCGGTAACCCGAATCAGCAGTTTGTCGGCGAAATCTGTGGTGTCGAACGCGACAAGGGCTGGTTTACCGTGGATGTCAAAAACCGGTTTGAAGCTGGTGATACGCTGGAACTGATCACCCCGCAAGGCAATATGACCTTCAGTCTGGACGCGCTGGAAAATCGCGATGGCGTGAAAATCAATGCGGCACCCGGCTCCGGGCATGTGGTCCGGATTCCCATGCCGGCGGATCTTCCCCTGCCGGAAGACGGCGGTTACGCCATGCTAATGCGCTATATGTAAAGCCAGTGCTGATGGACATTGGCGCGGCACCACAGCGCCAAAACCAACGGCTTCCTGCTAGACTGTAGCCCGGCGAATACGAAAAATCCGAGGTAATGTGGCAAGGATCATTCTGTTGCTGGCTGTGGGCCTGGTGGGCTACCTGCTCTGGCAGCAATATCAACGACAACCCCCGGAACTGCGCCGCAAAGCGCTAATCCGCGGCGGTTTTTATGCCCTGTTGGGAATCATTCTGCTGCTGGTCGTCACCGGCCGGGTGCACTGGCTGTTGGCAGCGGCCACCGCCGCTCTGCCGCTGCTCAAATTGTTGTTCGGATTAGCCCTGAGGGCATGGCCCTTTCTGCAGGCTCTGCGCAGGAAAAACCAGCCGCCGCCACAGCAGCAGGCAAGTGCTGGCAGCAACGGCGAACTCAGTCAACAGGAAGCTTTCCAGTTACTCGGCCTGCAACCGGGGGCCAGCCGCCAGGCCATTATCGATGCCCACAAACGACTGATCCAGAAGCTGCATCCAGACCGCGGTGGCAATGATTATCTGGCCTCGAAACTGAATGCCGCCCGGGATCTGCTACTGAAATTACACAACTAATCTGTCTGCCGCCCATGGGCCAGCAACAGATGAATATAGCGCCCCAACCACCGGTAGGGATCCCGTCGGGAGTAGGCCAACTCCATCTCGATCACTGCTTCGGGAACGGCATTACCACCGCGAGGATTCGTCACATAGTCGTGAAAGACCCGCACACCGGTAGCTGCCATCTCCTCCAGACCGGCATCAGCCACCCACTGTTTGACCTGCTCGGGATACAGCGAATTGACCGGTGTGAGACTGCCTGTATCGGGGACAAACCTGTCCCTTTTCAACAGGTTGAAATTGCCCCGCAGCAAATTGCGATATTCAAAGGAATGCCGGTTGTAGTAGGTAAAGGACAGGCACCCCTCCGGGGCCACAAAACGTTGCAACTGCGGCAGCAATAATTCCGGCCTGGCCAGCCACTCCACTACCGCGTGACACAACACCAGATCGAATCGGCCCGGCTGCTGTTCCGCCAATACCTGAAACGGGCAGTGGTGCCAGGTGATCTGCTCATAGACACCGGCCTGTCGGGCAGCCGCCTGCGCCACGGCCAGCATCTCTTCGGACACATCATTGACGACCACCCTGTGACCCAGGCTGGCCAGGCGAATGGCCAGCTGGCCGAGACCGGCACCCACATCCAGCACGGTTAACGGCTCAGCACCATGAATCTGTGGCAGATACTGTTCCAGATCCCGCCACAGCACCGCCAGGCGAATATCACCCTTCAGGCCACCGTAGACCTTGCGTTGAAAGCGTTCGGCGAGGTCGTCAAAATTTCTGTCCTGATTCATAGCCCGCCATTATCCGGCAAAATGGCCTGTTTGACTGCTGCAACCTGAAATATTTACAGGGAAAGCTGTTGTCGCCCAAGACAGCCCACCAATTTTGCGAAGTATTTGGCAACGACTGACGCGCTCACTGACAAAACCACCCATGCTCCCTTATACTCGTCATTCCTGTAATGAAGCAGTTTTCAATCGATATAAGGAATTTATTTATGATGCGACCAATTCTTACCGGCTTAGTAATGTTGACCGCCAGTTCATTTGCCATGGCCAGCGACACGGGTCCCGGCTGTGGTTGGGGTTCCATGCTTTTCAAAGGCCAATCTGGCGTCGCCTCCCACGTTGTGGCTGCGACAACCAATGGCACCTCCGGCAACAATACCTTCGGTATGACCTCTGGTACCAATGGCTGCGATACATCCGGAACCATCAACTACACTGGCAGCAACGCCGTGGTGTTCCACAATATGGATCGCCTCTCAAACGACATCGCCAAAGGTGACGGTGAAATCCTCTCCACTGTCGCTTCAACCATGGGAATTCAGTCCCAGGACGTGCCCACTTTCAAGCGCGTCATGCACGACAATTTTGATACCCTTTATCCCAACAGCGACGTCACCAGCGAACAGATCGTCGAGACCATGGTCTCTCTCATGGCCAACGACAAGACACTGGCCAAATACGTATAAAAACCTTGCCCGGCGGTCATTGGCTGCCGGGCGCTCCCCTCAGGGCAAGCCAACAACCTGTCCATGTTCACTCCCAGACATCCATAGGATTCATGGATGAATCACAGACTGACGACACTCCTCACCCTGCTACTTTTTTTACAGATAGCACCGGTCTTTGGAGCGCCTGATAATATCGCTGCCCTGTCCAGTGATCCGCAATGGCTGGCCCTGCTGCAATACCAACGCAGTGACTGGGACGGTGCCCTGCGATCCGAGGTGGACAGTGACGATTTTTTCCTCAGCGACCGCGGCAAAACTGACCCCGAAGAAGAAATGTCGGTCAATATCCGGGTTCTCGAACAGCGACCACAACTGCAGTGCCGCTTCCCCGCCCGGGCACAGTGGTTACACAGCCAGGGCCTGATCGACACCCTGGCCATTGACGAGAGCCACTGCCCGAAACTCAACCAATGGCTGCAAAAATTCGAGCCCGAACATATCAGCCTGATCTTTCCTGCGGCTTACCTGAACAGTCCGTCGTCCATGTTCGGCCACCTGTTTCTTCGGGTGGACCAGAAAAATCAGCGCGACGAAAACCGCCTGCTGGCACAGACCATCAACTTTGCCGCGAATGTGAATCACGATGATCCGGAACTGATTTACGCCTATCGCGGCCTGTTCGGCGGGTACCCCGGCGTCATATCGGTGATGCCCTACTACCAGAAAGTGAAAGAGTACAGCGAGGTCGAAAACCGCGACATCTGGGAATACCGGCTCAACCTGAACGCTGAAGAAATTCACCGCCTGCTACTCCATACCTGGGAGTTGTTGCCGGCTCACTTCGACTATTTTTTCTTTGATGAGAACTGTGCCTATCGCATTCTCACACTGCTGGACGTGGCGCGCCCCAGCCTGCAATTGACGCAACAGTTTTCGACCTATGCGATCCCCTCGGACACGCTTCGCAGCATTGTCGCTGGCAATCTGGTAGACAAGGTACGCTACCGTCCGTCAATGGCCACCGAGCTGAAATACAAAATCGAACAGCTGCCTGCATCGCTCCATCCTCTCACCTTGGCCCTGGCAGACCCCGCTAATACGCTCCCGGAACAGCGCCATGATGAGGACCATCCAGAGATCACGGCCGGTGCTCTGGAGGTGGCCTTCGATCTGCAGCGCTACCGAGCTCAACAACAGCAACTTCCCCGCTCGTCTGTGGCCGACGCCTCTCTGGAATTACTGAAAAAGCGCAGCGAGATTCCCGAGCCCTCTCCGTATCGGGCACCACCCGTGCCGGCTGTCCGCGACGATGAGGGCCACCGGACCTTCCAAGTCGCGCTCAGCCAGGGGCAGAATGAGGACGTGGAATACACGTTGTTACGGATCCGCCCGGCCTACCATGACCTGCTCGACCCTCCCGCCGGGTACCCGGAAGGCGCACAGATCAAGTTCCTCGAAACCGACCTGGCGCTCAGGGAAACAGGCACCTTGCGACTGGAGCGCTTTACCGGCCTCAATATCACCTCACTGACGCCCCGCGACGCTTTTTTCAAACCCCTCTCATGGCGGGTGGATGCAGGGCTTTACAGGAAATACCTGGCAGATGGCGACGACCCGCTGGTTCCCACCTTCAATGTCGGCATAGGCCACAGCTATCGGCTCGCCAGTCAGCACCAAGTCTACCTGCTTGCCGAAAGCCAACTTCAGCACCAGCACAGCCTGCCCTCCAACTACGCGGCGAGCCTTGGGTTACACGGTGGCTGGTTGTTTCGGGGAGAAAACTGGCAACAACACCTCTCCCTACAACTGAACGAGGCGGTGGCGGGATACGACCATCACTACCATCAGCTAAACTGGGAGGTCAGCTATCACCTGGGATTGAACCTGTCCCTGGTTGGTCAACTGTCCGCCACATCCACGGAAGGCACCTGGTTTCACCAACAGCAACTGGGACTGGAATGGCGTTTCTGAAAAGAATTCAACGCAGTTGTCGATGGGCGCTGATACTTTCGCTCTCAGTTCCGCTACTTACGGCCTGCAGCGGCATGTTTTTTTACCCGCAGGAACGTTTGCGCCTCACCCCGGACATACTGGGCATCCAGTACCGGGACGTTTACCTGACTACCCGTGACGGCATCAAGGTGCACGCCTGGCACCTGCTGCCGCCAGCTGCGCCCAAAGGCGTCATCCTGGTACTGCACGGCAATGCCGAAAATATCAGCACGCATATCCACAGTGTCGCCTGGCTCGCTGAGTCCGGCTACGAACTGCTCTTGCTGGATTACCGCGGTTTCGGCCACTCAGAAGGGGTTGCCTCTCTACCCGACGTATTCAACGATATATCCAGTGCCGCCGGCTGGCTTGAGCAACGCAGCCAGAGCCAAGGCATCCCTGCCTTCTGGCTCGGACAGAGTATTGGCGCCAGCCTGAGCAGTTACTATTTGTCCAAATACCCCGTCGACGGCCTCAAGGCGGTCATTCTCGACACGCCTTTCGCCAGTTACCGCCGGATTGGCCGGGAAAAATTTTCGGAATTCTGGTTAACCTGGCCGCTCCAATACCCGTTATCCTGGCTCATCGACGACCAATACAGTCCCGAGCGGGTGGCGGACCAATGGCCCCACCTGCCGCTTTTGATTTTCAGTAGTGAAAACGATGTTGTCATCCCGCGGCAGCATACCCACGATCTGGTCAGACAACTGCGCAACGGGAGCGAGAGCACCATCGAAACAGTGCAAACCGATACACCGCACATCGGCACCTACCGCGACCAGTCCTACCGTGAAACCACGCTCAGATTTCTGGAAGAATACCGATCCAAAAGGTGAATGGCTCTCGGGACTCCGTGAGAACCGAATTACCATTGCCATCTGAAATTTTTACTGAGCAAGTTATTTGCCGCCAGCGAATACCGCAGCTAGAATACGCGCGCTGCAACCCAAACTCTTATCTATTTCAAAGCCCCGGTGGCACAGCTGGATAGCGCAGCCCCCTCCTAAGGGGCAGGTCGCAGGTTCGAATCCTGCCCGGGGCGCCATATTTCTTCTTCGAAAGAAACGGAGCAGGATAGTTCAGGGCGCACAAAACCGGCTTAGGTGTTTATAGGGATGAATGTTTCCTGACATCAGATCTGCTGTCAGAATCCAGGTAGTAGAGACCCACAAAACCTCTCAACCGCGACAGAATGGCCACACCTGCCAGAAGTGTCGGCAGCGGAATTCCGACTCGCAACCCGTCAGTTGTGCCTGATATCGACCGGCAAGACCGCTGACCCTGGCCGCCGATCGCAGCACCTGAGGCTTGTTGCGATGGTAGCCCCGACGGTAGCCGGTCGGCCCTTCGTGGTAAGCCAGATACAGGTGCTCGGGGTTATACAGGGAAATACCCAATCGTTCATGGCTGCGACGGTTATACCAACCGATAAAATCCGTGGCATATTTCATGTGGGTACGGCGGGTCAGCAGACCGCCAGCCTCGTCCTCGTATTCACCCCAAACCGGATCCTGCGCCTGGGCATAACCATAGGCAGAGGAAGACCGAAACCACGGAATGAACCCCAGCAACCGATCCCGTGGGGGCTTTGCGTGGCTGCGAAAGGAAGACTCCTGGTGAATAAAGGCCATCTGGGTGGCAATGGGGGTGCCCCATTTTTCCTGGGCATTTCTGGCATGGTCGTACCAACCGGGTTCCTGTCTGAAAATCTCGCAGATATTACTTTGCTGTGCGGGTGGCGCCGCGGCAAACAGCGCGCAACCCGAAACCGACACAAAAAATATCAACAGCGCCGCTGGCCCGATCACGGGATGTCGGCGACACTTTGCACGGCAGTAGCGCCAGTATTTTTTACGTAGGGATAGCCGGAATGCCAAAGACTTCACCTGAAAATTGTTTGGACAAAACAGGCTTCAGTTCAGCACAAACCGGAGCAAAAGTGAAATAGACGGGTTGCCGCGCTTTTTTCAGCACAGGAAGCACAACACAGCATGTCCTTTGCAGTACCCAGCGGCCTATAATTTGCCGGCACGGGGGCTTTGAACGGAGCCGCGTCTCGCCCACAACATCTGGATATGCCCATGAATTTATTGCTGCTGGAACCCGCAGATTTCATCTCCGATTCAAAGGTAACGCTCGGCGGGCGGCGCCTGCAGCACCTGCTGGAAGTGCACAGGGTCAGCGAAGGGGCCAGCCTCAGGGCCGGGCTGGTAAACGGCCGGATCGGCGAGGCAACGGTGCTCAGGCTCACACCGCAGGCAGCGGAGCTGGCAGTAGTGTTGAATCAACCACCGCCGCCGGCACTGCCGGTGACACTCATGCTGGCCATGCCCCGACCCAAAATGCTCCGGCGCATTCTGCAAACGGTCGCCACCATGGGCGTTAAACAGCTGTACCTGATCAACAGTTGGCGGGTGGAGAAAAGCTACTGGCAAAGTCCCTGGCTGGCACCAGAGGCTATTCGCGAACAACTGTTACTCGGCCTCGAACAGGGCTGTGATACGCAACTACCCCAGGTACTGGTCAGGCCCCGCTTCAAGCCTTTTGTGGAAGATGAACTGCCGGCCATCATGGCGGACAGTCTGGCGCTGGTCGCCCATCCAGGCGGCGGCATCCCTTGCCCGGTAGGTCCGCCTTCATCCCCGGTGACACTGGCGGTCGGGCCAGAGGGCGGCTTTATCGACTACGAAATCGGCAAACTCTGCGAAGCGGGATTTCAATCCGTCACCCTGGGCAGCCGTATTTTGCGGGTGGAAACAGCGATCCCGGTCATTCTGGGGCGGTTGTTTCACTGATTGAATTATTGACAGCAACCCGTTGTCTGGCACCCGCAACATCACAGTTTGAAAAAATCCGTTTTTGTCGTTATGGTTTCCGCGTTATATAAACCAATTGGTCAAGAATGTGGCACCCCAGCGGCCAAAACAATGTCTGCTCAAAAAGAATACGCAGACAACAAACCTGACTATAAAAATCAATAAAAACTGAGGTAGGTAACTGATGAAATTATACGACTGTTCTGTTGCACCGAACCCGAGACGGGCCCGAATGTTCATCGCTGAAAAAGGCCTGGATATTCCCAAGGTGGAAATCGATATTCTCGGCGGCGAAAACCTGAAGGATTCATTTCTTGCAATCAATTCACGTGGTTTATTGCCAGTCCTGGAGCTGGAGGACGGCACCCGCTTCGACGAAGCCATGGCCATATGTCGCTATCTTGAAGAATTGCATCCCGAACCGCCCCTGCTGGGAACAACCCCGGTCGAGCGCGCCCAGATCGAATGCATGCAGCGCAAAATGGAATTTGAGGGAATGATCGCCACCTCCGAAGTGTTCCGCAATAAGCTCGACAACGACAGTTTTGCCTACCGCAGCCTGCCGGGGGTGCCATCACCTGCCATACCCGGCCTGGTGGAACGCGGCACCAAGACCCTCGAACGGTTTTTCCACTGGCTGGAAAAATATCTGGAAGACGGTAACCCGTTCATCATGGGCGACTGTTTCACAATGGTAGACATCACCGCCGTCTGTGCAGTGGACTTTGCCAAGTGGGTAGATATCACCATTCCGAAGGGCAACCGTAACAGTCTGCGCTGGTACGACGAGGTATCTGCACGGCCAAGCGCCAGTGCCTGAGCACTTATTGCCGGCAATTAAAAAGGCCCCGTTTGGGGCCTTTTTTAGTTAAATCCGAGCGCCAGCTAATCCGGCTTCCCGTCATCCACCAGTTTGCGCAACGTCAACCCCGCCAGCTTGTCACCAACCGATGATTCGATCTGTGCCATGACCGCGTCCACGCCCGTCACTGATTGCATCTGATCGTCCATCATCGACTGCTCATCGTTGGGTCTGCGCACAATCTGAAGAAATTCAGCCACCGTCATATTGGCCGGATCAGATTGCAGTACATAGGTGCTGGGTTCGTCATTGGTTTCAACCACCAGCTCCCGATCCGTTAACATCTGCACGGTCTCCGCCACACGCTCGGCAGGTATTGCCAGTAACTGGCACAGCTCCTCGATCGAGAGTGGTTTTTTGTGGCGGACAAAACGGTCGGCTATCCAGTATATGGTCAGCAGCGCCATTTGCTCGCGCAGCCTTCCGCTCAGTGGTACACGTTGATTGCTAAGCCTGATCTGCTCCGGATACTGAACGTAATAGGCCACCTGGGAACCGAGTAGAAGAATAAACCAGCTCAGGTAAAGCCAGATCATGAATAGCACCAGAATGGCAAAGCCGGAATAAATAGCCGCGTACTTGGTCGATGATGAAGCAAATTCGGCAAACACCAGGCCCGTGCTCTGCCAGAGGGCACCGCCCACCACCGCACCCACCAGCGCCGCCGAAAATTTCACCCGGGTATTCGGCATAAACATATAAACAAAGGTGAAGGCCATGATGATCAGCAGGAAGGGGATCAACTTGGTCACCACCAGCATGATACTGCCAAATGGCTCAATGCTGACCAGCGCCTGAACCACGCCGCTATTCATCAGAGAAGCGGTCATCCCGATGGCGGAAAACATCAGCACCGGCCCCACCATAATCACACTCAGGTAGTCGCTGAAGCGACGCGAAAACGGGCGGGTAGACTTGGCATGCCAGACATAATTGAACGAGCTTTCAACCTTCTGGATCAGGGAAACCACGGTGTAAAGCAACAGTGCCAACCCCACAGAGCCCAGCACGCCCACCTTCATGTTCTCGACGAACCCGAGTAGGTTCACCACGATTTCGTTGCCCTTCTCCCCCAAGGGCTGCACCAGATTCAACAGCAAGGGTTCAATCTGGTTATGCACACCAAACGCTTTCAGCACAGAAAAACTGACCGCCAATAGCGGCACCATCGACAACAGGGTGGTGTACACAAGACTCATGGCACGCAAATTGAGCTGCCCATTGGCAAACTCGCGCATCAGAACAAAAAGAAACCTGATAAATTTATAACCATAGCGCTGGGGCAGCGCCATCGATTCAATATCGGCACGCCATAACCGATTTTCCAAAAAACTCTTTATCTCGTCGTAATAACCTAGCGGGCTTTGCATTGTTGAGTGCCTTTTCGCCATTGCAAGAATGCACACAGGGTATGACGGACGGCAAAGAGCGACAAGTCAAAATTCAGGAAAGACATTTATTCCCCATCATGAAGAAATTAAAAAAGTGCGTAGGTTGGGGTGAGGAACGAACCCCAACAATATTTACCGTGAAAAAACAGGTTCCACCTTTTGTATCCATACGCCGATAACTCATTTATTCCAATCCAATTAATTTTCTTCATCCTTTTCGTTGGGGTTCGTTCCTCCTTGAACAAAACAGCTTTCAGACTAGTTAAGAAATAATAAATCAATCCGCAACAGAATAAGAGTGAGAGTTTTTACTCTGACCCCGAATATGCATCAAAAGTGTACGTAAGCCCTTAATACTGGTCTAACACTGGTCTTGCCCCGAATATCCTATTCTTTTAATTAAACTTGGTCTGTATATAACAAGGTAATACACCATTGCAATCAATAAATTCAATATAAAAAAACTGAACAGCCACAACCCTTTATAAGAGCCATAAGTTGAATTACATAGATGTACTAACATCCTAAAAAAATTTACACCTAAACATAGCATTCCTATTTCTGCTATTTTTGAATAAAGAGGATCCAAATTACCAATATGCCCAACGACCATTATTATTAGGATGGAGACCAATCCCCAGACAAACATAATATCTGACACAAAGATCAGTGCTTTCAATTTAAACACTTAAAAAGCCTCTTCAAAGCGTCGTTGAATCTCAGAAAAATTTATCATACTTTAGTATCCAAACAGAGCTTTGACTTCTCCACGATAGATTAGATAATCATCCACTCTACTTGTCTTAAGAAAGGTGGGGTTTTTAAATAATAAAGGGCCAATAGTCTCCTAGAGTTTTTACTATGGTCTTACCCCAAAGACACGCACACTCGGATTAAGAAACAGTCCGTTCTTCGAA